>DATMQI010000001.1:0-2165 GCA_035567135.1 Terriglobales bacterium
CACCTTAACCACGCACATCGTGGCGTCTGCTTGCGCCGTCTGTGCGAAGACTTTGTCACCTTTAGTGAAAGTTTTCACACCGGGGCCAACCTTCTCCACGGTTCCAGAAACATCCCAGCCCAGGATTGCGGGAAAAGACACTGGAAAATATTCCTTGACGGCCCCTGATCTCATCTTCACGTCAAGCGGATTGATACTCGTGGCGGCAGTCCTTATGAGCACCTCGTCCGGCCCAGGAGACGGATCGGGCATGTCCTCGAATTTAAGTTCATCCGGCGAACCATACGCGTGGATCACTGCAGCTTTCATAGTCTATCCTCCAATCTAGTTGCCGCCCGACGTTGATTCTCCCACAACTACCGGATGCGAGCTACAGTGGGTACGTGCAAAATCGGTGCGGACAAGTCCGTGACAGGGATGAATTCACCAGTGACGATCTATTCAGCGTTAAACCTCCACCTCTTTTCCCGACGGATCGCTGTGGAATCGTGTCTTGCCCCCGGTTTTGAACGAGCCCGCAGTGCCATAGCTGTCCTCGAGAAACTGGACGTAGGCCACCTTTTCCCCCTCAAAGCGCGCCAGCAGGCCAAACGGAGAAGTGATTTCCTTCCCGGTGACGTTCGATTTGTAGGTAAAAGAACCGAAGAGGGCGACGCGGCTTCCCTGCTCGATGGTGTCGGTGACCTTGAAGTCGAGTGTTTTCCAGAAGCGTTGGATTGCCGCAAAGATATCAGACAGAGCCTGTGGCCCTCTGTGAGTGCCGGCCCAGGGCTCAATTGTCTTGAGTTCGGGGTTGTCGAAATTCAACGAAACGTAGGTAGCGTCCGGTGTCATGAGTTGCTGGAGCATCTTGAGATTCGACGTGTTCTGCAGAAGCTGTTGAAGCACAGCGGTCAAGTTGGTCGACATTAGATAGTTCCTCCTTGGTCGTTTGTTAGTTCGTGGCGAACGAAGTTACTTGGCCTTGCCCGCCTTGCGGTCAGAACATGCCGTTGGCATTCGCACGCGGAATGTTCGGCGCAATGATCGGAGCGGAGTCTTGCGGCGTGCCCACGAGTTGCAACGTATCCCAGTGCTCGATGGCTTTCCCCTCAGCATCCATGCGATAGATATCGACGCCAGCAATGCCGGTGTCGTCGGGATCGTCGTTGAACAGGTTGAGGAAGTTCAAATGTGCCCACACGTAGTCGCCGACTGCAATGATCTGGTGAACCACGACGCGTGCCCGAGGCCGCTCACTGGTGATTTTGCCGAAGAATCGGCCCAGCGCGACAGAGCCGTCCGGAATCAGAGGGTTGTGCTGGATGTAGGATGGGCTGACGAACTTCGCGGTAGCCTCTTCGGACCGCTTTTGATTGATCATCAGATCGTACAGCGCGAGGACGTTGTTCTTGTTGCGGACAGCACGGCTGTCGGTGGCTTCAATGAGTTCAATCATGGATTTCTCCTTGTCTTGGATTTCTTATCTCAGCCCTACGATTTGGAGACGAAAAGCGTCCTGCTCATCGTCGGATTTCTCGCGCACAACGCGAAGAATCTCTTCCGCATCCTGGCCAACCGTCGCTATGCGCGGTGCAGGATTCTGCTCGGCGATCTCGATCACGCGCTTGGCGGCATCGACCGAGGCAAGCCCGTTGTCTTGCATGCTGTTGAGCTTGGCTGCAAAGGTGCCGAACGCTTTTCCGTAAAGATCGCGCTCTTCCAGCGTCATCCGCTCCACGGTGCGCGCGAGCCCGGCGGCTGTCTTGGCCGGCCCCCCGGTTTTCATATTTCCGGCGACGGCGACCACGACATCGATACCGAAGCGCTTCAGTTCCTCTCGATAGACGGTTGCGAATACCTCGATGGCCGCCTTTGAAGCGCCCGATGGACCGTTGAACGGAAGTGGCAGGTGTGCCGTCCAGGTGCTGACCTGCACAATACGACCGCGAGCCTTCCTCAAGGCCGGAAGGAATGCGTTCACCACGGACAGCGCGCCGAAAACGTTCACTTCGAATTCGCGTCTGATGGAGTCGAGTGGGAGTGTCTCGATAGGTCCGGGAGTCAAGATTCCGGCGTTACTGATGAGAAGATTGAGGCCGCCATCTGTCTGCCCGCTCACGGCACGAGCCCAGCGCTTGACAGCTGGCTCATCGGTGATATCGCAGCTGGTCAGTGTAACTGCG
>DATMQI010000002.1:0-16397 GCA_035567135.1 Terriglobales bacterium
AACGATTTCTGGCACAACCTTGCGGCGGTGAACCAGGGTGGCGTATCAGGTATTGCAGGCACCCTGATGCCGCTGGATGCCATCGACGAATTCGGCGCGCAGACGCAATCCAATGCCGAGGCCGGACGTAATGCAGGCGGCATTATTAATGTTGTTCTTAAATCGGGAACCAACCAGATTCACGGTTCTGTGTACTACTTCAACCGCAACACCGCACTTGGAAAACCCACCGCCTTTTTCAATCCCGCTACCCTTCCACCGGGTGCGTCGACCAACAAGCCCCCGCTGCGCAATGAAAACTACGGCTTCTCTCTTGGCGGGCCGATTATTAAGGACAAGACTTTCTGGTTTCTGTCCTTCGAGAAGCAAAAATATACGATTGCGCTATCAGGTCTGAATACCGAACCTTCCACTGCCTATCAGAAACTTGCCTTGTCGCTGCTGCAAGCAAACAACATTCCCGAGAGTCCGATCTCGCAGGCTCTGATGGCGAATCTCTGGCCCAGCTTGATTAACCAATTGCCGGCGCAGCCGAATAACTATTTTGCGACTAGCCCTTCGACTGGATATAGCTACAACGGTGTGATCAAACTCGATCACAACTTCAATGACAAACACCATCTCTCGGCACGCTGGTTTGGTGGACAAGGAAGCCAGACCGCTCCCACAGGCGCCAGCGCAGCGTTGGCGACGGCCAGTTCCAACCTTCCGTTCTACTTCGAGAAGGCGCCGATTCACGTGTTTAATTACGCGGTTACGCTGAACTCTGTGCTTAGTAATCGAATGACAAATCAGGTGCTGGTCGGTGTCAATTACTTCAATCAGGTTTTTCGTGACGCGGTTGCGAGCTATGACACACACACCAAGGCGCAATTGTTCTTGAGCCCGGACACGCCGGTCACGCCCAAATTCTTTGGGTCTCCGAATCTAAGGGTCACTGGCTTTGAGCAGGTTGGGATTACGCCTCCCGAGGGTCGCAATGACATTACCGGGATGATCGCGGACGTGGTTTCTTACAATACAGGCAAACACCAATTGCGCTTTGGCGGCGAATATCGCCAGGCGCACCTCAATGAGTTTTATTTCTTTCAATCCCTGGGTAAGTTCTTTTTTGACGGAACACAGGGACCTTGGGCGACCTACTGCGGAACTAACCCGGCCGCTGCTGGTTGCACCAATGCCTTAGGCCAGCCGGACGGCAAGGTTTTCGCCCTCGCCGACTTTCTGGCCGGAGATGTCGCGCACTCGGCAATTAACGTGGGCAACGCGGAACGCAAGATCGTGGTCAACGCTTTGGATTTCTTTGGTTCCGATTCGTGGCAGGTAACCCGGAGGCTGAACCTGAATCTTGGCCTGCGTTGGGACTACTTTGGCCCCTTGCACAACGGCAGCAAGGATATTGCGGTTTTTGTTCCTGGCCGCGGAATTCAAATTCAAGGCGCCGGTATAGACGGCATCTTCCACAAGAACCTCAACGATTTTTCCCCACGTCTTGGGTTTGCCTACCAGCCCACCAGCAGCGGAGATTTGGTCGTGCGCGGAGGATTTGGGATCTACTTTGACCAAGTCAATGTGAATCCCTTTATGGACGTTCGCCCCCCGAATAACGCCGACGGTGTGCAGGACAACCCGGCTGGGCCACACCCCGTATCTATTTACACGCAAAACACGCTAGGGCAGACCTCGTATACTTGGCAGCCCAGCCAGTACATTTTTGCCCCTGTCCAGCTATGTCCGAGCGGAAACGTTGCGATCGATCCGACTTGTGGGACCTCGGTTTTTGACGCCTACTCTGTCAACCAGAATTTCCACACAGCATATTTCTATAACTACAATCTGAACGTCGAGAAGAGTTTTGCCAACGGCATCGCGGTCTGGCAGGTTGGCTATGTGGGCAGCGAGGGACGCAGGCTAACCGTCTTGCGGGACATCAATCAGAAAATTCCAAATCCTGCTGTGCCCGGCACCTTCATGTATCCTTTCTCGGGGCAATACCCGAACTTCGGTGCCATCAACCAGCTCAACAGCATTGGCACGTCCAACTACAACGCTCTACAGACCACGCTGCGCACGCGCGCCTGGCACGGACTGAGTTCGCAATTTGGATATACCTGGGCACATAATCTCGACGAGATTACGGCATACCGCGGGGTCATTCCGTTCGACAGCTATAACCTTAAGGCGGACTACGGGAACAGCGACTTCGACCAGCGCCATACCTTCACCGGCACGCTAAGCTGGGATATACCCGGTTCTACCCGTGGACCAAAGGCACTAACACATGGATGGAACGTTAGTACGGCTTTGGCCTTCCATGGAGGTCAACCCAACGACCAGGTGCGTCAAAGTCTGGACCTTATTGCCGATCCGTTTAGTGGCGTCTCACACAGCTTTGTCAAGAGCGCATCGTTTACTGGTGTGCAATGGGTGAACCCGAACGCCT
Organism: Terriglobales bacterium; assembly: GCA_035567135.1. Taxonomy (GTDB): domain Bacteria; phylum Acidobacteriota; class Terriglobia; order Terriglobales; family Acidobacteriaceae; genus JABDBE01. The sequence goes on from DATMQI010000002.1 coordinate 2,444, forward strand.
TCGCGACGCCAGACCCCGCCACGTGTGCCCCGATCACTTCCGACGGAAGGTGCTACGGCACACTTCGTCGCAACCAAATCCACGGCCCCGGATTCAAAGACGTAGACTTGGGAATCAGCAAGAGCTTCTTCATCACAGAGCGCTTCAAAGCGCAGTTCAAGGCGGAGTTGTTTAACCTCTTCAACAATATCAACTTGTCCTCTGGGCCGGGCGCCTTTGGTTATGGCTCAGGCCAGGTTACCGACACGATTGGCGACTTCAACGGAGCGCCTGGCATCGGGCCTGGCGAAGCCTTCAGCACGGTTCTTTCGTTGAAGATAACGTTTTGAAACATAGTGGGAACTTTTTCGAGCCCCTGCCGGAACCGGCAGGGGTTTTTCTTGCGATTGGAGATCTGGCCCTTTGTAGTGCACGCTGAGTTCTTCGCCCCACCCGTCGTAACCCTTCCGTCACCTTGGTACCCTCTAGCGGCGATGCTACGCTTGGCCCCGTAGCCGTCCGCAGAATCTTTGTTTTCTGAGAGAAACCATGCTTCACCGCCGTGTTCTCGCTGGGTTGGCAGTTTGCCTGACCCTCGCCTCACTCGCTGCCGCCAGCGACAAGACCTCGAAGACCAAGTCGTCCAAGACCAAGCCAATCATCGGCCTGATGCCCGTCACCGCTGCCTCCGCAAAGGGTCGCGAGCTTTACCAGAAGGGCATGGAAGACTACGAGAACTTGTACCTCGAGCGCTGCAACGAGGACTGGCGCGCGGCCGTGAAGGAAGATCCCAGTATCGCTGTCGCCTGGGCATGGATCGCCTTCAACAGCCGGAATCCTGCTGAAGTCAGTGCTGCACGCGCGAATGCCAAAGCGCTCCTCCCGCAAGTCACGCCCGGCGAAAAGCTGATGATCCAGTGGATCTCGAACGTGCAGGAAGGCAACTACATCGCCGGCATCTCGGCCATGAATGACATGCTGGCCATGTTCCCGAAGGATAAGCATCTGATTTATCTCGCGGGCAATTGGTTGATGGGAGAGAACGGTGATGAGCAGGCGCTCAAGCTCCTCGAGCGCGCGCTTGCTCTCGACAAGAATTATCCAGCCGCGCTCAACGATGCGGCCTACGTGTACGCGCGCACCCGCCAATTTTCGAAAGCCTTCGCGACCATGGACCGCTATGTCGTGGTACTTCCCAAGGAGCCCAATCCGCACGATTCTTACGGTGAACTGTTACGCATGGCGGGGCACTTCGATGACTCGCTCGCACACTATCGCATGGCTTTGAAGGTGGATCCGGATTTCACTTCTTCGCAGGTCGGGATTGCGGATACGTATGCGCTGATGGGAAATCAGGGCCAGGCGCGGATTGAGTACGACAAGGCCATCGCCCAGGCCCATAACGATGCCGACCGCATCGACTACATGATGCAGAAGGCGACCACCTGGGTCCGCGATGCCAAGCCGGCGGAAGCCGACGACGCATTCACCGAAACCGCGCAGAAAGCCCACCAACTGGGACTGGACCTGCAGGAAGCGCAAGCTCACCAGCGCATGGCGGCTTACCAGAGTGACGACGAAGTTGCCCTGCAGCACCTGGATGCAGCCGAGGCAGCGCTGGCGCATCGGCAGGACATTTCTCCTCTGGACCGCGATGAAGAACTTTCCCGCATTCTGAGATATCGCACGGTTCGAGCCGCGCATGCCGGCAATCAGGAATTAGCGCAGAAATCGCTCCACACGCTTGAGGCCATGGCGTCCAGCAGCCGCAACCTGGTCATTCAGAGTTCGTATCACGGTGCAGCGGGCGCCTTGCTGGCGGCACAGGGCAAGTGGCAAGACGCGGTCGCGCACCTCGAAGAAGATGCGGATGATCCGTTCTCGATGCAACTGCTGTCCCGCGCATACTTTGAGGCAGGATCGAACGAGAAAATGCACCAGGTCGAAGAGCGGCTCCGCGGAACGAATGTGCCAACGATTGAGCAGGCTGTCGTCGTGCCGGCCGCTCGCTCGCAGAAGCCTTCGACCACGTAACCGCGTTTTAGCGCTCACAGCTGTTCGATTCCGAATGGGCTCCTGGGTACCCTATGGGTACCCTTTTTCATGTCTGCGCCTTGCGAAAAACTCATCGACCAGGAAGGCGTTGATCGTGATAGGCTCACTTTCCCATGTCGGACGCGAAGACAGACAAGCGTGCGCGCTCGCGCATTCCCGTAAGCATTCCCGCGAAAGTCAGAAGCAAAGAGAGCGCGGCCGAGGTGTCGGCAGTCACCCGTGATCTCAGCACGGGCGGGGTGTTTCTATACACCGATGGCCGAATTACCGAGGGAAGCAAGCTGGAGATTGTGCTGATCCTGCCGGCGGAATTGGGACTGGGTGAAAAGCAGTGGGCGTGCTGTCAGGCGTCAGTGGTGCGAGTCGAGGATGGAAAAGGGACCCGCTTCGGGGTTGCCGCGACCATCGACCGATTGGATATGCTGCCCGAGATTCCTACCTGAGGAGCGGTATTCGCGGCTTGTGATTGGGGGCGCAAAGCTTGTTGCACCTTTTTCAGTGCACCCGTGGCGTTTTTTAAGAGAACATCTCAGGAGCCAGTTGTCGGCGTCAGTTGGACGTTCTGAATCGCCAGGGGCTCAAATGATTTTTCGTTTTCAATGCCACGCGCGAAGTGCAATAATGGCGCCCCTTACAGTACTCTGGCCGTAAGCAGAAACTTAATCCCAGGCAGGCCCGGTATGTGGATCGACAAACTTGCCGAAGGCGTCATACGCATTCTGACGCCGGTCGGCCCGCGCTACGTTAGACTCACCTTCTCCCAGCGTGTCTACTTTCTGTGGATCTTCCGCCATTTCGATAAGCTTCCGCAGCAAGTGCTCAGCGAACGCCAGCAACGCTTCATCGATCAGCTATGCGTGGAGCACCGATTCATCTCGTTGCCATCCTCGATGGATGAGGCCCCGATCATCGGAACCTTGGAACGCATTCCGGTGATGCAGGTTGAAGAAGTGCGGGAAGAACGCCCGGCCGCCAGCGCCTCGGATGCGCGCAGAACCCCGCTGGTGGCGGATCTGCCCGAAGGCCCGTAGTCTCTCTGCCGCCATTTCATCGCCCGGCTATGCATCTGAGATGGAACGTGTTCTTGCCAAACGCAAAGGGGCCATCAGTTCTGCTTCGAGTCGGGATTTATAAGTGGAGCGGGTTTCAGTAGCGCTGCCCATGCGGGCAACCGAGGATGTCTCACAACAAACTTGGGGAAGCGCGGCGTGCCGAAACCTGGTCGCGATTTCGTTGCAGACCTTCAATTCTTCGTATTGCCGCGGAGAGAGGACAGGTTGCTAGTTTCGGCGTGGCTGGTTTAGTATAAACGCTTGCTCGTCATGCACCTTTCCCGGTAGAGGGAAAGCGGTGGATGCCAGATCCGGCAAAGCAAGCTCCGACCGAACGCCGCGAGTAAGCCCTAACGTCCAACCCGGGCGCGTAGCTCAATTGGCAGAGCAACTGACTCTTAATCAGTAGGTTGAAGGTTCGATTCCTTCCGCGCTCACCACTTTCACTGCAAGCACAGGACTTAAGCAGCACTCTCGCCTGCCTCAGACTCCTTCGGAGCGGTTGGTAGCAAAACCCTTGGTAGCAAATCGCTGCCCAGTAGGTTCTTGCTCGCCACTCTGAGGCCCGCACGGACGGGTCGCCCCGCACGCAGGGCCTTGGCGCGTTGCTCGTCCTCCCAGCGCGACTGGCACGAGTCGCACCACGCGCCCTTGTAAGGCGCAGGGTTGCCACATTCGGGATCGACGCAGGTCGCCTGCACCGTCCAGTCGCCAGATTCGCAATGTGTGCAGGAAGGTTTGTCCTCCTCGAAGCATTCCACCTTAGCCACCACGGGCGTTCGGTTCCCGCCAAAGCTGAACCGATGATCTGCGCACGACCATTTCACGACCGGGCCGCTCGGCAGGCTCCAAATCAAGAGATAGGCGGGTACTGCGGGATGGGGTAGGCATCCCTTGTACTCGCACCTCGGCATTTCTGGCTCGTTTTTCTCGATCATAAGAATCTCCTTAAAAGGAAGGCGGTTTTGAAGCTGCCGTCATCCCTAAAAAGGAACTCCGTAGCGGCAATTCTGGGATCAGTAACGAGCGCAGATTTCTCCAATTCCAAAACCATAGACATGAAGTCAGATGTAATACGGCAGTTGTTCTGGGAGCGCTACTCGGCGGGAGTTCCGTACAGGGACATCTGCCGGGAGCTTGGAATCTGCAAGCGCACGGCGGGCAACTGGGCACGGGAGATGGGATTGACTCGGCGAAAAGGCGGGGCGCGACGGGAGAGATGGATGCCGAGTCATAAGCCGAAAGTCGGCTGACTTTCAGTATCTATTTATGCTGGGTCTTTGGTCGCGGATCAGAGATCGACCGGGGGCAGGCTCGTTATCGCCCGCCTGCCCCGGAACGGTTCCCAGCCGCTTTCAGCAAGCGATCAGGGCGATTCACAAAGAGGCGATATGACACAATCAGCTACAACCACAACTTGCCTGCTCGACGAGATCGCCCAACTGGCTGACCAAGGCATGCTCTTCGTCGGCTGCCAGATGGGGATGAGCAGTTCCCGCTGGCTTGACTGGCAGAACAGAGCTACCAACAACAAGTTCATGCTGTTCGACTGGGTCAAGGACGGGAACAGCCTAGTCACCGTAGCGAAACGAGGACACTCGTTCGTGCTCGATATGGACGATCCCGCCTCGTGCGAGCGGCTCGGCTTCAAGTGCGAGTGGCTGGACGGATACTACACTGTGGACACGCCCTCGGGGGGCGAGCATCACACGGGCTGCACGACGCTACAACCGAGGCGCTGGGGAACGTGATCAACGTCTACCGGGTCAAGGGCGACAAAAGCTCCGGCAAGATTCTCGAACTCAAGCTCCACAACCAGAGCGTGGCTGCGCCCACTGCGGAACGTTTTGCGGACGGAAAGAAGTGCGCGGGCATCTACGGCCCCCGCGCTTGTGGTGCCAAGATGCGGCGGGGCATCGCCCGCGAACTGCTGACATGGCTAGAGGAGCACGGCGAGGTCAACAAGCCGCACGAAAAATCCGGCGCGAACCGCGTTGACTTCCATCCTCAATTCGAAAGGGAAAGATTTCTTGAATGCCACGATTGCACAGAGGACAGGTCGGGCATGGTAGACGACGCTTTGCATGTTGTGGTCGAGTGCTGCCCGCTCTGCGGCAAGGACGCGCGGGAAAGCACCGTCGCAGCCGGAGTTAGCAAGTTTATCTTCGGCGGCTACAGCTTCGGCTTTGTGTGCCATGCCTGCGGCGTCAACAGTAAAGAGGAGTTGGAAGAGGCACTGCTGAAATTGTCGGACGGGTTCGAGCCTTGGGGTGAGTTCATCTACAGAGATGATGACCCTCAATTCCTGCTCAACAGCTTTGGGGCAGAGGAGGCAAGCCTAAATGAAGAGAGCGCCGATTCCACCAAGGAAATAGCCGCACGCCTGCCGCCGGAAATTTTCGCGCTCACCGACATGGGCAACGCGGAGCGCTTTGAATGGCGCTACGGCGACAAGTTTGCTTTCACAGCGGCGACGGGCTGGCTGGTCTATGACGGCGGCGTCTGGAGCCGTGATGTGACCAAGACGGTAGTTCGCGCCATGCAGACAACCGTACGCCTCATCGAACCGGAGACAGAACTGGTTAACACGGGCAGCGAGGAGACGGACAAGGCGATGCGTAACGCCATCATCGGCTGGGCCAAGAGGTCCGAATCCAGTTCCAAAATCAAAGCGGCATTGGAGCAAGCGTCGGCGCTAGGAACCTTTGCCAAAGACTACGGAGACTTCGACCGGAAGCCACATCTGCTCAATGTGAAGAACGGAACCATCGACTTGAACACTTCGGAGTTCATGCACCATGACCCCAAGCACCTGCTCACAAAGCAAAGCACCATCGAATTCGATCCCAATGCGAAATGCCCCAAATGGGAGCAGTTCGTCCTCGACATCATGGGAGGCAAGCGCCACATGCAGCAGTACCTCTGCCGCTGCGCAGGATACACGCTGACGGCGGACACAAGCGGGCAATGTGTGTTCGTTCCATGGGGACCGGGAGGCACGGGCAAGAGCACCTTTCTAAGCGTGATGCGTGGCGTCATGGGCGACTACTGCAAGCAGGCGGACGCGGAAATGTTCATGGTGAAAAGGGGAGACAGCGGACAGCCGTTCGAGATGGCGGGAATGGAAGGCACCAGATTGCTGATGGCGGTCGAGACCGAGCAAGGCAAGAAACTCGCGCTGGCGAAGCTGAAGAAGATGACCGGACAAGACCCAATCACCGCCTGCTACAAATTCCAGCACCAGTATGAATTTGTGCCGCCATGGAAGGTGTGGCTGGCAACCAACGACGCGCCGACCACACGGGCGGACGACGACGCATGGTGGGATCGCGCCAAGCCCATCCCATTCAACGTAAAGTTCCGGCGCACCGAGGGCGAGATCAAGAACTACGCCGAAATCCTCCTTAAAGAGGAGGGGCCGGGCATTCTCAACTGGTGTCTCGCGGGTGTCGCTGCGTGGCGGCGGGAAGGGCTGAACCATCCAGAGGACGTGGCGCAGGCAGCGGATGCTTGGCGTGACCGCGACGACTGGTTGCAACGGTTCATTGACGAGCATTTGGAAGCAACGAGCGATCCAGAGCAGTATGCGATCAGAAGCAAGGTGTTCGAACGATTCTCAGGATGGGCTGACACTAACAAGGAAGCACGTAGTGTGAACCATAAGAACTTCATGGAGGCGATCAGGCGCAAAGGGTTTAAGGACGAGAGCGTCAAGCAGAAGGGCAAGACTCAACGCGTTTGGGTCGGCTGGCGCTTGAAGACGTCGGTGGAGCAGGGAGTTGGTGCCACTGTGAGGGAAGACACGGAAGAATTGGGGATTTAAGGTTCCGGTTACGGCAAGTTACGCGTAACTTCCGCCATGTTGCGTAGCGAAGGCAAAGGGACAAACACAGAGACGAACACAAAAACATGGCAGCGGTTACGCGTAACCATGTGTAACCCGTAACCAATCTATCGCAGGTCACGTCTTCCGAGCCGTTCATTGCTCTTCATCGACATTAAACGACTTTGGCATTCCATGTTATGAGGAGGAAATTTGAGGGCTGCTCGACGCAAGTTCATTGTTATCAGCAAAGCGTTTCTCGATTTCCGCTCATGGGCGCACAACCCATCGTAGAGAAACTTTACCAATGAACGTGAGACCTACCCTAATGGAAGCTGCCCTCCTCCGCCGCATGAATTTTTGGCTGCTCCGCGCACAGTACGGACCGTTGGGAAATTGTTCTAAATCGAAAGGCGTGAAGAATTATTTGGCATTGGTCAGAAAACACAAGGCGCTGGCGGAAAAGGCAGGTCTCCGCGAGACGGACATCTATCGTTGAGGGTACACCGTGAACAAGCCGGATAACCCGGAAGTGCTCACCGTCCCCTTTCCGTCAGTGCTGGAGCGCAGGCGAATTCCCGGCTCGAAAGGAAGAACAGAATGTTCGGAATAGACCTTGCAGTTAGCATGATGGACGGCCCTGAACTATCGGAGAAGAGACGCAAGGAGCTTGCCCTAGCGCGGTTGATGGCTGAAACAATCGCCGTCATTCTGTATACAGGCGAGTCCGACTCGGACATTCGAATCGACGCCGCGAAAGATATGGTTCGCGAGTTCAAGCACGTTTACCCGGACATTGCGGAGACTTAAAGCGGTACCCGACCGACTTCACGGAACTCACCGATTCGGCTTCTGCCGCTGCTTGTCCCAGTGCTTGAACCCCAGAACCTTTTTGATGTGGAGTCGGTACTCGCCAGCAACCCTAGTGATCCGATGGATCAGAACCGTAACCTCCGGCACTGGAGGATTCATCCCGTTCAGCAGGCGTAGTTCGAACGGGAGTGAGACCTTCGAGAATCGTTTCGTCCAGTACGGCTTGATCTGTCGGTACTCGATCTTTTTCGTTCCCGCGATGATCTCCGCCAGCCATTCCCGTTCAATCGTGGTCGTGATGCGGTCGTAGTTCGCTCGCATTCGTCATCTCGCAACGCTGACGTGCGTCACGCTTCCAAACCAACGTCCCGTGAGGCGAGCGGTAAAACTCGACAACTCGTCTCCCTCAAGGACTTGATGCATCGCGGTGGGAAAAATTTCTGGATTGAGAGGAATATTTGCGTTGGGATTGTGATAGACCTCCAAACCATCCGCCCACTTCTCGCGATACCTTTTGCCGTTCACTGACACTCTTACAGTCTCCGGTTCTCTTCGATTTCGATCTGGGACGTAGCGATTGCCCTCTCGAACCATGCGAACTCGTCGTGAGCCAAAGCCAGCTTTCAGTCCAATTCTATTGAACTTAGAAAGGGTGGCTTCTCGGCTCGAAATCACCGCGCTTACATGTTCTGCCCCCGGCAGATTGAAGAAGCCCGATGGCACGATCTTCTGTCCCCACACATGTTCGGTGACCGGGACGGAGGTCACAATGAGATTGCCCCGAAAGTCGCGCCCAGAATCAAAGCGCCGCCCGTACAGATATGTCGTCAATGCGGTCTGGGATTGCATGACTGATTGATGGGTTCAATGCCCGCTTTTGGGAGTTGTACCTCTTCGCGCTGCTTGCTGAATCCCGGCATTCAGTCAACAGAGACTATCCGGCTCCTGACTTCCTTTGTGCAGGACTCTTCGGACAATTCTTCATCGAGGCTGTCACCACAAACCCCACCATGCGGAACGGTAGAAACGTCGAACCTGCGATCCGTAATGACGAAGAGCTTAATCGGTTCCTGCTGAACTACTTGCCTGTAAAGTTTGCCGGCCCGCTCACTGCGAAGCTAGGAAAGAAATATTGGGAGAAGGCTCACATCCGTGGAAACCCGATTGTTTTCGCGATTGCGGATTTCCATCGACCTTTGTCAATTTGAAATTGTTCGACGAAGTTTCCATCCGGGTCTTTGAAGGAGTACATCATCGCCTCCATAATCCCCTGCGCTGGCGAATATTCCTCCATTTCCGTGAGCTTCCGAAAACCGGGGTGATGCCTCTCCACCGGATGACGGGGTCGAAAGAATTCCATCGGCTGTCGCGGTTCATCACCTTGCTCAAATTCAGCAGGGTCTTTTGCGCCCCAATCCGCTAGGATTTGCGGCATCGCTGCGCGGGCATCGCGCAATCGCAAGAACCACTCGGATAGATGCACCGCCCGGTAACGACCTACACGATCACGTCCCATGACAACGCAGACGTAATCTTTGTCAGTGCGGTCTTGGACGATAACGCCTAGCACCTTCTCTTGTTCCTCCGAAAACCACTCCCGTTCGTCGGCGGTTATCAGGGTAAACGGGGTGCGGGCGTATCCTGCTAACGCGTCAAATCGTAGTGGAGAAAGTTTTTCCATTGAGACAAGTGGTGCCAATACTAGTTACTCATGCTACGCAGGTGAGCGTCTAGCGCCAGCACTATACCAAAGCGAATAAGTGAGGAATGCTGAAGGGTGAGCAGCATTACCAAATCAGAACGAATCGAGCAGGCAGTCTGACGCTCTTCGCACTCTCGATCTGAGATAATCCGTTGGTGTGCGGGCGTTACCGACTGTCGCGGCGGAAGCAGATCATCGAGGAATACTTCGAGACTGCCCCTTGGGATGACGATTGGAGTCCCCGCTACAACATCGCTCCCACGCAGCCAGTCCCGGTGATCCGGCAGCACCCAAAGGAACCAATCCGGCAGCTTTCGCTGATGAGATGGGGACTGATTCCGCATTGGGCAAAAGACGGTTCGATTGCCGCGAGCACGATCAATGCGAAATCAGAAACAGCCGCCACGAAGCCCGCGTTTCGCGATCCGTTGAAGTATCGGCGTTGCTTGATTCCGGCTGATGCGTTTTATGAGTGGAAGAGAAACGGAACATCGAAGCATCCGTACTGCTTTGTGGTGAACAACGGAGAACTGTTTGCATTCGCAGGACTGTGGGACGGCTGGAAGGATGCCAGCGGCAATTGGACTAAGTCCTGCTCGATTCTGACGACGACCCCGAATGCCGTGACCGCAACCGTCCACGACCGAATGCCAGTCATCGTTCATCCCGACAGCTACGATCTGTGGCTCGATCCGGGCATGAACAAGGTAAGCGAGTTATCAAAACTGCTAGTGCCGTTCGATGCCAAGTCGATGCGGAGCTACGCAGTGAGCACGCGGATCAACTACGTCGCCAATGATGACGAGGAGTGCTCGCGTCCCGTGGAGGTTGCGGAGACTCAGAATCGGCTTTTCGCCTGATAGGGACTTCTACTCTTGATGACCTTGCTAGAACCCAGTACGAAACACAGGTCCTAGTTTATTTTCTTTTTCCGATGCCACCCGATAGTGAGGGGGTCGCGACCTCTGGCGGGCCTGGTGAGTCCGCGCTGTTCCAGCGCCTTGATCGTATTGCGATTGGCAGACAGAGGGCGAATTTCTTCGTTATCTTTCGACCGCCGCAGGACTGGGTTGCCGCCGAGCGAATCAGTTTCAAGCTGGTATCCGTTTTGGATGTGCGAAAGTAGGTCTTGTTCAGCCTCGGTGAGTTTCGGAACGAGAGTAGCAGCTTTCTTCTTCGCCATTAGGGATAGCCATTTTGGGCGCAGCCGCTGTCGTGATGCCGTGGCTTGCGAAAGAGAAACGGCGGTTGTCAGGAACCACAGGCAGTGCTGCGTTGAGGGCGGACGCCGCACAGTCGGCACTTTGCGCTTACCTGTCGCTGATCGCATTGGCGGGACTGGCGACCAACGCGATCTGGCGCGTAAAGTGGGCAGACCCTATTGCGGCTCTGCTTATAGTCCCAGTTATCCTTCGCGAAGGTTTGGAAGCAATGCATGGCAAGCCTTGCAACTGCTACTGAAACGGTGACTCATCGGAAATTGCCTCGCCTCACAGCCTATGCCGCAATGTTTGCCATTAGCAGACCCAACTCACCTTGTGTGAGGGAAAACTGCGAGACGCCGCAATCTAAGCAGACCAAGACCTTTGGGAACACCAACGCACCGGGCTTGTCCAGATTTCTTAGTCCGGCGAAATGGATCATAATCTCGGAGACAAACTGTGTCTGGTTTTCCGACCCACACGATCTACAAGTCATGACCGCCCCCAGATTCCAACTAGCCTATCATGGAGGCTCATCTTCTAGCGGGTTTACCACATCGAGGATGCGGCAGGGGCAGTGAGTAGTGACCACAATCACGAAGAACGTTCCGCACCCGTTGAACTCGCTGAGATTCAGCATCGGCTCTTCTAGTAGTGGGCTGGGAGCGGCACGATCAGTCCACATCTCAGGTCAATTCCCCGAAGCTCGGACGATTTCCGTGCGGACTAGTGGTTTTGCCAGTCGTCGGGGCAGCATGATGCTCCATAAACTTCCCCAAGCCAGCAGGATGTGCAGCCGAGTTCATGAAGCGGACGAAGGAAGACATCGAGCCGCTACTCCTCTGAGGAGGGGAGTCACGCATGCGAAGTAATTCGTCTCTTTTGATACTTTCGGGCTTTCTCCTGTTATCCGTCGCACTCGTTGCACAAGATACGCCCATTGGACCGACTGGAACTCAGGCTGCTAGGGAGGAAACGCCACAGCAACAAGCTGCCACGCAGCAGACACCCTCCGGTGGCACAGCAGACTTGCAGAAGGCCACTCAGAACCCAGTCGCCAGCCTGATCAGTGTCCCAATCCAGAACAACAGCAATTTTGGTATTGGTCCGAATGACCGCACGCAGAATGTGCTGAATATTCAGCCGGTCGTTCCGATTCGCGCAAGCGAAAACTGGAACCTTATCATTCGCTCGATCGTGCCTGTCATTTGGCAGCCTGCCCCCGGAACGGCAAATTTGGAAGTATTCGGTATTGAAGAAAACACACCACCATACTTAGCTGCCCAAGCTGTCCAAAAAAGCGCGGGCGTCTTTGGCTTTGGAGACATGACACCCTCCTTTTTCTTCTCTCCGGCCAAACCGGGCAAGCTGATTTGGGGCGCGGGACCCGTATTCGTTTTGCCGACCGCCACCAGTAAAGTTACTGGACAAGGGAAAGTCAGTATGGGTCCCTCGATTGTTGCATTGGTCCAGCCCGGAAAGTGGACCCTCGGGGCTCTGGTCAATAACGTCTGGTCTGTAGCTGGTCCGTCAGACCGCAGCGATGTGAAACAGATGACCTTGCAATACTTCGTGAACTACAACCTGAAAAAGGGTTGGTATCTGTCGCTTGCACCGGTCATAACCGCGAACTGGCAAGCTTCCAGCGGAAATGTGTGGACAGTGCCAGTAGGCGGAGGCGTGGGTCGTATCCTCCGTTTGGGATTCCAACCGGTTAATATCGCTGCACAGTTTTACGGCAATGCCGCACACCCGTCGAATGGTTCTCCGTGGAGTATGCGGCTCCAGATTGCGTTTCTGTTTCCCAAGTTAACCAAGGAACAGCAGAAGATGATGATGCAGCAAAGACTGAAGCAGATGGAACAGGAACAACCACAGAAGTGAATGGTTGTCACCCAGCGGGTCGGCGATTTCCACGATTTCGGTGCTGACCCGCACATGCTCGACTCCCAGCAGCACAAAAGCCCAGAACAAAAGATCGGCAACTACTGCGTGCCGACCGAGACTCTTAGCACAATCGGCTTTCCACCTAATCCAACCGCGAAGTGTCCAACGACCATCGTCTCACCCTGGTGCTTTCCTTGCCGCCCTCCCGCGACTACGCCCTGTCTTGATTCGCGCTTCACGTGTCCTGCCGTCAACGCCACCCTTGTTCCACAGCGTCGAGCGGCATTTCTTACTAGGACAGTTTGGCGGTTCCCCGGTTTCGGGTATCCACCGATGTCCGCAAACGTCGCATTCGGCGACCCGCACTGTCTTCCATGCCATGCCACCATTATATCGTATTCTGCCCAAAGGACATAATACAGTTGACATTTTGGGTGGAAACACTTGATAATATGTCCTATGGACAGAATGCAGTCGAGTCGCTCAAAAGCAGCCATTTACGTCCGCGTCAGCACCGCCGACCAACACGTCGAGTCACAGCTTTACGATCTGCGTGAGCTTGCTGCGCAGCGTGGCTTGGATGTTATGCAGGAGTATCGGGACAGCGGGGTCTCAGGGAAAAGAGCGAGACGTCCGGGACTGGACGCCCTAATCGCGGATGCACGGCAGAAGAAATTCTCTGTGGTGCTCGTTGCTGCGTTCGACCGAGTCGCGAGAAGCGTCAAGCACTTCTTCCAAGTCATGGACGAATTCGACAGTCTCGGCATCGTTTTCATCTCCCGGCGAGAGAACGTGGATACCAGCGGGCCTATGGGGCGACTGTTTCTGACCCTAATTGGTTCAATCGCCGAACTTGAATCAGACTTGATCCGCGAGCGAGTTTTGGCTGGCATGCGGAGGGCGAAGCTGGACGGTGTGCGCATCGGACGCGCTCCTTTGAACTTGGATCGCGCAGCCATCGTCCGCGACCGACTCAGCGGAATGACACTGACGGCTGTGTCCAAGAAGTGGGGCGTTTCCCGCAGTCTAGTTTGCAAGTTGGTTAACCGGGCAAAGGCTGGTGACAGAGGCTCTGTACCGCCGCCAGCTTGCGTCGTTGATTCTGTTCATGTTGCGCAGTCGAGTTCATCCGGGGCACGATGGTGAGGAATCTATGGAATCGTCACCTCGGAGGGGCAAGATGACGAACCGCAGGAGCGCCGACCAGATCGGCAAGGTGTTCCTCGTCCGCCGTCACGGCTTGCGGGAATGTTTGGTGTGCGGCGAGCTATTCACCCGACGCACTGCTCCTGCGCACGCCGAGGTGAATTGCTACCCGGCTGTGGAGTTCTGTTTCAACATAGGAGGAAACCATGAAAACCTTCGACAATGGCGGCAAACAGATCGGCAGGATCGACCAGTCCTTCTCCAAGGACAAGTCGGTCACTGTGCATGAGATTCG
>DATMQI010000003.1:0-9880 GCA_035567135.1 Terriglobales bacterium
GTTCGAAAAGACGCCGAACTGCGCGATACGCCTGTGCTGCTGTTGTCGGCACGGGCTGGCGAAGAGGCCAAGGTGGAAGGGTTGTCGGCAGGCGCGGATGACTACCTGATCAAACCGTTTTCCGCCCGAGAACTACTCGCCCGGGTAGGCGCGAAACTGCAGCTCGCCCGGAGGAGGCGCGAGCGCAGCGAACGGGAACTCCGACAGCTCCTTGATTTCACGCCACAGCACGTCACCGTACTGGGACCAGACACAAGTCGTCTTTATAACAACCAAGCGGCCCTCGATTATCACGGTCTTACTCTTGAGGAGTGGCAGACCGCCGACCCAGAGAGATTGTTCCATCCACAAGATTGGGAGCGCATAACGAGAGAAGTTCATAGCAAATTCCTGAGCGGGTCCTCGCTTGATATTGAAGTGCGGCTGAGGAGAAGAGACGGGCAGTATCGCTGGTTTCTCATCCGCTACAATCCGACGCTGGATGAACAAGGACGTCCTACACGCTGGTATGCTGCGGCGACCGATATCGAGGATCGCAAGCAGGCTGAGCAGCGGCTACGCCGCAGCGAGGCCTACTTGACCGAAGCACAGCGACTGAGCCGCACTGGCAGTTTCGGCTGGAACGTTTCGAGTGGAGAAATCTACTGGTCGGAGGAAACCTACAAGGTCTTTGAGCATGATCGAGCGGCTAAACCCACGTTGGAGTCGGCATTCCAGCGAATTCATCCCGATGACAGAGACCTCGTGCAGCAAACTATCGACCGCGCGTCTGAGGCAAGAGCAAATCTTGATTTCGAGCATCGATTGTTGATGCCGGACGGTTCGGTCAAGTACCTCCACGTTTTGGCTCGCGCGTCGGAGTCCTCGGGCAATCTCGAGTATGTCGGTGCCGTAACGGACGTCAGCGAGCGCAAGCGGGCCGAGGAGGCGTTACGGCGCAGCGAACAACGATGGCAAACGGCGTTCGAGAATTCAGCAATCGGCATGACGATGCGTGACTGTTCGGACCGCTTCATTGCGTCGAACAGCGTCTTCCAAAACATGTTGGGTTATACAGAGTCTGAATTATCTCAGCTTAGTAATGTGGACGTGACCTACGACGAGGATCGTAGGACGAATCTGGAGTTGATCAGAGAACTCTTGGAAGGCCGGCGGCAACACTTCCAAATCGAGAAGCGCTACCGCCGCAAAGACGGCACTCTATTTTGGGTGCGTAACAACGTCGCTCTCATTCCAGGCATCGCCGACGCAGCGCCATTCTTGTTTTCAGTCGTCGAAGATATTACCCAGCGTAAACAGGAAGAATCTGCACGCCGGTACAGCGAAGAAAGGTATCGAATCGTTGTTGAAACGGCGAGCGATGCCGTAGTTAGTATCGACGAGAGCAGCACAATTTTGTTTGTTAATCCTGCGACATCAAGGATCTTTGGATACGACACATCCGAGCTGATCGGCCAACCGTTGACCACGCTGATGCCGGACTATATGCGGGAACTGCACGAAGCCGGGTTCAAACGCTACATGGACACTGCCGAGCGGCACATCAATTGGCAAGGAACCGAATTAATCGCCCTTCGCAAGAACAGTGAGGAGTTCCCGGTCGAGGTCTCCTTCGGCGAGCTGGCGATTAACGGTCGCCGGCTGTTTACTGGCTTCATCCGCGACATCACCGAGCGCAAGCGGGCCGAGGAGGCGTTACGGCGCAGCGAAGCTTATTTAGCGGAAGCGCAGAGGGTGACCCACACAGGCAGTTGGGCCAGCGATGGCACGACCCGCGCGGCACTGTACTGGTCCGAGGAAATGTTCCGAATTTTCGGCTTCGATCCGCGACAGGGCCTTCCAATGCGGGACCAATGGCTACAGCGAATACACCCAGAAGATCGTGACACGGTGAAGCGGCAGGCCAGTGACAGGATGTTCCTCCAGAAGCTAGATTCTGACGTCGAGTACAGAATCGTGCTACCCGATGGAACAGTTAAACACATTCATGGCCTGGCCCATCCAGTTTTGAGTCTCAATGGAGAGCTTGTTAAAGTGGTCGGCACGGCAATAGATGTGACCGAACGCAAGCGCGCGGAAGAAAAGATCCAGCGAAGCGAAAAGGAGCTCCGACAGCTCCTTGATTTCACACCACAGCACGTCACCGTACTAGGGCCAGACGGAAGGCGTCTTTATAACAACCGAGCCGCGCTCGATTATCACGGTCTTACTCTTGAGGAGTGGCAGATCGCCGAACCAGAGAGATTGTTTCATCCACAGGATTGGGACCGCTTAACGAGAGAAGTTTATAGCAAATTCCTGAGCGGGTCCTCGCTTGATATTGAAGTGCGGCTGAGGAAAAGAGACGGGCAGTATCGCTGGTTTCTCATCCGCTACAATCCGACGCTGGATGAACAAGGACGCCCTACACGCTGGTATGCTGCAGCGACCGATATCGAGGATCGCAAGCAGGCTGAGCAGCGACTTCACGACGAGAACGTTGCGTTGCGCGAAGAAATCGATAGGGCATCGATGTTTGAGGAGATCGTGGGGATTTCTCCCGCCCTGCACGCGGTTCTCTCTCGCGTATCCAAAGTTGCTCCCACGGATTCCACCGTTCTGATCACCGGCGAAACGGGGACGGGCAAAGAACTAATCGCGCGTGCCGTCCACAAGCGATCACAGCGTTGCTCGCGGGCGTTTGTCAGTGTTAACTGCGCGGCAATTCCCCGCGACCTGATCGCATCAGAACTGTTCGGCCATGAGAAGGGCGCCTTCACGGGGGCAACCCAGCGGCGGTTAGGGCGCTTTGAGTTGGCCGAAGGAGGCACCATCTTCCTCGATGAAATCGGAGAGCTTCCCGCCGAGACCCAGATCGCTCTTTTGCGAGTTCTGCAGGAACACGAGTTCGGTCGTGTCGGGGGAACTGGATCCATCCGAACGAATGTTCGGGTGATTGCCGCTACTAACCGCGATTTGGAAGCGGCCATCGCTGCGGGCACGTTCCGGAGTGACCTCTTTTACCGGCTCAACGTTTTCCCGATTGAGGTGCCTTCTCTCCGTGAACGGAAGGAAGACATTCCCGTGCTGGTTGAGTACTTCATCGATCGCTATGCGAGTAAAGCAGGAAAGAGCATCCGCGGGGTAAACAAAAAGAGCCTGGAATTGCTTCAATCGTATCCCTGGCCGGGTAACATTCGCGAATTGCAAAACGTCATCGAGCGATCGGTAATCGTGTGCGACACGGAGAATTTCTCGGTCGATGAGAGTTGGCTTTCGCGGCAGCCTCTTTCGAGCGAGCCGAAAACCTACTCGGAGCTAGGTCGAAAGCCTGCTGCCAAAGAGAAAGAGATCATTGAGGCTGCCTTGCGCGAAAGCGGAGGACGGGTGTACGGGCCGTCCGGTGCAGCTTCTAAGCTCGGTATCCCGCGATCCACTCTGGAGTCGAAAATCAGGTCGCTGAAGATTAGCAAGAGTCGCTTCAAAGCTATAGATTCCTCGAAGAACAGCTAGCCCCGTTTCGTATCTTACTTTCTACAGCTCTATAACAGGATTTTGTACAGCTCTCGCCAATTGGTTGACTTCGCCAATTTCACTCTCCTTTAATTGCCGTAATTTCAGTTGTTTACGCTTGGCACTGTGATTGCCATTACAGGCGTGTGTGAAGGGTGTCACAGGATCAGAATTCTCGGGAGAGGATGGATGCTGAAGATCACGAGGGCAGCAAACGGTGAAGTGGTCATTAAGCTGAGCGGTCGGATGGGGACAGAAAACCTAGGGGAGTTGGAAAAGCTGATCAGCGCGGAAGCGGACGGTCGCCGCATCGTCTTGGACTTGAAAGACCTAAAGCTTGTGGATCAAGACGCTGTCAATTTTCTTATGCGCTGCGAAGCAGACAGCATCCAGCTCAAGAATTGCCCAGCATATATCCGGGAATGGATCACGGGAGAAAGCGATTAGGACAATGAGCACGGAAACCAGAATGGCGATTGAGCACTCGATACCGGCGCCGCAGCGTTCCGAGAGCGGCGTGAGCGTGCGTTACGAAACCAAGGTTTTCTCGCTTTGGGAACGGAAAGCGTCGGCCGAAGTAGCTCACGCTTGCGTGTATGAAATTGCCTGGATACCGGAACGGCAATGGTGGCGGAGGAACAGACATGGCTTGTGGAAATGCAGTTCTTTCGGAAAATCAAAATGATGTCGAGGCCTGTCTCTCCGAGCAGGCAAATGAGGGGGACATTCCTACGCGCGGGACAGCAGAACCCACTTTGTCGGCAATGTTCTCAACTTTCGCATCTAGAGGCCGTCAGGCAATGGAGGGTACAACCGCGAACGATGGGTTTGAGGGCATCGTCGGAACAAGCGGGGCGCTTCGAGAGGTACTCGACCTGGTGCGGATGGTCGCGCCCGCTGATTCCACTGCTCTCATCGAAGGCGAGACCGGAACTGGGAAGGAGCTCATCGCGCACGCCATTCACAATCTCAGCCCACGCAGAGGACACCCGTTCATAAGGCTGAACTGTGCCGCCATTCCCTTCGATCTACTGGAAAGCGAACTCTTTGGGTACGAAAAGGGTGCTTTCACCGGAGCTTTCGCGCAGAAAATTGGGCGTTTCGAGATGGCCGACAAAGGAACACTATTCCTCGATGAGATAGGGGATATTCCGTTGCCGTTGCAGCCTAAACTGTTGCGGGTGCTGCAAGAGCAGGAGTTCGAACGTCTGGGAAGTGGCCGCACGCATCACATCAACGTGCGTGTGGTTGCCGCGACTCATCGAAACCTAGCGGAGATGGTCAGGCGGAACGAATTCCGAAGTGATCTTTACTATCGCCTAAACGTATTTCCTGTCGTGCTGCCACCGCTGCGCGAGCGCCGGCAAGATGTTTCAGAGTTGGTCTCGCATTTTGTTGAGGTTTTTGGCCGTAAGATGGGTAAGCGAATCACCTGTATCCCGAATGAAACGCTGGGTGCGTTGACTGCTTATCCTTGGCCGGGCAACGTCCGGGAACTTCAGAACCTGATCGAACGAGCCGTCATCTTGTCGAAGAACGGAGTACTTCCGAACCCGCTTCCGACATCGGACAGGAATCCGGCCACGAACCCTCGTCTTGTATCAGATAAAAATCCGCTGGCGGTAGCTCCTTCACAGATCACGTTCGGCGATTCCACGCGAACCCTGATCTTACAGGCATTGCGGGAGGCAGGCTGGGTTATCGGAGGACCTGGTGGCGCTGCCGCCCGCCTGGGACTGAAGCGGACCACTCTAGTTGCCAAGATGAAGAAGCTCGGAATCTCACGAGCGATAGGCCGGAGTGATATGACTCGACTCCTGGGTACGCCTGCAGAGTCAGCCATGGGCGAGACCAACATCTGAGCGTCATCTCGACGCTGATCGTTGTCTCACTATCCGCATCGAAGCCTGCTCAAGAAATTGCCACATCTTTTTCGGAGTGCTGAAATGGGAATCTACTATACAAGGCAGACCTGGCGTTCAAGTGCGTTCCCGTCCTTTATATGCAGTCGGTCGCACACGAGTTGCACAGGTTGCGGATTTGTCGGAGCAACGGTCTAGGGAACCGTTGTGAAAGGGCGGCACCCCTCGGTTTTTGCGTCGAAACCCATTCCAGAGAGTCCGGCCCGGCCTTGACCTGTGGCGCCAATGCCGCTCAGTGCCGAGCTGAGCCTGACACTAAGATGATCACCATCATCTACAAGATACACGGGCTGCGGCAAGGTTTCCAAAAAAAGAGCGATCGCTGCGTCGCTATTGGATGCAATGAGCAATGAGTCGGAGGAAGATGCTCGCCAGGCAAACCGAGCAATGTAGTCGCGAAACCGCTTTAACTTCGGCCTCGCTTCAAATGAAGAATGAATTTGCGAGTGTCGCGCAATATGCTGTCGGCCAAGTGTCTATCATGCGCTAATCGCGAGAGAACGATTCCGCCCACCATAGCCGCGACCATTCCGTGCGCTCTGGCTTTCGCCTGCCGACCGGAAACACCGGTAATTTGCTGCGCTACCAGCGAGATCAATCTTTCCATACCACTTCGTACAATCGCAGCCGTTTCTGAGTCCGTTCTTCGAAGTTCTGTTCCAATGGCCGAGAGAGGACAGGATTTCTCAACCTCGTCCCGCAAGTGGGTGGAAAGATACTCGCCTACGACGGTCGCCAACGCATCATCGGGGCGCTTTCCCTTGATACTGGATTGAAGTTCGCCCAAGACCTGCTCAAACGCGCGCGCTACGGACTCCGTAACCAGTTGATCCTTCGATCCGAAATGCTTGTAGAAACCGCCGTGTGTCAGTCCCGCGGCCTTCATCACCCCGGCCAGTCCACTTCCCGCAACGCCATTCGCGCGAATTTCTTCGGAGGCGGCGTCTATGATGCGCTCCCTCGTCCGCGCTGTTTCTTCTCTAGACTTTCGCATTTGTCCTCACCCCACATTCTCAATCCGTCATTTTAGATGATAACAGCCCTCTAAATGGTGCTTCTATGACCCATAGCGGCGGCTCGTTTTTTGTTGTAACAATTAGAGTATGACAGACATCTAAAATGGAGCGTGTCACGAATCGAAGCGCAAAAGGAGGAGTACCATGTCGAAAATGTTTTTAGTAACGGGATCGACTGGATCGACGGGAAGCAAAACCGTGAAATTCTTGCTCAATGCAGGAGCCCGCGTGCGAGCATTCGTTCACAGCGAGGATGAACGTTCGGCGGCTTTGGCCGCCCAGGGTGCCGACGTTGTGAGGGGCGATCTGCTGGATTTCGAAGCCGTCCGTTTCGCACTCGAAGGAGCTCAGGGCGCGTATTTTGTTTACCCCATCAGGCCCGGCATTCTGCAGGCATCGGCCAACTTCGCTCAGGCGGCGAAGGAGGCTGGCATCGAGATTGTTGTGAACATGTCCCAGATTTCGGCGCGCCGGGAAGCGAAGAGTCACGCTGCGCAAGATCACTGGATTTCGGAACAAGTCTTTAACTGGTCCGGCGTGCCTACGACGCATCTTCGTCCAACCCTCTTCGCGGAGTGGGCTCTGTACTGGACCGATCTAATCAAGACGGGAACCTTACGGTTGCCCTTCGGAACCGGAAAGCATGCGCCGATCGCGGCGGAGGATCAGGCCCGGGTGATAACGAAAATCCTGCTCACCCCGCAAGAGCACAAGGGAAAAGTGTACCCGCTCTATGGAGAGAAAGAGTACAGCTTCCCGGAAATTGCTGCCGAGATCGGTAAGGTCATCGGCAAACCCCTGGGCTATGAGCAAGTGGACGCCTGGACGCTAAAGAAGTTGGCTGGCAACAGCCCACGTCGAAATTCCGAAGGTCGAGTACAAGTCGTTACCGATACACTCTGGCAGCACTTCGAGGAGATTGCGAAAGACCACCAGAATGGAGTGTTTGCTGGAACAAACGATCTGGTTGAGAAGGTCGGAGGACAACGACCAATCGGGCTTCCTGAATTCCTTGAGGCGCACCGAGGCGCGCTTCTGTCCTGAATTCGTGAACAAAGGGAGCCGAATTTGTCGGCTCCCTCTACACACTGACGCATTGATGATGGTTAGGAAATTTCGATGACAGCGCGCGACAACATCACAGGGCACTATGGCGGTGACGGCGAGAGCGCTCGCCGCATCGACGAGCAGCTGCGTTTGTCGGGTGTCGCAGACGATCACAACTTGTCGCCGAGCGACCTAGCGGCTCTGGACCAGTTTCACGTGGGGGGGCTTGAGGCAACGCAGGCGCTTGCGCGATTGTTTTCGCCGTCACCCGGGTCTTACGTTCTGGATATTGGTTCCGGCTTGGGCGGCCCTTCGCGTTATCTGGCGGCCAATTACGGCTGCCGCGTAATCGGAATCGACATCACCGAAGAATATTGTCGGATCGCTTCGGTTCTCGCCGCGCGCATGGGGCTCGAAGATCGAGTGGAATACCGTCATGGCGATGCCCGGGTGTTGCCCTTTCCCGATGAAACGTTCGATGGCGCGTGGACCCAGCACGTATCGATGAACATTGCCGAGAAAAAGCAGCTGTACGAAGGAACACGTCGGATTCTCAAGGTCGGCGGGCGGTTTGCACTTCACGATGTCGTCCAGCGCACGCCCGGACCCATTCTATTTCCGGTGCCCTGGGCCCGCACGCAAGAGATCAGTCATCTTCAGTCGATGGAAGCCATGAGCAAAACGATCCTGGATGCGGGATTTGTCCTCGTTGCGTGGAATGACGTCACAGAAGACGCATTGCGGTTTCTTGATGCGATGGTAGCTCGCAGCAGGAACGCAGAGACGCCGCGTCTGGGACTGCATCTCGTGCTGGGGCCGGACTTTTCGGAGATGGTGAGGAATTTTCGGCGAAATCTCGCGGAAGAACGGTGCGGTGTCGTCCAAGCCGTATTCCAGCGGGTTTCGTAAGGGACTCAGTGTGGGAATGTTAGATTCTCTTGACAACCCGATCTGGTCCGCGCTTACAACGGAACACCGGCTCCTTGCCCGCTCGCACGGCCTTGCGCGACGATATCCGCCGGATGTTTCGCCGCTGGCGGCTTTTCTTCATCCCACGCAGGAGGCATTCGCCGATTTACAACGGCTGGTCAGTCCCGGCGAGCACGTCGCGTTGTTTACCGCCAGTCCCCTCGATGTGCCGGGCGGTTGGCAAGTCGACCGCTCTCGGTGGATCGACCAGATGATTTGTGAGGCTTCACTGGACCTTCCGCCTGTCCCGCCCCTTCCACTCGGGACGACGGACGTTCCCGAAATGCTGGAGCTTACCGCTACCACCGAGCCCGGCCCCTTCTCGCCGCAGACAATCCAGATGGGAAGCTATTTCGGGATTCGCGCGAGCGATGGGCGGTTGGTCGCCATGGCCGGCGAGCGATTACAATCCACTGCGTTTGCCGAAATCAGCGCAGTGTGCACTCTTCCCGAATTTCGCGGCCGCGGATATGCGCGGACCCTCGTGACATTCCTCGCTGCTCAGATTCTGGCGGCGGGAAAGACTCCTTTTCTTCACGTCACGTCCGAGAATGGCGCAAAAGTGGTTTATCAAAAAATTGGATTCCGTTTACGTTCGGAAATATGGCTAACGGTGATCTCCCTCCGCTAAAGCCGTCGTCAGTTGCGAACATATCCTCGCGCTGACCCAGGGCGTCAAACGGCAAAACAGAAACTCATTCGAAGTGCGCACGATAGCCACACCCGGTCGAAGCGGCGAGAGTTCGACTTGAACTCAAGTGTCAAATACCGATTGATGTTGTTCCTAGTTATTTTGGCCCCGCTGCCGTTGCCGGCGCAGCGGCAAATTGTGAGTGTGCCATTTCGTTCCGTGAATTCTTACATGCTGCTGGAGGCGAGCATCGACGGCACGCCCGTGACGCTGCTGGTAGATACGGGAGCGAACAAGACGATCCTCAATGCGCGATCAATTGGCAGAGTGCAACTTCCGGTGAGTCAGCCGGTGAATCAGGGAGCAGGCATTATTGGGAATGCCCTGCGCTTGCGAGTGCACGTTGAAATCGCGCATCAATTTATGTTTTCACAATCGGTTTCCGTGATGAACCTGGAAGAACTCTCGAAGCGCTTTCAAATCCCCTTTGACGGTTTGCTAGGGCAAGACATCCTGAACCAATTCCGCTCCGTGCGGATCGACTATAAAGCACACGTGATCGAGTTGGAGCGTTAGTTTGAGGGTCTACTGTCTTTGTCCCAGCGATCTTGCCAACAGAGCTGACAGCGACTCCCGCACATCTCGGGGACGCTCTTCCGTTACAAACTGCGATCCGTTTTCCATCTGCCGTATGGGTTGGTTGAAAGTGACAGCGTTCGGGTATGAAGAGAGGAACGGTTCACAAAACTGCATCACGAGAAATGGATGAGGTGAACGTTATGAGCAGCTATGAGAGACCTTTA
>DATMQI010000004.1:0-4840 GCA_035567135.1 Terriglobales bacterium
AGCGCTGGCCGAAAGCAGCGCTGCCCGCCGCGCAAACTGCCGTCTCGAAATTCCGCCCTTAGTGGGTTCGCTCATCGTGCCTTCCCCTAACAACGCACAGACTCAACTCAATTCCAACGTCAGCCGAGGCTACTGAATTCAGCCAAATGCGTCAACTGGCCGTTGGGATAGGGGATAGGCTAGAGCAAAAGTGCCCTGTTTCACCATGGTCCTTTGCACTATTTTGGTGCGATGGTATTCGCCGCGGGTGAGCTAGAATGCCGCATTTGCGTCAACGTCTAGGCCTGCTGCTTTAAGTTCATAGCAGCGCGTTAATCAGGAGCTGTCAGTCGAATTCAGCTATCATTAAAACTCCACTATGCAAACTCTGGCAAGAATTGGATTGGTCACAGTCTTGGGGATGGCACTCAGCCCGTCACAGACCACGCGAGAATTTCTGCAACATTTGCAAGGACAACACTTTATTCTCAGACACTATACGGGGTCGTCCGGCAGCGCAAAAGGAGAATGTGACCTTGCGGTAGAGGTGATCGCTATTGCAATCGAAAAATCCTCACTCCGGCTGCGAGTGAGAAACATTGGATCTCCTTCGACCGGAGGCCAGACGTACGCGTGTTCAGACCTTGATGATTTTTCATTCACGATAAACAGTTTCGACTTTGACCAGCCGCCGGAGCAGGCAGCGAAAATTATTGGTTCCGTTCTGCAAACACCCGAAGCATATTTAGCTGCACTCGGGTGCCTTGGAACGTTTCGCCTTCGACCGAAAAGGAATCGTCAATTGTTACCCTTCGCCCAGGCATGAAAACCGGGAAGGCTGTGCTGATGGTTAACCCTCATTACACAGAGGAAAGCCGAAAGGCTCATGCTGAGGGAAAAGTGATCGTAAGTTGTGTAATTGGCACAGACGGCAAACCCCACGACCCCAAAATCGAGAAAGGTCTGAGCGCAGAACTCAACAAGCTCGCTCTTGACGCGTTGACTTTTTATCGGTTTCAGCCTGCGTATGATGGGGGCAATGCTGTTGCGGTCAGGGTATCTTTTCAAGTCTCCTTTCAATTGAACTGAAAGTCAGCCAACTCCTGGTAAGCACGGCAAACCAGACATGTTGGTTCCAGTACCCACATGTACGGTAAGGGCAGCGTTAATCAGGACCTGGAGTTGTGCTCAAGGCTTGTCGCGCTCAAATGAATCCACAGCTTGCACATCCTCGACCTGTTCGACGACTAATTGGGCGTCAAACATACCCATGTGTCCAAATCCTTTCCAATCCGCTCCTTCTCCAAACTTCCGCTTGAGATGCGCTTCATGCACTGCCTTGGAGACGCTATCGATTCGGCCGGTGAAAGTCGCAGCTACACGGTCAACCCCGCAGTCCGCTGGAGTAGGTTGTGTCGGCGGATTGAAACAAGGTTTTGCTTCTGACTTCACCAACATGTAGTGCTCAAACCTCTCGAAATTTGAATCACGGATTAATTTCACGAAAAGTGGCGGGACTGGCGTCCCCGCTGAGTTCTTCCCACCTGGCTTTCCGTTGCCATTCACCACCGCACCCAACCCTGGCGCACCTGTTCCGTCAGCAAGAGCAAACCAGATAGCGTGGTCTGAACATCTTTCGTCATCCAGGAGGGAGTATTCAAAACTGACCGAGACTTGGCCACGGATCCTGACGAGCTTGTTGTTGAATACAGATGGATTCCGCAAAATCTCGCATACAGAGGTCTCAATGGGTTTTGGGCGAAGTCTCTTAGACGGGTTCTGGGCGCTTACGGGCGCAACCATGAGCACAGCCAAGAGAACAATTGGGCAGTAGAATCTCATCCCGCCGTACATTCTCTTCCTATTTGGACACCGAAAACCAAGTAAGAGTGCCCTCAAGCGCGAGTTGAATGAAAAGGATCAAAGCGTGGTCCTCTGTGCCTGATAAGTCTAATCGGTAAGATTCCTCCCAGTACGAACTTCGGCGGTTTCCGCGTTATACGTCCGCTGAACCTCACGAACCGGAGGCTGGCTGCGGTCGACTGCTTGGAGGCCGATTTTTTGCGCGTAGCCTCCGACGCATAACTAAGTCATAAACGCCAAAGATTCCAATCCAGATTAAACTGAACAAGGCAGCTTTCTCGAAATCGCCGACGCTACGACGCCTTTCGTTGATTAACTGGAATAAGTGAACGACGGCGCCCACGAACGAAAGCAGGAAGAAGGCACGGAAGCCGAGCTCCAAGAGCGCGGAGTACGGAGGGTCGCGTCTAATCCAATACCGAACATAGTGTCTCCAGTCGAGATTCCAAAGGAAGGAAATCACTACGGCGAAGAGTGAAAAGCCCAAGAGCATGCGGTCCACATTTGGCTCACTCATAGCCCTTTCTTGCCATTTCGCCTGCTCCGCCTTCGCGTTCGCGGTCCGCGCAGCCTCCGGTGCCAAGCTGTCTGCTCTAACGTCTAGGCGAAGAATTTGTCCTTCGTAATACGCTATCCGAACAGGTAACCCTTCGCGAATCGGCCCCCCGTGCGAAGTGGATTGGCGGAACCCGGGTTGGACGATGTAATCCGAGTAGCAAAACTTTTGATTTTTGACCCAAAAGCATTCGTCCTGATGCCCCTCATACGGCATCGGCTTGAAGTCGTGAACGATACCTTCGACAGTGGAATATGCTCCTCGGTCGTATGCACTTCGCCAGTCTGCCCACATGGAAGTTTGACTGTTGTAGACGACGATTGTGAAAATTGGGCCAAACACCACCATGACCCAGCCAATTAGCTTCGCGTTTTTTTGACTAGGCCATCTCGAAACAAATTTAATGCAGACTATGCCGAGGGCAAGAATCAATAGGCCAATAGCAGGCCACCACCATTCGAATTGCTGTTTCGAAATATCGAAGACTGTTACGTAGTCCATTGTAGGTTGTCGAACTTCTTCTTATCCTACAACACCTTCACGCCCTGGCGAGCCAGCTCCTGTGTAGTCGTGTAACCGGTAACTTGGGTACTGGACCGATTGTCCACGGAACAACTATGCTCTGGTCAACTCTCTACAGGAAGCCGAGTCGCTTGAGAATCGATTCGAGCAGCTGCTGAGTCCTGCGATGCGGCTTCTTTCTGCCCGCCCGCAACTCAATTATTTCCCGACGACACAACCGTTTTCCGCACGCCTCCACCAGAACTTCTAGTTTAGGTTTCTTCAGTGCTGGCTGAATCTTGGTAATCCATTCGGTCCGCTTGGGATCGGCATATTCGGTATAGACATTCTGCTCAGAATGAATCATTCCCTCGTCGACGTTCTCCAAACTGTTCGATTCCTTGCCGATGCATTTGATGAGGTCGATTTTTATGTGCCGCCGCTGCAGCAGGGGTTCGAGGTGCCCCTCAGAGCGGGGGCGATTTTTCAAGCAACCCGGAGCCGAAAAAGCTCCCACCGGACGTCATCCTGGTAAAGGGAGCATGGGCGAGCTCCAGCGATTCCGTTTCTCCAGTGCCGGAAGGCGGCAGAGTGGCCAACCATGTTTATACCAACCAATATTTTGGCCTTACGTACTTTCTGCCCGCGGACTGGATCGAAAAGTACACTGGGCCGCCTCCTTCGGACAGTGGCTACTACGTGCTCGCGCAAATCCGGCCTTCGGACAGATTCAAAGGGACAAGCCGAGGGACCATTCTCATTGCCGCTCAAGATATGTTTTTCACGCTTACCCAAGCCGGGAACGCGCTCGAGTTGATCGATCACACCAAAGACAATCTGAGCGCAGACTATAAAGTGGAACAGCCCCCGACTCCAGTTACCATCGCCGGCCATTCCTTCTTGCGTTTTGACTACGGTTCGCCCGTTGCCGAGCTACATTGGCGCGTCCTGACCACGCAAATCCGCTGCCACATGGTTCAGTTCGTCTTCACCAGCGGCGACACCAAGCTCACGGAGAGTCTCCTCCAGGAAATGAACGAGATGACCTTGCCGCTCGAGGCTAGTCCCATTTTGGGGGGCGGTGGGGATGGTGTCCCGGTATGCATCAAGGACTACGCGAGCAGCGAAAACATACTCGAGAAAGTTGATCCAGTCTTTGCCGAACGCAGATTCAATCCCGTTCCGGTCCGCATCATCATCGATAAAGAGGGCAAGGTGAAACACATTCATTTTCTCAGCGCTTTTCCTGATCAGGAAAAGGCCATTACGGATGCCCTGTTCCAGTGGCGGTTCAGACCTTTTCTTCGCGACGGAAAGCCTGTGGAGGTCGAAACCGGCATCCTGTTTGGCCGTGCGCTACGCCAGCCTACATCTTCGGCGGCCCAGCCGGTAAGCGAATGACAAATCTTCGGCCGGGCGGAAGAGGATTTCCTGTGCCGAAGCCGTTCTCACTCCTGGTTTTGCTCGCTTGTTCTTCAACTCTAGCTCGGGGCGCGAACAACATCACCGGTTCGGTCCACAATCAGAGCCTCGGCCAGCCTGCTGTCGGCGGTTGATTGTTCACGCGGGATTGTGCTCTGCTAATCCACTTGCGTCAGAGTACGCACGTGAAGCTCGAGAGCTTGATTGTACTGTCGTTCGATCTGCAACTCGGTTTGCAGCTTCTTCACCAGAATTTCGAGGCGCGAAATCTCTACGCGCAATTTCTGGATGTCGGTTGCCGTTCCCGCGGCACGAAGAGCCGTGCTCGGAGCCGCCGGTGGAGTTTGCGCAGCCGCCGCATTGCCTTGCTGCACGAACGCTTCGGCCAGCGCCCGCGGCCAGACGTTGTCGGCCGGCCGTGCTTCTGCCGGAGGTGGCGGGGCATGCATGGGTGCCGGTGGCGGAACAATCCTCGGGGCTGCCGCCGGGGCAGAAAACAAAGTGCTCAACGAAGACACG
>DATMQI010000005.1:0-14904 GCA_035567135.1 Terriglobales bacterium
CCGGTTGGTGCGGCGTCCGGGGCTCAAGCGAAGTCACCCTCTACATTGCAAAATGACTGAGGGAGGGTTAGCAAGGGTCTATAGCAAAGTGCTGGTCGAGGCGAACAAGAAGATCTGTCGAAGGCAGGATAGAGTCCCGAGGCGTTGGGTTGATTTATCCGGTTGGCGGTAAGCCCGGAGCCCGAGCATAGATCGCAAGTCGCGGTTCGCAAGGATCGCAACTACGGCAGGTCGGCAAGGGTCTAAAGCGAGCTACTGGCCGAGACGAATGATCCCAACACCACCTCGGGACTCTTAATTTTTGTCCGCGGGAGTTAGTGGCCAGTGGTGAGCTGCAGCTCTCCCCCAAATTACCTGCGAATCATTAGCAGAGGCTATCCACTGTCCACTGTTTTTACGGCCCCTCCTGTATTTGAAACTTTTCTTTCGGCACCAGCCGTGCCCGATAAATCGAATTAGTCGCGGCCACCTCAGCCACCGCATCGGCATTCAATTCATACGAACCATGGGGCAGGTTCTCGCCAAAAGGAATCTCCATGGTGGTCGTATCCTTTTTCAAGGTAAGCCGCTGGTAGCCGATTGCGGTAGCACGACCGATCTCATTCACCGCCATCACGATCACAGTCAAGTCAAAGTCCCGCTCGGTCTGGTTGGAAACGATCATCGAACCCTCCAGACGCTGGCCTGTGACGGCGGGATAGCGGCCCCATTGCGCGACAAGCGGCGCCACAACCGTCAGCACAAGTTTTTGATTACGTTGCACCGCGGGCTTACCGCTGTCGGTCACGGTCACCGTAAACTGGAATTCCCCGGTTTCTGTCGGAATCCCGCTCAGAACTCCGTCCGCTCCCAGCACAATGCCCGCGGGCAGAGCCCCCTCCGTGACTTCCCACCGCAGAGGAGTGATTCCGCCCTGCGCTTCCAAACGAGTTTCGTAGTGTTGCCTGAGATATGCCTTGGGCAGGCTGGTGGTGCGAACCACCAGCGGTTCTCCGGTCGCAGCGCCGTCTTGGCCAAAGAATATGGCCGGAGCCGCGAGCAGCCCTATTAGCAGCACTAAAATCGCTTTACTTCGAGGCATGCAGGAACTCATCGACCGTCTTGATAAACATCCCCGTGTCATCCACAAAAGTCATATGCCCTGCCTTGGGGAAAACCACTATCTTCGATCCCGTGATCTTCTCATGCATTGCCTGCGACAGCGATGGATCGCACTCGTCGTGATCCCCCACCAAAATCAGCGTCGGCACTTTGATGGTCGCCAGCCGGTCCGTGTACTCGACCGATTTCAAGTTGCCATCGATGATGAACTCTCCATGCTCGCCCCACATTTCACGGTACAGATCCCACGAGATTTTGCCGTTGTCGATCGGATCGTAATTGGGATCGGGACGGTTCTGGTAAACATAGGGGAAATAGCCCTCACCCCAGGCCGCGATCATATAATCGTTGGTGTAGCGGTTCTTCTCGTAATCCCTGCCGTGCCCAAACAATTCCTCTGCTTCCAGTTTGTCGATGCGTTCCCGCAGTTCTGGTGACATATTTTGCTTCATTCGCACAAAGACTTCGTTCATCGCTTTCGAACTCGACCAGGTGCTGCCGAGAATCAGATGACTGAGATTCGCCTGATATTTCAAAGCGTAAGCTTGGGCCAACGCTCCTCCATAAGAATGGCCAAGCAGACTGATCTTGCCCAGTCCCAGCGCCTGCCGCACCGTCTCGACATCCTCCACCATGTTCTCGACGGTGTAGCCGGAAGGATCGTCGAGTTTTTGTGATCGGCCCGAGCCGCGCTCATCGATGAAAATTAATTTGTTATGCCGGGCCAGAGGCAGCAGATAGGGCAGGAAATAATCATGCGACGCGCCCGGACCGCCATGCACGATCACCAGCGGTGCACCACGGCCCAGCATCTTGTAATAAATCATTACCCCATTCGCATCGACGAAGCCCTCCTGTACCGGATAAACATTCGAAGCCGAGGCGCTATGGGTTGTGATGGGCTTGTCAGCCTGAGCGCCGGTTTTGATCAACAAACCGCACAGGCAGAGAAAGACGAGACAGCAAATCCTAGAGATTTTCATGGCCGGGCCATCGTAATTTGCCGGTCTACAGAAGAGCAAATCAAACCAGCATAACTTGACTCAGGAATCTCAACCTGACGTCAGACTGCGAAGGAGTGATCATTTAACGAGAATGGCCCGTTTGCGTGGAGGCCGGACTGGCGGCCAGGCTCACGCCCGGGATTCGCGAAGAGACTTCGCTTTGTGTGCGGCCAGCTTCGGGCCTGCCCACACCACGATCCGGTAACCCAGCAACACCGCGAGAATAGCCCCATATTTCAGTGGTGCGCGAATGTCGGCCTTCACCAGCCACCAGTAATGAATCACGCCGGCAATTGCGCTGAAATAGATCAGGCGATGCAGCGCTTGCCATCGTTTCCCCCCGAGACGTCGGATCCAGCCTGTGGTCGAGGTGAGCGCCAGCGGGATTAGCAGGACGAATCCGGTGAACCCGACGGTGATGAAGCGGCGTTTGGCTACGTCGTGCAGCATCTCGTGCAGGTCGAAGAGTTTGTCCAGCCAGATGTAGGTCAGAAAATGCAGCGTGGCGTAGAAGAAGGCGAACAGTCCGAACATGCGGCGGTAGCGGATTAGCCAGAGCTGCCCGGTCAGCTTGCGAACTGGCGTGACAGCCAACGTGATCAGTAAGAAGCGCAACGTCCAGTCGCCCGTCGCGTGAGTGATGACTTCGATCGGATTTGCGCCGAGGCCGCCGCTGTAGGCTTTCCACCCCAAAAGCGCTAGCGGGATCAGGCAGGCGAGAAAGACCACGGGCTTGAAGTGGCGAATCATGTAGAGATCAATTCTTCAGGCAAACTTCAGGATTCGTATCAGGGTATGCCTTCAGGCAAACCGTCGGTCACCGAGAACCGTTTCGGCTTTAGCCGCTGTGGCTGAAGCCGATCCGTCTGGATCACAATCTACGATATGGCTGAAGCCATATCCTGATACGAACCGTTTTTGTTCCTGCTCAGAAATTCTTTTTCAAATCCATGCCGCTGTAGAGACTGGACACCTGATCGTAGCCGTTGAACATCAGTGTCGGCCGCTTTAGAAATTCTCCCAGGCGCCTCTCCTTGGCTTGGCTCCAGCGGGGATGGTCCACATGCGGATTCACGTTCGCGTAGAATCCATATTCATTCGGAGCCATTTCGGCCCACGTTGTCCGCGGCTGCCGGTCGCTGAAGCGAATGCGCACAATCGCCTTGCCGCTTTTGAATCCGTATTTCCAGGGAACTACGACGCGCAGCGGAGCGCCGTCCTGGTTGGGCAGAGCTTCACCATACATCCCAAAGCAGAGCAGCGCCAAAGGGTGCATGGCTTCGTCCATGCGCAGGCCTTCCACGTAGGGCCAGTCGAGGACGCGGGCCCGCTGCCCCGGCATCTGTTTGGGATCTTCGATGGTAGTGAACTCCACAAATTTTGCTTTGCTCGTGGGCTTGGCTTTGTTGATCAGCTCGCTGAGCGAAAAGCCTACCCAAGGTACGACAATCGACCAGCCCTCCACGCAGCGATGCCGGTAAATTCGCTCCTCGGGTGTCGCCATTTTGATGATTGTGTCTACGTCGAGAACCTGTTTCTTCTCCACTTCTCCGTCGATGGTGACCGTCCAGGGGCGTGTCTTGAAGTCCTTAGCCAAGCCTGCAGGCTCATATTTGTCCGTGGAGAACTCGTAATAGTTGTTGTAGTTGGTGACGTCCTTGTAAGGAGTAATGGTTTCATTGGTTGAGAAGGAGCTTTTCTTGGTGCCGTCAATTTTGGCGTTGGCTTGCGCGGTCATTGAAGGGGATGCGAACTCGCGAAAACCAAAGCCAGTCGCGACCGCAGCGCCAGCCAGAGCAGTGCCTGCGAGAAACTTCCGGCGGTTCAAATACAAATTCTTCGAAGTGATATCAGATGAAGGGATGTCAACAGACTTCTTGATCAGCATTAATAAGTCCTTCCTACTTAGTGTACGAGAAGAACCACGCGGTGGATTGGCGGATTCGGCTCTACAGTGGATAGGACGCGTGGCAGCTGGAAAAGTTACACGCAGCCCGAGAGCGATGGTGAACCGCGGCCACCTGCCACAAATGTTAATCAAGATCCGGGTTCACGGAGCTACATCGCCTGCCTTCTCCGCGAGCGGCCGAGCGTATCGCACCAGGGAGAGGAGGAATTTTCCGCGCTCTTCGGTCATGGGTATATGCCCCGAATGCTCGAACCAAACCAGGTGTTTCTCCGGCGCCTTCACCGTATCGAACCAAGCTGCCGCGACCTCTGAATTCACGTTTCGGTCATGGCGGCCCTCGAAGAGGATCAGCGGAACCGAGATCTTCTTGGTCTTAGTGAGATCGAGCGCGATCACTTCCGGGAGCAGATAGGGAGTTGCGAACTTGTTGCCATCCCAGATGTGGCCGATCTCCTGGTCGCCATAGTCGGGCGAAAGCTGGGCCAGATCCGAATCAGCCTTGTTATCGCGCCTGTAGGCCATTACGCCGCCGTAATAACCCACCCATTTGCGCTCAACCAAAAGGTCCTTGATGGGGATGGTCTGGCCGGCGGTGCCGTAGGGGGCGATCGCCTCGAGCTCGCGCACCGCCGCGGCATTGCCCTCGCGGCTCGCGGCCTCCATCGCGAAGCGCCAGCCTCGACGCTCGCTCTCGGGCCCGTCGATCAGCTGGCAAACGCCGATATAGGCGTACAGCCATTCGGGGTGGCGCTCCGCGAGCTGCAGGCCGAGAAAGCTGCCCCAGCTGTGGCCGAGGACGAATATCTTGTCCTTGCCGAATTCCTTGCGAGCCCAGGCAGCCATTTCCTCGGTGTCGGCAATCATCCGCTCGGGGGTCAAGGTGGGCGCGATCTTGGCAGGATCAGTAAGGAGATAGGTCTTTCCGGTGGCGCGCTGGTCCCACTGGATCACTGTGAAATATTCTTCCAAGCCACGAGAGAACCACCAACTCATCGGAATGGAGACGTACCCGGGCCCGCCGTGGATATATAGCAACACCGGGTTCTTGCGGTCGGCGCCGCGGACCGAGACCCATTGATCGATCCCGCCGATTCGCACCTTCTCCAACCGCTCCACCCCATTGGGCGTCACGATCTTGCGCGCATTCGCGATGATCGCGATCGCCTCAGCGCGGTTGGCGGGACTGGCCGGTTCCTGTGCCCGACCGGGCACGATGGCGACTACCACGAGAAAGCCGAGCAGCTTCGGGATTAGCAGGCCGTGGGCTTTGACCGCACAAAGGCGATGACTCTTGCAGATTCGTGACACGATTCTCTCCTGCAAGTATTTTAAGGCTAGCAAGTTGATGGTATTTTGTGACGGGGATTAACCGCTTTTGGAGGCGAGAGAGCAAACAATAAGACAGGTCTGGATAGGTTAAGACCACCGGAAAAGCTGTAACAGCCGGGTACCGCTGCGGCGTCTGCGCGTCAGCCGCGCTCGCCCAATACTTCCCGCACTTTGCGAGACAGCATTTGCAGGGTAAAAGGTTTCTGCAGGAAGGCGGTGCCGGAATCGAGCCCGCCCTCGTGCGGGATGGCGTCTTCGGTATAGCCCGAAAGGTAAAGCACTTTGGTCCGCGGACAGGACGCGCATAGCCGCGCCGATAGCTCGCGACCGCTCATCCCTGGCATGACTACGTCAGTAATCAGTATGTCGATCTCACCCGAATATTGAGAAGCGATCCGCAGCGCCGCGTCGCCTTGGTCCGCTTCCAGGACTTTGTATCCCTTCGACTCCAATGTTTCGCGGACCAACTGACGGACCGATTCCTCATCCTCCACCAGCAGCACGGTTTCTGATCCGCCACTCTGCGATGACGAAGCCCCGACCGCACCTGCTGGCTCCAACGCGTCTTCAACGCGTGGCAGGTAAATACGGAAAGTTGTGCCCTTTTGCGGCTCGCTCTCGACCAGAACGTAGCCGCCACTTTGCTTGATAATGCCATACACTGTGGAGAGTCCGAGGCCAGTGCCTTTCCCTTTTTCCTTGGTAGTGAAAAAAGGTTCGAAGATGCGCTGTTGGGTTTCTTTATCCATGCCGTGCCCGGTATCGCTTACCGACAGCACCACGTAAGCACCGGGCTGAATGTAGCTGTATTCCCGGCGAAGATCATCATGGTTCAGTTGCGCATTAGCGCTCTGAATTGTGATCTTGCCGCCATCGGGCATGGCGTCTTTGGAGTTGACCACCAGATTCATGATGACTTGCTCGATCTGGCCCGCATCGGCGCGGGTCCGGCCAATATCCGGTGCGAGTTGGGTCTGCAACTCGATGTTTTCTCCGATCAAGGGACGCAGCAAGCGCTCAATGTCCTCCACAACGATGTTCAGATCGACGACCTTCAGTTCCAAAAGTTGCTTGCGGCTGAAAGCCAGCAGTTGGCGAGTCAGCGTCGTAGCGCGATCAGTCGCCTGGTGAATGGCCTCAATCTTCGGATACATCGGATTGCTTTTCCGGGTGTGCTCAAGCAAGACTTCCGTATAACCACTGATCACCATCAGCAAATTGTTGAAGTCATGGGCGACGCCTCCTGCAAGGCGTCCTACAGCTTCCATTTTCTGCGCCTGGCGGAACTGGTTCTCCAGCACCCTTCGTTCCGTAATATCCTCCGCGATCACTTCCACAACTTCGGCAGTTTCCTCCGGGCTGTTGACGACGCGACCGCTTAAGCGCACCGTAATCGCGTTGCCGTCCTTGCGCTTCCAGCGGACCTCAACATTGTCCAAACGAGCGCCGCGCTGGAATTCCTCCATCACGCGTTCCTGCTCGGCGGGATCCACAAAGACATCCGACTTTGGATCCAGGGCAAGCACCTCGTCCGCCGAATCATAGCCAAGCATGGTTATCAGGGCCGGATTCACGTCGAAGAACCTACCTTCGAGGCTAGACCGATAAATGCCGTAAACCGCGCTCTGCACCAGGGAGCGGTAGCGCGCTTCGGAACGTCTCAGCGCCTCCTCGTTCCGCTTGTATTCGATCGCGCTGGCCAGCTGCTGCGACACAAACTGCAGAATCTCCTTTTCTTTTTCCCCGAAACGCACGTTGCCGGAGTAGCTCTGTACCACCAGCACGCCAAAGGTATTATTTCCAGCCTTCAAAGGGACGCCCAGCCAGTCCAGCGACGAGCCGCCAATCAACTCCACCTCTCTGCGCTTCACTAATTCGTCAAAGACTTCAGGGCTGCATAACAGCGGCTCGCCGGTTCGCAGCACATACTCGGTCAGACCTTTACCCAGCTTCTTCGGCGTAGGACTTGAATCCTGTTCGTCTTCGAAGTAAGGAAAGCTGAGTAGTTGCGTCAGCGGATCGTACAGCGCAATGTAAAAATTGCGGGCATACATAAGCTCGCCCACAATCCCGTGAACCGAGGCATAGAACTGCTGCAGGTCTTCCGCTGTGCTGGTTTTCTGGGTAATGCGATACAGCGCCGAATGTAGAGTTTCTGCCCGTTTCTGCTCCGAGTTGTCGCGATACAGAACGCACATCGCAACCTGCTTGCCATCGATCACAATCGGAGCCGTGGAGATGAAAACATCCAACAGCTTTCCGTCCTTACGCTGGCGTTTGGTTTCGAGGACGACCTTCTGCCCTTTCACCAGCAACCCCGCAATCCATTGTGTCTCCGTACTCCGATCCGGCGGGACGATCAGTGAATCGACGCGTTGTCCGAGCGCCTCCTCCGGACCGAATCCAAAAATGCGAGTGAACTCACCGTTGACCCGCGTAATCCGGTACTCGGAATCCAGAATCGTAATCGCTTCCGGCGCGCACTCGACCAATTGCTCGAGATATGCTTTTTGTAACTCAGAATCGTCGGTTACAACCCCAGGGATGATCGCTTCGGGCGTGGCGGTGGCGTTCGCGGCAGAGCTGGACATCGCCTGCGTGCGCCGCTGAAGTGCCTCTCTCAGAAACTTCGCGCGTGAAAGCTCAGCCGACGTCGCTGGCTGGGTGATGTGGTCACCCATTCGAATCCCCCTAGGTTGAAACCAGAGCTAACTCGAATGTTAGATTGCCAGCCAGTTACTCGAAAGTTACGGAGGTAATTTCAGGAGGAAGAGACAGTTCAATGCCAGATGCCGTTATTTCGTGCCGGTCGCCAGCATTTCACACACTCGCTGAAGCACATCGCGCTGGTGCTCGTTGATTGCGAGAAATTCAAAGCCATGTCGCAACCCAATGCGGTAACGGACCAGCGCGCGAAGCTTCAGGGGATAAGCAGCCAGCGGCAAGGAAAGTTCCATCGAAACCACTTCGCCAACTTCCAGTTCCCCCGTTAAAGTTCCCCCAACGCCATCTTCGCCCAACTCGTTCGAACGTCCCCACAAAGAGGTTGTTTCCCCGGAGCGAAAGATCTGTACCGATATGCGTATGTCCACGGGATAGCGCGGAAACCGGCTCGCGACAGGTTTATCGGGCTTCGAATTGGAGATAAAGGCCTCCGCTTGCTTCTACCAGGCGATCTTGTCATCCGATGAGACTCGCCATCCCATGAAACTTGCCATCCCTCGTGAAGCGAGGGACCTCGGTTCTTGCCCGCGCGACTGATACCGCCGCCAGAGAAACAAACACCCGGATCTCACTTCGCGAGAGACGACAGCGCAATATCCGAGCAGAACTCGTAACGGATACAACGACGGTGAAACCAACCTAATTCCCGTGCAACGCGTATCCGGGCTCGAGTGGCAACTTCCCGCCCAACTTAAGGACTTTCACTCCACCATTGATGGAATACACATCCACCAAACCCACGGCCCCAGGAATCGACTCCACGTTCTTCACCACATCTTCGTCGGAATCCACCACGACGATCGCGGGATGGTTCGTCCTACCGTGGTTGGCGTCCGCAATCGTCGTCTTTACCTCATCCTTCGACATGGCATAGACCTTGTCCAGCAGCAGCTTCATCTCCGGTGCAGTTGGATCTCGCGTCACAAAACTAACCGCCTTGCCATCCGGCCAGCGGCTCAACTGGCCCTTGCAAATCTTCACCAGTTCGGGCAACGTGAGCGCGGCCACCGCGTTCGATTTGCTGGAAATCACGGCTAAGTCTTTGGCCTGTGCCAGCGTAGTCCATGCCAACCCAACCAGTCCTGTCGCAAGAACGCGTCGCCAGTGCAAATCTCCTCCAATTCAGAATCTCTAATTGTGCTCGAACTGCGCCATCGGCTCAATAACAGAACGACGATGATGTACCACCTCAGGCACTACGAAGTCCGAGGACTCTGGTTCTCGCGCCAAGACTACAGCAATTCCTGTACGGCATGACTCTTTCGGATGAATCGTCCGTCTTTGCGTTATCATCTTCCATACGAAGGAGGAACAAAATGGCACATGAGTTACCTGCTCTCCCCTATGACTATTCAGCTCTCGAACCGACGATCGATGCGCAGACCATGAAACTGCACCACGACATGCATCATGGTGCGTATGTTAAGAATCTGAACGCTGCACTGGAAAAATATCCGAACCTGCAGTCGAAGAGTGCCGAGGATTTGCTCCGCGACTTAAGTGCCGTCCCCGAGGACATCCGCGCCACCGTTCGCAACAATGGCGGCGGACATGTGAATCACTCGATGTACTGGAAGATCATGAAGCCCAAGGGGGGCGGCGACCCCGGCGGCGCGATCGCGGACGTCATCAAGAAAACGTTCGGCAACTTCAAGGATTTCCAAACCAAGTTCAACGATGCCGGCGCAAAACAGTTTGGCAGCGGCTGGGTCTGGCTGGCCGGAAAACCCAGTGGCGAAGTACAGATCCTCAGCACGCCCAACCAGGACAACCCAATCTCCCAGGGCTTGTTCCCCATTTTCGGCAACGACGTCTGGGAGCACGCCTACTACCTGAAGTACAACAATCGCCGCCCCGAATACCTTGCGGCTTGGTGGAACGTAGTCAACTGGGATGAAGTGAACCAGCGCTTGAAGACGTTTCAGAGCCATCACGAACCAGCATTAGCCGGACGATAACCAAACTTGTGTGGGGCCGGGTCTTCGACCCGGCCTAACCAAGCAAACAATAGTGATCAGTGAAATCCGTGAAGATCGATGGCTGCTCTTCTTCGTTTTTCTGCAATTCCTGTGTATCCTCTGTGGAAATTATCCTGATCGAACCAACCGATTCCCTTTCCCAATTTGATCTATCAGAAAAACTGCACATAACAGGGCTGAATCAACGTCGCCATTAAATTTTATTGATCGCTGTTTCACACGAGAAAAAAGTCAGCCAACTTTTCCTCTACTGCACCAAACTTCGGTAATTGACCTCCACTCATTGCGCGGGTAGAGTCGTCACGTCCTCAACCACACTTCAACCAACAAATATTCACGCCTGCGGCCAAGAGACCGAATTGGAAAGAGCACGAATTGAAAATCGGCACTCGCAACGCGATGAACGTTTTTTCATTCTTCCTCCCTCCGAAGGGCAAATGAACGTGAAAAAAAACTCTGCTACATGGAAGATCTATCGCACTCGCTTTTTGATCAAGGCGCGCCAACTTACCCAACCACTCCTGTTCGTAGACGCGCTCGGCCGTGAACATCGCGGACAGCCCGGCGACTATCTGGTCGAATCATCCGATGGTGCCCGCCGCATCGCACCCCGGCTGATTTTCGAAGATGTCTACGTAGCCATGGGACCCGCGGATGAAAGCTGGCCATCGCCCCGAATGCCAGACATAGCGCTACCAGCCACCAAACGTCGTCCCGCCCCGGCAGCCAGCGCCTAAGAGCGCAATTGAAGCGGCGCCAAGCTCGCATTAGCCCCGGACGTCTCGTCGGGGGCCAGTAGAGGGTCGACAAGTCAATGAAATACCTAAAGCGAGACAGGGCTGTGGAAAACGACTCCGACAGATGGCATCTGCACAGTCATTGCTTCGAGATACAATATATAGTGTTACCTCTTGACAGCCACAAGGGGCGGGAGTACTGTAACCATCCCATAGGGCAGTAAACGCCTCCGGAAACGGTGGCGGAGCGATGCAAGGGTAGTGAGTAAACAGGGGCGGACGCCGGGCCGAGGTGACCCCGCGCCGCCCCGCCAACGAAACACAGTCGTCAAGCTTCACGATTCTGAAGCCTGAGGCCTGAAACCTGAAGAATAAAAGAGCAGCGGTGGCCGTTTCCCGGTCCGGTCTTCCGGACATCCCCCCGGGAATCGACAACAGTTCGACAAGCAGGCTGTGAATAACGCCTCGAAGAGAGGACTCGGATTCCTCTTCCTCGAGTCCGAGTTAAAGGGAGCACTCATGGAAGGTCTAGCCCATCTGGTCGCGGAATCCCTGGTTCGCCACGGCTTTGAGACCACCTTCGATCATCGTCGCCTGCAGTGGTCGAACTGGTTCCGTTGCGAGGACAGCTTCAGCCTCGTCTTGGCCCCGTGCAAGCCGGGGCTTTTTGCCCTCGGCGAAGAGGTGGCCGGCCCCGGCGAGCTACCCGTAGGCGACGGAAAGAGAATGTTAGCGCTCTTCCAGATCTCGGAAGCCAACGATTTGGGTATGGCCCTGGGACGCCTGTTTTTATCCGGAAATCCCGCGCGCATCCGTTTTGCCAGCGGTCGCTGCTTCGCCCGTTACGTAGTCATTGAGGATCCAGTCCAGCGCCGGACCGCGCTCACAGCATTACAGAGGTGGATGGCGTCCTCAGCCGAAGCCGTCACCGGAGCAGCGCAACCAATCTCAGACGAGAATCACGCAGCCCCGGACACCCTCGTCCGGGGAGCCGAGCAACGCTCGGCCAGCTTCACGTCTGGGCCGGACTTCGGGAATGCTGGACCCATCTCAAGGAACGACGCTCCAAAATCAAGCTTCGTATCAGGGCGCGACTTCAGTCGTGCCGCCAACACAGCAATATCAACTCCGGCTTCAGCCGTTGCCTCTCCCAAGGCAGAAGATGCTTCGGAAGAGCGCGAATCATCAAATAAACAGGCCCAGATTGGGCCACCATCGTCGATTCCATCAGGTTTTTGAGCACCTGAGATGCAAAACGAGAGTACAAGTGTTTTTGATGAAGAAGATGATCAAAAGATGATCAATAGGAGGACAATCGTCCCGCGCCAGCCGCGTAGCGGCGAAAGAATGCAGCCCAAGGCGGAAGCCGTGGGTGAGAAGACCGGAAACCGACAAGCCCCAGCGGGGCGAAAGAACGGCGCGGTTGAGATCTTCGGTTTTGGGTGGCGCCGCGCTTGCAGCGCTGCGATCCAACCGACAAATGACCGGCTTTAGCCACTGAGTTAATGATCCTAGATACAGCGGAGCAAAGACTCCGCAGGAGAAAAAGAAATGTCGGAAGTCACTACTAAAGGAGCCCTTACTACCAGTACAGTCCCAAACGCCACAACCAAGAAAGCCCCGGGCCTAGTCTTCCGCCGCTTTTTCACCAAGCCCGGCGCCTCACCCTACGACGAAGTCGAATGGGAACACCGCACAGCCCAGATTACCGATGCCCAAGGCAACACGATCTTCGAGCAAAAAGATGTCGAAGTTCCCAAAGACTGGTCCATGACCGCGACCAATATCGTGGCCAGCAAGTATCTCCACGGCACCATCGGCACGCCCGAGCGCGAGTCCGGAGTCCGCGCCCTGGTAACCCGCGTCGCTGAGACCATCCGCGACTGGGGCCTGGCGCAAGGCTATTTCAAAACGCCAGAGGACGGCGCGACGTTCCACGATGAACTAGCCCACATTCTCATCCGCCAATATGCAGCGTTCAATTCGCCGGTGTGGTTCAATGTTGGCTGCGATCGCATCGAGCCTGACTCCGATGCCCGCAACTGGCACTGGAACCCGGTAGCCGGCCGCGTCGAATTCGGAGTCACGGGCTACAGCACTCCACAGTGCTCGGCCTGCTTCATCAACTCGGTGCAGGACTCGCTAGACTCCATCCTCACTCTGGCCAAGACCGAAGGCATGCTCTTCAAGTGGGGATCAGGCACTGGAACCAACCTCTCGTCGCTGCGTTCTTCAACCGAAGGTCTCAGCGGAGGCGGCACAGCCAGCGGCCCGCTGAGTTTCATGAAAGGCTTCGACGCCTTCGCCGGAGTAATCAAATCCGGCGGCAAGACGCGCCGTGCCGCCAAGATGGTCATCCTGAACATCGACCATCCCGACATCATCGACTTCATCGAGTGCAAGTCCAAAGAGGAAGCCAAAGCCCACGCCCTGATCGCGTCAGGATACGATGGCTCTTCACCCGACTCCGACGCCTATTCGTCGATCTTCTTCCAGAACGCCAACAACTCCGTTCGCGTAACGGATGATTTCATGTATGCGGTCCTACGCGACACCGACTTCAGCACCAAATCCGTGCGCGACGGTCGGCCGATGCAAACCTTCAAAGCCAAAGACCTGCTCTACAAAATCTCAGACGCCACGTGGCGATGCGGCGACCCCGGCATGCAATTCGACACCACAGTTAACCGCTGGCACACCTCGAAGAACACAGCAAGAATCAATGCCAGCAACCCATGCAGCGAGTACATGTTCCTGGACGACTCGGCTTGCAATCTAGCAAGTTTGAATTTGCTGAAGTTCGCGCCAAATGGAACGTTCGATGTGGAAGCCTATCGTCACGCTGTAGACGTCCTAATCACAGCCCAGGAAATTCTGGTAGACAACGCCGGCTATCCCACAGAAATGATCGGCAAGAATTCCCACGACTACCGCCCACTGGGATTAGGCTACGCAAACTTGGGCGCGCTCCTTATGGCCGCCGGCCTCCCCTACGACTCCGACGCCGGACGCGACTACGCCGCCTGCGTAACCGCAATCATGTGCGGCCAAGCCTACCTGCAATCCTCAAGGATCGCAGAAGCATGCCCAGCATTAGTCCCGGCAACTGAACCCACAAAGAAAGGCCTGGCCGAAACCAACCTCGGCTCGAACGTAATGCCCGGAGGAGCCTGCCCCGGCTGGTACATAAATCGCGAACCATTCCTCGACGTAATCCGAATGCACCGCGCCTCGGTAAACAACATAAATAAAAACAACGTCCCCACCCCACTCTACGAAGCCAGCAAACAAGCCTGGGACGAAGCCCTGGCCCAAGGCGAAAAACACGGCTACAGAAACTCCCAGGTAACAGTGCTCGCGCCAACAGGAACAATAGGCTTCATGATGGACTGCGCAACTACAGGAATAGAGCCGGATCTTGCTTTGGTTAAGTTTAAGAAGCTTGTGGGTGGGGGGATGATTAAGATCGTTAACAACACTGTGCCTACGGCTTTGTTCAAGCTGGGGTACTCGCATGATGAGGCGGACAAGATTGTCTCGTACATCGATGCGACTGGGACGATTGAGGGGGCGCCTCACATTCAGGATGCGCATCTCGCGGTGTTTGATTGTTCGTTCAAGCCGGCTAAGGGGACGCGGTCGATTGCTTACATGGGCCATCTGCGGATGATGGCGGCTACGCAGCCGTTTATTTCCGGGGCCATTTCCAAGACTGTGAACTTGCCTGAGAACGCTTCCGTCGAAGACATCATGGAAGCTTATCTGCAGGCGTGGAAGCTGGGGCTCAAGGCGGTGGCTGTCTATCGCGACGGGTGCAAGAAGTCGCAGCCGCTCAGTGCGGCTGGAACTTCTACGGCGCTTTCGAAGAAGGGCGATGCGGCTGCCGCGCCTACGCAACGGGAAGAAGAGAATCTCAACGGGCCTCCGCGGGCGGTGCGGCACAAGCTGCAGGCGGAGCGGCGATCGATCACACACAAATTCAACGTGGGCGGACACGAGGGCTACATCACCGTCGGACTTTATCCCGACGACAGCGTGGGCGAAATCTTCATCACCATGGCCAAAGAGGGATCGACGGTCAGCGGCCTCATGGACAGCTTCTCCTGCGCCGTCTCCATCGC
>DATMQI010000006.1:0-2729 GCA_035567135.1 Terriglobales bacterium
CCTAGGGAGAGATGCGTTCTCGATCGGTGATAGTAATCCAAGTACGAACGAAGGATACGACGGAGAGAGCTTTCGTCGAACACGAGCACGTGGTCCAGGCACTCGCGCCGAATCGAACCAATTACGCGCTCGATGTAAGCCGCTGCCAGGGGGATCGCGGGGCGCACAGCACTTCGTGGATACCCATGTCTCGCACCTATCCACGGAAGGAATCGCCGAAGATCGCATCGCGGTCGCGCAGCAGGTAGCGCGGAAGCTGGTCAAAGGGGAATGCTTCTCGCAGTTGCTGTCCGGTCCACTCCGGGGTGGGGTGGGCAGTCACATTGCAGTGGACAATGCGACGCCGGTCGTGGGCCAACACCAGAAACACATAGAGAACCTGGAAACCAATGGTCGGCACGGTAAAGAAGTCGATGGACACCAGTTGTTGCAGGTGATTTTCGAGGAAGGTGCGCCAGGTCTGTGACGGCCGTTGGTGGCAGCGCACCATGTATTTGCTGACGCTGGTCTCGCCGATGTCGATGCCGAGTTTGAGCAACTTCCCGTGAACCCGGGGTGCACCCCAACTCGGATTCTCCCGACACATCCTGCGGATTAGATTTCGAACCTCGCGAGAAACGACGGGTCGTCCCGGTCTGCCGCGGCGCACCTTCCAAGTCCAGAACAGGCGAAAGCCGACGTGATGCCAGGCAATGACCGTTTCTGGCTT
Organism: Terriglobales bacterium; assembly: GCA_035567135.1. GTDB lineage: Bacteria > Acidobacteriota > Terriglobia > Terriglobales > Acidobacteriaceae > JABDBE01. The sequence continues at coordinate 710 of DATMQI010000006.1, forward strand.
GACGATGGCCAGCGTCGAGCGCCAGCCGCTCCAGATCCGGGACAGCCAGACCCACAATAGGCGATCCCAAGGCATTAATTTCGGACGCTTTCTCCCGACGCGCTGAAGGACGCCGATTTGGTGGCGTAGCGCCAGGTTCTCCAGCTGGAGGCCAGAACGCGAACGGAAGACCGAGGATAGCAAAGAAAGGGTTCAAATTGGGTGGACCTCCTCCTCCGCAGAATGTTGCTCGACTCGGAGGGAAGACCCAGACAATTACTCCTAAACGGGCAACGCAAATGTATTGCAAATGAGCGAGTGACACTGGTCCCCGGCCCCGCAGAGGAGATCGCCATCGTGCGTCGGGTATTCCGGGAGTTTGTTGAGGAACGTCGAAGTCTGCGATCCATTGCTACCAGACTCAATAACGACGGAATACCTTTCATTGCCGGGGGCCGATGGGCTCCAACTACAGTGACCAACCTCCTGAAGCACCCCAATTACATCGGCAGCCTAGACCGCGGTGCCGTGCATTCCGAGGTAACGGGATGGATCCGCGTCAAAGGATTTCTGAATGTCGGCCTGGGCCTGGTTGTCCTCCAACTCGACTTTTTCTAGTCCGAGATTCAGGGGATCGAGTTCCACAAACTCGACGCCGTAGGCATAGTTCATGTTAAGAGCTTTGGCCAGGTCGCGGGCCACATCGCGGTACTCGGTGCGGGTTACACCGTAGTCGACTTCATTCAGAATAAGGAGATCACTGGGCTGGAGAATGTCCAGTTGCTGTTTCACGACTTTGAGTTGATCGGGCATCAGAGGCTTAGCTTTGGGATCCTTCTTTTCGGCAAGAACCTGATCGAACTTTTCCGGCTCAGAGAGGGCGATACGAATGGGATCAAACTGAATCCCGCGTTCGATGTTCCAGCAAATCGCACGAAGGAAGGGGCCAAGCTCCGGCGAAGAGGGACGCTTTGGCTTAGCGCCGTTAAAATAAGCTTCATTGCTGAGAAACGGAGTGGTAAGAAGGTGCTCCAGTTTTTCAGCGAGGGAGGACGAAGGAGGGTCGTTCTTTTCGAGCTCAACGACCTCTTCGAAAGTGAGTAGCTCGGGCTTGGAAAAGCGAACGAAATCGGCTTGAGTCGCAAAGCCGTGATGGGCTGCGGCGAGGACGACGAGAAAGAATGCCGCCACAACAGCAGCCATGGTCAGGCTGAAGCCTAAGAGCAGGCTGACTAGCACAAAGAGCCCATCCCGGATCGTACCCATCTGCTCTTTCCGTGAAGGGGCCTGATCAATTTGGAAATAGGCCGCCACGCGATGTCCAAGCTCGAGGACGAGAGCCAGAACAATCGCGAGGAGCAAGCCCAATTCCCATGGGTGGTCAAAGATATAGTCCATTCGGCTGCTCGTTTACCGGATGCGTCCTCGGAGAGCTCTCCAGCTCGAAAGTAATCTCCTTCAGATCTCCCGCTTGGCGGTGGTCGCACCCATCCGCGCGAGGAGCAGATTATACCCCGGATCAGCCGCGCGGCATCGTCCTACGGCTGCAGCTAAATGCCTAGTCCCCGTGGTTCTTCTGGGTCACTGGATTCGTACCGCCGCGCAGACAGGCCCTCGACCGGAAGTCGATACGTTCGTCAAGCCTATTCTGCGGACGACATTTCCCACTCTTGATCCGGAGAACTGGAAATTCTAACTCTGATGCTTCCAGTTCAGTTACTTGGGATTGGCTTTATTCATGCAATTCCCGTGATCATGGCCAGATTACTGTCCGCCCCACAGGCAAGCACCAGTTGGTCGTAGCCCATCCGATCGATTTGGCGTTCATCCTGCTGATACTCGATCTGGGCCGCCTTGACATCGATCTCGTTTACGACATCGGTTCTGCACTCGATCCCGAGCAACATTTGGCGTAGCGTCGCCGCCGCGGAATCGGCATGGAGAGAGGCTCCTACAACATCCGCCAGGAGAGGGTGAAACACCATGTGGTTTTCGCGGCTAAAAAGAACAATATGACAACTGTCCCGCGACAGTTTTTTTC
>DATMQI010000007.1:0-5685 GCA_035567135.1 Terriglobales bacterium
CGGCAACACGACCGGCCCGCCATTCGTAAATCCGAACTCATTTCTACGGAATGGAGGAATTCTGCCCGGCTCCGCAATCGATGGGTGATCGAAATAATTCCGCGCATCGAGGGCAGAGTTCCTTAAAAACTCGAAGAATGACCCGTGAAAACCGCTTTTCCCGGACCGTGTCACGATGTTGGTGAAACCTGCCGCGCTGCGCCCAATGTCAGCCGGCATCCAGCCTGAGCTTGACTGCAACTCCTGAATCGCATCTACGTTGAAATTCGTGAACGTGCTCCCACCCATCTCTGGATCACTGACATCCGCACCGTCCATCGCGAAGACGGCCTCAACGCCGCGCTGTCCGTTGATGGCAAACTGCTGGGTAAAATTCGTCTGCCCGTTCACGTCGGTCATCGTGCCCGCTGCTAACAACAACAGCGTGCTGAAGTCACGTCCATTCAACGGCAACTCATTTACCTTTTGGCTGGAGAGTTTCTCCCCGCTTGTTCCGCTGGCTGCGTTCGAAGTTGTGCTCGGGTTCCCATTCGAGACTCCCGCAGAAGTTTGCGGATTGGCTCCAATCGACAGCACGTTTTGATCGGATACCGTCAGCACAACTGCTATGCCGGTAATATCCACTCCAGTTGACGCTGTCGGATCTCGCCCGGGCAGTTGCACGCTCACGCGATTTGGCCCGAGTCGAATGTCCGCAATCGCGAACCTTCCGTCGCTTCCCGTCACTGCTGTCATTTTCTCTTTAGCGGCCGCCGTGTCTACCGTTACCTTCGCTCCGGCCACAGGTTCACCGGCAGCCGTGCGTACGACACCGGTCCACGCTGGCGCAGACGGAGAACTCTGTTGTGCTTCAAGCGAGACCGCGACCATCAGTCCAAGCAGCAAACACCTCCCTGCCAGTCGGAAGGCCTTATGAAAGGTTCGAGCTATTGCGTGTTCCTTTGCGTACCGGAATTCATACATGACAAATTTCCTCGAGCGAAGACGGAACGCGATCGAGCCCATGAAGGACTCCAACAAAAGAGAAGACTTCCGCTAGGGTGCGCATTGTCCGAAGATGCCAGGAACAGTTTACGTACTTGTGACTTCTATGCCTTGGGCGCGGTAGGGATTCAGGACATCTTCGTCTGATGCCTCGGTGATCAAACGTGTCAGTCGGGAAGCGGGACCGACCAGGTAAGGCAGGGATGTCCCCATTTTCCCAAGTGAAATCAGGCCGACCACTTCCGTTGAAGCCCCTATCATCGCTTGCTTCACGTACGCTTCTTCTTGGTCGCCGACGGTTATTCCGACCTCCGGGTGCAAACTGCACATTCCGAGAAAGCATAGATCAGCGCGAATGGATTCGACCCGACGGATGGTCTCGATGCCTGTCGTGACCCGCGCCTCTTTAAGAAAATTTCCTCCGAGCATCAGCACGCTCAACTTCGGATGATCCGCCAACGCCAACGCAAGCGGTGGGCTGTTGGTAACAATCGTTGCTGACCGCTCTCTTGAAAGGTAGGAAGCAATTCTTAGATTAGTGGTACCTCCGTCAATCAGCACCACCTGACCGTCGCGGATCATGTCAGCCGCCGCTCGAGCAATTCCGATCTTGCTCTCCATGTCGAGTTGTTGGCGAGACACGAAAGGAACGGCCTCGGCACGGCGAGGCAGAGCGCCGCCGTGTACCCGTTGGATCTTTCCCGAACTCGCCAATTCGCGCAGATCTCGACGAATCGTGTCTTCAGAGACCCTGTAGCGACTGCTAAGGTCCGCGGCGAGGACTCGGCCCTCACTGCCAAGCAGCTCCAGGATGTACTGGTGGCGCTCTTCCTTTAGGGCGATTTGGCTGGCTTCCGCTTCTGGTTTCATTCTGCCCATATTGCACGAATACACTTGGCTATGCACGTATATACGCGTATTATCCGATTTATGCATGATACTGCCAAAGGTAGTGCCATACAAGGTCTTTCACACAAGCGTTCGGTTGACGCTTCAAAAGAACGCCGACAAAAAGCAGCCGTGTCGGAAGTATCTGGCGCTTGATCAGGAAACAAGGAGGAGACGCCCGCCTGGTCTAGAGATCGAGCACGATCCATGTTGGAGCGTGGTCGCTGGCGTTTTCTTGGCCACGCGCCCATCGGTCGACGCCGCCGTCCACTAGCCGGACCGACAAATTCGGCGAGAGTAGAAAGTGATCGAGTCGCATGCCTTTGTCCTTCTGCCACCGTTCAAATTTGTAATCCCAGAATGTCCAGAGCGGCCCGTCCGGATGTAGCTTCCGCAGGGCGTCAGTCCAGCCTTGAGCCAGCAAACGCGCAAAGGCCTGTCGGCTTTCGGGTTGGATTAACGCGTTGTTATCCAACGATCGAGTCGGATAGATGTCCTGCGGTGTTGGCACGACATTGTAGTCACCGGCCAGCACCACGGGTGCGCCGCTCGCCATGAGTTCGGCGGCGTGGGCAATGAGGCGCTCAAACCAGGCCAACTTGTAATTGAATTTCGGTCCCGGCTGCGGATTCCCATTGGGGAGGTAGATGGAAGTGATCAGAACTCCCTGAACCGCCGCTTCAATGTAACGAGCTTGATGATCTTTTTTATGAACCTCGGAATCTCCCGGCAAACTTGTGCGCGTCAGCACGGGAACGTGGTTTCGCGCGAGAATGGCCACGCCGTTCCAGGAACGCTCTCCTTGCCAGACTGCTTCGTACCCGAGAGTTCGAAGGGCGTTCACGGGAAAGGCTTCCTGTTCGGCCTTGAGCTCTTGGAGACTCATCACGTCCGGTTCAGCTTTCGCTAACCAATCCAGGAGGTTGTCGAGCCGCTTATTGATGTTGTTAATGTTGAAGGTGGCGACTTTCAGCGGGTCCCTTTCCGTCCTTGTGCTTTCTGGTTGTCCCAAAAGGAACGATCGAGTTCGTTGTACTCGCATTATCACCCGGCGAGTCGTCGCACAAAAAGCTCGACCCGCAGGTGCTGCCGCTTCCCTGCCTTGCACAAAACGCAAGGACGGGCACCCGCTATGTTGGTGATTTCGGCGCGATCAAAAGCCCCGGGCCGCCCGCCCGACCGCTTCCCGAAAGCGGAACTCAACATGGCGTACACCGCATGCGGTATGAGCGTAAGTCGCGCAACCCCGCATATTGTTGTGCTAAGGTTTTTCCTGTACTATAAGAAGTAATGGTTTTGCTGTAGAAGCTCCGCTCTTACCATGTTGGGAAAACAGTAACCGCGTCTTTCGCATTCCGAAACCAGAATTTAGGGCGGGTTCGCCCCTGCCGTGGAGGTTCGGGATGTTCGACGGAATCGAAGTCGATGTACTTAGTTTAGGCGACGCGGATTGTGTCATCGTCACCAAGTGGTATGAAGGTTCGCCCATTCGAATCTTAATCGACGGCGGATGTGGCAAAGATGCAGGCGTCATCCTCGATTTCCTGCGCAGCCGAGGTTATACATATTTCTGGGCGATTCTGTGCTCCCACCTTCACAATGACCACGCCAGCGGTCTTATAAAGTTGGTGCGAAGTTCCGCCATTGCCTTTAGCAATGGTTGGATGCATGACATTACAAAACACGTCAGCGCTGAGACGCTCCGTCGCGCCTCGGCTGCTGATGATGGGGTAAAGCAAGTAGTTGAAGACAACCAAAGAGCTAGCTGCGGCTTTTGCGAGTCGCGGTATTACTCCGTTGGAACCGTTCGCTGGTATGTCGATTTCCGCGATACACAATATGACGGTGCTTGGTCCGTCATTGACTCTGTACAACAAAGTGATTGGAGAATTTACCAAGGTGGATGCGCCCGCCCCGGCGCTGTCATTTCCCATACCCAGTAGACCCTCTCCGCTGTGGAATGCAATCGCACTCTCAAGCCCCACTCCGTTCTCTGCGCTCGCCGGAATCGGTGTGCCTTCCTCGAACCACTTAGCTTCACTGCTGGGATCTGCACCGCTGGTGCCGTTGGCTGGAGTTCTTGAAGAATCGAGTGTGAAGAAGAATCCGAAGACGCAACCATACAACAACACGAGCGTCATACTTGGCACGAACTTTAATGGTATGCGATTCTTGTTTCCGGCTGATGCCGGCACAGAGGCGCTATCGCATGTCGGCCCGGAGTGGAATCACCTCGGTTATATGGGCGTGCCACATCACGCGAGCGATGGCAATCTTTCTCAGCGGGACATCGAGCGGTTCTGTCCGCAAATCGCCGCCATGTCCGCTAAGGGGGACTCAAGCCATCCCAGCCGTAAAATTGTGAGCGGCCTAGTAAAGGTCGGAACGAAGGTCGCTAGCACCCACAAGTCTGGAAACCTCTGGTTTTGGTCCGGCAGTGTCCCCGCCCGCACGGGTTATTCCTCGATAGATTGGCTGACGGGCACAGGTTCGCCTGAGCCGATTGACTGGCTATCGGTCATGAAAAATATGAAATGATTGAAAAATTCCTAGACCCGTATGAACTGAAGGCTCGAATCGCGCCGGGGCTGATTCTCGTGTTTCCGATCTTGATCGATGCCTTTTACGCAGCACCAATTCTCAATAGTTGGCCGATTTTTACTGCAAGCGGGGTGTGCGGCTTCGCTCTAGTCTATGCGTTGGGCCAACTTGCTAGTGCGCTCGGAGAGCGGCACCAATCCCGCCTCTGGGAAAGCTGGGGTGGCCCACCGTCTACTCGTTTCATGCGTCACCGGGATTCGTTTTTTACTGATAACCTCAAGCGGCTGATCTACAAACAGATCGCACAAACTCTGTCGACGCCCCTCATGACCGAAGACCAGGAGGCTCGCGACTCTCAGCAAGCCGACAGGGAAATTAGTGGCGCGTTCCTGCGGGTCAAGGACTACCTGCGTGAGAATGACTCACGCGGCCTTTGGTTCACTCATAACGTTGAGTATGGATTCTGCCGCAACCTGCTTGGGTTGAGAGTCCTCTGGGTGATTGTTTCAATAGCCGCAATGGCGTTTGCGGTTGCGCACGGAATCAGAACTGGCCATACGCCGATCAACCCTGCGGCGGTCATGGACTGCCTTGCGGTGGTGTGCGCGGGATACATGGGATGGAACGTACTTCCCGGTGCTACGAAACGTGCAGCGGATCAGTACGCGGAATCTGCATGGATGGCATTTTTGCGGAAAGCGGAAGAACTTGAGAGCGTGAAGAGCATCCCGCTTACGCGCGCTGGGAAGTGAATAGGCCGGGAGTAGGATTGTCTACATGAACTACAAGATGGGATGGAAAGGCAGCGCAGCGTTTCAGGCATTTACGCCGGGAGGCAGAGAGCTGGTGTTCGATCTGGCAGACGGGTTAGCGTTCCCATCCGGGAACAGACGGGACGTACCCCGTTGCACAAAGGCCTACGAATAGATCCCAGGCGCCTCGTGTCCAAGCTTCTGCACGTACTCAACGTATGACCCTGGATAAACAGTGGGATGGCGGTCCGTGCCGCTCTCGCCGCCCAGTTCCAGCACCCGTGAGCCGAGACCGCGAAGGAACATGCGGTCATGCGATACGAAGATCATGGTGCCTTCAAATTCTTTCAGGGCGTCCACCAGCATCTCCTTGGTCGCTAGATCCAGGTGATTCGTCGGTTCGTCGAGCACCAGGAAGTTCGGCGGGTTGTAGAGCATGCGTGCTATGGCGAGCCGCGACTTTTCTCCGCCGGAAAGTGCGCGGATCTTCTTGTCTACGTCTTCGCCGGAGAACTGGAAT
>DATMQI010000008.1:0-19761 GCA_035567135.1 Terriglobales bacterium
GCCACGGCAGCTAGGTAGAACTGCTCACGCACGAACTTGATTCTGCGTAGGCGCAAGCGCCGCAATCCAATCAGGTTCTTTAGTTCCGAGAACAGAGCCTCCACTTTCCGTCGCTTGCGTCGGCCAGTTGGTGAAGCATAAGAAGTGGGAAGAAAACCATCCCACGTGACTACCAGTGATCGCCCTGTGAAGGGTCACCCAGTGATCGATTGTAGTATTGACGTGCCTCCCGCCGACTATAGCGGCGCCAGGAGGCGAACGGCAAAGAGTTTCTTTCATGCCGACTCAGCAAATGTAGCAATGCCTATCGGAATGCAGAGGGTATGAAGACAGCGAAAATCGCCACCACCACGGTCATGAACTAATGAGTGCAGATCTAATCCCGGGCGCTCACACAACAAAGCGCCTGTAAGAGTTCGCGATCCTTCACACTTGACCCAACCAATGAACAAGTAGCTTCGAGAAATTGTACAAACTCGTGACACTTCCTTGACAAACCTATCCTTGCAACCGCTCTACCCTCAGCTTAGGTAACAGGTCGGGAACACGACTGGTCGAAGCCAGCCGAAAACATTAGGCCATGAACCTCCCAGACCTCGCAGCAGTCTTCTGGGACAGATATGCATGTGCTCTCTACACTCACGCCTCGAAGTCGTCTGGACGTTGACGTCCAGTGCGGGCCAGCCGCACACAAACTGACCAATCTTGTCTTCAATCGGGGCAAAGTAAGCGTCACCGTGATCCGTTGCGCTTCCAGGCGTCGGGTCTTGCATGCGTGTCCGGTGGATGATTCTGGATTGCCGATAGCAAGAGTGCAGCTCATCTCGACGCCAGGGATTGAAGCACTTGCGCGCCACTCGTCCATTCGAGACACCACCAGTCATGTATGTGTTGTTGAACGTGAGCCTCTGTCAATATCAACATTGTTTGTTACCCACAAGCTCCAACTTCCTTCTAAAAATCATACGTCGATTACGACATTTAGTAATTAGGTTAAACGCATGGCGAATAATTCGGTGAATGCGTTCCTTCACAGATGGATGGTTGATTGCACAACGCGTAACACGACCCGAATGATCACACATAACGCTTAGTGTCTGGCAGTCAGTGTGTGTTTGTGTAGTTCTCAGCCTGTTGTAGAAGAAGAGCACCCAGCACTATCGATTGAGGGGGAGGTTTTATGAAAGCACTTCGATTTGGCATTTGTTTATCGCTTTTGGCAATCTCGATTACGGGGTTCGCTCAGACCGCGGGATCTATCAGTGGAACGGCAACGGATTCCAGTGGAGCAGTTGTCGACGGTGCGCTGGTCACCGTGACAAACCAGGATACGGGCTCATCTCGTACTGTGAAGACCAATGGCACGGGCTACTACGTAGTTCCGAATCTCGCTCCCGGCGTCTACGCCGTCATCGCCGAGAAGCAGGGGTTTAGCGCGGTGAAGTTTGAAAAGACGCCTTTGACGGTGGCGCAGGCCCTGGTTCTCAACCCGAAGTTCACCGTAGGTTCGGTGCAGGAGACTGTGAACGTCGACGGCGCCACGGTTGCACCCATTGAGACCGAATCAAGCCAATTGAGCACTCTCGTAGACAGTAAGACGATGGTCGACTTGCCGTTGCTCACGCGTAATCCCTATGAACTGGTTTTGCTCTCTCCCGGCGCGATACAACCGAACAATGGAAGTAACGGATTTGCCGTGAATGGGTCGCGCGATCGCAATAACAATTTCCTTCTCGATGGCGTGGACAATAATGATACTTCGGTGCCCGGCCCGGGCACGGGAATCGTGGGCGCAAACCCAGACTCCGCCCAGGAGTTCCGGGTCATCACCAATAATTTCAATGCCGAGTACGGCCGCAACACCGGCGCTATCATCGATGTCATTACCCGTGGAGGGGGCAATAGTCTTCACGGAGATGCTTATTGGTTTGGACGCTATAACGCGCTTGGAGCGCGCGATTTTTTCAATCGTCCTCCTAAGAAGCAAGATCCCTACGTTCGTAACGACTTCGGATTTTCAATCGGTGGGCCCATTATCAGGAATAAAACATTCTTCTTCCTGAACAACGAGTATCAGCGGTTTCGAACCACTGTGACTCGTTCGCGGACTGTTCCAACCGCGGCTTTCAAGTCCGGTCTCTTCACCGTTCCGACAGGAAGTGGAACTCAAACCATCGATCTGAGAACGCCGGGAGCGCCTGGCAACCTCACCGGTCTGGGTCTCGACCCGGAGATCAGTAGTCTGCTGAATCTGCTCCCTGATCCCAACGGAGGGCAGGTGATTCCCGGAGTTTCAGGAACGCTCACCTTCGCGAGTCCGGATAACCTGAATGCGTATAACTGGACTGGGAAAATCGATCACAAGCTCACGGAGAAGCATCAGCTTACACTCCGTTATGCCTATGGACGCAGCGTTGAATCCAATCAGAGCCATGTCGAACTCGGTCCCGGTCTCGATTTGTTGAGCACGCCGAGTTACCAGCACGGCGTTTTCGCGGGTCTGACCTCAACCGTGAGCAATAGCCTGATCAACGATTTTAAATTTGGATGGAACAAGAACTACGCAGCCTTTGCCAGCAACTGTACGATCTTCAACCCCATTACTGGGGTCGATCCTTTCGGCAATGGTGTAGACATCCAGGTACCCGACGCTGCTTTGCTGAATGGTCCAATCAACGCGTTCGGATGCAATACCTTGTTCGATGCCGCAGGGCAGGCGAGAAACACAGGCACGACCAGCTATAGCGATACGGTGACCTGGGTGAAGTCCGGCCATACGATCAAATTCGGCGGTGATTTCCGGAACGTGCGCTCCCTGGGCGATTCGAACTTCAACTCGCGGTCTCTTTTGTTTTTCAATCGATTCTCAGGTTCCGGTTTTCAGAATGCCGCGGTAAGCCTGGATCCAAGCACTCCAAGCAACATTGCTGCAACGGTTCAGGACCTCTCGTGGTTCCGAGTAGGCGGCGTTCTGGGTCAATTCCAGGCTCAGTTTTACAACCGAACTGGCACGCGGGTGCCAACCGACACCAAAGATTTTCGGCAGCACGAATTCGATGGCTTTATCCAGGACACCTGGAAAATTGCCAGCAACTTCTCCGTGAATTATGGCCTTCGTTACCAGTTCAACGGAGTTCCTTTCGAAACGGGTGGGAATTTTGCGAACCTCTTTCAGAATCCAGACAGCTTTGCGACCTCCTATACCTTCACGCTTGTGGGCCCGGGCACGGGACATCAGATGTACGGTGATGACTATAAGAACTTCGAGCCAAGAATCGGCGTGGCCTGGGATCCGTACAAAGACGGCAAAACCTCTATTCGGGCCGGATACGGAATCTTCCACGATCGCATATTCGATAATCTCTTCGGCAATGCAAGATCCAATCCACCCTTTCAAGGTACTTTCTTGAATATCCCATCAACGGTGCTGACGCCCGAACAGGTTCCGTCCCCGGCGACGCTGCCAGCTCCTGGACGAACATTCTCAAATGGCGCAAGCCAGATTGTGACGTTGCTCGATCCCAACACCCGACAGCCGGAGAGCCAGAACTGGAATTTTGGTATCCAGCGGGCATTGCCGGCAGACGCTGTTCTCGAGCTCAACTATGTCGGGTCGCATGGGACGCATGTAATCCGAGTTCTCGACGCGGTGCCGCCCGACCCGGTGCTGGTACAGCAGAACATAGCTTCGTGCGTTGCTCAAGGTGGCTGCCAGCCAGGTGACCCGCAAGGTGTAATAAGTGGGCCCGCTTTGTACGGAGGTATCAGCCAGACTAACCTGGTCATTCCTCCGTCGATCCGCGAAACAGCACTCCAGACATCTTCTAACTTTCCGGTATCGAACATCACACGGACCAACGCAGACTCCAAGTATCACGCGTTACAGGCCAAGATCACTAAGAGGCTGTCGCATGGCTTGCAACTTGGAGGAGCGTACACATGGTCACACGCCATCGACGATTCGAATGACCCGCTGACTCCCGAAGCTGGGGTGGGGAGCTTCCCCGTAGACTCGAGGAACCCGAACAAAGTGTCTCGGGGCAATTCGGACAACGACATCAGGCACCGCGGCGTGTTCTATTACTCCTACGAATTGCCTTTCGGTTCTGGCAAGAACATCCTCAGTCAAGGGGTGCTGGGCAAGGCGCTGGAAGGGATTCAGATGTCGGGTATTATCAGCGCGCAGACAGGGCACCCGTATACGATCTTTACGAACGTGTTCGATAACGGACGTACCGGAGTTGCGAGCTTCTCCTACCCCGATATCATTGGAAATCCGTTCGCCAGTTCGGGAACGCGAATCAGCGCCGATGGGGTCAGAACCGGGGCGTCCAACGTAGCGGGATTCAGCAGCACTTTCCTGGGACATGTCGGAGATTCTGGACGAAACCAGTTCTACGGCCCCAACTACACAAACGTCGACATGGTGCTCATGAAAAATATCCGCTTCACCGAGCGTTTCCGCATGCAGCTCCGCTCGGAATTCTTCAACCTTCTCAATCACCCCCAGTTCCAACAACCGGGCAATGTGGTCGAGAACACCAACACCTTCGGCCTCTCGCAGTCCACTATTATCCGGCCGGACTCAACTACATCGGCTCGACAGATCCAGCTTGCTCTGAAGGTTCTTTTTTAGGTCCGATTTTTTTACCAGTGACGGCCTGCGCTGAGCGCAGGCCTTTTTTCAGCAGCGGGATACTTCATCCGACGCGGTCGCTCAGTGTAATCTAGATGGTTCCGCGCGACGCCGCCTGCCGAACCTCACGACGCCAGGAATCGTGGGAATTGTGGGGCCGGAGCCAGTGGAGGACATCGAAATCGCATCGAGCCGAACGCTATTGAGATCGGGGCAGGGTGTAGCAAAATCCGACTCGTTTGGTTGACGGGGTATTTTGGCCGATGGCTCAAGATCGGCCCGTAAAAACCCCGTCCGATTCATCAGCGGAAATCACTGGATTCGCGCGTTAATTTGATCACCACTATAGCTACTGCTTATGTATCCGTGCCTCATACCAGAGCGCGAGTTGAACCCGGTTGTTGACTCCTACCTCACCGTAGATCTTGCTGATGTAGTTTCTGACGACATTACTGCTCATTCCCAACTTCTCGGCAATTTCGCGGTTCTTCAATCCCTCGGCCACCAGTCCGATGATCCGTAGTTGTTGGTCACTGGGTTCTCGGAGGGGGGCCTGTACCATCACGAGACGAGCCAGCTCGCCAGCAAATGCCTGCACCCTCTCCGGATCTTTCTCGACAGCAATCAGTCGGAAAAGCTCGCGAAGGCGTTGGTGCTGCTGGGGCGTTAATGTCAAGGGATTGGAACGGCTCTCAGGATTCAAACTACTGGCAGGCTGTCGAAGGTAGAGGGCCCGGCAAAAATTGTAGCACCACGGAGAACGCTTTGATCTCGCGCCGATCCTCTTCGGTTAACCTACAGACCAAGGCGAGGGCTCGTCTGTTCTAAGCGAGTGCAGAGCCGCCGAGGGCAGGTGCTGGAGGGACACCAATGGCGGATCAGCCCCAAGTGATTTTGGAGATAATCCTAGTTTCCTCCTGGGTAGTCGAAACCCCCTACGTACATGAACTCACCCCTGCCGCCATAGCCATTGTTTGGCAGCGCAAACGGCGAGCCTGTGATCGGGGAACTGCCCCGATACATCCGCCGTCACCGCAAATGGGTTCCCTCCCCACCGCGAACGGCGATCCTGTTACCGCCGTCAGCGCCCCGTCTGTGGGTCGATGCTGAACCCGAAGATCGCACTGGTGTCCGGTGATCTCGACGAACGTGTCAGGCAAGACGCAGCAGTTGATACTGGTGGCAGCTACAGCGATGGGACAACGAAGTTCAGTCGGGAACGTGGAGTTCGTCGCGACGTCGGTGGCGACGGTGAGCGCGGGGTTGGGCGACCAGCGTGAACTATGGCACGACGACGATCACGCCGTGGGATCGATAACCACACGCCTCCGGATTTTCGCGTGTCATAGGCCCAAGCAATTTCGAGTGAATTAATGCGCGTTTTCTGAGTTGCCGCTGTAGATTGGCCAGTCTGTTTTGTGGACGGCTGCGAATGCGTGGCCAAAGGGCCGCCGCAAATCGGAATGCAAAGAAAGGAGGTAACGCGAGACCGTATCCTCAGCATCGATCTAATTAGAGCATGAGGTTGGGACTCATCTGAAGGTGACGTGGTTCATTTCGCATGCCGAATGAAAACGCCCAAGGAAAGTTAGGGCAATGAATTGCAAAGCCCGGTTTTATATAGCCGTGGATCCTCTGGAAGAGTGACTCTTGCCGCGCGGGTCGGATCCTAATGGAGCTCGAATGTACAGAATAGTTTGAAGCACCTTGCCTGGTAATCCGTGCCCGCTTTCACTTCGATATCCACATCTAGGGCACACTATAGGGCCGTCTGAGGGGGTGATTTCCGGTTGCTAGAAATGTGGTCTCTATTGCAATGCGACATTTGGGCATGGCGATATGGGGTGTGGGAATGATCTTTTTGCGTGCGAGCCTGCCTTTTGTTGCTGAGTAGGGTATCGCGTCTGCGCCAGGATCGTTCAAACACTGACATGGGTGCGATTGTTCACACGCCGCAGCGAAAAGCGTATTGTGTCCACGCCAAAGCCGGATGAGCTGAGACATTTTGCAAATTCACGACGAAACCAGTTTTACATTCGAAGGTCGACTTGGGGGTGTTCATGGGTTCTTTGGAAGAGTTGCCGAGTGAAGGCAGAAACTGGCGAAAAGTCTTGACATTCACGGCGACCCTGCACTATAAGCGCAGCTTATATAAGCGCTTAGATTTCAGGTAAGTAGGATGCTTTCAAGGCGGAGCCGAGGCCGACTGAGCAGTCCCGGGTCAAAGCTCCCGTTATAGGAGGGGGTATGCAACGGGCGAGTTTCATTCCCGATGGCGTCAACAACCGTAACAGTTTCTCTGGAAGCAAGCCGCAAGCAGGCACCCGATCCGCCCGCTGGTTGGGGCGAATTGCCACTATTTGCTACCTGGGCGTGACCCTCCTTATTCTAGGAGCCGTTTGTTTCGCGGGAGTCAGTGCAAGTATCTCGGGAACCGTGCGCGATCCAAGCGGGGCGACGATTGCGGGCGCCACAGTCACGGCATCGAACACCGACACCGGTTTCTCGCAGAGTCAAAAGACCAACTCCGCGGGTTTTTATTCCTTTCAGACGTTGCCTTTGGGGCATTACGAAGTGAGCGTGCAGCAGCCGGGGTTCAAGGGCTACAAGAAAACCGGGTTGGTTCTGGACGTGGATGCCGCGCTGGTTGTGGATGTGGCTCTGCAGGTTGGAGAAGTGAAGGAACTGGTGCAGGTGCAGAGCGAAGCCACGCACGTTGAGACCGCGAGTTCGCAACTGGGTGAAGTGATTGAAGGCGACCGCATCACAACGGTGCCGCTGGTCACGCGCAGCTACACGGATCTGCTGGCCTTGCAACCGGGCGTGGTATCGACCGCATCGGGCATGACGGGGGCGTATGGCGGCATCTTCAACTCCGCCGGATTCGCCGTTCCCAAGGTCTCGGGCGATTTGAGTTCCGGGGCGTTGTCAGTGAACGGCCAGCGAGAAGCGAACAACGGATTCCTGCTGAACGGCGCGACGGTTCAAGAGAGCGGGTACGGCGGGACGACAGCCATTCCCAACCTGGATTCGATCGCAGAGTTCCGGATTCTGACGAACAACTACGACGCCGAATATGGCAACTACAGCGGCGGCCAGATCAACGTAATTACCAAGTCCGGTACCAACCGGATTCATGGCAATGCCTTCGAGTTCCTGCGGAATACTGCGCTCAACACGCGGAACTACTTTGCCCCGCCGGGCACGATCGGCGCTTACCACCAGAACCAGTTTGGCGGCACGATTGGAGGTCCCGTTATAAAGGATCGAATCTTCTTCTTTGCCGACTATCAAGGCAACCGAAAAGTCGTCGGGGAGAGCTCGCCATTGGTGGCAGTGCCGACGGCGGCAGAAGCGGGCGGAGATTTTTCCGCAATCGGCAGCCAGTTGACCGGGACAGTGTTCGGCCCAACTTGGGCGAGCCAGCTCAGCAGTGCCCTTGGCTATACGGTGACCGAAGGCGAGCGGTACTTTTTCTCCGGCTGTACGAGTGCGACCTGCGTCTTCCCCAATGCGCAGATTCCGACGACTGTCTTCTCTCCGATTTCGAAGAATCTGCTGACTTACATCCCGACTTCCTCGATTGGACAATTTACTACTTCAAGCGTCTCTGACCATCTCAGAGACGATAAGACGAGCGGGCGCATTGATGCGAATACAGGGGTAGGGTTGTTTTCTGTTTATTACCTGTTCGATAACTACACCTTAAGTACGCCTTATCCGACGGCGAATGTCCCAGGATTCGATGCGGCGGGCACAGGTCGTACACAGAACATCAATTTGGGGAACACCCGAACTTTTGGCGGCACCACGGTGAATGAAGCTCGCGTTGCGTTCACTCGAGTAAATAACTCTTTGAACCTGCCAAAGGGTGGAAAGAATGTGACGCTGAGCGGCCTCGGCTTCACCACCGGAGGGAACGGAATTGTTCCGCTCGATCCGTCGGTGGAGGGCGTGCCGGAGATTGACTTCGGAAGCGGGCTGATCATTGGCGTGCCGAGCCGGCCGAATCGGCTGATCGAGAATACGTTCCAGGTGCTCGATAATTTCAGCCGCGTCATCGGCACGCACAGCGTGAAGATGGGCGCGAATTTCCATTACAACCAGTTAGTGGAGCAGTTGCACAACGTGCTCGATGGGAACTTCGTCTTCTTGGGTTCGGAGACGGGGAGCGACTTTGCCGATTTCCTGTTGGGAGCTCCGACGAACTATGTGCAAGGACAAGCTGAGCCTTCGAATGGGCGAAGCAAATATTTCGGCGCTTATGCCCAGGATAGCTGGCGTGTGAAGTCGAATCTGACGCTGAACTACGGGCTGCGCTGGGACGTGAGCACGCCCTGGTCGGAGCAACACAACCAGATCGAAACCATTGTGCCGGGATTGCAATCGAGAGTTTTCCCCGGCTCGCCGACGGGCTGGGTATTTCCGGGCGATCCCGGCATTCCTGCGAGTCTAGCGCCGACACGCTACAACAATTTCGGTCCGCGCCTCGGCATGGCCTACTCGCCAGACTCGAAGACCAGCATTCGCGCCGGTTACGGCGTGTTCTTCACTGCATTTGAAGGGTCGACCAACTTTAATGAGATCGGCGATGCGCCGTTCGGATTTTTCTGGGTGGGCACGGCGCCTTCGTTTTCCACGCCGTTTATTAATCGAACCGATGGCGGATTGCAAGGCGGCACCGGGCAGAAATTCCCGGTAGTATTCCCGCCTCTCAATGTGGGGCCGAAAAATCCTGACAACAATGTGAACTGGTCGGTGCTGACACCGATTGCGAGTTCTCCCGGTTTTTACTACAAAAACCGGCTGCCTTATTCGGAGAACTATGATCTGTCGGTGCAGCGCCAGTTCTCCTCCGACACGCTGCTGACCGTGAGCTATGTAGGTACGCAAGGACATCGCTTGCTGGTGACCATGGAGGCGAACCCGGCTGATCCGCTGGCTTGCCTCGCGCTGACTGGTTGCGGACCCGGAACCGAAAGCAATTTCAACGTGCGGCTGCCGGTATTTGGACCGCTGTTCGGAACCAATGGCTACTTCATCGCCTTGGGGCAGTCGAGTTATAACTCGCTGCAGGTGAATTTGCGCCACACCGCCGGGCGGTTGCAGTTGCTGGCGGGTTACACCTACAGCAAGTCACTGGACAATTCCTCGGGCTATGGCGAGCAGGTAAACTTCATCCGGCCGAAGAACAGCATCGCCCTGTCGGCGTTCGATGTGACCCACAATTTCGTCGTGAGTTACAACTATGACATTCCCTTGGATCGATTGGCGTCGAACCGATTGACGAAAGGATGGACGTGGAGCGGAATTACGCGGTTTGCTACTGGAATCCCGGTCACGCTCATTGAGAATGACAACAATTCACTACTGGGCACGCAATTTACCGGTCCGATCCCGCTTGGCATAGATGTACCGAACTACAGCGGGAGTGGGATTCACGTTCTTGATCCTCGAAAAAAACATAGCTTGCAGTACTTCGATACGACCCCATTCACTCCGGAACAGATTGGACAGCTTGGCAACTCGCGGCGCAGGTTCTTCCATGGTCCAGGTATAAACAACTGGGATATGGCATTGCTGAAGGACACGAAGTTGACGGAGACCCTGGATCTGCAATTCCGGGCCGAATTCTTCAACATCTTCAATCACACGCAATTCCAAAACGTGAACGGAAATATCAGCTCCGCTAGCACATTTGGATTAGCGCAGACTGCGGCCGATCCCCGGATTACACAGTTTTCGCTGAAGTTAAACTTCTGAGTTTGTAACGCATCCTTCGCACTCCAGCATGCCGAGGAAGCCATGCAGAAGTCGATGGCGGCGGACTTGATGGAAGTAGTGATCGAGCCTTGAGCTCGATCCTCAGAAGAATTTTGTTCGCGAGGCTCTTGCAGGTGATTCCATGCCAGTGAGGAAATCATGACTTCAGAACGATTTTTGTTTGCTGCGGCGCCGGATAGCTGGGGAGTGCTCGATTATCCCGGGCCATCGTGGAACCAGTCGTACGAGAAGATGCTGGATGAAATGGTGGAGGCGGGTTACACGGGCACGGAGCTCGGGCCCTACGGATTTTTTCCGACCGATCCGGCAGTGCTCAAGCCACAACTCGAGAAACGAAAGTTGAAGCTTCTTGGATCATTCGTGCCGGTGGTGTTGAGTGATCCATCGTCGGCGCAGATCGCGGTCGACCAGATCCACAAGGTTGGCAATCTATTGGCGACTTTGAAAGCGCCGTTTCTGGTGCTCGCGGATGCGCAGTCGCCAGAACGCGACCGAATCTCCGGGCGTGTGCCAGCCGATGGCAGTGCGGGACTTAATGATGCGCAATGGAAGAACGTAGCCAAAGTGGTCGAGGATGCCGCGCGAGTCGCTTCTGAATTCGGCTTGGATCTGGTGTTTCACCCTCACGTTGCGACCTACGTGGAGACTCCCGAAGAGTGCGAGCGCTTTTTCGATGTGACCGCAAAGACCGGGATCGGATTGTGCCTCGATACGGGACACGCGGTCTACGGTGGGGCCGATACTGTCGCGGAAGCCGAGAAGTATCGAAGCATCTTGCGGCTGGTGCACATCAAGGATTGTGATGAAAAGATTCTGGAGGAGGCGCGAAAGAAGCGTCTCACGTTTGACCAGGCTATCGAAGAGAAGGTGTTTACCATCATCGGTAATGGCTCGATCGATTTCCCCGCGTTCTTTCGCACGCTCGAGCGGAACAATTACGCTGGCTGGATGGTGGTGGAGCAGGATGTGAAATTTGGCGCGACTCCAATTCCACCAGCGCAGAGCATCGCCGCCAGCTTGCGATACTTGCGCGGAGTCGTGCAGGTACTCGCGGTTGCGACGCCCAGGTGAGTCACACTGCTGAGACGGTAAATACGCAAACAGGAGCTTCACCAGCTACAACGTAGATGCTTGAGCGTTCGACTGGTTCGTACGCCGGCCGACAAGCTTTTCGGCATGAGCACTCCAGCGGCAGGGAGCGGCGGCAGAATGCTGATGCTGCGGTCTCAAGGATAAAACCCGCTTGACCATCACCCCTGCGACTCCCGCGACCCAGGCTGCTGCCGCGCCCAGTCGGCTGCCTCGAAGCCTGGGCCTGCTGAATGCGATTTCCATCAACATGTCAAATATGGTGGGCACAGGTCCGTTTATAACGGTGCCCGCAATCATTGCGACACTGGGGGGGCCACAATCGCTTCTGGCGTGGCTTGTAGGGGCATTGCTGGCCATTGCGGACGGTTTGGTGTTCGCGGAGTTGGGAGCGGCGATTCCCGCCTCGGGCGGTTCCTACATCTTTCTCCGCGAATGTTTCGGCCGCCAGCGTTGGGGCCACATGCTCGCCTGGATTTTCGTGTGGCAGTTTCTGTTCAGTGGCACACTCGAAATCGCCACCAGCAGCATCGGCATGGCGGAATATACCGGCTTTCTCTGGCCCGGATTGCTTTCCTATCGCTGGGGCATCAAGCTGCTGGCCGCGGGAATTACTGCCATCGCGATGGTCGCGCTGTATCGCAAAATTCAGGACATCGCCCGGCTTATGCTGGTTCTGTGGATCGGGATGCTGATCACAGCAGCTTGGGTGATTTTCACCGGGATGACCCACCTTGACCCCAAATTGCTTTTCGATTTTCCGCCGGGAGCATGGAATGTCGGGCTGCCGTTCATGCTCGGGCTGGGGAATGGAACCATGTTGGTAATGTTCAACTTCCTTGGCTATTACCAGGTTTGCTATCTGGGTGATGAGGTGAAGCAGCCGGCGAAGGTCATTCCTCGCGGAGTGATTTATTCGATCGTATTGGTGACGGCGATTGATTTTCTGATTTCGGTGAGCTTCACCGGCGTGGTTCCGTGGCGCGATATGGTGGTACCGGGCTCGCAGGCATACAACGCGATCGGCTCGGTGTTCATGCAGAAAGTGCATGGGCCGTGGGCTTCGGCGCTGATGACATTGATGGTCGAAGTGACTGCATTTGCGGCTACCTATGCGATGCTACTGGGGTACTCGCGTATTCCATATGCGGCCGCATTGGATGGTGCCTTCTTCCGATGGTTCGCAGAGCTCCACTCAACGCGTCGTTTTCCTCACCGCGCCTTGTTGCTGGTTGGTTTCCTGTGCATTGTGGCCTGCTTCTTTGATCTGGTGCAGATCATTACGGCATTGATGCTGGCGCGGATCCTTTCCATGTTCGTGGCGCAAATCATCGGGCTTCTGCTGTACCGCCGATTGCATCCGGAAGCTCCACGTCCTTTTCGTATGTGGCTTTTTCCCTTGCCAGCAGTGTTTGCGCTGGTTGGATGGATCGGTGTGTTTGTAACGCCTGGGCTACAGCCGGGCGGGTGGAAGTACATGGTGTATGCGTTCGGAACGATTCTCGCCGGCTTTGCTGCCTACCTGATCCTGGCATGGCATAAACGAGACTGGCCGTTCGCGCCATCACAACCGGAGGCACCTACAGGACCGGCACTGGAGCCGGGGAAAACTTTCTGAACGGCTGGTTCCGCTAGATTCACTTCGAGAGCTGCCCCCTCGCTAGGAAAGGCTTTTTTCCGAAATGTCTATCCCTGCGCACGTTTTTATCTTGCGACAGTCGCCCGTCGAGGAAACAGCTCAACGATCCTTGAGAGCGCCTGAAGCACAGAGGCGACCTGAAATAACTCGCGACTCACGTCGGCGCGGTTACAAGTCTGCCCGTCGCCGGTGTTTTGACAGAATTGAGGTGCGCGACGTGTATGTCACAGTCCGCATTGTGGCGCGAAAGGGCGATCCTACCATCAAGGATGGTGCCTCCATTTCAGGGTCGCGCCGGACTCAGTCTGGACTTGGCTACGGAAGTAGTATTACTTGACGCGCCGTCATCAGCGGAGGCGTGCAGCGGTCTGCCGTTAGAACGGTGTTTCGGGCATTGAAGAATGTGTTCGAACCGATGTTGTTCGAGCCAGCTATCCCAACTTGGCAAATGGCGATTCACCGCCAGCCAGGAAGGACAGTTACGTCTGCGGTTCGACACGCTCAGCCCGCCCAGTCATTCATTGACCGGCCGATGCGGCATCTTTAAGATGAGGCGACCCGAAAGCCGGGCGTCTCTCGAATGATCGGCCAAACTGTCTCGCATTACCGCATTGTGGAGAAGGTCGGCGGCGGCGGGATGGGTGTGGTCTACAAGGCCGAGGATGTAACTCTGCGTCGGTTTGTCGCCTTGAAGTTTCTGCCCGACGACGTCGCCCAGGACTCCCAGGCATTGGCCCGCTTCCAGCGGGAGGCGCAGGCGGCTTCGGCCCTCAACCATCCCAATATCTGCACCATCTACGAAATCGGGCGGCAAGATGGGAAGCCCTTCATCGTGATGGAGTTTTTGGACGGGCTGACTCTCAAGCATCGGATCGCCGGAAAGCCCATGGAGACCGACGTTCTGCTCGGTTTGGCGATTGAGATTGCCGACGCTCTAGACGCTGCCCACAGCGAAGGAATCGTCCATCGCGACATCAAGCCGGCCAACATTTTCGTCACCAAGCGCGGGCACGCCAAGATTCTCGATTTCGGTTTGGCCAAGGTCACGGCCGTGACCAGTTCCTCGAGCCAGGTTGTAGCCACTTACACGCAGACAGGAACTCTCGATGGTCCGCATCTCACCAGCCCGGGAACGGCCCTGGGCACCGTCGCCTACATGTCTCCCGAACAGGTGCGTGGCAAGGATCTCGATTCGCGTACTGATCTGTTCTCGTTCGGAGTGTTGCTATACGAGATGGCGACAGGAGCCTTGCCGTTCCGGGGGGATACTTCAGGGATGATCTTTGAGGCCGTGCTGAACCGCGCTCCCATTCCTCCCGTACGCCTCAATCCGGACGTGCCGGCGGAATTGGAACGAATCATCAACCGCGCGTTGGAGAAGGATCGCGATCTGCGCTACCAGCATGCCTCGGACCTGCGGGCAGAACTGCAACGCCTCAAGCGCGATACGGATTCGAGCCGGCATATCTCCGCCGCCAGCGCCGAGGAAACATCTGCGCCGCAAGCGATCGTCCAGCCCGCTCCTGCTAGCAGCAGCTCGACCGTGGCGGCCGCGGGACACCGCCCATGGTGGTATGGGCCGGCCGTTACGGCGGTGCTCATTCTCCTGGCCGCGGCTGGCGTAGGCTTGTACTCGTTGCTTCATCGCGCAACGCCAACCCCATTCCAGAACTTCGCGATCACCCAGGTCACCAATTCCAGCCGGGCAACCGTTACCGCGATATCTCCCGACGGGAAATACGTCCTGACCGTGATGGACGACAAAGGACTGAACAGCCTCTGGCTACGCAACGTAGCTACCGGAAGTGACACGCAGGTGTTGCCGCCTTCGGCGACCATTCCCAACGTCGCGTTCTCGCCGGACGGAAACTACATCTTTTTCCGAAAAGCCGAGAATGCCATCGCCAGTGATTTCAATCTTTATCGCGCCCCGGTGTTGGGGGGCACTCCAAAGGTCGTGGTCCACGACGTTGACAGCGCCTTTGCGTTCTCTCCCGATGGTCGCCGCATGGCGTACATTCGGGGCAACAATCCGGAGACAGGGAAGTATCGCCTGCTTGATGCGAACCTGGATGGCAGCGACGAAAAGGTATTGCACGTCGCGCCCATGGGTTCTCTCGCTCGCTGGGTGACCTGGTCCCCCGATGGCAGGCAAATCGCCTATCCTGAGATCCAGCCGGGTGACGCCCTGGGTGGAATCAATCTTTTCGACCGAGATTCGGGAAAAATCCGAATCCTTACGTTTGCTGACAAAGCGATTGGGGAAATGACGTGGTCGCCTGATGGGGACGGCCTGTTCGTCATCTACCATCAAAAAGGGCCCAACTACAATCGCCGCCAGATTGGTTACGTCGCGCTGGCTGACGGCCAGTTGCGCCCGATTTCCCGTGACACCAACAGCTACGCGACGTTGAGCCTTTCGGCAGACGGCAAGACGCTGGCCACCGTCCAGCAGAAAGTGGTTAGCAATTTTTATGTGTTGCCTGGCGACGGCAGCACTTCAGCGGACATCTCTCCGTCGGGCTCCGGCGGCGAACACGTCCAGTTTTTCAATTGGACCGCAGACGGGGGCCTGCTCACATCCGACCTGACCCAGCTCACTCGCTTAGACGCGAACGGGCAAAATGCGAGCCAGGTGGTCAGCGATCCGGCGGCGAACATCCTCAGCCTTTCTCCATGCGGTGCCCAATTTATCGTTTTTCCCTGGGCCTTTCATAACGGCAACTCTGTCGGCATCTGGCGTATCAATGCAGATGGCTCGAATCCCATAAAGCTGGCGGATGAGAGGTTTGACACATTTCCAGTCTGCTCGGCGAATTCAAAATGGGTGTATTACTGGCCCGGGGTGAAGCACCTTGCGCGTGTTCCCCTGGACGGCTCCGGCCAAGCAGAACCGATTCCCGGCAGTGCTGTCGAAAGTGCGTTTCTAGCGGGGCGAGGCATCGGCATTTCGCCCGATGGCAAGACCCTGGTGTATGTGGTGGCGATCGTGAATCCAACAGGCCCGACGAGCATTGATAAGATTGCCCTGCTCGACGCCGCGACACTTCGTTCGCCGCGCATGTTCGACGCTAATCCACGAATTTCTAAAGGCGTGGAATTCACGCCGGATGAAAAGTCCGTCGCCTACCCGGTCAAGGAGAATGGCGTAGATAACGTCTGGGTTCAACCCGTCGACGGCGGTCCCGGCCGACAGATCACCCACTTCAAGTCCGAGCAGATTCTGTCCTTCCACTGGTCGCCCGATGGCAAGAAGCTTGGCATCCTGCGCGGCCACACCGATTCCGACGTCGTCTTGCTGCAAGAATCCAAGCCCTAGATTGTCTTTTCACCCCAAAGCCGCGACGAAGGTGGGCTTGTCTTCACGAGGTCTCCGGTTCGTCATCAGGATCGCTAGGCGGACGGCTACTTAGCTGATGCGAAAAAGCCGCACCGACCTGCGGACGCTCTGTCGGATTCAGGCTGCTGGAATATTCAGTCGCCGGCTCGTCCGCGACAGGGCGCACCACCTCGCCGCAGATCAGCCAGAGTCGGTGGAGCCTTGCATGTTCGCTCCCAATCTCAAGGCCGGGCCGGACTCAGTCTGGCGGGCTTGGCCACGGACGAAGTATTGGCTTGACGCGCCTGTGGTGCGCAAAAACTCTTTGCGTCGGATTCTAGCGAGACGTAACATTGTTACATTGCTTTCCCACAACGAACGGACCTTAAACTCTCCTCCGTGAATGTTGATGATTCCAAACGCATTCAAGCCGGACAACATTTTGACGAAGGACAACTCGTATCGAGGTGCGGTGGCCGAATGGTCGTACAGAAGTGTTCCCCGGCAATTCTGGAGAACAATCCTGATCTCTAAGCAGTGGTTGCGGGCGGCATGCTTCAACCCTGCACAGTCCCGCGTAAAGTGACGGCTGAAATCCATAACTCGGGGAGGATGTTTTGTTGCGCGTCCGCGATATTTCTGTTTGCGTTCTAAGTGTATTTCTGATTTCCCTCGGTATTTCCAGGGCCCAGCAAGATAAACAAAAGCCTCAGAGCACCATGGGAGGAATTGCCTCGGGAGCAGTTGCGGCTCCTATTTATGACTCTCAGAATCGGCCCATCACGGCCGGCGGGTTTGTCGACAAGGGGCCGGTCATCTTCGAAGAGGCCGCGAAGCAGGCCGGCCTCGGTAGCTGGCGCCACAAAATGGGCGTGCCAGAGAAAAACTTCATTGTTGAGACCAATGGTTCGGGCGTCTGCCTGATCGACTTCGACAACGATGGCTGGCTCGATATCTATCTCGTGAACGGCGCGACATTCGATTCTCTGGATGGAAAGGAAGAGCCGCCACACGCCGCACTGTTCCACAACAATCATGACGGAACGTTCACCGAAGTAGCGCAAAAGGCCGGTGTAGCGAATGATCGCTGGGGATACGGCTGCTCGGTTGCGGATTATGACAACGACGGCTGGCCCGATCTCTTTGTCGGCAACTACGGCAAGAACCGGCTCTACCACAACAACCATGACGGCACCTTTACTGACGTGGCTGAAAAAGTCGGTGTGCAATTGGGCAATTGGTCTGCAGGTTCAGCGTGGGGCGACTATGACGGTGATGGGTTATTGGATCTGTATGTTGCGGGTTATGTTCACCTCGACCGCGAGAACCTGCCGATCGGCGGAAGCAAGGCGATGAACTATGCGTTCTGCCAGTATCGTGGGGTTTCAGTGAATTGCGGACCGCGCGGATTACCTGGCGAAGCAGACCATCTTTTCCATAACAATGGCGACGGCACCTTCACCGATGTCACGGTGAAGGCAGGCGTACAGGATAAACAACCCTACTACGGCTTCACAGCAATTTTTGTCTCACTCAATGCAAACGGCCGCCCCGACCTGGTTGTCGGGAATGACTCGCAACCCAATTACCTCTATATCAACAAAGGCGATGGGACGTTCGAAGACGACAGTTACTCGTCCGGGTTCGCGCTCAACGACGAGGGCCGCGAGATCGCCTCGATGGGCATTGCCGCGGGGGACTATGAAAACAACGGCCAGGTGGATTTTTTGGTTACCGACTTTGGTGACGACTACAAGGTGCTCTACCACAACGACGGCTTCAACAGCTTCTCTGACGTGAGCTACAAGGCAGGTGTCG
Source organism: Terriglobales bacterium (assembly GCA_035567135.1). Classification (GTDB taxonomy): domain Bacteria; phylum Acidobacteriota; class Terriglobia; order Terriglobales; family Acidobacteriaceae; genus JABDBE01. The sequence continues at coordinate 18,286 of DATMQI010000008.1, forward strand.
CACGAACCACGATTCCATTCGTCGGTTGGGGGGACGGTTTTCTCGATTACGACAACGATGGCTGGCTTGATCTCTTCATGGTGAACGGCCATGTTTATCCGCAGGTAGACCAACACAAGTGGGGCACGTCGTTTGCTGAAAGACCGCTGCTCTTTCATAACATACCGAATCCAGAAGGGAAGGGTCGAAGATTCGAATACGTGCCTCCCGTTCAGGGAACCGGGCTGGCCACGGTCGTTCCGGCACGTGGAGCAGCATTTGGCGATCTGTTCAATGACGGCAAGATCGATGTTGTGATCAACCCGATTGACGGCCCTCCCGTGCTGCTTCGCAATGTGAACCCCGATCATCATCACTGGATCGAGGTTCAACTCGTCGGAGGACCCAAAAGCCCGCGCGACGCGACGTGCGCCACCGCGTTTTTGACCGCCAACGGAATGCGCCAACGTCAGGACGTGCTCGCGAGTGGAAGTTATATATCTTCGAACGACCGCCGTTTGCATTTCGGCCTCGGGGATGCGACGGATGCAGGAAGCCTGGAGATCCACTGGCCATCGGGCGAAAGGGAAACGATCAAGCTACCTGAAGTAGATCGCATCTATACCGTCACTGAAGGCAATGGCATCACTGGCGCCCTGTGCGGAGCAACGAAGTGTGAGAAAAACGCGCGAAAGGCCAAAGCTCATCGGTAGGGTCAGACGCCGAAACGCATTCTTATCCGACTCGTTTTCTAAATGAGCCGAACGAATCTTACCACTGCCTTCGCGGAGACGTTCAGAGCACTGCGGCTATGCACTCCGTCGCGTAATGCGCAATGACTGCGCCGCAGGTCGGCCGACTTGAGACCTCTTTGCTGCTGATTAGCCTGGTTCGTCATACACGCCGATCTCGGCAATGTGAGGCATCTGGCTGCTGCTTTCCAACAGCAACCGCACCCTCTGCGATGATACGCGAGGGATGCGATGAATTGTCGTAGGTGTCGGCTTTTCGCCGTTTGCCAGCGTAGTCCAGTTCACACCGTTCCAGCACTCAAAACGATAGCTCCGAATACGGCTTTCCAAATAGTCATCTCCTTTGCCAACAGGCTCCACGAGCGACACAACATTGAAGCTCTCCTGCTTTTGCAGATCCACCTCTAACCAGCCTGAGGTTTGCCCCTCCTCCAGGTACCAGCTCGAATGAAAGTCACCATCGTTCGCTTCATCCGGACCCACAGTATCGGGGTAAGAACTGGCATGAATTGGCTTGCCCCTCGCCAGATTTCGCGTCGTGATCACGATGTGCTTGCTAAGCTTTGCCATGGGGCCAGGATGCGTCCATGCTCTCCCAATCTCTTCCAAGCGGCTCACAAGATTCGACGCGAGCCGTCCTTCGCGGTTCGGTGGAGCATTGAGAATCAGGTTGCAGTGTCTGAGATTCAGTGGCCGAAGCCACTCGTCAACAACAGTCTTTACCGCCTTGAGAGGTCCATTCGCG
>DATMQI010000009.1:0-6087 GCA_035567135.1 Terriglobales bacterium
GGGATCTGAATTGGCTGGCTAAAGGTGAGAATGGTTGTCTGGTCCAGTTCATCAGCATGAGCAGTGAGTTCGAAAAATGCTGCAAACGCGATGATCAGGCCAATGATGATGTATGTTTTCTGTATTTTCATTTTCGTCTCCTTAAAACGAATTTGGTATTTGCACTTCGGATTAGATAAAGAACTTCACTACTGCTTTCCCGGCCTTTCCAGCGTCTTTCGCCGAGACCGCCCCGACTTTATATGAGTCCTTACCTACAACTTTGGCGGAGTGTGTGACAACATGTTCAGCGGCGAATGACGGTGCCGCCATGCAGAGAGAAAGAGCGAGTAGAACAACAGCCTTCTTCATATGTGCTCCTTAGTTGGCCTGGTGGCGTATTTCGGTCAGTTGAACTATGAACCTTAAGTTGACTCTCATCTCGCCACTCGTCAGGCATCGTGCCTTTGTTTCACACTTTGGGTAAGGCACGGGTGGTTCCAAACCCAAGGTGTACAGCGCTTTTCCGCAAAGTGCTTATTCTGAGGAATTTGACTCGTTGGGCGACGCCTGTGCAGGCTCTGCATCGGAGGTGTCGGAAGTGTCGGTGGACGCTCCGTCGTGTTCCGACAGTCCGTTCGGGTGAATACCTAGTTTGTTCATCCTGGTAATGAGGGTGGTTCGCTTGAGGCCGAGGCGAAAAGCAGCGCCATTTCGTCCTCCCACACGGCCGCCGGCTTCTTTGAGAGCCTGGAGGATTTGCTCGCGATCGACGTCTGCCAGGATGCTCCGGACAGGCTGGCGTCTGGTGGGTCTGCTGCTGTCCTCCTCTCCCGATGTCGTCGGTGTCACGTTAGCTTGTATCTCCGGCAGCGGCACTACTAACGCTGGGCCACGAGACAATATGACGGCCCGCTCGATTACGTTCTGCAATTCCCGAATGTTTCCCGGCCAGTGATACTGGCACAGAGCATCCATCGTCTCTGATGAGATGGTCTCAACTGTCTTATTCATGCGCCGGGAAAACTCGTTCGCGAAGTGCCGCACCAGTAGGGGAATATCTTCAGAGCGCTCGCGCAAGGCAGGAACCTTAACCGGAAATACGTTCAGGCGAAAAAAGAGGTCCGACCGAAACGTTTGTGCTTCAACCATGGCGCTCAAATCCCTGTTCGTCGCCACGATCAGGCGCACATTGGTTGAAAGGGTTCGTGTGCTCCCCAGGCGCTCGAATTCACGCTCTTGCAGGACGCGCAGGAGTTTCGGCTGAAGCTCGAGTGAAATGTCGCCAACCTCATCCAAGAACAGAGTACCGTTGTTCGCGAGTTCCAACCGGCCTGTTCGCTGAACGACGGCGCCCGTAAAAGCACCCTTCTCGTGGCCAAAGAGCTCGCTTTCGAGCAGTCCGGTTGGAATCGCGGCGCAGTTCAACTTCACGAATGTCCCGGAACGACGTGGACTGAGATTGTGGATGGCCCGGGCAATTAGTTCTTTCCCGGTGCCCGTCTCGCCGTTAATCAGCACGGTCGAGCCCGTGGGTGCCACCGTCTCGACCAGCTTGAGGACGCGATGCAGTTGAGTGCTGTTGCCGACAATCTCCTCGAAATGTGCGTCTTCACGAATCTCGTCCTCGAGATAAAGTTTCTCTTGGGCGAGCTTGTCTGTGAGTTCTGATACCTGGCGATAGGAAAGTGCGTTATCGACGGCGATGGCGATCTGGTTGGCGACTTGCGCCAGGAAGTCGACATCCTCCTTCCTGCACACATCCTCGCCACGTTTACCGAGCATCATGATGCCAAGCGGTCGATTTCGACTCAGGAGTGGAAGGACGCAGGCGGTTTCGAACCCCCATGACGGGACAGAGCCATTTCCCGGCTGCGACCCAATCAAATCTTTGATCGCGCCGTACGAAGATTTGCCAGTGCTGAAAATGTCAGAAAGGGCTGCGTCCTGGCTTGCCAAGATTTCTTGCTCGATGAGACTGCCATCGCCCGAGTGCAGAAGAGCATGGATTCGCAGTCGCCCGCTCTCACGGTCAGGCAAACCGATGCCCGCAAAATCGGATTGCCTGATTTGCCGGATACTCGCGGTTACCGCCCTTAGGAGGTCATTGATCTCGAGGTTCGAAACGGCATTCGTGGTGAGGTCAAGCAGGAGCTGTAGCCGATCTTTTTGGGCGTGCAACTCGGCCTGAGTGTTTTCCAATTCATGGTTCACCATCGTAAGTTCTGCTGTGCGCTGCACAACCCGAATCTCCAGGTCGTCGCGTGCTCGGGCGAGCAAGCGTTCTGCGCGGCGACGTGACAAACTGAACCAGCCGACGAAAAGGCCGAACATTCCGTAAACAAACAGCCAGGATTCCGAGTACGCGTGGCCGACTGCAGCCGGAGTGGAGAAATAGCTCCTTGCGGAGTACGAGAGCAAAAGGGCGAGTAGGCCCGGTCCCGTTCCGCCATACCAGAAAATGATGGCGATCGCGGCGAAGGAGAATGAGATAAACGGATGCGGTAAATGGTAATGGCGCAGAACGAGAGCGATTGCAAGAGCCACACCGATTGAAATAGCAGAGGCTCCATAACGCAGCACAGCGCCGGATACCCGCGGTGAAGCGAAGATCGGAATCGCAGAATTCCGCATAATCTAAATGGCCGTACTTCCGGCGGAGAGGAGAACAATCGCGTATCTGAACCGGAATTCGATCATGATATGAACCTGCCGGAACTGACTGACCTTTGTACTAAGCACAACACTCAAACCCAGGCTGCATGATCACTGTGTGACACGTTTCTAGTTGGTACTTTCCTCAGCACTTGAGATTCCAACGACAATCTATCGGTTAAGAAAACCTGACGTTGGCATAACTCGCTTGGATGCCAATCGCAGAAGCGCAATCACTCGTCAAAACGGCCTTTCTGGATCTCACCAATGGGGAAGGCGTCGAAATGCGGACGCGCAGCTATCGGCCCGCTGACACCCGCAGCAGTTCATTCCTTGTCCGGAGGATCACAAATGGTTGAAAGGTTTGTATTACTGTCAGTACCCGCCTTTGGAGAGCTGCATGCAATAAATCAAGGTGACGTAGTCGCCGAACGCTCACTGCATCCGGAGTGGCTTCCCTCTAAGTCACCCGGGCCAGTGCAGAAAAGGCGCTACGTCAAGAGTCATAGCGGCTTGGTGATCGGAGAAGATGCCCGAAGGTGGAAAGTATCTACACGCAATGACGAATCAAACGAAGAGAAAATGTGCGCACATCGCATGCTTTTGTGATGTACCCAACGGGCAGGAGTACTGCGGAGATGCGTGTCGTGAAGCGGGGAGGGAAAACGTGGACATCGCATGTCAGTGCGACCATTGGGCATGTTCGTTGAATGAGGAGTTTCTTTTTCATAGCGCAGAAGCCTAGCCACACGCGCCGGACCGATCCGGAAGCTTTTGCAAGCCGTATAGGAGTGGAGGCGCTGGTCGATTTGGCGTCGCAGATGGAGAGTTCATTATGGAATTCATAAAACGGAGTTTGTCACTCGTTCTTGCATGTTGTCTTGTGGTCACCAGCGCGCAGGCGGACTTTGCCGATCAGACGGATCAGGCCGCCTCGCAAACGCCGATCCAGCCCTCGCGCCAGACGACGGAACAGCTGCAGCAACTGGTGGCTCCAATTGCTCTATATCCAGATGCTTTAGTCGCTCAAATTCTTGCCGCCTCCACCTATCCCGACCAGGTTGTCGTGGCGGATCGTTGGTTGCAACAGAATCCCAATCTCAAGGGAGAAGAGTTGGCCCAGGCAGTCGATAAACAACCTTGGGACCCTAGCGTCAAAGCGCTCACGGAGTTTCCATCGGTGCTCGCCAACATGGATAAGAATTTGTCCTGGACGTCGTCACTGGGCGATGCCTATGTCAATCAGCAGGACGACGTAATGAATGCGGTCCAGGTCATGCGTAAGCGTGCGCAAGAGTCAGGCAATTTACAGAGCACGTCACAAGAGAAGGTGTCCAACCACGGATCGACGATCGTGATCGAACCTGCCGACCCCGAGGTGGTCTACGTGCCGCAATACGATCCTTGGCTTGTCTATGGCGCGCCTGTTGCGGTCTGGCCAAGCTGGTACTGGTATCCCGGTCTGTACTTTACGGGTCCCGGAATTGGATTTGGCCTCGGCTTCGGCATTGGCTTTTTTGGTGGTTTTGGCTGGGGTTGGCACCATTGGGGATCCGATTGGCACCATCACGGCATCCTTTTCGACCACCACGGCTACGTGTCCCACAGCAGAATTTTCATTAATCGTGATCACTTCAACGCTGGCAGAGGCGGGTTCGATCATGGCTTTCATGGGGGAGGCTTTCACGGTGGGGCGCCAGAGCATGGATTCGCGGCGCCCCACGGCCAGACTGGCATCCACTCTGGGGCTTTCGGTGGTTTCAATCATGGAGGCGTCACGAGAGGGTTTTCGGCTCGCGGGCAATCGAGCTTCGGGGGCGGCTTTCATGGCGGAGGCGGTTTCCATGGCGGCGGAGGTTTTCATGGCGGCGGAGGTCACCGGTAAATTTAGCCGGTGCTAACAACAGACAAGTTACAAGAACGAGGGAGAACTCATGCGCACGGAGAATTTAAGAGTTCGGACATTTAGATCGAGATTTGCTGGCATGGTCGCGATGGCTGTATTTCCCATGTTGTTGGCTGGCTGGGCTCGACCTGCTTTCGCTCAGACAACGGCAACCCGGATGTTTTCATCCGCGGGAGAAGCTTGTAACGCCCTGTTTCAGGCTGCTCAAAAAAGCGATGAACGTGAACTCGAGGCGATCCTCGGAACAGAAAAACAACTCATTTCATCAGGAGATGAAGTCGAGGACAAGCTCGAACGGGAACAATTTAGCCAGAAATATCGGGAGATGCACCGTCTGGTTCGAGAAGCCGACGGGAACACGGTCCTATACATAGGCGCGGAGAACTGGCCTTTTCCTATTCCGCTGGTCTCCACGAATGGCGCATGGCACTTCGATTCCGATGCCGGCAAGAGTGAAATCCTGTTCCGGACCATCGGAGAAAATGAGGCGACAGCAATTCTGGTGTGCAACGAGTTTGCATCGGCAAGGAAACAACACAGCGCAAGTGAATCAGCCGATGACCCGATTGCCGGATATGCACAAAGCCTTATTTCTCTGACCAACTCGAGCGCCAGCAAAACCACCGATGGAGTCCCAGAAAAGACCTCACATCTTTTCCACGGATACAACTTTCAAGCCGGGAAAGACACTGCGCGCGTAGCGCTGATAGCGTATCCCGCGAAGTACCGGTCCTCAGGGGTCATGACATTCCTGGTCACCAAGAGTGGCGTCGTGTACGAAAAAGACCTCGGGCCTGACACGAATACAGTCGCTCCAAAAATTAGGGGAGATTTGCTCGATTCGAGTTGGCATGGGGCGGAGTGATCGCGATTATGACGCGAACGGTTGCCTTCGTTGCTGCCCAGATAGTTCTCGGAGCACTGTGCTTTGCCCAGACTGTTGAAGCGCCCGAGCCTCCTCAGGTGCAAGCGAAGAATCACGTCGTATCCCTGACGTTGCACGCAGTAAATGAGAATGGCCGGGATGCCTTCGCATTCGACAACGGAACGGTGGCTCCTGTAATCCGCGCCTCTCCTGGCGACGTTCTCAGAATTACCTATATCAACGATCTGCCACCGCGGTCTTTAGAAACCTGCGCAGTGAATCCGTGCATGGATATGACGAACCTGCACTTTCATGGGCTGACGGTCTCGCCGAATGCGCCGCAGGACGACGTGCTCGGAATGATGGCCATGCCTGGCCAGGTTTTACATTACTCGGTCGACATACCCCGCGATCACACGCCGGGCCTCTTCTGGTACCACACCCATCCCCATGGCGAGAGTCACCGCCAAGTATTGGACGGAATGTCAGGTGCAATCATTGTCGAGGGGATGGAGCGTTATGTCCCAGAAGTACGAAGACTCCGCGAGCGCGTGATGGTGGTGCGCGGACGCTCGATTGTGCATGATCCTAATGCGGCCGAGCTCAAGCGCCAAGTTGAAATTCCATCCAAGGGATGTGGGGGAGAAGTTGAGAAAGTTGAAGAGATTTTTACCGTAAATGG
>DATMQI010000010.1:0-9643 GCA_035567135.1 Terriglobales bacterium
ACTGATGGTGAAGGTGCGGGATGAGGGCCATATCCAAAACAAGGCCATCTATGTGGTGCTGGGAGTCAACCTGGAGGGCCAGAAGGAAGTGTTGGGGCTGTGGGTGGCACAAACGGAAGGAGCCAAGTTCTGGCTGCAGGTGCTAACGGAGTTACAGAACCGTGGCGTGAAGGACATTTTCATCGCCTGCGTGGACGGGCTGAAAGGATTTCCGGAAGCGATCGAGGCGGTGTATCCCCGCACCGAGGTGCAGTTATGTATCGTGCATCTGGTGCGAGCCTCGCTCACCTATGTACCCTGGAAAGCATGCAAGCCCGTGGCGGCCGATCTGCGGTTGATCTATCGCGCGAGCACGGTGGCCGAGGCCGAGCAACATCTGGCGCAACTAGAGGGCAAGTGGAAAGCCTATCCCAGTGTGAGCCAGGTGTGGCGACGGAACTGGGCGCGCATCACGCCGTTTTTCAATTACCCGCCAGACATCCGCAAGGCAATCTACACCACCAACAGCGTGGAATCGCTGAACCGGTCGTTACGTAAGATCATCAAAACCCGCGGCGGATTCCCCAACGAAGAGGCAGCGCTGAAGTTGCTGTTTCTCGCGCTTCGGCAGGCCGCGAAAAAGTGGACCATGCCGATTCATCACTGGCGGGAAGCGCTGAACCACTTCACGATTCTGTGGCCGGAACGGATGCCGGCCTTGGAGAGAATTACGCAATGAACGAGCATCCCACTTCTACAGAGATGGGCCGAGGAAGGGGAACCGCCCCCTTCCCCGGCGCCCCATCCCCAAAAACAAATCTTGGCCGTTTACACAAAACTCTGGACACACCTACAACCACTGCTGCGATCCAGTTGAAGGCGATTTTCCAGTGAGCCATACCCGAAAGTCTGACGCCTTCGCGGTGGTGTGACAAGAGTAACCGCAGGCTGGAGGTTTCGAACCGGGCAGCCGACTCGTATCATTCTGGGCAAGCTGGTACAAAAGGCTTCCCGCACCTCTGAAACGCCCTAGCCGACCCGAACCTTCCGGGTAGTCAAATCCCAGCAGAATGGGCTTCCTGATGGGTCACCCAAGGCAGGCCGTCCGTGGGAAAATGACTCCCAACCAGATGAATGCGGCAATCCCTGAACGCAGACCCGCGACCGAGGAAATCTCCGGTGTAATCGAGCGGGTCACTTTCCACAACGACGAAAGCGGCTTCTGTGTGCTGCGGGTGAAAGCACGCGGGCAGCGCGAGGAGACGACGGTCGTGGGGTCGCTTCCTTCGGTGACCGCAGGGGAATGGCTGAGTGCGTCGGGCTGGTGGGTCAGGGACAAAGAACACGGGCTGCAATTCAAGGCAAGCACCATGAAGACCGTGCCGCCCACCACCGCCGAGGGGATCGAGCGCTACCTCGGAAGCGGGTTGGTCAAGGGCATTGGACCGATCCTCGCCAAGAAGCTGGTCGGGCGGTTCGGAGCGGAGGTTCTCGCCGTGATCGAGAACCGAGCCGCCGAACTGCAAACTGTCGATGGCATCGGACCCAAGCGCCGGGAGCGGATAGCGCACGCGTGGCAGGAGGCAAAGCAAATCCGCGAGATCATGCTGTTCCTGCACGGCCACGGTGTCAGCACCAGCCGAGCGGTGCGAATCTTCAAGACCTACGGTGAGCACGCTATCGAGAAGGTGCGCAGCAATCCCTACATGCTCGCGAAAGACATCTACGGGATCGGCTTCGCGACCGCCGACCAGATCGCGCAGAAGGTCGGGATTCCGAGAGACTCGCTCAACCGGGCTAGGGCGGGCATCGACCACGTCCTGCTGGAGGCGACTTCGGACGGACACTGTGCGTTGCCTCTGGAGAAGCTCAAGCTCGCGGCGGTGAAGCTGCTAGAGGTGCCGGAAGGGACAGTCGAGCAGGCGTTGTCGCAGATGCTAACGGGCGGCTCCCTGTTGCTGGAGGAGATTGACGGCGAACCCCTGATCTTCCTGCCTCATCTCCGGAAAGCGGAAGAAGGCATCGCGGCAAGGATCAAGAGCCTATCTGAAGAGGAGTCGATCCATCCGCCGATTGATTTCGAGAAGGCGGTCTCGTGGTGCGAGCGGCGGACGGGCAAGACGCTCGCCCCTAGCCAGCGCGAGGCGCTGAAGACGGTGCTCTCGAACCGTGTGGTTGTCATCACCGGGGGACCGGGCGTGGGCAAGACGACGCTGGTGAATTCAATCCTGATGATCCTGCGTGCCAAGGGCGTGAAGTCTCTGCTGTGCGCTCCTACTGGACGGGCGGCGAAGCGGCTCACGGAGACCACAGGCTTGGAGGCGAAGACGATTCATCGCCTGCTCGAAATTGACCCCGCAACCGGGCGGTTCAGCAGAAACGAGTCGAACACGCTCGCCTGCGGTCTTCTGGTAGTGGACGAGACCTCGATGGTGGACGTGCCGCTGATGCACTCGCTGGTGCGGGCTGTCCCCAACCGCGCCGGGTTGGTTCTGGTCGGGGACGTAGACCAGCTTCCGTCCGTAGGTCCAGGCACGGTGCTTCAGGACTTGATCGAAAGCGGCGTCGTACCAGTTGTGCGGCTCACCGAAGTCTTCAGGCAGGCTGCGGACAGCCGGATCATCACCAACGCGCATCGGATTCGCCGAGGACAGATGCCGGACATGCGCGGAGCAGACCCGAATTCCGACTTCCATTTTGTCGAGCGGGACGAGCCGGAGAGGATTGTCGCGACCTTGGTCAAGCTGGTGCAGGAGAGAATTCCAGAACGGTTTCGTCTCGACCCAATCCGCGACGTTCAGGTTCTTTGCCCGATGAACCGGGGATCGCTCGGTGTGCGCGAACTGAACACAGCCTTACAGAAGGTATTGAACCCGACCCGACCCGGTCAGCAAGCCGTGGAGCGGTTCGGCTGGCGGTTCCAGATCGGCGACAAAGTCATCCAGACGGAGAACGACTACGACAAGGACGTGTTCAATGGCGACGTGGGGATCATCGAGCGAATTGATGCCGTCGAGCAACAGGTAGCCGTGCGCTTCGACGAGCGGCTGGTCAAGTACGACTTCGGGGAATTGGATGAGATTTCGCTGGCTTACGCGATCACGATCCACAAGTCGCAGGGCTCGGAGTTCCCGGCAGTGGTGATCCCGCTTGCCACGCAGCACTACATGCTGCTGCAACGCAACCTGATCTATACGGGAATCACGCGAGGCAAGCGGCTGCTCGTGCTCATCGGGCAGAAGAAAGCGCTGGGCATCGCGGTCCGAAACGACCGCCCGCAGAGGCGGTATTCGGGGCTGCTGGCTAGTCTGAGAGGCGACAGACGGGTGAAGATGGATTGAGGGGAAGCGCCCCGACCGCGAGGTGCGATATGGTGGTGTTGTCCAGCAGCGGAATCGCAATGGGAAAGTTCTCACCAACAAAGCTACACGGGGAGTGCGAGGAGATCGCCAACCCGTCCACCGCATACGGTCGGCGACGGCGCAACTGGATCGACGCGCACGGTGCTGTCCCTGCTGGGCAAGTTGTCGATGCGTCGTGCGGGAATAGAACCTGCATCGCGCTGCGACACTCCTACCTCCGTCCACGCGTCGAGCAGCCGGGTACGTACCGCAAGATTGCGGATCGCGTTCACAGGCTCAAAGTAGGTCAGCACTTTGATGTTCGGGGCATAGGAACCGATGAGCCGAGCCGCAACCGATTTCGTTCGGGCTTGTACGCGGCTGCGCGGTTCGACAGGGTCTCGGTGCGGGGGCAGCCGGACGGAAGCGTGCGCATCACGAAAGTCGGAGAATGGTCTAGTGTGCGAGACTAGTGTGGACTGGAGTTGGTAGCAAATTGGTAGCAAATATGCCCAAAATTGCGTCAAACTGCCTACTTGGAACACTTGGAAGTCACTGAAACCATTGATTTGGTTGAGTTAGTGTTCCATCAGTAGGTTGAAGGTTCGATTCCTTCCGCGCTCACCACTATCCTTCCTGTTTTGTTCCGCTTGCATCGGTGTCGCTTTCTGCTTCAGGAAGCTCGGGTGTGTCACTGTGCCCAATATTGTGCCCACCTAGCCGAGAGAACATGTCATGGACCGCATCTTCCTCGGGGTGGACGTACCGCTGCGACATGCTGAGCTGAGAGTGCCCAGCGATGCGGGCTAAGGTCCAGACATCGCATCCCGACTCGCCTAGACGCGTCAGGAAGCCACGTCTTCGGAGACGCCTTCTCGTACTTGGATCTGGCCCAAGGCTCAACTTGCTTCTCGCAGAATTCGGTCAGGGTGGGCACCACCTTCCGTTTCTGCTTCCAGGTCTCACGGCAAAGAGTGCTGCAAAACTGTTGACCGGTGACAGACTCGACAATCGTGGCCGCTGCGTCGAACCACTGCGGCTTCGCGGCTGGCAGCTCGCTTAGAAAACCGTCGTAGTCGGCAATCTCACGTAGTGGCCCGAAGACTTCGCCGGTTACCGTGATGTATTTGCGGGCCCGGAAGACTTCGAGCTTGGCCGCCTTTCTACATGGGGGAACCTTGAAGCTGCCAAACGACTGCTCGATTCGAGGCCGCAGAAACTGGCCTTCTTGAAGCATCTCGTCGAGACCTACTATGAGAGTGGACAGGAGGCCTTCGACGCCATATTGAACGACCCTAAGCTCCCATTTCAGCCTGAATCGATAGTTGCCGGGTGTCTCAAGGCACAAGCGGACTACCAGAAGACCACGCCGATTGATCTGGCTAAGAAGCAATTAGCAGCCGCGCAAGGATGGCACGCGTCCGGCATCTTCTAAGCAAACTTCTGTGCCTTCCGCCAGAGTGGGGGGCAGGTCAATCGCATTATCTATGCCAAAAACCGCCGACGAAATCAGGCAACGAATAGAGCAACTGCACCGCCAATGCCTGCGGCTCTATGAAGAGCACTGCAAGCTAGTACGGGAATCCGAAGAATTGAAGGCTGGACTAAAAGCATTGCTGGAACAAAAACCCAAAGCATCCTAAAAATTCAAAACAGCCGCTACCCGATTCTGACTTGAGTGTCCAGCGTCAGTTCCGCTATATTCTGGGCTGGCACGCATGGCGCTCGCTAGGTGGCAGACTGGCGGGCGTTTTAACTTTGGCGGGCTTTGTCCGCATCCGGACATCTGAACATCTGAATCTCCAATCGTTGTGACACGCGCTGTTCTCTCGCGATAACGCGGTAAGGGGAGGGGGAGGTCTGAGTTACGCGGAACCGACCAAACCAGACTTCGCGCCGAACGACAACAACAACTCAGTCGGCACTTCGGCTATAAGCACAAGTTCCATATCCTTAAAGGTCATCAGTTCGGTTAGGAAGTTTTGAGCGCAGCGCTCCTCAATCTGTGCGAGGAAAGCTTTTACTGCCACGCGTTGTGAATGAGACATCGGAGGAAGCGTGGCTTCGATAATATCCCGAGGGCCAATTCCTTCGAGCACTATCGATTTGATTTCGTGGATTTCGGAAAAGTGTTGGAGTTCGGTTGGTACTACGAGTGCAGCGTGATCCATATTCTCTCCCTTGGTTCGGTATTGATAATAGGGGGCGAGATCAGGGCATTGTGGCTGACCCAAGCCCCCATGGACAGAGGTAACAGCGGAGCGTCGTCTTTGGTCGGGGCTCTAACCCAAACAGAGACGACAATGGGAAAACTTAGAGCCGCCTACGGGCGACGAATCTCGAATTCGATATCTGGCTCAGCTTCTTTCGGAGCCGGAACAAAAGTGCTGGTATTGTCGTGGGGAGAATTACAGGGGAGTTCTGGTATCGCGCTGACAGGCGTCAACGTGGTAACGTAATCGTTAGCGGACATGCGGACTAGCCTCCGTTTGTTCGTTAGCCCTCGGCTGTCGTTTCCGCGACTGCCGGGGGCGCTTACTTTCAATACTCTGTCATAACAGCACCGGCAACGCAATGAGATTTTAGGCCATGTACCTCGCGTCGTAACATCCTGCCACGAAGTTAGTAAGTAACATTCTGGATTTAATCATTCATCCAGTAAGTAAACTTATAATATTGCGATATTAATAGATTTAATATTGTTGGATTAAATCGCAGACAATGAACGCAAGATTGCGTTGTTGAGACGTTCGAGTTTAGAATTGCATTGACCGTCTGGGGTCAGATGAACTCTAGCGCGCTGTTAGCGTGCGCTAACCACGTCAGTGTTGCTAGAGGTCATCGAGACGCGAGGGCCATGGCGTAGCCCGCACAGATTAGATGCAGCGGAGATTTATTCTCCCGCGTAAGGCCTTCGTTAAAAGCCCGTGCGCCCTCTCCTTGGCCGAGAACGTCTCCGAGACGGTAGCCGTACTGCAACACTTCCGGCGTCAGCGCTTGCATGAATTCCGCCAATAGTTCTGTGCCTATGCCCTTGGCGTCTCCGCTGTCCAGTCGGTTGATGATCCCAGTGACGAACTGGCGTTCTTCCTTGCTCAATTTCGTAACGTCTATCATTAGGCTTCCTTCATCGCCTCTATGCTCGGGAAAAATACGGCGCACCGAAACGAAGCGACTGTCTCTAGTTTTTCAGGTACGGGGCGAATGTATTTCCGCATTGTGCCCCGCTCGGGGCCTTGCACTTGTTCGCAAATCCCCCAAAATGGTCTTGTCGTTTGGCCTTCAGGCATTTTCCAGAAAGAACAGTTCTCGCAACATTCTTCGATTTCTGTTGCCATTGAATCCTCCTGTTCATGGATTGTCGAATGTCTTGAGTCCTGTTCTCTGCGTGCGTGCCCCGGCGAGCCGTCTTCAGAATCGTTCAGCCTGCCAAGCCGAGCGACCCACAACGAAGCATAGGCCCTGAGAATGTACCGAGTCCAGTTCTTGATATTCGTTGAGTCTATTCAGTCGGTTTCCCAATAGCATTTTGTGGCTTATACTCCCGGCATGGACCGCCGCGCCGTATTCCTGAATGAACTACCAGCCGAGGACCAAGCGAACATCTTATTGGCAGGTTGGTTTAAGTACGTCCAGAAGATGTTGGGAAGTTGCAACGCCCGATTCAGGTCGTATCGGGACAGCGATGAGGGCTCCGGTCATGCCCTAAAGCTACTCGGGGAAATCAATATGGTCATCGGATTATTGTTACTGGCTCGGTCTGAGCTTGTACGCATTCACAAGCTGGACGGCTTTCCAGAGCCGACAATCGATGACAAGAACATGTGGGAAGAGGAACGACCCGAGGGATAAACTGATACCAGAGGGAGGAATTATGCGAAATCTCACGATGGTGTTGGGATCATTTATGCTAGGAGCATTCTGTATGTTCTTGTTGGGAACCACACTTCGACTTTTCTGCAACCTGCTGTAGCCCAAACCTCATCCCCACTTCCTAGCTATGTTCCTTCATTTCCACCAATGGGGTGGGGTATGTTTGTGCAGCGAGATGTGAGGTACACCGGCCATGAACGAAGAACAAATGCAATTGATCGGAGACGTTCTCGGCGATGTTGATCGCCTAATTAAGAAGCGAACGGAGGAGCTTGGTGGACATTATCCACAGCTCGAAGACAGCGAGGACCCGACTGGAATTCTTGGGGCCCTTCGAAAGCTTCGGACGAAGTGTGATGCGCTCCGAACAAGCATCCTTCAGGGTTGACCTTCAGTCGTCGCGCAGTCAGCAGACGCGGGATAAGCGTTCGCTGGGCCGCGCCGATTATCCAACGCGCAGCAAAGCTGCTCAACCAAAATCATAAGCTTTTCCGGGTCCATCTCTTTGCTTGCTTGTTCAGCAATGGGTAGCCAATCTTCGCGGGGTGCCAGCATGCAGTGGTCTCCCTTCGAATACAGGGTTCACTGTATGCGTGCTTCAAAACCGTTGCTGAGCAATATTGCTCACTCGGCAAATAGGTAGGGCAAGCAACCATCAGGTGCCTGTCTCCCGGCCTGCCCGCTCTTTTCGGTGGGTAAAGAGTTACCAAAGTAATGAGACACTTCCCGGCCACAGGTCTAGAATTCCGGCCCATGCGAATCATCTACAGCCTCGCCGTTCTCCTTGTTTTGTTCTTGGCCGTCGCCGTCAGGGTTATATTCAAAGCGTCACGACCGGATTCAGCGATAGGACTGGCCGCAGTGGTTGCCATGGCTGTTGAGCCTACTTGCTGGGTTCTCTACATTGGCGGGTTCGCGTTGACGTACTGGCTGACGAGTAAGGTTTAAATACTGAAGGGGGAACCGTGAACCTTAAGGATAGATGGCGACTTGGACCGTGGGCCAAGCTGCGGTTATTGAAAATGCTGATACGCGGTTGGCTCTGGAACCGCAGGTATGGACACGTGCGACGACCGCTTTAAGTGCGGTTAGCGTCTCCTCACACCATAGCTGATTGAACAGAAGCAAGAACAACATTCAGATTTTGGCTTGTCTGATAGACCTGTCCACCATTCAACACAATTCTCGTTCCGCCCTGTATTGGTTCAATTGCGATCACGTTCAACGGGTTGACGTACACGGTCCTTCCTTGTTCATGACCTGACGTAGCATCTTTGACTTCAGCTAATCGAGCCATCTTGCGCTTCACCTCATGTTGATTATCGAGCAACTTCGACGGCGAACAAACCACAAAAAGACCCTAACTTGACCATCACTCAAAACCATTGCATATTCCATTGCATTATTCTTCCGACTGTAGGGAATGGCACGGACTTCAGGGAACGTAAACGACCTGCAAGGTATTGAAAACACATAAAATATGGAAATTATGAGACCCTCGCTCTAGCCACCTGAGCTATTTGCCGCTGGCAACGGTCACAGCTTCAAGCTGCTTCTGGTGTTCCCACCGTCCGAAGTTCTGCATCTGCTCAGTCTCGTTCAGGAACTGCATATACCTGTAAGTCTTGACCGTGTCATCCAAGTCTGTAATAGCTCAGACTTGATCTGACATTCTGGTTAAGTTCAAGCGGCCGTACCCGCGGCCACGTCTCCGCCTGCGCTCCGCTGAGCAGGGCTCCGCTCCGGCTCCGGCGCGGAGGAAAAATTACGGTCGAGCATCTTCTCCCGCGCCAGAGAAACCGAATCCAGGAAGGTCTGCATCGGGGTTTTGCCATAGCAGTACTTGCCCGAGTGTGGTCGTGTCCGATTGTACTCGGCGAGCCAGTCCTCCAAGTCCGCTTGCAGTTCCTCCAAACTGGTATAGAGCTTCTTGCGAAAGGCGGTGGCGTAGAACTCTTCCTGAATGGTGCGATGGAAGCGTTCACAGATACCATTGGTCTGCGGATGGCGCGCCTTAGTGCGGCTGTGGTCGATGTTCTCCACCGCCAGATACAGTTCGTACTCGTGGTGCTCGCGTTGCCCGCAGTACTCCGTGCCGCGATCGGTGAGCACACGCAACACCGGGATCTCGTGTTCCTCGAAGAAGGGCAGCACGCGGTCGTTGAGCAGGTCGGCGGCCACCAGCGCGTTCTTACGGTCGTAGAGTTTGGCAAAGGCAACCTTGGCGTAAGTATCGAGAAACGTTTGCTGATAGATGCGGCCTACGCTCTTGATGGTGCCCACGTAATAGGTGTCCTGCGTCCCGAGATAACCAGGATGCAAGGTCTCGATCTCGCCATGGGCTTCTTTCTCCTCGCGGGCTCGTTCCAAGGCACGCAGTTGTTCCTCGGTGAGAATGAGGTGCTCCTGGGCCGCTTTGGCCTCCAGCGCTTTGAGCCGTTTGCGGAAGG
>DATMQI010000011.1:0-82730 GCA_035567135.1 Terriglobales bacterium
CCTGTCAGCCCAAGTTCGGGATAGGCACCGTCAGGGTTTCCCGTGAAGCTGTGTCGGACGGACTCATGGCCCCTCTTGTCGAGCTTGAATACAACTCCACAGAAACAGGACCCTCCACCGTCCTGGGTTGCGCCATAGAGATTGCCCTTGCTATACAGCACCAACCGACCGACTGGATAGGCGCCAGTGCTGCCTCCTGGAAAGCTGTACAAAACGGTTTCCTTGCCGGAGGGGTCGAGCTTATACACGGTTCCATAGCCGGCACCACCACCACCACCCGTGACCCCGTAAAAATTCCCCGCCTTATCGCGGATGAGACCTCCTCCAGGCCGCCAACCGTCCGCGCTACCGCTGAAAGCGGTGGAGCACATTTTCCTTTCAATTTCGGTCAATCCTGAACACCACGCCGCACCCGCCGAGTCCCGAGAGTTCCGGATCCCGCGAGTGCATGCTGCAGTGTGCTCGAAAAGTCCTTGACACCGCCGACATTGTCAGAGAGGCGAGTAGAGTCGAGAACAGGCCCAGTGACGGTAGTCTCCCGGTGGATATTCGACTTGGCTTTTGCCAGGTCACCTCAGTCCGGTTTGGCGATCCCAGGCAGAAGTAGTTGGCCAGCCGATCGTCGGAGTACGCGCAATCAGCGGCCTTCTCTGTGTAACAGGCAGGTCGGCTCCTGCAATTACTTTTTCGGGGCCTGCTCAGCGTTTACTCAACTATGGCCTGCACGCTCGCCGAGTCGGCATGCGACCCTCTACATCGAAAGCTCCGACAGCTTCGTTGCCTCTCCGCCGTTTCGATTGCTACCGGGTGGAGCAAACCAGTTCCCGGGCGGGAGTTGCACCCGCTGAAGTCCGGCGCCTTTTCACGGAGCACTATCACGCCAGTTAAAGCCACGATTGCCACTACCCTACTCATAAGAATTCATTACTAAAATCCGCTCTCATAACCACCTTATGCAGCAATGGCTTGCAGACCGGAATTTTCGTTAATGTTCTCAGGGCAGACCACGAAAGGCTAATCCACGTCGGTCGCCACGAAGCTGGCATTTATGACTGCAGTATTTGGCGTCGGCTCTTGTCGATAGGAACACCGCTTCACACACCGCGCATCTCTTCCGATGGCGATAACGTGCGATCCGAGTGTTAGCGCCTTCTGGTTTTGTTACTTCATCGAGCCAAGCAGTTAAATCCTATCTCCTCGATGCGGTGACGGTCGCATGGGTTCAATCCGCTGATGTCGATGGCGTGGCACTTAGGTCTCTCTTGCTCCAGTTGTAGTTTCTTGCCTCGTATTGATTTTCGCGGATGTGCGGATTGACTCCTGACGACGCCGAGAGGAGAATGGGTTCGCCCGTTTGAGGAGGATCTTATGAAACGTTCTTCCGGGCCCCGAAAGACAGCAAACCTTCCTGAGTCAATCCATTACCAGCTCAACATGTATGCGATTGCAGCGGGCGCAGCAGGAGTCGGAATGCTGGCCCTGGCACCACCAGCCACGGCGAGGATTGTATATACGCCCGCACATGTCAAGATTCCGCCTCCACAGATCGGTCACCCAACGATTGTTCCCCTCGACCTCAACCACGACGGTGTTAGCGATTTCTACTTTAGTAATACTTTCTTCAGTTCTGTGCCCAACCTCCACGCGTACTTGCGCGTGAAGCCGTCTAAAGTCGGCAACCGGATCCTCGGACAGGGCGGTTCAGCCTCCGCCCTCCGTGCTGGTGTGCGGGTCAAATTCAACGATACAACGTCCAGTGCTGTCATGGGAGGATGGAGAGCTGTCCATCAATCTTCGACGTTTTTTGGCCAATGGGCCAACGGGGGGAAGGGTGTAAGACGTCGCTATCTTGGCTTGCGATTCATAATCAACGGGAAGGTTCACTTTGGCTGGGCGCGGTTGAACGTGAGGTTTAACGGGCGCGCATTTAGCGGCACACTCACCGGCTACGCCTACGAAACCATCCCCGGCAAAGCGATTATCACCGGCAAGACCAAAGGTCCACACGGGAACGTGGAAAGACCGAATGCAGCTCTCACGGCTCCCACTCCCGAACCCGCCACACTCGGCATGCTGGCGCTGGGCGAGCGCGGCCTGTCGATATGGCGGCGGGAAGAGCGCGACTGAGTCGATACTGGGCTTGGGTTTGCGGCATGAGGAACGTGGTCCCAAAGAGATTTCCTCCTGAATCCATGATTAAACCGCCTGCCGGCATCATTCCATCCTGGAATCCACTCTCACTTAAGGACAATCTATGGATTACATCAAACACCACGCTGCTCTGGGGCGATTGTCCGTCGACGACTTCTCCCCGAAACGCATAAATCACCTTGTGCGTGAACTCAGCGCTCTTGGTGGGGTCAACTGATACACCAGACCAAACCGGCTAGGCGCGCCCGAACCTTGAAAGTTGAACCGAGTCGTCCCGTATAGATTTCCCTTCGCATCTCTGACTACGCCGCCAATCGGCCCCACTCCGTCCCCAGTGCCTTGAAATGTATAAAGGACCTGAGTTTATTCCCTATTGCAAAACCAAAATACAGAATGCAGCGTCTATCCCCATGTGTCGCTCTGCAGTGATCCAAAGCGCCACAGATGCGCTTTCCGGCGAGCGGTGCCCTGCCCATTTCCCTGATCTTGTTTACCGATTTGAGGTCGTTGCTAAGCTCGGGTTGCTAGAAATAGCGACACCAATTGTTTTTGGTGCTTGGAATAAAACCCAACTGGCCCAGTTCTACTGCACATGAGTGCCTCGGCAGCGATTAGTCTCACGGCTAGTCGGGCGCTCAAATTCTGAATAAGGAAAGCAGAAAAGGGTTAAAGAATCATGCGTAAGATCTTGGTTACCATTGCCATCGTGTGCGCCACTCTTCAGGCACAAGTCACAAAAGTTTCGACTACGGTCGGTACTGGGGAATTCCCTCTAAATCCCACTCAATCGGTGAATCCCGTCATCGAGTGGAATAGAACCCTACTGGTCATCGTTCGGACTTCGGGTGCCCAACCGGCCACCATTCATTCGACGCGCAGCTTCGCTATTCTGCACGCTGCTATCTACGATTCCGTTAACAACATCGTTGGACTGTTCACTCCCTATCTAGTCCGCCTCGCCGACGTGTCTCCCAGAACTTCTCAAGCCGCCGCAGCCGACCAGGCTGCCCACGATGTGCTGGTTTCGCTCTATCCAGCATTTCAGGCCACACTGGACGCTGAATTGCAACAGGACCTGGCCCAGATTGCCGACGGAAAGCCGAAGACCGACGGCATCGCCGTGGGGCAGACGGTGGCCGCTGAAATTCTGGCCTTACGCGCCAACGACGGTTCGGGCGTTACCCCTCCCCCCTACAAGCCCAAGAATCTACCGGGATACTATCAGCTGACTCCTCCGGATTTCACGCCCGCCGACTTCACGCATTGGGGTGATGTCACACCTTTTGCGATCGTCAACTCGCGGGAATTCCTTCCCGCACCACCGCCCGCGTTGACCGACAAAGAATATATCCAGAACCTTGCCGAGGTGCAAAGCCTAGGCGAGATCGACAGCAAAACTCGCACCCAGGAGCAGACCCTCATTGGAAACTTCTGGAGCGGCAAGATTCAAGACTACTGGAATGAGATAGCC
The DNA here is from genome assembly GCA_035567135.1 of Terriglobales bacterium. Lineage (GTDB taxonomy): Bacteria > Acidobacteriota > Terriglobia > Terriglobales > Acidobacteriaceae > JABDBE01. The sequence goes on from DATMQI010000011.1 coordinate 3,623, forward strand.
CAGACTGCTGCCTTGACCCACAACCTAAACCTCGAACAGAGTGCGCGGCTTTTTGCCTTGGTCAACTTTGGCATGGCCGACGCCGCCATCTCCTTTTTCGAAGCCAAGTACGTCTACCACTTTTGGCGGCCGGTCACCGCGGCGGAATTAACCGACGGCGATTGGCTGCCGGTGACGACCAAAACCGCGCCCGACCCGTCGTATCCCGGCGCACACAGTGCCACCAGTTTTGCAGCGGCGCAAGCGTTGCAATTTTATTTTGGCGACAAGTTCACCTTCGATGTCACATCCGAGGTCTTGGCTGGAGTGAAGCGCCACTTCACCAGTTTTTCGGCAGCGGCGAAGGAGGCGGGCGTCAGCCGCATCTTTGCGGGGCAGCACTACCGATTCGATCACAACGCTGGTGTGCTCCTGGGCCAGAAGGTCTCCGAGTCGATCGACGAGACCACCTTGCTTCCAAAGTAAAGCGGACGCATCCCACAAGTGATCGTGGGTCGCCATGAAAACTGTCCTTTTCTCGCCAACGCCGGCGCACAGCATGTGGGCGCCGGCTTCTTTGTCAGGTGCCCGCCGGGAAATGCGGAATAAATGTGGAGCATGTCCGTTTTTCATCATGAGCCGTGTCTCACTAGGAAAGGTAAACACTCGAATGTTACAAAAACTCTCGATCGCCGTTTCTCTCGCGCTGCTGCTTATTTCCGCTGCAGCGTACGCTGCCGCTTCACAACCTGTCGCCGTCACAACCTTCGCCTGCTCCGGAAACAAAAGTCAGAGGGTTGGTCCGTGTCCACACGGAGGCGAGCCCAGCTTCCTGATCCAAGGTTCGGATGGCAACTTCTACGGCACTTCGTTTGTGTCAAGCGAGGGAGACCAATCACAACCGAATGGGGGAACCGTCTTTTCGGTTACGCCCAGCGGGCAGTTTACCCTTCTGCACACCTTTCTCCCGGGCGCAAAGAACAATTATCCCAACGGCAACAATCCAGGTTCAATTACAGAAGCCTCTGACGGGAATCTCTATGGCGTGACCTTCAATGGTGGTGTACCGGAACAGGGGGTTGTGTACCGAGTAGGCCGGAAATCTGGGTTTAAAGTCATTCACCAGTTCTGTTCGGTTAGGAATTGCACCGACGGCATCATTGCCAGCAAACTCGTGGCGGGGTTGGACGGCAACCTCTACGGGCTGACCATAGCTGGCGGTACTGGCAGCTGCTTCGCGGGATGCGGCACCATCTTCCGTGTGGTTCCCGCCACTGGAACCTACGAAGTCATGTTCAACTTCGATGGCAAAGCTGACGGAGACCATCCGATTTCGCTCACGCTGGCTCCTGATGGAAGCTTTTACGGATTTTCCGGAGCGATTTTCCATTACGTTCCGGCGACAGGGGACTTCCAGTCGCTGCCGGGAACGACGTTTCCTCTATTTGGGCTTGATGGGTCTTTCCCGACAGACTCCATGGTTATAGCCAATGGAAAAATCTACGGTCTATACACCATCTACCAGATGGGAGGCGCAGGGCTATTCGAGGTTAATCTGGATGGCAGTAACCTGAACTTATTTCCGCGGTACAACACCACTGTTAGCGGCGGCTCCCCGAGCGGCGTGCTGCTAGCCAGTGATGGCAACCTCTGGGTCGCCGAGCATGTCGCCAACAACTTTAGCGGCGACCTTATCAGCCTTTCATTGTCGACGGGCATGGTGCTCAAGACTCTCAAACCCTTCGGCGTCCATGCCGCGGTTGGCGCACTTCCGACCGCGCTTCTCCAAGTCAAAGACGGCACTCTGTGGGGCACGACTACCATGTTCGGCAAAGTCCCCGCAGGTCACTTCGGCGATGGCGTGGTGTACAGGTTGAACGCAGGCTTACCCCCAAGATAGCTTACTAACAGCCCGGACCTGCGAGGTCGTGACGGGGAACTCGCGGGTTCGGACTCATCCGTCGTTTTTCGTATAGGCCAGGACTGATCAGCTAATCGCTTTTCCGGGAACTCTCCTCTGTCGGTAACCAGTGAAACTATTTACTGAAACCCGGGGTGAAAATTTACTCTTATATGTTGCACCGCGCACCATTCCACTAATCGACCCTGAGCCGGGGATTTTGAACGTTTGTGGAATGTTATGCCAACAATTACTGATCTCCCAACCCGCCGAGAATCCGAGAAGATCTCCATAGGTTGATTGATGCCTTCCCAAACACAAACGCTGATAGCCGCCAACTTCGGACAAATCACACATACAGCCGACGACCATTTATTGCTGGTCTGGGTGCGGATGCATCACCAAGAGTAATCGAATTGCAGGGAAGTTTGCCTTCTGATCACCAATCATCACGCTAGGAGTGGTGGCGCATGACCCGAGGGCGCCTTCGTTTATGCGAGGGTGCTTCGGTAGATGGAGAACAAATGAGGACGAGGCTGCCCGAGATTCGTCGGAGGACTTTTGTGCGTCTTTCATGCTGAGGGTTATCAGGCGGACGCTATCGTCGTCTGGGTTCCAGGAAGTGACAATATCTTGACAACCTTTATTACACATATTGAGCCGTGTCGAGCATCTATTCCGATGATCAAAGCAAACTGAGTGTTCACCCCACTAATGATCAATCGTCAAGGAGAAGAAATGAAATTATACACTCCAAGCGTGCTGTTATGGCGGTCAGCCCTGGCAGCCGTACTTACTGCTCTGTGGCTCTTATCATCCGCTTACGCACAAGCTCCGGGCAAACCCAAGTCAATCTGGCAGATTCAGAAAGTTCCTCTCAAAGGATTGCTGGCAGTGGGGGTCTCGGCAGATTCTGCGAACGATGTTTGGGTAGTCGGCAACGGATCCTTGCATTTTGACGGCAAGACGTGGACACAAATTCCGATCGCCCAGGAAACGGGGAATCCCGATCTGGTTCTCAACAGCGTTGCTGCACTTTCCCCGAGCAATGTGTGGGCCGTAGGCTTCTTCGAAAATAGTAAAGGTTTCGACACTGAGGTAGTCCAGCACTTCGACGGCAAGGCGTGGAGAAACGTGAAAGATCTGAACCTCGTCGGGAAGCAAGTGGACAATGCAACAGTTTTGAGCGAGGCATTGGTCTCCATCGCGGCGTTGTCGCCAACCGATCTTTGGGCCGCAGGATATCTGCTGGAGCAAAGTGGCACCCAGCAATTCCTGGTTCCATTCATTGAACGCTTCAATGGCAAAAAGTGGTCTCTTTCTGGAGCGCCTTTTGCGACCGGCAGCGACCTCTTAATTGGAGTGAACGGCATCGCACCTATCTCCGACATAGACGTGTGGATGACAGCCATCGACGATATAAACGGACAAGATGGCCAGGGAGAAATCTTCCATTTCGATGGTCATACTTGGAGTCTATTTGCAACCGCCGACGCGCGGGCGAGCACTTTTCGTGCCGTAGCCGCGATTTCAAACGGTGATGTCTGGGCGGTGGGTGATCAAAATGATCTTCAAAATACGCTGATTGAACACTTTGATGGCAATCAGTGGACCGTGATACCCAGCCCCACGCCGGCGAACACACAAGTGGTTGAACTGTGGGGCGTAACCGCTATCTCGAGCAAAGATGTATGGGCAAGCGGTTTCCAGGAAGGATTTGACGGCAAGAACAGCCCCCTCGTTCTTCATTGGGACGGAAACAAGTGGAGCTTGGTCCCAGCGCCTTCCGAGGGGACGCGATCGACGACCACGTTCGGAATCGCTTCGGTCGCACCCGGAGATGTGTGGGTGGCAGGAAGTTTCCTCAGCCACCACATGCCGTTCGAACACCCGTTCGTTCTGTTTACTAACCAGGCAAAGTAATTCGTTCAGGGACAGCGCTCACTGGGGCGCTGTCCCCATTCATTGTTCCAGGCTACTGCGTGACGAGCGCAGTGGGGGAATACAACAAGCAACAGTGCAGATAATTTGAGAGCCACAAATCTTGTTCGAAAAAAGGAAAATGTAATGAATTCCGGAAAGTCTCTATTCAATAACAATGGCATTCGAACCGTTATGACCGTCGTTATCGGCTTGTCGCTGGCGGGCACCGCCCGCGCGCAGAGCTCGGGAACCATCAATCAGCTATTTGCTTTCACTTGTATTGTTAGCGGCAATAGCGCCAAGTGTCCACAAGGCGCGCGTCCCGATCTCATCATTCAAGCCTCGGACGGAGACTTTTACGGCGCGGCTCAAGTTACCGATGAAGGCGTCTCCAATCCCCAGGGCGGCACACTCTTCAAACTGACACCTGCTGGAACGTTCACCAAGCTCTTTACCTTCACCCAGACCGCCGGCGCGTTCCTGAACGGCGACAACCCAGCCAGTGCCTTGGTGGAGGCTAACGACGGATTCCTCTACGGCACAACCTTTAACGGCGGCAAGCAAAATGGGGGTGTGCTATTCAAGATCAGCAAGACGGGCGCCGGTTTCAGGGTCCTTCATAACTTTTGCTCGTCTGCAAACTGTGCCGACGGCACCATTCCCAACTCCCTCTTGCTGGGACATGACGGCAACCTGTACGGCACCACCCTGCAAGGTGGATCAACCGTGACATGCGGAAGCATCGGCTGCGGCACCATCTTCCGCTTCGAGCCGAGCACCAGAACTTTTACCGTTCTACATAGATTGGCCGGCGTGACTGACGGTGTTGAGCCATTGGGAATAATTCAGGCAACCAACGGCAACTTCTATGGCGTTTCTCAAGGGCTCGATGTCAATAGCTTCAATGAGGAAATCTTCCAATTCACCCCGGCGGGCAAATTCACGGTTCAGTTCAAGTCGGTCTTGTTTGATATCGGCATTAGTGGACTGACTCAAGGCGCCAACGGCCATCTCTATGGAGCCTTCGAATCCATTACAGCGGGCGATATTAACTTTTTTGAAGTCAGCACCAAGGGCACCGGCTTCGTGGCTTTTGCACCATTCACCACGCTTGCAGGAACGACTAACATTCCTTCACTCTTCCTGGCTTCCGACGGCAACCTGTGGGATACCAACTTTACGGACTCGGCTGATCCGATGGGCAGCGTCTTCTCGATCAGGCCGAAGGATGGCGCGGTGCTCCAGACCTTCGCTTTTGACGGCGCCAACGGTAACTCGCCTTTGGCTGGCGTAATCCAGGCCGCTGACGGCACGCTTATTGGCACGACCGAATTAGGTGGGACTATCTCCGGAGGGGGAAAGAAGTTCGCCGATGGTACGGTTTGGACTCTGGATGCGGGCCTGCCTGCGCCCACACCGGCCCTTGCAGCATTCACACCAGCAACCGGCGCGGTGGGTTTAGTTGTCACGATCCGCGGCAACAACTTTGTCGGCACAACCGCAGTCACTTTTAACGGCGTCAGTGCCTGGTTCCAGGTGCTCAACCGTCAATTCATCAGCGCAACCGTGCCTGCGGGCGCCACTACGGGACCGATCAAGGTAACGAATCTGGGTGGAACGACGACAAGCAAGCAGTCATTCATCGTCAAGTGATTTGATAGCGATTCGCCACAGTGTCCAGTAGTCGAGTCGAATCGCAGCTCGAACAACCTGGCGAACTCGGTCACAAAAAGATTGCGGGGCGAAAAACAAATCTTTTCGCTCCGCAAAAAGAAAGTGGTCGAGCGCCAGGCTTCCGAGAATGAACACCAGAAAAACCGAACCCTATCGAACGTTGATTCGAGCCTCAACCAGTCCACGGCGTTATGCGAGCAAAGCAGATTTTACAATTAAATATGGACTCTTTAAGTGTCCTCTGAAACTTTTGTTCTAGTCATCTCTCTCATGACTACGCGACGCGGAAACTGAAGGGAATGCCTTGTTTGAGGAGCCCTGAATTCGGCGCCGCGCACTTTCAGTCAATTACAGGAGCCGTGAAATGCAAAAAGTAGTCCGCACCCTTTTGTCGGTCGCGCTAGCGATTGGCGTACTGTCGGCAACTCGCAGCAATGCACAGGATGGACGTCCTAACCTAGGCGCAGTCTTCGTTATGACGAATGCCGCGGATCGGAATGAAGTCATTTCTTTTAGAAGAGCTGCAGATGGCTCGTTACAAGAAGGCCACAGATTTGCAACCGGCGGGCGTGGCAGTGGTGGGAATAATGATCCGCTGGAATCACAAGGTTCTTTAACCCTCAGTCAAGATCACACCCTTCTGTTTGCGGTCAACGCAGGTAGCGGAGAGATCTCAGTATTTCGTGTTCACGGCTCGGACTTGTCGCTGGCTGACAAGGAATTCTCAGGAGGAAGTGAACCCAACGCAGTAGCCGAGCATGGACACTTCGTGTATGTTCTCAACACTGGCGGTAGCAGCAACGTGGTCGGTTTCCGAGTCAATGAGGACGGAAGACTTTCGCAGATTCCTCATTCTCTCAGTTTTCTAAGCACCAATACCTCGGGAGCAGCGTCATTAGCGTTCAGCCCCAACGGTCAGTTCCTCGTCGTTACTGAACGAGAGACGAACGATATCGATGTGTTCAATGTACAGAGTAACGGAACGTTGTCCCCGATCGTTACAAATCCGAGCGTGGGTCCGGGAGCTTTTTCGGTTGCGTTTGCTCCTAATGGTGCGGCGCTAGTAGTTGAAACCGGTCCCAGCGGAGGCCAAAACGCCTCGGCAATTTCGTCTTACGCAGTTTCTTCCAATGGAACGCTTTCCGCAATCAGTACGAGCGTCCCGACTCTGGGAGCGGCAACATGCTGGAATGCGGTTACTCCAAACGGCGAATGGGTTTATACCTCGAATGCTGGCAGTTCAACTATTTCGGGCTTTACCATTGGTAGCAATGGAACGCTAACCGCGTTGCCGGGAACTGTCGTTGGGACAAACCCTACGGGAGCTACGAATCTGGACATCAGCGTTAGTGCCGATGGCAAATTCCTGTATAGCCTCAATGCGAAGGTGGGCACGATTAGCATCTTCGGCATTCAGTCGGATGGCACATTGAGCAACCTGGGGACCGTCGGCGGGCTCCCGCAGGACGTCGGATTTAACGGAATCGCTGCAATCTAGAGTTATTCGTGAGTTGCGGTGAATCAGTGCCGCAACTCACGTTTTTTCGAAAATCTCAATCACATCTGAGGCAATTTCAAAGACGATGAAGTGGCAGTTAACTTAGTAGTACTTTACCCTCATCCGAAGGACGTCGAAGCCTTCGAAAGAGTTTATAACCGCGACCATGTGCCGATCGCCGGCGAGAAACGCGGTAGCCGATTGACCGATCTTATCCGTGCTCGCTTAACCACTCCTCGATAGCCGGCAGAAGCGCCGGGTGAAATTGAAAATGCGGGCTGCCGTGGTCCCGCGTACCAACTTGTGAACAGGTCGAGCGCATGTATGAAATGCGGATGCGTGCGCGACGATCCTCAAAATCACGCGCGGTTTCGACAATTTCAGTCCTTGACGCAGCGAAAGCCCATGCCGGCGTCAGCATTCTCCGGCCAAGCCAATCTTTTGCTGGTTCGGGTAAATGTGAGGAGCTCTCAGGCAATGAACTTCTGAGCGGGCTGCAAGTCCACAGTTCACTTCTCAACATTTGTTCTCAACGACTAATACATTCCCAAATAGGGAAATTGTCTATTTAATTCACAAACTGTGCAATCGTGAACACTCACCCCACATCCGCCGTCGTAAATTTGTTCCGACGGGCTCCACTCCCGCGTGCGGCAAAATGGGTCACACGTTGCAAACTTATGGATACGATTCTCGTGGTTGAGGATGAAATTGCAATTCGTGAAATGCTCGGACGGGGACTGCGGCAACGTGGGTATGAAGTCTTGGTGGCTGAGGATGGGGATGAGGCGCTTAGGATGTGCTCGAAGCATCCCAATCCAATCCACTTTCTGCTTTGTGACGTGGTGACACCGGGGCTCGGGGCGCGTGAACTGATTCGGATTGCAGTCGGTATGTATCCCGACTTGAGAGTACTTCTTATGACGGGTTACCCCGACGAGTACCCATTGGGGGTTGAAGATTCTAAGATTTTTCAACTCATGCGGAAGCCTTTTACCACCTCTGAACTGGCTCTCCGGTTAGAGGCAATAGCGGGAGGAAAATGTGCTTGATGACAAGCAGAAAGCCTGATGGCCGAACTGCGAGCCATCGATCTGTGGGATCGAATGCGAGGGGAGTCCGTCCTAAAGGATGAAATTGACCATGTCGTACGCTTTGAGGCGCGACGGATCAGACGGCGTGAGATCATCGGCGAAATCAACGTCTTGCTGAACAAAACAGGTCGACATTCCGACCGGATGCCGTACAATATGCCACTGTCAGCATGAACGGCTCCCGGGCACTCAAAGAAGGCAGTTGTCGGATACCCCATGAACAGACGGCGCAAACATTTGTTTCGAGAGCTAATCCCTCAATCGGCATTGCCTATTTTCTGAAAACCGTCGTGCGCTGAAGTCGAATCGAGTAAGCTGCAGCCCTCGCAACTTCTCAGTAGCGGCCAACCAAGGACCCGCCGTGAGGGGGGCTCGTCGGCGGGTCTTGGGGGGACTGCCTCACTTTGGGTTTATGGCTCACAGCTTAGGACAATAGCCCCGCGCTTTTCTGAGCGTCTCCGAGATTTTACGATTTCGGAACAAAACGACGTAGTCAACCCGGCTCGCCCGAGCACGTCTCCTCCCCGATTCCAGACTAACCCATTCCCAAACCGGCGAAAATTACTCATCTATTTCAACACTGTGCAATTTTGAACACTCGCCCAACGTCCGCATTCGTAAATTTGTTTTCGATAAGGGCGAGAGGAACTATGCGACCCACGGTCGTTTGTTCCTCTGATGGCGCAGCGCCCCTGCCGCGCCATATCTCTTTTGGAAAGTATTTAGACATGACGGCCAGCGAACCATTCACTCCTCGGATACCGGACCCCGACAAGGCACCCCGGCCACCAACGCACGACTAATACGACCGGCCACGCCCTTTGAAAAGGCCCAATAGATTGTCGTTTCCAGTGAACAAAAGTGCTGTGCCAGGGTCAATGAGTGAAATCGCGATGCTAGTGCGCCGGGATAAACCAGCATAGAGGGTGAAAAAGCCTTACAAGAAAGGAGTAGCGATCCACTTGGCCTCGAGTCTTGCGCTGCTACCACGAGGGACTCAGCCAAGCGGATATACTCATCGAGATATTTACGCGATTCTTCCTCCGATCCAATCGCTATTTCCATAAGCAATCTCAGTCCGAATGATCTGCCCCGGCACGATTGCTCGTTCGTCAACTTGTTCGGGGTTCACGATCACTAGCGTTCGAGACCGAATAGATTGTTACTTGGGCTTTGTGCTCGCTCATTGCAAATCCAGTAAATAGTAGAGCGGTTGTGTTTAGGCTCGATCTCGTCCACTGAGGAGTCGCAATGGAAGAGAAAATCCTTCCTCCCTAAAATCTTAAGTCGCCCGCGCACCCATTACGAAATGCAAGATCAACGAGATCACGGCGAATACGAGCAATAAGTGAATTAGTCCTCCTGCGACGTGGAAAACCGTAAAGCCGCCAATCCACGCTATCAGCAGCACTATGAATAGAATTGTCCAGACGCTCATTCGCTCTCTCCTTTGATAACCTCAACGATGTTTCCGGCAAACCGAACAGAGACTCCGTCCGGCCTGCCGGTTCAAAGAACTATGCAACGTGTCTGTCGGGGGCGGCGCTCTTGTCGCCCCGAGTTTCGCCAGTCGAAGAAATATCTTGTGCACCCGTACCTTCAAGGATTGCCTTCGCCTTCTTAGCCTGGTCGGAATTGTCTGAGTGAACAGAAAGCAGAATCCCGCCGTCCTTGACGCGACCTTCGTAGCGCTTGGCCTCATATTCTGGTATGCCCATGCCGACCAAAGCGCCGGTAAGGCCGCCTATCGCGCCTCCGACTCCGGCTCCTGCAAGAGCTGCCATGATTGGACCCGCCGCGATGAAGGGTCCGAGACCAGGAATTGCCAACGCGCCTATCCCAGCCAACCACCCCAAACCTCCACCTAACAACGCTCCAGTCCCGGCCCCTGTCGTCGCTCCTTCAGGTGCCTTGGTGTTCTTTTCGTGGGCGAAATCCCTGGTGCCCTTGCTTTCCGGGAACAACGCAGATACATCGTTGTTTGAAAAACCGGCTGCCTTGAGACTTTGCACGGCTCGATCCACACTGGAACGATCCGTGTAGATGCCAAACACTGCTGTGTTCTTTCCTGCCATTATGTCTCCTTGTGGTTTTTGGTTATTAGTTCCGTTTAACTTCCAGTTGGCTCGTCACTTTGTCCTTGCCAGCAATCTCGGCCGCCTTAGATTCAACTGCCGCCTTCTCCTCTTCCGACCGCAACGGACCCTTGAGCGTCACCATGCCGTTTTGCGAAATGATCTTCACGTTGTGCGCATATGTGGAGAGTGACTTGTCGTGTACGATGGCCTGGCGAATATCACGAGTGATATCTCGGTCGGGGCGATTTTTTTTGGTTGATCCGCAGTAGGCTCGGCTTTGTCCCGATCCCGATCGTTGACTTTCGTGTTATCGGGCGGTCGCGTCGCGGAAGGGTCCTGCGCGCTTGACGCCATAGATGCCAAAGTCAATAGGAACCCAAGCACAAGGAAGATTAAAAGCGTTTTCGAAAAATATTTCATCGGTACTCCTTCTTGGAATCAATCGCATAGTAACTAGTCAACCGTACAGGACTATGGAAACCGCGTAACTAGTGTCCACACTGTACCAACGCATCCCTTAAGCGGTACGGAGCTAAACACCCCGATTTAACTGCGCTCGGGGCGCTAGTTTCGATCTACGCCGCGCGCCTGGCCTTCTTCTTGCCGGTCGCCTCCTCCTTCCGTTCTTCACCTTCGTTCGCGTGTGCGTTGATCCGTTGAGCAAATTCGGTGAGCTTCTCATCCGTTTCTTTTTCTTCTTCAAGCGTTTCGGTCAGCAATGACGCCTGTTTCGTTTCTCCCAGTTCCTTAGCAAAAGCGCAAACGGTTCCGTACGCCGCAATTTCGTAGTGCTCGACCCGTTGTGCAGCCCCGATAAGAGCCGCGTCCATGAGACTGCCCTCAAAGTCCTCTTCCATGACTTCCGCACCTTCCTCTATCAAGCCTTCCATGCCTTTACACTTCTTACCTTTGGGACTCTCCTCCAAGGACTGGAAAACCTTCTCCAGACGTTGCACGTGGCACTTGGTTTGTTCGAGATGTTCTTCGAATCCTTGCCGCAGCTCGTCTGACGATGCAGCCTTAGCCATCTTGGGAAGCGCTTTGACCAACTGATTCTCCGCGCTGTACAAATCTTTCAATTCCTCTACATACAATTCCTTCAAACTGTCGTTTGGCATATCGTTCTCCTGAAAAGAGTCGAGTTCAATTCATTTCGCTGAAATAAAGGTCCCGGCAATCTTAGGCCGGGACCCGAACGAAGGATTAGGACGCTCGGCGCTGACCCCCTTGGTCCTGTTGTTTCTTCTGCTTGTCATCCTGCTCCTGGTTACGGTCTTGGCCAGGGTTCTTCTTGAAAGCATCATCATGTTTCTGTTGCTGCTGTCCGGATTGTTGACCCGATTGCCCCGGATTCTGACCTTTCTCCTTATTCATATCGTCTGGCATGTAATTCTCCTTTGAGTTTTGCATCGCGCTGATCAGCGCAATGCATGATTGTGATGCGAACGTTAGTTGCATAAAGGCGCGTGCTCGGTGGCCCAGGTGGGTTCGGTGGGCTCATGGGGTCATCTACGCCGCGGTAAGATGATTTACCGCATCCGATCCATGCTGCTTGACCATCTTGTTGTAGGTTCCAAGAATGAGGAACGGGGCAGCCCATTGCCCCACAAAGAGCGCCCAGTTATCCTTGCCTGAGATTTTCAGTATTGCCGAGACTGCCATCGATCCAAGCGCGAGTCCCAAGAACAGGCTTGATGGTGCTTGCGATGTCTGGCGTTCAATCGCGCCCGTAACGCGGTCCTCGCTCACCTGCCCACGTTCTACTCTGGTTTCCATTTTCAAATATCTCCTTAACTATTAACTTAATGTTGACAGGAAGGCGATACCATACGCCGCATCCGGTATTCCGTCAGGAAGTGTCGCGTACCTGACGGGGCTAGTCGCCTTTTCGTGATTGATTGTGCCGCGTGGCCCTGGACCGCAGAAGGTTTATTTCCGTTCTGTTCGTTAGTGGACCGAGACAGTGGCGAAGAGCTGCCATAATCGCGCCGATCTTGCGCGATGGCCCATTCGCATGAGCGCACGAGTATTCCGCTAGGGGGAGGGCGGTACCATTAATGAAGCCGCTCAGGAAGGATGGGTCTTCGCGGAGGGGGAAGAGGTTCTCACTCTACTACATGCTTGAGAGGCGGCGGGCTCATTAATTGGGACCCTTGCCGCGACACGCATTGCTGCCGCAGGTTCAATTCTTTCGACGTGGACCACTTCAGGCTCGCCGTTAAGGATTCCGCAGACTCGTTCTGCCTTGGCAGCGCACCGAGGGCAGGTTAAGGTCATCGGGCTAATGCCGATATGTTTGATGCGTTCCGGTTGCATTTTGAGGATGTAGCACTACTCGTGAACTGCATCCCCGTTTTCATCGGTCTTAGTGGTTTCAAGTTCCACGGGTTCGTTGCACAAGGAACAGATTGGGGATTGCGACATTATTGGCACACTCGGTCTCCCGGACACGAATTACTCAGATTGTACAAGAGACCGACGCCCGAACTAGGCACGGCGGAGGGATGTGTAAGGCGACTGCCTCATCATACGACGCTCGTTACATCCGAACTGTTTGATGTCGGACACAGCGAGGGATTGGGCTGAGACAAACTTTAACCCGTTCCCGTGGCCAGGTTAGCATACGAACAGAAAGACTTGAGTTTGAGTTGTGCGAGGTGACGGTGCGCCGAGGGGAATGTGTGGTCAGCGCCCAGCGCACCGTACTTAATGGGCTCGCTCTTCCAGAGGCAACCCCGACCTCCTCTATTTGGTCGTGATGCTACACCTTTTACAAAAATGCTGACTGGTCAATTTTGCTCAGTTGAGCAGTGTGTGAAATGTGCGTTGAGCACTATTGCTCAGACTCGGCTTCCCGCTCCAAGATAAATTAACGCAATCGTAGAAATGGAGGTCTTGCTCTGGCCCCGGACCTTAGAGATGAAAATTGGCGACCTATTTCCAATAAATAAATCAGTCCAACCAAGCTGGCAATCCTTCTTGCCCAACTGCGCAAAACGTTAGATGAGCGAGAACTGTTGCAGCAACCTCAAACAGAATCAGACTGCGGTCTTTGTCGGCATGCTCGTTTGGTGTTCTTTAACTAACTTGCCGACCTGCTGTTTGGCGTGATTGCCGCTTTGCACCCTCCGCCCTGGCAATCTCAAAAATAAAACCCGCGCCTCAAGGAGCCATTCAAAGAATGACGCGGGTAGTCACAGGGATCGAACCTAGTATACGTGTGGGACTCCCGCAGGGCTGGAAATCGATCTCCGAACTATGGGAAAATTCTCCGCATGGCGAAGTTGAACACGTATAAAACTACAGCCGAACGTGCGAAGGCCGCCCGCCACCCCAAGGCCGCCGCGAAAGCCAGCGCAGCCAAGAAAAAGTCTTCCACCTCGAAGATCGGCCATGCACAAGCGTAATCTCCGGGTGGTCAAATGGATTGGTACAGTCCCGGCTATAGGAGTCTGCACGTATTGTGCTACGAACTTTAAGGTTCCCCTAGAGATGCTGAAAAGGACATCGGACGCGCAACAAAACCTCCGCAGGCAATTTGAAGATCACAAGTGCCAGCGCGGGGATGCCAGCCAGCCCTCTGCGACGTAGCCATCTGCTCAATATTGACCAGACATCAATTCGGATTCAGCGCATTATCGTAAAATGTGGGGATCAGAACTGGAAGACGACGAACTAGCGAAACTAGTAGACTTACACACCACCGCCCAAATAGAGGAACGCTTTCGCAAAGTCTTCAAACGGGAAATGACGCCAGAGGAACGGCGTGCTTTCTTCATACCAGACGGCGAAGCGACAAAATTCTAGCCACTTCCGCCGCAGGGTCGTCCTGTCCCGTGATTTCCTTCACATAGCAGTCCTCGTGAACGGCCTTGCCATTTTCATCCGTAACCGTGTCTGATTTAAGGCTCACAGGTTCGTGGCATATGCGGCAGAGCAGGCAAAATCGGCTGCTCATGACTCACCCCACGATGTCCGCAGGTTCGCAAAGCTCCATCCACTTCTCTCGCTCTCCTTGCTGATCATCGTGCCCTCCTAGTCGGAAGGACGTTCAAAGAGAGGCTCTAGCACGAAGCGTTCCAAAGCTCCGTGCAAATCTTCCTATCGTATCTACTAGAACGATTACGCTTAACAACGGCTGTTCATTTTCTTACTAGCGGCTCGTGGCATTTGAAGCAGGCGAGATTTTCCTACTGCACAGTCTGTTTTTCTCCTCGGAGCATTAGAGAGGGCGGCACGAGCCGCCCTTTGAGTGAGTCCCGGAAAAGATGCCGTAACAGCTATGCCGCTTTGCGCTGAATCGCACTGCGAACCCTGTTCCTTGTTTCATTGTCCATGGTCAGGTTGTGCTTCTCACGACCATGCTGCTCAATCTTTGGCATGATTTCTGTTCGCTACTTCCGCTGACCAGTCGCAGGTCTTCAGTCCGACAATCGGAGGATCATTCCGGCAGCTCAATTTTGTCGGCGTGTTTCTTGTCGCGCTCGTGCTCTTCTGCAAGAACCTTTTCGAGCCAATATGCTTGTTTTTCTGCGAGCCACTTATCCACGAACGCAGGATCGTGAGTGATGGAGAACTCCTCGCCGCAACCCTCACACCTTAGCGTTCCCATCTCCCGAAAGCCGACTGCCTTTTCTCGGCTCTGACCCTTCTTTATTGCCACTGCTCTCATCTAGTGAACCCACGGCTAACAGACCCAACAGCAGATTATTCCAATCCTATACAATATCCCCCGCTGTCAAAATCGAGGGGGAACAATGGGAAACCTAGAGAACGCGCTACAGCAGCTTCGTGCCGAGCGCAAGCAAGTGCAGTTGCAAGTGGAAAAGTTGGATAAAGCGATTGCAGTCATGGAGTCGTTGAATGGTTCGGCAAGGGAAAACTGCGGAATTATGCCTTTGACAAACCCAAACCGGTAAGCATATAAAGGATTCCTCGCCGCTGAGGTAAGCCGTGGCAATTCCTCCCGATCCACCGAAGGCACTAACCGCTATTCCAACTCTCCCCGCTCCCGCTTCCGCTTCCTTTGAGCGGGTTGAATATCATCCGTCTCCTGCCGACGGTCGGGCTGCGGCTCCTGCTGATTCCACTAAGAGTGAAGTTCGTAGCAAGTACACACTGGATACGCCCGATATCGTAGCTATCGGTATTTTGGTTTTAGCGGTGGCGGCAGCTTTTGTGGCGGCGGTCGTTGCGCTTGGATTCGTGTTTGGCAAGGTGAATGGGGCAGACACAGTGAAGATAGTCGGCACCTGCGTGGGCGGATCGACTATCTCAGGGATCGTCGCTGCGCTGGTAGGACGCAAATCAAAACCAAGCCGCCGCAACACGCCCTAACCCTTCGGCTTCGCTGTTTTCTCCGGCGGCTTCACCTTTAGCACGTCCGCCATCACTTCCTGTGCACAGGAGCGGAATGTGTGGAAGCGGCTTGGAGTTTGTTGTGCGTTTTTCGGGTTCCTGCGAGACATCGGTCTCGCCGTCCAGAAACGCAGCCAAGTGGTGTTTGGCTTGCGCTGGTTTCGCCCATCCGCTTGACCATCTCGTCTTTTGTTTTCTGATGATGGGCTAGCCCAAGGCGCGGGTCATGTCGTTCTCGCGACTTCCTATGAGGTCGAAGGCAGTATCGACTTTCCGCCCGTGCAGTAGTAAATTGCTCATCAAATAGCCGAACTGAGGTGTAGTAGACCGCTCCAACAATAACGTCGGGCATAGTTAATCTCAAGCGAATAATGATCAAGGTGCGACCGACAAGAGTGTAATCGCCACCGACACTTCCAAGACTCCAAATGTTCTGAAAAAGATTGTGTCCTATTAGGCAGTAACACACTCAGCCCTCTACAATAATCCCGCTGTCAAATACGGAGGGGGAACTAATGGGAAACCTAGCAAATGCGCTTCAGCAGCTTCGCGCTGAGCGCCGGGAAGCACAGTCACACTTGAAGAAACTGGATCAAGCGATTTCAGTGATCGAGTCACTAAATGGTACGGGAACATCTCGGCAAGCAAGCCAAGCGACCAGCATCACATCGGCATCTGCATCTCCGTCCGTACCGAAACGTTTTATATCGAAGGCTTCACGGTTGAAAATGGCAAGGGCGCAGAAAGCAAGATGGGCAAACGCAAAGAAGGAATCGCAGCCTGCATTGGTAGCGGCGAAAACAACGGTTGCGGCTCCTGCGAAGCGCACCATGTCGGCGTCAGCGCGTCGAAAGATCGCCGCCGCTCAAAGATTGCGATGGGCAAAGCTGAGGGCGGGGCAGAAAAAGGCGGCGTAGGGACAAATGAGCCTGCTGCGAGTCTGCGGCAGGCTTTCACGTCTTAAGTCCGGCGAACAGATATTGGTCAACCGCAAGATCGCGGCATGTGCGCCGAATGGTTTCGTTCACCGTATTAGGATCGACGAATTCGAAGCCGTAGCGAAAAGCGTTCTTTTGGCGCACGGTCGCCTGAACCCTCACAGGGCCGTCGGAAGCGTGAAGCTCAACTCCACGATCTCAC
Organism: Terriglobales bacterium; assembly: GCA_035567135.1. Classification (GTDB taxonomy): domain Bacteria; phylum Acidobacteriota; class Terriglobia; order Terriglobales; family Acidobacteriaceae; genus JABDBE01. Next base: position 20,267 of record DATMQI010000011.1, read on the forward strand.
CCAAGGGCGCTTCGAATGGCGGTATGGCTGCGATCCCGGATTCGCTAATATCAACGGTTCGACCCTTCAGCACTCCGCAGGTTCGGGATCGGATGCTAATATCGACCTCAATTTTCTGCGTTAGGTCGGAGGTACTACAGGTGGCCCTTGAGAAAGGTCGAAAGGTCTATTTCAAAAACGTCCCGCGCTTGATCTACGGCACGATTGTGCACGCCGAGGACGAAGGCCGCTCAAGACCCTAGCGTTATTGTCCAGCCCGAGCCGCTTCGCTGTCAGACTTCCGATTTGGAGTCCGCCGAGCTGTCAGAGTCACCTACCGATAGAGCCATTCGCGTGTTGGGTCGTCCACTGGGACAAATCCTCGAACAGTGGGCGCTGAATCCAGAAAGCAAAGAATTGCAGTCTAAAGCGTTCGATCTGTTTCGGGAGCTTGGCTGGATCAAGAAACATCCGCCGAACAAATAGTTTCAACGCACATTTCAGACACCACCAGTTTTTGGTAGTGGTGCCGTTTGGTTTCCACAGGTCTGCTGCCTCCCTGCCAGATGCGCTAGCGGGCTTGCGAAACCATTGCTATCGGGGACCTCCCTTAGTAAAGCTGTTTGTGCAAAGCATGTGCACCACGAGTTGTACCAAACCAGATTGTGTTGAGCGCAACGAATCCGCACACCAAGGCCACGGCCATTACGATGCCAGCCAGAATTTTGGAGAAAGTCGTCATGCACCCTTGATATAGGGAGAATTCGACTTCTAAACTGCCGTACTTCTCGGCCTCTAGTCAGTGCCGGAAAAAGGACGGAAGGGGGACACGTCCAACTCCTGGCCGCTAGTTAGGGGAATGCATGGGAGCGGCTTGGGGCCGACGATCTGGTGTCTTGGCGGTAATCAGGTATGCCAACAATGCAATGATGATTACCAGTGCAATAATAAGCACGGTAGGAGCACGGTGTTTACCTGCCGTGAAGCTCATGTCAGCAGTTAGATGCGGCGGGTGAAGATTACGCTTCGTGCCCGACAGGTTGACATATCTCAGATTCAAGCACTGGCCCCGACAGTCTTCCCAGCTGACGGGTTCGCCACACGCGCCTTGCCCAGATTGCTAGCGCTGGAAGCGAGCCGTGGAGGAGCTGCGTGATTAGAAACGACAAAGCAAGGCACGCGCCAATCGCGATTGCCAGCTACAACGATGACATTCGCCTTGTCCGCGTCAGATAACCGAATGGTTTTGGGCGGGGCGGGCTTGCCACGTCTGGCTACCCATACAACCCAAGGTGTTGGGGAAGGACCGCCAGCGCCGAACTGGAATACTAACTATTACCGCTAGTACCTGTAAACGAATCTCGATTTTTTTAGCCGCCTTCCTCCTCATCTGACTGAAGGAATGCAGTGGCACCTGTATTGCACGCGTTCCCCGAAATAATAAGACTGAGTAATATGTAAGACCCTGCTAAGCGCCGGATGGAAATCGTTGCCGAAATCTCCAGACTGGGAAAACAGCAGGAGAGAACTGCTCGCGGCATCATTTCTGCCGGTCGTAGAAGCCCCAAAGGGGAGATCGGTTACGACGAGCGAACACAGCGTATCGGAGAACTGGTGTTGGAGATGTGTGGTCTCGACGACGTGTCGTCCACCCACAGCTCTGAAACACGATCACAAAGAAAAAGGCCGGAACGGTGAAAGTTTCTGGCCTGACAGGAGAGCGATTCTGAGCAAACAAACGGCGGTCGTGAGAGTCCGAATGTCGAACAGCCCGCCCGACGCTAACCCATGACGCCAAGGTTCACCTCGAACCGGAACTCAAAAGTAAAACACGCTTCGAATGCTGAGCAATACTGTGTGTACGCCGGATGGAGCGGAGTTCGAACAGGTAATACGTGTCGTACGATGTAGTCAATGTAACAGTCGTCGGTGGAAGTCCAACCGACCGGCGATCGTTGTCTGTGTGCCAAATGATGCTCACGCACCACCGGCTGTTTTTACACACGTGGTGTCCGTCGTTACTAAGTAATGTTTACATTCCTAGACTCCTGTTGAACCTAAGTTGTGCTCCGCTGTCCCTTGCCAGTTTGGCACGATTCGTGCCAGTGTTCGGAGAGAGGCGCTGCTTCCTGGACTGGCCGCCAAAGGCAAGTCTTCTCGTGCTTGTCCGCCGACAAATCGGAGGATTGCCATGCCAAAAAGACCTCTAATCCTGTGCGTTGATGACGAGTGGAACGGACTTGAAGGGCGACAAATGCTGCTTGAAGGAAGCGGCTGCAAAGTTCTAGCCAGCGCAAGCGGAGTGGAAGCTCTGCGGCTCTTTGCTTCCCATCCTATTGACTTGGTTCTTCTCGACTATCACATGCCGGAGATGCGCGGCGATGTGGTGGCAGAGTGCATGAAGGCTAGTCAACCCGAGATTCCGATCGTGCTGCTGTCCGCCGATGATGAGCTACCAGAGAGCGTGTTGGGATCGGTAGATGTGTTTGTGTCCAAGAGCGAGTCTCCCGCGAACCTGTTGCAGACCGTGGAACACTTGCTCGATCTGCATCTTCTTTTTACCGCTCTCGATGATTTGATTGGTGGGCGACAAAAACACACTGCGTAAGATAAGCAAGGAGCTAAGAAAAACACTTTAGATGGGCTGACTTAGCTCAGTGAACCTGAAAGAGTAAGAAAGAGGTAGCTTGCTCAGTCACGATGCTGGGCTTGTATGCGACTGCTGTCAAGACATTCGCGAACCACAGGCTGTGATTTAGATTATGGCGATGTAGGAGGTTTGGTAAACTCGTCTTTTTTGATTTGTAGGTTCTGTTGCATCTGTTCGATCTGGATTGTGAAACTTCCATTGGGGCGGGCGATGGTCCAGCGGAACGGAGTTTTGACGCCATCTTGTTCGCGATAGTCTGCGTAGTCGATTTCCGTGGGATAGCAGCCAAGCGGCGTTTCCACAAAACGCAGGACGCGCATTAACAGTCCCGACTGCTGATCGAAGAAAAGTTGCACGGTTGGTAAATTCTCTCGCACACCTGCAAGAACGTAGGCGTCACGGCCATTGATTCGGCGTGACTGCTCCACACGTAACTGTTTGAAAATCCGATTCAGTGCGGTGGGGAAGAAAAGTTCTGCGTCCATTCTGGCGGCATCCACTTCAGACGGACTCATTTCGTGTACCGAACCGCCGGACGCAGTGAGCCAACCCTCTGTCTCGTTAATGCCCGTGACGCTGTCACCACCCACGAAATGTACCTTGGTCACTCGGTTGGCAGGCCCTTTCGAGAGTACTTCGACTGCAAAACGTTCTGAGCCGACCGTTAACGTGCCTTTCTGAATGCGGGTTGAAATTTTGGCGGCGGCCTCGGCGCCGCCAACTGTCTGCAGATACTTCCCCAGAACTTGATCAGCGGTTGGCAGGTTGGCGGTATTCGGCAGTTCATGGGAAATCTTTTTTTCGCCAACCAAGTGACCTGCTTCTTCACCGACGATTGGCGTTATCACAGGCTTGTGGGCACCCCGGTGACATGCGTAGCAAGTCACCTCCTGACGACCATCAAAGTTATCTTTATTGATGGCGAACATCATGCGCATCATCTTGCGGGCTCTCTGTTTCGTTTCTTTGTCATCCTTTTCAAACGCGTTTTCCAGATGACAGAAATCGCACTGCACTCCCAAGGATGCCGTGATGAGTTGCATGGCCGGAACCAGTTGGTCGGCAGGAACGCCTTTGAGTACCTGAACGTTCTTGTAGACCTGCTCTGCGGTTTTGGGAGCGGTCGAAGGTCGCGCGGACTGAGCCCGCAGTGCAACCGCACCAGACCCAAGAACTGCTCCAGCTACACATGTGCCTAGCAGTATTTTCACGCGCATAGTTTGTCCTCAATCGTAGGCGTTAGTTCTCGACGGCGATGCTCCGTATCTCGGCCTCTTTCGGCAGATTGAGAGCGGGAAGGTAACCCCGTGTCGCGAAATAGAGTACATAGAGATGGCAGAAGAATGGAACCAGAAACGCATAGCGGATGTTGCGCACATCGGAGAGGTAGCCCATGATGGCTGGAAAAACGGCACCGCCAATAATGGACATCACCAGCAAAGAAGAGCCCAACTTGGTGTGTGGGCCGAGATGCTTGAGGCTAAGGGCGAAAATGGTCGGAAACATGATCGAATGGAAAAACCCGAGGAGAACCAGCGCCCACATGGGCGCCACTCCGGTTCCAAGCAGCACAATCGTGAGGCAAGTTAAAGACGCCGCTCCGAACAACGAGAGTAGGCGGGAAGCCGCTATGTGTTTCATGATCGCGGATCCGGCAAATCTGCCAATCATGAATCCCATGAGGTGCAGCTTGAGATAATTTGCGGCATGCTTCTCGGGCAGTCCAGGCATGCTGTACTGCGCAAACCGAATTACGAAACTGGCTACGCCCACTTGTGCTCCCACGTAGAAAAACTGCGCCAGGACGCCTTTCAGCAGATGCTTATACGGCCACAATCCTCGCAGACCTGGAGCCGGGCTCGATGTTTCTTCATCGCCATCTTCTTCTCGGACCTCAGGCAACTGGGAAAAGAAGATGAGAGCAGCTACGACAAGGAAGAGCCCGGCAATCACCAGGTAAGTTCCTCTGACAGTGGCAGCTTCGGTTGCCTGGTAGGCTTGAAATTGCGCCGGAGTCATCGCGGACAACTCCACGCGCGAATGCTCTACCCCGGAAAGGATGAAGGCAGCGCCAACGATTGGAGTGACAACTGCGCCGACCGAGTTGAAGGATTGCGCCAGATTCAATCGACGTTCCGAACTCTCCGGCGGCCCAAGGATCGTCACGTAGGGATTGGCTGCCACTTCGAGAACTGCCTGACCGCACGCCATGACGAAGAGTGCGAACAAGAAAAATATATATAGGCTCACCGATGCCGCAGGAATGAACAGAAGAGCTCCCGTGGCACAGGTCAGTAAGCCGACCAGGATTCCTCGTTTGTAGCCGATCTTCTCCATCAGCCAACCCGCGGGTAGAGCTGCCAGGAAATATCCTCCAAAAAATGCCGTCTGAATCAATGAGGAGCGAAAGTCGGAGAGGCGGAAGGCCTTCTTCAGGTGGGGAATTAGAATGTCGTTCAGATTGACGCCGAAAGCCCAGAGAAAAAAAAGACTGGTGACCAGGATCAGCGGCAAAACGTAGCGGCGCTCCGTAATTGACACGGACGGTTTCGTCATATCCCTCCGGTTAGGTCAAAGCGCGGTCCAGATGCACGTAACCTCCATCTACAAACAGATGCTGCCCTGTAATATGCGCCGCCCTGGCTGAAATGAGGAAGACCACCATTGCTGCAATCTCATCAGGGGCTGTCATCCGCTGGTCGAGAGGAATCTTGGCAACCACGCTCTTTAGTTTTTCCTGCGGATTGGGGAAGCCGTTTAGCCAATGTTGATACAGCGGCGTCATTACTTCAGCAGGGATGACGGCGTTCACACGGATACTGTATGAAAGCAACTCCGCCGCCCATTCGCGAGTCAGGCCTAAGATCGCGCCCTTCGACGCAACGTATCCGGACGTTCCGCCCTGACCGGTGAGCGCTGTTTTCGAACTGATGTTGACGATACAACCGCGGGTCCGCTTCAGATGTGGCAAAGCATAATGTGCCATGTTGTAGTAGTGCAGAAGGTTCCGCTCTAACGAGCAGACGAATTCCTCGGGACCGCCGTGTTCGAGACCAACCTTGTCGTTGATTCCCGCGTTATTCACTAACGCATCGATGTGGTCGAAGGTCGCAATCGCCTGCTGGACAATCGCTCTGCAGTTCTCGGCCGACGAAAGATCCATCGCGATGAAGCTGGTCTGCAAACTCTGGACGCTGAGTTCGTCATGCACTTGCTGGCACGCCTGCACGTCTCGATCCACGGCAACGGCGATGGCGCCTTCCTGGGCGCAGATTTTCGTGATGGCAGCGCCAATACCTTTTGCGCCGCCCGTCACCAGCACAACTTTATCTTTGAGTTGCAGATCCATCGAGAAACTCGGCGCAAATTTCGGGCTCGGTTCTACTCTTCGCACTAATCATCGGACCTTAGCCGCGAAGATTCAAGAAACCTCCGTCAATCGGATAGTCCGAACCCGTGATGAATGATGCTTCGTCCGAGCAAAGGAAGAGGGCAAGAGCAGCAATCTCTTCGGGCTGAGCCATTCTCCCAATAGGTTGCGATTTTTCTAACTTCTCAAACATCTCCTGTTCTTTGCCGGGATAATTTCGGTGCAGAAAATTATCGACGAAGGCAGTATGAACTCTTGCTGGCGAAATGCAATTACAGCGAATATTGTGAGCCAGGTAATCCTTGGCCACGGAGTAGGTCATCGCAACAACCGCACCCTTGCTCATGGAGTAGGCAAAGCGGTCCAAAAGGCCCGAGGTCCCGGCGATCGACGCCATGTTCAAAATGATGCCGCCTCCATGATCTCTCATGTGCGCGACCGAGGCGTACATGCAGTTGTACATGCCTTTAACGTTCACGCAGAAGACTTTGTCAAAATCGTGATCCGAGGTGCCCTCCAAGTTGCCAATGTGGGAGATCCCGGCGTTGTTCACCAGGATGTAGACGCGCCCGTCCTCAAATACCTTATTGAAAACCGCCTTCACGTTCTCCTGCTGGGACACGTCGCAGCGATAGGCTTTAGCGTTCCCGCCGCTGGATACGATTTCGCTGGCCACGGTTTTGGCGGCGTCCTCGTCGATGTCCAGCACGCGGACGCAGGCTCCGCCACTCGCAAATCTTTGAGCAACGGCGCGCCCGATGCCGCTGGCCCCTCCTGTAACTACGGCAAGCTTGCCATCAAGCCGAAATGTGTGTGAATTGCCCTTCAGAAAAAACCTCCCAGTGTCTGATTCAATCGGTTCAACATCTACTTGACCTGGTCTTCATGTGCGTGCTCAAGCATGGCCAATGCGTTTTGTGCATCGGCATCGTTGGGCGCCAGTTGTAGTGCGGTACGCAGCTCCTTCTCCGCTTCGCCAATATTTCCCGTTCGCCCGTAGAACAATCCCAGATTCTTGTGCAGGTGAGCGCTTTGTGGACAATTGCCACAAAGCTGGATGGCCTCATGCATCTGCTCCAGGGCCTGAGGCCAGTTCTGCGCGTTGGCCGCTTCTAACGCAAAGTTTCCCAGCTCCGAAACGCGATCAGCGATTTGCTGCCTCATCTGCAGCGCGTCGAAGCGATCTTGATACTGCTTGGCATCTGGATCATGAATCTTGTTCAGAGCCTTGGCCAGGTTGTACAGGGCTTGAGAATGATTGGGGTCGGCCTGAACTGCAGCTTTCCAGTGCTGAATGGCTGAAGAATTGTCGTCCGCGTGCTCCAGGTTCTGGCCGAGAAGATATTGCGCATCTGCATTGTCTGGTTGAAGCGCGACGACTCTCTGTAGCAGTTCAGTTGACCGTTCTGGTTGGTTTTCCTGTTTTGCCGTGAGCGCGAGAAAATAAAGTGCAGCAGCATAGTCCGGCTGCAAATGAGTTGCCGTCTCCAGTTCCCTACCCGCATCTTCGTACTTGCCTGTCTCGAAGAAGAATCTGCCCAGATTGTAGTGAGCGGCGGCAAGCTGGGGATCCAGTCGGGCGGCTTCCGAAAACTCCTTAAACGCGGCGGGACGATCGAACTCATCGACCAGCGCGATGCCCAGATTCAGGTGAGCCTGTGCGGACGCCGGTTCGAGAGTCACCGCCTTCTGGAAGTTCGTAACCGCTTCCGCTCCGCGTCCCGTTTTAGCCTGCAGCATCCCAAACGCGGCATAAGCATCCGGATAGTTTGAATCAACTCCGATGGCCATCCGAAATTGCTGTTCAGCTTCCGCCAACGCCCCCTGTTGCGCCAAAAGTAACCCAAAGTTGACGTAAGCCTTGGTGTATTTGGGATCATTCCTTATGGCCTGCTGAAACAGCGTTGTAGCCTCTGAATTCTTTCCCTCCTGGCTGTAAAGCACGCCGAGGTTGCTCTGCGCTTCGGCGAATGTGGGATTGATTGCCAGTGTCTTTTTGAAGCGTAGTTCCGCCTCGGCTCGTTGCCCGCTATGCAAGGCGAGGAGGCCCAATTGATTTTGCACGACCGCGATGCGCGGATCCAACTTGATGGCTCTCTCCAGTTCTTTCCGCTCGGAAGAAAATTCTCCTAGTTTGTCCAAGGCCAGGGACAGGTTGTAGTGCAGCTTGGGGTCGTGAGGATCTAGCTGCACGGCTTTTTTGTAACTCTCTGCGGCCGCCTTCGCGTTCCCCGCCAAGAGGTATTGGTTCGCCTCCTGATTGAATCTGGCGATGACACTTTCTTTCTCGCTATCCGATTTCAGAGCCGCCAGCCTGGTTCTTTCGACGTGGGCGCGTTGTTTTTCGCCTGCTTTCTCCAGCAACAACGCAAGTTCCTTGTGGGTTTCGGGATCGGATGGATTGATGCGCTCAGCAGCGTCGAACTGGACAATGGCCTCGTCCATTTTTCCGGCGCTTGCCAAGAGCATTCCAAGATAAAAGTGGACGGCGGAATCCTTTGGATCAAGAACGGCGGCGCGCTGCAGCGCATTGATGGCCGCGTCCGATTTCTTGAGCCCCTCGTATGCCAGCCCCAGAACGTAGAACCCTTGAGCATCCTTCGGTTGACGGCGCGTGTACTCTACGAGAATAGAAATCGCGTCGGAGTACTTCTGCGACGAGATCAGTATTCGTCCCAGAGCGATTCTGGCCGCATCCATCCTGTCGTCAAGCCGCAGCGCTTGACGGAATTCTGACGCGGCAACTTCTCCATCTGTCGGCTGTCCCGGCCTCGCATACTGCAACCCTAGATTAAAATGCGCATCTGCAGAATCCGGATAAGAAGCGACGAGACTTCTGAGTGTCTCCAACGCCCGCTCCATCTCGCCGCTTTCTGCGTAAGCGACTCCGAGGGCCGCCCGCACCGGTTCAGCTTGCTCTGGTAGCGCCTGCTTAACCGCGTCTTCCAAACAAGCGACCGCCGCCTGTGGTTTGCCGTCGCTGATCAGGACTTGAGCAAGCTTGAGCGCACCAACTGTGAAATGCGGATCAATTTTCAGAGCCGAACCCAATTGTTCTTCTGCCTGTCCTAGTTTCTTCTCGCTCTCAAACAAGGTTCCGAGTGCGAAATGAGAGCTGACTGAATCTGGTTTCTGCTGCATTGCTGTTTGTAGTTCCCTCTCGGCTCGGCTCCGATCTCCTTTTTGTAGAAGCGCGAGCGCCAGATTGTAATGAGCCTCCCAGTTCCGGTTTTCCAACTCGAGAGAAGTTTCGAAAGAAGGGATGGCGCAGGATACGCGACCTGCTTGAGCGTACAGAACTCCCAGCGTGTTATAGGCGCCCGCGGTCGGATGATCCTGAATGGTTTCGAGAAGGGCCGAGATTTTCTCCGATGTGCCCCCTCGAATGAGACACGACTTGGGTAATGCCCCCGCGGTCCGTGCACTGTTGTTGTGACCCGGTAAAGCATTCTGAGCAGTCACGCAAATCGAACTCGCCAGTGTCATCCAGACACTTAGCTTTGAGATGGAAAATCTAGCGGTTTGTGTCTGCACTCCGTACATCTCTGGGGACCTTCGGGCTTGCTCGCCGTTCTCTCCGCCATGAGTTTCGTGCGCCGGTGCTGAGCTCGTGCCAAATCGTCCGCCGCGAGGTGGCAAGCTCGGACTCCATAAAGTGTAGCGCCCTCCAGGAGTTCGTCGAGCAGGCCAGACAAAAAAGTGTGATCCGCTCAAGAAAAATGCGGCCGGCGCTTTCCCTGTCCCTCAACTGGGCACGCCCGCCGCCATGTGTATACCAAGTTGCCGCGCTCTCCTTAGCAGCGCTCAAAAGTAAAGCTTGAGTGCGAACTGTAACTGTCGAGGTATGTTGGCCGTGTGCGTAACCGCGCCGAAGCTTGGGGACTCCAGGCTCGAAACTGGAATTGCCCACACCGGAGTGTTGGTCGCATTAAACATCTCGAAACGGAATTCCAGCCGGAAACGTTCTGTAATTGGGAACTGCCGGAACAGCGACAGGTCCAGATTCTTGTTCCAGTCCGAACGCAGCGAATTTCGGCCCAGGTTCCCGAACGTACCCAAAGCCGGGGTTTGAAATGCCGCCACGTTAATCCATTCGGCGGGGCCTTTATTCGCAGGATATTCGCTACCAACCAGGTTGGCTCGCTCGTAGCCATATCCGTTGCCGTAGTTGTAATTACCTGTCTCCGCAATGTCTTTGCCGCTTCCCACATCGAAGGCAGTTCCCGAGTTTAATGAGAGGACGCCGTTCAGGTTCCAACCTCCAATCAATGCATTCACAACCGAACTGCTCGACGAAAGCTTGTTGCCCTTGCCGAAGGGCAATGTATAGACCCACGCAGCCGAGAAGATTTGCGGAAGGTCGGTTGCGGCAGGACCCTTGTCAGCCTGGAGGTTGTACGGGTTTTGAATCGAGCAACCTTCCACTCCATACCAACCCGAACATCCGAGATCCAGGCTCTTCGACCAGGTATACGAAACCAGATACGTCAGGCCGTGTTGCTCTCTACCGTTCAATGAAACCTGAAGCGCGTTGTAGCTGCTTTTTCCCTGGCTTCGGTCATAGGCGGTTGGCCCAATATACGGAAACGGCGCTCCGCAGTTCGTTGCGTTCGGGTTAGAAGGATCGTAAGGCGTACACGCTTTATTCGCGTTTCCGCCAGCTACCATGGCGACATTGTACGCTCCTCCAATATCGAGGCGCCGGCCAACCGAACCCACGTAGTTGGCCGTCAGCACCGCGTTGGGTGTGACTTGTTGCTGCACCCCGACGTTCCACTGGTCAGAATAAGGCCTCTTCAAATACGGATCTGCAAACCATGTGGACTGGTTAAAGGGCGTAGGACCAGTGATCGGGCTTCCGCTCCCCAGGCCGAAAGGATCTTCCGCCTTAACGGTCGGAGCGCCAACGGTAACGGAGTTAATATTGCTGGCTCCGAGTTGGTCCAGGCTTGGCCAAGTGCCTTCGTAGTTTTGCGCGGTTTGCGTGATCGCTGCCCAGTTATCAAAGAATCTTCCATAACCTGCCCGCAATACAGTGGTTGGCCGCAGTTCATAGGCAATGCCGATTCGCGGTTGTATATCGTTGAAATCGTTGTGGAATATCGCGGTGCCACTGAGAGGTGTCACCAGGACGTGGGCAGGAAGCGTGCCACCAGGAATGCAGGGAGCAGCATTTGTTTGCGCGCACGACGGAGCATTCCGCGCCAGAATGTAGGTTCCATCACGGAAATTCATGTCGCCCACGAAGTTGTTCGCGTTCTTGTTATCTCCATAAATAGGCATCAACGTGAGGTCATAACGCAAACCAATATTTATATTCAGTTTCCTCGTCGCCTTCCATTGATCCATGGCATAGAATCCATCAACCCAGCCGCCGTGTTCAGTTTCAATCACATTGCGGCGTGAGGCATTGTTCGGATCCCCCAGAAGGAACGATGCGATCGCGTTGCCGCCAGACAGGTCGAGAGGGTTGGCCGTATTCGCAGCGGCAAACTGAACACTGGAGTTCAGATACAGAGCATTGGCATTATTGCTGGCGAAGTTTGCTCCCGCTTTGAAAGTGTGGCGCCCGATTGTCTTGGTCAGATCGCCACCGTATTCCCAGATGTTCGATACGTGGGTGTCGTCAACCTGGGCGGCGCCGTGCGCGCTCGGATTGGGATTTCCGATGTATCCCTGAATCACAATTTCCGGGATCATCGAAACCCCGCCTCTGAAGTTCCCTGCGAAGTTCGGAGAAAATCCCACCTGCGTGCCGAAGCCAGGACCCGCATTGGCAAAGTTGGATCCCTGATCGATGTTTACGCTCGTGCGTCCGAAGTGGAATTCGGCCAACATGCTGGCTGAAAACAAATGCGTGTAGTCAACGGCTACGTTATAGCCATCACTCACCTGCCCGTGCACCAACCCAAGAAAACCACCCGATCCCGTGACCGGCTGACGGAAGCTCGTGTAGCGAGCCCACGCGCTATCGTGACTACCGAACTGGTGATCGAGACGCCCGCTGCCTTCGTCCTGGCGCGTAATTGTTTTGGTCGTGTCAAGTCCATTGAACGGTGAAGTAGCAGTAGGGGTTAGGTTTGGCGCCGGAAACAGCTTGGTTGCGTAATTGACCATGTTCTGGTCAATCATGCTGGAGGGGATCTTGTTGCAAGGCGTGCCGGCGGCCTGAATATTGCCGGGCGCTGGGAGCGGGGTACCGCCCGCCTCGCACATGAACGCCTGCCCGCTGTACGGATTGTAAATTTGTCCGGCAATGCCAGTAAGGTCGCCAGCCAACTGTGTCGCAGTTGGCGTGATGTAAAGATTGGAAGCCCCTGTATGGTTTCGAAAACCTTCGTAGCTTAGGAAGAAAAATGTTTTCCTCGGATGCTCGCCGGGAATGGGAATCGGACCACCAAAAGTCGCGCCAAACTGATTCTGCTGGAACTGGGGTTGCAGGCTGGGCTGGATCAGCGGATTGAGGGCATCGAGATCTTTGTTGCGCAAGAACTCCCACGCTGAACCATGGAACTGAGAAGTCCCCGACTTCGTGACGACATTGACGACTCCACCCAACACGCCTCCGAACGATGCGTCGTCATTGTGCGATTGCACTTTGAACTCCTGGATTTCATCGACGATGGGGGGAACGGCGTAGGTGCTGCCAAACGAACCCTGGTTGTTTACACCGTCGAGCAGGAATAAATTGCTGCGGTTCGACTGGCCATTTACCGATGGGTAGGAAAATGTCCCGATCGGATTCGACCAGACGCCCCCGCTGGTGGCGGAGTTCTGCGACACATTCACCGTGCTCACGCCCGGCGTGAGGTTGAGCAACTGGGTAAAATTTCGTCCATTCAAGGGCAGATCGTTGACCTGCTCTTTTACCACGGCGACGCCCAGTTCGGAGGTCGAGGTCTCGAGTGCGACCGGGTTAGCTTGCACATTGACGACTTCATTGACGCCTCCGGCTTTGAGCATGAAGTCGTAGGTTGCGGTCTGGTTTACGACTAGAGTGATTCCTGAGTTAAGTGCCGTGCCGAATCCGCTCTTACTCACCTTTAAATCGTAATTCCCCGGTTGTATGTTCGGCATGACGTAAGCGCCCACGCCGTTTGTGACCGTTGTGCGATCCAGGTTGGTATCGTGGTTGTGCAACACGACGGTGGCGTCGGTGATGACCGCACCACCTGAATCCCGAACCGTTCCGTTGATGGCGCCGGTGGCTTGGGCCCAGGCGGATGAGGCGGAGAGTACGAGCAGAACTGCGGCCACGAAACTTAGTGTCAAGACTCCAATCCACCGCTGATACAGATTCGAGAAAATCTGGCGTGTCATGGTAGATCCTCCCCGCGCGAGGTCGTCTTGGGCCTCTGCGACAACTGTCCGCTACCTTCGCGGACCGATTTCTTAAAGACGGATATTCCGGCCCCCAATCGCCGCCGGTGAAAAGAAACCCACACCCGTACAAGCTTCTAGTCTGCTTTTTAAATATTGTCAATCAAAAAATTTCATAATAGTGAATGATGTTTCACTGAATGAAACGTATATATCGCTTTTTGGCCTTGTGTCGTGATAGTGTTCTGCATGCTGAAACGAGATGTCGGGCTTAAGATATCGCAAATTGTCCCGACAGATTCTGCGGGTAAGACTGGAAGTCGGAAGAGGCAAACCATGCAGCGGGTTGCGAAACGTAATTCAGGTGCGGCGCCTGTGGGCGTGATCTCTAAAGTTTTGCGAATTCTTGAGGCCCTGCAAGGCTCTTCTGGGGGGTTGGGGCTGAAGGCTATCTGCGATCTGACCGGCATTCACAAAAGCACTGCGCACCGCTTTCTGAAACATTTGGAGCGTGAAGGCTACCTCATTCATACGGAAGCCGGTGCTTACCTGATTGGTCCGCGACTGGCGCAAATGTCGGCGCGCGGTAATCAGGGAGCCACACTGCAAGCAGTCGCGCGGCCGATCCTATGGGAGTTGTGGAAATCAACCCAGGAAACCGTGAACCTCGCCGTCCTCGACCAGGGAACTGTGCTTTATGTGGATGTGATGGAAAGCCCGCACGAATTCCGGCTTTCATCACGCGTGGGTACGCGCCGTTCTTTGCATGTTACCGCGCTCGGAAAAGCGTTGGCCGCTTTTCTGCCTGCGGAACTGCGAGAAAGTATTTTGGGCACAATCAAGTTCCAGCCCGCGACCCCGAAAACCATTATGAACCTGGTGCAGTTCCGCCAGGAACTCGAGAAGATCCGGCGGCAAGGCTACGCAGTGGACGATGAAGAAGCGGTTCAAGGCGCACGCTGTGTGAGCGCTCCAATCCTTAACGCCGACCGTGAACCAATCGGCGCCGTAAGTGTCTCCGGACCCGTGACTAGAGTCAGCCCCAGCCAGGTCGCGGCACTGGCCGGAGCAGTCACCACTTCGGCCCGCGCAATTTCGGCAGCGATGGGATTCTCACAACGTGAAGCCCAAAGATCAACCCCTCGCCGCGCTGAGAAGGCCGGCTTGACCCGGATCCAAGCTTGAGTTCAATTCGTCTCCCCCGCTGGAGTGGTTCCACACTGCTTCGAGAGATCGCGGATCACGTCGTCTTGCGGAAATTTCTGCTTTCCCCGGGTAGCAACTTTGCAAGCTTCTTGCGTTTTGTTAAGCGCGACATAGATCTTTGTGCCGAGACGATAAAGTTCGGCTTCGTAAGGAGCTACCTCCATCCCACGCTGCAAGATGTTAAGTGCATCGGATTGACGATCGGCCGCGAGCAGCAGCTTTGCCAGTTCTTCGAAATCGGCTGGGTCCGTCGCACCATGCTGGATCGCGTCCTCGAGATATCGAATCGCCAGCGCCGTGCTCCCGCTATTTTTTTCCTGCAGAGCCACGTCAGCCAGCGCCTCTAGAACTTGCACATTGTCGGGCTGAGTGGCCTTGAGTTGCTTCGCCAACGACCAGTAGCGCGTCCGATATTCGGGATGCGCAAGCATGGCTTGCCCATAAGCCTGCAGGAGCACCAGCGGAGGTGGTGCATCCGGCTTCGCAGGATCGGCACTGAGATGAACCAAATCAGGAAGCTGAGGGGTTGTCATGTGGAAGGCGACATCCGGAAATGGTTCTTCAGCATCCGCAACAATGCGATGGTTCGTGAGAACGGAATGAGAGATCACTGCGACGTCCCGCTTGGGCATGTGGCAGCCGGCGCAATCATCGGGCGGCGTCTTGTGCTGCCGTAGAGACAGCGGCACCGCGCAACTTTTCCCAGTGTGACAGGCCAGGCATTTCTGGCGAAAGTACGCCGGGGCTTCCTCCTGCGAAGGTTGAACATGAGGATCGTGACAACTCATGCAGCCCAAGCGCCCCGCGCTCTTCAGATAACACTTGCTGAGGCGCATGGACAGGTAGTGCTCCAGCAGGTCATCTTTGGGCGCAGACTCGCGATTAAATGGGACGAGGAAAATACTAAGCGTGTCGTTCAGTTCAGCGCCAGGACGAAAGTCGCGGTACGTCTTTCCCGCTTGCAACACGCGTGCGTCCCCAGTTTGGTGGCAAGACATGCAGATGTTGTCTGCCAGCCACGGCGAAAGTTTGGCGGGATTTGCAATCGAGCCAAGCGGAAAACCCATCTTTGCAGAAGCCACGTGTGCCTGGCCCGGACCATGGCAGTTCTCGCAACCGATGGCCAGTTCCATGAAAGGCGGTTCTTGAAATCGACCGTTTGCCTCCAGAACAGGTTCGGGCTGTCCACTGTGACACGCGATGCAACCAGGGAGAATGGGACGGTTGAAACCGTAGTCACCAAATTCGAATCCGGGAGAAAGAGCCCATCCGTTAATTTTTGTGTAAAAGGACAGCGGGGCTTCGAAAAGGTAATTGTCTTCTCGGACGATGGAGCCGCTGCCATTGGCTCCCGAACCAATGATCCACTCCACCTTGCGAGTCTCGCGGAAAACTTCGTGTCCATCGCTGGCCGTTTCGTGCTCGCTTTGGTAAAGGTTCCCGTCGTGTGCATAGACCTCGAAATGACGATTGAGTCTGGAGTCGAAAACGCTGGCGGATGTCGGCATCCTTTCGAGGAGTGAAGGATTGATCTCCGACATGGACCGTCCCATGTCAGTTCGCGAAAAAGACTCGTAAATGCTGGAATGACATTTCGCACAGGTTCGCGAACCAACATAACCGGCATTTGCGGCGGAATTCTGATTGGCAGCGATGGTTGCCCCAAACAATCCCGGTCGAGAAGCGACGAAGACAAGCAGCACAGTCCCCGACATTATCGCAACCCACCCGGCGAGATGCTGAAGAAACTTCATGTGCGACTTAGGGCCCGACCCGTCGTGCGTGCAGCATTCAGCGCACTCTAGCCCAAAGAGCGTCCCGCCCGCAACCAGATCCCGCTGCGTCGGTCCCGCTTGACGAGCACGGGCAGCGTGGTCCATGCTGCAAGCCTTTACCCAGGGAGACCGAATGAACCAGTCACTGCTGTGGGGAATCGGAATGGTTACGCTAGCGGGGATTCTCCAAGGAAGCTTTGCTGTTCCCATGAAACGAATGTCGGGGTGGCGATGGGAAAACAGCTGGTCGCTCTTCGCACTGTTCGGCTTGATCGTATTTCCCTGGATTATTAATTTCGCCACCGTGCCGAATGTCACCAGAGTTTACGCGGGCGCGTCGGCGTCGAGTCTTATCAGGGTGTTTTTGTTTGGATTGCTGTGGGGCGTCGGCGCCACTTTGTTTGGTTTAGGGATCAGCCGCGTCGGAATGGGACTCGGGTTCGCCCTGATCCTGGGCATTACCGCTTGGTTTGGATCTTTATTTCCGCTAGCGATTCTTCATCCCGAGGAATTGGGTACGAAACACGGGCTGGGCTTGATCGTCGGCAGTGCGGTGATGGTCGTGGGGCTCGTCTTTCTCGCACTCGCCGGGCGCTATCGTGAGCACGACTTGGCAGATGGTGTGCGGGTGAGTTCGGGTTTTACTGTCGGGTTGGTGATTTGTATCTTTTCTGGAATTTTTTCTTCAATGATGAACTTTAGTTTCGTCTTCGGCGATGAACTGAGGCTGCGCGCTCTCGAGGCCGGGGCAAGCAAAGCGATGGCAGCGAATCCGATTTGGGCGCTCACGGTAACTGGCGGATTTGTCGCCAACTTTCTTTACTGCGTCTATCTGCTGAACAAGAACCGGACTTGGGCTGTGTTCCGTCAAGGAAGTCCATCCACCTACTGGCTATTCGGCATTTCAATGGGCTTGCTATGGTTCGGCGGAATTGTTTTTTACGGGACGGGTGCAGCGTCGCTGGGCACCCTGGGTGGAATTGTAGGGTGGCCCATCTTTATGACGGTCGACATTATTGCTGCCCTGTTCTGGGGTGCTGTGTCTGGCGAATGGAAGGGTGCAAGTCGGCGAGCCCTGGTTTACAACTGGGCGGGAGTCGGGCTCCTACTGCTGGCTATCGCGGCTATCTCCGCCGGGAACGCAACCTAGTGCCGCCTTACGGCTCAGCTCAATCGCCTGAGCTTATTTGGCATTCCCAGCCAAAACTTCGATCCGCACCGAACTGACTCCGCGAGTCTTGCTCTTGTCAACGCCGCTACCTTCCCGCACAACATAGTATTGGTTCGCGGGAAGATCGGAAAGCGTTTCGACTAATCCGCTGGGCCAGCGAATCACAACTTTCTGCGCTCGGACGGACTTACCCAAGCCGAAATGCAACCGCAGATCGCTCTGCGAGATGTAGCCGTCTCCACTGCGCACTTCTTTCTCGTATTTATCACTGGCTTGTTCCAGGCTCACAACTGCACCTAACGCAGCGCGATTCGATTTCACACCAACAAGCTGTAAGCTGATCCAGTTCCCGACCGGTGCGGTATTGTAGTAGAGCGATGGCCTCTCGTTCATGTTGTTCACTAAAGCCTCCACGTGACCATCGTTGAACAGATCTGCGAGCGCCATACCCCGACCGGCGTGCAACTCCATCAGAACCAGCCCCGCCTGCGCAGTGATGTTGGCGAATGTCCCATCGCGCAGGTTGTAGTACGCAACCTTGGGTTCGCGATAGCTGGTGCCCAACGCTTTGCCTTCCACTTCTGGATAAACGTGACCGTTGGCGATCAAGATTCCTGGCCACCCGCTGTTGTCAAAGTCGTAGAATTGCACTCCCCATCCGAGCCACGTCTTGATCTTGCCAAGCCCGGCGCTGTAGGTGACGTCGTCAAACGTGTTGTCGCCGCGGTTGCGGTAGAGCGTGGGTGTGTCGTCGCTGAAATTGGTTTTGACGATGTCCTGATAGCCGCTGTGAGTGAAGTCATCGGATGAAAGGCCCATGCCGGCCTGCTCAGAGCCATCTTCGTTGTAGGCTACCCCCGCTTTCTTCCCGATCTCAGTAAATGTGGCGTCATGATTGTTGTGATAAAGAAGGCTGGGGGTTGAGTCGCAGGCAACATAAATATTCGGGCAACCGTTGTGATCGAAATCCGCCGTCAGCGAAGTGAATCCGTAGCACGGTGTTGTATTGAGAATGCCTGATTTCTGCGAGACATCAGCAAATGTGCCGTCGCCGTTGTTGCGATAAAGCGCATTGGCGCCCGGCTTCAATCCCCGCGGCCCACACATGACGTTAATCCCTTTCCATTGGCACCATCGCCCCTGGCCTGGCCGGGGAACGGAATCGTAACTGAAATCTACGTAGCGCACGACGAAGAGATCCGCCTTGCCATCGCGGTCGTAATCCACAAAACTGCAACCGGTGCTCCATTCGTCTCGCGGAGTCTTGAGTCCAACCTTGGCAGTCACATCGCTAAACGTGCCGTCGCCGTTGTTGTGGTACAGCACATTCTGTCCCCAATACGTGACGAAGAGATCGAGATAACCGTCGTTGTCGTAGTCTCCGACGCAACCACCTTGCCCCCAGCCGGAGCGCACCAGTCCGGCATGGACAGTCACATCGCTAAACGTGCCGTCGCGATTGTTGTGATACAGACGCCCAGTTGGAGCCTTACCCTTTGGGAATCCCTCGACCGTCGATCCGTTGGGAAGAAAAACATCAGGCCAGCCATCGTTGTCGTAATCGAAAATAATGGCGCCGTTGCCGGTAGTTTCGATGATGAATTCTTTGTGACTGTCTCCGCCGAAAACGTTGAGTGCGATCAGTCCCGACTGCTGGGCAATGTCTTCGAAGTGGACTTCGCCCGGCTGGAGCCTGGGTGTCTCCGATTTGGTGGGACGCGTCGCTTGGGCGGCAAGCCAAGCTACTAGCGCTGAAACCACTAGGAGAAGCAGAACCGGTCGCGACCTTCCAAGGCGCGGGAGAGAGATCACCATCCCATCTTAAAGCAGAAATCGCAACTCTTCTCCGGATACCAAAGCTAAAACCCTGGCGAACCTATACGACGGCTGAGAAATATGCTGCGCGAAATATTATTTTGGCCTGGTTCCAAAGTTACTGTTAGAGTTTGCGATTGCACATCTGTACTCGCGCGCAAACAGTTATGAAAAGAGACCCAGAATTGCCCGAAGTTTTTCCGCACCTCGACTACAAACCGAAGTTACCGCAGCGCATGGACCACGAAATCGGAATTGTCGGCGCGGGAGGAATCGTCAATTACGCCCACCTGCCTGCCTACAAGAAGGTGGGATTCAAAGTCGTGGGCATCACAGACCGGAATCGTGAGCAGGCGGAGCGTACCGCGAAAGAACACGGAATCGGCAAAGTCTATAGAAGCGTCGATGACTTACTGCGTCAGCCATCGGTAGAGATCGTCGACATCGCTGTCTATCCTGCCGAGCAGGTCACCATCGTCGAACAAGCCACGGCGGCCGGCAAACATCTGTTATGCCAGAAGCCTTTAGCCGATGAGTACGCAAAAGCAGTTCGCAGCGTCGAGCTGGCAGAACGCGCGAAGGTTAAGATTGCGGTCAACCAGCAAATGCGCTGGGACGCGGGAATCCGTTGCACCCGCCTACTAATCGATGACGGCTGGCTGGGCACGCCCACCTACGCCTCCATCCAGGTTCACTGCAAAACCGATTGGAGCCTCTGGCCATGGATTTATCAGGGCAAGCATCTGGAGATCATGTTCCACAGCATTCACTACATCGACTCGCTTCGTTATCTGCTGGGCGATCCCACCTACGTTTTTACCAGCGGTAGTCGAGCTCCAGGAGAAGCCACGCAAGCCGAAACCAAAACGTTGACCACATGGGAGTACGCATCAGGCCTGCAAGTGCTGATCGAT
Organism: Terriglobales bacterium; assembly: GCA_035567135.1. Lineage (GTDB taxonomy): Bacteria > Acidobacteriota > Terriglobia > Terriglobales > Acidobacteriaceae > JABDBE01. The sequence goes on from DATMQI010000011.1 coordinate 40,467, forward strand.
GTTTGCCACACCACTTGGCAGGACGATCCCTATGCCATCTTTCGACTCGAAGGTACGGAAGGGGTAATCAAAGGAACGATCGGCTTGATGTACAACTATCCCACTGGCCGTCCCGATACTTTGGAGTTCATGTCAAAACGCAATCCAGGTTATTGGTTCTCCGCTCGTCTCGATAGCATGTGGATTCCGGATGCGTTTGTGGGTCCGATGGCGTCACTCATGCGTTCGATCGAGGACGGTTCTGAGCCTGAAACTAGCGGACGCGACAACCTGCGGACGTTGCAAATTGTGTTTGCCGAGTACCGTTCCATGGCGGAGAAGCGCGCTGTCCGCCCGGAGGAGATCAGCGCATGAGCCGTTACGATTCCGGCTTCACCCCTTTCAGATCAGAAGAGGAACCTGGTTCCTGGGGAGTCTCATAAACGCCATTCTCTATACGCGCAGGATTCACGAAGTGAGGCTGGAGATGCGGGATGCACTCAAGGAACAACGCTTCGTGTCCCATAGCGATGTGATTGAACAGAACCAGATGCTGGTGAATTTGCCCCATGTCCCCCACGTGAGGAACGACGCGCAAGCCGAACTTTCGTGCCAGCAGACTTACAGTGAGGAACTCGGAAATTCCGGCAACCCGCGTACAGTCTACCTGCACGATCTGCAATGCCTCTGCCTGCATAAAATTCTTGAACATGATTCGGTTGGGAACGTGCTCGCCCAGCGCAATCGGGATTGGCTTGATCGTTCGGGCGAGCGTGCGATGCGCTTGAATATCGTCGGGGTGCGTGGGTTCTTCAATGAAGTACGGGGACATATCGCAAAGCTTTCCGCACATTTCGAGCGCTTGAGGAAGCGTCCACTGCTGGTTGGCGTCCAGCATGATTAGCGCATTCGGGCCGGCGAGTTCGCGCAGCATGGATACGCGTCGCAGGTCGCGCTGGCCATCGCGCGACCCAACCTTGAGCTTGAAGGCGTGAAAACCCTTCTCCATGGCTTGCTGAGCCAACTCCTTCACCTGACTGTCTTCGTACTGGAACCAGCCGACCGATGTATCGTATCCGGGATAGCCGCTGCCTAAGATACCCTCCCGCTCTGGTCGAGAACTCCCGTGGTCGCGCAGCAAGGCCTCGGCTTCATCCAGCGTGAGCACGTCTTCGAGATAGCTCAAGTCGAGCAGGTCGACGATCTTTCTTGTATCGAGATCGAGAAGCAATCGCCATAGGGGTATGGCGCGGCTCTTGGCCCACAAATCGAAGCATGCGTTGGTGAGCGAGGCGAGCGCCAGGTGAACCACACCCTTGTGCGGACCCAGCCAGCGAAGCTGCGGATGTTGCGCAAGTTTTTGCGAGACGGTTCCGAAATCTGCCATCAGCTCTTCAACATCCCGGCCAATCAGATCCCTGCCAAGCCATTCAATCGCTTCACAAACCAATTCGTTCCCAAGGCCAAGCGTAAGTACGACGCCGGTGCCGAAGGCCTTTTTGTCGGATCCCAGCAGAGTAGTAGCAAATGCATACTCGGCTCCCGAGTGCACGGCATCGCTGCCCGCGCCTGGTTCCAGCGGGAAGCGCACGTCGCGTGTTTCCAGTGAAGTAATCCGATGTTGTGTCATGTCAGTTGCTGCGAATCGCAGCGATTCTCATAAACTATGGCCAGCTTTCACAGGCATCGAATATAGTAGAGCGGCTTTGGCGAGTGCAAACGTGGCACTCTGGTTGCAAGTCGCGTTGAGCGCTCAAGTCCGCCACTCGAACGTGAAAGGATGATGAAATGAAGCGCTACGGCTCTGTAATCAAAGTAAGGCCAGAGTCCCTTGAAGCCTACAAGAAATATCACGCGGCAGTGTGGCCCGAAGTGCTTGCGATGATCCGGCGTTGCAACATTCGGAACTACTCTATTTATTTAAAAGACGATCTTCTCTTCGGATACTTCGAATATCACGGCACGGACTACGCGGCGGACATAGCGAAAATGGCGGCCGATCCCAAGACCCAGGAATGGTGGGCCATCATGATGCCGATGCAGAAGCCTTTGGAAACCCGCGCCGCCGGCGAGTGGTGGGCCAATATGGACGAGGTTTTTCACTGCGACTGATTTGACAGTTCGCCAAGTGTGCGGTTAAAGTTTCCGCCCGGTCAAGCAACTATGCAGATTGTCGACACGCACCAGCATCTCTGGGATTTGGATCTCTTTCGTTACTCATGGCTCGATTCGCTTCCGCAACTGAACCGCTCGTTTCGAATGCAAGATTATCTCGCCGCGGCCAAAGGACTAAACGTGGTGAAGTCGGTGCACTTGGAAGCCGACGTCGATGAACCCTGCATGCTCGACGAGACCCGGCACCTGCTCGCGCTTGCGGATCAACCTGACAATCCACTTGAAGGCATTGTGGCTTGTGGTCGGCCGGAGCGCGAGGATTTCAAATTCTATCTCGACAAGATCGCTGATCATCCCAAGCTGAAGGGAATTCGTCGCGTACTCCATACTCAACCGGACGAAGTGGGTCAGGGACTGACCTTCGTTAAGAACGTGGCGGCACTCCCCGACTACGGACTGTCTTTCGACGTCTGCGTTCTCGCCCGGCAGCTTCCGATCGCAATCAAATTAATTTCGCAATGCCCCGATGTCGTGTTCATCCTTGATCACTGCGGTGTGCCCCAGGTAAAAGAGAAAACTCTCGATCCCTGGCGCTCGCACATCACGGAAATCGCCAAGTTTCCGAACGTGTCCTGCAAGATCTCTGGTCTCGTGGCTTACGCCGATCCCGAGCTATGGACTGCGGAAGATCTTCGGCCTTTCGTCGACCATACAATAGCGAGCTTCGGCTGGGACCGTGTTCTCTTCGGAAGCGACTGGCCGGTCTGTACACTCTCTGCCAGCTATCAACAATGGGTGGAAGCATTGCAGGCAATCACGCAAGGAACGGGCGAGACCAATCAAAGAAAGGTTTTTCACGACAACGCGGTGCGTGTCTACCGCTTGAAATAAATATAGGCAGGTGTCCACATCGTGCGAGTCGGCGCACAATTCATACTTAATCCGGTTTTTTTAAAGCCCGAACTCCCTCTGAATTGTCTCCGTGTGTTGTCCCACTCCGGGAGCAAGTTGCTCGCTCGTCATCAGTCCTCCGTCGAGACGAATCGGCAGGCGAGTGGTGAGAATTTCGATTCCTCGCCCATCTCGCAACATTTGTACCATTGCGAGTTGCTGAAAAGCTTCACTGGCGCAGAGTTTGGGCCAATCCAGAACTTCGGCGCACCAAATATCTGCAGCATTCAGAATGTCGAGCCATTGCTCAGTGGTGCGGTCCTTCAGTCGCTTTGCGATAATTTGCTTGATCTCGTCGCGGCGGCGAAATCCGTCGGCCGAATCTGAAATTTCTTGGAGCGCCGTCAAATCGAGCAACTGACCCAGTGTTGGAAGATGGGTCATGGCCAATGCCAAGTATCCATTTGACGTATCGTAAACTCCATAAGGCGCCGCAAGGTAGGCGTGCGCATTGCGAAATGAGCTTCGGCGCGGAGGTCGTCGCCCGTCGTTCAAATGTGTGGTGAGCACTTCAAATTGAAAATCCAGCAACGATTCAATCAGGCTAGTTTCCACTAATCCACCTCGGCCAGTCACGCCGCGTCGCACCAGGCAGGCCAGGATCCCCTCGCAGAGATTGTGTCCCGCCAACATGTCGGCGATGGCCAAAGCCATCGGCGTTGGGGGATCTCCGTCGTCGCCGCTCAGCCACATGATTCCAGAACGCGCCTGTGCCAGCAGATCCTGTCCCGGCCGGTCGCGCCATGACTCCGCATTTCCATAACCCGACACGACTCCGTACACCAAACGGCTGTTGATTTGTGAAACCTGGTCGTAGCCGAATCCCAGCCGTTCCATTACTCCCGGGCGGAAGTTCTGCACCATGACATCAGCCCGCGCAAGTAGCCTGCGCAGCTTGTCCAGATCCGAGGGATTTTTGAGGTCCGCCGCGTAGCTTTCTTTGTTGCGATTGATGGCATGAAAAAGCGTGTTCTCGCCATGCACATCGGTATCGCTCAAATAAATCGTGCGGCCCAGGTCTCCGGTTCCGGGTCGCTCGATCTTGATTACACGTGCGCCCATGTCTGCCAGCCGAAGGGTCGCCAGTGAGCCGGAAAGAAACTGGCTGAAGTCCAATACCAGAACGCCGTGGAGAGGTCCGTCTGACTTCTCATTGCTGTGAGGGGTGAAGTTGTTCACAATCTGCAGATTCTACCTGTAAAATAATATTTTCATTAGAAAAATAATGTAGTAGGCTAAGGATGTTTCAAATCATGCGCACTCGACATGTCCCCCCATCCCGGCGGCAAGCGAGTTCCAGGCGGCGGGTCCGCTACAAAGCTCCAGCCCTTGAAAAAGGACTGGACATCCTGGAACTCCTTGCTTCGGTATCAGAGGCGCTGACCCACAGTGAGATTGCCAGCCGTCTCGACCGCACCATCAACGAGGTTTTTCGAATGTTGGTGTGTCTGGAAGAACGAGGTTATATCTCGCGGACCGGCGCGGACGAGCGTTACCAACTCACCCTGAAGCTTTTTGAAATTGTTCACCACCATCATCCGCTGCAACGGCTAATCTCATTGGCCCGGCCGCTCGTGCATCAAGTCGCCAGTGAGACCGGCCAGTCCTGCCATCTGGCGATGCTCAACCATGCTGAGGTCGTGATTGTCGCGCAGTCCGACGCGCCAGGGAACATGGGTTTCTCCGTCCGGCTAGGTGCAAACGTGAACCTCTTGAACACATCTTCCGGGCACGTGATTCTAGCTTTTCAAAACGATGAAGTTCGTGCCCGGGCTCTCCAGTCGTGGCGTCTCCGCTCTCGAAAGCCAGTGCCGCCCGGGCTCTCCAGCCATCTGAACCAGATTCGTCGGCGCGGGTATGAGGAACTGGCGAGCTATCTGGTTCACGGAGTGGTGAACATCAGCTATCCAGTACTGAATCAGCATGGAGAGGCAATTGCGGCGATCACTGTTCCTTTTCTTGCGCGCATCGGAGACAGCGCCGGTCCGCCTCAGGTCAAGGAAGCGTTGAGCATGGCGTCGCGCGAGCTGTCCTTAGCCGTCGGTGGTAAGCAGCTGGAACTTCCTTCCGGCACAGCGCAGTCATGACGCGAACTGAATACTTCGAGGACTACGTGGTCGGCGCGCAGCGACTCACCAGGGGACGCACGATTACCGAGACCGACATCGTCATTCATGCCGGGCACACGGGAGACTACTTCCCGCATCACGTAGACGCGGAGTTTGCCCGTCAGACTTCCTTTCGCCAGCGCATTGCCCACGGCACCATGACCTTCGCGATCGGCATCGGCCTCACGGCGAGTCAAATCAATCCCGTAGCCTTCACCTACGGGTATGACAATTTACGCTTTCCCAAGCCAGTATTCATCGGAGACACGCTGCGGACTCGCGTCACCGTCAAGGAAAAGCAGGAAGACCCGAAGCGGAAAGGACTGGGTCGCGTCGTCGAAGCGTGTGAGGTACTGAACCAGCGCGATGAAGTGGTCTTGTACTGCGAGCACATTTTGCTGGCTGAGAAACGGCCTGCGGTTTAACCCGACGTGAAAAAGACTCTCTCTCAAGAATGAGGTGAACGTGGGAATTACTCTCAAGGGGCTCACGTGGGATCATCCGCGTGGCTATGGCCCATTGGTCGGAGGAATTTCTGAATACGAAAGACAACATCCTGAGATCAAAATTCATTGGGACCGTCGAACTTTGCGGGAGTTTGGCGAAGCTCCGATCGAGCAGTATCTGGATCGTTACGATCTGCTCATTGTGGATCACCCATTTGTCGGATTCGCCGCTGCTCGTGGTGTGTTAGTCGACCTCGCTCCCTCGATCAGCCAAGAGGAGAAACTTCAATTTGTTACAGAGTCCGTGGGCCCTTCGTGGGAATCGTACTGGTACGGCGGTGGCCTTTGGGCTTTCCCCATCGATGCTGCAACGCAAGTCGCGTCGTATCGTCCTGATCTGTTACTTGCGCTGTCTTCCGCTGTCCCTAACACCTTCAACGATGTTTTGAAACTGGGAAAGAAGGCACGCAAATCGGGGAAACATATCGTGGTGCCTGCGTGTCCAACGGATGCGATCAGTCTTTTTTTCACTCTGTGCGCGAACCTTGGATACCCCATCCCTGAGGAACGCGAGCTTTTCGTGGATGACTCCGCCGCTGAGGTGCTTGATCGCCTTCACTCCCTGATTGCACTCGTCCATCCCAGGTCGGTGGAGTGGAATCCGATCCAGGTTTACGATTTCATGATCAACAGTTCCGACGCGGTCTATTGTCCGTACGGTTTCGGATATTCCAACTACTCGCGAGTTGGCAATTCTGTGCGATTGAAGTTTACCAATGCTCCAGCCGCCGGCCAGCGCGGATGTGCCGGGACAATGCTGGGCGGAACTGGGATTGCAATCAGCAAGCTCTGCGCACATCTATCGGAAGCCACCGCCTATGCCAAATGGCTGGTCAGCCCCGAACATCAGCGAGGTATCTATTTCCGCGAAGGAGGTCAGCCTGCCAGCCTGGCCGCATGGACCGACTCGTCGATTAACGCTATGGCTGACGGCTTCTTTTCCGGTACGCTGCAAACCTTGCAGACTGCGTATGTGCGCCCTCGCTTCGACGGATTTGTTCGGTTCTTTGAAGCTGCGGGAATCGAGATCAATCGTTGCTTGCGCGGAGAGGTGAAAGATGCGGCCCTGATCCGATGGCTTAACGAGCGGTACACTGCACAGAGAGTGGCGGCACGCCAAATCGCATAACGACAAAAAAGGAACCTGGTGAAGAATCCGAATCCTGATCCTGCCGAGCACAAAGGAATCCCCATCTGGAATGCCGAAGATTGGTTATACGAGGACTTCGAGGTGGGCAAGCGGGCACGGTCGATTCGTCGCACGATTTCCGAAGGCGAAAGCATGTTGTTCAATGCGATGGTTCTCGATATGCACCCCTACGTCGCCGATGATGTCTTTGCCAAAGAAGAAGGCGCCTTCGGCAAGCGCCTGATAGCAGGCGCCATGGTATTCAGCGTCGGGCTTGGGCTCATGGCGCACAACAACATTCACACCTTCAGCTACGGATACGACAAGTTGCGCTTCATCAAACCGGTTTTTGTGGGTGACACGATTTACACCGTTCGCACCCAGCTTGAAAAATGGCCGAAGTATCCGGAGATGGGCATGGTAAAGGTCTCGTACGAAGTGTTCAAAATGCCGGGGGAACTTGTGCTCTATTGCGAACACTTGCAGACCGTGAAGTATCGCGATCCTGCGAAGTTCAAGGACCAACTGCAGCGCAAGTAGACTGTGGTCGAGACGCCGGTCAGGACAAGTGCTAGGCTATATCGTGAATGGCGGTCGGCATTCGAATTCATCGATCCCGTCCGGGTACGAACCTGAAGATGCAAACCGAAGGCAAGTCACGGAAGCTATTGCGAATTCATCGCGACGACAACGTGCTGATCGTGGTCGCGCCCGTGAGACCTGGAGACCGGGACGAAATCGATGGTCATGAAATTGTCTTTACGCAAAACGTCGCAATCGGGCACAAGGTCGCGGCCCGCAACATCAAAGCCGGAGAAAAGGTGTACAAGTGTGGAGTACCGATTGGTTCCGCAAAAGAGATAATTCCCGTCGGAGCCCACATGCATCTGCATAACCTGAAGAGTGACTACATCGCAACTTACACCCTGGACAAAGATCATGTCTTCGTCAAGTAACTCGCTCCCCGCGCAAGGCTTTCTTCGCTCGGATGGAAGAAAAGGAATCCGAAACTGCATCGTTGTCGCCTACCTCGTGGAATGCGCCCATCACGTTGCCCGCGAGATCGTGGATTCTTTCAGGGGTCAACCTGTCCATCTGATCGGCTTTGGGGGCTGCTACCCAAATGCTTATGCTGAACGGATGATGAACAAGCTTTGTACGCACCCGAATGTTGGTGGGGCGCTGTTGCTGTCGCTCGGATGCGAGAGCTTCAATCGGCATCGCCTCGAGGAAAATATTGTGAAGACCGGCAGGCCCGCGAGTACCGTGGTGATCCAGCAAACAGGTGGAACCAGGAAATCCATCGACGCAGGCAAGGCATGGGTGGAGCAAGCTCTGAAGCAGCTCGCACAAGTGTCGCGAGCTCCGCTGGCCGTGCATGAACTCGTGGTGGGAACGGTGTGCGGGGGCTCCGATGCGACCAGCGGAATCTCTGCCAATCCCGCGGTTGGACGCGCCTTCGACATGTTGGTCAAGCAAGGCGCGGCCACGATCTTCGAAGAAACGGGTGAAATGATCGGACTGGAAGACGTCATGTCGGCCCGAGCGGTCACGCCCGAACTTGGGCACGAGTTGAAACAGTCGGTTGAAAAAGCAGCGTACTATTACAAGCAGATGGGCCACGCCAGTTTTGCTCCCGGAAATGCTGAAGGCGGACTGACCACGATCGAAGAAAAATCGATCGGAGCATATTGCAAGAGCGGCGATGTGCCTATCTCCGGGCTGATTAAGCCGGGCGATATCCCAAGAAAGGGCGGATTGTATCTGTTGGACGTCGTGCCGGATGGCGAGCCACGCTTCGGATTCCCCAATATCAATGACAACGCAGAAATCGCAGAACTGATCGCCTGCGGTTCGCATGTGATTTTGTTTACCACCGGACGAGGGTCCGTGGTGGGCTCTGCGATCTCACCGGTAATTAAGATTTGCGCCAATCCCGAAACCTACGAGCGCATGAGCGATGACATGGACATTAACGCGGGGAGAATCCTGCGATTGGAAGCCAGCGTGGACGAAGTCGGAGAGGAAATCTACCGCAAAGTGCTGGAGGTGGCCTCGGGTGAGCAGAGTTGTTCTGAGAGTCTCGGGCATCAGGAGTTCGTACTCACGTACAAATCTTTTGAGCCTATCGGGCCGGCTTGCTTGCCTGCGTAAGGTGTTTGCCATCTTTTTCAACGCCAGGTAAGTCTCATTGCAGCTCTTCGACCCACTTTCTCATCCACGTAGAACTACCTATCGCTCGCCAAAATTAGATCGGTTAAATCATATTGACATTCCAATCGCTCGGTCGGCATGCTCGCCAGACATGAGTGCAAGCCGCGTCTGTTCAATTCCCCAATGTGCTTGCATGATTCTCGCAATGGAATGCCTCTGGGTGCCGAAATTGAAGACCAGCAGGGTAATGGCAGCGCCATTGTTAGTCTCCGACGCAAGGCACGTGCAGGAAAATAGTACCGGCGTGTTTCACATTCCGCGCATGCCCGTCGGGACATTCCCGCGGGTCGCGCGCCAACTGCAATGCACCTCCTCACGTGTTTGGTCGGAAACCCACTTTCGACGTTTCAAGCGGTCAATTCATAGGCTTCCAGTGGTTCGATCCCGCCTCGTATGGCCCGGCCGTTCCGGGTACGTTCGGAACATGTGGTGTGGGCACGGTGCGCCTGGTCTACGCACCGCGAACCTAAGCGTCCAGAAGAAATTCCCTTTGAGCGAATCTAAGACGTTGGAGTTCAGGGTGGCGTTCTTCAACGTTACAAACACTCCCATTTTGAATTCTCCCACCATATGGCTAAGCCCCAAACTCGGCCTGGTCGACAACTCGCAAGGCGAGCGCAACATACAGTTCGCGTTGAAGTTCTCTTACTGACAGTCGCATTCTTGGCAGGACGCGACAGGTCTGAATCCGCTGCTGATCTGGCCAGCCAGTAAATTGAGGTTGGTTTCATCGCGCCTTCTCATAGAAAGCCGAGCACACTTTCAAATGTCCTGGAGAAAGATCAAAGCCTCATCCCAGAATCAAATCGGAGTCTGTCGAGAAACGGGCGTATGGGAAGCTGCGTTGCATTCGACGGACTTGTCAATCCAGATAGTGAATGATAAAGAACGCTATCATGCGGTTCAGGTCCGCATGGAGTTCGCCTTCTTCATCCCCCTCTGGCGAGTAGCTCTACTGCAACAGAAAAGTCGAACGATAGAGCATTACGACGCGCTCAGGCTATTCGCATGAAGCTCCGCGAATAAGCGTGAACCCCTCCCGGACAAACCAAAGAGAATGCATTGGCTAACCTGTGATTGGGCTGCTACCGCGTCGTGCGAAGCGCTGCACTAAACCTTCCGTTTCCGCATTATTCAGCTAGCGGCCGAGAATTTGCACTTCGAGCGGAGCAAGCGTGACATGAATACAATTCAGCGGACCCGTGCCAGTGGTGCCGTCTGTTTCCTGAACCCAAACGGTGCCTGCGGCGAACTCCTCGACCGCGCTGGGAGCCTGCGGCTTCTGTTTATTGCTGTAAAGAATGCGCAGCTGATCGCCTGGATTGTTGAGCGTGATGTCCACAATCATGTACACCGTGCAAGGATTGACAGTATCTGTGTTGGCGACAATTACAATTTCCTGATCCATTAAGATGCGTGAGAAGGCGAGGGTGCCGTTGAGGAAAGTGGAGGCGCCAAACTGCTGTCCATCGCCGGAGATGGGCCGGAAGTAGAACCGGCCGTAGCGCAAGGCGGGACTTTCGCGGCGGACCGCGGCAATTTGTGATATGTGCTGATAGTAGGCGACGTTCTGCTCAAAGCCAGGACCACCCCACAAGGCCTCGCGAACCGCGAGATCAGAGCCGGCGCCATGTAAGCCTTGCTCTGTGCCGTAGTAGAGACAGGGAATTCCGGGCAAACTAAAGAGACAAGCCAGACCGAGCGTCACCTGATCGTCATATTGCGTTGGATTCGCGGAATCGACATAGCGAATACGCTCCTTCATATCGTGATTGTCGAGGAAGGTGACGAAATAACGCGTAGCGTCGCCGTGGGAGCTGAGCACATCCGCCTCCACTTGCTTACGGAATTGGTACATTCCTACTAGTTCCGAGGGCGGCGCGAACCCTTTTACGATCGACTTGAGGTCGAAATAAAGTGGATAGTCCAGAGCCGCATCGACGCCGACCATGTCGGTGCCCTCCGTGGTGGTGCGGCCGATGAAGCTGGCGATCTCTTGTTCGTCATTCCCCGAGAGAACTTCGCCGAAGGTGAAAAAGTTCTTTTTGCCGATGCTGAGGGCAAACTCCCGAACCGAGTTGCCGAATAACAGGGGCAGACCGTTCTTGAGATAGCGAAGTGTATCGATGCGGAAGCCGTCAATGTCGAAGCGAGCGATTACATATTGGTAGGCACGAATGATGAACTCCTGGAGAGTAGTCAGATCGGTCCGGAATTGCTTGAGTGAGTCGAAATCTCCAACCGTGTCGTCGTTGGGTCCGGGTGTTCCCTGGCGGCGAAACCAATCGTTTTTCTGCAACTCGGTGGGCCAGATGAGAGCGTCGGGCGATGGGTTTGCGATGTTGGCGATGTCGGGCCAATTGGCCTGAGCGTTGCCCTGGGCGTCGCGCCATTGAATGGAACGGGCGAAAGCTCGGAAATCGGCTTGCGAGCCTTGAGAGTTGATGCAGTCGGTTTCGCCGGAATCGCAGACATAAGCGAAGACATCGCCAACGTGGTTCAACACGATGTCAAGGATGATGTAGAGACCGAGCTTGTGAGCGGCGTCGACCAACGTGCGAAGCTCATTGTCGGCATTGTTGGGATCACGGGCGAAGCGGGAATCGACGTGCAGAAAATCGTGAATGCCGTATCCGTGATACGTTCCCGGTTGAAGAGGACAATTCTTGAGAACAGGACTCAGCCAGATGGCGCCTGCGCCGAGTTGCTTGATGTAGGGAAGCTGATCCTGAATGCTGGCCAGATTGCCACCCTGAAAATCATTGTAGGTCGAGCTATCGAACGGCACGGGGACAGGTAGCGAGAAAGAACGAGGCGGCGAGAGAGAATTGTTGAAGCGATCCACCATGAGGAAATAAATCCACTGATCGCGCCAGTCAGGAGGTGAGGCAAAAGCCTGGAGCGGACCGCCAGTGTCCCGGTATCGGTTGAAAATAGCTAGGAAGTCAGGCGCGTACAGGGAAGTGGACATCGAACCTCCTCGGGAAATGGATAAATTATAGCGAGGGATAGCGAGGTTTCAAATGGGGGAATGAAAATGCTCTAAGCCGCTCCTTTGAATGTTTTGGTCGTGCATCCGACATGGACACCGACTATGACCCAGGCGAAAGGGCGCCGACCACGTCTACTCTTTTGTAAACGATAACGTCCGTGGCTGTTGAAAAACTCACACTCTAGAAGTTCGCAAAAATTTCATCGCGCTAGGATGCCCTATAAACGACGTTCTCGATTTTGGTGGACATTTTCTATCCCTCCGCCGGGACCGTTTTTTCAAAAGAGGGGGTTTTTCAACAGCCACGTCCTTTATCATTCACTACTTGGGTTGGCAAGTTGAGAAAGAGTTTGGGGCAATTACTCAAATGGATACTTCCGTCGGCGTGGAGAGCTTGGAAATTTCGCGGGCAATACCTTCTGAACGCTCAGGGCAGTTGTCCGAGTCACCGACCATCCGTCTGAACCGCCGACCTCAGCCGGGCAGCTCGGTTTGCACCCAGGAGAAACGTCGCTCCCTTACAGCCCACGACTCGCACGGATTCGGGGAGACCGAGCATCTGCGCTGTGCCTCGGTGAGTCTTTCTACGCGGTTGTCTTCTGTCATTTTGTCGTCGAGGAACGGAAATTCCCCGTATATCTGTTCTACCTAATCAGGCCTCGGAAAAAGGTGGGCATACGCGAAAAAAGGTTTAGTAATCACACCAGAAAGTGACCACCGTGCCATATCTCGAAAATATTTTCGGGATTTCTTACCTCATTTTCGAATGCGATTGGTAGAACGTAAGTGGAGGGTAAATGTCACTCAACAAGACCTACGTGCGCGACGGGAGTCGCAGGATCATCGCCAGCGTTACGTCCGGTTTCTTCGATGAAACCGAGATCGTTCGTGATGGCGAGAACCAAGTCATTGGCAAGGTCAACCACCGATTCGAAAACACGCGGGACGCTCGCGGCAACCTAGTCAGCGTCGATACTGCCGATCCGGGGCTCTTAATCGGCAGGCGGAAATAGCAACTCCGAAGGACACCACTCTCTTCTCCCCTTTTTCTATTTTCCAATCCTCTGGGGGTCAAATGCACGCATCGACTGAGACAATTGAGTGCCCGTTGTGCTTGGGAGTTCGCACCCTAACACGTTCCGAGGTTTTGGATCGCCTCGGAGTCAAAGACCTCGCGAGGGTTGCGCAACTGTCGGCAGAAGCGATTTTCCGTCTCGTTCAGCGGAAGCACAGCGAGGACAGCCATCAGGTTTGGTCTCGTTTCGAGACGGAACTGACGAAGCGAACAGCCGAGATGGAACTGCGTCATCGGAGCGAACTCCAAGTTGTTACCGTCCAGAATGGCACCCTGACCCACCGACTCGAAGATTATTTACGGGAGTCCGCTCAGCTAAGGGAGCGAACTCAGGAATTGGAGATTGAGCTATCAAAAGTAGCCCGCTTGGGTCGGCGCGAGGAGTTGGATTTCGCAGATGAGGCTCGAACATGGGCAGGTATCTGTGTCAGCGAAAAGCTTCCCCGGAACGGTGATTTCATCTTGTCCTTCCGTGACCTGAGCGGAGTCCCCGTAGAGCCCCGAATACTAATCGACAACAAAGACAAGGCCATTGTCGGAGATAACGACATCGACAAACTGGTTCGGGATGCGCGTGAACGATCCATCCCCGTCGCTGTGCTGGTAGCTCGCAGCGAAGATCAGCTTCGGCAAGTTGACCGAGAGGTCGATTCCTCAAGGACGGAGACGTGTGGGTATTGCGCAGGACCCGCGAGTGGCTTCCCCGTGATCTGGACCTGCTCAAGCCCATCTTTGAACGAATGCGCCTCCATGGGGTTGATTTCTTGGAGAAAAAATGCAGCCGTAGACGACCAAGTCCGGCGCACCTTCGGCGACATCGACCGGATTGAGAGCGACTTGAAGAAGGCGGCGAAGGCGATTACATCGGTGTCGGGGCTGGTGGCCAAGTACAGGAGCCGATTGCAGGAATTGTGCGACGGTGCTCTCGGAAAGAAAATGCCGATTGGATGCGAACTGTCGGCAGCGAGGGTCGGACAATGAGAGATGAAATGCTCGAGCGCGGGTCGATCATTGCCGACTTCGAGGGTACGCTGTTCAAAGTTTTGGAGGTCACCGACGAAGGCATCTTAATGCTGATGCTGCCGGAGCGGGAAGACGTGATTCACACCCGAACCGTGAGTTGGAGTAACTTCGAGAAGCATGGCTACGAACGAAAGTTCCCTTGATCCTCTGCTCCGTCGTTTCTGTTGTTTGTGCGGCTGCATGAGGAGGCGTGAGCGTGGCGGTTCTTATTTCAAAGTCGAAGTACATGGCAGGCGTGCAGTGCCTAAAACAGTTGTACCTCCTCGTGCATCGGCCTGCACTGGGACACGGTAAGACTGCCGCTGACTTTGCCCGCCTCGAACAAGGGCGACGGGTCGGGAAGTAGGCGCAGCAGCTTTTTCCGGGCGGCGGCGAGGTTAGGACGGGGAATCCAGAAGACAAGTGCTGCCGAGCTGCGCGACCTTCTGGCCGAGTCGATCGGGTTCGTCCACGGGCTTTGATGCATCGCATTCCCGCCTTCCGCGCCCAGTACCGTGCTTGGATCACGATGGCAACGTTTAAGAGCCGCGTCAGGCGGCTGATAGATGAATGGCGATTTCGGTGTTGGCTGCGCCACCAACGCTTTCTTGAGAGTCTAACGGACGAGCAAATTGAAGTCTGGCTTCTTGGGCCCCGTTATCGAACTCGTCCAGGTTTCGGTATATCCCCTTGGCTTCGAAAATCCCCGGTCGCTGAATCCTGCACCTGAGCATTCCCATGTTCCTCCCTCGACATGGCCACACTCAGTTTTTCCAGACCCTCCTCCAGGTCCGTCAAGCACCTGATAGCCACCATGGTAGGTTAGCGATGCAGTCTCAAAAGACAAAGCGAGGGGGTGAGCGATGCGGAGCGCATGCGGTTGCGGGCAAGAGGTATTGCGCACTGCATGCGGATCCCGGCAGGGCATCTGCACTTGGAACCAAGGGTGGTCGTCGGCGAACCGGAAAAATGCTTTCCGCAATCTCGGCAACGCGCATCTTCTGGACTGGTTCCACTTATAGCATGTAGCATGCGTCAACCGACTTGTCCCTGACGGCGGCTCTGGAGGCCGTCCTGTCACAACCCGAGCGAAGCGGCCGTAGCAGAAACAATGCAGTCCTCGATGCCGACAGTGAGCCTATGTTCAACGGCAGCCAATTGGAACCCGAGACTACTATGGAGCCTGACATTGAATCCCGGATCGGCGCAAAAAGGCCAGTCACCGCTCCGCCCAACATCTCCGCTGCCAACTCCGATCCAGGCTGCGAGATGACTTTGCGCTGCGTTGGATTCCCGTGGGTGTGGAATTGTCGCGGGAAATTGTCACGGGTAATGCCGATCGTTTCCGGTGGTTAATTCGACGATATCGAACTGGCGCGTGTGGTAGGGGATTCTCGGCACATCGTAGAACATTTTGCGCACATCGCCAGTAATGCACGTGTGCACGGATGCTGCCAGGCCTGCGATCTGTTGAAGGTGATTAGTGTATCTGTCCCGACGTTATTGTTGCTTTCGCTTCCGCAAGTTCCGGTCGTTTCGAGTTTGTTCCGTTATCGCAATTCTTCAGCAATTGGCTGTAGTACTTTGCCGCCTTCTCCTTTTGATTAAGCACTTCGGCGGACTTTGCAGCTCCATATAGTCCGTTAAAGCGATTGGGGTCAACCCTCATTGAACTTTCGAACTCTGCCAGGGCTTCCGACGGACGGTTCATCTGGAGCAGCATGTCGGCCAGCATTTCACGCGCGGGCAGTTCGACTTCGCCCTTGCCTTCGATGTCTTGCTCATCGGCGACAGCCCGCAGCAATCCTATTGCTTCGTCATCCTTCCCTTGGACAAACGCAAGCCACGCGTGCGACTCGTCACGTTTGGTGCTCATGAACTTGGCCCGGAACGAGTGTGGTCCTCGCTTGGTGGCTTCAAGTAAAGCGTCGTACTGTTTGACGGCTTGCTGAGCCGCGTCCGCGTCGCGGAGATGTCCTGCTGCAACCGCTTGTGCCCAATATGTAATTGTCTGGGTGTAAGTCTCGGCATTCGGATCGGGTTTAAGGGCCTCCGCAGCTTTCCAATTTTTACTTTCGAGATAAAGCATTGCAGGAGAATTGGCGCGGGTTCGGTTGACGTAGTCGACCAGATTCTTATCGACCTGCTCGTAGCTTATCTTCGCCTGCTCTCCCACCATTTCTTCCGCTTTCTTGTCCTCGGCGATCTGGAGATAGGCATATTCGAGAAACTCCATCGCGTGCAACTGGTTTTCTGCGCCAACATGCATGGCCGTGTCCTGAGCCGCATTTAGAGACGCGAGATTGGACTGGATATCCTCCTGCCAGAGACCAAGCCGGGCAAAAATGTGGGAAGGCATGTGAAGCGCATGTGGGGCGGCGGGCGCGATTTGCGCATAGCGCCGTGCCGCCTCAAGCCCCATTTGCGCCAACTCTGGGGCATCAGCGGCATGAATCAGATAGTGCGCAACTCCAGGATGGTCGGGATTCTCGCGAAAGACTTGATTTAGAATTTCAATCGCCTTCTCAGCGTTCGCAAGCGGGTGTTCCGCGTCCGAATTCCAGGTGAGGAGCGAGAGCGCGTAGAATACCGCGGCCTCTTGATCACGAGCGTAGTCTTTGTAGACTCTTTCCATAGATTCCGAGAATTCGCGGGTGCGCGCGTCATAGTCGCGTTGGTCCGCGCGATAGAACACAGCCAGGGCATCGATGTAATCTCGTTCCCGCTGGGTTTTCGGATTGAGCGTCCGCGCTTTCTGTACCAGTTCCCAGCCTTGCTTCATGTCGGAATCGGTTGGCCGGTATGCTAGGGGACGGTACAGGCCGATAGCTTCACCCCACAACGCCATGGCGCATGCGGGATCCTGGGTAGCGGCAGACTTAAACTGGTCCTCAGCAGGGTCGAACAGAAACGAGTGCAGCAGGGCAAGACCGCGCTCGATTGCTTTTTTTGAAGCCTCGGAGCAGGAAGTCGAGAACGAAACCATGCCGACTTTTTGATTGGAATCCAAGGGGTGGTGGGCTTGATCCGCGAGAAGAGCGCAGGCATACACGCCCAGCAGAAGAGTGACGATTAATTCCTTCACTAACCGGAATCTCCTTTTGGTTCACACGGCACCGGACTCATTAGTAGCGCGGCCACTCTCAAGGGAACGTCTCCAAGATACTACGTCGCCAATCCTATAGGGATGCTAAACAGTTTGCCGAACCGCACCCTGAAAATTCTGGTATGCGGCGCTGATAGAATTGCTTCTCCTCGTGGGCGGAGGGGAACGATCACATCAACGCATAGGAGACTCGCATTGCAGGATCCCTATCGAAGACTCCTCGCCCGGCATCACCTGCGTTCCCACGGCCCTCTGCGGCTGGCACGACGATATCTTCCGTTTTGGTGGCGTCGCGCGCTGCTTACTCCTTATTTACTTGCACGGGATGGCGTCGACCTCGTGCTCGGGCGACGCCAGGAACTGGTTCCCCCGCGGTATCTCGATTTCGCCGGCAATTTTCGCTACATCGAAGCCGGACAGCAGCACTTGAAATACTTCAGAGAACTTTGTGGGTTGCAACCTCATCACCGCGTACTGGACATTGGTTGCGGCATTGGGCGAATGGCAGTTGCGCTGAGCGGGTATCTTGCATCAGGCTCTTATGAGGGGCTGGATGTTGTTCCCAGCGGCATTCGTTGGTGCCAGCGGCATATAGCCACCAAGTTTCCACGATTCCGATTTCAAGTCATCGACGTCTACAACAAGCAGTACAATCCTCGCGGCCAGTTCCAGGCGGGAGACTACCGCTTGCCATTTTCCGATGAAGAATTCGACTTGGTCATTTTGATTTCGGTTTTTACGCATATGCTGCCGCGCGACCTCGAGCATTATGTCTCGGAAATATCGCGCGTGCTGCGGCCAGGGGCGAAATGCCTGTTCAGCGCTTTTCTTTTGGACGAGCAAGCCCGAGAGGGAATGGCGTCTGGACGAAGCGCATACAATTTCGATTATGAATTGCCGGGTTGCTGGACTGTCGATCCGTGGACTCCCGAAACGACGGTAGCCTACGACGAAGTTACACTCGCGTCGATCCTGTATCGGTATTCTCTTACGCCGGATCCTACGCGTTTTGGCGCCTGGAGCGGGAGAGAGCAGTACTTTGATTATGGCGACATCGTGACCGCGACTAAAGCTTCGCTTGTGACTTAGTGTCACGCAGGATCTGTTGGGCATGATCGAATGTCGAAGGGAGAGTCTTTCCCATGGTTTCTAGCCGAGAAGTTGGTGCCGTGGGGGTGAGCAGCCAAGTCTCACGTGGCGGAAATACCCGGCCTACAGTTGTGGTCACACACGGAGGAACCGCCGCCCGTGTTCAACTGTTTCTCATTTCTTTCTTCGAAAGAGTTCTTCGCCCCCTGTACCATCGTGGCCTGTGGCAGGTGGTCCATTCCCTGAGTCATTTCTTTTCGGCGGAGAACGCCGTGGTGGTCAGTGATGGAATGTGGAAGTTCAAGATTTATTTGGCGGATGGATATTGGACAAGATGGATGGTCGATGGGTTCACCTATGAATATGAGATCGCTAGAGTGCTGGATCGGATCCTCACGCCTGATTCTATGGTCATTGACTGCGGAGCCAACAATGGCTACTGGAGTCTCTATGCTGCGTCGAAAATCGGTTTGAGTGACAGGGTAGTTGCAATTGAAGCGGGAGAGAGGAATTTTCGCCGGCTGTGTGAAAACCAGCAGTTAAACGGCGGCTCTTTCAGGGCAGTACGAAAGGCGATTTTCTCGCAGTCTAACCTGAACCTACGACTTCGGACACATCCTTTATGGCATGCATCCAACGCGTGTGCAGACGATACCGGAGGTGCTCAGCCGGGGGGCTCTGCTTTTGAGTCTGTCCAATCCATCACTATTGATGACGTGTACCACGAAATTCCGCTCGAGAACCGAACCGGCGAGGTCATCCTCAAGATCGATGTCGAAGGATCTGAGGTTGCGGCCCTGAAGGGGGCGACGAAGCTCATAGATGCGGGCGCGTTAGTGATCTACGAGGATCACGGAGATGACCTTGCTTGTCTTGTGACCGATCACATCCTGAGCGAATACGGATTGAAGGTTTATTTCTTGCACCGAGATAAACGCATCATCTCCGAAGTGGAAAACATCGGGCAGTTGGCTAAGCTGAAAAAAAGGGCGCATCGTGGCTACAACCTTCTTGCGGCACGCCCGGAATCCCCCGCCCTTCGCAGACTCCTCGACTCGATTCGCGCTGACAACGAATAAACACATGGACGCAGAACTACGGTCCTGCGTCCTCGTGGCTTCCAACGCGACACTTACATAAAGCAAAAATTCTGACGAATGGTATCGGTGTGCGTCCCACCCTTGAGGGTTCCTCTTAACGTGCCCACGCCCATCTTCTTATTCATCTTCAGAATTCTGTCGAACGAAGCAAAATAGGCGGTGTTCGGCGTGCACCCTGACGGGAAGGTGTATTGCCCGGAGTCCAGCTTGGTGGTTCCATCCATCAGCGCAAAGGAGAGGCTGCAAGGGCCGGTGTAAGACACATCCTCGAATTCAAATGTATACGTAACTTTAGAACCCCTCATCACCACGGCCAGCGGCGCCGACAACGCGATCGTTCCCGCGGTCTGGTCGGCGCATCCAGTCGTTCCACCCATGCAGGGAAATCCCTTCACTTGCATACCCACACTGGCGTTGGTGAAGCCAATCACCGTCATCATCATGGGCGGCGCGTCAGAGCGTGCAATCTTATGCGAGAAGACAGTGGGCGGATGACTTTCGCTGTTGTCTTGCGCCAGCGCAAGTGTGGGAACGGTCAGACACACCACCAACACCAGCACTAATGAAAACGTCGAGAACCGAATGTCGCGCATCTGGTTATCCTCCTTGGTTGGAAAAGTAAGTGACTGAGGCCAACCCGGCTGGGGCGCAGTATGACGCTCACTCCCGGCATTGTCCAACGAAATATTTTCGACTGCAAAACTTTTCATCTCATACCTGCATCCGTTTTTGAGGGCGCACACCTCTCCTAAGAAGCGGGTCTCCTCTTGATCGGTCGAACAAACTCCACAGAACTTGGACTTGTGGGAAACATAATTCGCATCGCTTTCGAGTACGACCAAGTATTGTCCCGGATCGCGCGGACTATCCTTTCACAGTAGGGCCAGGGCTCGACGAAGGCGGGAAGAGGGTCGTTCCAACGAAAGATGTCGGAGTGAATTTTGGGCTGGAAGCCGCTCAAGAACTGCAAGGTTGCGGAAATCCTTCTCGGTTTCGTGCCGGGGGCCGGAATTTCTCCCTTGCCGGCAACAAATTTGAGCAGGGCGAGCAAGTCGCCCGTGTGCCAGCAAGTGGAACTGCCGAGGGTGATTGGCCCCGGCTCTGGCCGCCGGTCGTTTATGAAGTATTCGTAAGTCCAGTGGGGAAAATCCCACCCGGCGTTCACCGACCCCTGAACCGAAGCCCAGAACCGCGCATTGGTTTCCATGTACGATTTTTGGCCATTCTTGCCGACATAGAAAGACAGGTGCGCCACACCATCCCAGTCGAGGGCAGCCAACAGGTTGCGAGCATGCTCCACCAAGTCGGGGCTGCCGGCAACGATCTTTCGGAGCACGGCACTTCCGTTGAAGCGCCGAATTGCATGGTATTCGTGAACCGCTAGAAGCTTTCCCCGGGCGGCGAAGCAGCAAAGATCATGCACCTCCCCGGTGGCGCAATTTTGAAACAGAGGACGCTCTCCGCCAAGGCAGTACCGGTCAAGATAGAGCCGGAGTTCGGCCTCATTAAAGGCATAGAGGACCTTGAACTTGAACTGCGGGATTTGGGGCTCGATTGGATCTCTCGATCTCTTGATCACGATGGGGAAGCCCAGCGCTCGAATCATTTCCGGAACTTGTCGCAGGTCCTCGAGACAGAACTGGCGCGGACACGGAACTCCGAGTTCGCTGGCCAGTTCGAGATTTACTCGTTTATCCAGTACGCGCGTAAGCGACTGAGAATTCGCCATGGCCAGCTTGGTGAGTTGTTCCAACTCGCCACGATGCCTCTCGAACAACACGAGGGCTTGATCCGTCATGGGTATAACCAGACGAATTTCATACGTCTTGATCAGTTCGAGAACAAAGCGGACGAAAGCGTCTGGCTGCGAAACCGGATCGGGCGACAGCACCGCATGCTTGACATGGCGTGAATAGAATGCCATGCTCCGCGGCGTCGGGCACAAGACGATGAACGATATACCGCGGCGCGCCAGCGAACGGGCCACCGCTAAGGTTGCGCGCGTGTGACCATCAGTCAGCAAAACCTCTATGCGCCCTGTCGGGGACTTATCGAAGTTCATCACGCGGAACCTCCCGATCAATCACAGCCGGCGAAAGTAGAGCACATCTGTTCCATAACTAACGCACCGTGATGCCAACCGGTGCTGACGGGATACCGTTTGCGACAACATAAAGTTTGCTGCGGCCGGTCTCGATTTGCGGCGGCACATCGAAATGCGTCGACACCAGCTCGCTTCCCGTCGCAACCGCCATGGTGCTGTGGTCGTGCGTGCGGCCATAAAAAACATGTTTGGTGGCAAGGTTCACAATACGAACCAACGGATAATTCGTGGCGTCCTGAAAATCATCGTTGTACATCGCGCCCTGCGACAGGCCGTTGAACTGCGTGCCGTGGATTTCATACGAGTGACCTCGTGTGACTGCTTGTGGCGAGGAGGTGACTGTCGGCCTCCAATCCCGGTTGTAGGTGCCGCTCGGCGTGAACAGCTCGACATCCGTGCTGAAATCAGCGAAAAGCAATTGACCTGTGGGAAGCTCGAGCAGGTGCCCGGGGAATGACGAGTCTTTGGACGCCCTAGGGGGCCCCGGAATCTCCTTCAGGTTGCTTCCGTTCCATTCAAAAAAACTCGCGGGCGGTTTCTGAAAGCCAGGGCTGGCCATCATGATGACCTTGCCATTTATCTCCAATGCGGCAGGGCCGTCGGCGATGTTCAGATTCTTGGGGAAATCGGGGCCGGCCGCCCAAGTTCCGGAGTTTGAATCGTAGATCGCAGTGTGTCCCGCGGCGCAACTGTTTGCCCCAGTGGCAAAAACCGTTCCGTCGGGCCGCAAGACTGCTGCGCCGATCTCGTGGTTTGACTTCGTACGTCCGCCGCAATTCGCTGCCGAGTTCCACAGTTGCACAACCGTGTTTCCGGCACTCGACCAGCCGCCCGTGGTGGGGTTGTAGACCTCTGAGTTCATCCCGTGGCTCGAGTACTTAAAGACATACGTATCGACATCGAGCACGTTCCCATTGGGTAGCAAAGTCAACCCTTCCCTTTGATAGCTATCGAACTTGCCCGAGCCGGTAGGAGTCCAGGTCAAGGTGGACGCATCGAGGAGAGCCGCCACGGGCGGCAGATCACAGCAGTCAACCTGCATCAAGGTTCCGTTGGGTAAAACCGTGGCGGTGGCGTCGCCAATATGACTCCAACCGCTGGGAGGTTGAATGAGCGTCCATTGATCCTTCAGCGGGTCGTATACGGCACCAAGCGTGGTCCACACTTCTTTGCCGTTGTTAAACTCTCCGCCTTCAATCACGACCCGGCCATCGGGCAAGACCGCGGAGCCGAAAAATAAAGGGCTGTATCCATTGGGGAGCGAGGCGGCCTTCGTCCATGTCCCGTGGAGATAGCTGCCGTGAATGTCCGGTGTGAGCTTGAACCAGTTCTGCCCGTTCCGCGGCTCCTCGTGCACCAGCACGACGCCGTCAGTGAGGAGCAGCATGGATCCCGCTGTGAAACTCGGTTGATTCTGAAGCGGTTGCCATTTCTGGGCACTGGCCAGACTTACACCCAGCGCAAAACTCGCCAGCACAAGTGCGATCGTCGGCAGCAGCTTCATTGACGTCATCCCCAGCGGCACTGATTTGAGTCCGGGTAACCGGACGACCGAGTCGAGCTCATTCGTTGGTAATTATTGCAATGCTCCCATCAAGCCTGGTGATTCGAACTGTGAACTTCTCGTGATAGGTACGGGCTTTATCCTGAAGCATGCTAAGCGCCAAAGCCTCGCCGAGAAGCAGAGATGTTTCGGTATCACTGCGCCAGTGGATACCGGCGTGGATACCGTGGCCATAGCTCACGTTATGCGCAAGCTTGTTCAGTTCGCCGCTGATAGTGATCTCGCCCGCATCTGAGCCGGTATAAGGCACGAGCGACAGACCATCGCTCGACGGAACCATGGGATTCGACCACACGTGACTGCCGTCGAAGAAGAACTTCAGCAAGGTAATACAAGCGCCGCCCACAGTTCCGTGACCGGTCGGGTAGGAGGGGTGATATGGCGCGCCCTCAGGGAACGCCTGTGAAAGCAGATACGTCCCATACTTGCTGAAGCTCTGCGCCACCGCTTGCGAGTTAAGGACATTGCGGCTCAATCGAGCATCTATCTTATTTTTGTTGCCGCTGAGAATCTGATGCAGAACTCCTCCGCCCGACTCGGGACGATGCGTAAGGTGAATCAGCCACTTTTGGAACCACACTCGGTTCAGGGCGCGAGCAGCAACTTCTCCCTGCGAGGCAGCGAAATCGGGTCCACCGAATGTGCCAAAACCATTCTGCGTCCTGGATCCGGCGTAGGGGTTGCCGGGGTTCAGGGGAAGTTTGAGACTGGACGCCACCATATACGCAGTCAAGTACGCTTGATATAGCACGTCCACGTGGGTGTATGCTCCAAGGCCACGCCCGTCGTGCAAGTAGCGTTGCACGGGATCAATCTTATTGCCGAGTCCGGTGCTGACGCCGTTTTGCACCTCCAGGAAGGTCGTGGTGTCAGTCATATAGTCAATGCCGGGCAAGTATGTCGTCATCAACTGGTTGCACGGCTGAGCGCCAAAACTGGTAGGAGTAATCATGAACTGCGACATGTACGGGCCTATGGTGTCGCCAGCAAAGGCGCCGCGGAACAGCAGACCTGGGGTTACGTTTCCATTGCCATCTCTCGGGCCTTTGTACGCCGGCATGGTTGTAAGTTCCGCCGCCGCAGCGATAGCGGTGGAGTTTGTGATGTAGTCACTGAACGCCACATCACGTAAGAGCGAGCCCCAGTACATCTCCACCAATTGCGTACCGTAATCCGCGCCAGCGATACGCGCGAAGGGCGGGACGAGCGGAAGACCGCCCTGATCGCCAATCCAGGGAGCATTACCGAACTGGTCGGAGTCGGCGGTTTCCAGATCGTAGGCATACGATCCTTGCGGGCCGTTGAGGGTGTGAGTGCCACCAATAATGATGGCCTCGAAGTCACTGTTGTGCCCAGTGCGCAGCGCCTTCACGAAGGACTCCCACGCTGCCGGATTGACCACTCCGATATCGTCTTGTAGCAAACCTTTGCTGTAACTGGCGGAGTGGTCGGGATAGCGTTGCTTGTCGCCGTTCGTGGTGTGCGGAGGAACGGGAATGTGAGAATCTCTCTGCGCAGCCTCGATGCGAAGGTTGAGCGCATGTTGCACCCGGCTGCTGCTCGCGGGCGGTAATTCGCTGTCGGCCATGGCGGACACGCTGAGCGGCTCCAAGCCGACCGCCGCAAGTGCGCACATTGCCGCGCTCGCTTTCCCAATATTGCTCAGAAATTTGCGGCGACTGGAGGAAGCAGCAGTTCTTTTTGCCTCTGATAAAGCGTTGCACCTGTGTTCACCGGCTGGTGCGAGCTTCTCTTGGCGCGTTTTTAGAGCGGCGGAATCGTTCGACCTGTCCGTTGGCATAAGTCAACTCCAGTCCGAATGTCGCTTTGTTTATATCCGAATCTCCACTTGGGCTAAAGCCGATAATGTAGAGTGCGCTCCCAGCGCCGCGAACGCAAAGCAATTTTCGATTCGGAGCACCGTTACGGTTCTCCATCCCTACCAGTCGCAGCCCTGGCGGATGTCTTCGTAGAATTCTGCATGAGTTTCTCCTGGGTCAACGCTTGCTCGCCGGTATCGAGTTGTCGAGCCAGCTCACATCTCGAGCAGCAGTTGAGACCTGGCGGCCGCAAGCACTCGCTGAGCGGCCAAGAAGTCAGCCTGAGACCTTTGGAGACTCGAAACCTCGACTTGCACTGGACCGAGACTTTGCGCTGATGAGTTGCACTTGTCAAGATGAAAAAGTTTGCATGTCATTCCTCAACAAACGCTTGGAATCCGGTTCGGAATCAGTAGGTCTGAGTCTGAACATCCGAAAACTATCGGATTGCTGGCACAAGCTGATCTTGATTGTCTTGCGAAGGCTCCGGTCTGGAGGGGAAGGACCTCTCGTATTGCTTTGATGCCTCCGCCTCAGTCGCCAGAAAGCAGTGAGACTGGGGGACAGGTGAGAATCCGCATAATATCTGTCGCGAGGTTCGCGGGAGATGATTAGAGAGCAAAACTACCGATACGTTTTCCTCGGCCGGACCACTATCAGAAGGGCAGAAGAGTTTAGGCGCGGACGATCGGAAGGAGACCGATTTGCGAACCATGACTAGGGTCGGCCAGCGTATCCAGGAGGAGCAATGAGCACGCTCTTCGCAAAAAGTGTCGCTGTGGACGAAGTCGAGCGATTCCCGGTGGGCAAGGAGGATAAGGCTTCGCGTAATCTTGCACGGGGTACCGCCTTAGTGGAGAGCTCAGGGAATACCGAGCAGGACTCCTCGTTCCGACATGTATAGTACGAAAATCGGGAATGGATTTGGTCTTATCGAAAGCCGAGCGACAACTCAACTCAACTTGTTCAAGCCCGCAACACTCTCAAGGACGGAACCTTTGAGGCACACGGGGATCACTTTCGTAACCAGGTCAGCATGACCGATATCGCGGTCACAACGAAGCATGAAAATAGTGGCGAGAGAGTACATAATGGGATTCGCCACTGTGCGATCAAGCTCGGATAATCGCAATGGTGTGGTTGGTCGAACCCGCTAACCAAGTTGAGCTGGACGCCGTAGGAACCATAAAGTGACACCTCCGTCGGGAGAGTGCGATAGGGAGAATCTTGGAGTGCAGCCGTCTTCGCCACGACAATGAATCCTCAATCCCAAACCGACCGTGCGGGCCATCTGTATTGCCAAATGGCTACCGGATACGATATAAGGATGCAGTTATACTAGGTGCCCTCATGGACCACGATAAGATACAAGCGACAAGCGATAAGCGATGAGATGTCCGCCATCGTCGAGCAGCAAAGCAGCGTACTAAAAGCCTCGCCGATATGCTCTATACCCCAAGTTGACCTGGATGATACCACGAGAAGAATCAGCGTCTACGCGACTCATGCCGAGAATTGGCCGAACTGTACTAGTTGGCTAGGCGGCCCGCAACAATAGCGCATTGCTCATCCGTTAGATTAGGCTGCGTTGTCCATCACCGTTTTCCACAAAAATAGCCTCTCCACTATCCTGCATCGGCGTTAGAATGCGTTCCGCCTCTCCACCCTTGAGACGGCAGAGGGGTGAGCCGCCGTCTAACGGTCTTCATGCGACTCGCGGTAGACGGCGGCTAATTCCTATCCTCTGTACTCGGGCTTTCGTCTCCGGCTTGTGGTCGCAGTCGCTTGTGCGCTGATAGTCAGCCTCACTCTGGCCGCGATCCGTGTTAAATAACTCATCGCCCACGGTAACCAATGCTGTATAACGAATATGTTTCCTACTGTCTTCACCGGATTGTGCTTCAGGTGCCCCGCAGCTTGCGGTCAGAGAGCATTCCAAATGCGAACAACCGGAGGGGCAACCTCTCTTCGCAAAACTGCTCAATCGGGCCGTCCCTCTGCTGGCAACGCCGTAGCGGCACTAAAAGAGGCTCCACAGGGCGTTTGGGGTATATCGTAGAGCCTCTTTATGGGGTCACTTTCCATTAGATATATTCCACTTCGTCCAGGCGTTCCACGTTGGGGCCTTCCTGTTACGATTCCCGAAAAAGAAGAGCGGACCGCCCGCGTAATCGTTGGTGGACCCGCGCTGATAAGGCAACCGCTGCAGAAACGTTGAATCGGGCCCAGCCGTAATGAGTTTTTCTCCGATGTGGAACCTCAATTAGTTCTCGATCGCTCGGCCGCGCTTGCAGACGGGCCAAGGGTAGACTTGATTCACTGTTGCGCGAATGTCCTCAGGAGAGGCACTACCCGCGTTAATCGGGAGCGCCTTGCCTCCCGCAGCATCTATTTCGCACGCGAGTCGCTTTGCCTTTTCTTCCGAGTTGAAATAGTGGTGGCCTTCAATTTGTCGTTTTCATCCGGGTCTTGGCATCAGGAATTATCCGCTCCAGCAAGCAGCAGTTCTCCCTGATTCGGTGTTGTGCAGGATTGGGCTCGACAAACTTGAAGCCGTGGCGATGTCCGTTCCTGTTTCGCACTGTGGCGAAGACAACGACAGCTCCCAATTGCAGCTTGAAATTCAATTGTACGATTTCCCCAACCGGGAGTTCGACAGGCACTGTGGCTGAAAGTCCGTGGTCGCTTAGATCGAGCGTTCGGCCCGAAATACAGCCTTGGGATGGAGAATCAATCGTAACGGCAACGTCCAATTTAAACCTTGAGTCTCTGCGCGCCTCGCGAATAGCATCCAGCCTTGGGATGCCAATGGGCTTGTCTCCACTCTTCTGCTCGGGTTTTGACACCGGGGGCATACTCCTCTTCGCATCACAGAACCCCCTCAGTTTCTGTAATGCCATATTCTTGCATAGAATTGTTCTCGTCAAGTTCTAAGGTCTCGCAAGTCAACATTTCAGGAGGTGCCGGAATATCGGCAGTCCTAAAGTTTCTGGTGATCTGGTCGATGTGCCTGCTAGAAGGGCACCATGACCGCCAATCTGGTTGTTCCCGCAGCGCAATACCTTCGCATGTCAACCGAACACCAACAGTACTCGCTGGAGAACCAGTCTGCTGCAATCCAGAAGTACGCGGAGTCGCGAGGTTTCAAGGTCGTCCGTACATATTCCGATGCTGCAAAGCGGGGCCTGGTACTGAAGCACAGAATCGGGCTTCGACAATTGTTGAAGGACGTGGTTGGCGGAACTCCAGACTATCGGGTCATCCTCGTTTACGATGTTAGCCGCTGGGGTCGGTTTCAAGACACCGACGAGTCCGCCCATTACGAGTTTCTCTGCAAGTCCGCAGGCGTTCCCCTGCACTACTGTGCTGAGACCTTTGCAAACGACGGTAGCTTGCCCAGCCTCATCATGAAAACGCTGAAGAGAACTATGGCAGCGGAGTTTAGCCGGGAGCTGGGCGTCAAGGTGCTAGCAGGACAGAAGCGACTCGCTCATCTGGGGTTCAAGCAAGGAGGTTTGCCGGGTTACGGCTTGCGACGGATGCTGGTCTCGGCGGATCGGGTTCGCAAACAGCCCCTAGCGCATGGAGAACGCAAGAGCATCGCGACGGATCGGGTCATTCTTGTTCCCGGCCCTGCCGATGAGGTGCAGTGCGTCCGGGACATCTATCGGATGCTTGTATCCGACAAGCTATCGGTCTGCGGCATTGCTTGTGAACTCAACCGCAGAGGTGTCAGGTACATGGGCCGCTCTGTATGGGACTACCAAGCCGTCTACGGTATTCTCACCCATCCGAAATACGTAGGATGTCACACCTTTAATCGAACATCCTGCCAACTCTGCACGCCTACCGTAAGGCTGCCCCGATCGGATTGGATTCTCACGCCGGGAGCCTTCGAGCCAATAGTCGATGAGCCTACATACTCCGAAGCGCAGCGGGTGCTCCAAGGACGGACAATCAACAAGTCAGACGAGGAACTGCTGGACAGCCTGAGAGCATTGGTTACCAAGAAAAGGCGACTATCCCTCGCCCTAATCCAGGACTCTAAAGACGTCCCATCCCCTTCCACCTACCGTCGGCGATTCGGTAGCCTGCGGCAGGCTTATGAGCTGATCGAATGTGGCCGTCCGCATCAGTTCGGTCCCATCGACCTCCGCCGTAGGACACAGGCTTTGCGCGAGGAACTCATCTCACAGATCGCGGCCATATTTCCCGAGCATGTGTCGATTGTTCGTCGCGGAGGAAGATGGCGGACCCAAATAAGGCTTGTCAACGGTTCGAATGTTTCTGTGGTCCTTGCCCGGTCAGTGCGAATTTGGAAACAAACTCTTCGTTGGCGGGTTGTTCCTCTTCTATACGAACAGGGATACCCGACATTGCTGGCCCGGCTAAACGAAGACAACACGTCGTTCCTCGACTTCCATGTCATTCCGAGCATGGATCGCGTCAAATCCTTCGACCTGCGCTTAAACGATGGCTGGCTGAATCGTGGACAGAAACTCAGCGACCTGCTTGCATTCCACAAAGTTGTAGTCCGGGTCTGTGCTGCGTGTGAGCGGTCTGACTGTTAGGATTCACTTTGCACTGTTCCGTCACCAGACAATCATTGGGCGCGAATCGTGTTATAGCTCCGCAATATAATGCGGAGAGAGATCGGCGAAATCCAGAAGCTGAATCAAGCCTACTTGCAAAAGCCGAACCCTGGTCCTGTAGCGATAAACGATCACGCGAGGAGTGAACAGAGACTCAGGGAAGAAGACGTGAGTGGACCAGCCACCAAGCCGAAGCTGCGAAAAGGGATGCACGCTGAACGACGTGTGGCGTAACTATTTATTTTCCGCGTTACTGCTCTCTTTTGAGTCGCACTTGTGGCTGTCGAACGCCGCATCGTCTTGCGAGACCTGGCTGGATTTGAACTGAGCATTACAGCGTTCGCAGATGCCGATAGGTGGGAGCGGCGGCCCTGACAATCCGGATTTTACGTGTCTGCATGGCCTGCTTATTCAGAGGCAGTCTTATTTGGAGGCTACCTGCTCCGACCCGACATTTCCAGCTTTAGCACGATCGGGTTTGCTGGCTGGCGGCCAACATGCATACCCGGAGGATGCAGCCAAAGGCAAACGGGGTTCGCACATTCCACCTGTTCCGGAGTCGCCCGATGGCCACGTTCCTTGAGTGTGCCGGAGTCGGTCCGTTCATCCCCACAGGTGCCTACCGTTGCCGCAGCCCGGTCAGAATCTCGGTCTCCTTTGTCAGCAAAGTACCGATCTCATCGATAATCTCCAGCCGTCTCATCCGCCGTGCCTCGAAGCCGCCGGTTCGGTCAAGTTCGTTCATTAGGACGGCACCGGCTGCCAGCTGATCCCATAGTTCGATGGCTCGTAGTTCGGTAACCAGGTTCCTTAGCTTGTGATTAGGCACGCATTCCTCCTACTATTTCTTCTAATCTGGCGACCAGTTCAGATGAAGTAAACGGTTTCTGTATGAAGTGAAAACCCTCAGAGTTGCGGGCTGGAAATGCGCCTTCTTCGGCGTAGGCTGTCATCAGGAGCACTATCATGCTGGGGTGCATTTCGACTGCAATCCGAATTAGTTCACGCGGTCGGAGCCCAGGCATCATGACGTCACAAAGCAGGATACGAATACGCTTTTGGCGCGTTGCGCATATCCGCGCAGCTTCATGACCGTCCCCTGCGAGCAAGACCTCATACCCATGTCTGCGCAAAGCTTCAGCTAGCATTTCACGCAGTTGTCTCTCATCCTCAACGACGAGGATCGTGTTCATGCGACGCCTCCTGACATCTACCTTTCATCTTCGTGAACCTGGAAAAAGCAACTGATGTGCCATTCAAGCCCTCTGTGCGCGGCTATTCCGAAGATGCCCCTCATTTAATAATCTGGTACGGTTCAGTTACCCCATCCACCCAAGACCACGGCTAGCAAAGTAATAGCCATGTCCAAACTAAACATTCCAGGAGTTCACATAAAGCCGGGTCTGCCGAGGTGTCGTCAAGACGCCGGAATATCGGCAACTAAAGTTTCTCCGAATCCGGTCGATGCTCTCTCCTGGGGGCACCATGACTGCCAATCAGCTAATTCCCGCCGCTCAGTACCTGCGGATGTCTACGGAACATCAACAATACTCGATCGATAATCAGGAACGTGCCATATCGCAATACGCCAGCACTCACAACTTCGTTGTAGTGCACTCCTATTCCGACTCAGCCAAAAGTGGTCTGTTGCTGAAGAATCGGTCCGCGCTGCGTGAATTGCTCCGGGACGTAACTACGGGCGAGACCTCATATCGAGCAATCCTTGTCTATGACGTCAGCCGCTGGGGTCGCTTCCAAGATACGGACGAGGCAGCTCATTATGAATTTTTGTGCAAATCGGCTGGTATTCCCGTCCATTATTGCGCCGAGACGTTCGCAAACGACGGTTCCATGGCCAGTCTCATTATGAAAGCACTGAAGCGGGCTATGGCGGGCGAGTATAGCCGAGAACTGGGAACGAAGGTCCTCGATGGTTTGAAAAACCTCGCCCGGCTCGGGTTCAAACAAGGTGGTGCCCCGGGCTATGGACTGCGGCGAATGCTGGTGTCTGCTGACCGCAACCCCAAACAGCTACTAGCCAGCACGCAACGCAAGAGCATCGCAACTGATCGCGTCATTCTTGTACCCGGTCCCGCCGAAGAAGTGGAATGCGTCCGGTTAATCTACCAAATGTTCGTCAAGGAAGGATACAGTGTTTGCGGGATCGTAAAGGAATTGAATTGCAGAGGGGTTCCTTACCACAATAAGAAGTGGAGTCACTGCAGCGTGATGGCGATACTCACTCAGCGCAAGTATATGGGC
Source organism: Terriglobales bacterium (assembly GCA_035567135.1). GTDB lineage: Bacteria > Acidobacteriota > Terriglobia > Terriglobales > Acidobacteriaceae > JABDBE01. The sequence continues at coordinate 72,175 of DATMQI010000011.1, forward strand.
TGCCAGGTGTTCAACCGGGCATCAATGAGACTTGGAGCGGCGAAGGTATGCAACCCGCCAGAAGAGTGGATAGTGACTCCTGGAGCCTACGAGGGCATCATCGACGAAGTGACCTTCGTGGAGGCACAGAACATCCTCGGAAACCTCACCATTCGTAAGACTGACGAGCAGATATTGGAGAGCCTCCAAGCTCTGCTAGTTTCAGAGGGAAGACTCACCGCTGAGATCATTGATAAGTCCCGCGATGTTCCGTCTGCGTCTACCTATCGCGAGCGTTTTGGCGGTATTCTCCGAGCGTATCAACTGATTGGCTACGACGTGCGCGCAGAACTTGCGGCTCTAAACACGCGTCGTCGCATCCATGCATTACGAGAGGACCTGTTGTCCAGCATATGCGAGATGTTCCCTAATGAACTATCGATCACACAGTGTGATAAGAGGCATCGCGCCCGCCTACAACTGCGGAGTGGGTTCATGGTTGCGCTCTTAGTCTCACGCTTCGAGGGGCGCAGAAACCGCTGGCGGGTTGATCCTGTAGCTTATGAATGTGGGCTTGTGACCCTGCTTGCCAGGTTGGATCAGCATAACAAAGGGTTTCTCGACTACCACGTTTTCGCGAAAATGGAGCGCCGCAAGAACATTTTGCTCGAACTTGAGTCCGAATGGTTGAATCAGGGAGTGCGGCTGCCGGACTTATCGCAACTCTCTCGCGTCGCAAAGGAGGTATACGCGGGAAAGCGGGCGATCGGCTGCCGCGAACTGATTTGAACCCTTGGGGTTCACTTTCTTAATCAATCACAGGACTTCGGCACAAATCACGGTAAAGGTGTACGGTAGTGCTTGCGTCATGACAACGTCTCTTTCTACTCCCGTTCCCGCCGCTCAATATGTGCGGATGTCCACGGAGCATCAACAATACTCGATTGACAATCAGAAAGCCGCAATCCAAGAGTATGCGAAACAACATGGTTTTGCGATAGTTCAAACGTACGCCGACGCAGGAAAGAGTGGAGTAGTCATTAGGCATCGGGCGGGGCTAACAAAATTAATTCAGGACGTGGTAGGCGGCAAGGCCGACTACCAAGCCGTCCTAGTGTATGACGTGAGCCGATGGGGGCGCTTTCAAGATATAGATGAAGCGGCGCATTATGAATTCCTGTGTAAGAACTCTGGAGCGTCGGTTCACTATTGCGCCGAACAATTCGCAAACGACGGTACACTGCCAAGTTCGGTCCTGAAATTTCTTAAGCGAATGGCGGCAGCAGACTTTAGCCGCGAACTAGGGGTGAAGACTTTTGCTGGGAAGACTCGCCTCGCACTGCTGGGTTTCAGGATGGGTGGAAACGCAGGATACGGCTTGCGTCGGATGATGATCTCGGCACGCCTCACACCTAAGCAGACTTTAGAACAAGGTGAATATAAGAGCTTGTCCACTGACCGCATAATTCTGGTGCCCGGTCCGAGCAACGAAGTCGAATGTGTAGCCAACATTTACAAAATGGCGACTCAGGACAAGTTGGGTCCGACGCAAATAGCGCGTCGTCTAAACCGAGCCTCGATCCCCTACGTCGAGGGAAGACCGTGGAATCACGATAGGGTATTAAGGGTTCTGACAAATCCAAAGTATGCGGGCTGTAGCGTGTGGGGTCGGACATCGCAACGGCTGCACACTCCGATAGTTCCTGTTCCTCGGCAGCATTGGATTTCCAAAGCAGGAGCTTTCCTTTCGATTGTCAGCCAGCAGACTTTTGACGATGTTCAGACAATAATGCGGAAGAAAAGGGAGAGAACAAGCGATAAGGAGCTTCTGAGGGCGTTGAAGCGGCTGTTGGCGGCAAAGGGGAGGTTGACCCAAAATTTGATAGCCGAAACCCGAAGGGTCGCATCAACGGCGACGTATTACAATCACTTTGGCACGCTTCGTCACACCTACGATCTCATCGGATACCATCCTCCTGAAGGCGCATTTGTCAGGACTGATCATCGGATGCGTACACAGCGCTTGCGGGAAGAAATCGTTGGCACCTTAAGTGCAATGTTTCCGAAAAATATTACGGTTCTTCCTCGGGAAAAACGCGGACGAGCAATGCTGTCGATAGATCATAGCTTCACGGTCTCTGTCATTATATGTGCGACCTGTCGAACAGGAAGCGGAAAGATCAGGTGGACGCTAGAACCAGTGCCCGCCGAGCGTGAGTATGTCACGCTGGTTTGCCGACTGAATTCGGGCAATAACGGATTTCATAGCTTCTACATACTTCCGCATGTTGATAGGGCAAGACAGTGTCGCCTTAAAGAGGATGACAGGTGGCTAAACCGCGGCACCCAATTACTAGAATTGTCGGAGTTTTATGCCGAGGCGAAGCGGACATCAGCGAACGCCAATGCGCAGCCGCAGCTCTCAAGCAGGTCCGCTATCTGACGCCACAGGCGACACCATTTTACGTTTTGCCTCGTGAATGGCCGTTACGACTGAGTAAAAGTCTGACAAAGACTTTAGGCGAACGGCTGTTCGTAACCACGGATCGTTGTCGAGAAATCGACGAGTTCTCAGATTCATCGACGCAAAGACATAAAATCGCTGAACTTGGTCGCGCTTGGGACTCAACGTACAAAGAAGAGTAATGAATCCACGTTCGATGGGGGTAGGTTCCGCGACCCAATGGAGACCTCCTGCGGGTCTTGGCCTCGTCCTGCAAAGCACCACAGACACGTTAAAATCGTTGTCTAATCTCAATACTGACCGGGTTCTATTTGGGAAATGAAAAACAGTCACATTCTTGGGAAATAAAGTCTTGATTCGTTCGATAAGGTCTCGGCGCAAAACCATTGAACGCTCTGTTTGCGCAGTTCTGAAAATATCTTCGACAGGAGGATGGTAGTCAATCAGAGCGTACATCTGCTTATACGGGCCAAAATGACGATGGAGCGTGCCGATTGTAGGCATGCCACGCGCCTTTAAAATAATCGACTCCGAGAGCCGCCCTTTGACCGCCAGTAACCGTTTGAGCCTTCTGAGAAGTTCCTTATCTGACCATTGACGATCCGCATTTCTCGGCAGCATCGTCTGAACTTTGTCAAAAGTGACTTTATCCACAATCGCGGGGAACGCTCCGGGCACCAGTATCCAATGCTCAGGATCAATGGGGGTGATTTTACTACGGAGTTTCTGCGTACTTCGAGCCCAGACATTATATCCAGCGTACTTCGGGTGCGTGAGAATGTTGAAAACATCTTGCCCGCCCCATTGCTTTCCATGGAACGTGATTCCGTCCCTATTCAACTCCCGTGCTATTTCCGTACGAGAATGACGATGCTGTATGACCATCGTAAACATACGGCGCACACACTCAACCTCCTTCCGAGGCCCTAGTACGAGTGTTACGCGGTCCGTAGTAAGACTCTTACGCTCGCCATCTCCCAACCTCTGCTTCTGTTTCCCATCGGCTGACAGCATCATGCGGCGATAGCCATATCCTGCTTTTGCGCCGACCCAGAATCCCATTTTGACTAACCGACATTTTCCTTCGAAAACCTTGACTCCAAGTTCGCGACTAAACTCCGCAGCCATGCTCCTCTTTAATGACTTCAGAATTGCACTGGAGGGAGTGTCATCATTTGCGAACTGCTCAGCGCAATAGTGCAGGCGTATGCCGGACCTTGTGCATAGGAATTCGTAGTGTGCAGCTTCGTCGGTATTCTGGAACCGACCCCAGCGGCTAACATCATAAACCAGAATAGCTTTGTAGCCGGGGTTGCCGCGCTCAACATCGTCCAGCAATTTTCGCAGTGACTCTCGACGGTTCAGAACAACTCCACTCTTTCCCGCATCTGCATAAGTCTGGACGATTATGAAGCCGTGATCTTCCGCATATTTCTGAATCGCCACTTTTTGATTGTCAACAGAGTATTGTTGACCATCGTCGGACATGCGCACGTACTGTGCAGCAGGAATCAGGTTGCACGCGGCCGTTAAGATACTCTTTCGCATAGGTTCTTCCTCACACTATCGCAGACCTAGCTCAGAAACGAACAAACTCTCAGAATACTCGCGCGAACGGCTCGAATCGCTGTGACGTTGCATATTTGTCAAGGGTGCCGCAGCCTCGTCAGAGTGCCGACCATTCGGCACCCCTAAAGCTAACCACATCCGCAAAGTGTTCGCCCACTTACCTTAGCGATTGGCAATGAAATTGAAACCATGAAGACATGGGTCGCTTAGAAGTGCTGAAGGCCGAAATTGGAGCGATTGACCAGCGTGATCGGTTGTACTGGCAAACGGAGGAGCCTGAGCCTGACGAAAGGCTCGAATATCTCCTTCGCCAAGATCGAAGGGGCATTCTCGTGGCAGAACTATTGGAACTAATGCAACGGACGGAAATCGCAGGAAGCACCTGGTCGTCTCCGAAGACGCAGTCGCTACCCGGCAGCTTGCCGAGGCGATGCAAGAACTAGCGTTATCAGTTGAGGTTTGCATCAAAGTCTCGGATGCGCTGGACCGGGTGAACCATAGCAAACTTGAAGTCTCCGTCATTGACTTCTCACTGGGAAACCAAGCCACGTTGGTCCTCCAACAACTGCGCAACTCGCTTTCCAATCGAACCGCAGTTACGTTTGCAATTACCGCGACCAATTCCAAAACCGCGCATGCCCTGAAAGCGGGTTCAAGTTTTGCTCCTCCAGAGACCTCTGACCTTCGAATCCATTCGCAACACGCTCATCGCTGCGTACGGATTGATCGTGCGGGAACGCCGCCGCTACTTCCGTTACTCGATTTCCGTTCCGGCAGCCGCCGTAGAAGAGGGGAATCGGAAATGTTCGGAAAAACGGTGAATGTCAGCGAACGCGGAATGGCATTCATCGGGTCCACTCCGCTCATGCCGGGCGCGGAGGCGACTATGCAGTTCGTCGTAACGGACCCTCGAATCGCTATGACGGTGGAGTGCAAGGTGTGCTGGACCAACGACAAGGGCAGTCCGGCATGTCATTTCTATTCGTGCATTCCAACCTTAGCTCCGAATGGCAGGCATGGCTGGGGAGGAAAACTCGAAGAACAACTGCCTGGCCCCGTAAGTCGGAGATTCCAGTAACCGGCTTCCTGTTCAGCAGTTCGGCGCTTAATTTCCAATTTCTCCAGTTGCAACTGCGCCTGCTTGTGCTCACACGAAGTTCCTGAAACGCAACAGAAAGTTTCCCATTGATTCCCCGTCGATTTAGACACCGGGAATATTGTATAGGATGGGGAAATGAACTGAAGTTGAAACCGTCATTCAGTCTGGAGAAGCTCGTTAGATGAGGGCAGTGGCAATAAAGAAGGGGCAAACACGAGAGAAAGTGGCCGGTTTCCGGGAAATGGGAACTCTGCGGTGTGACGGTTGCGGCGAGGAATTTGTCGTTGGCCATGATCCGGCATTCGCGGATAAGAAGGCTGCCGAAAAACAGGCGGGTTGGCTCGAAAAAGTCCTGGCTGAAGAGCATGAGCGCGATAAGAAACACCCGGATCGAATCGAACTCCCAGAGTGACCGGCGCGAGGCAGCCGCACTGCTCCGCACCTACGACGATTCGCGCTGAGCCATGCATCACCCAATCCGAAAATGCTAAAACCTGAACAGTGGGACGCCCGAAACGTGACAGACGGGAATTTCTTGTGAACCGAGGCGTTAGCCGTACAGTTGGCGCGGGAAAGACCCGCCTCTCAAGGACCCATCCGAGAAGTAACGCGGGTCAGGCGGTTGGGGGAGGGCAGTCGTCCGACCGAGGTGTTACTCCTCATGCCAATCATCCGGTGACAGCGACAGTCCCCAAATGTTCTCAGGTCTCTTTAATTTGATTCCGCAGTGTCTTGGTTGATCCGGATCGATGTACACGACCTCGGCTGCAGCGCGTTTGTCCGTGAGACAGACATGAATCGAGATTTTCATCCCTACGCGCAGGGCAACAGCGGTCATAATCAAGGCACCATGGAGGTTGACGACGAGTGTCTCGCCTTCGCACACCAGAGGTTCGTTGATACCATGAGCCTCGATCCCAACTTTCAAACGAACCCGAGTGCTCTTTCGAGATTCACGATCAACTTGCGCAGAGATAATACGTCACCCGCCCAATCTTCATTGATAACAGGAATCAACAAGGTTTCCGACACCAGATGATACTCGCTTCCGTGGCAAGTCGGTTACCACTGAAGTGCAAACCTGCCGCACATTCACCTCCTCTGGTGCCAGGACGTAACCAAGCCACCACGCAACGTGAGAACTACTGGTGAAATTGCGTTTTCGCGAGTCATCTTTCTCTTGCACCCCAGCTGAGAATGACTGGCGGGAATTGAACGTAGCAATTCCGAGGACTCCCGAAGAACGATATGTCCGAGGTGGGCTGAGCCACGATGTCAAAGCAGGGGAGGGCTTTGGGGGAAGGCTGACAACCGGAGAAGGGTCGGGTTCAACCGTTTCTCGATGAGGTAGTGTGCCACGACCATCCGGCGAGGCTCCGTGATCATGATCACAAGCGTGCGAACGATTGGGCATGGTCGGCAGGACATACCCTACCCCGTCACCAGTACACCGCTCATAAGCGCATTTCCCCCTCAGAGCGTCGATCTTGGTCTCGTGACTAGGTATCCGGGTGGTTGGGAACGGATCGCGGTGCTGTAGGGATCGACTCCTTCACTGCGCATACCAGACACGGAGGCAAAGCAGGAATACTGCGTTTCTGATCGACAAGAATGCTGATTTTCTCCACTCCAGCACCACGAACGCAGGCCCAATACCGCACTCAGCGTACCGTACCGGGAGCGGGTGGCGCGGATGTAGACCTTGCGTTCCGCACCGTGGCTAAGGCGTTCGCTGGTTATGGTGGCCAGCTCTTCAGGGGACACCCGGTCGCTGCGAAGAAGACGTGTACGTCACGGAGGATTGCGACGACAAGAGCATCGTCCCTGTCCGCGCCGGGCATTCGTATCGGGAGGTCAGCTCTCGGCAAGTCGGTTCCGGCACCTGCATCGATGATCGGAACAAACATGGGAGAGAGGTAAGAATATCCTTCGATCTCGGGAAGCAACATCGCAAAAACCAGCACGACCATGACGCTAGCGAAAGCCGTCACATCGATCCTGCAAATGGGCTTCAGCGCATTGGCGCGATTGCGGCGCATCGCTGTTTAGTTAGACACCGCACTGAGTCTTTCGTCCACTGCTATTCGCAAACAGGTGACGTTGGTCATCAGTTCGGCGGCCACGCACCACATGCAGATGCCCCTCCGTTTGACGATTGGGCCGCCCTTGTTGGATATTGTGACGCATGGACGTTGAATGCATCATCGACGACATCGAGCAGCTAGAGGAAATGTTCGAAGCTCCGGACATAAGGCCACTCAGCGCAAGCGGCATCTCTGCTGCAAATCGACAACACGACGAAATGTTCGCGCATTGATCTGGTCAGACCTTCGAGTTCTTTACAACTTTGTCAGGCCACACAGTTCTGTATCGGATGAACCGTCCACAATGGCCACCCCAGTGCGGAAGGCATTTTCCCATGACCCAACCCACCAGGCACATAAATCTCTACTGCGGGGTCATGGAGGTTTGGCTCGAACTCCAGGCATGTTCAGGGGGGTCAGAACAACCACGTGCGTCGGAAAAAGCCTCGTCGCAGTAGTTATCGCAACATCCTAATCACCCTCCCCCAAGAGAATCAATGAGTTGCATCGGCAGGCGGCCCACCTATGGGAACTGAAAAACGCGCTGCTGAGGATCAGTGATTCTAAATGAGTTAAGCGCGTCATTCGACGGAGTCACATTGGCCCGTGGCCATGCCCGTAGAGATGATTGACTGGCTACGCCTACGAAACGGGCCCCCAATAGGCAAGACGAAATGACCAGATGTGATCATGAGGCAAGCCACACCTGGCGAACTGGCACTGGGGAAGGAAGTAGCGACACACCCCAAAGCCCCTGTAACTAGCGATAAATCGATAACACTCATTGGGCGTAGGTGAGGCTGATTTCAATCCGATGGTTTTGTTTGATTGCAACTCACGGCCCGACAAGTGGTATCGAAAACTCGCGTCGTATTTCCAGTTCGGTTCAGAATAGATTCTTAGGAAGTTCAAGTCCCAACTCCGCACAATTACCGCCGTGGCTTCGCGGAGCATAGGCCGCCCAGATAACACTTCCAAAGATCTTTTTCATAGACTGGAGAGTCGGCGAAGTAGGTGTATACTTGGCGCCGTTCTTGAAGGAAACAACGGGATTCCGAACTGAATCCCAAAATGGAGGGGTCTGATGAGAAACCGTCGGATGGCACGTTTCAAGGCTTGTCTCGTCGCTCTGGGAATGATCCTGGCAATTTCCGCCACTTTGGGCGCATTGGGAACAATTTCCGATAGCCAAGTGTCCTCCGATCCCGCCAAATCGGGGAGATTCTTCAATCCTCTTCAGGTGGCGCTTCTTCACTGGTACCCGGCGAACCTCACTACGACCTTTACGGTGGGGTCAAACCCGACCGGGATAGCGTTTGATGGGGCCCACATATGGGTAACGAATTTCGGCGACAATACCGTCAGCGAAATGCAAGCGAATGATGGCACACTGCTGGGAACCTTCTCTGTGGGGACAAATCCCTATGGTCTTGCCTTTGACGGGGCCAATATCTGGGTGGCGAATGAGAATAGCAACAACATGACCAAGTTGCGAGCTAGAGACGGCAAGGTCCTCGGAACCTTCAAAGTGGGAACCCGCCCTTACGATGTGGCCTTTGATGGCGCCAATATCTGGGACACCGACTACGGTAGCGATACCGTGACGAAACTCCGGGCCAGCGACGGGAAGCTGTTGGGGGCGTTTGCCGTCGGCGGGGAGCCTTATCGCCTGGCGTTTGACGGTAGCAATATCTGGGTCACAAATTCGGAAACCAACAATGTCACGAAGTTGCGCGCGACCGATGGCAAGGTACTCGGAACGTTCGCCGCAGGTTCCGGTCCCAATGGCGTAGCCTTTGACGGGAGAAATGTCTGGGTCACGAATTACTACAGCGATAACCTTACCGAGTTCCGGGCGAGTGATGGCAAGGTGCTGGGAACATTTAACGTCGGAACTGGACCAACGGGAGCAACCTTCGACGGTATGAATGTCTGGGTGGCAAATTACGGCAGCAACACCGTCACCAAGATACGTGCCAGTGATGGCAAGGTGCTTGGGACCTTCCCGGTCGGTACGGAGCCTGCGGGCATGGCGTTTGACGGCGCCAATGTGTGGGTTGCAAACGATGGCGGGGGCACGGTTTCAAAGCTGTAGTCTCGTGACGGGAATCACAGGAATGCACAAGCGCGTGCGCCATTTTCGCCGCGATTTGGTTATCGAATCCAAGGATTCCGGTGCGAAAGTCTACGTGACTCTCCCATTGAAGACACCACTTTCAACGCACAAGAGCAACCGGCAGCAAGATGTAACATGAAACCTAATGTCCTGACGATCGAATAGAGATGTTTGTCGGTAATTCTATTATGCCCTCCCTTGAAAATACCTGCAGTCAGTCGCTCGACTGGAATGGAGACCGCGTTGGCGCCAGAATCACTCTGTGGCCGAGAGCCTCCAGACGCTTTACCAGTCGTCTGGTAGTTCGCAGGAGGTTGCGTTTGTCGAAGTAGTTGCCGCCCAGTTCTCGGTACGTGGTTTCTTCCTACGTACCTAGTGTTTCCCAACGGTGAAGGCAAACCTGACGGGCACTTCCTGCGCAAGCTCAACGCGATTGCAAAGAAAGCCGGCGTCGAGGGCGCCCTTAGGCGGCTCGGCGCGACAAAGCCGGGCTCGGGGGCTATGATTTTGTGTAAGCCGCGTAGAGAGATGTCGAACCTCGGCTCGCCGGGAACGTAACTGTAGACCTCTTCGTCCAGCTCACTATCCGCCGCGGTGCGACTTTCTTGGCCGCTGTGTACTCTAATGAGTGCAGTCCGCAACGCAGGGTTAAAGGAACAAAAAATGGCTGCACCTCCGATACCCAGCGCGCTTGATGTGCGCACGCAAATTTTCCCGACTCTCACTCCATTGCAAATCGATCGGATTCGCTCTCAGGGCCACGTCCGGCACGTCGACCGCGGCGAAATTCTTTTCGATGTCGGCGACACCAACATCCCTTTCTTCGTCATCATTTCCGGCAGCATGGAAGTTGTGCAGCCGGGCCTCGACGGCGAACGCCCAATCACCGTCCATCGTGCCGGCGGCTTCACCGGCGAACTCACCATGATTTCTGGCCGCCGGATCTTCGTTCGCGGACGCGTCATCGAGCCCGGCGATTTCATCGAACTCACCGGCGACGCTCTCCGTTCGCTCATCGCCAAAGACGCCGAGCTCAGCGAAATCTTCATGCGCGCTTTCATCCTCCGCCGCCTCGAACTCATCAGCCGCGGCTACGGGAGCCTGATCCTTCTCGGCTCCCGCCACTCCGCGCAGACCCTCCGCTTGCGCGAATTTCTCACTCGCAACGCCCATCCGTACACGTATATCGATCTCGATGCCGACAAAGCCTCACAGGAACTCCTCGATCGCTTCAACGTCAAGGTT
>DATMQI010000012.1:0-4780 GCA_035567135.1 Terriglobales bacterium
CGGCGTGAGCACCAGCATTTCCAGATCGAGCAGCTTACCGTAATGCGGCGTGTTCCCAGGCGGCACAACCGGATCCACGATCAGCACCTTGCCTCGCGGCCCAAGCGCGCGGTGGCATGCTTGAAGAATCCGCGTCGCCGATGTGAACCACAACAATGGATTCAGCGTGAAGTTCGTAGGTTTTGTGGTTTTGCAGGTTTTGTTCCGACATCACTCCCAACGGGTCACCTAGCAGACATTCTGGTTCCGCGTGCAACGAGAAGCGAGGCAGCCCGAATACGTCAGGGGATACCTTACGGCTAGCGCATCACACGGGAGTGATCCGATGATAGAGACTTCATTACGCCGGATGACGCTCTACAAGCCCACTTCACGGTACCAATCCGGCCAACTTCCTCAAAGAGCGTTTCCGGTCGCACGTCGCTTCCCGGCGGATTCAAGATACTATCGGGAAGCAGCGCTCGGTTTAATACGGCATGCTCGCCTTGTCATCAGTGACTACAGTGCGGGGGCACGTCCGCACCGACTGCATTTCCCCCAAACCAGCCCGAGGGGACGGCACCCGGCGTATTGCCTTGTCCGGAATAGCTCGTCCGGAACGTCTCGCTCACGTGTCCCAGACGATAACTAACGCCGTTGAGCCAAAACACGTGGGTTTCCGTGACAGTGTTCATATGGGTGGTGACGAATGCATTGGTGAGCGTGTTTAGCACGACCTGCTGCCGGTAAGTGGAAACCTGGATCGGCGTACCCTGGCTGAAGGAAGCAGGGTTGCTGAAGTCGGAGGGAGGAGTATTGAGATAAATGGTTGTACTCCCAGTGCGATTGACGATCCGAAGCGGACCATTCGCGATCACGCGGTCCGTCGTGGCGTTGGTCACGAAAGTGAACAGAGCGGTTGATTCATTCTGTGGAGTGCCATTGAACGTATCGTTCAGGCCTTCGAATCTAGAGACGTAGCCGAACTGTTGAGATGTAGTTGGTGTATTGTTGAACTGGCCAACGAATTCAAGCACGTTTTGGTCCTCCAACATGGGGATAACCTTGGTCTGTGCGGCCAGCGAACCGGCAACGAGAAGCGTGATCCCTGCCAGCAGAAGGTTCCTAAGTAGCGTCATGGAAGTTCCTTTTCCGGGGAGCGCTCGCCCTGAGAGTTTTTGTCGAGCACATTGGCGTTTAGCCTGAATTGGGCCAGTCTGGCAATGGACAACGGCTGAAGCTTGTCTCAAGTTTCCCTAGAGCCGCAAGTCACTGTCTCTATTGGGAATTGTTACCCTCTTTGCGATAGAATGCCGCGACCGACATACGGGGGCCCAGTTGCCCGCGAATCTTCAAAGATCCGATGAATTGGAACTCGACCTGAAGCGCTATGAGCTCCGGCGTAGCGGTCGGGTGCTCCGGATCGAAAAGATCCCCATGGAGTTGGTCATCTTCCTGGTGGAAAACAGGGACCAGCTAGTCAGCCGGGAGGCGATCGTCGAGCGCCTGTGGGGTAAGGACGTCTTCCTCGACACCGAACAGGGCATTAATACGGCTGTCCGAAAGATTCGCCAGACACTACACGACGACCCGGAGCAGCCAAGGTTCTTAGAAACCGTGGTCGGCAAAGGCTATCGCTTCGTCGGACCCATCCAAGTTGTGGGCAATGGAAAATCATCCGAAACGTTTCCCCAAGCTCAACCTTCACCCTCCGTTACTGAGGGAGAAGCAGCAGCGCATTTCTCTCGCGGCGCACCGTGGTGGAAATCGACAGCGGTCCTCGTAACCACGATTGCGCTCGTCTTAGCGATACTTGCGTTAAAGTATTTCGACTTGGAACGCTGGCTCCCTCGTCCTGAGGTTCACTCCATCGCCGTACTACCATTGAAGAATCTCTCGGGCAATCCCACTGACGACTACTTTGCGGACGGAATGACCGATGAGTTGATCACGAATCTTGCAAAGATCTCGGCGTTGCGGGTCACCTCCTACACGTCGGTATCGAAGTACAAAGCCTCGTCTAAGCCGCTGCCCCAGGTCGCCCGGGAGTTGCAGGTCGATGCCATCGTCGAAGGCGCTGTGCTGCGGTCCGGAGACCAGATCCGAATCACCGCACAATTGATTTATGCACCTCGCGATCAGCATCTGTGGGCTGAGGAATATCAGCGCTACCTGCGCGACGTGCTCTACCTGCAGCGCGAAGTCGCGCGGGACATCGCTCAGCAGGTCCGGGTCACGCTCACCCCCAATGAGCAAAACCGTCTAAATACCGCTGGCGCTGTGGACCCTGCCGCCTATGAGAGTTACCTGCGCGGACGCTCCTATTGGAACCAACGCAGCGAAGCCAGCCTGCACAAAGCGATCGAGCAGTTTAACAAGGCCATTGAGATTGATCCCAGATACGCACCCGCCTACTCGGGAACAGCAGATTGCTACACAACGTTGGGATATTTGAGTTACTTGGACCCGCTCGACGCTTTCCCCCGCGCTCGCGACGCGGCTACGAAGGCGATTGAACTGGATCCGAGTCTAGCGGAGGCACACGCCTCTTTGGCCTACTACAACCTCTATCACGCGTGGAATTGGGCAGAATCGGAGATGGAGTTCAAGCGAGCCATCGAGCTCAATCCAAATTATGCGACCGCTCACGAGTGGTACAGCTACTACCTGCTCGCGATGGGCCGCATGGAGCAAGCCTGGACCGAGGTCAACCGCGCCCGCGAACTCGATCCCTTGTCTGTCGTCATCAGCACTGACGTCGGATTCAATTACTTTTATCGACATGACTATGATGGAGCAATCAGCCAACTTCGCCAAACGCTGGCTGTGAGCCCCAAGTTCCCTCTGGCGCATCTCTGGCTTGGCCGGGCGTATCAGCAGAAAAAGATGTATGCGGAGGCCATTGACGAGTTCAATAAGACCGACGAGGCCCTGCCGGGTTGGGTTGTAACGCTCGCAGGAACCGGCAATGCTTACGGGGAGTCGGGGCATCAGGCAGAAGCGAAGCAGGTACTAATTCGTCTAGATCAAATGTCCCGTGGAAAGTACGTCACGCCGTACGGAGTAGCTCTCGTGTACGCCGGACTGGACGACAAAGACCAGGCATTTGCCTGGCTCAACAAGGCCTACGAAGGGCGCAACCATTGGCTGGTCTGGCTCAACCGTGATCCTCGCTGGGACGGTTTGCGCTCCGACCCCCGTTTCGCTGATCTAAAGAAACGCATCGGCTTGCCCTAGAAGCCATCCGGTTCTGTCGTCACCCGGGCGCCGTTGCCTGACAGAATTCCCGCACGACCTTCGACCGCAGTGACACGACCCGGCCTGAAGGGAGACATTAGTCGGACGGGAGCGCCGGTGTTGAACGCCACTCTTCCAACGTGTTGCCAAATTGGTCGAAACCGACGGACCGGCGGGACTTTCACCGTCGACGAGAAATCCCTGCAGGCCCGACACGCGGTGCGTGAATCCTCGACTAGCGTCTTGCGCCCGATTGCAGGGGCGAGTGACGCTAGTGCTTTTTCGGACGCGACGCCAGGATGAGTGCTCAGGCTGAAAGAAGGTGTGAGGCGTCGCGTTCGAAAAGACGGGCAATCCGGAAGTTCTCAATATGGCGCAGCAAAGAATGAACCGGACTGATTTCTTCTTCTCGGTTAATAGGCAATACACCCGATCAAGTCATACTCGAACGACACGTCAGCGAGGGACTAGCAATGTCCAGGTTGATCCTCAGGATCGGAGGTCTCGATGGTTTTTCCGAGTTTTGATCTCACGGGCCAAGTGGCCCTGGTGACTGGCGCGGCACGTGGGTTAGGCAGTGCGATTTCACTGGCATTGGCTCATGCCGGCGCCGACGTCGCATTGGGCCTGCGCGATATGAACGCACGCGGAGATCTGGCCGATCAGATCGGAGCTATGGGTCGACGTGCCATGCCGTTACAGATGGATGTCCGACGACTCGATCAGATATTCCAGGCGGTTGATGACACTGTCAGGCATCTCGGCAGACTCGACATCTTGGTCAATAATGCGGGACTTGCGCCAGACAATCTTGCAGAGAACGTGCGCGAAGGGGACTTCGACCTGACGCTTGCGGTTAATTTGAAGGGGACATTTTTTGCCAGCCAGGCTGCCGGGCGTGTGATGATCCGGCAGAAGAGTGGTCGCATCATCAACTTGAGTTCACAGGCCGGGTTCGTGGCGCTACCGACCGAATCGGTGTACTGCATGACGAAGGCTGCCATTGCGCACCTCACTAAATGTCTTGCTTTAGAGTGGGGGAAGTACAACATCACAGTAAATGCGGTTGCACCAACATTTATTCGCACTCCCGGGACGGAGGGTGCCCTCGCAAACCCCGAGTTCCGCTCGGACGTGATCGAGCGCATTGCTGCGTTGCACCGTATTGGGGAGCCGATGGATGTGGCGGGCGCGGTCGTATTCCTTGCCTCTAGCGCAGCCTCTCTTATTACAGGAGATACGATTCTCATCGATGGCGGGTGGACGGCACGGTAGCTGGCTTGTGAGAAATCTGGCTAAGCATCATCAACCTCCGGATAGCCGACGACTCGCCAGCTGACCGTAAAAGCTCTTGTTTCGGCATGCGATCGGCAATTCGAGCTCCAAGATCATGCACCGGCCGCAAAGGGATTCGCATCAAATCGCGCTAGGAGGAGATGTATGAAAGCCGCAGTCGTACCCGCCGTGAGCAGTTCCTGGCAGATCAAAGATGTTCCTCAGCCTCAACCGGGAGCAGGTCAAGTGCTGGTGAAGATGCGGGCAAGCGGCATCTGCTACACCGATG
>DATMQI010000013.1:0-38624 GCA_035567135.1 Terriglobales bacterium
CCCTACGTCAAGAAATCGGCATGGGTCGGAGCGGAGAACTTCCCGCCAGTGTTCGAGCGGAACCTAAAATCCTTCTCTCGACGCGAGTTTACAACTTTCAAGAGCCGCGGACAGGCCCTGGCATGGCTGGTCGAGGACTAATGGAGGCACGCCTACCTGCACCGCAAGGAGGGCGATCAGGGCGACGTAGCCTAGCAGTTCTGCGTCGTCCCGACAACTAAATCTTGCAAGTTAACCTACTGGCAACGATCCCTGACATGTAAGAACGACTTAGGTCTGGCGAAAGGATTGGCGTTCTTCTGATTTCGTAACAAGATAGTCCGCCTACTGTGTCACTAGATTCTCAGCGCAGTCCCGACGCCACAGCGATACCCTCGGTGGAGTCATTGAAAAGTAAAGGGTCCATCAAGAACCCTAAGAGACAAGCGAAAAGAGGTGATTAAATGCGTAATGCGGGAGTTGTTTCGCTGGCAGCTTATTTGTTCTACGTCACCGTTTTTGCGATCGCCGAGGATACACAAAAGAAAGCACCACAACAAAGTGGAGGCTCCCTCAATCTGCAAATTGTCGATGTCATACACACGAACACTGATGAAATGAGTACCATGGCTCCAGACCGATGCGACGCCGATGGGAATGTTTACATGCGGCCCTACGGCGTCGGCTTCAAGTTCGGTTGGGGTCAAATTCTAAAGTTCAATCCGAAGGGAGAACTGAAAGTCACGTTCTCTCCTCAAGCTGGTTTTCTGCCCACACAGTTTTTCGTTGCGGGCGATGGTACGGTGTACGTATTGGCCGTGGATCAGAAACAGTTAACGGACGAGAGCAATAAGGAAGCGCGAAGGCCTCCGGACAATTACGTCTTGCGCTACCGCAGTGATGGAACGTTGGATGAAAAAACGAAGCTGGACGCCAAGTTCATACCTTCAGGGTCATTTGTAGTATTCCCCTCTGGGGAGATTCTCGTCTCAGCGATTGAAGCGCCAACGGGAGTCGGACAACCGCCCAGTACGCCGTTTACCTCTCTCTTCGATCAAAACGGTGCGTTTGTCAAGAGAATATCTAGTAAAGAGGACGAGTGGATTGCCAAGGCTGTCGAATCTCATGACACAACAAAAGTTGTACCGGGTCATGGAGCGAATCCTGCGGTCTCAATGGGCCAAGCGATCATTGGCTCGGACGGCAATGCTTACGTGATGCGGAAATCTATACCTGCGGTGGTTTACGTCATTTCGAGCGGTGGGTCTTTGGTTCGTACATTAACACTACCCTCTGGCCACCCGCCTAAGTACCCCAGTATTCTGCTGGAAAACCGAGGACAGTTAGCGATAGCGTTCCAGAATTCTGGGCCGAGTGAGCCTCGTCTAAGGCTGTTCGAGACGCTAACTGGAAAACCGATACAAACAGTGAACGTCCAAACTCGATTCGGGGCCGGGGCGGCATGTTTCAATCCTCCGAACTTTACATTCGTTCGGGTGGAAGATGGGAAATTTGTATTCACAATGGCGCAAGCCCGATAGTATCAAAAAGTGAACCAAAAGCACCCGGCTTGGCGGGCCGGGTGTTTCACAAACTTTGAGTCCGATTCACGACATACCATCCTGTTGAGTTCCAACAATTGGGGGGCGAACCCTCCCTACGCCGCCTTCTTCTGCCCCGCTCTCAGCTTCGCCCACCTCGATCTTTGAGCAGCGGCGATCTTCCGACGCGCCGAAGCCGACATCGTGCGCTTCAAAGGAGCCGAGCCCGTTGTTTTCGTTGCCCCCACCAGTACTGGCTGCGATTCCTTCCGAACCTTCGCCCATCGAGCCTGCTGCGCCAAAGCCATTTTGCGCCGCGAGGCTGCGGAGATAATTCGGGTCGGTGCGGATGGAGATGCCGATGTGATTCCAGTTGGCTGGTTTGCCTGCCGGGATGTTCCCGAACCGTTTAGTGACTCGATCACTGAGATTGCTTTATCCAATTTTTCTAGATGTAACTGTGCTTCCCGGCGCTCGGCACGAAGCTGCTGAAGCGCATTTGCTAGGTTTCCCATTGTTTCCCCCCTCGGATTTGACAGCGGACTTATTGTAGAGGGTTGAATGGGATGCTGGCTAGTAAGAGCTCGGAGGAATTGGTGGGACTGTTGGACAATCAAATGATCGGAGTCGTGGCGTGAGCGACCAGCATTTCAGTATCGGACTTCGCAAGTCTGGTAAGCAGCGGATAAGAGTTTATTTGGAGCCGTGGGGAGAGGTCTACACCCTTCAGCCAGACAAGATGCTCCGCCTTGAGGCAACTGGCCCAATCGGAACAGCGCCCAATAACATGCTGGAAATCAATTCCAGCGAAGACAGCATCACAGTGTGAGGGTGGAGCGGCTCAGGAGTTACCGTACACCCCCTCTAAACATTCAAGAGCAACCCACTACCGTGCAAAGCGCTGGATTCCCCCAATCCGGGCGTTTGTGTTTCTGGCGACGAGCCAATATCTTGGAACGGGATTTGAGGTCTGCTGATCATATGCAGCAATAATCTTCGCGTCGCATCTCGCGTAGATTGCCAAGTCGTGTGTGGCAGGTAGAGACGATGCCACGCAGACTCTTCCTCGTTGTCCAATTGTGAGACAGTCTGCGACAGCGATGTTGATGGAAACATTCAAACCACAAGAATTAACTTGACATCCACAATTGCTTGGCATAACGTCGCGTCGCAATTTCAGCGATAAGGATAAGCTGAGGGGGCGGCGGATTTCATTCCGTCTATGATCCGACAGCCGTTGTTTCCCTACAGGGTTATGCGTGTGGGCACGAAGTCGTGAGGTCGCGCGGCTGTACTGGTGTGTGCGTGGCGTGCTAACCATCTCCAAACGGGTTATGGGTTCCGCCATAGAATTGGCGCGCAGTCAGCGGTCGGCTCAATCCGAGTGTGCGCCGAAATTGTTGGCAAGCGAGCAAAGAAAAAACGAGCCGCAATGGGGAAGCAACGACCCGCAAGAAAGGATTGGAGAGTCCATGAGAATATCAACGAGGTCTATTGGCAGTTGGATGTTACAAGTAGCGATCGTTGTGACGTGCTGGCTGTTTGGGTCTTCGGCTCCCCTACAAGCCCAGGACAATACCGTCTGGACCCTAAGTGGTGGGCAAAACGCTTTCGCCTCTTCATCGGCATTCATCGATGCCAGCGTGCTGACCTTCAACGGGGCCACTGACATCTGTGCGAGACTCCATCAGGCTTTGATATCGGTCGGTAACTCGGGCGCTGTCAGCGCTGTCATCGACGCACGAGGTATCGATTTGGTTAACTCAAATCTGACTTGCCCGGAGTTGGCCAACGTCCCCGTCACTCCATGGGTTTACGGCACGAGCACTACGACTACCCCTTCCACAATTCTCCTTCCAGCGATGCCCATCACCATTCAGGGTCCGTGGATACTGCCGAACGGAACGAGACTCGTCGGCGCGGGTGTGAATGCCAACTTGTTTTTCGCGGCTTCCGGCCAAAACTTGACCTTTTGTGCCGGACAGCACGAATTCAATGATTGAAATGGGGTCTGCGGATCTTTGTTCAACCCCCTGCTCCGGCATATCGGTCGAGCACTTGAGACTAGACGGGAGCTCACTCGGGGTGGGCGGTATTTACAATGGATATGCGACGTCCAGTTACGTGGATGACATAGCCATCACCGGCGTAGGCGCGGTATCGACTTCGGGCCCGGTTGTTTCAGGGTTAGTAATCGACGCCGGCGTAACCGACTCCGGGCCATATTCGAATATTTTGTTCAACGCTTCTCTGACCTGCAACAGCAACAGCGACATGCTCACGTGTCCGCAAACTGCTTGCGTCAGGATTAACACACAGACACGAGGAATTCACGGCATTACCTGCATAGGGCATTCAGCCACTGGACAGCTGAGTTACATTCCCCCAGCCGCCATTTACCTGGATGGGAGCAACAATACCATCGAAGATGTTCACGCTGAGGGCTTTTATGATGCTGTCGTGGTCGGGGACGAGGTTAATGGAGTTTCAGGCAACACGTTGATCAACATAAACGGCGCTGCTGGCAATGGACCGACCTACAATTCGGTTCATATTTGTGCTGGAAATACAGTGCAGCACACCGCCTGCTCTAACAACGGTGGCGCCGTCGGGGACCTCGGCTTATTTGGCATTCGGATCGTTCCAAAGAATTACGTGGCAACACCAGTTAGGGACGATTTGAACGGTGTCAACGTGAACAGTGCGACCCCAACGGCGAACGTGGCGATGTACATTCTCGGCGAACAAGTTGGCAGCAGCAGCGGACAATATTCCAGATTTACAACGGCCAACGTGGGCCAAACGCAAGGCAACAACACTGTTTTGTCTGTTCCTTCGTGGGGCGTGGGCATTGTCTCCCCTCCCAGCGGAGCTTGCAGTGCAGGATCTTTGTACTCAAATACGACCGGCCAGATGCATAACACAACGGTTTACGTTTGTACTTATGGCAGCAACGGCTCAACCGCGTGGACACCGATCGCTTGAGCAGCGGGGGCAGCGTGACGGATCCTGGGTTCGAGAGCAAGAGGGTTTGCGAATGAGGGCACCAGCAGTATTCGGATTCGAGAGAGCCTGGAGGAATGGGATGAACGTCGCAAAGTGGTCGGCATGCCGGGGTCTGGGCCTCCCCGCCGTTTTTGTCATTCTTGTGCTTTGGACATCCTTATCATGGAGTCAGGGCACCGATCAACCAGAACCTGGGGATAACGCGGTCTACTCCGGGTCGTCTATCGTCTATTCGCACGCATTTATCGATGCCAGCCAAGTTGGCACCGCTTCTCAGGATATCTGTAGCAAAATAAACACTGCTCTGACCCAGATGAACGGAGCAACCTACAACAGAGCAGGTGTGATTGACGCACGCGGAATTACCAATCTAAATTGTAGTATAAACCCTTGGCAGAATCCACCGTCCGCCCCAGTAACCGGCTGGCCTAAGGTTACCGTTCTTCTTCCGGCTGGAATCATTATACATTCCGACGACTTGGACACTGCCAAACTATACCCGTGTCTCGGGTGAGGGTAGCGGCATCACAGTTCTTAAGGCCAATGGCAGCTTCACCGGTACCCCGCTCGCCATGATCAGCATGGGTCTTAACACGGGAAATGCCCATTGCCCAGGAGTAAGCGTCTACAACGATTGTAACGCTGTGATCATCGAACACCTTGGGCTTAATGCCAATAGCCAGCCAAACGTAATTGGCATCGCGAACTACTATTCCCAAGAACTTAGCCGTGTCAACGACGTATCGATTACAGGCATTGGAAGTGGAGGAATAGGTCTGGACTTGTCCGGCGGCAACTCGGGGCCGTATTCCAACATTTCCGTGAGTGGAGCCGGAGGCTTGTGCCCGGATCAGCGCACAGCGGGGAATTCATGGCCTGACTTGCAATACAAGCGGAATGACGTGTCTGAGCGGCAGCAATCCAGCTTCGATCTGTTTGGACGGAGCAAGCAGTACTATCGAGGATGTCACATTCCTCGGATCGTCAACAGATGGGATTCTTGTAGGATCTGTCTCCGTAGCGCAGGCAAGCGTACTGATGAACATTAGCGGCAGCAGCGGACAGACCAACGTGATCGAACTGTCCAGTAACCAAACTAATGGACAGGCGAACGCAAGCGACGTAACGATCGTTGGGGCCACAGGCCCTGGGGGAATCGTCAACACGATCAAAGACGATCTGACCGGAACGAATCTCACGGACCCGACCGTGGGACTTTACATCGTCGGCGAGCCGATGTTTACGGGCGCGTATTCGCGGTTCACCACCAGCACTAGCCTTCCGACTTGGCTCGTCGGGCAGAACCAACCCCTCGGCACTTGCGCTCCTGGCGATCTCTTCTCGGCCACCTCAGCCGGTACATTTTGGGAATGCATAAGCCAAGTACCCGGCTCCGCCTGGGTTCAGATTCAGACTCACTGATTGAAAGGAGCCCTTGGCAGTCAAGCTGGAAGAATGAAACTAAAAGGCAGGCTATGGCTATGAAAAGAGAAGTATTTTATACATGGACGCCGGTGGCAAACCGGTGTAGCATCGCGGGAAGCCGCGCCAAACCTGCCTCTCCCTCGGCAGGGGCAATCCGGTTCCGAGGTGACTCCTCGATATGACTTGCAAGAGATATTCCCAGTCGGCGATTGGCCTGCTGAGCTTCTTCGTGGCTGTCTTCGCATTGACTGTGCCTGCCTCCGCCGAGTGGAAAGAGAAGGTGCTCTACAGCTTCCAGGGATCTCCCGATGGTTCTTTCCCAGGAGGCGGATTAGTCTTCGATAAAGCTGGCAACCTCTACGGAGTAACGCTGGAGGGAGGTTCCGGATCATGTCCTCCCGCGCAGTGTGGCATCGTCTACCAACTGAGCCCACCGGCTCAAAAGGGTGGGCCATGGACGGAGACAGTTCTGTACGTCTTCAAAGGTCAGCACTACGGCGATGGCTCCTCTCCAGCCGGGACCTTGCTCATCGACAGTTCCGGCAACCTCTACGGTGGTACAGGATACGGCGGCACGGGAAAGTGCATGATCTTCGGCGGAGTAGTCGGCTGTGGCACTGTTTACGAGCTGTCCCCACCGAAGAAACAAGGTGAAGCCTGGACGGAGAAGGTGTTGTACAGCTTCAAGGGAGGCAAGGACGGGCAGCTCGCCGGAGAGAGCCTCACGTTCGATACCCAGGGCAACATCTACGGTGCGACGGCCTACGGCGGTGGTTATGGCTCGTGCAACGAACCCTACTACCAGCACTGCGGAGCGATCTACGAATTGAGCCCGCCGCAAACAAAAGGCGGCAAGTGGACGGAGAAGGTGCTGCACGGCTTCAAGTCGGGAAAGGACGGAGCCAATCCCAACGGCGGACTAGTGCTCGACAACAAGGGCGCGATTTACGGCACGACGTACGCGGGCGGAAATCAGGACTGCAAGTACGGCATATTTCTAGGTTGTGGCACGGTGTTCGAGCTTAAACCGCCGAGTGACAAAAGCGACGTGTGGACTGAGAAGCAACTTCATGTATTTCAGAACAAGAGCGATGGCGGTGAGCCCAACGGCGGATTAATCTTCGACTCCGCAGGCTCGCTGTACGGTACGGTACAGGGAGGCAATATCAGCGGAGGCGGCATCGTTTTTCGATTGACGGTGGGCAGCGGCGGACGATGGCAGGAATCGGTACTCCATTGGTTCAGCAACAGCGGAGGCGGCGCCCCATCGAACGGTGTGATCTTCGACTCCGCTGGCAATATATACGGTACAACCGATGGCGGCGACGCCGGAAGCTATGTATTCAGTCTGTCGCCCGAGCGGAGAGAACAGACCTGGACTCTATCGATCCTCCATATATTCAAAGGAATTCCGGACGGCGCTGGGGCGGCGACCACACTCGTGTTCGACACGGCTGGCAACCTCTACAGCACAACTCAGCGAGGTGGAACCGGGCCATGCCAAGGCGGTTGTGGAACCGTAGCCGAGGTTGAGCCTTAGAGATTCGAGTTCAAGAAACTGCCAAACGGAAATGTCAGACCCTGAAGTCAGGAGAAGGAACGATGAAAAACCAAACAACGCTAGCGGGCGGCCGGATGTCATTCGCAATCGCGGTGTCTCTTTGCATTTGGTTCACAGCGTACCCAATCTGCGCAGTCGCGCAGAACCGAGGCAACAATGCCGTGTTCAACTCAAATGCAAAGTGCTTCTCGACGACTTCGTGCGGATTTTCAGGAGCATTTATTGACGCCAGCACGTTTGCTAGCCCGCAACTGCCAAATATCTGTGCCGTGCTCAATTCCATTCTAAACAGCCTTTCTAATTCGGTCGGAGCGGTCATTGACGCCCGTGGCCTCCCCGGTGCGGGTAGCAGCATGCAGTGCACGGCCAGCCCATGGGCCGGAATCACGGGCCCAACGCCAGCGACCATCCTGCTGCCTGCCGGAACCATTCTCATTCCCAAGTCGTGGATCCTGCCCACCAATACGCACCTCATCGGCGAAGGCGACAACCCTTCATCAGCTACGTCCACGGCTGGGACCACGATTCAAGCGTGCAAGAGTACTATAAACACGTGCACATTTTCGGACAGCGCCATGATCCAATTTGGCTCATCCTCAGCCCCTGGGATTTCCGTGGAGAAGATCACCCTCGACGGGCAGGGACAGTCCATCAATGGCATCGTAAATTCAAATTCCAGCTCCCAGACTTATGTAGACCGCATCACGCTGTTCCAGATTCTAGGTGTAGGACTCTTGCTTGAGAGCAACGCCAGTTATTCCGGCCCATATACGAACATCACGTTTGACACAGGAAAAACGTACGCGGGGCAGCCTCAGACAACTTGCGCACAACTTTACAATGTAACGGGCGGGACTCACGGCATTCATGGGCTAACCTGCACAGTGGGATCGTCCTCGGTTCGCAGGGCCCGGCGCAGAGCAATGTGCTATTCAATATCAGCGACAGCACTAAGGCGTGCGCCCCGCAGTGTACACCACCGATTAACATGATTCATATAGAGGCAAACCTTACGAACGGGCAACCCAACGTAACCGACCTCAGCATCATGGGAGCAAGTAATGATGGGCAGGGAACCCTCACCATTTTGGACGATTTGACTTCGACTCAACTTACAGACGCCTACGTAGGTATCTATGCTCTCGGTAAATCCTCCAGCGGAGGCTATTCTCGATTCACCACTAGCCCAAACGCCAGTGCGGTCACGTGGGCAGTTGGTTCGAATGCACCGCTGAACGGTTGCTCTACCGGCAGCCTATATAGCTGTATCGAAATCGGCAGTGCGAATACCTGCATGTCGAGCTCGGGCACCTTTGCGCTCTGGGGCTGCGTGAATACCAAATGGGTAGGCATTAAGTAAAGTGTAGAGTCGATACCGTGTACGATTCGATCGTGCGCGTGTGCGATGACGCGAACCGCGCGCGGTTAACGCCAACTGAACAAATTCCAAAACACTGGACTGAGACCGCGCGGGCAGGTGCACTTTCAGATCGCTCTATCTCCTAACCCCCCTCGACATTGACACCCATCTTCGCCACACCTAGACTGCTCTCCAAGCGCAAACCCTGTGCTACCGCCAAGTGACCGACACCTATAATAAGGTGGTCAGGGGGACAGTCCAAAGGACCGACTTCGGCAAAAACGTAAAGTAGTACTCTGCCTTAGAACTTCAGGACATGGCGTCCTCACTCCTCCCGCATCGTCGCCAATTTTACGAGAATGCACTTGTCCTCTCAGCGTGAATCTCCGGGTCTTCGCGTGGTATATCACCCGCCCACGGGAAAACCGATTATTCCCCCTGCCTGGCAATCGGCAGGAGGTTCTCAGCGATCACTTCGAGTATATGGGGTATTGGCAACCTTGATTCATAACGCAATCGTGCGTGAGGTAATGCGATCCTTTCGGCGCATGGAACCTCACGACGACAGTTGATCAACTGATCCACTTTCCCACAGGATTAGCCGACAGTGTTGCTCTCACTGTCAGTCATTGGACGCGGAAGCGACCCTTCGGCGCTGGTCGAAGAATCGCCTCGAAGCCGTCTTCCGAACGGCCGAGGATTTCGACGCCCTCTTTGGGTTCGCATTGGGGGCATAGCCCGATCCGCTCTTCGGCGGTCGTGCACGGGCATTGATCCGGCTCGGGGCACGGATAGATGGCACCGCATTCGGCACAGATGTGGTCGAGCGGAATTTTGGACATAACTCCGTTGCACTCCCGATGATCTGACATCCGGATGCTATCACTTTCCGCTCTATATCCCGAGCTTGCGGCTGTGACGATGCAAATCCGTGGGGGAGTATCATGAGGGGCTGTGGCGAAACCATTCATTCTGCCAAGCAAAGCTCGCAAGCGCGGAAATCCGAATTGGGGAAAACCGATGGAGCCTGCGCCCGCTGTTCCTACTGCGTTCGAAGAGCAGGTTCAGAAGCTGGGATTGACCGAGCAGAGTTGTGCGGCCTCTGAGAAGTTAAAGCAGTGGTGCGAGCGCAACAAAGACCATTGCTACATCCCGGAATCACTGCTCAAACGATGGGGAATACCCGTGGACCCGAATTTTAGCGGCTGAGAAGAGTCGGCAGCCAGTAGCTAGTCGCCAGCTTGAGCGATGCCGCCGCTGTCCTGTTGCTGGCGCTTTGGCAGCTTCCTCTGCGCTTCCGTGTTGTCGCAGAGAGAGGTCAACCGGAGTCGGTATTTGCCAGTCATCCCGGCAGCGGCGTCGATTGCCTTGGCCGCCTTCTTCAATTCCTTCTCCACTTCGTCCAAATCGACCAGCGTGCGGCGGACTTCCTCGGACATCGCCGCGTTCTTCTGGAGGAAGTCCGTACCTTCAGTCCGCATCCGTTCGAGGAACGGGCGCAGGACATCAAGGTCACGCCGGAGCCAGCTACGGGTGGTTCGGAGCACCCAAATCCCATCTTCCTGCGACCAACGGCAGTCACGGTCAACTTGGCGAAGCTGGGTTTCATCTTTTGCGGCGATGACGCCAATAGGGACATGGCGCTCCTTGGCATCGCGGATCAGCTTCTTGATGTCGCCTTCGGTGATTGCCGCTTTATCCTTATTGTCTATCAAGAACCGTGGTTCCAGCGCAGCACCGCTGGGGTCTCGATAGGCAAGAACGTAATCGCCATTCTTGGAGAGTTTCTCGCTGGCGCACATGCCCGGCCATGTCCGCACCTCATCTTCGAAACTGAGTTCTTCCAGCTTTCCACGGCGGGCGACCTTGGACATTTCGACTTCTAACTCGTTATTACGTTCCCGAAGTCTTGCTACCTCTCTCAGCGAGTCTTCAACTCGTCGATTGATGTGTTCGATTTCGTGTGCCTTCTGCTGTTCAACAGTTCTAGCGGCGGTCTCTAATTCCTTGGTGCGGGCTGTCAGTGTATGGAGTTCATCCCTGTGGCGTTGCGCAATCTCGGCGGTTCGCTTGGTTAGCTCGGTCTCGAAACGAGCCCAGACGTTTTGCTCGTCTTGCTTGTGCTTGGATAGCAACAGGCGAATGGCTTCCTCAGCACTGAGCTGGGCGACTCGGGCGAAGTCCTTCACACCAAGCCGATCTAGTACTTCGGTACGCTTCAACTTGCCCTCACCCAAACACAATGGGCACTCGATCGTTTCGGTAGGCACGGGTGACTTTGTGGTCAGAGAACCTCCATCAAAGGGTCGAAAAAGAAGATGGGAGTCTAAAAAAACGGGATGCGAGACCACTTACGTCAGCCTCTACCAGTCAGTATACACAGCGATGTTTTTGTTTTTTACTAGAATATTTTTGCAATTATGTCGATTCATCTATAAAACCACAAAAGTGGAATGTATACTTAAGTGAGACGCGTCCTCTCAAACAATCATTGATTAGCACGCTCCCCTTCTTCTGGCACCTCACCACCAAACTTAACTAGGTCAGCACTACTGCGACCGAGGAGCGAATCGAATGAAGCGAGTCGTTCTGTATACCCGTGTTTCCAGCGTTGACCAGCATCCCGAGACCCAGCTTTGCGATCTGCGCCCGTTGGCTGCGGCTCGTGGCTACGAAATCGTCGGACAGTACAGCGACACCATCAGCGGTTCGAAGGCTAAGCGACCGGGACTCGACCAACTGATGTCCGATGCCCGTCGTGGGCGGTTCGACGTGGTGGTGGTTTGGGCATTCGACAGGGTGGCTCGATCAGTGAAACATTTTCTCGAAGTTCTGGATGAGTTGAATCACCTGAATATTGCACTCGTCAGCTTCCGTGAAAACATCGACACCGGCGGGCCATTGGGTCGGGCGATGATCGTAATCGTGGGTGCGATCGCAGAATTGGAAAGGTCTTTGATAGTCGAGCGAGTGAAAAGTGGCATGCGCCGAGCCCGGCTCGAAGGAAGACAAATCGGACGAGCACGGTTGGACATCAATCGAGAACAGGTTGTCTCTGATCGCCGTTCCGGGATGTCATTGACCGCCGTTGCCAAGCGCCACAACATTTCGAGGGCATCGGTGTGCCGCTTGATGAAGGAAGCGAATAGTGGTTCCAGTCTGGTGATTGCACGGGTTAGTGACGATGCAACAAACGAAGCTCGCCAGTAACGACATGGCAATGAAGCCTAACATTCCGCCCAAGGTGCAGATTCGCCTCAGCTCCTCAGTGGAGTCGATCCTCGCATCGCTTGAACCCTACGTGCGGTGGATTGAGGAAACACTAAGGGTGCCTCTGAGTGAGGCGCTCATCCTCGAAGTGGATTGTAATCCCGGTGATGTTGTCGCCGAGGAACTCCTGCCAGGGCTAGCAGTAGTCGCATCCACTAAGGAAAGAAATAATGCTTGGCGAACATTCATTGAGGACTGGCAGCTTCCCTCTGTCAGGAGTCCCCGAATCGCTGTGTCCCTCCAGCGTCAGCGTAACTCCAACGCTCCCCCACTTCCAGTCTGGGAACTGGATTGGCAAGATTGTCCCGTAGCTTTCAAGCTGCGGGAGCTGAAACACTATGTTGTAAGCGTGAAAACGCCGGTGTTGTTCCCCCCGGCCGAGATGCCGATACTCCCACACTTTGGAGCGCAGCACTGGTTCATAGTGCGGCGAGAGGATGCGGCGAAAGTATTGCTACTGGAACAGGAGGTAGTGGGCCGCACGGAGCGATATCTAGAAACTGCGCACGGACGTAGTCGGCTGCAAGCGCAATATGACTGGGACGCCGTGGTGCTGGATGCCAGCACCCGCCGCATGGTGAGAACCGACTTCGAGCTTTTCTTCGAGCGTGAAGACTGGTTCCGCCAACACAATTTGCCCTATCGTCGCGGCTACCTTTTCTGGGGTCCTCCGGGGAACGGCAAGACTGCGACCTTGCGAGTAATGGCGGCGCATCCGCACATACGTCCTTTCAGCCTTGACCTAAGTGATATGGAGGAGAAGAGCGCCGATGTTCTCCACCTATTCCAAAAAGCATCGGAGAACACACCTGCGTTGGTGATTTTGGAAGACCTTGACCGTGCTTTCCCAACTGAAGGAAAACGAACAAAGGAAAGAACCGTAAGTTTCCAGACCCTTTTGAACTGTTTGGATGGAGTAGCTAGTCGGGACGGTGTAGTCGTCGTAGCAACAGCCAACGATCCCACCTGCCTCGATCCAGCGATCCTGAAGCGACCCGGCCGGTTCGACAGAGTGGTTCAGTTCCGAAATCCCGACGCGGACTTGCGCCGCCAGTACTACCAACGGCTCAGCCCGATTCTCACCGGAGAGCAATTCGAGATCGCCATTGAGAAAACGGAAGGATTCTCATTTGCTCAACTGCGCGAAACTTATATTCTCGGGGCTCAATCTGCGTTTGAGCAGGGGCGGGACATACTGGTTGCCGATGTCATTGAAGCCATCGAGCTACAGGCGGCGGGAGCCTACGATCTTAAAACATCGATTGCCACTCCAGGATTTGTCCGTCAAGAGCGTGCGACCCGCTGATGAGCAATGCTGCGGATAGAGCAGTCTGTCTGCCACGGAACCCGAACTAATAAGGATGGGAGCCATGCATGGAGCCACATGAATAAAACAGAGATTATTGCAAAAACGATGAAGGACATGACACCTATTGGAATGCAAACTGAGCCACCATTCAGCGACGAGCAGGACGAAGAGGGATTTGTTTTTTCAGTACTTCAGGATGTTCTACCGGACGGAGTGGACATTCGGACTTGCGATGACTTCAAGCACCCGAACGTCGAGTGCTGCGAGACCTGCCGCAATTTCTATCCGCATTACGACATGAGTTTGATTGACCTGCCGGGCGGGTGGGAAAGCATGGGTTTGTGACTCTGTGAAATGGGCGCTCTATCCAGAGAAATATCGAGCGGTAAGCTCGCCAGCGGGTAGGCTCCTGACGGAAATCTTCGGCGAAGACGTGGATGAGAATATTGCTCTTTAGAGATTCGGCGAATGCGCAAAGAGTTAGAGCAAAAGTTGGTCGAGTGTTGCTCCCACTAGTTCAACACCAAGGGCGATGTTCGCCACACGCTGATGTCCTTTGGCTTCCAGCACAAGGATTGCCTGGTTTGATATTTTTCCACGGCTTGAGATGCATAGATAGGTCAACCTGCGCGTCGTCGTGGGACTTTGATCTTGGCGGCGTATTGCCTTCTAGTCATCGGGACATTGTCGAGGACGAAGAATCCCTTCTTGCAGTGTCCGCAGATGAACCGACCAGCATCGGCCCGCTTGAACTCGGCGGCGAAAGGATATTTCGTCTGCTTGCCACAGTGGAGGCATGTCAACATATGGCATATGTCCTACCTGTAATATCCATGCAAGAGAAAAACCGCTGTCCCTTTTCGGAAACGAGCGGTTAAAGCGACGGAACCTGTTCAGATTGCTGTCGTGTTAGGAGCATCCGCCGTGCCATGGGCGAGAAATCAATCGTTTGTTGTAGTTAAAGCGTTCGGGCGTCGATCCTAAAGAGCACTTTTGGAAGGTGGAACGAATATTTGACCTACTTCACTGAGTGTCCTTGAGAGCCAAGGGTCGCTTCGTGTTCAAGAAAACCCGACCCAGTTTGCCGCGGACGTTTGTTCTTGAAACGTGATGTCAGGGCTCTTGGCGACCCGAAGTTAGCTTGGTGTAATCCCGAATAGATCGGGGCGTTCGTTCCGGGGCAACGGACAGCCAGTCTTGCCGTGACATTCCTTGCATGCGTTGACAAAATGTCGGCCGCAGAACGCCACTCCTCGTTGCTTGCCATTTTCGGATTCGATCACCAAAACCCGGTATGGCACGTCGCCACATTGGCCGCAATGGTCATACGCTTGTATGCGCATCTGGAGTTCGCTTGCCCAGGGGTTGGCGCATCCCCGCACGTTTTCGCCGAGGTTTGGCGTCCAATCGCCACCGTTTTCAGTTATTGCTTCCATGACATCATGTTACCCAGCCAGTAGAGAGCAAGGAATGACGAGCATCACAGCGGGGCGCTCGATGGTACAGGGTCCGATGGGGAGATGCCGCTCTCTAATCGGACGTGAGTCGCTCAGATAGACGCTGTTGAACATTTTCAAGTGTGCTATCCAAAAACAAATCAGTTCTTGAAACTCTGCGATAACCCGATAGCAGCCGAATGCCAACGGAATGGGACAAGGTCAGTTCAGACGGTGGCTCATCCAACTACCAAGCTCTCAGGTAAGAGCGGCGAGGCGATCTTCAGTCACAAAAGAGTTCGTCCTGTTCGACGTATATTACTCGGGTTAGTGAATGGCAGACTGCACTGGTTTCGTACTTCTTCCGAGCGAACAATTCGGTGAGACCTAGAAGCGAGCCGGCAATGACCTGCTCACCCACCCGAGCTAAGCCGTCTGCTGCACGTCTCGGTGAAAGCACGACCGCACCTTCCTGTAGATAAAAAACCCCTTTCGGAACCTCACCCCGGCGAAAGAGCATCGCTCCTCGTGGGTATACTCGCGTGACTCGCTTCGGCTGCGAGGCTCTCACCCGATCGACAATTCTTGTTTCGCCATCTAGAAGCATCATTTACCTCGTCTTGTGATGAAATCCTCAGAACATGGAACGCGGGGGAGGGCTGGGAACTGAGAAAACATCACGCCTCCCATTTCCTAATGAGACAGTTTGCACTACGGTTGAGCGAGACTCCGTGACCATAATCACAAACCTGCGAACGATGGTGCATGGTCTGCGGGGGTAGGCGGACGCTGAAGTTGACGGTAGTTGCTGGAAATACGTATGTACGCGGACCGAAAGACGCTACGACACGATGCGCATCAGGCTGCCGATTGAATAGTGTTCCTCCATTGCAAGGCGCACAGAACTCTTGAGGGCGGACATCGAACATTGAACTCGCGATTGCAAGAAGCGTAGATCGACTGCGGGCGGCAGTCGGTGGTGGGTTACATAACCCAGCGGGAGTAGGACCAGTCTTCATCTTGGGACGCCTGAAGACCCCGACCGATGAGGTCGAGCAGCCTTTCTACACTTACGCCCGCATTGAGAATCCGAATCAGGTCCTCGATACTCAGTCCTGCCTGCTCGGCTGCCTGGGCTAGCTTCTCGATGGTCCGATCTAGTACTGGTTGTTGCATCCTCTTACCTCAGAGTTGAGTTTACGATGAGTGCCGTAAGTCGTATGTGACCCGCGTCACCAGCAGAGAGAAGCTGACTCGCTTCCACCCTGAGCGCCGGTGCCACCAAGGACTGGGGCAGTCTGCGGCAATCCGCAGAGTCCCCGCACCGGGCTGCTCACGTTCGAGCCTCAAGGTTGTTCGGAATTTGCACAGAATTGATCTGGTCGCATGTCTTCAGTGATGCCGAGCCTCCGCTGAGCACCCCAAACTGGCTTGCCATCCGGCAACATAACCTTCGTAACTTCCCTTCGATGCCTCGTTCACGTTCCAATGAAAAGGAATTCTGTCATTGGAATCCTAACCGTGAATAGTTTGGGGCTGTGCTTTGTTGTCCAACTCGGGCTGGCATTCGGGCTGGCAGGACTATTGTGGCCCGAGAAGTTTATGCCGCTGTTCGAAACCTTGATGTTCCCTTGGGCGGCAAGCTGTCGTGGGATTAGGGCCAATGGCATCGCTGCTATCGGATTGTCGCTGCTGCTCCTCGTCACGCGGCTGACTGGCTATCGGTGACGGGGAACGAGGGTGTTGCTGAGGCGACATCAGTGTTGCACCCCGAAGGCGTTCTGAGAGTAACCCGATTGGGGAACCGTTCTAGAGTCAATCAATGGGACTAGGGAAACACCACTCACGGGGATGGCAATAGTTGGATCGTTTGCACCAGAATCACCTGGTTTTCATTCGAATTGCCCGTAACCTTAACACGCTTTCCTTTGTACTTCTTTGCCTTCCCGCGATCGTTAAGCAGGTACTCGGCATTCGCTGCTTTCAAAACATAGGCATGCCGCCTTTTCGCTATCGTCCCCACAAAAATTGTCCGTGTTTTTTGATTCGAGGAACCAGAGGACGTGATTTCAGAATGGCTCACTCCAGCGGATTCTTTCATTTCCAGAGGAACTGCCACTGAAGACGTTGGGGCGAGCGTAGAAGGGGACTGTGCAGTCGGATGGCTCGTCTGAAAACATTGGCTTTGGGCCAATGACGCTGGAAATCCTACCACTAACGCAATCGTGAGCACCAAGCCTGTTCTCATCGTCCAAGCATTTCCACGCAAATTTGTGCAGCCGCATCTCAGCAGCTTTTTCACAATTTACCGGTTAGATTCACTGATGTCTGCTCAACATTGCACACTGTTCAGTTTTGCACAGTTCCGAAGATGGAACTGAGTCATGCTTGCCATAGTTGACTATGGAAGGTGGTGTTGTTTGACCCAGACCAAAACGAGCAGTTCGCATAGAGTTCTGTTGGTGGATGACGACGAAGCGGTTCGCGACATGATGAGCCGGACACTCGAAGGCAAAGGATTTGAAGTAGTCGCTGCCGCCAGCGTGGTAGAAGCCTTGAAACTTATCTCCACAGAGACCTTCGATGTGCTCATCACCGACCTGCACATGCCGAACCCCAGTGATGGTTTCGCGGTGGTCACGGCGATGCGCCACTCCCAACCGGATGCCCTGACGTTGCTGGTCAGCGGCTACCCCGACGTGAAAAGCGCCATGGACGCTATCCTTCTTGAAGCAGACGATATCATCGTGAAACCGTTCGAAGTCGGGAAGCTCGCCGAACTGGTGCGCGAAAAGCTGCTCACTCGTAAACCTTCCGCCAGGACGCAAAAGGAAAGAGTAGCCGCGATATTGCAGCGTTGCATGACGGGCATCATCGAGAATTGGTTGGCGCGGGTAAAAAAGAACAAAGAACTCAATCGCGTTTTACTCACCGACAAGGAGCGCACTGGATATCTTCCTAAGCTGATTGAAGACCTGATTGTCCGCCTGAGAGAGCCGAACATCGCCACAGGGGAAAGCAATTCCGTCTGTTCCGCGGCCGCCGTAGCCCATGGCAAGATGCGAAAACTGCAAGGATACACCCCGGGGATGCTGGTGCACGACTCACGAATATTGCAAGTGACCCTGTTCGAGATGTTACAGAGCAATCTCAGTGCTCTGGATTTCAGCTTGCTGCTGCCCGATGTCATGACTATCGCGGATGAGGTGGATTCGCAGCTGATGCAGGCGATGGATAGCTACATGAATGCCCTAGGGACGCCAGCGGCAGCATAAGCTCCTGCGACGATCGCATCCGAAGCACGGTTGCCACACTCCGCGACAAATGGAGAGATACCGCATTCCGCCCGACCTGCGCCTTCAAGCGCACCCTTTTAAACAAGTCTAATTTTTGTTGACGCCGCCCGCTGAGCACTCTATTGAACGTCCTTGCCCAAGGGGGCCGAGCGTCGCGAGCGTGGGAACTTGTTTGCGCCTAATGGGAACCGTGTCCTAAAATCGTAACAAATGTCATCGACGGTGACAGAAGTTCTGCGGTCAGTTTGAGGTGGTAGTGCCGTGCGAGGGAAGAAGTTCGCTTTCGATCCGGGCAGGTTCCTCTCCACCATCGGGGAGGGCAGAAGGGTTTTGCATTTTTGCAAAAGACAAACTGTCTTCACACAGGGGGATGCGACGGATGCGGTGTTTTATATTCAGAAAGGCAAGATCAAGCTCACTGTTATATCCACCAATGGCAAGGAAGCAACCATCGGCATATTAGGGGATGGCGATTTTTTCGGGGAAGGGTGCCTTGCAGGACAGCCCCTGCGCATGGGGTCGGCCACCGCAATAACGACTTGTGACATTCTGCGGATTGATAAGAAAGTCATGATGCAGGCACTTCACCGGGAACGCAAGATGTCCGATATGTTCGTGGCCTATTTGTTGGCGCGGAACATCCGGTATGAGGAGGATTTGGTTGACCACCTCTTCAATTCGAGCGAAAAGCGATTGGCCCGAATTCTTCTGTTGTTGGCTCACTTCGGCAAAGAAGGAGCGCCGGAGAGTGTTGTTCCCGAAATCAGCCAGACAACGCTTGCGGAGATGGTGGGTACAACCCGCTCGCGGGTGAATTTTTTTATGAACAGGTTCCGGAAGCTGGGTTTCATCCACTACAACGGCGGTCTGCAAGTCCACAGTTCCCTTCTTAATGTCGTTCTGCACGACTAGCTCGATCTCAGGCAGATGTTCAATATTGAACTGACTGAGCGATGTTATGGCTGTATATTTTTGGACTTTCTTGGAATGCTTCGACCGAGCGAGGAGTCCGATGTTTCCCAACGAACAAGAAAATTGGCTCGCCCTATATAAAGCTGCCCTACTGGAGTTGGATTTGCAGAAAATGCCGGAACGGATTGCGCTCGCGAATAAGGCACTGCAAAAGCGTTCGCGAGAACTGCAAAAGTCCTGCGGCCATTATGGCGAGAAGCTGGAGATACAATATGCTGAACGAAACCTTCACGTAGCCGAAAGGATGAAATGACAGCGGCATCAGGAGAACTTCACCTCCCATCCTGAAGCAAGCGGAGGCGGCTACGAACGCCTGTGTTCGTATTGATGTTCACCAACTGGCAGGTTCTTTGACAGAGGCTTGGCTGGTGTCTTCCCCCTTGCAGTTGTGCTCGGCAAATTGAACCCTTAGGCTCTCCTGCGCGTCGGCAACTCTCTTGAGGGCGGTCATCGGAACCTTGAACTCAAGATTGCAAGAAGTGCAGACCGCGACAGCCGGGATTGTGCCAAGCCATTTGAGCACCCGAAGATTGCGTTTTTGCATGCCGTTATTTTCCCACGGGCTGGAAGCTCATGTGAGCTTTATAGCTCAGACGCTCAACATCCAAGCAAGTACAGTAAACTTGCGATCTACGATCTCTCATGACCCGCCACCGTATCGGCTTTCCCTCAGTTGCGAAAATCTGCGCACACGTCAAGCACCTTGGCAATGCGGCTGCTAGGCGCATTCGGCTCTATGGGGAGAAGTTCAAAGTGGTTTCCGACCCTATGTCTTCAAGCCATTGGGGTTGCAGTTCAAGTGACGACGAAAAAAGACCCACGCTCTCGCCGACAGCGCATTCCGGTGGCTGTGCTTCAAAGTGAAAAGAGGGCGGCGGTGAGGCACTATCCACCGTCCGTGTCGAGAAAACCAATAGTGGAGCAAGGAAAGAAGGTATTCATGCACAAATCGCGGGATCAAGATCGGGGCAAGGGCGCGACAGAGCAGAACCCGCAGAGTGAGGGTGAGGGAGGCAATACAAGCATGCAAGGACAACTAGGGCACCGCGATGAGGATGCGGAGTTGAAGAACGCTGATTCTGATTTGGCTGGGTGATGCCTGTCGTGTGCTGAGTAACCATTACCGAGGCGAGGTAAATCGAAAGGATCACAATGAAAAAATTACTCAAGATGTTACTCGGCACCAGTCTTTTTTTACTTGAGCAATCGGATCGTGCAAATAATCTGCGCCACCGTGCGGCTCGCAAGATTGATGATCTCGGCGATGTTGTCCAACACAATTATGAAGATGCGGCTGAGCGAGTTGCGAAAGCGTCACGAGCCATTCGAGGAGAAGACAATCAAGCCCTCGGGAACGCTCTGCGCCTTGCGGCCGGAATAGGTGTCGGCATTGGTTTCGGCTTGCTATTTGCGCCTGCAAGCGGCCAAGAGACTCGAAGCGCCATAGCGGGAAGCGTTGAGCAATTCCGCAATAGAGTCCAAAAGCGAGTTTTCTCCGGGCGTACTCGCGCAGGCAACGCAGGCTAACTTAAGTCGCAAACGACCGATATTCACTTCTTGATAGGAGAAGAACAATGGCGCTTTGAAAATAGTGCGGCGCTGGTGTGCTACTACAGACATCCGTAATCTGGGTTGACTTTGTTCGGGGCTGCGGTCCCTCCTACTGCACACGAGTCTTTCTGTGAGTGGGGCTCGGGTTCGAGCAGATGGGCAACCAATTTAGCGGTGAAACCCTCCAATCTTTTCACCGCATGTAATTCCGTTTCCCTTGAAACGAGGGGGCGATCCATGACAAAGCTACATCTGGCTTCGACTCCGAAAATAACTTTTCGAGCGGGAAGTATTGCGCTCGCGCTTGGGCTAGGGGTTGTGGCGACCCAATCGGCACAAGCACAGACTTATAAAGAAACCGTACTTTATGCGTTTACGGGCAGCCCGGATGGGGCAAGTCCTTGGGCCGGTTTAATCCGAGACAAGGCGGGCAACTTTTACGGCACCACCCACGATGGCGGCAATCCGGGTCAGGGAACGGTGTTTGAGCTTAATGCGAATGGCAAGGAGACCGTACTGTATAGCTTCAGCGGGTACCCGGACGCGGCACATCCCGAGGCAGTGTTGCTCCGGGACACGGTGGGCGACCTTTTCGGCACAACGACGTATTACGGCGGCGCTTTTCTCTGGGGGGCCGTATTCAAGGTAACGAGGACCCGCAAAGAGACCGTGCTGCACAGCTTCACGGGCGGGATGGACGGGGCATACCCAACGGGCGGTGTCGTCCGAGATGCTGCTGGAAATCTTTACGGCACGACCGTCGATGGGGGCGCAGGTTCCGAATGCTACTACGGCTGCGGAACGGTCTTCGAACTGGACGCGACAGGCAAAGAGACCGTGCTGCATAGTTTTGATGGCGGGACGGACGGGGCATCGCCCGCCGCAGGATTGGTTCGGAATTCACTGGGCAATGTCTACGGCACGACCTACTACGGCGGCAATCCCACCTGCAACAAGAGTGGAAATTCTGGCTGCGGGACGGTGTTCAAGGTTACTAAATCCGGGAAGGCGACCGCGATGTACACCTTCAGCGGGAGAACGGACGGGGCATATCCGTATGCAGATTTGCTCCGGGACGCGAAGGGTAATCTCTATGGCACGACTTCAGAAGGCGGCGATCTTCGCTGTGCTCCTCCCTATGGCTGCGGAACGGTGTTCAGGTTGACTAAGGCTGGCAAGCTGACTGTGCTCCACAGCTTCACTGGAGGAGCGGACGGGGCAGTACCCAACGGAAGTTTGATCCGGGATACAGCGGGAAACCTTTATGGCGCGAGTGGTGGTGGGAATGGGCGGGTGTTCAAGCTGACTAAGGCTGGCAAGCTGATCGTGCTGTACACGTTCGCTGGAGGAACGGACGGGGCGGGCCCCAACGGAGGTTTGATCCAGGATAAGGCGGGAAACCTTTACGGCACTACCATGGGCGGCGGTGACCTCAACTGCAATGTCAACGGCATTTCGGGCTGCGGCGTGGTTTTCAAACTTGCGCCTTGAAGAAATGCTTGCTTGGTTCACTAGGCGGATTCGCAAGCCGACACCGCCCAGCCAATGGCCGCTGCATTTTCGGTCTTGGCGACTCGGCATGTGTCGGGAATATCTGTTCTTAGCAGCGAACCCGTAGACCAGCCGCCCCGCCGTAGGAAAAGGGGAACCGGCCTGCGTCCTACGCAGCGGCTGCCGATACTCGCTCGAGTGACTTCGCCGGAGCCAGCACGATCAGGGCTACGCCGATGACAACAAGCACAGCCGATCCGGCCAGAAATCCCACACGTTGAGTCGGAATTTCGAGTCCCAGTATCGACATTGCCACGGCATGGGTGAAGCTCGACGATGCTGTGAAGGCGATCAGGCTGCTATTTGCCTATGGGTCACGGGCTGCCAGCAGCAAGAAAACAGAAGCGCACCCTTGGCGGGAGGAGAGGATTTAGCGGATCAGCCGTTGCCGCTTAGAATCGTACAGAACGAAACCCAGTACGGCGCATTCTCACCGAGCAAAGTGTAAGGCCGAGCCTGCGATCCCAGCATTCCGAGCAATCCTCCTTGCGCGATGCGGGATTGAGGAGGCCCACCGACCCGATCTACGACTATTTCAAGTGATTTGCTTCCTCAAGTAGCTGTCTTAACTTATCCTCGATAGACTCTATCAGTTTATTCTCTGCGTCAGTGGGAGACGATGCTCCTGCACGCTTCACTGCAGCCAAGGCAATGTTCGCCTCCGCTTCAATGTTTCCAGTGCCAACAATAATCTTAGGGTCGTCAGTATAAGTAATTTTGTTGTCTTCGTCGTAGACAACCACATGGTATTCATACGTCCCCGACTCCTCGACCACCGTCGTCGGTGGACTGGTTCCATCTCTTTCCGACCAAACAATCATTGATACCGGCCTGCCGTTTGGATCGCCGAACGGAGTCCCGTTGGGAAAGAATATGGCAGCAGCATTCTTTGCACCCGGAGTTGTCGCTTTCCATACAACAGTGTCGTTCATATCAACTGCCAGCCGATAAGCCTTGGGGTTGGTGCTTGGAGGCTTGCCCCTCGGAGTAGAGGTGTCAGAGTAAGAAGGTTTAGACGTAATAACATTGATAGTGACAGTGTGAGAAGTCTGTCCAATGGCGAGCGAGGTCGCTGCTGAGATGCAGAGCACCAGCATGAGGACTTGCCGTTGAAATACCGGAAGGATACTGAAATTCGTTTGCATCGATGCCTCCTTAGTCAATCAACTTCAAGAATGTGGATTAGCGTATAGCGATTACTTTACTTGTACGACACCGACTCGTTTACTAATCGATCAAATTCCGGCTTAGACCGAAGACTCGCCAATTCAGGGTTGGCGAGGAGTTGCTCGCGTGGGTAGCCTGCGCGTACCGACTTCTCAAGCCATTTCAGAGATTCCTGATGCTCCCCTGCTTCCAAATGTACGAGGCAAGCTATGCGAAGAGAGTCCACATCGTTCGGGCTTGTCTGCAAGGCCGCATCGAGATACTTCCGGGCTCCCGCAAGGTCGCCGATGCGCGAATGCCAGAGTGCGAGTGAACTGAGCACGTCAGTGTCACTCGGATTAACCTCCAGTTGTTTTTTCGCGAGGGAAATCGCTTGATTATAGGCCATCCTCGCCTTGTCTGCCTCGCCGCGAACCATTCGATACGCATCGGCCAAATTGCCCCAGTAATCGTACTTCTGAGGGCGCAGCGCAATCGCTTTTTGCGTATACTCCACGTCCTCCTTAAACCGTCCGAGAAAGAAGCTCACGGTTCCTATGTTGGAATAAAGGTCTGGGTCATCGGGTGCGACTTGGAGACCTCGCCGGAAGTATTGATCCGCCATTTCAAATTTTCCCGTGTTGAAATAAGTGTCGCCAACATTCATATAACCCCATACATTGTCTGGGGCAAGCTCCGTGACCTTCTGCCACGCGTCCGCAGCTTCGCCATACCGCGAATGTTTGTTCAGGAAAGCTCCCAGCAGGTTGTAACAACTCCAGCAGGCAGGTCGAATTTCAATGGCGTGGCGAAATGCCTGTTCAGCTTCAGTCGTGCGCCCGAGCGAATCATATGTGTTTCCTAGCCCGAGATAGGCATCCGAATTCTCTGGGTCGATTCGAAGCACGCCTTGGAAAGCTGATACTGCGGCCGGAAAAGCTCCTGTTCGAAGACTTAAATTTCCGATTGCCAACTGTACATCCGGTAGTCGGCTGTCAAGATTCTCGGCTGCTTTTACGGCAGCTTTCGCTTGTTTCGCCCATTGAGGGTCTTTGGTGGCGCTATATTTGTACCAGTAGGCCCGTGCTAACGCAGCTTGCGCCTGTGCGTAATTGTGATCCTCCTTTATCGCACGCTGAAACAGGATGATGGCAGATTCGACATTCTCCAGCCGTTCGTAACGCTGCAAGTAGCCGATCCCTTGAAGATAGAAATCGTAAGCCGTAAGAACCGTTGTACCGTGATCCACAAGCTTTTCGGCGTTGCTTCGTGAAGGCTGAACCTGCAACATCCGAAACGCCTTTACGACAACTTGATCTTGGAGGGAAAACAGATCGTCGGCGGGCTCCGTAATGGTGTCGGTTCGTAGCTGATGCCCAGTTTTCGCATCGATAAGGCTGAGATTGATGCGGGCAGACTGTTCAACCCGTTGCCAGCTCGCGACGAGAACGAGGTTCGCTCCAAACTGAGTTCTTGCTTTGTCGATGCTCGTAATATTCTTCGCCCGTATTTCGGTGGCAGATGGCACCTGCAACGAGGGGTCGTGTGCGAGCTTTGCTGTGACGGTCTCCGTGAAACCATCGCAGTAGACTTGTTCGTCCGACCCGCCCCCGACCGCTGTGAAAGGGAGAACCACAAGGTTCTTTTGGCTTGGAAGATTCAGATCAAGGACTGTTCCCCACCGATGGCCGTAGCGAACAATCGCAATGCCCAGTACGCACAAGCAGAGCAAAATCCCTATTGCCGCAAGGAGGCGATTTCGGAGACTTAACTTGCGAGTTGAACTTGTGACCACAGGCTCAGTTACCCGCCCGCCAGAGCCGGAATCGCGCTCAAGACGCCTCAGATCAGTTCTCATCTCCGAAGCGTGCTGGTAGCGCAGTTTCCGGTCTTTCTCCAGAGCCTTATTGATGATCCGTTCTAATTCCGGGGGCAAATCGGGATTCAGCCGTACAGGAGGAACGGGTGCCCGGTTCAGGATGGACTCGAAAATCACTCCAGTGCTTTCGCCACGGAACGGCAGCGTCCCAGTTACCATCTCGTATAGCAAGACTCCGAACGAGAAAAGGTCAGTTCGGGCATCCAGTTCCTTGCAGCGGACTTGTTCCGGCGACATGTAAGCGACCGTGCCCACCGCTGCTCCGGGATTGGTCAGATGCTCCTCCAAGCTGACCGTAGATTGCCCTGCTGCCCCAGCCAATCCGACGTTGGTGAGGACGCGCATGACCTTTGCCAATCCAAAGTCGAGAATTTTACCGTGTCCGCGTTTGGTTACGAAAACGTTTGCGGGTTTGATGTCCCGGTGCACAATGCCCTCGGCGTGGGCGGCGTCCAGCGCATCTGCAATCTCAATGCCGAGCGAGACGACTGTTTCAATCTCTATCGGTCGCCCAGCGATGCGATGCTTCAGCGTCATCCCGTCCAAGAATTCCATGACGATGAACGATTGATTCCCGTGTTTGCCGATCTCGTAAATAGTGCAAATGTTGGGATGGTTCAAAGCGGAAGCAGCACGTGCCTCGCGTCGGAACCGTTCCAAAGCCTGCGGGTCTTGGGGTACGTCTTCAGGCAAGAATTTCAAGGCCACGAAGCGGCCAAGCTCAGTGTCCTCGGCCTTGTAGACGACGCCCATGCCGCCGCCGCCCAACATCTCGATGACGTGGTAGTGCGAGATGGTCTGGCCGATCATTCGCAGGAATGCTAGGACGTGCGGTGAGGTATGTCAATGCGCGGGCTTTACCGCCATCTGGACATCATGAATGGTTTCCTGCGCTTGGTGGACGGATGAAGGAAAAAACCCGCCCAAGCAGGAGCCTCGGGCGGGCAAAACGAACATAGTCGAATTGAAACGTTTCTTAAAAACATACTGCCTTCCGCTCGGCTGGAGGACAATCGCACGTTGGAGCCACGCTCGGCACGTCAGTGCTAGTTAGTCAGATGACCTCGCGAAAGGGTGGATTACTTGGGCAAAAAGTATACGGCTAACGAGTGGTGCCGCCATGTTCATGGCTTTTTCCAGTCGGTCAAGGAGTCTAATTCCTTTAAAATCGCCTGCAACCTGTGCATCCGCCGTTCTTGACCTGCTGCCGATCCTGGCATCCTCCTGCCGCCCTCCACGTACAGGCGGCTCTCTTCACTAATTTGTGCTATTTCTTCTCGCAACTTTTCGATGCGCTGTTTCACGGGCTGTTGCATTCGGATAGGCTAGCAGAGCCTGACGAACGGATCACAATGGCTCGTGCCGAGTCCTGAGGGTAACTTTGGTTCGGAGCCCTGCTCGGACAAGCGACTACACTTGAAACTGTGAGACATTACAGCATCAAGCTGATCCATGGCTTAACCACGTTCACCTGTCCACTTTGTAAATACTCCGTCACCACATTGGACTTCATTGCCGAGAATGGCAACCGCCGTACTCAAGCAGCTAGGGCTATGAATGAGCATGCCAAGGCTACACACAACTGCAGCAGACCCACGTTACCGCTCTATGTGCCAGTGTGGCAGGCCCGCTGAGGCGCGGGGATCAGCAGAAGATAACGCGGATGAGTCATCCCGCGGTCTGAGCACTTTTGCTCATACTTCGGTTATGCGATTTGCTTACGCTGGAGTTGGAGATAGATATGGTAGGGCTACGGGAAGTACCAGGTTATGCAACCCAGCCCAGCGAGATTCGCAAGCATGGAGGAAATAGTCATGGCGAAGGTGATTGAGTTCTACGTACCGACGAACTTTCGGACACCGATAAAACAGGCGTGCCTACAACGTTGCGGAAAGGTCATCGAGTTCTGCACGCAGACGGCGAAATCCGCCTAGCTTACCCATCGGTGATCTGTGGTCCATTCTCGTCCGTAGGTGAGAGCAATAAGGAATCCGAGTCACGAGTCGATTTGCCGCCGATTGCCGGGCTTCAGCATTCTGACCCACGTAGGTCGAAAGTCAGGCAGGGCTACACGACGCTATTGAATTTGTGCCGGAGGGGTTCGTAACAGCCAAATTGAAGCCAGCCACCCCACCTTTTGCGGAACCGGATCAGGAGGATGGGAACGACCACGAGCACCAGAAAGAGGATGACCCACGCGGCAATCGGCATATCCAACTACCTACACTTCGACTGACGATACCCGCTCGACCGCTTCCTTGCCCGGAATCAGCAAGATCAGGACTGCACCGATGCAAGCAAACACAGCCGAAGCAATCAGCAAATCTTGGCGCTCGTTTGGAAGGTGAACTGCCATGACCGCCATGACCGTGGCATGAGCAATATTCAACCATGCGGCGAAGACAATCACTCCGCGATTCGCCAACGGTTTACGCGCAGCCAGCAGCAGGAAAATCCCCATCGTGACATAAAGACTAAGCCCCATCGGCAGGGAATCCTCCTTGTTCGCTCGCCAACCACTGCGCACAGACGTAATCAAGGGATAAACGGCAGCCGTAAATATCAATCCAAACAATACCAACAGAATTCTTAGCGTCCGCTCTCGCCACATGATGCCCTCCTGTCAAAAAACTGAAATCGTGAAGGTACCGTACACCATATAAAGGCTATCGCAGCCTCGCGTACTCAGCCTTGGCTTGCTTCAGGATAGGGATGTCGGGGTCGGCATCTTTCCAGAGGGTGAGGAAATCTTTGTAGGCGGCGAGTGCGCGGACGCGGGCGGTATTGCCTTCTAAAACGTATGCACGGGCGAGGCCTAGTTTGGCGAGTGGACCGCCGGTTACACAATTCCACATCAAGCCGCGATGGCTAAGAAGTTTCTCGAACTCCTCGCGGGCGTAGGCCGCTTCTCGCGACTTCAGATAAGCCTCGGCGCGCACATACACGGGATACAAACAGGAGTTGATCGCACTACCGTTTAACATCCCCAACTCAAACGGAGCTGCAGACCGAAGAAGCTCTATGCTGCTTGCAGGATTGTTCCGTCCTAGTTCTATCTGGGACCGGATGGTCGGGAGCCAGACACGTTGCATAATCGTGTCCTGCGGGAAGCGCTTGGAGAGGTCACGGACCAGCGCCTGAGCGTGCCCCGTATCGCCCAAGAGGGCATAAGCCAGGGTAGCCTGTGCTTCCGCATCTCGACTTCCGGGAGCCAGAGCTGTCACGCCGGTAGCATTCTCGCGGCCAGCGCGGGTATTCCCGAATAAGGCCTCACGAATTGCAGCGTTGGACTGCCATAAGGCCGCTGGCTCTTTCTCATCACCACGACGCGCGTTCTCGACAGCTTGCCGGGACAGTTCGCGAGCTTTTCTGAGCCTTCCGAACCATGCTTCAGTATCAGATTCGATTGAAAGGGCTTGGCCTTCGGCGTCGGGGTTACTCGTAGCCCAATCTAATTGCGATTTCATAGTTGCCGTGTCGCCTTGGAGAAAAGCCAAGGCATACAAGTCGAAATGCAGCCCTACACCGTCGAGCTTGCGGCTCATCGCCTCCTCGACTTCAGCCCTTGAATCATCAAGTCGATTTAGAGCCAGATAGGTAAGTGCAAGATTTGCATATTGCGTCCAAGAACTCCACAGACTAAGCCCTTCGCGCACTTCGATCTCGGCTTTTTCGTATTGACCGAGAGCCATGTAGTCGCTTCCAAGTTCGGCGTGGGGCCAAGAATCGCGTGGATAGGTTTGTATCCATAGTTCATAATTCTGATTTGCTTTTTCCAGTTGGCCAGTGCCGGATTCGTAATAGAGCGAAGCGATCAAAAACCTTTCACGTTCGGTGGCGCGGTCACGTAGTTCGAAAGCTTTCCGAAAGCAATCGGCGGCCAGAGTGGGCTGATTGAGG
Organism: Terriglobales bacterium; assembly: GCA_035567135.1. GTDB lineage: Bacteria > Acidobacteriota > Terriglobia > Terriglobales > Acidobacteriaceae > JABDBE01. Next base: position 29,183 of record DATMQI010000013.1, read on the forward strand.
TTGTAGTAATCGACCCCGAGAGTACTGTTAGCCTCAGCGAATTTCGGATCGAGTTCGATGGCATGCTTCTCCAACGGAATAGCTTCAGCGCTTCCCTTCTCTCGGAAGATTCTTAAGGCCGCACTGTGGGCCTTGAGCGCTTCGAGGGAATCCGTGGTGGCCTGTGCCAGCGGAATGTCAAATTGCTGCACCGTAGCCAGCGATTCGCCCAACTCGGTGCGTAACTTGGATGACGCCTCGCCAAGCGCCTCCAGCACCTTCTCCTTGGACGCCGCGGTTATCTGCTCCTCGGCCAGAAGGTCTCCATTCTGGCAATTTACCACCTTGAGCCCCAGCACATATTCGCTGCCCAGACGGGCAATCGACCCAGCAATGTATGCCTTGCTGCTCGCCCGCTGGCAAAGCTCACCCGTGACCTCGGGCGTCAGTTTCGCGTCGGCTGGACGGGTCATAAGTTGCAAAATCGCTGCGACCTTGTTCTCGGAGAGTACATTCAGAAACGGCGACTGGTTGAGAGCAACGTTGAGCGCCGTCTTCAGGGTGTCATCGAATACTTCATCGCCCGTGCTGTTGGCAAAATCGGCGAGGACGATTGTGTCCTTGTCGGTCAAACGTTTGCTCTGCTGATGCCGATAGTAAAGCTCGCCTGCCACTATCAAAACAAGCAGCAAGACAGGAATTGCGATCTTCCAAAGTCTCCCCCGCTCAGTCGCCACCTTGTCCGAGCTTGCGTCAGCACTGCGTCCGCTCTCGGTGTACCGCCTCAGCCGTTGCAAATCAGTTCGCATGTCGGCTGCGTGCTGATAGCGCAGATTACGGTCTTTCTCCAATGCCTTGTTGATGATGCGTTCCAGTTCGGCTGGCACTTCGGGATTCAGCCGCACGGCGGGAACTGGAGCACGGTTTAGAATCGCCTCGAAGATGGTCGCGGTGCTATCACCACGAAAGGGCAACTGCCCGGTAGCCATCTCATAGAGAGCGGCTCCAAACGAGAAAAGATCGGTGCGGGCATCCAACTGCTTCGCCCTCGCCTGCTCTGGCGACATGTATGCTACAGTGCCGACCGTGGAACCCGAACTGGTCAGATGCTCCGCGTCTGCCAAACCCGTCTGCGTGCTAAGAGACCCAATCTTGCTTGAAGAACTGCTTGCCAGACTGACCTTCGCCAAACCGAAGTCGAGAATCTTGGCGTGTCCGCGCTTGGTGACGAAAATGTTGGCAGGCTTGATGTCGCGGTGGACGATTCCTTCGGCGTGGGCAGCATCCAACGCATCGGCGATCTCGATGGCGAGCGATAGAATCAATTGGGTTTCGAGCGGACGTCCAGCAATGCCATGCTTAAGCGTCACGCCATCCAAGAACTCCATGGCGATGAAAGCTTGGCCGTGCTGGTCGCCAATTTCATGGATGGTGCAGATGTTCGGATGACTCAGTGCGGATGCGGCCTTGCCTTCGCGCTGGAAGCGGCTGAGTGCCTGCGGGTCTTTGGCTACGTCGTCGGGCAGAAACTTGAGCGCCACAAAACGCCCGAGCTTCAAGTCTTCAGCTTTGTAGACCACACCCATACCGCCAACGCCCAGCTTCTCGATGATGCGATAGTGCGAGATGGTCTGGCCGATCATTCGCAGGAATGCTAGGACGTGCGGTGAGGTATGTCAATGCACGGGCTTCAGCCTCGCGTACTCCGCTCTGGCTTGCTTCAAGATGGGGATGTCATGGGCGTGATCGGAAGCGGGGAGCAGGAAAGTGCGGAGACGACCCTCACAGTCCAGTCGATGAGTGTAATGGCGATGTTACGCCAGTCAGACGGGCATATAGCTGATGAGGAACTGAAAACCCGAAAGATTTTCATCTAAGGGGCAACGAAGCTACCACCAGAATTTGAGAGACGCTCTGCACGCACACTGCGTTAAGCTTTGTACTCCGCCGAACAGACAGGTCAATCCCCAGGGCCTACGCTTGGCGTTTACCCAAGGGAGAAAAAAGATTCCCAAAGGGGATGATCAGATGTTCCGCCAAATTTCGCGCTAGTTAGTGAGCAGCAAATACGAGCGGTGGAAGAGACAATCGTAACCGGTTCTGGATGGAAGTTTCCTCGTGGCTGCCAAGTACGCAACTTCGATATTACAAATTAAAGGACCCCCAATGAACTCCGCCTCGATTCGCGAAAGTAGCCGTCGCACCACACAGAACCGACGCTCCTCGGTAACAGGGAACATTATGAACCGCGGAAGCGCTTCCCTTCTTAGCATCCTTCAGCCAATTCAACTCTCCCGTTTCGCTATGCTTGCAATCGCAATGATTTTATTGACAGCGGCTGCCAAGCCCGTCGCCCACGCCCAAACCTATACCGTGCTTTACAACTACAGCCCAGGAACAAAAGCCGGAGACCCGTCCAGCCCTCAATATACGGGCATTATCGCTCAAGGCCAAGACGGCAACCTGTTCAGCACGACACCGGCTGGCGGCACTCTTTGTAGTTTCTGTGGCGTACTAATCAAGATGACACCTTCGGGCACGCTCACCCATGTTTTCGACTTCAATTACCCAAATGCAGCGCCCTATTCACCTTTTAGTGGGTTGACGCTAGGGAAGGATGGCAACTTTTACGGCACAACCGAGGCTGGCGGTAACTTCAACTTAGGAACGGTATTCAAAAGCAGTGCGAGCGGAAACCTGACCAAAGTGTACGACTTTGGCACTTGCAAATATCCATGTAAGGAAGGGGCATATCCCAAAGCACCTCCCGTGCAAGGCAGAGACGGAAATTTTTATGGAACGACGCCGCATTCGACCGACGGAACGGACAACGGGATCGTATACAAGATCACGCCCACCGGCAAGTACACACCGATCTATGCCTTCGATGGTGTTTCTGGGGGCAATCCCAATGATCCCTTGACCCTCGGGACCGATGGCAACTTCTACGGAACCACAGCCAAGGGTGGCAAGACTATACAAAACTGCGCCCCCAACAATGCTACTTGCGGTACTGTGTTCAAAATCACGCCTGCCGGAAGAGTCATATTCCTCTACAAGTTTGACCAAACCCACGGGGCCGCGCCGTTGGGTCCTTTAGTTCAAGCTAGTGACGGTAATTTCTATGGCACGACCTCGGCAGGTGGTGACTCCCACGGCGATGGAGTTATCTTCAAAATCACTCCGCAGGGTAAATTCACGCTGCTATACGCATTGAATGGCAGCGTGGATGGAAAGCAGCCCTCTGCCGGGTTAGCGCAGGTGACAGACGGCAAAGGCAACACAATCGCCCTCTATGGGGCAACTCAAGCCGGAGGAAGCAAGGGTTACGGGACGCTGTTTAAAGTGAGTTTGTCCGGCGGCTTCACCCGTCTCTATGATTTTGATAACACCACCGGTAGGACACCAGAAATCACTTTACTGCAGGATACAACTGGCACTCTGTATGGAGAAACCTTTGAGGGTGGGAGCGATGGTGCTGGCGTGTTCTACAGTTTGGACGACAAACTGCCAGCTTTCGTGAGCTTAGTGCCTACTTCCGGCAAGGTTGGCGATCCCGTTGAAATCCTCGGTCAAGGATTTCATGGGACAACCGCGGTTTCGTTCAACGGAAAAGCAGCCACCTTCAAGGTTGTATCGGGCACCTATTTGACTGCCACTGTTCCGACCGGGGCCTCAAAGGGCTTGGTCACGGTGAAAACACCCAGTGGCACGTTGACCAGCAATCAAGTTTTCATTGTCACTCCATTCATCAAGTCATTCAGCCCAACCAGCGGCAAGGTTGGAACCCCCGTGGTCATAACCGGAACTACTTTCACGGGGACTACCAAAGTTACCTTTGGGGGTGTGCCCGCAACCACATTTAAGGTTGACTCCGACACGCAGGTGACGGCAGATGTGCCCACTGGCGCAGTAACGGGAAAGATCACCATCACCACGCCAAGCGGCACCGCGGTCAGTGCCGGAGTATTTACTGTGACGCAGTAATGAGGTCGGCGGCGAGAACGGGCGTGGCTGTTGAAAAACTCACACTCCCGAAATTCGCGGAAATTTCATCGCGCTAGGCTGTTTGCCTGCAATCTTGCCGATTGCTGTTGAACCATCGAAACATCGCCATAACGCTCATTGAGGGGTTTTGAGCGTAATGGCCTGTGGCTGTTGCAAGGGCGAACCTGTCTGGTCCCACCTTGGGGAAAGAAGCGACCTTCAGACTTAATGAGTAGTTGCTGCAGTTCGGTTTACGCGCCAAGCTGGAATTGCCGAGGCCCCTGCTGCCAGATGGCCGAGGCTGGCAGGCTGGGAGGTGACAACATCCACTCGTTTCGTCTTACCCGTGATGATGGCCTTGTTGGGAATGGTTTCGTAGGCGTAGCCAGTCACTGTGGCGGACGCCTTGACGGGGCTGCGAGAGACCTCGACACTCAAGCGCACCCACCCATAGTGAAGCTTCCCGTGCAACGTGAAGTTTAGCCCGAGGTAGCGATTCTTCACGTTGCCCCAAACACCCACCCTGTTGTACGCAAAACCGTAACACGGTGGAGAAGAAACACTTGTGCCATGAGAACACTGACCAACCAGAAGTCCCCTTGCTTCAGCGAAGGGCTCGTGGGTACCGACGCGTGTGCCTCGCTTCAATGCAGCATCGAGACGAAAACTCGACGGAAAAGAGCCAATGGTTTCTACCGCGACGGATTCGCCGAAACTCGGTGTAGCCAGGATCAAGTTCACCGAGGCCACACCCCGTTGAAAGTGGGAATTGGAAAGGATGAGCTCCGAGACTCCGTCGTGATTCAAGTCAATACCGAAAGAACCGTTCTGGTGAATCACATGATGAACGTGGGTGTACACGACTCTTGCTTCAGCCGAGAGGGGCATAGCGGTAATTCCCACCCCCGCAGCACTTGCTGCCAACGTGTAAGAGGCAAGCTGACGGTGGACTGATTCAGAAAAAATCGCCGTCATACGAGGAGACTTCCTCATGGCACCCTCCGCGAAGGGAATCAATTATCCGTTCGTTCTGGTCGTCAGTCAACGCCCCAAGAAGCTGCAGCCAACCCAACCGCTCCTCGAAGTCGTACGGGAAAGCTCAGATAGATCGTCCCAAATTCTGTTCCGGAACCGGACAACTAGCACCTCTTTGACCGGGTAATGCCGCGATTGGAAGTCCCTTGCAGGATGCAAAACTGCACCATTTCAGGCTTTCCCGACCCCGCCACCCGGCTGGCCCGCAAGGGGTCGAATTTCGAGAGCCTTTTATGCGGACTTTCGCCCCTTGTTTTGCCTCGACCTTGAACGGCCCACGGGTATACCCAATGAGACGCCCGCGAGCAGGGCGGGGTGGGAAAAACGCCTTCCTCTTGTTGCAGAGCTGTAAAACCTGCGCGGAATTGCCAGAGCATAGGACTCTGGGGTTCTCTGGGGAGGTCCTTAGAATCCTACACTCGGGCAACATGCATTTGATTGTGATGTAGGGTTTTGAGTTGTCCGGATTTGGCTTTTGATATAGCCTCCCCCGTGATTGAATATGTTGAGCCGTCGCAATCGAGGAGAAACGGACGACGCTAACAACAGTACCCGACGGATTTTCAGCTATTCACATCGACGAATGTGCATCACGCACTATCTCTATCATCCAAAAATCACCAATACATCGTGGAGCCGAGCCAACGATCCTCTTGCCGAAAATTCTTACTACGGATGCGAGGCTCGTTCGGCCGTCTTTGGACGACTTTCGAAACGCAAAATCGTCGGTTGTTGGGTGCGGAAGATTTCTTTCACCTCCCCAGCAAAGCGCGACACGGACGGAAAGTGCACGTGGACAATTTCGTTCCTAACCGCATAGAGCACCAATTCGGCGATGGAATGAAGATTGAGCTTTCGCAAGATGTTACTTCGATGCGTTTCTGCCGTTGCCAACGACACTTTCAGGATCGTGGCGATTTCCTTGGAAACCTTACCTTCACAGACGAGTTGGACGACCTCGCGCTCTCGTGGCGACAATGTTGTGATGTTGCCCGCGACCGGACTCACGCTATGCCGCTTGAAACCATCGATAATCAGATCGGAAACTCGCGAGCTAAAGATGCTCTTTTGCCGTTGCAGCGCCTCCACGGCTGTCATTAAATCTTCGCTTGGGTCAGACTTGAAAACCCACCCGCGAACACCCGCTTCCAAACACTCGCGGATCACCTGCTCGGAGTCCACTGCGGTAAGCACTAATATTGCTTGGTCGGGGTTGCGTTTCAGGATTTGCCGTGCGGCGTCCAGCCCATTCAGTTCTGGCATGCAGATGTCCAAAATAAGAAGGTCTGGTTTCAACCGCGTGCACTTTTCTACTGTATCCCGTCCGTCAGCGGACTCTCCGCAGACCTCCCATCCTTCGTGAGACCTAAGCATTGAGCACAGACCGAAACGGAATATTGGATGATCGTCAGCCACTAAAATGCGAAATGCACTCATAGAACCTCCCCCACAGTCAGGTTCGAAATTATCAGTACCGTTCGGGACTGTCTGAGCAAGATTGCTCAGTTGCAGCGCCTGACGGTGCCAATGTCGATATGGTGCGACTGGATAGCATGGAACATCCCAATAGTTACTTCAACCATTCCTTAACCTCCTCACAGGGGAGCGAACCGATAAACAGTTGGGATATAGGATGAGCCATTGCGAGCATTTGTGAGCATTATTGACCAGCCTAGATTCCTCCCATCCCGCACAATTAAAACTGGCGTTATCTCCATCTCGTTAGGAAGGTAGTCTCTTGGCAAAACACATCACGATGGCAAAGAACGAGCCTCATTTCAGCGCCCATGCCTTCCTTTCAACCATTGGGAAAGGCAGGGAGTTGGTGTCTTTTTCGAAGAAGAATACGATCTTCACTCAGGGCGATTCTACTGAGGGACTGTTCTTTATCCAAACGGGGAAGGTGCGGCTCAGCGTTGTCTCAGAAGGCGGGAAAGAAGCAACGCTTGCCATCTTGGGCGAAAGCGATTTCTTTGGGGAAGGTGGCCTTGCCGGGCAGCTTTTGCGCGTGTCCTCTGCGTCGGCCGTGACAGACTGCGTTCTTCTTCACGTCGCGAAGAAGGCGATGTTGCTGGCAATGAGTAGAGAGCCGAAATTGTCGGCCATGTTTGTCAAGCATTTGTTGAAGCGAAACATCCGATATCAGGAAGACTTGGTCGATCAACTGTTCAATTCCAGCGAAAAGCGGCTAGCGAGAATCCTTCTGTTAATGGCACATTTCGGCAAAGAAGGAGTGTCCGAAATGGTGGTGCCGAGACTGAGTCAGGAGACTCTGGCTGAGATGGTGGGGACAACCCGTTCGCGAGTTAGCTTCTTTATGAACCGATTCCGCAAGCTCCGCTTTATCAACTACGACGTTGGGGACAATTTGCACGTCCATAGCTCACTTCTCAGCGTTGTTCTTAATGATGACAATGGAACAACGGTGACTCCGGTGTCCGAGAATCGAAGTGTACGTCTCAACAAGCGTCTCGAACCGCCTGCCACGCCCGGCGGCCCTCCCGACAATGAGCGTGCCAAGAAGCCACCCCTGCCAGATGTGGGACCACGCCGGAAGTAACAGCGGCATGCCCAACGACGCTCTACGCATCACAACCCGCCCACGGTCCGCCATCCTCTTGTTTAACAGCCACAGACAATCCGGCGGCCACCGGAACGCAGCCTTGGACTTGCTGGGAACTAGGATCGGCTTGCCGGGATTATCCACCGCCGGGTAGTGGTGCGTCGGTGGCCGGGGTGCTTTATCGGGATCAGGTGTCCGAGGGGTAAAGGTTTCGATTGTTGTCATCTGCAAACACCGTCCAAATAGAAGTTATGGCGCAGCAGGGGCGCTGCGCCATCCGAGGAACGAAACGACCATGGGTCGCGTAGTTCCTCCATATTTTGCTCCTTGGAAACAATCTACAACGCTGGAATGTTGGGCAAGTGGTCAGAATTGCACACTGTTTGGAATAAATTGGCTACTATTCCCTATTTGGGAATGAGTTTATTTGGAATCGGGGAGGCGAGAAGAAGGCCGACCTTATAACCCCGGCCTGAAATATGATGTGGTCTAGTTCACGAAAAGAAAAGCAGTCGTGAGGGCCTGAACGTCGATACTGTCAACCAACACTAACCCATGACTGCGCCGTCGAACAGACGCAATCATACGTTGCCCCCTTTAGGAGAGTCTGGTCAAAACTGCTCACTTTGGCAAGAAAACTCAGGGTGGCTGGCATGGCTGGTGCGACGGTGTTGCATTCGTTCCCGACCGATTTTCATAGACAGGAAAGGCAGGTTCATACTATTGTCACTAATCATGACAACCAACGGAAGCGAAGAATGGGTTCTCCCGCATTGTGTTTCTGCAGAAGCGAAAGTGGCAGACTACAGTCAGCGCAGGTTGGAAATAGCGGAAGAAATCGCCCGATTGGATAAACAGCAGAGGCAATTTGTTCAAAATGCTTCGGTGGTGGGGAGGCGCAAAGGGGACGCCACCTATGCTGCACGCGCCCAGCGTATCGCACAACTATTGGCTGAGTTGATCACTCTAGAGGAAACGCACTCGGTGCGAGCCGACTGACGCTCGTACCAACCCCGCCGCGAGGGGAGCGGTGGGATCGTGGGGGAGATTAGGCCGTCGAGTTCCACACAATCTAAGATGTAATATCCCTCTTTAATTCTTGTCCCTCATTCTTGTCGAAAATGTTACGAATCCGGAACAATCGGACTGGCGTTCCACCAGCTCAATGTCAAAACTGACCAGCGCGGATTTTTGTCAAACCTTTGGAACCAAATGTAAATAAAAAACTTGCGCTTTTTTCGGTCGCTGGTGTCATAATCAGTGACATCCTTCCGTACTTCATTCATCTTGGCTTCATTCGTAGACCGCGTTTCTGCGTCTACCTTTCTTACGGGAACCTCTAGTCTAGTTATGGGCGTTAAGAAACAACGCGAGTTTGACCCCAATACATTCCTTGCCACCATCGGCGAGGGCAGGAAGATTGTGCCTTTTGAAAAGAAGCAAACCATCTTCGCGCAAGGGGACGCGGCTGACGCAGTGTTTTATATCCAAGGCGGCAAGGTGAAGTTGACGGTCGTGTCCAACAATGGGAAGGAAGCGACCATAGGTATCTTGGGTGAGAAGAACTTTTTTGGTGAAGGTTGCCTTGCGGGTCAGCCGCTCCGGATGGCTGCTGCCACTGCAATGACCGAGTGCGAGCTTCTGAGCATTGAGAAGAAGGCGATGATGCAGGCTCTCCACCGAGAATCCGCTTTGTCCGACCTGTTCGTCGCTTATTTGCTGACGCGGAACATCCGGTACGAAGAGGATTTGGTTGACCAGCTTTTCAATTCCAGCGAAAAGAGGCTAGCGCGAGTTCTTCTTCTGCTCGCCCATTTTGGCAAGGAAGGCGCACCCGAGACCGTAATCCCCAAGATCAGTCAGGAGACTCTCGCCGAG
>DATMQI010000014.1:0-3434 GCA_035567135.1 Terriglobales bacterium
TTCAAGCACTCGACGCCCTGGCGATGCACGTCTTCAACGGCATGAACGTCACCCGTCATCTCTCATTGACCCGCAACAAAAAGCGCTTGACTCTGGTGCAAGAAGAGCACCAAAGGATAGTCCAGGCAATCCGCGACTCAGGCGAAGAAGAGGCGCGAGCCGCAATGCGCGTACATATTTCGAACGCTCGAATTCGAGCACTCGATAGCACCGCAGAACCACTCTAGCAATCGCGGTACAGACAGTTTTACCCCACTCCACACGAGGGAAAATCATGCGAACGACATTACTTGCAAGAAGGCTGCCCTTAACCCTCCTTCTATTCGTTGGTTCTCTGCAGGTAATGGCTCAGACGAACTGGGCGGTCGAGAAAACACTCAGCATCGGCGGTGAAGGTGCGTGGGACTATGTTACCGTCGACCCGAAGACGCATCGGCTGTTTGTTCCAAGGAGCACACACACCATGGTGATCGATGCCGACTCAGGGAAGACGCTGGGCGACATTCCGGGTCAGAAGATCGCACATGGTGTCGCGATTGTTCCTGAGGTGGGGCGCGGGTTCATCAGTGACGGTGGGGGGGACGGGGCCGTCGTGGTCTTCGATCTGACGACGTATGCGGTTCTTGGCAAAATTGTCGCCCAGCCCGATGCGGACGGGATCATCTTTGATCCCGGTAGTGGGCTTGTGCTAGTCGTGTCAGGGGATAAAGGAGTGCTGATGTCGTTCAAGCCTGATATCGATCTTAAGAACGGCAAAATCGATGCTCCAATTGATCTAGGCGGAGCGCCAGAGTTCCTCGCATCCGATGGGGCCGGCAAGCTCTACGTCAATCTTATGGACAAAGACGAAGTAGCGGTCGTGGATCTGAATGAAAGGAAAGTAGTCGCCCGTTGGGCAGTGGCACCCGGCGGGAGTCCGGTCGGGATGTCGATCGATACGAAAACCCGGCGTCTTATGATCGGCTGCCGAAATCCTCGGAAGTTGATTGTGATGAGTACCGATGACGGAAAGGTGTTATCGGATCTGCCGATCGGCGAGCGCGTGGATGCTACAAAGGTTGAGAATGGCCAGGTATTCGCCAGTTGCCGGGACGGTTCCCTTTCGGTCGCCCGCGAAAAGTCGCCCGGCAAGTACGAGATCGTGCAGGTTGTGACGACTCACGTCGGGGCGAGCACCATGGCGATCGACAGCAGCACCCACAGGATATATCTGCCTGCTGCGGAATTTGAGGATTCCAAAGACGGACCGAAGGCGCGGCCGAAACCAAAAGCTGGAACTTTCATGATCGTGGTGGTCGCCCCTCAGGGGACTCAATAGCAGGACTCAATAGCAGGAAAACGAAGAGGGCATTGGCGACGAAGCACTCACAACTCCGCCCGCGGCGCATACCGCTCCTTCACCATAAATATATATGCGATCACACCGGCCACCAGGAAGGCACAGCAAGCAAACATCGGACCTTCATAGCTGCCCGTGCGTTGCTTCAGCCAACCGGTGAAAATCGGCGCAACTATACCGGCGACGCTTGCGGCGCAGTTTTGCACTCCAGTTACCCGGCCGATCGCCGAAGCAGGAACTAACGTTTGGGTCAACGCCCAATAGTTAGCGGTTGCCAGACCTAGGCCGGACAATGAGACTATCGAGAAGATCAATGCCGTATGTAAGGAGGCGGAGCGGGCCCCAACAAGTTCCGTGCACGCGAAGCCAAAGCCGAGAATCGTAAACCATTTCCGTACAGAGACTGGATCGCCTCCCCGCCCTATGGCAGTATCCGCGAACCATCCACCCAGTGCCGCCACGACAGCCATTCCGCCAAAGCTGAAAAATGTGTACATGCCCATCTGAGTAAGTGACAAGTGCCTCCTCTCCATGAAGTAAGCAGGCATCCATGTCAGGCAAAAATATACGAAGTACATGTACGAGAAAGTTGCGATAACCGTTCCCCATATCACGGGACTCGCGAAGAGCAGGCGGAATGACAATGTCTTTTCGATACTTGCCTTGATGGGGCGTTGACTGCGGTTTCCGTTGTTGTCTGTGACCATGAAAATCCACGGGATCAGCCATAAAAGACCGCTTGCCCCCACCACGAAGAACATGGTCCGCCAATTGTGACGTGCGATCAACCAGGCAGCCAGTGGAGCGCCAACCGCTGGACCAATCTTGGTACCTGTCATGTACAAACCCATGGCTAGTCCACGCCTGCGTTCGGCAAAGTTGAAACGAATCCATTTGGCGCTCGCGGGCACCGAAACCGATTCCCCAATACCCACAAGGATTCGCAACGCTATCAGTTGCTCCACCGAGGTCACCAGGGAAGTACCGGCCGAAGCCACGCACCAGAACAGCAGGCCAAAGGCATATGTCCATTTCACTCGATAGCGATCAACGACCCATCCGGCCGGTATTTGCAGCGCCGCATAAGCCCAGAAGAACGCTGAGTTCACGGTTCCACGGCCCGTTTCGGAAAGGCCAAACGCCCTGCAGAAGTCGGGCATTGCCAGGGCAACGGCGATATTCGATCGGGAAATGTAAGCGATGATGGCTGCTAGACTGAGCAGTCCAATGACAGTCCACCGACGCCAAGAGTCCGCCTCGCTATCAATAGGTGGTGCGCCGGGAGTGTCGAGAAAAGGGAGTGTGACCTTCGCATCGCTGCTCACCACTTGAGCACCGTGCAAATTGCATCACCAGGCGATGTGTGCGCTTGAACCGAAATAAGCGGCCTCAGTTGTAGTCCCGCCGGAGACGAGCCGGCTTCGCGTTGTTTCAAGCTTCGATTCAGCACGAACCAATCCTCTCATCCCCACCAAGTTTCCCCATCAGCGAGGTGGGCTTTCACCACATCCGGATTTAGCTCGACGCCTAAGCCGGGTTTGTCATTCAAGCGAATGAACCCGCCATCGATATACGGCCCGTCAAGCAGCAGCAGTTGGTCCATCCACCCGCCCCGGCCCGTAGTGGTCTCGCACACAATAAAATCGCGGATCGAGGCGGCCCATTGGCAGGACGCCCACGTATTGAGCTGGCTGCCTGTATTGTGAGTGGCGATAGGCAAGCCGTAAACCTCAGCCATATCAGCAATGCGTTTGGTTTCGAGGAACCCGCCGCTGTTGCGAAGGTCCGGATTAAGAATGTCCAACGCTTGATTGACAAGGAAGTCATTAAACCCTTCGCGACGTTCTAGATTCTCGCCTGTGCAGATCGGAACATTCGAAGCCTCGACAAGCCGTTTCCAGGAGCCAGAATAGTTGACTCCGAGTGGGTCTTCCAACCAAAGCGGCTTTATCGACTCGACGGCCTGCGCAAGCTGAATGGATGTGCGCAGATCGTACTCCCAATGGCAGTGAACCATGAGATCGTGCTCCCAGCCAATCGCTTCGCGGCAATTTTCGAAACCCTGCCTGACCTCACTCAACTCCCTGGTCGTGAG
>DATMQI010000015.1:0-30948 GCA_035567135.1 Terriglobales bacterium
TCCGGCCCGCTATTGTTGATTGCAAATAACCCCGCTCCGATTTCATGAATTCCTCGTACTCGCGCAGTTCGAGGGCAAATGGATGCCTTGGCGGCGGAGTAGGTATAAACCTTCCGTGGAATCGCAACCATCTCTTGGCAAGCCATTTGAAATGAGGCTCCGAGTGCGGGCCCGCCCTGCGCCCTTGCATCGTGCGGCGACACTTAAACCACTTTCGCGCCGCACTTTCGATCTCCGACTCTCGTACACCGCGAAGGTTCTCCAGTTGGAGGAACCGAACTATCTGGTTGAGCAATGCAGCGAAGCCTCTGAGGCTGTCTCGACAAACCCCTAGCTGATTGAGGTACGACAAAAACTCTTCGCGCTCCTGAGCCAAGGGCGCTGTTTGGTGCTCACGCACTGCAGACGGAAGGTTGAAAAGTTTCTCGAACATCATTGCTGTTCCAAACCATCACAGCTTCTCTGAAGATGGTGTCGCGGGCCGCGCTTTCTTAGACTTGTCCGTAATTCAGGACTACCGATTGTTCTGGAGGCACAAAAGCCCCTTAGATTTGTTGATTCGGCGGGAGTCAGCTCGTAACGATAGTCCTTCCGTAGACAGGTTTGTCCTTATTACCGGACAGGCCAATACGTCAATTCAAAGAGAATGCGCTAACAAGGTGAACCTAGGGGATGTCCAGCAATCGTGGACAAATCTACTTCTCCTTTTCCGGTCGATAATCCTTGCAATCGCATCCGGGATACCAGCACGGATGTGTCACCGCTGTTGACGTGATTTTCTTGTGATGAGCACCGATTCCGTGCCGACAGCGACAAGGTTTCTTCGAGCGAAGAGAATAGAAGCGGCGATCCGGCACTGTTCGAGATTCCTCTTCGACAAAGAATCAGACACCACCTGTCAGCCCGAGAGTAAGGCACCCGACTTCGTCCTTCCTATTTTAAGTTCGGGCCACTCGCCCGCCCGAGCATGATGCACTCCCACGTATCCGCTCCATTTATGACGGAGGCTTTGCGCATGACTCTGAATCCTTTCGATATTTCAGCAGCAATAAGCTTGATTCTCTCGGTCTTTGTAAAAAGAGACACCAGAATCACTCCATCCGGTGTGAGGTAGCGCTCGTATCGACGAATTACTTGCAATGGGTCCGCGAAACAGTAAAGACACTCATTGAAAATGATGGCGTCGAACTGGCCGTCAGGAACAAAGGATTCAGCGAGAGCACTAACGAAGGAAGTATTTTGGTTTGCGCGTTTGGATGCATTCCGGACGGCAACATCTGAAAGATCGACTCCAACGTACTTCTGATAGCCCCAGCAACCCAGGTAATCCAACAGAAGCCCTTCACCACAGCCTACGTCCAAGATTGTCGTGTTCTTGTTGGCGCTTACCATGAAATCTACAAGCGTCTGATTGTGTGCTTGTTCTCCCGGCAGGCTCAATTGATACCCAAAGCCAGCCGCATATAGCGTGTCCCACATTCGTTTTCTAGCGCCAACAATTCTCGTGTTCCACTTGTGCTTTATTGCGCCGAGGATGTTTGGCATGGTTTTCTTGAACGCCCTGATAATCTCCGATTCGCCGTGTTTGCCCTTCGACATAACTCTCCGCCTTCTACAATCATATACAACTCGCCGGGAACTGGGGGAGCAGGTCTTCGAGCGAGCACTACGGCGAGCTGATGCTGCAATTAATTTGGATTGGCGAGGGACTGCATGAACAAATATTTATACGAATAATTCTTGACATCTGATTTGTTTGGAGCTAAAGGTACGTACCTCACAGTACCCTAATGGTGGAGCGGGTCCGCGCGCACGGTACGTTTCCTTTAGGACAATTTTGAAAGTGCTAGTTTTTCATAGCGGGTGGGTGTGTCTCAACCCTGCTTGCTTTGGGAGCAATTATGCGAATTAAAGTCCTCGCGTTCGCTGTTTCACTCCTTTTGATTTCCAATTGTTGGGCAGGAATACCACAAAGTCCTACGACAACGGCGAGTTCTCCCCAGGCGGCCACACTCTTAGCCCAGTCCGCCAATGCATTGGCTGGCTCCATAGCTGTCAATGACGTAACGCTCACCGGAACCGCGGAATGGATTGCTGGCTCGGATGACGAGACAGGAACAGCCATATTCAAGGGCATCCACGGTTCCCATCGTCTAGACCTGACGTTCCGCAACGGAACTCGCAGCGAAATCGTTTCAAATGTAAACGGAGATCGTTCAGGCGCATGGAGTGGCCCAGACGGAAAAATAAATCCCATCGCAAATCACAATTTGGTGTCGGAGGCCGGCATTTTCCCCGCATTCACTCTCCATGAGCTGATTTCTTTACCGAATGCGCTTTTGACATACGTGGGACAAGAAACGCGGGACCATGCCACGGTGATTCATCTAAGCGCGAGCCAACAATTCCCCAAACTCAATGGAGACCCAGCAACCCTCATGCAGCATTTGGCGCAAGTGGAAATTTTTCTCGATCCCACAACTTTCCTGCCGGTCTCCTATCTCTACAATTCCCACCCAGATAATGATGCCCGCTTGGATATCCCAACGGAGATTCGTTACTCCAACTACCAGAACATCACTGGTGTGCAGATTCCTCTTCACATTCAAAAGTTCATGAATGGCAGCCTCGTGCTTGACCTTCAATTCCAGAACACTTCTCTAAATTCCGGTGTCTCAATCCCACAAATCATTGCGCAATAAGCCGAGTTCAGGAGACAGACAAAATGACTCTTCCAGTTCGCACCCTCTTGCTCGTCCTGCTGTCCATCTTCTCGTCCGTTGGCGTTAATGCTCAAGTACAAACCGGCACTCCGCCGTTCGGAAGCTTTGGCGGCGGCCCTGACACTATTAATCTCGCAAATCTGAACGTCCATCTGGATGTTCCCGTGACCCACAGGGCGGGCCGGGGCACCGATTTTACCTACGACTTCGGTTACGACAGTTCCGTTTGGTATCCCGTCAGCTCGAACGGGTCACTCGTGTGGATGCCCGTAAGTAATTGGGGGTGGACAAGCATCACTCAGGTCATTGGCGGATACGTTTTATACACTACGACTCAGAGCTCCAAAGATAGTGGGCTGTGCCAAATCATTACCTTCACCAACTTTAGATTCTACGATGTTTTTGGCACGGCCCATCCTTTCCCAGGGAGTGTCCTGAACGAAACGTGGACCGGAGCCGACGGCCAAAACACGAATTGTTTCAACCAGGTGCTCAGTAACGTTACGGCCACTGATGGGTCTGGCCTCCAAATGACTAGCAATGGATTCTTCAGCACGGTGTACTTCCCAAACGGGATTTCGGAAAAACCTCCGTTTGGCACGCCAAATGGGGCCACCACGGTTACCGACCGTAATGGGAACCAGATCACGGTAACTAGTAATAACGGCATTTATACATTTACGGACACCCTCGGCCAAACAGCATTAACCGTCACTGGGACTGCGCCCAATCCTGTGACTTTTTCCTATACCGCGCCTTCGGGGGGAACAGCTTCCTATACGGTGAAATACTCGACGTATAACGTCCAAACGAAATTCGGATGCTCGGCTGTCGCCGACTACGGAACAAACGGCTCGACAACCGCCAATCTTGTAAGCGAAGTCGATCAGCCAGATGGCTCGAAATATACTTTCCAATACGAAAGCACTCCGGGTGTCACTGGTTATGTTACAGGACGCTTGGCGTTGGTTACTCTTCCGACTGGCGGAACTATCTCCTATACCTACACGGGGGGAAGTAGCGGCCACATTACCTGTGCGGACGGCAGCGCCTCCGGGTTCCAGCGATACACTCCAGACACGGGAACTTCGGCATTCTGGAATTATGCGCGGTCCGCCGAAACAGGTGCTGCCCACGTCACAACTGTTACGGACCCAACTCCCCAGGCCAATCAGACTCTCTTTCAATTTCAGGGAATCTATGAAACCCAGCGCGATATCTACGCCGGCGCCGCTCCCGCGATTTCCACGTTTCCAATTCCAGAAAGCACTCTGCAAACCTCAAATCTCCTGCAGGAGATTCAAACCTGCTACAACACGAATACAACAAACTGCACCAGCACGGCAGTTTCAACTCCTATCTCGCAAAGGAATGTGACGACGCTCCTCTCCGGGGCCAGTTCTTGGGCGAATGCCAAGACTTCCCAAACTATATTCAAGTTCAACACCACCGGGACATTATCTGAGGAGGATGATTTTGACTTTGGGACGGGAAGCATAGGCCCTCTGTTGAAGAAAACCAGTTACACTTACGCTTCGCTTACGTTCATTTCTGCCTTCCGCCAGCAGGTAACTGTGGCCAACAGCTCGGGAGCTACCGTCTCTCGGGCTGTTTACAATTACGGCGACACAGTAACAGCTACTTCAGGAACTCCTCAACATGCTTCGGCTCCCGTCGGTTCGAGAGGAAACCTTCTCAGCGTGGATCTTTACACCAGCAGCAGCTCAGGTTTTCTCACAAAGAGCTTCACGTACTACGACACCGGCACGCCCAATACTTCCACTGACCTGAATGGCGCGGTCACCACCTATAGTTATGCTGGCACTTCCTGTGGCAACGCTTTTCCCACAAGCATTAGCTGGACGCAGCCGATTGCCATGTCTCAGTCCTTCGCCTGGAACTGCACTGGCGGCGTCCCAACCTCTTCCACCGACGCAAATGGCAATTCCACCAGTGTTACCTACAACGATCCCAATTTCTGGCGTCCGGCCTCATTGGCGGATGCAACGAACGCGGTTACTAGCCTGACCTACCCCAACGCAAACCAGCTCGAATCGGCCCTGTCCTTCAATAGCGGTGGCTCTGCGGTCGATAACCTCGTCACACTGGATAGCTTGGGGCGTCTGCTGCTCACGCAGGTCAGGCAGGCACCTGGCCTAAACACGTTCGATACGCAAAAAATAAGCTACGACAGTCTCGGCAGGCAAGCGCAGGTCTCGTTGCCGTTCGCTGGGACGGCGGGACAGACAAGCCCAACAATGTCTGCCACAACCACATCCTACGATGCTCTCAATCGGCCCCTAAGCGTAGCCGATGCGGGCGGAGGTACCGTCACCTATAGTTATCCCCAGAATGATGTTATCGTGACGCTAGGAGCTCCGAATGGAGAGAACCCCAAGAGTCGCCAGCTGGAATATGACGGTCTCGGCAGGCTCACTTCCGCCTGTGAGATCTCCAGCGCCACAGGGAGTGGTGCATGCGGTCAGGCCAACGCGAAAACCGGCTTCTTGACAAAATATACTTATGACGCCGCGGGCCGCCTCACCGGCGTAACCCAGAACGCGCAAGCTTCCGGTTCGACGCAATCTCGAACCTATTCCTACGATTTTCTCAGCCGCTTGCTCTCGGAGGCTAACCCGGAATCCGGCACGACCACCTATACCTACGATACGGACTCCACATGTGCAACATCCAATGGCGATCTCGTCAAGCGTCTTGACGCGGTGGGCAATGTCACTTGCTATCATTATGATGCGCTTCACAGGTTGCTTTCCAAGACGTATCCCTCGGGGAGCTACGCATCGGCAACTGCCAGCAAATTTTTCGTGTACGACTCCGCGACGGTGAATGGCGTGGCCATGGCCAACGCCAAGGACCGCCTCGCCGAGGCTTATACATGCACCGGTTCGTGCACGACAAAAATCACCGACGAGGGTTTCAGCTATACCGCTCGTGGCGAGTTATCCGATCAATATCAGTCTTCACCAAATTCCGCAGGCTATTACCACGCGATCCTCCAGTATTGGGAAAATGGTGTGACCAAGCAGATCAGCAATCTTCCTACCCTCCCAACTTTCACCTATGGTGTAGATGGCGAAGGGAGGATAAATACCTTAAGCACTTCCACCGGTCAAAACCCGCTCACCGGAACCACGTACAATTCGGCGGGTCAGCCAACCCAACTCACCTTCGGGTCTGGTGATACCGACACGTATGCGTACGATCCGAACACCAACCGCATGAAGCAATACCAATTCAATGTGAACGGACAAGCTTTTGTGGGAAACCTCACCTGGAATGCGAACGGAACCCTGGCTTCGCAGCAGACCACCGATCCCTTCAACTCTGTGGACACGCAGAATTGCACGTATACCCATGACGATCTGGTACGGATTGCTAGCGTGAATTGCGGATCCACCTGGACGCAGACGTTCAGCTACGATGCGTTTGGCAATCTTTCAAAGAGCGGCTCAATGATGTTCCAGCCGACATATAATTCTGCCACGAACCGGATGACCTCGATTGGCTCATTCACCCCAACATACGACGCTAACGGCAATGTGTTGACCAACGGCGCGCACACGTACACTTGGGATGCGGAAGGGAAGGACATTAGCGTCGATGGAATCAGCTTGACCTTCGATGCTTTGGGCCGGAACGTCGAACTCGGGTATCCCTCGGAACTTCTCAATTTGCCGAATGGCTTTGGAGTACTCTTTAAGGGGCAAGTGGCCAGAGGTGGAGGCTCAATACTTCCTGGTGGCGGACAAGCGGCTTATGACGGCAAGAACGGCGGACTGGTCCAATATAACCACGCGGATAACCTGGGGAGTTTGCGTCTGGCCACTACTCCGACGCGGACGTATGTGTCGTCGCTGGCGTATGCCCCCTTCGGCGAAGAATATTCCGCGGTCAATCAGGGTGCAGCCAACGGATTCACCGGGATCGGCTCGTTCTTTGCCTTTGACGAGTACGACTTCCCAGCCAGACAATTTAGCACCCAAGGCCGCTGGGTTTCGCCTGACCCCGCAGGCATCGCAGCTGTCGATCCTTCCGAACCCCAATCTTGGAATCGGTACGCCTATGTGGCGAATGATCCGCTTGACCTAGTCGATCCTCTCGGGCTTTTTATCGGGGTTCCATGCGCTATAAACCCGGGATCTTGCTTCGGGAGTCCAGGCGGGGGCGGCAGTAGCGGAAAGCCACTCCCCCTTCTTCCGCCGCCGGAAGGTGCCGGCAATCAAGGCGGCCCGGCAACCGGTTTGAAACCTATTTGTTTCCCAACTAGCTCACTGAATTGGCTTCAGAAAGCGCAGCTTACCGCGGCGCAATTTTACGCTAGTCTATTCGGAGGGACCGTCGGCTTTGGGGCAGGCTTAGATGCGGGTATCGGAATCGGCCCGAAGGGTAGTAGTTGGAACTTCGGCGCTGGCGGGTCGGCCTCGACTTTGATAGTAGCAGATGCGTCTGGGAACTCTGGTTTCCTTAATTCGGCTTCGGGGGGTTTCGCAGCAGTTAAAACGAATTCCGCGGGTTCATGGTGGGGTGCAGGCGCTGCAGCTGGCCCTAGTTTTCTGGCTTCGCCTAATGCGATCAGCGCGATCACAGGACGGAGCGGGTCCATCAGCGCGGGAGGTGGAGCTATCCTTGGGGCAGGCATCAGCATCACAACAAGTGGCACTGTAACGATCACATTCGGTGTGGGCGCGGGCACAGAAGCAGGCATCTCACCACAGTTTGGCACGAGTCAATTCATCCCTTTCTGCAAGAACTAGCGAGGATTTCCCAATGGAACAGTACCGAGTTACTCCAAAAGACTTTCGGCTGGTAGTTCAGGCATACCATGGGTTGCCGGTTGTTATTGCCCTTGCACTCGTTGGCATTTTCCTCGTAGGGTTCTATTTCACTGGGCGCGTTGTTTTGTCTAGCGTGGTGGCTGCTGTTCCCTCTGCATTCCTCATGTGGCGCTGGATTCTCGCGGGAAGGCAAATTGATCGCTGGGGATGCCCGAAATGCGGTAAGGCGCTTCCGAAGAAAATGTATTGGAGCTATCCACCCAAGGTCTGCCCTCACTGCGGAGAACGACTGGACCGGTGATTTGGGAAACCGGGACAGATGGGAGTGTTCGGCGACAATCGCCTTGGTGTACGCCAGACTGCCAATGCGGCGATGTCCTTAGCGTTCAAAGTGGTCTGGGTACAGTTGTAAATCATTTCCCCGATGCTGGGTTTGACCTGATTCTCCAGGTCGCCCATCCACCCACCGTTGCAGTCGCCGCAAACAACTCTGGTCTTTGCGTTAAGCTCTGGCAAGGTCCAAGTCAGTACACGCCCGTCCGGTTCCTTGCTCGTGATTGTATATCGACGTTCCTCAAACATCCTGCCAGCCCACGCACTCCAAAGGTGTTCGCCGGTGATGCCCGCCGTCTCGGGGCAGAAAGCGCCCGGCTCCCTGACTTTTTTGTCCATGACCGAAGTTTACTTGGCGTCCGCGGGGTTTGCTAAGTGAGGCGGGGCTGTCCGGAAGTCGGACGGGACCCAAGCGGGAGCGACGGGAGGTTGCAGTGGGCGCGACGCTGAATCGAGAAGTAGACGCAGCGAGGGTTGCCTGTTTTTACGGCACTCTCGGAAAAAGGAGCTTTGCAGGGGTGGGCCTAAGCCGGCGCAATTCAAACTCGCCAACTGTCCGTAGTGCTCGCCGCGCCGCCGGGTTATTCCCCCGGGGGGCCAGTTAAGGCCTAGTCAGCTGCCGTGGACTGTTTGACTGCCGTGGGCTGTTTCACTTGCGTCGCAACGAGTTCCCTTAGCTGTGATACCAGCCGTTCTGCTTCTTGGGGAGTTTTTAGGCGGATGACGAAATTCATGGTGCGCCTTCCTGCGAAGGGCTTGAAGTTCGATAACCGCTGCTTAATCACTTCCTCCGCGACCCCGGCTGCCTCAGCTAACTTGTCAGTTCGCATCCAAACGTCAAGTTCGCCCGGTGGGGCTGGTGGGTCAGAAACCTGTCCAGACGCGTTAGCACCGCATACCATACCCCCGTGCGTCCAGTACCGAAATGAACCTTTGGCTGTGGTTGCACATTCCTCATTACAAAAGGTAGCCATCCGACGGCATACCTTTACAAGTTCAGTGGTTTTCCTTTCCTCAGCCATCGCCATGAGAGCCGTTTCAGTCATGCGAGACTCACCGCCCGCTGCGCCTGTCCTGATGCTCTCAGGCACTAAAACCGACCGCACCAGAATTTGCTTCCCATCACTAAGCTCGGCGTAGTTGAAGAATACGGCGTTGATGTCGATGGACTTCCGCGCAAGGTAGTTAACAATCCGTTCGGCGGACGCATCCAGCCCAGCAGCAACAAGAATTATCCTATGGTTCTCACAAACCAACTCTGGAACGCTCTTCCCGAATGTGTCTTCAAATGCTTGCGCCAAATCGCGCTCCGGGTCGCCCGAGTTCTTCTGCAAATATTCGTTAGCGCGTGCCAGAATCTCATTTTCTGATACACTCCAAAGCCAGCTAGCGTAATCCAACGCTTGTGCTACGGCCTCCCTTGGTCCCAAATCGCGCTTCAGTTCGATAATAATGAGCTTCCCATTCTCATCCATTGCGAGAAGGTCCAGCCGACCGATTTCGGGAATAATGAGCTGTCTGGCAATGATTAGAAGCTTTTCACCAAGAATATCTGGGCTTCGGGTAATCCACCCCTCCAGTTCGTCTTCTCGGTGTGAATCAGCAAAGGCGGCGTTGTCGCGGGCTATGATTTGTCCCTTGTCAATTTCCCAAACTTTTATTTGGGTCGGCATCGCAACTCCTCCCATTTCGGCCACGGTCAAACGGCGCTAATTTGAGTTGTGACAGGTCGATTAGTATGGCTTAGCGACAGCGAGAAAGTCTAGGAGCTGCGTCACAAAGTTCAGCACATCCTCGCGCTGCGCTTGCAGCAAAGCAGGTTTCTTCCATCGCCAGTACCCACACTTTTCCGGTAGCCAGAAATATAGCAGCAATCGCCTTGATGCAGGGGTCATTGATTGACAAAAATCATTGTTCCTGGACGGTCACGCAGGTTGAGGTGATGTAACCACGCACGCCGTGGTAGACGACGATGTCGTCAGTAATATTTTTGCCGACATATTCTACAGTTTCCCCACCTTTGAAGATGTGCAGAATACGCCGCTCGGGCACGTAATCTGGCTCGTTCCACAGTGTACGCCAGTCGGACGACGCACAGTTTTCTGAAATTGTTGCGATGATTCTTCGATTGTTGGAAGGTTTATTCAAAGCCCGTGGTGCAGCAGGCGCAGGAGCCGACGTAGATTTCCATTCCGCAAATTCATTATTCTCGCAGGTTGCCTGCGCATCCACGTGGCCGTCGTCGCTTTTAACCGCTGAATACGGCGAAATAAACCATCCGGTGATCGCGGCGGCACTCCTGTAGCGTTGTATGCACTCAGCGACTCGCGCAGGTTTTCCGGCGGCCCATTTTTCAGCTTCTACTTTCGCGACGTGGTCCTGGTGTTTCAAGTACAGCCAATAGCCTGCACCGACGAGAATCGCAAGTACGACGCCGACCCCGGCGACCCATGCCATCACCTTGCGGAAGGGTTTGTTAATCACCAGCAGAACTAGGACAACAGAACAAAAGATTGCCGTGCCGATGCTCACAGTTACTCTCCCATTGAGAAAATATATGAGGAGAATATAGCTATGTAATAACCCATCGATGAAGCAGGTCTCCTCAACGACGTTGTGAAATCAGTCCTCAAGCTGTTCCATGTAAAGCGATTTAAACTCACCGTCATACGCCACGAGCAGATGCACGAAACAGACCGCTCCTTCTTCACTTCGCACCCTGACCCGAACCTTGTAGCGACCGGGCGGAAAATCCGTCTGAATCCCACGCGGGATCTTCTCGCAGAAAACGTGAAGCATGGGAATGCCCTCGTGGGCGTAACAGACGTCCAACCGAGTTGGCTTATCGTCGTGGGCGATATCTTTCGCGTAGCAATCAGGTGGCTCGTGCGCCCAGTGTAGGTCGACTGGATTGTCGAATCCTTTGGCGGGAACGTAACCGTCGCGGCCCTCTGCGAGCACTTCAATCAGTGACCCTCTGCACTTTTTTGCAACTCTTCGGCCCCGATTGGCCACCATCACATGGAGAAACATTCCTTGTCTGCTGCTGAGGATATCGAAAGCGGTGCGGTAGGTCTGGGACTTATCGAAATAGACGGTCAGCTTTGGTTTTGAAAAAACGCCCCACAAGAAGCGGACGGACTCTTTTGCGGCGGCGGCCCACATGCCGCTGGTAGGGGTGGGCATTCTGTTAAAGATTGTATCACGTACAACAGACGTAGACAGTAGGCGACTGGCTGTGTTGCGGAAAATATTTTCGGACGCTAACGTCGGAACGCATGAAAGAGTACAGAAAGAAGCACAAGGGGACCACTCCTCCAAAATGGACTAACCCTAGCTCGTCCGGAAAGCATTCTCACCGGGCGCAGAGCGCGACCATAGCGAAGACGAATACCGGGAGGAACCGCCGCCGGGTAGTGGTGCAGTTTGAGTCAGCCTGTAGTAATTCTGACATTTTCCAGGTCGGAAGCCAGTAAGGTAGCGCCAATTTGTTGCAAAGGCTGTGGTGGATTGGCATCTTGAGGAAAAATGAATACGCAATGCGTAAACTGGACGTTGATTAGCTTTGTACTCGCGTCGAAGTGAATGATGGAATTCTCGAAAGTAAAGCCTTCGATTGTGTTCTTGAGAAAAACATTGTGACCACTCACCCGCCCACCCTGCGCTCCGAATCCAGAAAATCTGACGTTGTCAAATACGGATGGAGGTTGTTTGCCAATCGTCTCCAGTTGATACATAGCTTGTGACACGAGCGTGATGATCTGGAAGCTAGCAGGCCAATAGTTAGGTGTCCCTGGCGGGAGATTCGCTAGGTTCTTTTTTGCTTCTACCAATTCGACCCTGTGTTTCCTAAGCTCTGGAATCGGAACGGCAGAGTATTTTTGAGCGACGGTTTGCGCCCGCAAGAATTTAAGCGTGTTCTCAATATCAGTCAATCGCAGACTGACAGTTTTTAGTTGTTCACTGGTAGCTCCACGAAATTCCGATTCTCGATTCATCGTGCTCGCTACATAGATTCCTAAAGAGACTGCTATTGCTAAAAGGGCTACAAATGCAGTAATACAGACAGCCAAAAGGCCCCAGTAGCGCAGACGATCTGCGACCTTTCTAAAACCATTGGGATAAATGGCCTTTTGAATCTCTTCTCTAATCCAGTTCTGATTGTCTTCGCTGAATGCCAAGTCTTCCACCAGATAGGCTTGCATTGGGCAAACCCATGCGCCATATTCCGAGCGCAAGTGCCCCGAACCCCGTCTACGAATCGGGGTTTTTCATTTGCGCCGCGATATTAGCACTTCTATCTATCAAAGATACAACTCCTTCAATTGACCAGACGTGGTCTGCTATCAATCCTGTCCGACAAGCCGGATATGGCGAAGCAGTTTTATATCGACCTCGCCGTCCAAGAGGCGGCCTTCATTTTGGACCGAATTGACAAGAGGTATCCTACCGGCGGATAAAACTCCATGACCAAAATCGTAGAACGGTGGTTGCTCTTCAAATACGTCGATGGCCAGTTCACGCCGTTATCGAAGCCGTTCAAAACGAGGGACCAGGCGGAGAAGGCGCGCGCGAAATATCCGGAGCGGGAGCAGAGGATGATTGGGGTAGGTGTGATTCGGCTCCAGAAGTAGGCGGCGAAGTGGCTGTCCGGAAAGCGGACGCGATTCCCCAGTGCTAGAATCATCTGAACGGATGACCGGTGCATGGACCTACTCACCAACGCAATTGAGTCAATCCAAGTTGGGGTTGAAGACTATAAGGCTGGCACCCGACCCCGCTTGCTTTCAGCGGTAAGGAATATCCACGCAGGAATCCTTCTCCTTTTTAAGGAAGCGCTCAGGCGGCATTCACCAAGAGAAAGCAACGAAGTCCTTGTGATGGCGAAAATTGCGCCGGCACGAGATAAAAAGGGCCGCGTCGTTTTCACAGGGGAAGGCAAGAAAACCGTGGACGCCCAACAAATTCGCGAGAGATTTGCTGCGCTCGGGATTAACACCGACTGGCAGCGGTTTGACCGAATCAATGACGCCCGAAACGATGTAGAACACCTCTTTCCGAAATTGGACCAAAAGGCGCTAGAGGGTTTGATCCTCGAACGCATTTCTACTTGTGCGCAATTTCGTTTCAGATGAACTGCGGGATGACCCGCTCTGGCTCCTGGGTGAACCGACATGGCAAAAAATGCTCGAAGTCACGGAGGTATATGAAGCCCTAAACCGCGAGTGCGAAGGACTCATCGCCAAGGCGAAGTGGGAATCCGATGCGGTCAGGCGAGGGGTCTCGATACTGGCTTGCTTCACTTGCGGCGGCGGTCCTTGGAAGCCATTTGAAGGACCCAACGGTGGAACTTATATTCGATGCTGCGCATGCGGGCTAGAATTGGAGCCCGAGGAATACGTAATGTGGGCCGGCATGGTGACTGAAGCGGCGAGTGACCAGGACGGGCAGACGCATCTGTGGTAGAGATGTAGCGCGCGAGTGTCCGGAAAGCGGACGTACGCTCCGGACAAAGTCAGAGCTATAGTGGGCGTGGAATCCAGGAGCTACTCGAATGCTCGAACTGAATCACCCTCTTAATCTCCAAGGCCTGCCAACAGCAAAGTGCTCGAAGCACGGGAACATTGCGGCGCCTGTGCCTACCCGCTCCCCCGGGAAGCTGACAGTTGTGTGGACGTGTCCAATGTGCGAAGACGAGGACACGGCAAGCAATGCCCAACCAACCCTCCTGGACCGCCCGGGAAGAAAGATAAAGCCGCCACAAGACTGAGACCGGCAGGGTAAAGAGAGAGAGGCTTGAGTCGAGGCAGGCAAACCGGCAGAGACATCCTAATTTGCCGATAGGGTAAAAGTGGCTCGCGATATCCTCTGTGCTTCCCGGAGACAGTTGTCTGACGATTCTCCACGAGCGAAAATAATTCATCTTTCACACACCAACGCGCGTTTCTTCTCCGAGTCCGAGCCCACAGTGACGCCCGACCCCCGAAAATCTTACACTTGCGATGCGACTGACAAATTGCGGCCATCCGAAACAAAGCACTTGCACACGCGAAACCCGAAATAATCTGACAGTTCGTCCAGATTGTCAGATTCCGACCAGGGCACAAACTCGCAAACTTTCGCACACATCGCAAGGCTCTGAACATTTGATCTGAAAGGCTTTGGTGTGTTCGCGCCTCTCCCGGGAGTGCGCCGTGTGTGCCGCTGTTGCTGCTCTCGTTAGGCTTAGCGATTGAGAGGTACTACTTTATGGGAAATCGGGAGGCCACCCCGGGGGTGTCCCCCGGCTTGGAGTCCCACCGGTCGAAGTCTACCTAACAAAATCTCCCCCGTTTTTCCGATGTGCGGGAATGCGCGGAATTTGTGCGGGAAGTATGTGCGTAGCCACGACGCGCACTTGTGCGGAAAATGAACCCCTAACAGTCGTGCGGAATAGAGAGCCCAATGTCATACATCCACAGATGGACCGAACCTCGCGACCGGGGAACGCGCGCGGAGTACCGTGCGCTTCGCCGCGAATTGAAGAACAGTCGAACCCTGAAAGCCCGGCGCCTGGAGATCGAAACTCGCCTGGACAAGATCGCCGCCGTGAAGCCGGAAAGCCTTTCGGAATTACCTCCCCCAAAGCCGACAACCAAGGACCTGCTCGCCCTCTGCGACCGGGTAGACGTTGCGAAGCGAAAAGGGTCCCTTTCTGAAAAAAGCATTCCTTTGGCGGGGACTTCTGCCGGCCTGGAAGCATTCCTTGCCAAGATGGTGCCCAACCGTGAAGCCGCCATCCGCCGGGCACAGAATGCGCCCGACTCAGAGCGCGCCGCCGCTCTCCTGACCGAGTACCCCGAGCACCCGCTGAACAAGCTCGCGGCCGAACTCGCGCGCTACATCTGGCAGGAAGACAAGTCCTCTCTGAAGCCCGATGTCGAGCAAATGGCCATCTGGAAGGTTCAGGGCTGGTTGGAAAAGAGGCCCTACAACCGGCACGACATTCGCGGGAGTGTGGAAACTGTCGCGGCTGCAGTTGATGACGCCTTCCGTTTGTTGGCTGAAAAAGACGCTGCGAAGCCGGATTGGTTTGTTCGCCGGGCCGAAAAACTGTTCGATGCTGAAGGCCTGGAGCCGACGAGAACCCCGGCCGCGGAGCCTGCCATTGACCTCGCACCGCTCAGCGCGCCGGCGCCTGTTCACTCGCCCGCCAGGACCCCGGATTGGCCGAAGCAAGTGGACCTGATTTTGCAAATAGACGCGCAGCACCTCGGCCGTCTCGCTGCCCACAGTCCCGAATTTGATTCCGGAATTCGCGCGAGCCTCACTCGGCAGCTTCAGGAATATGGTTTTGCCGACGGAACTTTTCTTCGTAATTTGTACAACGCGATGCGGCCGCTGGGACTCTCGGCGTTTCCACCGCGTCAAGGTTTCTAAGTTTGAGGGGAGTCATGGCGGCAACCCTGCAGGTTGCCGGACGGGCAACACTTCGAGAGTGACCCGTCCTCCCCTCAAAAAACTTGTCACAGTCCTCGTGACAGCGTGAGAGAACTTTGTGCGACCCACAAGGAACTCTTACCGGGGGCGAGAGCCTCTCACTCCCGCCCCTGCCCTTCTTGAGAGACTCCTTTGAGAGGAAGGAAAAAATGAATCAACTTGAGCAAACCGAATACCTCGACGCCTGCCAGCGGGCCTTTATCGTTTTCTCCCAGCGACACCCCGAATATCCCCAGACCGAAGCCCATGCGCGCGAAATGGCGAACGAATTGACCGCTTCCGGTCTGAGACCGGACAACGCCGACCACTTGGCGGTTGTGTGGGAACGTCTGCGGCCGAAGACGGCACCCGTCCCGCAAGCGGCCCTTGAGTCCACGGACCCAGTTGAACTCGAAGCGCGCGCCTTGATTTCATCGGGCCGCATCAGCCTGGAGAGCATCAATGCGATGTCTAACTCTGCGTATGAACTCGCCTCTCGCAGCGCAGTTTTCTGCAAGGCCCTGGAGATTTTGGAACCGCTCCGGGAGCCGTCTGTGCTGACGCAGGGCGAACTCGCCGCCGCTGCGGGCCAGGCAAATCTTTTGACGAATAACGGAGTTCTCACCACCACTGCCGAACAAATCGAGAAGACGGAAGCGTGGAAGCGGAAGCACTTTGAAAGCATCAGCACCGCACCGGCGCCGGTCTCAAGCAACCCGCGGGGTGTCGTGAATCTCCACCAGGCCGCAAATATGCCCAAGACGTTGACATCAGCACAGGTCGCGGCACATTTGAAGATGAATCGCGAAGACAACGCCTTCATCGAAGCGGCTGCGGATAAAACCGCGCGCGCGCGCCGAGTTAAGGCGCACCGGGGCAGGCAGTGAAACGTCGCAAGCCATTCCGAGACCTGACGGATGAGACATTTGGCCGGCTGAAAGTTTTGTATCGCGCGGAGGGATGTAAGCGCACTTCCTACGTTTGCGAATGTACCTGTGGAACTTTTCCAACGGTGCAGGCGAGTTCCTTACTTGGCAAACCAGGCCGGGCAACGCGGAGTTGTGGTTGCCTACGCAAGGAAATTGCGGTTAATAAAATCGAGACTGGCATTTGTGAGCGCCTCTTCAAGCACGGTTGCGCCACCCAGGCCCACCAGGCCCGGGAGTACGTGGCTTGGCTAAACGCACGCCGTATGTATGAGAAGGTCCCGGACTTCCTGGAATTTTTCAAGATGATAGGCTCGGCATTCCCCGGCGCCCGTCTTCATCGTCTGCCTGATGGCAGGTTTGCGTGGGGCCGCGGCCTCAAGCTCAGCATCGAAAAAGTCCGCGAAATCCGAGCTTTGGCAGCGCAGGGCATGACGAAGAAAGCGCTCGCCCAGCAGTTTGGTGTTGGGAAAAGTATCGTTTCCTCAATTGTTCTAAATCAGAAATGGCGAGAGGCGGCGTAGATGAGCTTGGAAAACAAATACCAACAGGCCGACGCCTCAGAGCGCGCTCGGGGCGCGAACATCCGAAAAGCGATTGCCGCTTTTCTAAAGCTGCACCCGGAATGCCCGCGCACAGAGCAAGCTGAGAAAATATTGTTCGCCGCAATGGACGCGCCGGAAAATGACCACCAGAATCCTGCCACCGTTGCTAGTTGGGAAGATGTTTACGCCCAAGTCCGGGGGAAACTGGAACAGCCGCCCGCAGTCCGCAAGCAAGCCCCTCGCCGCGTCGCGCCGGCTGCAACTGGCCTGACCCAAGACGAAGTCAATTCCTGGAGTTCAAAGCAACTTCAGCGCGAAATGGAAAGCTCGCCGCATCGAGCCGAAGAGATA
Source organism: Terriglobales bacterium (assembly GCA_035567135.1). Lineage (GTDB taxonomy): Bacteria > Acidobacteriota > Terriglobia > Terriglobales > Acidobacteriaceae > JABDBE01. The sequence goes on from DATMQI010000015.1 coordinate 17,133, forward strand.
GAAGCCGCACTCGCCCGCCGCTAAACAAGTTCACGAACTTTCAAGGAAACAAAATGCCTGACCAAATCGAAACACCGCAGCCGCCCGCTTCTGCCATCGGAGAACAGTTTCTAGCGAACGGTGGCCAACCGATTCCATCGCAGCCAGATGCTTCACAAAATGTACAACCCGCCGCGACACCTCCCCAGGCAGCTCCCGCTCCATCTCCGGAGCAGCAAGCTGCCGTCGCCCAAACAGCGAAGCACACGGCCATTGGTCGAATGTTTAGCAATCTTGTCGGTAGCGGCTCGGGCTCGTCAGCATCTTCATTCTGGAGAAGCCTCGTGGCTGGCGCCGTGGTCGGCATGGGTGCTGCGGAAAATGCGCCGGTTGTTGCTCACGGGCCTTACGGCGACATCCGAGATTCGAGCATGGTAGGCGCGGCAGGGCGTGCCTTCACGGCCGTGCAGGGAAATATTGAGCACCAGCAGGACCGCCAGCAGGCACAGGCAAGACAAGCCGCGGAGGAAAAGCGCCGCAACCAGGAAGCACAGATTCAGATGGACGACCTGAGCCTGCGCAAAGCCGCCGACGCGCGCGCGCAGATTCAATCTATCCATCAGGGCGTGGAGTTTGAGAAGCGGATGAAAATGCTGGACCAGACCATTGCTGCTGGAAACTGGGACGAAGCACAGCGCTCCGCGCAGGTTGCACAAAACACAGTCAAAATGTTCAACGATTTGAACGAGGTAGAAGCACAGCCGCTAACAGGGTCCGATGGTCAGCCTCTGCTGTTCTCTTCGGGTGCAGATGCTGAAAAAGCTGCACACGATAACGCGAAATTCTTCGCTGATAGCGGCAACTTCAAAACACGGTATGCCTACGACCCGACGAAAAATAAGTATTCTGTTTATCGCATACCTGACACGGACATCAAGAACGTGCAACTGAGGGACCCGCAGACAGGCGAAATGCACACGATTCCGCGCATGTCGACGACTGAGTATCTGAACTATCAGACCCAAATGCAGAACTTGAAAAAGGGCGCGCTAGAAATCCAGAAGGTCTCTGCGGAGATAAACCGGCTGCACAACGACGTCAAGGCCAGCAGCCAGTACGGGGAGGCGCTGAAAGCCCTCACCGCGGCGACTGACAAAGATGGAAATGTGGACCTGAGCAAGATTCCTGCCGGGAACCGCGCCGTGCTTGTCGAGCACTCAGCGAAGGGTTTGGAAGATGCGCTGCGCGCGCGGTCTGGCGCCATCGAGAAGCATTCCAAAGCCGTAGAAGCCGGAGACCAGACCGCCATTGACGAAGCTAACCAGAACATCGAGGAAGCCACACAAATTGTGAAGCACTACAGCGGCGTACTCACCACGATGACCGGAGGAAAGACAACGCAGGCTGGGCAGGCACAAGGAATGGTCCAATACCAGCTCCCGAACGGTCAGGTTGGGAACATTCCCGCCGACCAGGCGAACGCCTTTGAAAAGAAGAATCCCGGAGCGAAAAAGATAGCAGGCGGCGCAGCCCCTGCGAGCACAAGCCCCGCCCCGCTGAGCATTCAATTATCGGACGGAAGCACGATTCAAACCGCGCCCGAGAATGTACCGAAGTATCTTCGCTCGAACAAGGGAGCTAAGGTTGCGGACGCTGACCAACAGCGGTATACCGCATGGTTAAATCAGCAAAGACAGTCGGACCAGGAAGACCGCGCCGCCGCCGCAGAGAACCTACAGGATTAATTCATGCCACAAGACCCCTTTGCGGAATTTGGTGGCCAGACCGTTTCCGCGCCCCCGCCCCCGCCCCCTCCTCCAACATCGCAGAATGACCCTTTTGCGGAATTCGGCGGGCACAGTCTTTCTGTGCGCACCGCGGCGTCTGCCCCAGCTCCCGAACAAATCTCCGCAGCTAGTGACCCCTTTGCTGCGTATGGTGGGCATGCGATTTCTGGAACAAAACTCTCAAGTCCGCAAATTGAACGGGAAGAGTCTCCGACCTGGTATGGAAAGTCTTGGGATTGGTTGAATGAACCTCTCCTCGATTTGCACCGCGAGGGCGCAACTGGTTTTGAGGCCGGCGCGGAAGACGTTCTCTCCGGACTCACCTCGCCGCTTTCTATCGGCCTCACGATTGGAACGCTGGGCAGCGGTACAGCGCTCCGCGCGCTCGGATTGACTGCGAAGGAGCTGCCAATTGCAGTCCAGGGATTGAAAGCGCTCACGGAGGCCGGGTTTACTTTGCAGCAGGCACACGGCGTTCTCCAAGAATCGCCGCGTGTGCTGGATGCACTCAAAGAGGGTGACTACGAAACCGCCAAGCGCCTCGCTGTCCATGTTGTGGCAAACGGCGCGCTGGCCGCTCTCGGCGCCTCGAAGGCCATTCCAGAAGCTGGCGAACTTGCCGAGCGAGTGGGACTCAGAACGCCGAAAGGTGAATTAGCAAGGGTTCGAGAGGAACTTGGCCAGTATCAACTTGACGTTGAAAGAGCCGGACACGGCGCAACAAAACTTGAACAAGCCGCGCGCGCTGCCTTGCCTAAGGGTGGAGCGCCCAACGATGTTTTGCTCGGAGCAATTTCTCGCTTCGCTGAAGCCGGCGGCGACAAGGAACTGCTCGCGCAGCGGCAAGCGGCTCTCGAATCCTCCAGCGCGGTCGAAGACAATTACTCCGCGAAAGACCGTCAAAAACTCCTCGACAAATATGAACTCGCGCGGAACCTCACACCAGAGCAGGAAACCTTCGCCAGAAATATCCGCGAATCGTTTGACCAGGACCTTGAACGCGCCTACCAGAAGGGTGTCATTCGCACCGCGGTTGAGAACTACATTTCCCACGTTTGGGAGGATGACCCGACGAACGTCGCGGCGAACCGTGTGAAGTATCAGGCCGCATCTAGGCAATTTGACACGAATGTTTCAGCAGCGCGCGCTCGAACTCTCGACACGATGTTTGACGGCGAAATCTTGGGCAAGAAGGTTGCGGTCGATGACCCGGTCGCTCTCATGTCGAATTATCGCTTCGGTCTGGACAAGGCGATTGCGGCCCGCGATTTCATGGAGCGGCTGCAGGACAAAGACCTCCGTGGACCAGACGGCCGCGCTTTCGTCGCGCCCGCCGGACGCGGTGAAACTATCGGCGAGGAAGAGAACCCCGCAACGCTCATCAATCCGAAAGCCGCGCGCTCCATGCGCATTGCCCAGTCTGTGATTGACGGAATGCAGGAAACGGGAGAGTTAGAGAAGCATCTCGACCGCGGAACCATCCGTCAGCTCGGAATGAAAAACGTCAGCCTGCCCGAAGATGTGCAAGAGCAGCTCCAAAAGAACCCTGACGAACTCCGCGACCGCTTGGACTCCGGTGAATTGAAACAAGGCCCAGATGGGACCATCTTTGGCGTCCGCCCGGTTTATGGATGGGAAAGCGGAGATTACCGCGCCATTGACCACCCCGCATTCCGTGACTGGAACTTTGCCACAAACGGGCCGGACGGTTCGCCGATATTCGTCAAGAGTGATTTGCGAGTGCACCCCGATGCCGCGGAATTTCTCCAGCGCGCAGTAGGTGCAGACCGCTCGCCGATTCGTGACTTGAAGATTGGTGACGTTCCAGTGGGCCGGAAGTTCCTCAAGATTTCGTCCGAAGGCAAGCACTTGCTTTTGTCCCTTTCCCCTTTCCACTTGGCGCAAGAGGGTCTGCGCGCCGTGATGACGGGAATCAATCCGTTTGGCAAGCTGGACTTCGATTTGGACAACGATGCGGCTCTGCAGTACGGAGTGACGCACGGACTTACTCTCGGCGGCGGTGGAAAGAACCTGGAATCCTTCACGGAAGGCGTTTCCTCGCACTCTGCCATCATCAACCGCATTCCTGGGCTTCGCACTATCCAAGGCCAGATGCAGCATTTTTTGTTCGACCGTTACATCCCGTCTTTGAAAAGCCGTGCTTACAAAAGCCTTTTTGAGCGCTACCAGCGCACATATACGGACATCTCCACGACCGAAGCCGCACAGCTTGCGGCCGCCCACACGAACGAACTTTTCGGTGGCCTGAACTACGCGCAAATGGGCCGAAGCATGGCGACGCAGGACTTTCTCCGGGCGACTACTCTTGCCCCCGATTGGTTGGAGAGCGAGGTGCGCTCTCTCTACCGCGCGATTGACCCGAAGCGCGGTGCCGTAGCGCGGCAAGACATTGCCCGAATTTCTGCAATCATGTTCGGCGCTGCGCGGGTTTTGAACATGCTCACTACCGGCCAAGCACACCCCGAAGCTCCGTTCGGCGTTGTGCTGCCAGGCCGGAAGGGCGAAGACGATACGGTTGTCACTTTGCGGACACTTCCTACTGACCTGCTCCACGTAGCAACGGACCCGCGCGCGTTCATCGCCGGCCGCGTGAATCCACTGACTGTGCGTCCAGCTATGGAATTTCTTTCAGGCCGCGATACGCAAGGGCGGAAGGTCACACCATCTCAGGAGGTCGGTAATTTCTTGGGCAGCTTCGTGCCCATCCCGACAAAGGCGATTGCGGGAAAGTTCACGGGCGATGTTTCAAATCCCGAAACGGTTTCGCGGGTGCTGGGCGCATCAACGTACACTTACCGGACTTCTGCGGAAAAACTCGCGCAAGAGTTGGCCTCGGACAGAATGCCGACCGGGCCTATCAGCGACCAGGAGCTTGCGAATCATCAGCGGAACCTTCGCTTGGAAGATGCTCTGCGCAACGGAAACATCACAGCCGGCCAGATTCGCCAGCAACTCCCCCGAGCAACCGCGCAGGCCATAATTGACGGCGCGACTTTGTCGCCGTTGCAATCGAGATTTCGCCGCTTGCCTCTGGCTGACAAGCTCCAAGTTTTCGACCTTGCCTTGCCTCGCGAGAAAGCGGAACTCGTGCCGGAGTTGAAAGCATCGCGGCAAGCCTATCTCAAATCTCACTCGCCCTCACAACGCTCAGGGGACCCGAACTGGCGCCGCCTGCAGTCAATCTTTGGAAACTAGAAGCCGTCGCAGAAATAGCGGAAGCATGGCCTACACCGTCTACTCCCCACAAGTCTCTCAGCGCAGCGTGCCGCCGAGTTTCGATTCTCATCAGTTCGAGAACCACGGCCGCTTTCTCAGGAACTCTGGGCTTGATTACAACCAACTGCACAATCGGATGCACATTTACCGCGTTGCGGACTTGCGAAAAGGCCGCAAAGTCGAAACGCCCGCCTGGATTTTATCGGATACAGAATTTCGAGAGACGCTGGTTTGCTATCTCGAATCGAGGTTTCAAATCTACAAGCCAACCGGCTCGCTGAAAGAACGCCTTGAGCGTTGCAGAGCCGTGGGGAAAGAACGCGCGCAGAACGCAAAGTTAATACTGGGGACACGGGTCGCGGAATTTAGAGCCACTGAACCCGCCATTACTGAGGAGCGCTTTTCAGAGCTTCCCGAGGATGCGTATTTTTCCCTATTTCTCGGGGCGCTTCGTGGCCAGTCGCCATCAGACAGGCTGCAGCGTCTTAATTTGCAGATTTCGTGTATTGATAGTGAGGCCGCCATGAGTGCGCGCGCGCCGGAGTTAGTCACAGCCTGTGCATATTATTTTTACCGCCTCGGCTGGAATAGTTGTTCAATCGCCGAAGAATTGAATTTGCGGTCTGTTCATGTCAGACAAATTATTTGCCGTATGAACCGCGCAGCCCGGCGCAGAGCGCAGGGTACCCCGATGAAACTCGGCCGGCCACTGAGTCAGAAACCTAGTTCAGTTTCCGGACAGAGCCGCGAGACAAAAGCAGCTTAGAAAAGAGGAATTACAGATGGCACAACCTATAGTTCTCAGACCAGGCCAGCACAGCATTAACGGAACTCAGCAGGTCGCGCGCGTTACGTGGCACGAAGCCGTCAAGGGTACAGCCGTGCTGAAAGACGGAACCGGGACAGTAATTCTTTCGTTGCCATACACCGGTCAAGGCCTCGAACCGAGCCAGAGTTTCAATCCGCCGCTCGTAGCAACCGGTGGGTTATACGCATCGGCGCCTGGTGGATGGTTGCAAATTCATTGTCAGGGCACGTCCGGTGCCGGCTACTAAGTCAGAAGCAACCCAGCAATTCGTCCTCGGCCGCCTGCACAAGCGCGCGGCCTTCCTCCGTTAGAATAAGTCGCTCCATCGCGGCCGCAACCACGCGCGCGCAGGGTTCTTCGTTTTGGGGAAGCGCGCAAAAGAATCCCGGCATGCCGTGTGCTTCGCTCTTTTCATCCGTCACCCACACCGAAAACTTTGCGGGCTTTCTGGGATACTCCGTTTTCCGGATTGCGACTTTCATGCTGCCCTCCCTAGTAAGCCCAGCTCATACGCGAGTCGAAACAAGCTCACCCGATAAACCCTGCCACCGCGGCGGCTCCGGATGAAGTAATCCCCTCGCCGCTTTATCAGGTCATCGCCAACCTGTGCCAATACATGATTTGTTCGCCGCAGGAGCAAACGGCGCTTAGAGGAAATCCGCGGCGCGATCACTTGTTCCCCGCACGAATCTTGAGGCCTCTAATTTCCTCCCGAAAGACTTCCGCCTTGCATGACAACCACCTCACCGGCCGGTGCTCGGGCGCTGCCTTGACGCGCCCAGTTCGTTGACCGTTTTGTTTCTGAATCATTTTGGGATTCCTTTCCGCTCTCTAAGCGCTGAAATTTGCAGCGCGCTCGCATCACTGTCGGGCCGAAACTTTTTGTCGTCAATACTTTTTTGGAGTACCAACGAAAAATGAACCTAGACATGCCGACCTGCCTGGTTGCACTCGCTTGCAAAGGCGGGAGTTGCTGAAACCGTTGTCATACGTCGCCGCGCGCGCTTTTCCTCAAATACAGAAAGCGGACAAGAAAAAAGGCCGGACCCGCGAACGGACCCGGCCAGTGCATAAGGTTAGTCTCTTACGGGTGCATCACCGTCCAAACGCGCGGAGCAGCGCGCCGTCGCACGCTTCCGCAACCTGCTCACCGGAAATGCCAACGTAAGCCATAGTGCTTGAGATCGAGCGGTGCCCGAGTTTCTGTTGGACGATTGCAAGGTTCACGTTCTCGCCGATGAGGTGCGAGGCGATTGAGTGTTTCAAAACGTGAGGATGGCGCTTCTCTTCCGGAATGCCGGCTGCCTCGGCGAGGGTCTGAAAAAGTGTGTGGAAGTGTTGCCGGCTGATTGCCCCGCCCTTTTGCGACAAGAACAGATAGCCACTCCCATCCTCGACGCGCTCCGCGATGTACGCTCTCAAAACTTTTACTTCATCCAGCAACGGTTCGCCGCGGTGAACGTGCATTGGCTGAACGCCGGACAACGAACCCTTGAGCCTGGAAACTTTGACCGCTTGGGCTCGCACGTCCAGATCGGACAGCTTCAGGCCGCACACTTCACTCGCCCGCAGGCCATGCGAATAGGCGACCAGGAGCATCGCGTGTTCCCGCGCGCCGTGAGCCTTGGCGGCGCGGAGGAGCGCGAGCAGTTCATCCGGCTTTAGGAAGCACATCTGCTTTTTGGGGTGTCGCGTTTTCTTATCCATCTTCAGCCTCCGCACGAATCTTACTATACAGATGTGTAATGTCAATAGTTATTTTGAGGCTTTATTTCTTGAACGCCAGCTAAGGCCGACTCACGCCGACCAAAGCCGCCGAATCCCGCTTAAAATCATGTTGACAAAAGAGTTAGCAAGAGTTATCATACTGGTAATGCCCAATCAGGGCAGGCCGGACCGTGCGGAAGGCAGCAGTCTGAGCGCACGGGGGTCGAAAAGTTTCCAGGGGTTTCGGTCCATGTTGGAGACCGTTCACACCCCACGGACGTCGCAGCCCACCTAAGCGACACACGGAACCAGACAAGTTCCGCCTCACAAACATAGTCCACTCAAGAGGGATTCGTGTCTCTCGGTACTTCCCTTTCTTTGCCTTCGGCAATCTCCGAGGGTATTCTTGCCCCTGCAACGCCGTTGAGAGTCGCGGGACCGAAACGGGGTCCAGTGGCAAAGCGACGGTTCCAGAAGGGCAGGTTTGAGATAGTGAACGGCTCGGCGTACAGCCTCTTTTATGAGGATGTCCGGCAACCGGACGGCTCGTCTGTTTCTCGGCGAGCACGGTATTTCCTTGGGAAGATCGGCCCCGATGGAATCTCCGAACGTGCGGCACGCCGGGAACACGATAGGACTATGCAGGACGTCAATCGCAAGCGCGGCAGTGTGGCCCCGGCTCCACGAGGGGAAACATTCGCTGACGCGCTAAAGCTATGGCAGAACGCCGTGGCGCCCCAACTCTCTCCATCGACAGTCCGTCAAAGAGAGTCTTACCTTCGCGCGCATGTGTTGCCCAGGTTCAAGAGTTCGGCCCTTCACGCGATGGGTGTTGAACAACTCCAACAGTTCGCAACCGACTTAAGGGAGAAAGTTTCTCGCAAGACGGTTCAGAACATCCTCGGCACCGTGTTCGCAGTGTTTTGCTATGCGCGCCGGTGCGGACTCCGCGCTCCAGATGTCGGGTTTAAAGATATGGAACTCGGTTCGGCCTTCCACGACGCAACAGTTCCCTTCTTTACGCGAGATGAGGCGACACGAATCATCGAAGCCGCAAAGGAGCCATACAAAACTCTGTTTGCCGTGGCCTGGGGCACCGGGATGCGAGCGGGAGAAATCCTAGCTCTCACCCGCAGTGACCTGGACTTCGAGCGGAAGACAATCCGCGTCAACAAATCGTCGGACGATAAGACGAGGGAAATCCGGCAACCGAAAACGAAAAACTCTGTGGCCTTGCTTCCCCTGCCCTCGGCTCTGGAAGCCAGGCTGCGAGATTACCTGAAGCGCGATTGGAAGCCGAACCCGAAAGATTTGCTGTTCCCGAATCGGGCGGGCACTCGCCCGCGTAAACGAGAATCGGTCGTCCAGTACGCGCTCAAGCCACTCTTGCGGGAACTTGGGATTGATGACAGGGCCGGCCTGCACGCGTTTCGTCACGGCCTTGCGACCGAGCTAATCGAGGCGTCAGTCCCCATCACCGTACTCCAAGCACAGATGCGGCATGCGGATGTGAAAACCACGCTCCGCGTCTATGGGCACGTCATTCCTCAGTCTCAGCGGGACGCGATGGAGCGCGTGAGCATGTCAATTGGAACAAGAGTTCCGATTGGAACAGAAGTTAAGAGCTAAGTCGTTTGTTCTGATTAGAAATGGTGCCCGGGGTGGGAGTCGAACCCACATGAGGAAAAATCCCCGGAGGATTTTAAGTCCTCAGCGTCTGCCATTCCGCCACCCGGGCGCTGGCTTTACAAATTTAACTAACAGGCCCGTTTCCTGCAACACACCCGCACCAGTATCGAAACGACTCAAAACTCGATACGCAGCGCAAATTGCATGACCCGAGGCTGCGTCAACAGGCTGGTGTAGGCCCCAAAATTGTTCGGGGATTGGGTCAGAGAAGTGAGCAAGGACGATCCCACGCCCTGAGCATTAAACCTGGTTAGATTCGGCACGTTGAACACTTCCCAGCGGAACTGGAGCGAACTCGTTTCCCAAGGCAATTGCCAACGCTTTCCCAGGCTCATGTCCCAACTCGCGAATCCATCGCCGCGCAAAATGTTTCGCGATCCAACTTGCCCGGGCAAGGGAAGCGTGAAGTCAGTTTGCGCCGCTGCGGGATCTGCGAAAACACTGACGCTGCCGTTGCGCTTGAAAACGCCCGTCTGCGGCCGCGTGGTCATCTGGGCGATTGCCGTGAGGAACCAGTTTGTCGGCCACCGCTGTCCACCATCCACGCTGAACGGATACCCTGTGGTCCAGCGAGCCAATCCAGTAACCTCCCAGCCGCCAATCAACGCGTCCAGTGCTTTTCCAGAGTCGTGCCCGAAAGCGCGCCCTTTTCCGAAGGGGAGTTCGGCGATCCAGTTCGCGTTCACTTGGTGCCTCAAGTCGAAGTCGGAGGCGGCGCGGGCGAGATTGGGAGTGAAGTCATTTGCCAACCGCGTCCCGACCAATCCAATGTTCTGGTAACCATAAACCGAGAACCCCACACGCGACGCCGCCGAAGTCGTGTCAATGGATTTTGAGTACGTGTAGTTGAGGTCGAACTGCACCCCGTGGTCGAAATGCTTTCGCAGGCTAGCCTGCATCGCGTGGTAACTGGAATTGCCGATGGAGCTCCACCCGTACATGGAGATGGCCTGGTTGTTTAGAAACTGGCCCGAACCGTTGCCCAGCAGGCCTGGCGGCCCGTTGAAGAAATAAGGCTTCCCGGATCCGCTGTTGTCGCCCAGTCCTCCGTACAGATCGACATCCGCTAGGCCCACGATTTCGTCGCCGATCACCGAAAGCGCAGGATTGTAGTAGAGATCGAACACCGATTGCAGCAGCCCATTGGTTACACTCGTTCCGCCGGCCGGCTGGAATCCAGTAAACAGGTCCGCATATTGCGTAGCTCCCGGCCGCAGGGCTGGCAACATGTCCACCCAATATTTATAGGTTGGCCCAAGCATGTCGGAGGTAACCGAGGCAATTTGCGCCGGAGTGATGACCGCCTGGTAAAAGTTGTTGCCGTTCGGCTGATTCTGCAACGCAAACTTTCGCGCAAGGCTCGAGAGCGCGGAGGCCGCCGCGTAATAGTCGATGTGCGTCTTCGGGTCCACGATATCCAGCGGCTGATTCAGGTCGCGCTGGGTAAGCAAATCGCGTCCGAACCGGCCCACATAAGCCACCTGGATGGAAAACCTCTTCGGGAACTCTCGCCCAATCGAGAAATCCAGGGTATACGCGTGCGGCGTTTTTAAGGTGTTGTCATTCCCCCACAAGTTCGCTTGTGCCGCAATGCTGGGTTTTTGCGGAAATCCTCCCTTGGGAGGATCCTGGAAAAACTGCACCCCATCGATGTTGTTTATGGGAATCGTATTGATACCTGTAATCCGCGGTAAATTCTCCGCACCCGTGACGCCGAAGGTGCAGCAGGTATTTTGCAAAGTCGTGGTCAATCCCGCCGCGCCGACCTGATCGAATGTATTCAACAGGGCAAATCCGGCCCGGTCGTACACTCGGGAAGCGCCAACTCGGATCACCGTCTGATCGGCGCTGCCAAACAAAGCCCTCAGCAAACCGCCCTCTGCGCGCGGCGAGTAAGCAATGGAAATGCGCGGCGAGAAATCGGTCTTCTCAGAATTGTAGAACCCTGGACCGTGGTTGACCGGCCCGCCGAGATTGAACTCAATCGGAGGCTCTCCGCCGTAACCGATTCCGTTTTCCATGTTGGTGACATTCTTGGAAAATTGCGTTCCCAGGCCAAAGGTCGGTGCGGTTTGCAACCCGTTCGTCTCCCAGGGTGGCGGGAAAAGCGACCAGCGAAGTCCATACGTCAACGTAAAATTGGGTTTAATTCGCCACGTGTCCTGGCCATAGAACTCATACCAGTTCAGCCCGTAGTTCCGGTTGACCGGTGCGCCTTGCGCCAAAACATCTCCGTTGCGATCCAGGTTGTAATTGGCCACAACGTCGGAAATCATGCCATAGAGAGACAACAGAGGCCGATCGTACTGCGTCGCGTTCAAAGGCTCTGGAGCGGTCCCGGGAGCGGAACCGGGAACCATAAGATTCGGATGAGCCGTGGCGTTCATCGGATCCAAGGTGCTGGTGGTACCTGCAAATCCGATCGGCGAAGTCCAGTTGGTCGTGCCCAGCCCCAGACTGGAGGAGTGGAGATACGTTGTTCGAGGGTCGCGCGCGATTCCGATCGAAGCCCCGAATTGAAGTGTGTGGCTCTTCTTGGTCCAGGAAACATCATCCAACAGGTTGTGGGTGCTGACTCGAAAATTGTGGCTGTAGACGATTCCTTGATCCAATCCCAGGAATTGGTCCCACGGTTGATTGGTATTCCCAACCACGCCGAAACTTTGACGGGTAAATCCCCAGCGGAACGAATTGGCCAGAGTAGGAGTCAGTACCGCGGTATAGCCGAGTGCAAACCCTTTGCTGTGATCTACGGTTGTCTGCTCGGGAACATTCCCGGGCAGGAACGGAGGACCCGGATTGCGCAAATCCTGCAGCGCGCCGCGCCAGAAAATCGTATGCTTCCCATCGGACGTCACCCGGTAATCCACACGCGTAATAAAAACGTCGTTGTCGAGCTTGGTGGGAGCGCGGAATACAAAACCCGCGTAGTTCAATCCATCGCCCGCCGAAAAATCGTTGGTAACGGTCTTTCCTGTACAAAATGTCCTGTCGAGGTACCCGGTGTGGTTGGTCAAATCCAGCATCGCGGGATCGATCCCAATTCCTTTGGGGTCAAGATTCTTTAGATCCGCCGGACCCAGCGTCACCATGTTTCCATCCGTCCCGATATAGCGAAACATTCCCTGACACATTTGCGGCGTCGGAATCACCCGCTCTGCCCGCTGCTGTTCCCTTTCCCGTGTTCCCTCATAGTTTGCGAAAAAGAACAGGCGATCCTTGCGAATGGGCCCTCCCACCGCGGCCCCAAAAATGTTGCGGTTCAGCTGCAGGGGCTTGTTCGGAGAACCGATGTTCAGTTCAGATTGCTTCACGAGGTAATCATTGGCGCTGGTGATGGTGTTGCGAAGATTTTCGTACAGCGAGCCGTGAAACGCGTTGGACCCGCTCCGGGTCACCAGAGTAACTTGCGCGCCCGAACCCTGCCCCTGGTCCGCGCCGTAGTTCGTGGTGGTGACTCGAAATTCCTGCACGGAATCCTGAGTCACGGGCAGCACCGACGTAAACGCATATCCGCTGGATTGGTCGTTGACGTCCACCCCATCGAGGGTGATGTTGCTTTGGTCGCTTCGCGCGCCGTTGACCGCTCCGTTGCGGGTGTCCTGATCCTGATCGGCGATGCGATTACCCGTGTAAGCCACACCCGCCTGAAGGCTGAGCAAATCGGGAACATTGCGCCCCTCCAGCGGGATATCGCGAACCTGGTTTTCACCAAAGGAATTGCCAATCGAAGCGTCCACCAGATTTAGAACAGGCTCCTCCGCGGAGACCTTCACCACGTCGCTGGCACTGCCGATCTTCAATTGCGCATTGATGGTAGCCGGCGTGTTGACCAGCAGAACCAAACCCGTTTTCTCGAAGCTCTGAAATCCCGTCGCCGCTACGGTAAGTGTGTAGGTCCCTGGAGGCAGAAACGTAAATTGATACGAGCCATCGTCGCCAGTGCTGCTTTTTCGCTCGATTTTGGAATCGGTGTTGACAAGCGTCACCGACGCTCCAACAATCGCCCCGCCCGACGGATCGGCCACCGCCCCTCGAACGGATGTGGTCGCCTGCCCCCAGGCCGCTGCCGCTGATAACACCAGCAGGCACAAGAGTCCCGGCGAACGCCGGCAAATCGCCTTCGCCGGCCAGTCGCGCCAGCCACGAACTCCCAGAACGGAATAGAGGAACGCGGATGCAGAGGTGGTTCTCATCGAAATAACCTCTCGGCGTAATCGGATTTTCAAGGAAACCTTACTAAAATTACGGAAGGTTATAGCTGAGCGGTATGCCGGTGTCAACTTTATCTTTAGGTGCGGGAAATTCGGTTATCGGATTCAGCCGCGCGACTCAGGCTTCAGTGAAGAGGGAGGCCAGCTTACTGCCACGTACGCCTCTCTGGCTGGCAGCCTAGTGATGGTTTTTCAGGAAATGTTCAGAGACGATGCTCGGCGTCTCCACGATCCGCTTTTCTTCCGCGCAAACCACCAGCCGCAGGAACTGCGCCATGCTCCACGCCAGTGGCGTTGCGCTTCCGGTTCCCTGTCCAAACACAAATCCCGCTCGCGTCGGCTCCGCCTGATCCCACACCTGCTCCGGAATCATTCCGCCCTGATTCGCGAAATGC
>DATMQI010000016.1:0-6543 GCA_035567135.1 Terriglobales bacterium
CTTGCTCTTACGGCCATAACAGGATGCCGATTCCCGTCACGAAAGTAGTGAACTTACTTCTGAGGCCCATTTCGCCGATTCACTATTTCGCCTGGCAGGTTGGTTTTCTCGCTTCTTAGCGCGCCACTCTCCAAAAGCCTCCATTGCGTTCCAAAAACCTTTTCCTGAATTTTGGAACCCTATCTGGCGCGGCGAATCAGAGTTCCGATCCCAACTCCCATGCTTGTGGCGATCTTCTTGCAGCCGAGCCACTGTGCGCGAAGCGCTCGATCCGCTCTTCGTTGAGGATTCGCTTTGAAGACGCCGTGCGCTATGCTCTGGAAAAATTCAAAATGGAGCTGACGGAGCGCCTCAATAGCGCGCGATCCCATTTGACGTGTTGCGAGAGGAACGGGAGCGCCTGAAAAACGAAATCAGCAATCTCGCGGGAGTAATTGCCACGGGGTGTCACTCGCCAGCTCTGCTTGCGGAGCTCGAAAAACGAGAGCGGCGCTTGGAAGAAATCAGCGCCGAACTGCTCGCGACGGACGGCCGTGGGATAGACGCCCGGCTCAAGGAGATCGAGGCTTTCGTCCTAAGTGGTCTCCAAGGTATCCAAGGAAGACTCGCCCGGGAGATTCCGAGGGCGAAGGCGGAACTGGCGAAGCACTGCACGGAAATAACGCTCACCCCAGAAGGGGAAAGTTACAAGCTAAGCGGAGAGTGGGATTTGCTGGGGGATGTACGTTCGGATGGTGCCGGGGGACCGGATCGCACCAGGCGTGCATACGCATTCAGCTTATCCGTGGCGGCATGATCGACCCGCTGCTAGCCTCCACGAAAAGCTGGTAGCATTTAGTTGCTATGACCAACACTGCACCAGCGCGGGCGGTTTCGCTGACAACTAATCTTGACCATCAACTCGAGCAGGCCCCTGAACTCCGCAATCTGGCCTACAAGGTCATCATCGCGGACGGTTTGCGTGGTTCGAAGATTCAACACCGAATCGGCCTCACGATGTTCTATCGCAGCCTCCAGACACATGAAGCAGTCGAGATTCTGTTGAAGCAAAAGCTGGTAGAAGACGCTCAGGCTTTGGCGCGTGTCTTGATTGAGCAAGGGGTGAACTGCGCTTACATGCTGCTGGTGGGCAATAAAGGGACGGCGGCTGATTTTGTTAAGTACTCGCGATTCTGGAACTACATCGTGATGCAAGGCCTCAAGTCCATCGATGAGGTCCGATTTCGAAAGCAAGTCTCTGTTGAGCTGGAGAATAAGGCGCAATGAACACGGCCGCCTGCTTCCACGATTCAAGCAGAGGCGGAACGGCGAATGGTGTAGTGACAAGCTCCATCAACGCGCGGGAAAGGTTGACGAAAAGCTCGCTCGATTCGTGAAGCAGCCCTACAAC
This sequence comes from Terriglobales bacterium, assembly GCA_035567135.1. Classification (GTDB taxonomy): domain Bacteria; phylum Acidobacteriota; class Terriglobia; order Terriglobales; family Acidobacteriaceae; genus JABDBE01. The sequence goes on from DATMQI010000016.1 coordinate 1,391, forward strand.
GAGTTTCGCTGGCTGGTGAACTCATCGTGGCGGTTCAACAGCTCGCAGGTTCACGGAAACGCCGACACGCTTCTTGAGCAGGTTACTTGGCGCGAAAACGAGATGACCATCCAGCAGAAATATGACGCCGAGGACGCAGCCGCAGCACTCTACATAGCGAACCTCTCGCTTAGCTTGGTCCTTGTCATCGCTTTCGACCAAATGCGGCCGACTTCGTTCGCGCTCAGAGGCTTCGAGGCCCCAGTGAATCAATTTGCTGATGTAACGCTGGTGCTCTAAGACGTTGAGGGTCTCTGGTGGTTCGGGCGGCGGCTCATCGGGATCGAAGGGCTCATTAGGGTCGTCGTCCCCTGAACGAACCGGCGGCATCGTCCAGCCGGGAGGAAGTTCACCGCCGTTCTCGTAAGCCGTCAGCGCCGCTTCACACCTTGAGAGATAATTCGAGGGCGCCCCGCGCATTGGATCATCCCACACCAGAGCGATTGTCGGATAGCTGCCCAATTCGTGCTCTTGCCACTGAATTTCTAATTCCATTTCAGGCGGGGAATCACCGCAGATTTTCTTGAGGTGCCTGATAGCAAGTTTGCCTTCGCCTTCAATCCACTCCGAAGTGGCACCGGGTGTTCCAAATTCACCAATAAGCTCAGTAGGCCTGGGTTCCCCCACGGAAGAAGTGGCCAACTCTTTGGGGAAGTTAACGTAACTCAATGCCGAAATGAAAGAAACTTGTGCCAAGCCCATCGGATGGGGACCACCACACGCCTGCAATTGGGTGCACAAGCTGCCCGGATCGGGCGGTCTGTGGCGGCCTTCAACTTGCGAGTAAATCGCGCCCGCAGCCAACGTCAGAAACTCTTCGAGCTTCGGATGTGGGTACGATTTTCGCTCCATCATCCGGAAACCAAGAGATTCACGCTGCCGTTTCATTTTCCATTTCTCCGGTTTTTTCCAATAACTTGGGTTCGAAACCGAATTTCGTGGAAAATTTGCTGCGAACTTGCTCGAGTGGAATCTCCACCCTGTACCGCGCCTCATCGCCGCAGAAGCGTGTCCCATCTGCTGGCGGATTACGGCTGGGTTGACACCGGCGAGTTCCCATCGTCGGTTGCAGCCTCGTCGGAAGGCATGCGATCCAGTCTTTTCTAATCCCAGAGCCTTTAGAGCCGGATGTAGACCTTGAATGGCTACAGGCGCTCCACTGAAATCGCGCACTCTGCCAGTGATCGCACCGGTGTTGGCCGTTTGGCCATACATCGGGAGAGCGCAAACGCGCAAATGACTAGCAAGTTGCGTCTCGCCGGGGCCGAAATCTTCCACATGGCGAGCTCCTATGTGTGCACCGCAACCGTCGCGGGCAAGGTGAACTGAAAAATTGCGCCACGCGGGGAATTGTCGGCAGCCCACAGCCGGCCGCCGTGCGATTCAATAATGGAGCGGCTGATCCGCAGTCCCATGCCCGTGCCGTGAGTCTTGGTGGTAAAGAACGCCTTAAAGATCTTGTCCGCCTGCTCCGGTGGCAGCCCCACGCCGGTATCGCTGACCGAGATCAGCACCTCGCCGTTCTCACCGCGTTGCGACTGGATGGTGAGCTCGCGCGTCCCATCCACTTCCTTCATCGCATCGATGCTGTTCATCATGAGGTTCATCAGCACCTGTTGCAGTTGCACGCGATCTCCCATGACCTGAGGGAGGTCTGCAACAAGTTCCGTCCGAACTAAAACGCCGAACTGCATTGCCTCGCTGTGCAGGAGAAGCATCATCTCTCGAATAATCTCGTTTAGATCGACCAACTCCCGTTGCAGAGTATCCTTCTTGAAGAGCAGACGGACTCGGTTGACGATTTCGCTCGCACGCTTTCCGTCTTGTTCGATTCTTGACGCAGCCGCGCGCGCCTTCTCCAAATCGGGTTGATCGCGGGCTAACCAGCGCAAGCAAGTACCGGCGTTGGTGATGGTTGCCGCAATTGGTTGATTGACTTCGTGCGCGAGCGAGGCCGTCAGCTCTCCCATGCTGCTCACCCGGGTGGCGTGTGTGAGATCCGCCTGCGCCTGCCGCAGCGCCTCTTCGGACCGCGTGCGCTCGGTGACATCGCGGACGGCGCCGGAGACAAGCGTGCCCTCTTCCGTCTCCAGAGGACTGAGACTGATTTCCACGGGAAATTCCGTTCCGTCTTTTCGCCGTCCGTACAGCTGCAAACCTTCACCCATCGGCCGCACCCGCGGCTGGGCGAAGAACTGCTGGCGGTGTTTGGGGTGTGGACCCCGAAACCGTTCCGGCACCAAAATCTCAACCTCCTGCCCCAGGAGGTCGTCCCGCTGATACCCGAACAGCTTCTCCACTTGAGCATTAACCAACACGATCTTGCCCTGCCGATTCATCACGATCATTGCATCGGGAGCGGATTCCAGAAGCCCGCGGAATTTCCGCTCGGCTTGCTTGCGCTCGGTGACGTCCGTCACGGTACCCAGATATTCGGGGTTGCCCGAGGAGGTCTCCAACGCGTGAGCTAAAACGTGAAGGTACTTAACCGAACCGTCCGGCATGAGCAAACGATGCTCAAAATCAAGATTTGCCCTCTCGTTGGTCGCGCGGTTGATAGTCTGCTGCACACTATCTCTGTCGTCGGGATGAATTCGCTGGAATATTAATTCCAACGTGGGCTTAATCGCTCGACCGCGCCCAAAGATCTTGTAGGTTTCCTGGGACCAGTCGATTTCTCCACTCGAAACGTTCCAGCCGAAGCTGCCAGTGTGGCTTATGCTCTGCCCTTGAGCCAGGAGATCTTCGCTGCGTTGCAGCGCCTCCTCCGCCTGCTTCCTCTCTGCGATTTGCACCTCCAATTTCGCGTTGACCAAAGCCAGTTGCTCCGAACGCTGCTGGATGCTGTGCAAGCGCAATTTATAGAGTATCCACAGCAGTACGGCTAAAGCACCCACGCACGACACGCGGAACCAATTCGTCTGGTAATAGGCCGGGGCGATGGAGAAATCCAGGAATGTGCCGGCTTCGTTCCACACCCCGCTGCTATTGCACGCCATTACCCGGAAGCGGTAGTTGCCCGGGCCGAGGTTCGAATACTGCACCTGGCGATCGTTGACCACCTCTCTCCAGTCACGGTCCTGCCCCTCCAACTTGAAGCGGAAGTGAACCTTTTCGGGCACAACCAGGCTTAGCGCTGTGTAATCAATCGTGAGGTCGTGTATCAGCGGTGGCAGCCTTAGGTGCGAGGATGATGCATCGCCGGACAAGTTCTGCCAGTAGGTCTTGCGGTCGGCGGTGATTTGCTCGATGTGTACCGGCGGCGGTATTGGATTGTCCTCCAGGTGAGCTGGGTCGATCATCTGGACGACGCTTTGATTTGCGAACCACAATCTTCCGTCCGGAGACTGGGATACACTTGGCCGGAAAGAAGTAGACATAGGTTGGGCGCCGTCAAAAACGTCAAGGAGGCTGGACCTTATCGTCACGTTCGGGGATTCCCACCATCGCTGCAGCTCCGCATTTGGGATCGCGATAAGTCCGCATGCCGCGTAAAGCCAAAGGGTAGATGTCCTGTCAGCGATGAGGGCATAAATGACGTCACAAGGAAGGCCGTTCCGCACCGTGAGTCTCTGCACCTTCCCGTTTCGCCATCCGACAACTCCCAACGGCGTCGCTGCTAACACCGAAGCGTCGGAATTTACAAGAAGGCCGTAGACTGGGCCATCGTGAGGGCTGCTATTGAAAGAGAAGAATTCCGCTTGGCCATTTCGGTATCGGGCCAAGCCACCCCCAATGAGGCCTATCCAGACACCACCGTGCGGATCCGAGGCAAGCGCGTTTGTGGCTGTCAATTGAGGGGAAGAGATCTCTTCCCGGATTCTGAGATCTTGAATGCGAAAAAGCCGACGACGGGTTTCGCTTGCGGTGCTGGTCGCGACCCAGATGCTGCCATCGGCATCTTCGGTCATCGCGCGAACGGCGCCTAAGGGGCCGCCATCACGCGTCTGAATCTTTCTAAACTTTCCCTGATCATAGACCGACAATTCCTGGTCGATCCCGACCCAAAGGCGACCGGCTCGGTCCTCCAGCAACGATGTGAGCGCCCGTCCTGGTAAACCGTTCCGTGGCTGAATGGAAGTGATCTTGCCCAACCGGAGAACATCCAAACCATAATTTCCAATCCACACAGTGCCATCCCGCGAAGCGAGAACGGAATTGACCTGATCCGCGTTGAGCCCTTGCCGTGTTGAAAAGCTAGCCACTCGAAGGTCATGGAAGTTATCGATTCCCCCGGATGTCGAAACCCAGATATTGCCTTCGCGATCTTGGAAGAGGCCCCTCACCGCGTCACCCGATAAGCCATCCGAGCTGCGAAAGTGATCTACCTTGTTTCCTTGAATGCGGTAGATACCTTGGTTTAAGGTTCCGATCCAGAGAGAACTGTCTCGGTCTAATAACAACGATGTGACCCTGAGCGTACTGCCATCGAACTCCGGAGTGACGAATGGTTTCCATGTCCCCTGCGCGAGTTGCTGTAGCCCCCCGCCCTTTCCCGCGTGCACCAGCCCGACCCAAAGAGACCCATCTGGTGTGCCCGCTAGGGCTAGTACTCCGTTGAATATCTCCGCTGGGTTTAGCCCGGCTGGTACGTAAGTGTCGGCAGAACTTGTTTGCCAACGGGAAACCATGAGACCACCGGCCAGCCAGACATTGCCGAAGTTATCGTTCGCCAGTGTCACTGCATAAGGAAGCGCCAGTCCATCATCTGATCCGAAGCAGCGGACTCCTGTATCTGTGACTTTACAAAGCGGACCCTTCGCGTCAGAAAAATTCCCCCGCGCGATCCAGATCGTGCCGGCGCGGTCTTCAAGGATCGCCATAATACTTCCCGTCGCGTCCCCATAGTTTGTCAGATTTCCATTCCGCCAACGCGCTAACCCCATTCTGGTCCCAATCCACAGACTCCCATCCCGCCCCCCGAGCAGAGAATTGATGCGGGATGACGGCAATTCATTCCCCTCCGGCGGTCTCCATGAGACGAACCGAACCCCATCAAAGCGCATCAATCCTGCCTGCGTACCAATCCAAAGATATCCGTCGGTGGTTTGGGCGATCACGTTGGGCGTCCCAGCAAAAACGCCATCCTCTATCCGCCATGCCCTGTGCCCATA
>DATMQI010000017.1:0-6366 GCA_035567135.1 Terriglobales bacterium
ATTCAGCTTTGCGGTAATTGTCCACAAAGCGCTCACCTGCACAAGAATCTCGGATTGTTTTATGGTCGCACCGGTAATCTCGGTGAGGCGAAGAAGGAATTGCGCACTGCGTTGCAATTGGCGCCCAACGACGCCGATGCGCAAAACGCGTTGGCGGTCTTCGAGCAAGCACATCAGGAGCAGTCGAAGTAGCCTGAGATGGTTCGCATCGTGGAGGGAGGCTTTCTGAAAGGGAATTCACACACGTTTCGCCTGGATGGCAAGCTCGCGGTAGTTACTGGGGCGGCCAGCGGCATAGGGCGCGCGGTTGCGCAACGGTTTGCCGCCAGCGGTGCCTGCGTACGCTTGCTCGACATCGACGAAAAAGCTGCCGATGCCGTCGCCTCCGAAATTCGGGCTACCGGCGGAAACGCAAAGGCTTATGGCTGCGACGTGTCCCAACCCCGTGCCGTGAACGCCACATTCAACCAGATACTCGGCGACGGCGACCTCCACATTCTGATCAACAACGCGGGAATCTCGCACGTTGGCAATCTGGAGAGCACCACGGAAGAGGATTTCGACAAAGTTTTTTCCGTTAACGTCAAAGGCATTTATAACTGCATGTGCGCCTCCGTAGCGCACATGAAAGCGAACGGAGGCGGCATCATCGTGAACATGGCGTCGATCGCAGGTACCTCGGGTCTGGCGGATCGCTTTGCCTACTCCATGAGCAAGGGCGCGGTGGTCGCCATGACGTACTCGGTTGCCAAGGACTATCTGGGCCACAAGATTCGCTGCAATTGTATTTCTCCAGCCAGAGTCCACACGCCTTTCGTGGATGGATTCCTGCACCGCAATTATCCCGGCAAGGAGCAGGAGATGTTTGAGAAGTTGGAAAAGTCACAGCCCATCGGCAGAATGGCCGAACCCGAAGAGATCGCTGCCCTTGCTCTCTTTCTTTGTTCCGATGAAGCCTCGTTCATCACAGGTTCCGATTACCCTATCGACGGAGGTTTCTTAAATCTTCGCGGCTAGAACTTAGATAACTGCCGCGAAGATTAGAGTTCACGACCAGAGCCGCGCTCTCCATGGACCTCCAGCTCAAGAACAAAGTTGTGCTCGTGACCGGTGGCGCGAAAGGCATCGGCGCGGCTATCACCAGGATGTGCGCGGAAGAGGGCGCCATTGCGGTCGCCGTCGATCGAGATGCATCGGCATGCCAGCAATTGCTCGACGATTTACGCTCCCAGGGGCTGGAGGCCAGCTTCATTAACATGGACCTGGCCTCAGCCGACAATTGCAAGGTGATCGTCGAACAGACGCTTGCGAGTTTCGGTCACATCGATGCGCTGGTGAACAACGCAGGCATCAACGACAAGGTCGGCCTCGAGCACGGCAATCCCAAAGAGTTTGTCCGCTCGCTCGAGCGCAATCTGCTGCATTACTACAACATGGCGCATTACTGCGTGCCGCACTTGAAGCGAAGCCGTGGCTCGATCGTGAATATCAGTTCGAAAACCGCTCTTACGGGTCAAGGCGGTACGTCGGGATACGTTGCGTCCAAGGGTGCCATCCTTGGAATGACGCGGGAGTGGGCCGCCGAGCTCCTCCCTTACAGCATCCGGGTAAACGCCGTCATCCCCGCCGAAGTGATGACGCCACTCTATCAGCAATGGCTCGAGACCTTTCCTGCTCCGCAGGAAAAACTGAACAGCGTCGTCGCCAAAATTCCGTTTGAAAAGCGAATGACAACGCCAGATGAGATTGCGGCCATGGTGGTCTTTCTTATTTCCTTAAAGGCCAGCCACATTACTGGCCAGCACCTGTTTGTAGACGGCGGTTACGTGCATTTAGATCGCGCTTTAACCTGACAGGAGAAATATGACCAAACCGACGGTCCCGATTACGGAGCGCCGCTATGTGGTGCCGCTGATCCTGGTGACCAGCCTGTTTTTCCTTTGGGCTTTCGGCGTCAATCTGAATGACATCCTCATTCCGCACCTCAAGAAAGCATTTCACCTTACCGACTTTCGGTCGTCCCTGATACAAACTGCGTTTTTCGGTGGCTACTTCCTGGCCGCACTGCCGGCTGGGTGGTTGATGGAGAAGATCGGTTACAAGCGAGGGATTCTGGTCGGGCTGCTGACGTGTGCCATTGGGGCACTTTTATTCATTCCGGCGGCATCGATCAGGCTGTACATATTTTTCCTGTTCGCACTCTTTATTATGGCCTGCGGCCAGGGCATTCTGGAGGTGGCGGCCAATCCCTACGTAACTATCCTTGGCCCTCCGGAGAGTTCCGAGCGTCGCTTGAACCTGGCGCAGTCTTTCAACTCCGTTGGTGCCGTGGTTACGCCCATCGTGGGCGCTGCGTTCATCCTTACCGGAGTCGAGTATTCGCGCGCACAGTTAGCCGCGATGACGCCGGAGCAGTTGCACGCCTACGAGATTGCCGAAGCGTCCACGGTCAAAACACCCTACCTGGTCATCGCGGGACTCTTCCTGGCTGTCGCTGCGCTCATCTTCTTCTCCAAGCTGCCTGAAGTCCGTGAAGAGGAAGGCGATGCGGGAGCGCCCAGCGAGGCTGTCGGACTGCGTGGTCTGTGGCCATACAAGCATCTATTGAAAGGAGTAGCGGCGCAGTTCTTCTATGTGGGCGCTCAAGTAGGTGTCGCCAGTTTTGTCATCCGTTTTGCACAGTACAGCATGACCGGACTTCCGGAGAAACATGCCGCCAATTATCTCAAGCTGCATCTCCTGGGATTCATGATTGGCAGGTTTGCCGGCTCCGCCATCATGAAGCATATTGCGGCGTCCCGCCTGCTTTCGTTTTTCGGAGTCTCAGCCCTGACTTGCCTGACAGTCGTACTGCTGGGAACCGGAGTGGCCCCCATGTGGGCACTGGTCCTGCTGGGCTTCTTTCATTCGATTTTCTTCCCGACCATCTTTGCCCTGAGCCTCAAGCATCTCGGCGCCTACACCAAGCTGGGCTCATCCTTATTAGTGATGTCGATCATCGGAGGCGCCGTATTTCCAGCCATCATGGGCTACATCTCAGATATGAGCAATATCCGCTACGCCTTTGTGGTTCCATTCCTTTGCCATGTCTATGTACTCTATTTCGCGGCGAGAGGCTATCGTCCAGATCTCGATGCGCTGCCAGCGCCAGAACTCCGAAGCCTTCCTGTCGAGAATTAGCAGCGACCGAGGTAACGACATGCGCGTGAAACAAGTTCTGCTCCGCACGCTTGTATCCGTCCCACTTCTCGTCTTCTGTGCAGGCGGGTTGCATGCTCAAACCGCGCAGAATTCGGCCCACGCGATTCCCAAGACCAGCGAGCAGGTTTACAAAAACATCCAGGTATTAAAAGGAGTACCCGCCGACCAGTTCATTCCGGCCATGCAGTTCATCGCAGCCTCCTTAGGCGTCCAATGCGATTTTTGTCACATCGAGAATGCTTTCGACAAGGATGACAAGGAAACCAAGCAGACAGCGCGAAAGATGATGCGGATGATGTTCACCATCAATAAGGACAACTTCGATGGCCATCAGGAAGTCACATGTTTTGCATGTCATCGCGGTGCCCGCAAACCCTTGATCATTCCCAGCGTCAACCAGGACGATGTCAAAGTTGCTGAAGAAGAAAAGACGCGCCTTGAGGAAACCACCGGCCTGCCGGCCGCGGAACAGATCGTTGCAAAGTACCTTCAGGCGATCGGCGGGGCTGAAGCCGTGGCCAAGATTTCAACCCGCATTCAGAAGGGAACCCTGACGGTCGGCGCGAAGAGCTTTCCCGTTGAAGTTCTTGCTCAAGCGCCGGCAAGACGAATAACCACGGTGGGTTTCCCTGGCGGGGACAGCGTCACTGGCATCAACGGCGCAGAAGGCTGGCTGAGCACAGCAGGCCGGGCGCCACACGAAATGGGTCCTTCAGAACTGGATGCCGCGAAGCTGGACGCGGAACTCTTCTTCCCCACTTATCTCAAGCAAATCTTCAAGGAATTGCGAGTACAGAAAAGAGAACTGCTCGATGGCAAGCAGGCCTATGTCGTGTTGGGCATGCGGGAAGGCCAACTGCCAGTAGAACTTTATTTTGACGAAGAGTCCGGATTGTTGCTGCGGATGCAGCGCTACACGGAGACGCCGGTCGGACGAAATCCCACGCAGATTGAGTTTGCAGATTATCGTTCGGAGGGTGGGGTAAAGACCCCGTTTCGGTGGACTGTCGCTCGTCCTAACGGACGATTCACAATTCAGATCGAACAGATGCAGCAGTCCATCCCGATTGAAGAAAACAGATTTGCCAAACCTCCAGTCGCGCCGCCATCCTCCTGATCTCAGTGGCTGCGCAAGTTGCAACCCAACACATCGCCGTGGCGAAGTCTCGCGTGGAGCGAACCTCATTGCCATAGTCGTATTGCCGCCGTCCATGAGACGGCGATGGATCCGCTCATTACTGTTAACGAATTTCTGGACACACATATTTTCCGCACCGCCTCATGATCTGCTGAACTTCCAGGCACTGGAGATGCGAACTTTTAAGCTGCAATCCTGGCACGTGTGGGCCTAGCCCTGGCCGAGTACTGGCCATATATTTTGCGGCGCGGTAACGAAGCGGCTGCCAAGAACGCAATAACAGCAGTGAAACGAACCGTTGGGTGCGTAGCTCCAGGACGAGAGACCATCCAAGTCTGCTGGTGAAGAGAATCTGGCTCTGCAAACCGTAGGGCAAGAAAGCTGACGCACTTCTTCCCGTCAGCATAGCGTGAGTGGTATTCTCGATATGGCTTTTATCGCGTGGATCAAGGTTCCCTCGTGACGTGCCGATAGTAGCAATCGGATATTGGACGGGATCAAGAAAGCCTGCAAGTCGTTGAAAGGCCGACGTAGCTCAGTTGGTAGAGCAGCCGATTCGTAATCGGCAGGTCATCGGTTCAAGTCCGATCGTCGGCTCCAACACACCTCTAGTCCTCTCGGGTCGGCGGCGTAACCGGCAGATTTCGTGTTGACAATTTGGTTGTCGAATAACCTGCGACCTCACTTTGCGGACAGAAGAGTCGCTCAGTGGCTCGTATCATTGGGCGACACCACGCGCCCATACTCCGATGCCCGCCCCATGCGATCGAACATCCGGTAAGCTGCCGCCGAGATGCGCGCGATCGTATCCTCTCCATCGCGCTCCTTCTGCAGATAGCTCGTCATAATGCAAATCACATACGGACGATTCTGGGCAAAGACGATTCCCGAGTCATTGCGCACGCCTTCGAGAGACCCAGGCTTATCGGCTACCCGTACTCCCTCCGGCAAATCTCGCGAAATCCAGCTGTCCTTGTGCGTGCTGAGGACCTTCAGGAAGTCGTTTGTCATTTCATGGTTTAGCACCTTCCCGCGATAAATCTGCTCGAGCAGGATCATCATTTCTCGCGGTGTCGACACGTTTTCCCGGCCTTCGCCTGCGGCTTTCAGGTCCATCATTTTTCGGCGAAGCTGCGTGTGGTGCAGTCCCAGGCTGTCCAGCAGCCGATTCACGTTTTCCATGCCCACATGATCAATGAGGACATTGGTCGCGGAGTTATCACTCACCGCCACCATCATCGTGGCCAGGTCGCGGTTGGTGATTTTTGTGACCGAGGGAGTAAGGCCGCCCATGATGTCGCTGTCGGGTACCAGATCGCTCGCTTGCACCGTGTACAGATCCGTGAGCTTCGCTTTCCCGGATGCGCCTTGACTGGCTTCTTGATTTTGACGATAAAGCTCGGCCAGGACCGCAATCTTGATGGAACTGGCTTGCGCGAAAGCTTCGTCTTCGTGCAGAAAGAATTTCTGCCCGCTCGTCAGATCCTCGATTGCCACTCCCAGAACGCCATCCAGATTGTGGTCGGCCTCACGTATGGTCGACCCAAGTTTCTCCCACAAAGCCTGTTGTTTTGCGTTGAGCGCCGTCTGGGCCGCAGCTTGGGCCGTAAAACTTACCGAAACCAGGCAAAGAAAAAAGAAGATAGCTTTCACGATACGTTCTCCAGCAAGAGATGAAATCGCCCACGCAGTGTACCGCGTGCATTCCGGGGAAGATATGAATCAGGGGGTTGCGAAGAGAGCTCGAATGAAGGCGCGTTGCCACCATTCTGCAGCTTGCGCAGAGCATGGCCGCTCACGCTGGACTGAGTCCCAGCCCTGGCTTGTCAGGAAGGATGAGTTTCCCGTTCTGCACTCGCACTCCCGCATACGGGTCATTCGAGATTAGCAGGTTCCCGTCCAGGTCGGCGTAGTCGACGAGCGGCGACAGGTGCGCCGCGGCCGTAACGCTGACCGAACTCGACACCATGCAGCCAAGCATGGTTTTCATTCCCAGTGATTTCGCCACATCGATGCAGCGCTTCGCT
>DATMQI010000018.1:0-38632 GCA_035567135.1 Terriglobales bacterium
GGGGAAGCGTGCGCTTAATTAATTAAGCAGCAAGTGCCAAGTTGTTGTTGGCAGTTCTAGTTTCCAGCCGATTACGGGTGGTTGGCCCCCGGCATGCCTCCGGGACGCGACAGCTTCCGTCGAAACCGGGTCGCCCCCTGAGTCTCTATTTTACCACGCAAGTCCACATTGGGCTTTTTGGCCTATACAGTAATCTTTGCCCGTCCCGGAGCCTGGCCGGGCAAACCATGCCGGGTATTCTTCGCTCAACGATTCCAGCCCGAATTTGTTCTTTCTAACTGACATTCAACTAAGAACTTACGGCATTTCCGATCCAGGCCATCTTTGGCTTCTACCTTGCCCTTACTCCTCCAGGCGGCTACGGATCGAGTGGTTGTTGATGCGATTACAGATGCTTCCAGGCCACCCGAAAAAGAGGATGCTTGTATGTCTATTTTTGGAATTGCCAGTAGCATTCTCGGCCAGATTGGTTCTGCCACCACGCAAAATGCAAACAAACAGCAATACAAACAGGGCTTTCCGTTGTTGGGCCAGGATTTGCAATCGGGAAACTTGTCCCAGGCGCAAAGCGATTTCGCATCACTTCAGCAGTTACTTCCCAGCCGACAACAAAGCTCTCTGCTCGCGCCTGCCTCTAGCACGCAGAGCAGCAATCCGCTCGCAACCGCCGTTTCGCAACTGGCGCAGGATCTGAAATCGGGAAACCTCACGGCAGCCCGATCGGACTTCGCCACCGTCCAGCAGGATTTGCAGCAGGCCGGCCCGCAACTTGGCGCCGGTCATGCTCGCACCATCCTCACCACAGCGACGCCGGCTCCAGCCAATCGTCCAGCCAGCCGAACTCCATCTCCACGCTCTTCTGCCAATTGGGACAGGATCTCCAGGGCGGAAATTTGTCTGCCGCCCAGCAGGCATACTCGTCTCTCCAGCAGGACTTCCAACAATTCCCAGTCAATAATTCCTCCTCGTCCTGCTGGGCACCATCCGCCGCATTGGGCGCAAACTTCAGCGTCTCCGCCTTGAAGGCCCGCGCAAGAGTCCAAGCTTCAAACACTGTCATTCCTCATCCTGTTCGCCTTTTGACCAGGGTGAGGAACTCCTCGCCATCGCGCGCTCTTCGCGAGATGAATCTGCTTTTGCGGCCGTAGTATGATTCTCATAGCCAATTTCATTTTCCTTGGAAAGGCGACTCCGCATTTCATGCCCATCTCGATTGCAAGTGCCTCTTCCACAGATATCGAATCCTTGCTTCCGATGATGCGCCGCATGCAGGAAGATGATCCCTGGTCGCAGCCATTCCACGAGCCCACGGTCCGCGCGAATCTTGCCGAGTTAGTGACGAATTCTGTTTACGGCGTGGTCTACCTCGCTAACGAACAACTTACGCCGGTCGGCTATCTGGTGATCTGTTTCGACTACAGCCTCGAATACCGTGGGAAGGGCGCGTGGATTGACGAACTCTTCGTCGAGGCTGCCCATCGCGGAAAGGGAATCGGCACGCAGCTTCTTGATCTCGCCGAAACCGCCGCTCGCGAGCACAAAGCCAAATTTCTCCACCTCGAAGTCAACCACGGCAACCCCGCCATCGAACTCTACCGCCGCCGCGGCTTCGTCGATCATGCGCGTTACCTGATGTCCAAGCCCCTCGACCAATAGCGGCATCCTCCCAAACATCCCCCCGCCACTTCTTGCCTCCGGCTATATATGATCGCTGTTATCTGCTTGCCATTCAGCAATTTCAGCAGCCGAATACCGCCTCCCACGGACCTGTCACCGTCTGCCCTGCCTCACCCCCAATTCCTCATCATCCTTTTAGTCACACCCCCTCCCCCTTCCCGTTGACGCTCCCCCGCCCGCACCCCACAATGGCAAAAGGGAGAACATCGGGCAAAACGCCCCTAATCATGGGTATGGCACCGGAACCCAACGCCGTCGAACAAGCCGTCGCTCGCGCTCTCCGCGACAACCTCGAGCGCATTCAGCGCACCAGCGAGGAGCTTCAGCAGTCCATCAACGATATTGTAGCGGCTTGCTCCAGTAGCAAGCCCACCAATGCGCTTCCCCCCATGCTTCGCGCCCAGACCGCCGCCGCGTCGCTCACCGCCGCTCTTGAAGTTCTCACACGTTTCACGGCCATGGCCCTCCAGCCCGGCCCGAGAAGCCCTCTAGAAGAGAAAATCAGCGAAGCCATCGGCCGCGTCGCTCCCGAACCGCCAACGTCCCCGGCACCAGCACGCCCGGCTCCCAGCCATCCGGAACCAAAGGCCGCCGCTCCGGCTCCCCCTCCTCGCAGCCAGCCGGTTCCCGAACCCCACGTTGAAACCGAGCTCCACGTCACCGAAGTCAGCCACGTGTCGGAAACCGAATTCGACATCAACCAGTTGACTCCTGAGGAACAAGAGCTACATCGCCGCGCAAATCGCGTTGCAAAAGTATCCATGCAGGATATTAAAATGTTAAGACCGGAACAGGTTAGACTGGGCCGCGAAAACAGGGATATCTGCATCCGACTGAAAGACGACATTGAGAAAGCTCATCGAGAATACGATCGTAGATTCAAACCAATCATGGACCACCCGGTGGATTACTTTTATCGCTGGATGGTGGAAATACTTGCCGACGGGGATTCCAACGCGCTCGGCGAATATCCTTACGCCACCGCCGGAAAATCGCGGTAATTCCATCCGCCGCGCGGCTCTCGCCCGCCGCCTTGCGGCTCAGGCCTTCAGGCCTGAACTTTTTCACGGCCGCGCCACAAAACTCTCCGTCGCGCCGCGATCCTGGTCTGCAGTTCTTTCCGTTCTCATTCTCTGCCTCTTGCTTGTCTGCGCCGGCGATCTCTCCGCCCAGACCAAAAAGAAAAAGAAGAAACCCACTCATCCGAAATCTCCTGCCTGCGCGAGCGGCTGCAAACCAGACACCACCGCTCCGGCGCTTGACTCTTCGACTCCCGAAGACGCCGCCGCACAAAAAGAACTTGCCCTGCTCGCGCGCGACCTCCATCGCGGCACGCCCGGCGCTTACGAAAAGCTCGCTGCCTTTGCGAACAAGAATATCTCCAGCGTTTGGGGCCAGCGCGCCGCGCTCGCCCTCGGCTACGACGACTATTCCAAAAGCCATGCGCAACAGGCACTCAACTGGCTGCAAAAGGCCAAGCCCGACACGCTGCTCTATGAGTACACGCTCTTCTGGACCGCACAAACCGAACGTGCACTGGGCAAGAACGCTGCCGCCGCGCAGGACTTCACGCTAATTCTGAAGGACTACGCGGGCGCGGCATTCAAGGAACAGGTTCTCGAAGCCTACGTTCCCGCCGCCATCGCCATTGGCCGGCCGCAGGACGCTCTCGACGTGCTCGCCACATATCCCGCTACGGGTTCAAAACCCACTCTCCTGCTCGCCCGGGCCCGCGCCGAGGAAGCCGCGCACAAATTTGTCCCCGCGGCGAAGGATTACCAAGCGCTCTTCTACAAATATCCGCTGGCTGATGAATCGAAGGACGCAGCTGTCGCGTTGCCTCGCCTGAACAAACAACTACACGGCGAATTTCCCTATGCGACCGGCGAAATGCAGGATCAGCGCGCGCAGATTTTCTACGACGCGCACAAGTGGCACGAAGCCCGAGTAGAATACGAAAAGCTCGCGACGATTCTAAAAGACACGGAAAATCCCATCCGCCAGCGCGCCGTCGTCCGCGCCGCCGAATGCCGCCAGCATCCCAAGGCCGCGCCGGGCCTCTTCGTGAAACTCACCGTCACCGATCCCGAAGCCGATGCCGAGCGCCTCTACGATCTCTCGCAAGCCTGGCGCTCCGATAAAAGAGAAACCGAGATGCTCTCGGCGATCGAAAAAAATGCCGAGAAATATCCCCAGAGCCGCTGGACCGAAGATTCACTGATGGCCGCCGGCAACTATTACTGGGTGGAACTCGATCGCGCAAAGGCAGGGAACTACTACCAGCGCGTGCTCGATGGCTTTCCGGGCGGAAGGCACGCCCAGAACGCCGAATGGCGCCTTGCGTGGGTCGCTTACATTCAGCGCCAGCCGTTTGCCGACGAAAAGATGATCAATTTTCTGCGCAAGTACCCCTCCACCGGCAGTGCGGTCAACGCGCTCTATTGGCTCGGCCGCAATGCCGAACGCAGCGGAAATCCTGCCCGCGCCCGCGCATTCTACGAAAAGGCCACGGACCGTTTCCCGTCCACGTATTTTGCTCACGCGGCGGATCAACGCCTGGCAAAGCTCGCTCCCGGCGATTCCGATCCCGCCGACGCTCTCGCGGAAGTTCCTGCGCCGCCGCCGCTGCGTCCTTTCGACGAGCCCATCGCGCCCCTCGTCGCCGACCGCTGGAATCGCGCGCAGGCTCTCCGCACCATCGCTTTCGACGCTTCCGCCGAACTCGAGCTGAAAGCCGCTTACGCCGCGACCGCTTCACCGCGCTACATTGTCGAAGCCGCGCAAGCCGCCTTCGATCAAGGCCATTTCGCTACCGGCATGGCTTACGGCCGCCTCGCCGTTCCGAATTTTGACTCTCGCAAACTTTCCGAAGTTCCCTCGAACGTCTGGAAAGTCTTGTTTCCGTTTCCCTACGAAGCCGTCATCCGCCGCGAAGCCGAGCGCAACAATTTTGATCCCATGTTCGCCGCCGGCCTGATCCGCCAGGAATCCACTTTCCAGGCGGACGCCGTTTCCCACGCCGACGCCATCGGCTTGATGCAGATTCTTCCGAAGACGGGGCGATTGCTCGCGAAAGAACGCAAGATTCGCTACACCAAAAATTCACTCTTCGATCCCAATATCAACATCGAACTCGGCATGCTCTACATCTCCAACCTCACCCGCGCTACCGGTGGCCCCGAATACGCCGCCGCTGCCTATAACGCCGGCGAAGACCGCATCGCCCTCTGGAAATCCGAGCGTAACTACGATGAAGTCCCCGAACTCGTCGAATCCATTCCGTTCACCGAAACTCGTGAGTACGTTCAAATTGTCCTGCGCAACACCGACATGTACCGCGCCCTCTACGGCGAAACTCCGAAGTCCACCGTCTCGGCCGCCACGCCAAGACCGTCAGCCTACCTAGCGGCACAATCTCGCTAGCCCGCAAACTCTTGTAGTGGCAGATCGTTAGAAGATCGGCCGCATTTGTTTGCCCTATCGAGGAAAGATCGGCGTCTGCTCCCTTCGTAGTGCCACATCGATTCCTCCCTGCCCTGAGCGAAGCCGAAGAGGCCGTGCCCTTCTCTCCTTTCGCTCAACGTTTTGTCTATCCTCTGGATTACCAAGTGACAAAAATGAGACAAATCCTTGACAGGAAATGGACGTTTTCTCCAGCTTTTTTTGCTTAAAGTAATGCTCGTTCAGCGTGTGGCTGCGCACTCTCTCGGCCCCGCCTTGCCACTGGTTCCATCGAGTCGCCCGTCATTCCGCGCTGAATTGCCGACACCCCGTTCGGCCGGTCCGTGCCCTTGACCCTGAGGAGGAATTCCATGAGTCACTTCCCCGAAAGTCGCAATAGCTGGGTGGTTTCTGCTTTGTTTGTCGCACTCAGCGTCCTACTGCTCGCAACCAATGCCACGGGACAACACCTTTCCAGCAGGTTTAATCATCCCGGCAACACCCTCATTGCCGACCAATTCAATAATCGTGTGATTGAAGTCGACCCCAACGGCAACATCGTATGGCATTTTGGCCTGGGTCCTGCGGACTTCTCGCCCGCGTCCATCATCGGCACCAACGATGCGCAGCGCGTCGGCGAACTGACACTGATGGCGGGCACCGGCACGCCCGCCGGTCAGCCGGAAGCTCCCAACTGCAGTGATCCTGCGGGCTGCCCCGACAATCGCGTGCTCCTCGTGGACCGCGCAGGCCGTATCGTTTGGCAATATGGGCAGTTCGGCCCCGGCGGCTCCAACCCCGGTCAATTGAATACGCCGGTGCAAACTACATGGCTTCCGCGCGGTGACCGCCAAGATCGCGATGACGAGGACTTCGCTGCAGATCGCAGAATTCCGCGCGGCCATGTCCTCATCACCGACCAGGCCAACGAGCGCATCCTTGAGGTCAATCTTGCCATGCAGCCTGTCTGGCAGTACGGCACCACCGGCGTCGCCGGCAACGGCCCCGGGCTGCTCAACAATCCGAACTGCGCTGAGCTTCTCGAGAACGGTCACATCCTCATTTGCGACGAAAACAACAACCAGGCGCTTGAGGTCACGCACACCACCCCGAGCACGATTATCCATACCTACACGATCGCCGGGGGAATGCTGTTCAACGGTGTGGCTTTTGCCAGCCGCCTTCCCAACGGACATACTCTCATAACCGATTCCGGCAACGCCCGGATTGTGGAAACCGATGAAAACGGCAACGTGTTCTGGCAATACTTCACCAACACTGATCCAAACAGCAATCCCCGGTGCAGCGGTGGCACATGCACTGGCCCGCTTCCGACACGCGCTCTTCGACTGAAAAATGGCCACACGCTCATCAGCGATCAATACAACCACCGCGTCATCGAAGTGAACCACGACATGGAAATCGTACGCACCTTCGGCAAGATCAACTCGCTCGGCTACGATACCCACAGCGTCGCCGACGGGGGGCTCAACTCGCCCTACGACGCCAAGCGAATTGGAGATTACACCGGCATTACGCCGCCCTTCGACGACGACAAAGATCACGACGACTGATCTCTCCCTGCAACCCTTGTTCGATAGGGTGGCTGCCTACCCAAGCGGCCACTCTCCTCTTTGTGGCACAGCGATTCCTCCCTAACTGAGCAAAGCCGAAGGAGCTGTGCTCTTCCTCTCTCCGGCGTACTCCGCGTCCTCTGCGTTAATTCTTCTTACCCAACCTAACCCCACCCGCCGCTAAACAATTTCCCCGCCTTTGCTACAATCTCTGAATGTCTTCTCCTGAAACCAACATGACCCAGATCGCGCGCCGCATGATCTCCGCCAAGGCGGAACAATTCACCGAATCCGTCATCCGCGAAATGACCCGCCTGGCCATGAAGCACAACGCCGTCAATCTCTCCCAGGGATTTCCCGATTTCGCTGCGCCCGAGGAAATAAAAGAAGCCGCGCGCCAGGCCATCTCCGACGACATCAATCAATACGCCATCACCTGGGGCGCCAAGCCGCTGCGCGACGCCGTCATCGAAAAATTCGCCCGCACTCAGCACGTCACTTACGATCCCGAGCGCGAAATCACCATCTGCTGCGGCTCCACCGAAGCCATGATGTCCGCCATGATGGCCATCATCAATCCCGGCGACGAAATCGTCGTCTTCGAACCCTTCTACGAAAATTACGGCCCCGACGCGATCCTTTCCGGCGCCACGCCACGCTTCGTCAAAATGCGGCCGCCCGTCAACGAAAATTCCAACTGGACTTTCGATGAAAGGGAATTGGCCGCCGCATTCGGCCCGCACACCAAGGCCATCATCCTCAACACACCCAATAATCCCACCGGAAAAGTTTTCACCCGTCAGGAACTCGAATTCATTCGCGATCTCTGCGTCCGCTGGAACGCCTTCTGCATTACCGACGAGATTTACGAGCACATTCTTTATGACTCCACCGAGCACATCTCGATGGCCCGCGTTGACGGCATGCGTGACCGCACCATCGTCATCAACGGCATGTCCAAGACCTACAGCGTCACGGGTTGGCGCGTCGGCTGGGCCCTCGCTCCTCCTGAAACCACCCAGGCCATCCGCAAGGTCCACGACTTTCTCACCGTTGGCGCTGCGGCTCCATTGCAGCAAGCCGGCGCGCTCGCTTTGAAGTCGCCGCAGTCCTACTACGACAAATTAGCCGCCACTTATACGACCAAGCGCGAGCGTCTGCTGAAAATCCTCACCGCCTCCGGCTTCACCGTCTACAAACCCCGCGGCGCCTACTACATCATGACCGACATCTCCCGCTTCCATTTTGACGAAGCCAAATATCCCGCCGAATCCCGCGACGTCTCCTTCGCCAAATACCTCGTCGAAAAAATCGGCGTCGCCTGTGTCCCCGGCTCCAGTTTCTACAACGACGCCCAGGACGGCGCGTCCCAGGTCCGCTTCACCTTCTGCAAAAAAGAAGAAACCCTCGCCGCCGCCGAAGCCAGGCTTACAAAACTGCACGCCTGATCTTGTGCCCAACTGAATTCGCCTTTGTAGCGGCCACCTGCGCAATTTGGCGAAATTCACTGAGATGTTATTCTAATTCTTACGCACACCCTTCCGCGCGGTGGCATCAATGTGCGCTGTCGCGAAAGGAACCCCGCATGAAATTTCGGAAAACTGTTCTTCTACTGGTAGCTGCGGCACTTGTAATCGCTGGCTATTTCGGCGTGCGCATCCTGTTGCACGGCTTCACAACGGCAGCTGAACCTTCGCATCTGGAAACAATCGTCGCCCGCGCCGCGCGTAATTTCGCCATCCCGCGTAATGCGCGCCTTGAACCTAACCCGTGGAAGCCCACTCCCGACGTTCTGAAAGACGCCCGCGAAAGCTATTTCGCACGCTGCGCTGTTTGCCATGCCCCGGACGGCTCCGGCCAAACCAATGTCGGAGGCAATCTTTACCCGAGAGTCCCGGACCTGCGCCTGCCGCAAACACAAAATCTCACCGACGGCCAGCTCCGCTACATTATCCGCAGCGGCGTGCCGCTCACAGGAATGCCCGGCTGGGCCAAGCCTCACGACGAGCAGTCCGACGATAGCTGGAAACTGGTCCTCTACATCCGCAATCTGCGCAACCTAACCAACGAAGAGCGCACCCAGCAAGCCGCGGGGATCAGCTCGGCTCACTACACCGGTTCGGCCTCCTGCCAGAAGTGCCACGCGCAAATCTACGAGCACTGGCGCAAAACGCCTATGGCCAACGTGGTCCGCGATCCGCGCGAATCTCCAAACGTCATCATCCCCGACCTCTCAACAAACAAAATCGCCAAGTTCACTAAGGACGATATTGCGCTAGTTTACGGCAGCCTCTGGAAGCAGCGTTACTTCACTAAAATTGGCGATGATTATTACCCCGAACCCGCGCAATGGGACGTCACCAACAAAGTCTGGCGCCCCTATTTCGTTCCCAACGGCGCCGACTGGTGGGTGCCCTTCTATCCTCCAGACAACATGCAGCGCCCCACAGGCCCCACCTGCGACGGCTGCCACTCCGTCGGTTACGACATCCACACCAAAAAAGTAGCCGAGTGGAACGTCGGCTGTGAACGTTGCCACGGCCCCGGCAGCGACCACGTCGCGCATCCAACGCGCGCCAATATTCTGAATCCCGCGCACATGGATTACGTCCAGGCCAGCGACACCTGCATCCAGTGCCATTCCCAGGGACGCCCGCTCACCGTTCCCATCGAAGGAAAATATTACGACTGGCCCGTAGGCTACCAACCTGGTTCAAATCTCAGCGATTACTGGAAGCTCGAAGAACACAAACTCGGCGAAGCCACCTTCACGCATTTCCCCGATGGCACCGCCCACAAAAACCGCATGCAAGGAAATGACTTCGTGCAAAGCGTGATGTACCGCCGCGGCGTCACCTGCTTCAGCTGTCACGACGTCCACGGCACCGAGAATTACGCGCAACTCCGCAAGCCCGGCGACCAAATCTGCCTCGACTGCCACAGCCCGCTCTCTCTCAACGGCCCGCGCACCGCCACGATCGAAGAGCACACCCACCACAAAAAAGGTTCCACCGGCAGCAGCTGCATCGCCTGCCACATGCCCAAAATCGCCACCACCATCGCCGATGTGAAAGTCCGCGCCCACACCTTCACCTTCATCACGCCCGACATGACCGACAAATACAAGATCCCCAATCCCTGCACCGACTGTCACAAGGACAAAACCACCGCCTGGGCCACCGAAGCAATGCGCCACTGGCCAGAGCGCTCTCCCTGGCGTCTGCAGTAACACCCATGTCCAACCCTTTCCGTGCCATGTGTTACACTCGCGCTGAATCAGGAATGGAACTCCACCGTGCCCCTCGAATTCGCTCTTATCCCCGCCGACACCCAGCTCGAATCGAGCGGCGACGGCGCGCCGCTCGACATTTCCGAAAGCGCTTCCCGCACCTTCTTCTGCACGCTCACTGTCACAGAACAGATCGAGCAGGAATCCCTCGAAGTCTCCATCTGGGGCTCCACCGACGGCCAGGGGTTCGGCAAACGCCCGCTCCTGAAGCTCCCCCAACAGTTCTATCGTGGCACTACCAGGATGGTCCTCGACATCTCCCTGCGCCCGGAGGTCAAATTCCTTCGGGCCCGTTGGGAACTCAACCGCTGGGGACGCGTTGCGCCCACGCCCATGTTCATTGCAGGGCTGCAACTGGAAGAGATTCCGCCAATGTCGCGAGACACCCCAACCAAGCGCACGGCACTCACCGCGCAGTCCAGTTGATCCCTATTAAACCCTTTTAAATGTGTTTTTTGCGGAGGAAAGGGGTAAGAGACTGTTGGTCAGGAAGTCTCGCGCATCATCGTCTGAATCGAATTCTTTGGCCCCGGACCGCTCAACCGGAGTTCTCTAGCACGCGGGGTGCTACTAGATGTGCATAATGATTCACTATTTATCGCGCCCCACGGTCAGGGCGGGTCCTGGGCGGTAGAGGCAATCCGGCATCCAGGCACGCGATCATAATCCGTGGCCATCTAATTTCCCGGTCCAAGCGTGGAAGCTTTTGTCTAATGGACATCGCCGGACATTAGCGGGGCTGGGTGACACGATGGTTAAGACTGGGAGAATTCTGGACTCGCCCTTTTCGATCAGGACATATAGTCCCCTACTAGATTTACGATTGTCCAAATTTGACTGGGTTATTCAGTTGAGCGCCTGTGAGAGCTATACTCCAAGGGCATTCTCTGTGACGCATGGTGCTTCCTTGGTTTGTCATATCTGTGAACGACCTGCTAGCGCTCAGTGTCGAAGCTGTAAACGATACATGTGCACTGAGCACACAGCGCCAAATTTGAGGCGGTGTAGTGAGTGTAAAGAGGAAGAGGAGAGCAGGCGTGAGCGGCTCAGAGAAAGCGTGGAATATCTAGCTCTTGAAAGAAAGTGCATAGTGTGTGGCGATGTCGAAGATAACAACGGTTCAGAGGTTTATAAGACGCATTATCAGTGTGCAATTTGTAAGAGGTATGTTTGTCGGAAACACGGGGACGTTTACGAGCTTCAAAGCTCTATAAGCGACGAAGATGGTACCAAGTACTACATCTGGGAAAGATGCAAAGAGCACCCAATTCAACCGAGAAAAAGCTTTTCGCGCTCTATTGCTCGCATAGTGTGTGCTGAATCGCCAGCCGATTGGGTAGACCCTCCCGACCGTGAACAGTACCGCTGACTGAAGTACGTGAATTCGCCCACCTACAACTTTACTATCCACACTGAGTGTGTATACTCTACCCTGTGAAGAAGATTCGAGTCAATGTGATGCTCGGCAAAGATCAACTGGCTGCTTTGAAGAAGAAAGTCGCCGCGAACGATACGACGGTTAGTCAAGTTTTGCGGCGATTGATCGACGGATATTTAAAAAAGAAGTAGGCGCATCATGACCGCAACCAGCATTCGACAAAGGTTGGTAGCGTATATGGCCCGATACGGGTTCACCCCTGCTATGTGCGAAAACAAAACTGCCGATCAATTGCTCCACATTGCAGCGATGCTCGTCCAACATCGGCGGTACCTGGGTTCACTGGAGCCGGATGAGATCATTCGGCTTGATGAAATGGAGAAGCTTGTGGCTCAAATCCGAGGTTTGAACTAAGAAGGGAGCAGATTTTGATGTAAACAAGTAAGCGCGCCGAACCAAGGTGTGCGGACCACAGGGACCGAAAATGACGTGGGGGCAGCGAGCAGCGAGCCAAGGCGGGAGTTGACCCAAAGCACTTCCAAGAGGCGCCCAAGGCGAAAGGCGGTCCTAATTGTCAGAACAACGCTGAGGCCTTCGGTCGCAAACGGGCTGAGGGCCTTAACTATCAATTGTGTGTCGGCCGCAGCTCTCGCCGCCGTCACGATCCCCGACCATGGTTCCAGGGGTTCACCCGTTGCCACTTTGCCACTCAGTATTCGGGCTTCACTCGCCGCAGTGATTTGTCGAATCACCAGTGTTTCACTGCTTTGCCAGCATAAACGTTCCACCGCCTGAGGTGAATACCAAATCATTATTGCCAGACCACGTGCCACTTATTGATGTCGCGGAGATTGCTGTGGGAACTAGTACAAACCCTCCCATGTCCTCGCAGCCAAGCTGGCGGTCGCTAGCGGATCGACAAATAGGTATGAAGTCCTGAGACTGTCCCGGAGCCTCTGTGACCTGGATTTGAGGTCCCCCTGGCTGGGTCCCAGGGATCGTTAAGATGTTCACTTGGACATTGGACGCGCTGCTCGAAACTAGCTGACAACCGGGCTCTTGAGGGTTAACTGGTTGCGTTACAACCGTAATCGCACCCGAAGAGCTCCCGTTCCCCGACACGCTGCCCGACTGAATACCTGACACCAAGCTTCCAGAGGCAACCACGGTAATTTGGTAGCTTATGCTCCAGCTTCCGTTTGTTGTAGCGCCAGTACAGAATTGGTCTTCCAACGTTCCAGTTATTGTGCCAGTCCAGGTCTCAGAATTTGGCGATGTGACCTGCAAAGTCACTGGAACATTTACAGGACTGGTTGACGCGGCGGCCGGCGTGAAGATGACGTTCCCTGTGTACGGCCCAGCTAGAAGTCCCGTAATATCGACCGAGACTTGGATTGCCGTAGGTGTAGCCCCAGCGGACACCGATATGCGAAGCCACAAGGCATCTGTTTGGGCGGTCCAGTTCGTGCCTCCTGAAAGAGAACTCTCGACATTCAGGGCTTTTGCGGAAGGATTGGTCCCGCCTTGCGTGGCTGTGAACGAAAGCGAGTTAGGGTCAGTGAAAAGCGCAGCCTGGTTGAGAATAACCGGATAACTGATGCCCGGTTTTGTCAGATCAATCTGGAGCTGTGATGATTGAAATCCGGATTTGTTTACTACGCAAGTCAAAATGGTCGGCACGTTTAACGTCGTGGAATTTGGAGGCACGGCTGAACTGAACGAGTCATCACCGAGCGTAACAGCGAAACCGTTGGCCCAAAAAGAGAAGTTGGAACACGTCACAAGTGCGCCCGAAATGGGTTGGTTCAGATTGGACGTCACTGTCCCTTTCACGAAGAATGCTGCTGGCTGGAGCCCTTGAGCAGGAAGCTGAGCGTCGAGGCTTGCCATGGCGGGGAGGATGCCGAAGATCAGCCCTGCCAACGGGTCGGCCTCGCCCAGAGCAACGCCAAGCACGTCTACAGCAGCTTTAGCAATGCCTGGTTGTTGGGCCTGAAGTGCTAATACGTCAGCGTTGGCTAGCCTCTGCTGAACTGCTTGGTTGCCGCCCGGCGCGGCCAGTAGGATCGTGTCATGAACGTAGGCGCCAACTCCGGGGAAAGTAATTCGTATAGCGCTGGTGAGGCTCACCAACGATGAAACGTCACCCACCGACTTGGATGCAGCACTAGCAAGTGCTGTGACCACTTGGAGGAAAGCATCCATGCCGTCGCCAAAGCTGGTACCGGCAGGCTGCAACACGGGAGGTCTGGCCGGTGTGATGTACGCCTGATCAGGGCAGCTCTGAGAGAAACTACAGACGGCAGGTGCTCCAGCGATGGACACGCTGGCCTGAGACACCGAGCGCATTCTCAGGGCTGCAGAAGCGGTCTGACCAGTCTGAATCACGCTGTCCAATCGGGCAAGCCAAGCGAACAAGATTCTTTCTGTCAGTACAGTGGAATTCTGATCCACAATCAACTGCGAGCCATTGGCAAGCGGGAAGGTATTAGCCGGATTGCTGAACAGCGCCCGGAACTGAGTCTTCAATTGAGCAGCTTGCGCGATGACGGCTTCCAGCGTGGAGCGTAGCTGAGTTGTGCTTGCTTGCCCGCCTGACGCGAGCTCATCGTAAGCGAGTTGAACTTCCAAATCCTTGCTAACCAGAACCAAACCGTCAATCAGACCAGTGATGGTTGTCCCCGGGGGCAAATTGCTTACGGGTAGGTCAACAACCTGAAGGCCAGAGAAAGTATTCGAGGTCGTAGTCGCCGAGGCTGATGTTTGCATGACCTGGAGCGGTACTTGTCCGGCGCTGGTTGTACTGTTGCTGAGGTCTATAAGGGGTGGCACACCTACAACGATTTGCGTCGCGGTCGTATATAGTGCCGGTACATCAACCTGGCTTCCTCCACCAATGGTAAATCTAACCACCACTGGTTGAGAGGGATCCCAGCCCGAACCATTAACTGTCAATAGAGAGAAGGGCGCGGCCTGCATGGTGCTGAGATAATTGATGGTGAACTGGTTTGACACGGCCGCTATTACGGTCACGGGTGCGTTGCCAGAAACGGTCGGATCACTGACGCTCGTAGCGGAGATTGTGACCGGATTTTGACTTGGCACACTAGCTGGGGCGAGATAGAGCCCCGCTGCAGAGATAGTTCCTAGAGTTGAGCTCCCGCCCAAGACGCTGTTGACCGCCCAGTTTACGTTCGTGTTCGTTGTTCCGGTGACGGCGGAAGTAAACTGGAGCGTTGCGCCTGTCCGAACTGTCACTGGACTCGGCATCACTGTAACTTGGACCGCCGACTTGATCGTAAGAGAGAGGCTTGCGAATGTCCTTGAGTCAGCAACGCTAGTCGCCGTAATAGTGGCCGGATTGGGATTGGGCAGGCTACCTGGGGCGGTGTAGGTGGCGGTGTCGGCGCCTGTAACAGCAATTGTTCCTACCGTCGAGTTTCCATTCGCAACCCCGTTGGCGGACCAATTGACCTTGACGTCAGGATGACCAGCGCTCGCGACTGTAGCAATAAGCTGGACAGTACCCCCAGGAGTAACTGTTGATGTATTTGCAGGATTGGTAGCGACAGCGACGGTGATGTCACTGGTTATTATGACTGCCGTGCTCCCGCTCGCTGAAGCGTCTGCCTGGCTCGTGGCCTGAATGTTGACATTTGTTGGGTTCGGCAGATCCACCGGCGCAGTGTAGAGGCCAGCGTTCGTGATCGTGCCCACGGTCGAATTGCCCCCCGCAACGCTGTTGACGCTCCATGTGACTGCCGTGTTTGATGTACCCGTTACGGTGGCCGTGAATTGCAGCGTATTGCCGAGCAACACGCTAGAGACTGAAGACGACACGGAGACTGTCACCGACTGCGGCGGTGGTGGAGTAGCTAAGGACTTGTTCGACGAGCAACCCACCATGAACACAAAAAGGGTAACCGAGCAAGCCAATGCCAGGAATGCAATGGCATGTGCGCAGAGAGACAAAAAGCGTTGAGACTTACAGGTGGAATTCATGATGTACCTCGAAGGGGGATTGAGTATTCGGCAATGTGCGGAGGGCGACGCCGAGAGGGGCCGTTGAGATGTTCGCTGGGCGGAACATCTGGGAACCCTTTATGTTGCGATGTGCCGCCCGACTGGGCGGGCCTGGGGTATAGCCAGATACTCTGCTCTTCGGTTAATTAGAATGTCAAGCTATTCCTGGCGATACGGGGTTTGCATCCTCGCCAAGAATATTGAATGATTTAATCCCGAGCGTGAGCGCAAAACTACAGATTTCCGCCCATCAAAACAGCCTCCTCTAAGTACCTTATATAGAGCGGTTCGCTTGCACATTTCGCGCGGGGTTTTTAGCTCACCCTTTTAGGCGTCGGGCACGTACCGTCCCGTCGAGATTCTTCCTTCCGCAACCTCCCTAATGTACTTTCCCCGCTCCAGGAACTGCGTAAGCGTCCGGTCTTAACTTCGACTGACGCTTACGGAACTGCATCACCCTCACTCCGTCTCTCGGATCTTTGCCCAGCGTGATTTCGTCTGAGGGTTCTGTTCGGGATGTCGCAGGTCTACCATCGAATTGAAAGTCGATGTATGGTTCCGCTGGCTAATTGAATACTAAACCCAGAAGATACAGGATTGGTGGATTGGAGTGTGGGGACGGCTGGAGGCCGAGCGGCAGTGCGGTTGGTAAAGGGAGTGGTAAACACCAGAGACCCCCCAGAGTAAAAGGTATCAAAAATGTCCATAATCACATTCTGATTTGTTGGAAATTAGTATGCGTCTGGCTGTCGACTTGTTCATTCTCAGAACGACCATCCGTCACGGTAGCAACAATGGACCAGGAGTGGGAGTGGGAGTGGGAGTTGCGTCGGGCAAGGGGACAGGTAGTGGCTGGGGGACAGGAGCGCCCGGGGCAGGTGTAGGACTCGGAGACGGTCCGGGAGTGTAGTTCCAGGAAGGACCCGGCGCATTTTGGAAACACGGATAGATGCTGCAGATATCCTGTCCAGGTAATAAGGGTGGAGTGCCGGGTGGATTTATGAGGCATTGTTGACCCGGAGATTGGCTGGGATGGGCGTGCTCAAGGTTGAAGTAGTACTGTTCATACAGTTCCCCGAGATAGCCGTTTAGAGCATTGCTTTCTTCATCAGAGAGCCAATCAAAAAGAGGGTTGCCTGCTGGTTCGTACCCCGGTTCCCAGCCCGGCTCTCCGGCTACTTGTGCGCCATTTCGATCGACCAGATTCACGGGACTATCTTTCACATAAGCATAGAGGTTCAAACTGCCTCCCAGGAAGCCCAGGGGGTCGTTGCTGATGAAACGGCTTGTTCTCGGATCATATGCGCGGTATTGCGTCAGATAGAGCCCGCTGTTCTTTTCGTAAAACATTCTCGCGTACCTAAAGTCGGGTGAGACGTGCCCATCTGTTCGAGTCGGATTCCCATATGGGTCGTAGTCGAAGGAAGCCGTAGTGTGGCCCGTCACACCAGTTAAGACGTCACGTACTGACCCAAGTTGATCTTGAGCATAGTACAAAGTAGTCTTGGAGGATTCCTCGTCTTCGGAGTCGTCACGCCGAACAACCAATTCACCTTCGGGGAAGTACCGCCGAGAGACTACATCATTCGAGTCTCTTGCTTGACAAAGTACAACTCCGCACCAAAGGTATCGTTTTTCCTTTGAATCTGCCGCGTCGGAATTCAGAATCGCTATACGTCGACCGTATCCGTCGTAGCGAAATGTGGTGCTCTTTGCGAGCTCATTCTTGTTACTGATGTTTAGCAACCGATTCTCTGCATCCCATTCGTAGGTACGTACGCCGTCATCAATGACGTTGCCGTTAGCGTCGTAAGTAAACGACTCGTCGTTGAAGCTTAAGACTTGATTGACATTATTGTAGTTTCCATTTTTGGTACCTGCCGGCCCCTCGATAGAAACGATGTTATCGGCAGGATCATAAGCGTAGGCATATTCTGTTTCATTGGATGACGCCTGAATCAACCGGCCAGCAGCATCGTAGACGTAGCTCCAAGAGTGCGGTCGTTCGGCACCCGTTTCATCAATGTGGGTGATGAGTTTTTCCGGCGTCGTCGTGAGGTGATAGTTTCGTGCCTCCCCACCATTTTTGATGCGCAGAAGATGACGATCTTGCTTATTGCTGTCATATGTCCACTCGGTGCGCACCGGCCCGCTCTTGAAATCGCTATCATGCGTACTACCTTCGTGGGTCCACTCGGTAGATAAAGACTCGGAAAGGCGTCGGCTGGTGGGTTGCGCAGTTTGGCCCAGATAGTCCAGAGCGAAAGTACCTAGTGGGCTGGCATGTAGAGTGAGCCGCCCGAGCTTGTCATATCCGAAGTTCTCTGTGCTGGTGGTATCGACCTCACGCCCGATCATTCGTCCTGTGGCGTCGTACTGATAGGCGATAGCACTGTTCTTGTAAGGGCCAACCTCCTTCAGCAGATGAAGCGCTCCGAGAGCACCGACCACCTGGTACTCATACTGGGTGGTGCCGGAGCCGTCGGTCATCGACACGAGCCGACGGAAGTAGGTGTCGTAGGCAAAGTTCACGTTGGGGGTTGGATTATGTGCGTTCAAGTAGTTAATGCTCGTCATCTGATCATCTAGTGCGTATCCATACTGCTTCGTCTGGCCAAGAGGATCACTCACGGATTTGAGTCGGCTGGTGCTAGCTTCATACGTATTCGTGAACTGCTTGCCATCTGCATATACCTTAGCCGTGACCCTGTCTTGCACATCAATATTCCACGTCGTAACATTGCCATTAGGATCGGTCAGAGTCTTGAGTTTGCCGTTTTCGTAATAGCCGAATTTCGTTTTGCGACCCAAGGGATCGGTTACAGCGATTAAATCACGCACTGCATCGTAGCTATATTGCGTCGTTCTGCCCTGCCGGTCTTTGACTGAAGATAGATCCAGCCGATTCCAAGTGTATTGACGGGTGGTTCCGTCAGGGTATGTCTCAATCGTCAATCGGTCGGCAGCATCATAAGCGAAACTAACCGTATAGCCTTCCGAGTCAGTGTGAGTGGCGACTCGACCGGAGGCGTCATAGGTGAAGCTCGCCGCCGTCTTCCCATTGGGGTTAATGACTCGAGTCAGATATCCTAACCCGTCATAAACATACTCTGTTGTCTCGTTCAGCGGGTTTGCGACCTGGCTAAGCTGGCCTGCGCTGTTGTAGCTGTATGTCGTCGTCTGGCCCGCCGCGTCGGTATATGTCACTGGGAGACGCTGACTGTTGTAAGTAAAGCGAGCGATATTTGAAAGGACTGTAGGTGAGGTCTGCTGCCTTATGCTCAATAGGTCAACCCCGTTGCTAGGGTCGTAGTCGTAAAAGGTCGCCCGCCCGACAGGATCAGTAACGCTTGCCAATTTGCCAAAGAAGTTGTAGCTGAGCTGCGTCAGTTGCGTCGTACCATCATCGAGCACTCGTGCGATGACGCTGGGCTTATCTAAATTACCCGTGACCCCGCCGCCGTAGGGGTCCGGGCCTTGACCTGGGTAGTTGAACCAAATCCGACGCTCAAGAGGATATTTAACGCTTTCGATTACTGAAGAAGTTTGTACACTGGCCGACAACCCATCGTGCAACCAGTGCCTAATTCGTGCCTTCGTATAATCCCCGCGTGCAAGTAACAGGGCGTGCTTGTCCCAATAAAAAGTATTGCGCCCATCCATGAACATGGAGCTGTTATCCGGTGCACAACAATGAAAAACCTTAATCCCATTCGGTATTGGACTCTCTTGACTGGAGATGCCAGGTGCGCCCTGTAAGTATTCCACGCGTTCGTGATTGCCAAGAGGGTCCGTGATCTCGACGAAACGAGATGGTCCATAACCCACCCCAGTTCCGAAGGCGAACGTGGTGGTCCCATAAGGTGTCGTCATCGAATTGACGAGAGAGCTGGAATCGTATGTGAAGCGCGATGTGAGACCAATTACGTCAGTGATCTGGGCCAGACGGCCGTTGGCGTCATAAGCAATTTGAGCACTATGATCGAACGGATCGGTAATCCGTGTCACGAGCAACGGATTAGTTGTCAATTCATAACTCAATGTCGTGTTTCGTCCGGTCGCATCAGTGATCGAAACTAGCCGCTGCTGGTTATCATAATTTAGCTTCACGACGTTACCAGCAGGGTCACTGATTTGACTGAGGAAAACGCGTCGCGGAAATGTGGTAGCGCCGTCCGATTGCGAATAGATCTCAACTGATCCGTCGGGCAGATAGCGCGAGTAACTAATGGGACTGTTCGACGTGAGCTGCAGAAATGCATCTACCTTAGTTGTGGTTTCGCGAAAGAAAAATCTCGATGAGCTATCGTATCCTAGGTAGTTAACGTAGCCTCCTCCGGCGACATATCGAAGAACATTGGCTCCGGCCAACGTGGGATCGTCCTGAATGTAGCTGAGCCAGTTCAGAGTCCATTTAGCGCTGACGTTAAAGAAGCTGAAATTTGCGGGTTGACTGGCCTCGCGCTGGTTATAGATAACACTCATATACACGGGAGGGCCTTTTGGAGGTGCATAACCAACCGGTGTGTCCTTGAGGTTCAGGCTCACGACCATTTCACTAACGTTATATCCGCACATCCCGCAATTAGAACTTTGAGGCATTGCTGTGTCGGAACTCGGGCTCGTCGCGCTAGGGTCGTTTGAGCCAGTGAAGCCCATTCCTCGAATGTTGCTCGCTTCTTGGAAACCAACCTCGCGGAGCCCGGTCCCAAGTTTCTCAGACGGAATCAGGAAGTAGCCACTGGATTCGGATTCGAGCGCCCCACGGGTTACCCAGAGGTCTGTTCCAAAAGTCGGGTCCTTGATATGAAAGCGGCCGTTTGTTTCCCCAATCACTACGGCAAAGTGGCTTACCTTCCAATGCACGATTGCGGGAACCGGAATCGGTTGATTCTTCTCTCTGTACGCGAGCTTATAGGGAAGCTTGGCCTGCTCCGCCAAGCGTCCGACCTCGGCCAGCGTAACGCCCTGGGGGCTGGAACGATACTCATCCAGAAATCGCACACGTTCGGCACTGGCATTTTCTGACAACAGAAGATTCTTGAGCGCCATGGGACCGCATAGGTATGCCACCCCGGGATCGTTCCGCATCGTCCAAAGGCCTTCAGTTGCCCCAGTTAGGGATTCGGTTGCAGGACCCGATACAGGTCGGTCGCCAATTTCTTGAAATAGGGCTGCGAGGCGGTCAGCGTGGCCAAGTCTGGCATGCATTCTTGCAAGTTCGCCCACAGCTCGATCAACAAGTGCTTTGGCCTCGGCTGAGGTTGCTCCTCTTCCCTCCTTCCAAGCTTCCTCCCACGAGTCTATGGCTTTGGAAAAATATCCGTAGTGGTAGTACGCAAGGCCGAGGTTTGTGAGCAGCGCAACGCGCCAATTCGACTGTGGGTATTCAGCAAGAAAGCGATCGAAAACGGTGAAATCGTCGGGAACCGTCTGAGTCTTGTAGGTCGCGGTCGCCTCGGCCAGTGCCAAATCCTCACTAGATAACGTTATGCCCGTTGCTACGAGCGGTTCTTCAAAAACTCCGGCGGTGCGAAGAGCGAGATTGACTGGGCCTTTAGCTTCCTCGGCCTTCGCGGCGAAGCCATCAATCGTGCTAGCCAGAAGGAAGAGTGCTGACGCAGCGACAGTGAAAACGAACTGACGACCGATCGTATTCGCCAGAGAACGGAATCGCGCCATACAGTCCTCCATAGGGAAACGACTAGCTTTGACCAGTTTTTAAAAGGATACCGACCGATTTTACAGTTCGAGGATACCTTCACGGAACAACATGAAGGCGGACTATAGAGATCTGATGAGAGCAAGTCAAGTTAAATTTTAGTAGACTTATTCCGTTGTCAGTAGATTTCGAGCTTCAGGCGGCGATTGCACTACACGGTTTCTGACTGGCTCTTCTGTAGGAGTGTGGTAGGGGGAATCGAAATAGATCGACTCCCTCGATTCGAGAATGAGGTCTTCTGTTGCCGGGTTATACCAGTTTGACTGCCTACTAGAATTAGGTCTTCGGAAACTTTTTGTCGATACGTTCGAGCACGAACGCCGCCTCATCAATCGCCTTATCCACAAAATACTGCTTCGCGAAATTCGGCTTATCCGAGTCCATCGTTTCAATTAATTTACGGGCACAGAGCAGGGTTGTAGCAAATAAGGATTGCGTACTTCCGGTCTTCGGTCATTGGTTTCTCGAAAATTGAATTAGTGGGAGGAAGGGAATGCCAGGGTACACTTCTTTGGCGTGGCGTTCAAACTGGTCCTTACCCTAGTGCGACCCCGGTCGGTTCTTACAGACTCCACATTTCCCGCCTTCCTTCGCGCAATGCTTACAGTATTTGCAGTTCTTGCAGGCGTGGCAGGGATCGGAACCAGTACACGTGGATGAGAAGGACGCTAATGGAAATAACGCCGCCCCCAAGAGCAGAACTGAAAGAAAGGCAAAAACCTGGATCGAAGAATTCTTCATTGTATTCATCGTGATTTCTCCGTGGTAGAAGCGTTGAGCATTTGAGGGTCGTACGAATAGTGACTAGGATGGCCTAGGTAAGCCAGCAAGTAAAATAAACATCGGTGCAAACGCCAAATTTGCTCCGCCTTACTTCTTTGCCTTCCTCATCACTTCGCACGCATCCTTTACCGCATTCCCGAGTTCTCTGGTCGAGTTGCTGAATATGTCGTCGCCTTCTCTATTGAAGACCGCGATCTTATTACGATGGGCCAGTAATCCCTTACCGCCTTCGTGGTCGAGCGTGAGTACAAAATCAGCTTTCCCCAAATTGCTTGTTACGGTTAATTCAGGACACCGTTGATTTATAGTTTTGATGATTTCTGCCGTTTGCGGACGAGCACCGCCCGAGAACGAACTAGCTCCACCCCAACCATTCTTGTTTCCTCCTCCGCCACCGCTTCCCCGCGTCTCCCATGATTGGCTATCCGTGACGAAAACGCGGACCTTTCCATCGCTCGGCTCCGGGGTTGGTACTGGGGCGGTAGACGCGGCAGCAACTGAAACTGTGTCCAGCATGGCTGCTACAACTTTTGAGGAAAC
Source organism: Terriglobales bacterium (assembly GCA_035567135.1). Classification (GTDB taxonomy): domain Bacteria; phylum Acidobacteriota; class Terriglobia; order Terriglobales; family Acidobacteriaceae; genus JABDBE01. Next base: position 22,428 of record DATMQI010000018.1, read on the forward strand.
GCCCGCCTTCTTCAAATCCAGCAAATCATTGTCTGATAATTGGAAATCGCAAGTGCCATGTTTGATTCGAGCAATGATGATGTCTTCGTCCAGACCTAGCTTTGTCATCTCAACGACACGTGAATTTGTGATTTTTGTTGATGATGGCGCTGACTGTGTTGTTGCCGGAGTAGAAGCGGTCGCCGCGACTGGCTGCGTAGTCACCTGAGCGTGGAGCATCGAGCTGAATGCGAGAAGCGTGAACAGAGAGATGCAAGTGATACGGAACGAGGACATGGGTTCTCCTTTGGGATACTTGCAACGATGGTACCGCATCTTACGGGATTGCAGGGTGGACTGTAGCGAATAAGCTATCGCTTGATTCGAATCACACCAATCGCAACTCCCCACCGTTCCCGCTCCGGGAGCTTTGATCGCGCCTTCTCCGCTTGATCTTTCGTCTTGAACGGCTTGGACAACGGCGTGAACTCACCGTGGACATACGTGAACAGCAGCCACCGCTCAATAATTGTGGGCATGTGAAATTTATAGCACGACAAATGCAAGGACGTATGCGGCTCCGGTAACGTTTATCACGACCTACCTCAGACTTGGAACACAATAAGGCCATGAATGCTCTCATTGATTCTTGCTTGCTATAGCATCGGAAGAGAGACTCTGGGCCAGCTTCTTGAAGTGACTGCCGGAGCAAGAGGAGTTGAAGTGGGAACATGGGTTGAGTGGTCGCATGTCCTGATGCGGGGAGTCTTCTTCGGAGCTTGGATGTTCTTTGTCCCCAGATGGATTAGCTCCCACGTACCTTTGTTCGAGCCTTGGAAGGATTTGCGACTTGCTTTGCCTTTGGCTGTCTTTGGTGGAATTTTCTTCGGAGTTGTTGCGACGTTTGAGCTTCGGTTATTCCATTGGCCACTTTCACTCGTGAGTGCGATGCTGATGCTTTGTCTCATTGCACTTCGCTTATTCTCGCGAAGGACTTGACTGTTTAGCTTAGGGCACATCGCATCGGATACAACTTTGTCCACGGTAAAATTTCAACTGGCCATGGAAATTATCCGCTGTGTGATTTTGATTGCGTTTGCCGCCATTAGCGCTGCATCTCCGCCCGGCCAGAGGGGAGATGTAAAGTTCGACTACGAGCTACTGCTGAATAAGTGCAAGGGAAAATCCTGCCGCACCGAAACTGCGGCACGGGGAGAGGCGGTCGTCTCCCTTGGGGAGGAGGACCCAACTTTCTACACAGGGTACACTCCAATTGAGGTACACGCCGGAAACCTCGCATACCAACTGCGATTCGACGTATCTCAAGTCACTGGGAGAAACAAAATTGAGAGGAAATTGCAGATTGGTTTCTCTGGCCGCGTCGGCACCCTCACTGGGAAGCAGCTCACTTGGAGTGAAAAGGGATTCAGCGGCAAAGATTGGAGCGACTTCAAGATGAAGTCCATTTCCGGAACTCCCTATTCAGAAGGCGGCGAAACGGTCACCCCAACGCTTACGGTTCTCGAAGTTCAGGCTTCCGAATAGGCCGATTTGTAATTATCAACAATGCGGATAGCGCGCTAACTCCTTCCGCTAGCCGGAAATGTGGGTACTCGGAATCAGGTTCTCTGGTAACCGTGCTTAGGCATCAATTCTTGCGACATGGCAACCTAGATGGTCAGGTGCGGGCACATCTCTAAAAGAGGGTCCGCGCCGAAGTGGCTTGAACGGTACGCGGTGAATTATTCCGTGGTGAATCTCAGTCACTGTCGCGGTCACTTGAGGCGTGGAAAGCATAGGTTCCAGTTTTCTGCGAAGTAAATCAGCTGCAGCCTGAACCGACAAGCCCGCGACCTTCAACGCATCGAGTGGCGGTAGAGTAATATTCCCATCCTGATTGACCACGACTGTCCTCGACAATTCTGGATGTTGATAGACCGAGATCTGAAGAACATCACTGCTACCGATGCGAAACTCCTCATTTGATGGTGAGTTTGATATGGACTTCTCTTGCCCGCTCAGGACCTCGCTACACAGAATTGCACACACCAAGATTGCGGCTCCGAACACAAGTCGAAATGTCTTCGCTTCAGGCATTTTGGGATTTCCTCAATACGAGGTGCGGCGATAATACACCCAAGTACCTCGTCAGGTCCCGGTAAGCTCTGACTGCGTCTTCGACGCGTCGCTAGTGCCAGGAACTTGTCTGCGACGATTTCTTGATTTGAAAGGACTTATCAACAAGTTCCTGGAGAGTCGTTCACCAGGCACTTGCGAGATTTGCGCTAGAATCCAGTGCGAGAGCTTATGAGCTTTGACCTCTATTTCTGTTGGCGTAAACCCGAGAGAATGAACTTCGAGGAAGTCAGTGCTTGGGCTAAAGGGATTGAATACTTCGCGAGAAAGGATGCTCAGCTTTGGTACTTGAATCCCAAGACTGGCGTCTATTTCAGTTTTGATTTCGCGGCAGAGGCTCCAGACTCACCAGAGGATGGTCCTGATATACCGAATGGCTATTTTGATTCCGGTTTGTCGTTCAATTTGAACTACAACCGTCCCAGCTACTTTGCCTTTGAGGCTATGCCTATCGTGGAGAAGCTGGCTACTAGATTTGGCCTCGGTGTGGTCAACCCGCAGGGAGAAGCGGAGGGGCCCGAATCGGTAGCGGCTGCGAATATCGAAGGGCTGACCCAGTCGTGGGTCCATCATAACCAACGGGCAATTCTCGTGATGATTGAACAGCCCAATTTTTCGAGACCGTTGACCATGCCAGCTGCGGCATCTCTTTATCTCTGGCGATATGGAAAAGCCAAGGAGGATTTGGAGCGGACCTGCGGAGAAGGTGTCTTCGTGCCTAGTTTGGTTCCTGTTCAGAGGAAAGGCGACATGAAGGCTGGCCGGGCCACCGTTTATACGGAAGGTCTTCCGACGATTATTCCTGAATGCGAATGGGTCTTTATAGTCAGACGAAAGAAGGCGTTCTTTCGCTCAAAGAAGGATGTCGCTGCCATAAGTGGCCAAACTTTCCGTGAAGTGCTTACAGGTCACATCAAGTCTTTTCACTGGCAAGACCCTAACGTGCAGATAATCGACACAGAATCTGCCGAAAAAGCTGGCAAAATGATAAGTGCAATCGACCACACTTTACCTCGGTCGGAATTTGAAGTTATCGGAACGGATTCCTACGTTGATATAGAGCTTCCCTAGTGCCTGGTTAGCACGGCTTACCGGACATCTCTAACAATGTCGTCCCTGTCAAATCGTTTTTGAGCAGACTTTGCCGTTCACTCCCCGGAGTGGTCTTGTTTGCTTTTGTTGGCTCTGCATTGACAACCACGGCTCGCTTCTAATCCAGGGGGCGGCTTCAGTCCGACCCATACATCTATCAGGCATGTGACATCCGAGAAGCCCGTTTTCTCCGTACCTTTGAACAGAAGAGGCAGGGCTGCCGCCGTCTCCCACACGCCCTGATCTCCTTCTGAATTTCGCGCATAGCCCAATTTGCCTCTTTGCTGACAGACCAAAAACCTTTTACTATCCTATGGTCTTTTTCAGCGAGCTTCTTTAAAGGAACGAGCGCGTCTTCGTCAGCCATCTGGGAAAGAGAGAAAGCGCACCAGAAGCGAACTTCCTTGGATGGGTCGTTGAGATTAACCCGCAGAATATGGTGTGACTTTGCTCGGTGGTTGTGGGCTAGTGATTCAGCGGCCTGCCCTCTGACCTTGGGATGTTCTCGCTTGTTTCCAACGGACCTCTCTAGCGCCGGAATCGCGGCTTTGCCGTGCGTAAGATTCAACGCGTAGGCCGCTGCGGCTCTGTTCAATACCCTCTGACCTTGGAGCAAGACGTCTATGACCGACCGCACGGTGCCCCGGTTGTCCTTTTGCCCAATTTCCTTCGCTCCCTCGTATGCCTCTATGGAGGACCTGCTATTGAGCCGTTCCAAAGGAGATGGAATGAGTATTTTTCGCAGACGGCGCTTCCCTCGGCCATAAAGGTTCTTCTCCGGAGACAAGTACTCCACGTCGAAGTATTTCAGCAGGAATTTTCGGTTCGTAGTCTGCTCGTATACCCCATTTTCGTTTACTAGCCAGATGCAATCCAATCCATCCTTGCGGCTGTAATACCCCACTCGAAATTGGCGACCGATGTCTTTCTTCCAAGAGGGTGTCCGACTATCAGCTCTGATTAAGCGGACCCGCGAACGGGGAGGAATTGTTTTAGTAATTGTTTTGATGAGCATTTGAACGAGGGGGCCTCGGGTTCTTCCGTACCAGGACTTCACTTTTCCGGTTACCGCGTTTCGCAGAGTCTCGCTCATTTAGCAAAGCTCATCGAAACATGGAAGTAGTGGGGAGCGACTGGCGGGTGTGGAAATTCGTCTTTTTGTAGCGTCTGCCGCACACAGGCAAATATGTTGGTTTCGTGATCTATGTAAAGCCGCAAAACGCGACCATCTTTTCCGATTGCTGCAACGAATGAGAACGGCGATGTGTCGGGGTGATCAGTCGACGCTAGACAGGACTGAAAGACAGGCGAGTATGTTTTCTCGTAGTATGGCGTCAGATCAAGATGAATATATGCCTGTGCGGCGCGTTCCTTTCCTTGTCCATCTGCTAGGGCGGCAGCTTGTTTGAATGAACTAGCGAGGTCGTCCGCTCTGCCTGCAGTCGTTAGGAAAGAAATGAGAACGATTGCATAAAGTTTCTTCATAGGGTGCGGCTCCTAGCCACGCTTAGCCAGCCTAGCATTTCAGGTTTCAGCGGATAACTGTTCTGCAGTTCAGTTGACTTGTCTTAGTCAACTCCTGCGGCCACCGCCTTTCAATTTGGCCCAAAATAAACGCCTCCTCCTCTATCGCGTCCCGAGCAACTTCCTCAATTTCTCTTTCTTTGTTTGCTGTCCCGGACGGCTCGTATCTTGCTTAACCCAATTCAATAGCTTCGGGACATCGACAATATGCATGGTCGGTTCCTGTGCCCGATAAGCCGCGTTTAATCAGGCGCTAGGTCGAGTTGGGAGCCTTCTGTATCATCCCCAATAGCTTCAACGATCTTTCGCCCCGCCACACGTCCGGCATGGCGGAACGCCTGGTATGACGAATCAACTTCGTGATACCAAACTTTTTCCAAGACGACGCAAACCTTGTACAGCGGACCCAATTCAGTGAACATCAACACATCGAGCAATCCAAAGACGGCACAGTCTGGCCATTCCACTCCTAATTTCTCAAGCTCACTCCTTTCGGCAACGCGATCTATAACTTCAAATGACTCTGAAGGGTGGACCGTCAACTGGACTTTTGCAAATTCGCATCTCGGACCGAGCTGCTTTATCCGTTCGCCGAGAACAGTGATCGGTGCAGACAACAGTCGAGATTGTTGATTCGGCAACCCTTCACCCCAGAGTCTCAAATAATCCTTCATGTTTCGTTTCCCTTGTTTCCTAAGGCGACCTGTCCGGGCCGCATTTATCAGGTACTTGGCAGGCGAGCATAAATTATGGCTTTAGTTGACCAACTTCTGGCCACTTCTTAAGAAGTGTTTCGAGGCGAGCATCTTTCAAGAAGTTGTCGCCTTCCATGAGTGCCTTGTAGCATCGGGCCGCATATTCCCTCGCCAGTTCAAGCTCGCCTTCCTCTCTTGCGACATCGGCTAAGCCGGACAATGCGCGAGGATTCTCCGGATTGAACGCCAGAGATTGTTGGTAGTAGTGCTTCACTCGTGACAGGTTTCCAAGGAAGTTCGAGATGACCGCAGCATGGTGGCTGAGAGTGAGGACCCATTGTCTATCGTTCTCTTTTGATGCCATTGTGATCGCGCTGTCTAGCAATCGCAAAGCCTCGTCGGTATCACCTTGTTGCGATAGTTTCGCGCTCGAACTCATGGCGTCTCTGTAATGGTGCCAAGATTGATCTTGCTCCGTGTTCATCTGCCGAGCCTAAACGAACGATAGAATTAACGTCAATGGAACCAGGTCGGGCTGCAAGCCAAGTCCTGGTAGGCGCGTTGGCGGCATCGAGACAAGAAGAAGCGAAGTTACAGAAGCAGGCGGATATGGTGCGGCAACAGTTGGACACTGTGCGTGCAGCGACACAACAAGGGCACGGCCAGTTAGCGCCGTTTTCCTGCAACCAGGACGTGCCCTTCTCCGTATTCAAATAGTTCTACGTCTCAATTTCCTAACATCTGTGTCAAGGCTGGAAGGAACGGAGCAATGATGGTCATGTGGCTGGCCACTGTATTAATAAATTCCTGGTATTTCGATAAGAAGTCTCGTGAATGCACCGATTTTTCGAGCGAGTCCAGCTTTTCCAGAATTATCTCCCTTTCGTTGACTTCTGGGATGCCTTGACTGACTGCTCGCCGGATACCTGAGAAGACCTGTTGCTCGGTAATAGAAGACACATTCACTGACTTGTCTTCCGATTGAATATTTACGCGGGAATGAGCACCGTGCAAATTATAAATGTTCACCGTGCCAGGTTTCTCGTTGCTACCCTTAGATTCCAACGGAATCTCTTCATCCGGGTTCATTAATTCTAGTCTTCCTAACATCTGCTGAAGCTGCGGTAGGACGGCTTCAATTGAAGGTCCTTTGCGAACCGAAACATCATTGCTTACCGCGCAATCATAGGCATCCCATCGCTGCCCCATGACCGTCATCACACTAGACGCCGTGAATCTTTTTATGTATGGCCGTAGCGTCCCAAGCTGCCGCGCCAAACTGGTAGTTTGTTCCCGCAGCTTTTCTATGTTCCTTACTGGATAGTCAGGTATTGGCTGTTGAAGAGACTGCAACCACAAATCAAAATGCGTCTCCAAATCGTCATGAAAGTTTTGAACCCGTAAAGCTAATTCACGTACTTTCAAATTCGCTCTCCCCATGTCATGAGACCGACTCGCCTTCTCGGCTAGTTCTTGGAAACGAACCCTACCAGCAGGAAGCACTTTAATGCGGAACGGGTCGCCGTAGAAGAACTCTTTCCACTTTGTCGTTGGGCGCACAGTCTCGAAACTAACCGGGAGGTACTTTTCGCCAAACGGAAAGAACTTATTTAACTCGGCGTGCTCTCGGTCCAAATTGAATAACGCATCCAGTATTTCGTCCATGCTGCAATTAGGGCACTTCGCCTTCGCGGCAAGCTGAAGTTGAGGCAACGCCACGGGACGACCACGCCCTTCGTCGGGAATTTCGAGACCGTAACCTAGAATGAAGTGTTCGAGCACTTCGTTGCGAATCATCACAACTCTCCGCGAGAGTTTTGCTTGTTGGGCACGCCGAGATTCTACATCAGCCGTTTTCGATTTGCCGCTATCCGCAAACGAAGGTCAACCCGGAAAATCCGCGAGTATCCGAAGCTTCTCTTCTGTCATGCTACGACAATGCCCATGCAGAATCCGCCCGTAGGGTGACGCGCAACTTACCCTATGGAAGTTCGGGTTCAGATGGTGCCCCATCAACCCTCGAAAGTAGACTCCACGAGCAATGAATTCAAATCCGAGGCAATTGTAGACGACATCGGTTGACGGACCTGTCCAGAACTGGCGTGTGAAATCATCCGTGCACACGATAATCATGACTGCCGTATCTGGCGGGAATCCGGATTCACCAACCAAGAATGTTCGCATTTGTTCCCCGAACGCTCCGAGAGGCCATTGTGGGAGCGGTGTCCCGTCAACATTCATCCACTCGTGAATTGACCTTCGCCAGGCAACGCTCAACGTGAAGTAGGTAAACCTCTCGGTGTCTATACCAACATCGGCACCCTTGTAGACTGAGAATGTCGAAATCTCACCGCATGGCAGCGCGACCCGCAATCGGTCGTGCAGTGGAAACTGCTTTGCTTTGGGAGCCAGCCATCGGAGAACTTCTGATTCTCCGAGTCGGCCGAACCGTTGTTCGCAATCAAAGCAAAGTAGATGTGCCTTCATTTGTTTTGGATTCTGGCCGGACTGCGACCTGGTTGCGAACTGGATTCCCTTTTTGCCGGGCGCGTACAACGCCTTTGGCATCAAATGGCTTTCATGAAGCTGCTTCTGTTGCAGACACAGCTTGCACTGCCCTATGACGGGCTCAGGCTTTGCCTTCATGTTGGTCCGCTATCGCTTCCAGCAGTTTGACAATTGCGCCCTTGATTTGCCTCTCGTTTCCAAGTTTCAGCAATTCATCAATCCAAGGAAAGCAGTACGCTTGAATAGCCCACTGGAGCAATTCGACAGTCGGCGGTGCGTTAGGACCCACGGCTGGCCGCACGAGTTGCGGGAACTTTATTTGCTTCAAATGTTCAGCGGTCAACCGCAACATCGAGATAGAAAGACTGTGGTCCTCTTCCGGTAGTGGTATGGTCATAATCTTTACGTGTGGGTAGGGTCACAAGGATTTTATCGGTCTTCTTCCCGGAAAATTCTCATCACTTCATCTGCGTATCCCTGTTGTCCCGGCGTGATATCCCCAACAGGTTCGTTCATGTCCACCTTCTCCAGTTTCAAGTGGACGGTCCGCCCATCCAGCCGCATCCTCACAGTACGTGTTCTCAGATATTTTTCCATCACGCTTCGAACCAGGGTGATTACGCTGACGTTTTGTAGCTTTGCTTCGATTTGAACGTCCGTGAGCACGGATGGTGGAAAGATTAGTCGGAGCAAAAATAATCGGATGGAATCGATGAGCTTTGCCATACAAACTCCTCGGTCAGCAGATTATATACCCGTCGAGTTAACAAGAAAGGCTTATTGAGTAAGTGGCACCCCAACACTTGGTTGAGATATGCTCGATGCAGGTTCAAAATCCTCGCAGTCTGCAACCCGGATGTTCCACATGTGCTGTGACGGCATTGGCTACACGAAGGCGACCGAGTTCTAAGTTAGTCTTTCCCCTGCGTACGTGAATCGAATTTACGACTTCGGTCATGATGGAGCCTCTTACATGAATGCAAATTTCAAAAAGAACCTTGCCCTATTGGTGAGCGGTGCGCTTCTGGGAATTTGTTGTGCTCTAGTCTCGAACGCCGCGCAGGAATATCGGCCCAGAACTGGCTATTCACTTTGGAGCAAGGCAGATGCCAATGCGAAATACGCCTATCTCCTCGGTTACGCGGATGCGGAGCAATCTTTCAGGCTTGTGCTTGACAAGGCAGAAAAATCGCTCTGCACGGACAGTGAAAAGGATTGGTTTGAAGACTTCAATCGAAAAATCCCTATCCCCAACATTACCTTTCAACAAGCAACCGAAGGGATAGACGATTTCTACAAGGACTGGAGAAATCAAAGCGTTGCTCTCTTCAACGCTCAAAACATCGTAAGGTTACAGATTGCAGGTAGACCGCAGGCCGAGATAGATGAAGCAATTAGAAGAGCGCGGGAAACAGCTTCGAAAAAGTAAATCAATTGCTTGTCCTAAGTTCTACGGACAACTACGGACAATTAAGGAAGGATTTTGAAGGCGTTCCGGCAAGGTGTGGTTTCTGAACCGTGTTAGAATGCAAATTCCGTGCCGGGCTGGCGGAACTGGCAGACGCGTCAAACTCAACGAGAAAAGCTGGAGGTAGCGGCGGGACTCGAACCCGCTAAGATCGGTTTTGCAGACCGACGCCTCGACCACATCGGCATCGCCACCTTTTGTAAGCGAGAGCAGGGAACTGAATTGGGGCTGAACGCGTGATAGAATCCGGTCGTGGGCTTGTGGCGGAACTGGCAGACGCAGCAGTCCAATCCAACAGATTAGGAAAATGGAGAAGGGAAGCTTGCCCTAGTTTTGCCCTAATTTGCCCAAACAGGCCAGCACAGCACGCCACGTTCCAGCAAGTTAAGTCCTTATAAACCCAATAGATGAGGAAAGGGGCAGAGGACTGTTGGTCGGTTGCCCTGTGGTGGTCAGTCCCCTACCCCGCGAGTGGTCTTGCTCGTATAGACGAGGGTTCCCCTATAAATGTTTCTAAGTTCCCGAAAGAATTTGTGTCACTTTTTTGTCTCATGAATCTCAGCCAATTTGGCCCGATAAATTCTGTAGCTCAGGCCCTTCAGGCTTGAGGGTTTCCGCAGCCCTACCCGGGCCTCACCGAAAACGGGTGAGGCACAGGCTCGGTAGCTCTCATCCGATCTCTACGCTATCGAGATACCGCGCCACCGCCGCCTTCCATTTGAACTTCTCCGTAATCGCCTGCTGCAACGCCTGCGCCGCCGCCGGCTCACCGTGCGTCAAGTACACCTGCTTCGGCGTCGCCTGCAATCCGCCGAGCCAGCGCAACAACTCGCTCTTTCCCGCGTGCGCGGAAAACTGCCCCATCTCCACAATCTCGGCCCGCACCGGCACCGCCTGTCCGTACAAATTCAGCGTTTTCGCTCCATCCTGCAGCGCCCGCCCCCGCGTTCCCTCGGCCTGAAAGCCTCCCAGGATCACGCAGTTGCGCGCGTCCCCAAGACGCTGCGCCAGATGGTGCAGCACGCGCCCGCCCGTCACCATGCCGCTCGCCGAAATAATGATGCACGGCGTCTTCACGTCATTGATGGCCTTCGATTCCGCCACGCTGCGCGTCAGGTGGAAGGTGTGCACGTCCAGCGGATCGCCTCCACCCTGCTCGTCCCGCGCAAACTGCACGTCGTGATCTTCCTTGTACTTCAGATATAGGTCCGTCGCGCTCAGCGCCATCGGGCTGTCCACGTACACCGGCACCTTTGGGATTTTCTGCAAGTCCTCCAGCTGCCGCAGGTAGAACATAAACGTCTGCGTCCGCCCGATCGCAAACGCCGGAATCACAATCGAGCCGCCACGCTTCACCACCCGGTTCACGATATCCGCCAGGAGTTGCAAAGGATCACCCGCTTCGTGTTCCCGGTCGCCGTAAGTCGATTCGCATAGCAACGTGTCAATTTGTTTTGTCGCCGGCGAAGTCGGATCGTTCAGAATCGGCTGGTCGTAGCGGCCCACATCTCCCGAGAACACCACCACTAACTTTTTCCCGTTCTCTGTGATCGTCAATTCCAGGCTCGACGACCCTAGAATGTGCCCCGCATCATACGACTCGAAATGAAACTCCGGCGACAGATCAAAACCGCCCTTCCGCGGCATCGGCTTCAACTGCGTCAGCACCGGATTCACGTCATCCGCCGTGTACAGCGCCCGCGGATCCGGGTGTTTGCTCCATTTGTTCTTGATCGCGTTCTGCGTCTCTTCTTCCTGCAGGTGGCCCGAATCCTTCAGCAGCAGACCCGTCAATTCAATCGTCGCCGGATTCGCATAGATCGGTTTCTTGTAGCCGTCCCGCACCAGCACCGGCAGCCATCCCGTGTGGTCCAGGTGCGCGTGCGTCAGCACCAGGTAATCGATCGTCTTCGGATCCACCGGCAGCGGATTCCAGTTCCGCTGCTTCAAGTCGTCTGTCCCCTGAAACAACCCGCAATCGAGCAGCAACTTCTTGCCCGCCGCCTCCACCAGATATTTCGACCCCGTAACGCATCCCGCCGCACCCAAAAATGTAAGTTTTGCCATGGCCCATGCATTCTACTCGAACTCGACCAACATTCTGCAATGGGACTCGCGGTTGGCCACTTCCAATGAATCTGGTTGGCGGCAAACTACTTTGTGATTATATTTATGAACATGTACGGCCGCCGAATGTTCCCACGATTCGGCACTCTGGCGCTCATTGCAAGCCAGGTCCTCCTCGTACGGTCATCGGCCCAGTCAAGTACATGCCCTGACGGCCTGCCATCTCAACAGAAACCTGAGATAAGGGTCATCGTCGACGCGGTCGAATTCCATGGTGAGAACTCCGTCTCCGAAGCAGAGCGTGCCGTTCTGGCTGAAGGCATTAAGAATACTGATTTTGTCACGTCGAGCGCGACCCACGATGACTGGGCCAACGAAGCTGCAGAAGTCGCTATAAGGGGCGCGTTGCAGGACAAGGGCTTCTTTAAGGTTTTTGCACAAAGCACACCCTATCTCGTTCGTGCGGAAGAACACGAACTCCATTACGTCCTGAGGGTGGACATCGAAAGCGGCCCTCAATATCGGCTCGGCGATGTCCTCTATGTAAATAAGGACGACAGTTCTTTGGCTTTTAGTGAGACGCTCCTTCGACAGCAACTCGAGTTGAGGCGGGGCGACCTGTTCGACGTCTCGAAGGTCCGAGGGGCACTGGAAAACCTCACGCGGCTCTACAGCGCAAAGGGCTATGTCGATATGGTGGCCGAACCGGAGACTCGCATTGACAACGCAGACTCACGCATCGATTTAGTTCTGAAAATCGATGAAGGAAAATCTTATCGCATTTCCGAGATTGAGCTTCCGGCGTTAAGGACGGAGGCGAACAAGCAGTTCCAACTCCCGCAATCGATCGGCGATACTTTCGTCCCGGCCCTCTGGCATGGATTTTTCAAGGACACCCAGTCACGTCTTCCCCTAGGGGCTTCCGTCGCTACGAACATGACAGTCCACAGGAATACTCGCGAGTCAACAGTGCAAATTATGTTGGATCTCTCTTCTTGCCATGAACCTACACCGCCACAATTACCTCGGCCAGTTCTGAGAACGAAAAACGGCACCTAGTTGCCATTCCCACGAGAATCATTACCGACCGAGAGCAAAGCGGGGCGAGCCTCAAAGATCGCCCCCACATTTTGCTTCCTGCTATCTGCTATCTGATCGCTGTTATCAGCCGTGGCCGATTCAGTCTGCTGCCGCAGTCGACTTCTTACTGACAATCGCCTGTACATCCAGCCCCAGCCCTTTCGCCACGCCGCCGCCGTATCCGGGGTCGGCCTTGTAGAAGTGCTGGATCTGCAGCTCCTGAATATGTTGCGGAATTCCCTTCATCGTACCGACAATGTTTGAAATCAGCCGCTCCTTCGCGTCTGCCGGCATTAACCGGAACAAATTCCCCGGCTGCGTGAAGTAGTCACTGTCCGACCGGTGATCGTGCCGCGCCACCGTGCCACTCACCATCGTCGGCCGCTCCAGGTACTTCTTGTCCTGTGTCGGCCCGCCAAAGCTGTTTGGCTCGTAGTTCACCGCCGGCCCGCCATTGCCGTCGAACCGCATCGCCCCATCCTTGTTGTAGGTGTGATACGGGCACTGCGGCTTGTTCACCGGCAGGGAATCGTAATTCACGCCCAACCGGTAGCGATGCGCGTCCGGATACGAAATCAGCCGTGCCTGCAGCATCTTGTCGGGAGAGTAGCCCATCCCCGGCACAACGTTGCGCGGTTCGAACGCCGCCTGCTCCACTTCCGCGAAATAATTCTCCGGGTTGCGGTTCAATTCCAGTTCGCCAACTTCGTGCAGCGGATAATCCTTGTGCGGCCACACTTTCGTCAGGTCAAACGGATTGATGTGATAGGTCGCCGCGTCCTTCTCCGGCATGATCTGCACACACACCCGCCATTTCGGGAAGTCGCCCTTCGCGATCGCATTGAACAGGTCGCGCTGCGAATAGTCCGGATCGATCCCGCGCATCTCGCTAGCCCGCTCGCCGAAGAAATTCTTGATCCCTTGCTTGGTCTTGAAGTGCCACTTCACGTAAAACAGCTCGCTCTTCTCGTTGATCAGGCTGAACGTGTGGCTGCTGTAGCCGTTCATGTGCCGGTAGCCGTCCGGAGTCCCGCGGTCGCTGAAGAGAATCGTCACCTGGTGCAACGATTCCGGCGAAAGCGACCAGAAATCCCACATCATCGTCGCCGACTTCAGGTTCGTCTGCGGGTCGCGCTTCTGCGTGTGAATGAAATCCCCGAACTTCAACGGGTCGCGGATGAAGAACACCGGCGTGTTGTTGCCGGTCATGTCCCAGTTGCCTTCTTCGGTGTAAAACTTCAGCGCAAACCCGCGCGGGTCGCGCTCCGTGTCTGCCGAACCCTTTTCTCCTCCCACAGTCGAGAAACGGAGGAACGTCGGCGTCTTCTTGCCCACCTGCGAGAACAGCTTTGCGGTCGTGTACTTAGTGATCTCGCTGCTCGTGCACACAAAGTGCCCGTAAGCGCCCGAGCCCTTGGCATGCACCACGCGCTCCGGAATTCTCTCCCGGTTGAAGTGCGCCATCTTTTCAAACAACAGAAAATCTTCGTATACCACCGGACCGCGCGGCCCAACCGTCAGCGAATTCTGGTTGTCGCCGACCGGGCGTCCCGCGTCCGTGGTCATGATCTGTTTTTTCTCTTCCGTCATCGCTTCCTCCTCAGATTTCCTTCCGCCGGCGCTGAGCGTACCCGGCCTTTCGTTGCGCGGCACAGCCCAAACCGTCGGCCGCGCCCCACATCGCAAACTTACACGCCGCCCCACCTATAATTCCAATATCTACTTCGGATACAATGGATAGGCACAGCCTATGGCAGAAAATGAAGCCGACAGCCTTCAGCCGTCCGCTTCCGGCCAAAGCTAATGGCTAACGGCTGTTGGCTGTAAGCTCTCTTATGGAACTACACCAACTCCGCTACTTCTGTGCCGTCGCCGACGCCCGCTCTTTCTCCCGGGCCGCGGAAAAATGCCACGTCTCGCAGCCTTCGCTCTCGCAGCAAATCCAGAAGCTCGAATCCGAACTTGGTGGCCGCCTATTCGATCGCCTCGGTCGCTCCATTCGTCTCACTGATCTGGGCGAAGCTTTCCTGCCGCGTGCCCGTTCCGTCCTCCACGAACTCTCCAGCGCCAAAGACGAACTCACTGAACGCCTGCAATCCGAAGCCGGTCCAGTCGTCATCGGCGCCATTCCCACCATCGCCCCCTATTGGCTCGCTTCGCGTCTCGCAACCTTCTCGCGCAAATTTCCCAAGGTTCATATCACCATCGCAGAGGAAATCACGCCGGTTCTTCTCGATCGCCTCCGCGCTGGCTCCGTGGACCTCGCCGTCCTAGCCCTCCCGATCCGCGGTCACGAATTCGACTCCCACCCGCTCTTCACCGAGCGCCTCTTCGCTGCGCTGCCCAAAACGCACAAGCTCGGCCGCCGCCCCGCGTTGCAACTCGCAGATCTCCGCCGTGATTCGTTTCTTTTTCTCCGCGACGGTCACTGCTTCCGCGACACCGCCGTCGCCGCCTGCGACCGCGCCCGCCTCGATCCCCGCGTCGTCTTCGAAAGTGGTCACCTCTCCAGCCTCCTCGCCATGGTCGGCGCCGGCATGGGCGTCTCGCTCGTCCCCGAAATGGCCGTGGACAAATCCAGGCCCTGCCGCTTCGTTCGCATAGCCGACCCGCAAGCCGAACGCGCCATCGCCGCCGTAGTGCTCCGCGGCCGCACTCTAAACCGCGGCAGCCGCGCGCTTCTCTCGCACCTCCGCGCTTCGTCCCCGCTCGCTTCGGCCTAGCAAATTAGCATCCATCAGCCGACTTCAAACCGCCACAAGTGTCTCCCTCATCTGGCACGCTTGTCCTTTTGTAGAAAAACATTCCCGTTGTGAAAATCCAGCGTGACGATGGCATCCACAAAGAGCTCTAACCCCACCGTCGCGTCAAACATTTCGTCGGGCTCATGCACACCGGGGGTTGGGAAATACACTTTCGGATTGCCATCGCCCAGGGGCACGCCTCGAAAGCTCTCTCGCTTGGCTGGTGCCTCTTTCATCGTCACGCCACCATCGGTATAGGCAAATTGCCGCGTCGCCGCCGTTTTCGCGGCCTCGCCCAGCCCGAGTTTTTCGATCGACGCGTTGTAAACCAGCAGTGAGCCTGTGTACATCGTGTCGATTTGCGCCGTCACGCTTTTCCCGTTAATTTCGAATCCCTCGGCCACCACGATCGGCGGCCCTTGCTTGCCGAATGTAATCAACGAATATTTGGCGCAGATCTTCCCGCAATCCGCTGGCCCCGTCAGGACATCGGAGATCCGCAACTGGTGCGCGGCAAAATCAAGTTGCAGGATGCGGTCCTTAAAAGCGGTGTACGCCAGCGTCCCCGCGACATGTGGCATCTGGTTCTTTGCGATCCAATCTGTCATGTCCATCGCCGTGACGTACAAGTCCTTCAGTGTCAGCTCCCCGATTTGCAGCTTGGCAATTCTTGCCGGATACGACCCCGCCGGCATCCCCTTTGCCGGTGGGCTGGCCCGCCTGATTCCTGCCGCCTCGGCCGCCTTTGTATCCAAAACACTGTCTTGGTCCCCGGTATCAATCACCAGCCGGACTGGTTTTCCTTCTCCAATTCGCGCCTCGATACAGGGTGTGCCGTCACAGTTCAACAGCGGAACCTCCGCCACAAACGTAATCTCCTCCTGGTTATTTGCGTACTGCGCGAAGGCTGCG
>DATMQI010000019.1:0-61243 GCA_035567135.1 Terriglobales bacterium
CACGGCTGAGTTAACGTCTCCTAGAGAAGATTTTCGCGGCGCTGCGGGTGGGAGGAGTGTGGCGACACCGCTAGCGTCGCTCATTCTACCTGCGGCTGCCACCAGAGTCGATGAAAAATCTCCGCGTGGTCCGCCATTTGGGTCCAGTCCGATGACAGGATCATCCGCGAATGCGGATGGCTGGCAAAGTCGAGACACCTGTTTTTCTGTTCGCGCCCGGAATGACAAGAACTTGATACATTCCACAGACCGCGTTCAGCGGCGGACCTGATCCGCACGAGAGCTCAGCCTTAAAAAAGCTGACCGAGTGAGCAGTTGCGATTGACGTTCTGAATGTAGACGCCGTTATTGCCACTGCGATCATCCTCAAAAGCGACGGCCGAGAGTCCAGAGGAAACTATGCCGGCCGACAACCTTGCCTTGTTCGCGGGCAGCGAGGAGACTGGGAACTGCTGGCACACAACCTTGCCCAGGCCGTTCAGACGAGTTGCCTGGATCGTCGAGGATCCAAAGCCAACCTGATCCACCCAGAAAGCCAGAGCTCCGGTGCCAATCTGCACGTTCTGCACGAACATCTGCTGATCCGCCCCTAGGGCAACAACCACCAAGCCAGAATCACTCCACTTGCGTGCGCCCTTGCCGTCAAATTTCTGGCCATAGACTCCGTTTAGCACTTGATTGGAATCCTCTTCCGTCCAGAACAAAAATACCTCGTCCGTAGCCGCGCGATACGAGGCTGAAGGTGAGACTCTTGCGTTGGACATGTTAGTTGAGGCCGCCGATCCGTTGTGCGGGAAAGCCTCGTGGCCATTCGCGCGAATATGCTGCGCAAAGCATTGCAGAGCCGGAATGCTGGTATACCAGGAGAACACGGCGCCGCCGTTGCCATCGGGCACAAAATATGGGAAAGCGCCAAACTGGAGCGAGCCGCTGTCCAGGACTTTCACGTGCGTCTTGCCCCACAGAAGTTTTCCTTTGGTGGAGAGCTTGTTGGCATACAGATAGCGATCGGTGCCAAAGCCCTTGTCGCGCGTCCAGGAAACGATCACGGACCCACTGTCCGCGGCATGGAGGTCGGCCAAGCCATAGTTGTAGCCGGATTCGCTCAGCACAATTCCCTTGCCCCAAAGCGGATGGCCGCTCGCATCGAGTTTTTGCAACACGACGTTGCTGTTGCTCGTCCAAGCTACGACGATGTCACCATCGCGGGTCCCCGCAATTTTGGGCGCAGCGTTCGAAGCTGATCCACGCGTGAGTTGCACTCCCCTCTTTCCCCAGAGAGCCGTTCCGGCAGGGCTGATCTTAGCCGCCGTCACCTGCGGGTTGGATCCTTCGCGAGTATCAAGGAAGGCGAGTAGAGCATTGCCGCTGGTGTCCACGTCGAGGCCGTAATCCTCGGTTGAAGTATTCGTCAGGTCGGCAATGCGGATTCCGTCGTGGCGGAATTGCTCTACTCCGCCCGGGTTCAGGCGCTGCAGATAGACGTCGTAGCCGACCGGCGGCGGACTATTCGGATCGGAATCGAACCAGCTCACATACCATCCCTTATTCGACAGCGGAAGGACTTTCGGCTGGACCTGATCGTTGCCATTGCCCTTGTTCGCGAGCGCCAGATTCTTCGATGGATCGGATGACCATTGCGCCCACGCAGCGGAAACTAGTGTGAGACCTAAGAAGAGTGCGGCCGCGCATCGAAATCCATACTTCATGAATTCTCCTCGCCGGTTCGCCCGGGAAACGGCTCTGAGAGCCGAGACTAGACGCTACTCCGCGGTAGCGGAGAGGTCAAGATAGAATCGATTTCTGGGGAGCCAGCCCCGCATCGTAAGAAAAGAAAGAGGGCAGCCAACCAGGCTGCCCTCGCTTTTGCAGATTCGAACTACTGTTCTACGGTTCGGGAACCTTGGCGAAGTCCACGTCTTGAACGTGTACGCCACCAACCGAACGTCGGCCGTCGGTCCAGGTGACATAGGCAGTGCCCGTCCCGGACGAATCAGCCGCGCTAAGAGCCGTGTTGTAATCGTAATCGCCCGCGTAGCAAGAAACGACAGTGGGATCGTCCTGCGCTGGTTGCGGGATTATGTGAGTGCTGATCGTAATGTCGGCTAACCATGAAGTGCCATTGGTTTTCGACTGGCGGCCCACGCGCTCGTAGTTACAGCCCGGATCTCCCACGCTGTTGCACGCGCTGGTGGCCTTGCGGCGATCATACCAAGAGGCTGTGATGTTGCCATCCGAGGTTGCGGAGAGCGAAGGCATCCACTGCTCTTTGAATTGACCGTCTTTGTCAGTGTTGAGTTTGATCGCTTTCGACCAAGTCTTCCCATTGTCAGCCGACCGTTGGTAGTAGATGTCCCCATGGTCGCCGTTCTTTCCCGCACCAGCGTAGACGTAATGAACCACGCCATTCGGGCCTACGGCCGGTTCGCCCCAGCCCATGTGCCGGATGATGGGGTTGACCTGCCAAAAATATCCGTTACTAGAGCAGGCCGCATCCCCGGGCGGGTTGAATCGCGGACCGAGTGTGACCGAGGTCCAGGTGACCCCGCCATCGAGCGATTTGTACATCAAGTTCTGGCGGGTGTTATTGGCGCCTCCACCCTCGTCCATCGCGGCAACGAAGACGCTGCTGTTTTTGCCCTCAAACAGCTTAGCGCCACGCGGTGAACCTGTGATCTGAACGTCGCGAATGAAGTTGGAGTTAAGTATCACCGGCGAAGACCAAGTGTTGCCGTCGTCGGAGTAGGCCACGGAGAGCGCGCCGTTATTGGCGAAGTCGTTCCAGGAAACATACATTCGACCGTACTTTCCGCTGGTCGGTTCATTGTCCACCCACATCGACTCGCGGTCGTCGCTGCCGCCGTTATGGGCGCAGCCTCCAACGGTCCATGTTTTGCCATTTGTGGAAGTCCACAAGCCGATGCCAAAACCACCGCAACCTGACGCCAAGTCGCCGGCGAAGAACTTGCCCAGTTTAGAGTTGAAAATCACGATCGGATCGCCTGCGTTAAAGCTATGGCCATTCTCAAATGGCGGAGGCTGAATCTCATGGAAGGTTGCGCCCCCATCGGTTGAGTAGGACGTACCGGAATAGCTTGAGCCTGTGCCGGTAGAGTCGTTATAGTTGGCCACGATGGTCTGACCTTTATTCTTGGTGCTTGCAGAGACCATGCTTTCGCTTTTGGTACAGGTTGAGGAACTGCTACACGCCCGGTTGCTGACCCGGATGTTCGGGGGAGCTGGCGGCTTGGTAGCGGTGCCCGTTGAAGGCTGCCCTCCTCGCACGATCCCGCACTCAATCAGGACTCGGCCTGCACCCAGGTTATCCTGTTTCAGAAGTTGATAGGCTTGAATTTGTGAGCAGTCAACGCCGACGGAAGTCATTTGCGCGCTGGCCAGTGACGGGTGAACGACGCATGCCGCCAGTAACAGCACTGGAAGCGCAAAATAGCAGAACATCCTACTTCTGTTGTTCCTCATTTGTTGCTGTCCCCCATATTTGCTGATTTGTGAAGCTCCGACGGTGGGTTGGAAGCTCGCCGCTGCGCGTCCGGGACAGGAGCCACCGCTGTCCCAAAATACTGCTCGTCCATCCAGATACCGGCCTTCTTTTTCAGGTCGTCCAACAGCGCTTGCATCTTCTTGGCTTGCAAATCCTTTTCGATATACGAAGACACCTCTCCGATTTGTTGACGGTCACGCTTCACCAACTGAATCAAGAGAAGGGAAGCCGGAGTATCTTCAACCTCGCCCCACTCGCCCTCTTTGAGCCCGAACGCCACCGTCTCCATATGCCGCTTCAATTCCCCGCGGGGAAACATGACCGGCTCGACATCAAGCATCCCGTCGCCGGACTTATTGAGAACGTCTGCCAGTTTTTGCGCGCCCGTTCCCGCCGCATATGCCTGACAAACCCGCTCGGCGCGCTCTTTGGCAGCCTCCCTGCTCAAAGCCGGCCCGCCTTTGTCTTTCTGCTTCCAGATGAACAGTCGCCGAATGTGAACCTGATCATAGTCGGCCAGGTGCGCGGAATAATATTGGCTCACTTCTTCAAAGCTGGGTTTCGCCTCGTGCATAAGGCTGGCGAATTCAGCGTCGGACAGTACCTGCATACGGGCGACAGCTAACTGGCGGGCAACTTCGGGCGAGGATTCCAAGTGGTTGGCAACGGCTTGCTGCGAAAGCATGAGCACGGAGGCGTAGTCATCGCCGAGCCGCTTACGATCTTTTTCGGTGGCGCCTTTTTCGTCGGGGTCGCCGCCTTGGGGTTCGATGTCGTTGATCCGGGACTCGAATTCTCCCTGTGTGACCTGCATGTTTCCAACTTTGAGGACCACGCGTTCGCTGCCGGCAGAATCCTTCTTCGCCGGCGCAGAGGTTGAACTTGCTGACGAGGCTGCGGGGATTGGATTGGCAGGTTGTTGGGCGCAGCTGACCGCAGCTACAAAACAGACAAAGAGACAGTGGGGAATGAAGGACGCTCGAATCAAGTTCACTTAGATACCTTAACCAACCGGCCAACCTTTCAGCCGTCGGGGGCTTGAATTGCCACACCAATGCTCAGGTTGTAGCCCAGCAGGCTCAGCACTAATCGGACCCGATTGGAGCAAGAACGATGCCCGGTAGTAGAGCGTCCGAACTTTAGTCGATAAAGCTCGACGTGTCAACGTGCAAATTTATGCACACGACAGAAACAATTTTCAGGTGATGCCACGAAGAGTGGCGTGACTACTGCTCTCCGCGCCTGTCATCAAGAGTGACAACAAGAGTGACAACTCTGGCAGCGCATTGATAATTTCAGCGCATACCTACCTAGTTCAATTCTGGTGAACCGGGATCAATGAGGTTCCCGCTAAGCCCGGCATACTGCGGCGAGCACAAAGAACAGCAACACCAGCAACAACGGCTTGGGCAACTGGCGCATGACCTTCCACACCACGATGCTCATCGACGGTTTCCTCCATGCGGGCGCAGACGCGACCTGATCCTCAAGTAATACAATTCGAGTATTGGCACACGGCCGCAGTCTCGTATAGCGTAACTGGCCACGAATTGTAAGGAAAAATACCCGTTCGAGGCAAGTTTTTTATGACTTGGATCCGGACTGTCCCGTTCCCCGAAGCCCCGCAGTCAGAAGCTGAAGCCAAACTGCGCCACGCCATGGAAGCTCAGAAGAACCTATATCCCATGGAGTACGCCACCCCGGTGCACCCTGCGGAGGGCGGTGGAGCAGAGATCGTCGCATCTCACAGCCTCATTCCTGAAGCCCTCTACCACGCCTTCGCCACCTTTGGCGTACTCATGTCTCCAGACTTACCGCTAAGCCGCCGTCAACACGAAATGATTACCACGATGGTCTCCGTGACCAACCGGTGCGTTTATTGAATCGACTCACACGCAGAGTTTCTGCGTCGGGTGACGCTGGACGAAGCCCTGGTCGAGGCCCTGAAGAGGGACTACACCACCGCTCCTATAACCGATCAAGAACGAGTGATGTTGGACTACGTAGTCAAACTCACCAAAGATGCCACCAAAATCTGGAGAGACGACCATGATCGCCTGCGCTCGGCCGGATTTGACGATAAAGCAATCCTGCAAATCACACTGATAGCGTCCTGGTTCAACTACATCAACCGCGTAGCCGACGCATTGGGTGTGGGACGCGAATAGTCTTCCCTACAAAAGATTCCTCCTACAAGAAGTGAGGGTTCATGAAAGGCCTTGTCCGCTGAACAGTTTAGCTGGTGATCTTTCTTTGTCCTGGGGTTGAGTGCCGCTGCATTGATCTCATCCGTGATCGTGTTGCAGATTCGGTCTCGCAATACCCTGACTCGGAGGCGAGATCAATGTTCACCCAAACCTGCCCGCAAGTAAAACAAAAACACCTGGCTTTCATTCCCGCGACCAGGCTGCAGCAAAGTTTCGTAGCGGCGGCGGAAAAATCAACCCTGTTATGGCTGGCGGAGCGTACGCCGCGCTGGATCAACTCTGACTATCTTACGCTGCTTGGATTCGTGGCGCAGTGCTTGGCTGGAGTCTGCTACGCACTGGCACGATGGAACCACTACGCCCTGTTGCCAGGCATCGTCTTTCTTGCGTTGAACTGGCTCGGCGACAGTCTGGACGGAACTTTGGCCCGCGTACGAAATTGCCAACGGCCACGTTACGGGTTCTACGTAGACCACATTGTCGATACATTCGCGGCCTTTTTCTTGATGGGAGGGCTTGCGCTGTCGGGATACATTCACCCGGCAATCGCACTGGGAATGCTCATTGCCTTCCTGATGCTCTCGATCGAGGCCTACCTCGCGACTTACACCCTCGGTCGATTCCAGTTGTCGTACTGGAAGTTTGGCCCAACGGAAATCCGCCTGTTGCTGGCCGCCGGCAACTTGGCGCTGTTCCGTTGGCCAACCGCGAAAGTGCTGGGCGCGCGATTGCGTTTGTTGGATGTTGGAGGCGCTATCGGCATCGGAGGAATGGCCTTGATGCTCGTGGTGTCTGCGATTCAGCACACCAGAACGCTCTATCGCGAGGAAAGGATTTCATGAACGGCGGGACCTCGAAACGCGGTCTCGAATCTTTTGTCTGGCGCTCCAAGATTCAGCGTCCCGCGAAGTTCGCTCTGGTGGGCGCCATCGGTATCGTGGTTCAGCTTGCAACTCTCAGAGAACTGACGGTGCTCGGCCTCGATTACTTGTGGGCAACCGGCCTCGCGGTAGAGGCAGCCGTGCTGCACAATTTCATGTGGCATGAACGATTCACCTGGAGTGACCGCGGCGCCTCGCATTTGGCAGAGACTGGCGTCCGATTGCTTCGCTTCCACCTTAGCAATGGGGCTATCTCGATCCTTGGCAGCTTACTGCTCATGCGGTGGTTGGTAGGACATTTTGGCATGAGCATGCTCGTCGCAAATCTGCTAGCCATAGCCGCCTGCTCGGTGGGGAACTTTCTCGCCAGCGACCGATGGGTATTTCTATTGCCTGTTCATGTCGCTCCAAAGGGTAGTCACACAGAATCGGCGGGCTGCGGACGGTCTCCCATTAGAAGCAGTGTCCGCTGTGCGAAAGGAACGTAGATGAGCGCAGCAGTTGCAGCCAGCGCCAAGCCTACTCCGATCTGGGGCGACAGGAGGAATGGGGACAGCGCCCACAGTTCATCGAGTGGAAACGTCACGGGGAAGAGCCTATGGAATTTGTCACCCAGTTCGGAAAGATCGAATACGACGGCCGAGGTCAGGTACAAGCGAATTGGCAGACCTATGACTGCGGAGATAACCAGCAACGTCATAGCCCAGGCCGGATAACCGAGCGTCCGTTCAAGGAGTTCGTGCACTCTCGTCAACCGAGCCAAGGCCGCGATGTAGAAACTCAAATACATGATTTGAATCAGGAAGAAGAGCACACGAACATACTTGCGTCGAACTGCGGGAACATCCTCGATGCGGGTCAGAACCGAGACAGTTTGCGTTCCGGTGGACGCTGGCTCCTCAGAAATGCTCGCCGGCGCTGGGACCGTCGCAGACGTCGCTGGCGAGAGCCCGAGTGGAGTCTGCCTTTGGATAAATTCAACGGGAGCCAGAAATCGATATCCCCGCCGCGCCAAGGTTTCGATGAATCGGGGGTTGGCTGCCGAATCGCTCAAAGCTTCGCGGAGCTTATTGATTACGGTATTGAGGCTATGATCGAAATCAACAAATGTATCGGCCGGCCAGAGCTTTTGGCGCAACTCTTCCCGCGTGACCACTTCGCTCGGCCGCTCCAGCAGCACAAGCAGTACCTGAAATGGTTGCTCCTGCACACGCAAGCGGACACCGGATTTGCGCAGTTCCCCCGAGTCCGGGTCCGCCTCATAAGTACCAAAGCGGAAGATCCCGTTTTCGTGGTTTGGCGACATTGGAACATCTTAACCCAGGAGGTTTTCATGCACCGTTATCCATCGCTGGCAATCGCCGTCGTCTTGCTCACTGTTTGCCCAAGTCGCGCTGTTGAAGTGAAGCCGGAAACCAGCGCTGCCTTCAATCGTTATACGCAGTTAAGCGAGCAGCGCATGCAAAATGATCTTCAGTCTCGGCCTTTCTTGTGGGTGGACGGGCTACCGATCCAGCAACGGGAAGCGGTGTCCGAGCGCCTGAAGCAGGGAGAAATCGTAACCCAGAGGCTGGAGACGCTTGAACACGGAGAGCCCGTTCGAGTTCCCGGAGGCCTCATTCATCATTGGTTGGCCGTCGTTTTTATTCCGGGAGTTAACATTAAGCAGACCCTCGCGCTCTTACAGAGTTATGACGAGCATTCGCGAATCTATTCCCCACATGTACTCCGATCAAAGCTGATCCAACACAACGGCGATGACTTCAAAGTCTTCCTTCGCTTGCGCGAGACGAAAATTGTCACTGTTGTTCTGGACACGGAATACGATGTGAACTACGTCCACGTGGACTCGACACGCGCTTACAGCCGATCCTACAGCACCCGAGTGACAGAAGTGGTCGGTCCGGCAGAGTCGAGCGAGCATGAAAAGCCGGTTGGGAACGATAGCGGCTTTCTCTGGAGGCTCAATTCTTATTGGCATTTCTGCGAGCGCGATGGGGGTGTATACGTCCAACTCGAAGCCATCTCTCTTACTCGTGATATCCCCGACGGACTTGGCTGGCTCATTCGTCCCTTCGTCAGCAGCATACCGAGAGAATCGCTAGTCTTCACGTTGAAGCGTACGCGTGAAGCGCTGCCAGCTGTTTTTTCAGATCTCATTCACAAGCAGAACCCTTTAAGGCGCTAACATCATTCACGTGGAGCGTTGCTCGGTTGTCGAGTACCTCGATCATTTTCTACGAAGAGGGCAGGACACTGCCTACGTACAGCGCCGTGGATATCGCACTGTACGTTGGTCGTACCGGCAAGTCGCCGACCTCGCGTTTCAGTTTGCCCGCGAACTGGATGCGCGCGCGATCACCAAAGGCGATCGCATCTTGCTGTGGGGACCGAACTCGGCGGAGTGGGTAGCGGCATTTCTTGGGTGCGCTTTGCGCGGAGTTGTGGTCGTCCCAATGGACGATGCGGGCACGCCTGATTTTGCGTTGCGGGTGCATCAGCAGGTAAACGCCAAGTTGCTGGTGTGCTCACGAGAGCATGTACAGGAGTCGATCCCGGCGCTCACATTGGAGGATTTAGTTGACACCTTGCGAGCCCACTCGCCAATAGCCTGCCCGCCCGCCGAAATCGAACTCGCTGACGCGCTTGAGATCGTCTTCACTTCCGGCACGACCGCCGAGCCCAAGGGAGTCGTGATTACGCACGGCAACGTCCTCGCCAATATCGCGCCGCTGGAAGTGGAGATCCAGAAATATCTCAAGTACGAACGATGGGTGCATCCAGTTCGCTTCTTGAATCTGTTGCCGCTCAGCCATGTCTTCGGGCAATTTCTGGGAATCTTCCTGCCGCAGTTGATGGGCGGCACGGTGATATTCCAGGACTCGTTTAAGCCGTCCGAGATGATCGCGACCATTCGTCGCGAGCGTGTTTCGGTGTTGGTCGCGGTGCCGCGCGTGCTGCAATCCCTCAAAGAAAAGATCGAAGGCGATCTCGAAGATGAAGGCAGTGCAGAGCAATTCCGGCAAGAGTTCCGTGTCGCCGAAGGCAAACACTTCCTGCACCGTTGGTGGATCTTCCGACGTATCCATCGCCAGTTCGGATGGAAGTTCTGGGCCTTCATCTCCGGCGGCGCCGCTCTCGACCGCGACACGGAAGAGTTCTGGGGACGCCTGGGATACGCTGCCATTCAAGGCTACGGCCTGACCGAGACCACCTCGCTAATAAGCGTGAACCATCCTTTTCGGTTGGGCAAGGGGTCGATTGGAAAAGTTCTCGCTGGACGTGAAATCAAACTGGGTGCGGACGGAGAAATTTTGGTGCGCGGAGGCGGCGTCGCCGCAAGCTATTGGAATGGAACGGATCTTAATCCGGTTGCGAGCGAAGACGGCTGGTATCGCACCGGCGACGTCGGCGAACTCGATGCCGACGGGAACCTCTACTTCAAGGGACGAAAGAAAGATGTCATCGTCACACCGGCCGGCATGAACGTCTATCCCGACGATCTGGAAGCTGCCCTGCGCCGCCAGCCGGAAGTGAAGGACGTTGTGGTGGTCGCTTTGCCGCGCAATGGAAATGCGGAGCCTTGTGCGGCGATCATCCTGCGAGAAAATAGCACCCATCCCGACGCAATCGTGCAGCGAGCGAACGAATCCTTGGCCGAGTACCAGCGCATGAACAACTGGGTGGTATGGCCGGAGGAAGACTTTCCCCGCACTTCCACGCAGAAGCCGCTCCGCAGCGTTATTCAGCAGGCGGTGCAAGCGCAGTTGCTGCAGAAATCTCCCAACCAGACGCGATCGAGTCCGCTCGCGGAATTGATTGGGCGAATTACGGGCCGATCGTGCGCACAACTTTCACCAAATGCGAATCTCGAATCCGAGTTGAATCTCAGTTCGCTCGACCGCGTGGAGTTGCTGAGCGGGCTCGAAGACCGATATCAGATCGATCTCAGTGAGACACGGTTTGCGGCCGTCAACACAGTTGGCGAGCTCGAGCGTATGTTACAGGGCAGGCTTCCGCAACGAACGCCGTACCATTATCCGCGATGGGTACTGCGCTGGCCGATCACCTGGTTGCGTCTCACCGTGCATTACGTCTTGCTGCGTCCTGCTGTACTTCTTTTGGGCTGGCCTCGCGTGGAGGGGCGACAGCACTTGCGAGGAGTTCATGGGCCGGTCCTGCTCGTCTGCAATCACATCGGGGACGTGGATCCAGGTTTCGTGTTGACCGCTCTTCCCGCGCGTCTGCGGCACAAGCTTGCGATCGCCACCGGAGGCGAAGCGCTTGAGATATTACGAACTCCGCCGCGAACACGAGGTCTCGCGGGTAGAGCCTCTGACACGGTGAAGTGGGCTCTGGGCGTGGCCTTGCTCAATCTATTTCCCTTGCCGCGTGAAGCGGGATTCCGCGCGAGCTTTGCTTACGCCGGAGAATGCGTCGATCGCGGTTACAGTGTCCTTGTGTTTCCTGAAGGCCGGCACACCACCGATGGAAAGATGCTCCCCTTCCGCGCTGGCATTGGTCTGTTAGCCAACAACCTCGAAATTCCCATCGTGCCCATGCGCATCGACGGATTATTTGAAGTGAAGCAAGCAGGGAAAAAGTTTACCAGGCCGGGTCAGGTAAAGGTAAAGATTGGAGCGCCCGTTCGATTCGCGACGGAAAGCGATCCTACCAGTATCGCGGAGGAACTACAGAGGAAGGTAGAACAATTGTGAGGATAAATGGCGTACGAGACCGCCCTTGGCTATAATTTGTGGCCATGAAACACCAACGGTTGTTCCTTGCAGCAGTGTCGTTCACGATCATTTTCTGGTCGCTCTCCAGCGCGGCCAAGACCGTGGTCGAGATGAAAGATGCCCAGGGGAAAAGCGTGGGCACAGTTACTTTATCGGAAAGCGGAAAAGGCGCGAAGGGCGTGGGACTTGCGCTTAAACTGCATGACTTGCCGCCGGGTACACACGCCATCCATTTTCATCGGAACGCAAAATGTGAGGGTCCAGACTTTAAGTCCGCGGGTCCGCACTTCAATCCTGATGGAAAAAAGCACGGCTTCCAGAATCCCGAAGGGCACCACGCCGGCGACATGATGAACTTTACCGTCAACAAAGACGGTAAGGCGGCGGAGAAAGTGACGGACAACGATGTCAATCTGGGAGATGGAAGCGATATCCACTCGCTTTTCAGCAATGGCGGGACTTCGCTGATCATTCATGCCAAGGAAGATGATATGAAGACCGATCCGTCGGGAAACTCGGGCGATCGCATCGCGTGCGGTGCGGTAACGAAGTAGATTTTGGTAGCACCAGCATCTTGCCGGCTGTGGGCGCGATACCTCACGACAGGCGGGACGGTGGCGCCACAAAGTTATCGTGAATTCTAGTGACCGGGCTTCGCTGGCGCTATCTGGACTTGGACTGCGGGCGCATTGTCTTGTTTCCGGGTATCCACTGAGACTACGCCGAGGTTTCCGTTGGAATCGAGTGATCGCAAGGTCTGGGTATCCCTAGTCGTACGGCCGGGGCGGACAATATCGATGGCCTCTTGCGTAATTCGCAGGCTGTCGCTTGGCTGTGCAGGGTTTCGCTGCTGCACTTGAGTTTGAGAATATTGCGTCCCATCTTCAGCCTTGCGATGAATTGTTGTCACCCGCTGATTGAGGTGCAGGCTGCCGTCCAGTGGAACTCCCGGGAGATTGTTTGAATAGGTCTCGACTGTGTCGCGTTTTTCGCCCGCAGCGTTTTGGGATTGCTTGCTCACTGTCTGTTCGACTACCGAAAGATTGCCATCGGTTCCTGGGCGCAGCACACGCTCTTCTTTGGTTCGGTTCTGGCCGTCGTTTTTCACCGTACCCTCTCGAACCTCGCTCAGCTGCCAGTTCCCGTTGGAGTCCGGTAACAGAGTAGACTTGCGAAAATCGATACTCTGATCGCTGGTCTTGGTCGCGCGTTCCGTGGTCTGCACGGACGCGGTTAAACCGCCATTCGACGAGGGCGTGAGAAGTGTGCTCTTGGTCTCGGTCACACTGGGACTAAGCTGCCGCGTGTCCTGAATCTCGCGCTGAACCATCTGCAAAGCACCGTTGGCATCGGGGTTCGAGGTTGTGCGCACGACCTTTACCTCGCCTCCCGGCAAGGTGCGCTTTTCTTCTTCAGTCACTTGAACCAGTGTCTTCCGGCCATCGGAATCCCTGCCAAATGTCCGCTCCACCGCTCTCACGGTGTTGGCATCGACCTTCACGGTTTCCTTCTGCAGGTCCAGGTAGGGCACATAATGGCCATCCACTCCCATACGCTCGACACTCTGGTTATCCAGGATCCGGCCACCGGCGTCGGTATGGGTTTCGGACGTCCGCGTCGGATTCAGATTGCTGGGTAGTTGCTGCTGGGTGGTGGCCGTCCAGGATTGGTTCGCCTCATTGCTGGAGCTGTCAGACCCGCCCTGGCCCTGCGCAAGCGCGAACAGCGGCGTCAACCAAACGGCCACGAAAATGAACGACAGGTTCTTCATAGGCGACCCGAAATCCACCCCCACCTAAGAATAAACCTGTTTCTGAGCAGTCCCACTCAGGCGATGTAAAATATTAAAGCTTTCCTCGGAGGGATGTGTGAGTGGTTGAAACAGGCGGTCTTGAAAACCGCTGTACCGGAAACGGTACCGGGGGTTCGAATCCCTCTCCCTCCGCCATTCACTCGGTTGGCAGAAAAGAACTTACACAAACTACTGCACAGCTTGCGGAACCTTGGGCCCCTTGTCTGGAGCACAAAGTGGAGAACAGTTAGAGCTCTTCAACGCCGCGGACAATTGGCGCATGGCCGCGACCGCGTCCACTCGGGCAGTTTTGATGTAACAGGCTTGCGTGATCGCGACAGTACTGTGTCGCAGAATTGCCTGAATCACCGAGTCATCTACTCCCAGCCGGTTCAGGTTCGAGGCGAGACCTCGACGAAATCCGTGCCAGCCCGCCCAGGTAATTCCTGATCGAGTAAGCACATCTTTCATGTCAACCCGGTAGAGCCGTTCCAGGTCAAGCGGCCGCCCCAGCGAATTGGCGAAGATCGGCCCCGTTAATGGATTGCGGCACAACTCGCGATGTGCAGTGAGTCGCTCAGCTAACTGTTGAATCACGGGTACAGGAGCCTTTGATTTTTCGGTCTTCGGCTCCCCCACATGGCTACGCCAAACTGAGCGTGTCACGTGCAGCAGCCCGAGCGACTCATCGTCTTGCCCTTGCTCGTAGGATTCCCACGTGAGCCCACGCAGTTCACCTAACCGAAGCCCCGTGTAGGCTGCGGTTGCAATCACTGTCGCAGCCGGTTCCGACAGGACCCTCAGCATTGCACCGATTTCTTCCAGCGAGTAAGCTTTCGTTTCCTTACCGTTTGGCGCAAATGAAGGAATCTCAGCGAGCTTGACCGGATTGGCAGCGTCGAAATAACCCTGCTGTGCCGCGTGCCGGAACACGCCGCTGAGGAAATTCTTCACGTGTTTCAATGTGGTCTTGGAAATGCCGTACTCCTTGGCAACCTCCTCAAGCCATTTTTGGACGTGGAGAGTCTTTACCTCCCTCAGCCAGTCTGACTCGCAACGTACGTTGAGGTAATTGGTCCACATTTGCGAGTAACCTCGATATGTGGAAGGGCGTTTTTGCTGTTTCACGAACGGCAGGTACACGCGGGCAACGAAATCACCCACCGTAGTAATACTGAGTGGAAGAATTGAGTTTCTGTTCAGCGGTTCCAGTTGCTGCTCTGCGAGCCGTCGAACGCTGGCTTTTGTCTTGTGACGTGCATCTACAGGCACCAGACGCTTAGCTCGTTGTACAGTCATAAGTTGACCACCCACACCCACGCGCTCGCGGTATCGAAGCACCCACCAACCGCGATGTCGCATGATGTGGCCAGACTGATTGGTTCTTCTCACACTGTCTCCTTTCGTTTCGTCTTCGGCTTGCCGGCCGAGGCTTTGCCACCGAGCGCAGAAATTCGCTTGCGCTCATCGGCGCTTAGTTTTTGACCTCGCGCGAGTCCCGCGATCCGAGCAATCTCAGAGCGCCGCTCCGGACTCAACTTCTCGGTCCGAGCTTTGCCCCCCAATTTCCCGAGAGCGCGAGCGTGCGGATTCAGCTTCTTGTGTTTCATACCGACAAACAGTAACTAAGCGTCATGCATCAGTCAAGCAAAATGTGGCGTCCTCGACTGCCGACGAGCCCACCAGTTGTTCAGGTCAGGGGAACCCCAGGAGAACCGGACATACCTACCGAGGCGTACATGCGGGATCGGGTCAGCGCATCTGGATCGGGTTTGTTCTCGAATCCAAGACTCGGGGACGCGCCACCTCGTGGCCAATTCTTCCGCAGTCAATACTTCGAAAAACGGTCCCAGGGTCGAGTTGCTGCGCTCCAACTGTTCTCCGCCCATGTTGTATGCCTCTGTTTCAATAAGTTGCGCTGTATGGCGGTTCACAAAACCGCTATTTAAGGCCTTTTACGTTTTCGCGACGCCTCTCAATCAGTCTTTAACCTGGGGCGCGCTGTGTCAGTCTCACAATTCCCCGTCGGTTCGCGTTCCCGACACAGTTGTGAAGCTTCACGCGGTGTTTCTGCCACATGGTCAGACCCCGCTTCGCCGTATCTCGCTCCGCACTTGGGGCAAAATTGTTTCTGCATCCATGTTTTGAACCGCTCCTGCTCTTTCCGTCGCTGTTCACAAGTGCGACTCCGTTTGTCTGCCCGGAGACATTCCTTGTGGAAATGCCCCCGAAACCCAAGACCGAGCGGCGATCCGCAACCACGGCAATAGTGCCGCCTGTGTTTTCCCTCAATACGCTCTTGATCGGTTCGCATGCTATTCGGTCTGCGCAACCGCTACGGCGCTACAATGCCCTCCAGATGCAGTCGCAACGTCGTATTCGGCATCGCTACATCAGCTTCTGGCGGCTTCTTGGTCAGTTGAATTTCGTTCAATTTTTTCGCATCTCGTAGCGGTGTAGCGTCTGTAGGACCCGATACTGACGCAAGGGGTGTCAAATAACGACTCCAGCTTTCGCTGAAGCATACCTGCTTGTAGCCTTTTACGACCGAACGGCCAATACGTAGGTTACGAGGAAAGATGTCGAACGGTGCAAGGAGGCGAGCGAGCGCATTCGGCGTAATTGGACCCGAATGATCCCAGGCCGGCCAGGGCCGTCCCTCGATCTTCGATAGAGCATCCGCCAGCTCTTTGGAAGGCAGGTCCGCCGCATCCTTTTCGTAGAATATATTTCGTATGTCCGACAGGAGGCTTACTCCGAGGCTCTCATCTGCTGCACTGCAGCTCGAATAAATCTCCAGGAGTGCTATTCGCGCCCGAGATGGCCAATCGCCACCTGCCGCGTCCGCGATGGCTAGCAGTGGTTCGGCGCCATCCTGTTGCCGGTCAGACAGAAACTCAGGGAGTGCCGGGCGTGATTCTTTCAGTTCTTCCAGATGGGCGTTGACCCAGGACACCAATCGAGCCTTGAGGCTGCTGGCGTAGCTCAACACTAGCTTTGCCCGAAAGCGGTCGACCTTCTCTCCCGGAGCCTTCCGCTTCAGACGGATGGGTATCGCCCGATCGGCAATGGTTTCTGGCAGCTTCCCAATACCGGCAATCACCTTGGGACAGAAGACTCGGAAGTCAGTCGGCTTGTAGTCCGCGGCCTTGGGTCCGCACACAGAGACCTTGCCACTGCGGCGGTATCCGGAGTTCAGAATGCCTCTCAATGTCTCCGCAGACTCCTGGTTACCTCGGGCCGTGGCGTCCCATTCGTCAAGAAGCAGAGTGGGACAATCACTCTCGATCTTTCGAGCAAGAACTGCAGCGCTAACCCGGCCGGTCTGCCAAGGTTTACGGACCAGCAGGTCCAATATTTCTAGCAGGCGGGTCTTGCCCGATCGCATCTCTGCTGAGGTGACTGCAAGATATGGCGTAGTCTCACTGGCCTCAATGGCCCAGCTGTGTGCAATCCACAGCGAAATAATCAGAAGTTCGGATCTGCCTAGAACCACGAAGCGTTGGACAAAGGCCGCGATTTCGTCAAGAACGTGGGAGTCCGTGCGAGACATTCCAGGATTTGGGCCAGCCAAGACTATGATCTCCTCAAATTCAGCAGCAAACTTCTCAATTGCACGGCGGTTTGACCGTAGGATCTGACTCAGGTCGCTGGCTGGATCCAGGACGGACCTCTGAAAACTCTCCACCTCTCTCACGACGCGACACCTTAATGACATTTGCCACACTTTGGTGGCAGCGCGTTCAATGCCAATAGTGCCGATAACACCATCGGTGAGACGATCTATGCTTGCTTCTGGCTCTTGGGCACCGTGTCGGGCAAGTTCGCTGGCCACGGACGCCGAGTCCCAAGAATTGCCCTGTCTATGGAAGTCAGCCATTATCGACCAGACCGCACGGCAGTCTGAATTGATGAAGTGTGCTGGTGTCAGAAATCCACACCTGCACATTAGCGCTGGAAACAGCAGACACGCGCCGACCACCCTGCGTTCGTCATCGAAGGCTATCTGCCACAGATCCGGCAGTTCTCGCTCTTTGCGGGTTCTAGTTCTAGGCATTGGGTGCCCTCTCCACGATGCCCCTCCTGCGCCCACAAATCGTTGATGACGTCTCTCTATTCATAGCTCACCGCCAATTGCGAACCGCTCGATTGCCAGTCGCGATATAAGAACCCGCCTCCCTATCTTGTGGACGGGAAGTTTTTTCAAGAGGATGAGCTTGTCTAAGGTGCGGAGCGAGATCGAGAGTACCTGTGCAGCCTGGCGCTTGCTGAACAATATCTGTTCCGGCATATTTGCCTCCCTGCCGCGTCGTGCGCGTGAGAGCACAATCTCAAGGAACTGCCAGCAACGGGAAGGACAAAGCAGGTTTTTTTCGGGGAGGGTTTTGTCCAGTAGCTAACCGGCGCTCACTGACGTGAGGTACGCCTGGGTCCACAAATAGCGTCCGCCCAGCGCTGGTACAGCTTTGTTAGGCCCTCTTCGCTGAGGAAACTTGGGGCACTTTCCGTCCGTCCCGCGACCAGCCAACCTTGTTCTAAGAGGTTCGACATATCGGCGTAATGCGGCGATCCGGTGCGGTCTTCCACATATCGAATTAACTGGATAGCGAGAACATGGCCCAGAGTGAGTCTCTTTACGGTTTGACGGGAAAACTTCGAGAACCTCTCCAAGTGGCATGAATAAACACGCAAGAAGCCAGGAAGGCTTTCGTATCGACGAATCATATAGTCGCGGGCGATTTGTCGTGCGGCATCGAAGGGTGCCAGTTTTATGTCGTTTGCTGGGGCGAAAATCGTCGCGTTCACTTTGTCGATCATGTCTGCCATGTTTCGGAGTTTTTTGGGCAGCGCCTTGAGTTGGGCCTTCGAAATATTTCGACTGTTCAATAGAAGTTCCTGCCCTGGTGACGAATACTTAGGATCTGCTCGAAAAGACGAAATCAACGACACGGTATAGAGCAAGGTGCCGAATTCTTCTGCGGCACACTGGTCGCCACAGATCTTGCGGAACAACTCTTCTAGGTAAGGCCGATCCTCAAACAGCCGCTGCAGGAATGCCTCCGTTTGCTCACGTATGTGAGTCTCCCTCACTAGCGAAGGTGTTGCCGTAGTTGACGTTGACCCGGACTCTCCACTCTCAGGCAAATCGGACATCGGAATTTTCCTCGCAGCTCTGTGTCGGAAACGTCCCGATGGGCCGTGTTTCATTGGCGCGACCCAACCAGGTTCCTGGCACCAGACTAACTCTTCGCTATTATTGTCAAAAGGAGTCGAATTCTGGTTATCTCCCTAGAGCCACTTCCGATGAAACCTGGTTGGGGACACGAAATCGCCTGCGAAACGCCTGTATGATACGCTTGGTTCGCAATCGAGCCTTACGCACAGGCGAAACTCGGTTGCATCTGCCGGGCACCTACGGAAACAACGAAATCACCAGCGGCAACAATATCAGTTGCCTTATGATTTCGGTAAATCATTAAGTCCAAAGGGGGGCGCGAAATGGGCGGTTACGGTAGCGGACGACGCTGGGGCAACATCAAGAAAACGACCGCCTGCTACTACCAGTTGGATGTGCGGCGCTGGCAGCGAGACGGGCTTCTAGCCGGAGGCCAATTCTTCGTCTGGCAGTGGACGCAGGACGGCGAAGTGGTCTCATCTATCAACGTGAAGAGCGAGCCCGGCCGGGTGATCTTGTCCTATGGGCATCGCGAGAGCAATGAAGAAGCCCGGCACACCGAACAATACCCAGTTTGGCTTGAATGGACTTCGTGCAACTATGGTGGTGAAAGGGCTTGGTTTCTCTGCCCCGCGAGAGGCTGTGGGCGGCGTGTCGCCATTCTCTACCTTGGAACCCTCTTTGCCTGTCGGCACTGCTACCAGCTTGTGTACACCAGCCAACGAGCACAAACGTGGGAGCGGGCATTGAGCAAGGCCCAGGCTATAAGGGTTCGACTAGGGGGCACGGCAAATATGTACGCACCGTTTCCCTGGAAGCCGAGAGGAATGCACCGGCGCACGTACCACAGGCTTCGCCTTGAAGCCGCAGAGGCTGGCGCGCGCTCGTACCCTGGATGGTTGCTCAACTAGTGGAGGAAGAATGAGGCTTCTCGGAGTCACGCGTCTGGTGTATCGCATGACGCCAGTAAACTCCTGGCGCGATTTTAGCCTCTACCGCAATACGAGCGCGGAGTCCTAACATTTTAAAGGTGCGGAGAAAGGTTTCCGGCATGCGCTTACAGATTCCACGAAATTGGCACCGAAATCTCTCACTCCGAACCAAGCAGCTAAGATGTGCGATAATGCGTTTTCCCCCGTTGTCTAATCTATAAAGTTTGCCTTTCGTATGCCTATTACCCCGGAAGATCGGGCGCGGGAGAACATCGACAAGCTGCTGATGGATGCTGGCTGGATGGTCCAGGACAAGCGCGCCGCGAACTTGTCAGCTGGTCGCGGCGTAGCGGTCGGGGAATTCCCGCTGAAGTCCGGCCATGGGGAAGCTGACTATCTCCTTTTCGTTGACGGAGCGCCCATCGGAGTCGTGGAGGCCAAGAAAGAGGGGGACACGCTTACTGGCGTCGAGCTGCAAACAACAAAGTACAGTGAAGGTGTGCCAGACAATCTAACGACACCTCGCCGACCGCTGCCTTTCCAATACCAGAGCACAGGCGTAGAAACTCGCTTCACCAATCTTCTGGAGCCCGATGCCCGCAGCCGCGGCGTCTTCAGTTTTCATCGCCCCGAGACGCTAGACCAATGGCTCACGCAAGAGCTTCAGCATCCTGGCTCGACGCTTCGGGCGAAGCTACGCAAGAGTCCGGAACTCATGACTCAAGGACTGCGGCCAGCGCAGATCATCGCTCTTCGTAACCTTGAGAAGTCCCTCGCCGCGGACCGTCCTCGTGCTCTCATCCAGATGGCTAGTGGTGGGGGCAAGACATTCACGGCCTGCAACTTTATCTATCGGTTGATCAAGCATGCCGGGGCAAAGCGTATCTTGTTCCTTGTGGACCGCAGCAATCTCGGACGCCAGGCCCTAGCTGAGTTTCAGAAGTTCCGCACACCGGAAGAGAATCGTCTGTTTACCGAGTTGTACAACGTTCAGCGGATGCAATCGAACAAGCTAGACGATATCAGCAAGGTCTGCATCACCACCATCCAGCGTCTTTACGCCATGCTCCAAGGAAAAGAAATCGATCCGGGGCTGGAGGAACAGTCCGGCTTCGAAACCTCGCTCCTGAACAATGAGCCTGTGCCGGTCAGCTACAACCCAAGCCTTCCGATCGAGACGTTTGACTTCATCGTTACCGACGAGTGTCACCGATCCATCTACAACCTGTGGCGCCAGGTGCTCGAATATTTCGATTCGTTCATCATCGGCCTGACCGCAACGCCGTCGAAGCAGACTCTCGGATTCTTCAATCAGAATCTGGTCATGGAATACAGCCACGAACAGGCGGTCGCTGACAGCGTGAATGTCGGGTTTGAGGTCTATCGCATCAGTACTTTAATCAGCGAGCGCGGATCGAAAGTGGATGCAGGCTTCTACGTCGACAAACGAGATAAGCTCACGCGCAAGGTACGCTGGCAACAACTAGATGACGATTTCACGTACGCAGCGAATGAACTCGACCGCAGCGTGGTTGCGAGAGATCAGATTCGCACGATCATCCAAACCTTTCGCGACCGGCTGTTCACCGAAATCTTTCCGGAACGTACCGAGGTTCCTAAGACCCTGATCTTCGCCAAGGACGACAGCCATGCCGACGACATCGTGCAGATCGTGCGCGAAGAGTTTGGTAAAGGGAACGACTTCGCTCAGAAGATCACGTATCGGACCGGAACGGCGCGAGTGGTCAACAAGAAGAAAGGGGAAGACGGTAGCAATGTAGAAGAGGTGACGTGGGTCAATACGGGCGCCAAGCCGGAGCACCTGCTTTCTTCGTTCCGTAACAGCTACAATCCACGGATCGCCGTCACCGTCGACATGATCGCCACTGGAACGGATATCAAGCCTCTGGAAATTGTTTTCTTCATGCGCTCGGTGCGCAGCCGGAATTTCTTCGAGCAGATGAAAGGACGCGGCACGCGGGTGATCGAGTCAGACGAACTGCAAGCCGTCACGCCCGATGCCAGATTCAAGACCATCTTCATCATTGTGGACGCTGTTGGTTTGTGCGAAGGAGACATGTCGGACACGCGCTCGCTAGAGCGCAAACGAACTGTCTCGTTCGAGAAGCTGCTTGAAGCCGTCTCTTTCGGCAATTGGGAGCCGGACGTGCTCAGTTCTCTTGCCTCCCGTCTGGCCCGCCTCGATCGCGAACTGAATGATGACGACCGCAAGCAGATCAGCGAAGCTGCCGGCCAACCTCTGGCGCACATCACCAGCCGCATCGTGGAAGCACTTGATCCCGATACCCAGCTTGAAGCGGCAAAGAAAGCGACCGGCGCGGACCCGCCGTCGCCC
Organism: Terriglobales bacterium; assembly: GCA_035567135.1. Lineage (GTDB taxonomy): Bacteria > Acidobacteriota > Terriglobia > Terriglobales > Acidobacteriaceae > JABDBE01. The sequence goes on from DATMQI010000019.1 coordinate 21,586, forward strand.
GAGCAAATCAAACATGCCGCTGCCAAGCTTATTCAGGAAGCGGCTCAGCCCATTGCTGCCAATCCCAACCTACGCAACCGTCTGGTCGAAATCCGCCGTTCTTACGAGCAGACGATTGATACAGTCAGCAAAGATCAGCTTCTCTCCGCGGGGCACGATCCCGCGGCCAAGCAGAAAGCCCAGAGCATCGTTCAGTCATTCGAGCAATTCATCCGGGAGAACAAGAACGAAATCACCGCGCTGCAAATTCTCTACAGCCGTCCTTACCGGCAGCGGCTCACACTCAAGCAGATTGACGAACTGGCCAAAGCCATCGAGCGCCCGCCGCGCGCCTGGACCGCCGACCGCCTCTGGCAGGCTTACCAGGCGCTCGACCTCTCCAAGGTGCGCGGCTCGGGGCAGCGAGTCCTTGCCGACCTGGTTTCGCTGGTGCGTTTCGCCATGCGCGAGCAGAGCGACCTGCACCCGTTCCGCGACGATGTCCACAAGAACTTTGCCCAGTGGATGGCCCAGCAGGAATCGAATGGCCGCAAGTTCACCGCCGAGCAGCGGCAGTGGCTGGAAGCCATCCGCGATCACGTCGCCGCCAGCCTGACGATTGAATCAGATGACTTCGAGTACGAACCCTTCGTGCAGCGCGGCGGACTGGGCAAGGCTTATCAGGTGTTCGGAAATGATCTGGAGCCGATCTTGAAGGAATTGAATGAGGTGCTGGTCGAGTGAACGATGGCCTACCAGACAACTGGACGTCGGGATCTCTGGATGATGCCGTCGAGATCGTTCGCGGCATATCTTTCCCCTCGGGAGACAAGAAGTTCGAGCCGGATGATGGCCTGATTGCCTGCTTGAGAACCACAAATGTACAGCGCGATGTTGAGTGGACCGATCTCTGGTACGTTCCCGAAAGACATATGCGCCGAGAGGAACAAGAAGTTCGACTTGGAGACATCCTGATCTCGACCGCTAACAGTCTAGAACTCGTTGGCAAAGTAGCACCTGTTCGACACGTGCCGTGTCGTGCGACCTTAGGCGCCTTCATTTCCTTGCTGCGACCTTCAGGTAATCTTGCGCCCGAATTTGTCTATTACCAAGTGGCCGCGGCGGAGTACCAGTCCGCGATCAGAAGCACTGCTTCCACGACCACCAACATATCCAATGTTTCCACCGAGAAATTACGGTTCTTGCCGTTCCGGTTTGCTCCAGCGGTCGAGCAGCAGCGTATCGTCGCTGAAATCGAGAAGCAGTTCACGCGGCTGGATGCGGCGGTCGCGGCGCTCAAGCGCGTGCAGGTCAACTTGAAGCGCTATCGGGCGGCGGTGCTCAAGGCGGCCTGCGAAGGACGACTCGTCCCCACCGAGGCAGAACTCGCCCGCAAGGAGGGCCACAGCTATGAAACGGGCGAGCAACTCCTCGCCCGCCTCCTTAAAGAGCGTCGCGCCAAGTGGGAAGCCGACCAACGCGCTAAAATGCACACCGCTGGCAAGCCGCCGGCAGATGATGACTGGAAGAAGAAGTATAGAGAGCCCAAACCGCCTGAACTGACCGATCACCTCGCACTAACTGAGGGATGGGCATGGGCAAACCTCGGCCAGTTATCATGGTCGGTTAAGGACGGCCCGCACTACAGTCCCAAGTATTCCGATACAGGAGTACCGTTTATCACTGGCGGACAGGTGAGGCCCTCTGGTGTCGATTTCGCTGCAGCAAAGTACATTTCTCACGAGCTTCACAGCGAGTTGATCCAGCGTTGCCGTCCCGAAAAAGGAGACCTCCTCTACACGAAGGGTGGTACGACGGGCATAGCCCGCGTGAACACCTACGACATCGAATTCAGTGTCTGGGTCCACGTCGCTGTGCTGAAGTTGGTTAACAGCGTCGCTCCTTTCTATGTTCAGCATGCATTGAACTCTCCGCTATGTTATTCGCAATCTCGGAAATTTACTCACGGCGTCGGAAATCAAGACCTGGGACTCACACGAATGGTTTGGATCCAATTTGGGTTGCCACCTTTGTCTGAACAGCAGCGAATTGTCGACGAGGTAGATCGGAGGCTGTCCGAAATCGACGACATTGAGAAATCGGTCAAGACTGAGATAGCTAGGGCCGACCGCCTACGCCAATCCATCCTAAAGTGCGCCTTCGAAGGCAAGCTGGTGCCGCAAGATCCCAACGATGAGCCTGCATCGGCGTTGCTGGAGCGCATCCGCGGCGAACGTGCTTCAAAGGCCGGGGCAGCTAAGAGAATTCCGAGAATGAAGAAACCGACAGCCGCAGTGGAGGTTTCATGAGCACTGCACCCACGACTCAGACCGGATACGTCAATCGAAATGGGCAGGTCACGATCCGCAATACCCAGAAACCCGGCAGTGACCATCTGCAATACGTTTATCAACTTGCGTGCTCGCTGTGCGGCTGCAACTACGGCGCAAACGGCACCGATATCCACGAACGACTTTGCCCGAACTGCCAGAAGGGGAAGCCAGGCTTAAAGTATGGCGACTGACGAATGCCTGACCTTGCGGGTGAAGTCTGGTTGTCGACTCGGGTCAGGGTAAAGCAGTATCGCAAAATAGAAGATGAGCAAGATCGGCCGGGTCTGTCAAAATTCGTGTATGAACGGTTCATCGAACGCTATATCGCACCGCTAAAGGCTGTGACCAGGGGCGAGGAAAACGGATTTTTGATGATGGCCGCGTGCTGCCTATGCATTGAGGGCTTGACCGCTTTTCGTGAGGGCTGGTGTACAACAAGCGGACTCAGTGAACGTGCTTTTATGCTTTTCTTTCAAAGGGAAGATCGTTTCGCCGTATTTCGCAAGCGCAAGCACGACTTCTGGAAGTATGTGCGATGTGGCCTCCTCCATCAAGGCGAGACGGTTGGTGGATGGCGACTAAACTTCAGCCGTCCCTTGGATGACCTCTTCATATCTCAACCGCCTACAGAACTGTTTCAAGTTTCTCGATGCTCTGGAAGCGACGCTAGCTGACTACAGAGATTGTCTTGCCGCAACGCCTTGGAATCTCGAACTGTGGAGACACTTCAGGCGGAAGATGGCCGCCACGATTAAGGACTGTGAACTCTAAATCATGACCAGCAACGGCATCGTCCAAAAACTCTGGAACTACTGTAACGTCCTGCGCGATGACGGGCTCTCGTATGGAGACTACGTCGAGCAGCTCACGTTCCTGCTCTTCCTCAAAATGGCCGACGAGCAGACGCGCCCGCCGTTCAACAAGCCCTCGACCATCCCCAAGGGCTACGACTGGCCTAGCCTGCTGGATGTGGAAGGCGATGCACTCGAAATCCACTACCGACACATCCTGGAGACGCTGGCCAAAGAGCGCGGCATGTTGGGCGTGATCTTCCGCAAGGCACAGAACAAGATTCAGGACCCGGCCAAGCTGCGCCGCCTGATCGCCGACCTGATTGATAAAGAGCAGTGGACCTCGCTCGATGCCGACGTGAAGGGAGACGCCTACGAGGGCCTGCTGGAGAAAAACGCCGCCGACGTGAAGGGCGGCGCGGGACAGTACTTTACGCCGCGTCCGCTGATCCAGGCCATCGTTGACGTGATGCGGCCGGCGCCGGGCCAGACCATCCACGATCCAGCTTGCGGCACCGGTGGGTTCTTGCTGATCGCGCACGACTACGTCAGCCAGCACTTTGAACTTGACCGTGACCAGAAAAAGCACTTGAAGCTGAAGGCGCTCTCGGGCAACGAACTGGTGGACAGCGTGGCGCGGCTGTGCGTGATGAACCTCTACCTGCACGGCGTAGGCGGCGACGACTGCCCGATTGATGGCGGCGTGGATAGTTTGGCCGAGAAGCCCTCGGTCGCCCACGAAATGGTGCTGACCAATCCGCCGTTTGGGAAGAAGTCGAGCATTACGGTGATCAATGAGGAAGGCGATGAGAGCAAAGAGGCGCTGACCTACGTCCGCGACGATTTCTGGGCGACTACGAGCAACAAGCAGCTCAACTTTTTACAGCATGTGAAGTCTTGCTTGAAGATTCACGGGCGCGCGGCCATTGTGGTGCCCGACAATGTGCTGTTTGAGGGCGGCGCCGGGGAGACGATTCGGCGGGAACTGCTCAAGCAGGCCGACGTTCACACGCTGCTGCGGCTTCCCACGGGCATCTTCTACGCTCAGGGAGTGAAGGCAAATGTTCTGTTCTTCGACCGCAAGCCAGCCAGCGCGACCCCGTGGACGAAAACGCTCTGGATTTACGACATCCGCACGAACGAGCACTTCACGCTAAAAACCAATCCGCTGAAGCGCGGAGACCTGGACGATTTTGTCTCTTGCTACAACACCGGCAACCGCCACGAACGGAGTGAGACGGAGCGCTTCAAGTCCTTCGCCTACGAGGATCTGCTTAAGCGCGACAAGGTGAGCCTGGACATCTTCTGGCTGAAAGACGAAAGCCTGGAAGACTCAGCTAATCTCCCCGATCCAGAGGTGATTGCCGCCGAGATCGCGGAAGACCTGCAGGCGGCGCTAGACCAGTTCACGCAGATCGCAGCAGACTTGAGGAAATGATGAAATAAGGTGCAAGGGAAGTTATCCAGCGAGTTTGATCCGCAAATTCACCTGAACGTATTGATTGTCCTTGCGACGGACGTGACAGTTGACCTTTTCGCCGTCCACCGATTCGTTAAGGAAAGGGAGCACGTACTGAGCTTCATCCTTCAAAGCCTTGGGGCTACGCCCTCGTCGCGGAGGATGTAGCCCGTCTTTGTCGAGAACGATGGGAAGGTGCCCACAAGCCCGCCAAAGGATCTGTCCGCCGGGAATCAAATCGCCATTCATGTACTTGTACAGAGTGGCAGTACTGATCTTAAGTTTGGCAGCCACGCCCTCAGCGTTTTCCGGGCTTTTGTCGACGGCTGCTCTTAAGGCAGCTGCAATCTTTCCTTTGATCTCTTCGTCCTGATCCCGACGCACTTTCATCTGTTCCCCCAACCCAAAGGATTCTTAAACGAGAAATCTATCTCAAATTTGTCGCTTTTAAGAATAATTCTTAAACACGACAAAATAAGAGTAAAATTCCCTTAAACGCGAGGCTCTATGCTGGAGCAGACTTTCATCCACATTCCCGGCGTCGGTAGGCTGACCGAGCAGGAGCTCTGGGCCAATGGCATCTGTTCCTGGGACGATGCGGATCGCTTCGAGAAGCGTTTCGGCCACGTTTCGCCGCGCCTTCAGCAGAAACTAGACGATTACATCCCTCGTTCTCGCGAAGCCATCAAGCGCAAAGACGCCGGTTTTTTTGAGCGCCTGTCGGCGCTAGGGGAAGCGTGGCGGATCTTTCCCGATTTCGCACAGGATTGCGTTTACCTCGATATTGAAACCACAGGTCTCTCTACAGTGTTCGACACGGTGACCATGGTTGGGCTGTATGACGGACGCAAGTACGAGTTGTTCGTGGATGGAGAAAACCTGCCGGATTTGCCGAAGCGCCTACAGCAATATCCCGTGGTTATTACGTTCAACGGTGCGGGTTTTGATTTGCGGTTCTTGAAGGTGGCATTTCCGGGTCTACGGCTTCCCCCTATTCACATAGACCTGCGCTGGGTGACCCGCAAACTAGGCATGAAGGGCGGCCTAAAGGAGATCGAAGCGAAACTAGGTTTGCGTCGTGCGGCAGAAGTTGAGGATTTCACCGGCTATGATGCGACGGTCCTTTGGGCAAAGTATCTACGGGGCGACAAGCGTGCGCTTCAGTCGTTGATCCAATACAACACCGAAGACGTCGTACACCTGAAGGCAATCATGGAAGTTGCCTACGACAAGTTATCGACGCAAACGGCCGAGTTTCGCAAGGATGCAGTCAAGTCTTTGTTCCAAGGTGTCTCGGAGCTTCCGAAGGCACGATGGCACCGGAAGCCCGTCGCTCCAGCCAGCAATCCTGGCGGCCTCGTTGCGCGCTTGCTTGAGAAATGCCCGGACGCATGCAGGGCCGCTCGGATCGTTGGCATTGATCTCACCGGCAGCGAACGACGAGCCACAGGTTGGGCATTGATGGACGGGGCAGACACGGTCACCAAGAGTTTGAGCACGGACGATGAGCTCTTCGACGAGACCGTCGCGTCTCGACCGGACCTCGTGTCGATCGACTCGCCCCTTTCGTTGCCCGAGGGATGGAAGGACCCTGACACGCCCTGCGGCCGTCCCATCTACCGGAAGTGCGAACTCGCGTTGAAGCGGATGGGTATTTCGGTGTTTTGGTGCCTGCTCCCGACGATGAAGGGCTTAACGACTCGGGGAATGCGTTTGACTCACCGGCTCCGCGCTTCGGGATTGAAGGTCATTGAGAGCTATCCAGGAGCAGCTCAGGATCTTCTGGGCATTCCGCGTAAAGGCTCAAGTCTTGAGGAGCTGAAGTGGGGATTGTCTCGGGCTGGCATCAAAGGCGACTTTCTGCACGGCAAGGTCACACACGATGAGGTCGATGCCATTACTTCGGCGCTGGTTGGGCTTTTCTACTTGGCCGACGACTATATTGCGCTGGGGAACGTTGCCGAGGACTACCTGATCGTGCCGAGATCCCTTCGGATCAATTACCAAAAGCTCAGCGATATTCTTGCGGCGACGGGTTTGGACAAAATTCCTATGCCGGCGGCGGATGGTTTAGAATGCCACGTCAATGTCCAACCAGGAGTCTCAGCAGCGACAGGGTGATCGGCTGATCATTGGGATCACCGGGCGAATCGGGGCGGGTAAGACCTCGGTCGGCAAGTACCTAGAGTCGCAGCACGGGTTTTCGTACGTTCGTTACAGTCAGGTGCTCTCGGATTGGCGTGCGAAGGATCCCGAGCGCAAGGCCCACCTCCAGGTAGTCGGGTGGGAAGTGATGGCAGGGGGCATGCAAGCAGAACTCAACTCTCGCTTGATTTCGGAAGTCCCAAGAGAGTCCAACTGCGCCGTGGATGGATTGCGGCATTCTCTGGATTTCGAAAGTCTTGACAGTGCCTTCAGCCCTCATTTCTTCCTGATCTACGTAAATAGCCCTCCGGAAATGCGTTGGCGACGGCTTCAGCGCAGATACGCCACACTGGACGACTTTCGTCGGGCAGACTTGCATCCGGTCGAACAGCAAATTGATTCCCTACGCGACAGGGCATTCGTTCCGCTAGATAACGATGCGTCATTGCAGGACCTCTATTCCAAGGTGGATGCTGTGCTCAAGAAGATCCGGTCAGGAGGTGCCGATTGAGTCTCTGGGTTGTGGTCGGCGGTCAATTCGGCGGCGAAGGCAAAGGCAAGATCTCCGCCTTTATCACACGTCAAGAAGAAATCGACATTTGCATTCGTTGTGGTGGTCCAAACTCCGGGCATACGTTTGTGGTTGAGGACGGAACCACGGTCCTTTTGCGTCAGCTACCAACTGGCTACATCAGGACGGAAACTAGGCTGCTGATTCCGGCTGGAGCATTGATTGACCTGGATGTCTTGAAGTACGAACTCGACTCCCTACGCATCAATCCTCGTCGCGTAGGCGTGGATCGCAATGCCATGATCATCGAGGAGAGAGATCGTGCCCAAGAATCGCAACTAGGGCTCCGAGATCGGCTGAGTTCCACTCTCTGCGGCGTCGGCTCCGCTGTGGCCCGGCGTGCGTTACGGGACGCTGACGTCAAGCTCGCCGGTCAAGTTGCACATGACGTGGCGTGGCTCGCCGGGCTGATCACGGACGTGAGCGAGGAGGCAAACCGAGCCCTCGATTGTGGGAAGAGAGTGTTGGTTGAAGGAACCCAAGGTTTTGGCTTGTCGCTGTACCATTCCAACTGCTACCCGAAAGTGACCTCGCGGGATACAACTGCGGCTGGATTTCTTAGCGAGGTCGGGCTAAGCCCACTCTTGGTCACGGAAATTGTTCTCGTGCTCCGGACATTCCCAATCCGTGTCGCAGGCGAACAGGCCGGACCGATGAAAGACGAAATCACTTGGGAGATTCTGAGGAAGGAGAGCGGCTATGCTCATCCGATCCATGAAATAACGACGGTCAGCAAGAAGTTGCGAAGAGTGGGAAGGTTCGACTGGGAATTGGCCGAGAAAGCAGTCACCATGAACAGACCAACGCGGCTTGCGATCAATGGGCTAGATTACCTTAATGCACGGAACCGAGGCGCCCAACTGGTGGAGCTTACATCGGAAGCGAAAGACTTCGTTGCCCGTCTAGAGAAACAGACCGGAGTCACGTGCAGCATCTTGGGCGTCGGTCCGTCACTCGGCGAAACCCTGCCGACCCATATCGTGTCAATTCCCAATTATGCGATGCTCCCGGCTTAGGGAATTGGCCTTTTCTCGGATCGTCTCGTCCCAGTTCTGACCTTTTGAGGGAGTAAAGAGCGTATGGATTCCTTATTGCATGACAAATGGAAGTACGAGGACCCGACTCCAGATGATCGAGGGATTCTCTTGTCAAATCAAATTCACCGACTCTGTTCGGAGGCCGGACTCCTCATCTCCGACGGGTACGAGGAGAAGAACCTTAGACCGGCCTCGTACACTCTGAGGATTGGAGACGACTACGTTGACAGCGACGGCAATGTACACCGATTGACGGAAGAAGATGATTCCTTCGTCTTTCAAAAAAACTCCATTATCTTCGTGTCGACGAAAGAGAAACTCGAACTCCCTTATTACATCATCGGCCGCTTTAACATAAGGGTAAATTGGGTTTACGACGGCGTGTTGTTGGGCACAGGACCGCAGGTTGACCCGGGATTTTCGGGCGCGCTGTCGTGTCCGCTGTATAACCTCACCAACATGGATCTCACCATTATGCGAGGACAAGATTTTGCAACTATCGATTTCGAAAAGACGACCACGCTCCTTGGCGGACGCTCGTTGGACGAAAAAAAGATGTGCATCGACAGCGCGAAAGATAAAGATCTGAAAAAGCACGGCGACGAGACGTATTCTTTCTACAGAACGCCCCCGCTCCGCCCACTACAACACAGGAAATCCCACAGAATAATCAGTTCGCTCTTCGAAATGAGAGCGGACCTTAGGACCTGGCGGCAACTCGGAATTGGTTCTCTTGTTGCTTTTTTCGGGTTGACGCTCTCATTGCTGGCATTCGGCGCAAATCTCTATCGACAGAACAGTGATCTCAGCCGGCTATACACGGAAAACAAGAATGAGCTTAACAAGGCGAATGAACAGATCTCAAAACTACAGAATGATCTCAACCAGCTTACGCGCGCTAGCGAACAGAGTCCTCCGCGTGCCGTCCTACCTCACGCTCAGGATGGGGAGAAAACTACTCATTAGTCTTCTGATCCCGGCCTTTTTGGGTGTTGTAATCTTTGGACTCTGCGAGCGGCTCGTTTTTGACATCAATCTTTGGCACGGCGCCCGTGAGTGTTGGGCACTCAACCAAACCCTTTGGTGGTGTGGCTTTGGGCTCTGCCTCTCGATTTTGGTCGGTAGCTGGTCCGTAGGTGGTGCATTCCTCCGTATGATGGCACTTTTCTGGGGCTGGCTGCGACTCTTTGGCGCAGGCGGACGGTAAGCAGCGACGAGGATCAGATCCCCCCGCGTAATTAATTCGCAACTGGTGAAAAATCGATCCGCAGTTCGCGTGGTAGTTCGTCGAGGAATAGCTCGACCCGGCAACTTTGAACAGTTTTGCCTCGAAAATGGTCGATCATAAACTTGTGATCGTCTCGCGTGCAGTGCTCTGCAAACAGATCAACTGGATCGTAAAACCTCTGATCGAGTTCCGCCGGTGACAAAGCGCACACGATGCCGATCGCACCAAGCGCATTCGACCGGTCGGCGTCCTGGACGACTTGGGTCGGTCGATATTCCGCCGCGGTCGATTATCGTGCACGAAAGTTCCGAGTCGCTCGCACATCCCCGAAAGAGGAATGGAGCGGTTTGTGACACCGCCATACGCTGCAAGCTAATGATGGATAATGCCTCAAAACGAGTGGAGCACAGGCAGAGAACACTCACGAGGAGTAAGCGCCAGTCAGAATAGGCCTTTCTGGTGTCAGAGCGCCCTGTGAATATGGGGAGGAATCTTCCAAAAGAATGTCGGCAGACTTCCCAGAAGCTGACTTCTGGCCCAGACAATTTCCAGTTTGCACGTGACGCAGGAGCCAACCATCCGTCGTCTTGGCCATCCGCGATTTGTTTACGGCAGTGTTGGCGAAACATCCGAAGTCGTGCTCGCTGATTTCGGACTTCAGAAGCCGTGAATTCCCACTTGGCTATCTGCCATCCCGGCAGAGTCAGATGAAAAGGGACGCCCGAACTCGGGAGTACTAGGCACCGCGAGCTCTTGCACAATCATGGGACCGGCTAGAAAGGCGCTGCGACCCGCCCTCACGGCTTGCGCAAACGCTCTCGCCATAGTTATGGGGTCGCTTGCTCGCGAAACCGCGGTATTCACCAGAACGGCATCGAAGCCCCACTCCAGGACCTGACAGGCATGCGAAGGAAGTCCAATTCCCGCATCGACGATGAGAGGAACATTTGGAACCCGCTTGCGGAGTTCACGCGCGCGGTCGGATTGCGAGTTCCCTGGATGGCATCGCGGCATCCCAGTAAGCCGTTTTGCGTGAGATGGCGAGTCGTCGTGATTTGCTCGAGTTCGACATCCTCTCAGGATCAAGTTTTGTGGACGGCGTCAAATGGGAGCCGAATCAAGTGGACAACCACGCGAAGCGGTGCTATACAAAAGCGATTCGGCCGCCAGCTTGGTGAACTTATTCATCGGTCAGCTCGCAATGTTGTCGCCTTGACAGCAAGATCAACGGACGAACAAAGAAATATTACAAACCTAGAAATCTCTCTTACGGGAATCCGATAGCCAGAACGCGGGAATGCGAGGAGGTCAGGATGGCGGGCAAATGGGTTTATGTTGGCGCTCCTTCAGGTAACAATGGCCAAGGTGGGGCGGCTCAGGTGTTGGCCGTTCATGCCGCGCTTCTCCCGGCTGGCGCGGCCGGGCAGATTCTCTATTTCTCTGGGAGCCAGTGGGTCGAGCCGACAGTATGGGAGTCGATCGAAAACGACGCTAATGTTCGCGCTGATCCGAACTACGGTCAGGGAAAAGGCCAAATTGATCACAGCCGAATCTATGACTGTGCCACCCAGCAAGTGTCAAATCCCGGATCGCCCGATGCCGACCTGTTTTGCTCAGGCCATTCGATGCTGCCTGACGGTCGCTTGCTCATCGCCGGAGGTACACAGCACTTTCCGGAACAGGGTACCGTCGATCTGCACCACGCGCATTGGAGCGGAAGCCGTGAGACGTGGATCTTCGACCCGCATCCTGAAGTGAGAGCAGCCATCGGATCCCCGGTGACGGCGGTGTGGGCCACTCGCCAACCCGAACATCTCGATCTGTTCACGACCGGCACAGACGGTGTTGTATGGAGCGCGTGGTGGGAGGCGGCGACAGGCTGGCAGCCATGGTTTGTTATTCACCCGGAGATTCGCGCCGCGATCGGCTCACCCGTCACTGCGGTATGGGCGCCGCGTCAACCAGGTCATCTCGACTTGTTTATGACCGGAACGGACGGCACGATTTGGAGCACGTGGTGGGAGGCCGCAGCCGGCTGGCAGGAATGGTTTTCCATTCACGCGGAGGTGAAAGCAAGGCCTCAGGCCGAGGTGACCGCGTTGTGGCGGGAACAGCACCTGGATCTGTTCTTCACAGCAATAGATGGAGCCGTTTGGAGCAGTTGGTGGGAATCCGCTCCAGGCTGGCAGCCGTGGTTCTCGATCCATTCCGAAATCAAGGCGGCCGCGGGATCAACCGTGACAGGGCTGTGGGCGCCGCGCCAGCCGGATCACCTCGACCTTTTCATGACGGGCACAGATGGCACAGTGTGGAGTTCATGGTGGGAGGCGGCGAATGGCTGGCAGCCGTGGTTCGCCATCCATTCCGAAATAAAGGCAGAGCCGGCTGCACGCGTGACGGCACTGTGGCGGGGAGAGCACCTTGATCTGTTTATGTCTGGCCTGGATGGAGCGGTTTGGAGCAGTTGGTGGGAATCCGCTCCGGGATGGCAGCCCTGGTTTCTGATTCACCCGGACGTCAAAGCGGCCGCAGGCTCCCCGGTCACGGCGGTTTGGGCGCCGCGCCAGCCAGATCATCTCGACCTGTTCATGACGGGGATCGATGGTGCGGTGTGGAGTACCTGGTGGGAAGAGGCGCTTGGCTGGCAGCCATGGTTCGTGATCCATCCGGAGATCAAGGCTCAGCCGCAGATCCGCATCGATGCATTATGGCGGCAACAGCACCTTGATCTCTTCATGACCGGGTTGGATGGAACCGTCTGGAGCACTTGGTGGGAAGCAGCGACGGGATGGCAAGGATGGTTCTTTATCCTGTTTACTTTCGCATGGAATGAGGGGCCCCTCCTGAACCGTGACCCTGGACAGATTGAGGAGAACAACCACGGAATGGGTGGCGGCCGGTGGTATCCGACTCTGGTGACTTTGCCGAGCGGCGAAGCTTTCGCCATTTGCGGGCATCCGCTTATCTACAACTTCACCCACAATCTCCAGGATTTCGATATTCGACATAACAACACCAAGCCGGAGATCTTCACTCGCGAAGGAAGCTGGGCTCTTATCAATAAGGCGCTGGGGACAGACCAAGCGCACGATTTCGCACCCTACTATCCGCGCCTGCATATCGTCCCGCACACAGGAGAGGTTTTCTCGGTTCAGCCACTCTACAGCGAGATGGTGATCCCAGAAGATCCAGGAAATCCCAAGTGCATCAATCCGCCGCAAGGCCAGGATTTGTGCTCCGCGAATCCTCTCGACACGAATCCGCCTTACAACATCGACGTGATGGATAAGAGCTTGTTTTACGACCTGCCCACCCAGCAGGTTACGCGGGCATTTCCCGGGCCGCAGATGCTGGACCCGTTGTATCTGGACCGATTCTTCACAAGCCAGGAAACGACATCGGTGATGCTGCCATTGCTGCACGAGGACAACTACCATCCCCGCGTACTCGTTGCAGGCGCCGCGGGTCCGCTTATCGCCGACTTGGCGCCACAGCATCCGGCTGCGATGCAATGGACCGCTACGGCTCCTCGAACGCTCGTTGATCGGGGCACAGGTATGCATCCGGTTCGGAACTTTGCGAATTCGACGTTGCTGCCAACAGGTGATGTCGTTGTGACCGGCGGTGTGAGCAAAGTGCCATACCAAGAAGGCGACGGTGTGAAGACTGCCGAAATCTACCATCCTCCGCATCCGGGATCTTCGGACTCGTGGGATGTGGACGCGGTTGCCGGGGAGACCCGAGGGTACCATTCGGTGGCGCTTCTCACCCCGGACGGGCGCGTATGGGTTGCGGGTTCTGAGTGGAACTACTCTGCCACTCCGAACCTGGCGATCGAATACTTCGAACCCGATTACTATCAGGTTCCCAATCGTGTCACTATCACTGCCTCGCCGAGCATCGTGCTTTACGGCCAGGTCTTTACCGCCCACATTCAGCCCACGCCAGACTACAGAGTGATCTCTCGCGTGGCTTTGCTGCGGCTGGGGTCGGCGACACATGCATGGGATGGAGATCAGCGCTACGTGAGCATCCCTTTCACACAGTCGGGATCAACCCTCACCGTTACCGCGCCGCCGGATGACACCGTTGCTCCTCCCGGCTTCTACATGCTTTGGCTAATCGATTCCAACAACCTGCCGTGCAAACTGGCCCCATTCGTCCGCATTGCGACCGGCTGGCGTCGCTGGTTTCCGATTTGGCCGCAGGTCGCCCAAGCCGATTCTAGGGCCACGGTCACTGCGGTATGGCGGGATCCGTGGCATCTCGATTTATTCATGACCGGCATCGATGGGACAGTGTGGAGTGCGTGGTGGGAAGCAGCACCCGGATGGCAGAAGTGGTTTCCGATCTGGCCTCAAGCCGCGAAATCCGCTCCCGGCGCGGCGGTCACAGCAGTATGGCGGGATCCGCAGCATCTTGATTTATTCGTGACGGGCACCGACGGGACGGTATGGAGTGCGTGGTGGGAAGCAACACCCGGATGGCAGAAGTGGTTTCCCATCTGGCCGGAGGTCGCGAAGGCAAATCCCAAAGCGACAGTCACGGCGGTGTGGCGAGAGCCCCTTCATCTGGATCTGTTTATGACCGGCACCGACGGAACCGTATGGAGTGCGTGGTGGGAACCGACAGCAGAATGGCAAAAGTGGTTTCCGATATGGCCGCAGTTTGCCAAATCGCAGCCTGAAGCGACAGTCACAGCTCTTTGGAGAAAACCTCAACATCTGGATCTATTCATTACAGGCACCGACGGGACAGTCTGGAGCGCGTGGTGGGAACCAACTCCCGGATGGCAGAAATGGTTTACGATCTGGCCGCAACTCGCGAAGGCCAAGCCCGGCGCCACAGTCACCGCGGTGTGGCGATATCCGCAACATCTCGATTTGTTCATGACCGGCGTGGATGGCACTGTATGGAGCACCTGGTGGGAGGCAACTCCCGGATGGCAGAACTGGTTTTCGATCTGGCCGCAGGTGGCGAAGGCGGAACCGGGAGCCGAGATCGCCGCAGTGTGGCGTTATCCGCAGCACCTTGACTTGTTCATGACTGGCGCGGATGGTACCGTGTGGAGCGCCTGGTGGGAACCAAGTCCTGGATGGCAGAACTGGTTTTCGATCTGGCCGCAGGTGGTGAAGGCCAACCCGGGAGCGACCGTTTCGGCGCTGTGGCGCGATCCCGAGCACCTTGATCTCTTCATGACCGGCACAAATGGCACCGTCTGGTCTGCGTGGTGGGATCTCCGTTGAATCGCAGTTCGCATAAGAAGTTCGGGGATAAAGGATATCTCCGCAATCAAAACTGCTTCATAGTTGGCATTTACTGATGCCGCGCAGGTTGGGCACATATTCGGTTCCCGGAACTGTGCCAAAGAGAATTCCTGAAGTTAACCAAAATATCAGTCGCGACTAGTTGGCTAGATAACGACCTGTAAACCGCTTCGAAGTTTCAGGCGCCAGTCTCGCGGTCTACATCTCCTGTCGACGGGTGGTATGGCCAAACACTTGGCTGAAAACCGCCTTCGCGGACAAGTGACCCGGAACCTGGTTATGGGGTTTGCCGACCCAAGTAGTGAATGATAGAGGACGTTATCAATTCCTAAAATCGACGGCGATAGAAAGAAGCTGCAACCCTCGCTTGCCTTGATCGCCGCCACCTAGCCACCAGGAGATGCGGATGTTCTCCCCTTCCTGGAAGGCGACCTCTTGATTGTGAACTTATCCAAGAAAACTCGCGAAAAACAAAAATCACGGCCCGTTGCGCCATTCTGCTCGTTCCGGAACAACGAGAGACTTCGTGACCAACCAGAATAAATGAAGGGGCCACATGCAGAACGAGCCCGACTCGGATCTGACGTCTGCCGTGATTTATTCTAAACTTGTTTTCGCGAGCGTCATCGATTGATGTAAGTTCAGCCGGTTTGGCTATCGAAACGGATAGGTCAGCTATCTTTTCGGATAGACCTTTTCAGGAGCAAGAATCAATACTTCAGTTGAGCAATCAAGACAACCTCGTTTAATCAATGAGTTGGGCAGCAAGCGAAGTAAAGCGGGGCAGTCGGGGATGCTGGTCAACTACATGCATTAGCACTTGCAGGCGCTGACTTGGACAAAAAACGAATGGGGGAGGCGCTCAAGCAGCCTGACGAGAGACGGTGCCTATCGGGAGCCCGGTGTCCCCTCGTCGGGCTCGATTTCTGACAGCTTTGGGTTTGCGTAAAAAGGCTTACCGACGTCGGCGCAATTTGGTGGCGCATCAGCTTTTACGCTCTCGTAACTACGCGATCGCTAGGCGCACCGTCAGCGGCAGCACTCGACCAGAGGGCGAGGAAGATGCTTCCGGTTAGGCCCAAGGCTAAGTCATCTAATTTTGCTGCTTCTTGACATTAATGCAACCAATGCGTGATATTTTTTGTGTTCTTGGGTGACCTAAGGCCGCTTTACCATCGGATCCGTCCGGAAGGGGCGAATATGAACTCCGCCTCGAATGCCAACTGGAGGTCTACGATGCAGCGCTTGCAACGCCTCTCCGTAATTGCGGTACTATCGGGAGCATGCGGAATCCTCCTCGCCATCCTGCCCGATCATTGGATTGAAACCACATTCGGCGTTGAACCAGACGGCGGCGGTGGCCTTCTCGAGCTCTTCCTGATCTTTGTCCCCGCGGTCTTGTGCGTCGCCCTGGTCATTTTTTGTCTTTGTCTCTTCACGTCCTACGCCGCGTCACGCCAGCCGGGTCACCCGCTCACCGCCCGCCGTCGCTGAGCGGTATTGTCCGTCAGCAGGCAGAAGGTTCGCTACGCGCGTTACCGCTCTTGCAGAAAGGCACGAATGCCATGGAAAAGAGATCGAAGGAAAAGGGAGAAAGAGGCCATGGACATTGGCCTTCTCTCGAAGAGCAACTCAAGGCTGCGAATGTCATTCCCGGTAGCGCGCTCGATAAGTTCATCCGCGCGCACCAGACTCTTCACGTGCTGAGGCCGGAGGAAGCCACCGACCGGCTCGGATTGCCTCCGTGGATAAGAGTCTTCTGGCGCAAGCAACACCCCGACGGCAAGTATTTTGGTCCCAGCGGTGGTTACCCGCTGGTCCTCGAGCGTCTCGTCGATTGGATGGTCGCTCACCAGGATCTGCCGGGCTTCGATCCTCAGGCGGGAGGTCCGAATGGCAAATAACGTCCGACTTTCCGGGGCACAGACGAGCGCGCGAAGCGAGTCTGATGTGCGTTTCAATCCGAACAATGTGAATCAAATCATCGGAGCCTCGAACAATCTCTCGTTTAACCCGCAAGCCCAGTTCTACTCCACGGACGGCGGCGCCACATGGTCGCAAACCAATCTGCCCGCAGTGACCGGCGACTCGAACCAAAGCGACCCGTGCGTTGATTGGACCGGCGACGGCACCGCCTGGGCACTCACTGTCGGCGTAGGCGCGAGCAACGTGGTGCGTTCGTTTAAATCCACCGACGGCGGGGCTACATGGACCTACGACTCGGTTGTATCGGGAACCCAGACCAACGTGGACAAACCCAATCTCTGGGTGGATCACAGTCCGACCTCTCTGCACCAAGACAACATGTACGCTCTCTGGTGGAACAGCGGACCCACCTACGTGGCACGTCGCGCGGGACCCGTCGGCGCTTGGCAAACGCCCGTCCAAGTGAGCGGCTCTGAGACAACTGGTGGCTCCGACGGTGGAGACATCAAGACCAACTCCTTCGGCGACGTGTTTGCCTTCTGGCCCAGTGAGAGCGATAGGAAGTTGTTCGTCGTAAAATCGACGGATGGCGGTGTGACATTCGGTGCGCTGGGGTCGGCCCCCGTCAAGATTGCCGACACGTTTTCTTCTTTTCTCTATCACGTTCCATCCGATGAGCCATCGCGCGGGACTCTTCTCTACATCACAGGCGGAGCCTACCGCACCGCGGCGGTCGATATGGTCTATGCCATCTGGATGGACCTAGCCGGCGGCTCAGGATGCAACTCCACGGCGAACATGCCCGGCACCAACGTGTCTTCGACCTGCAAGACCCGCATCTGGTTCTCGCGTTCCTCCGACGGTGGCGCCACTTGGAGCAGCCCCGTCAAGATCAACGATCAGGCCGCATTGAACGATCAGTTCTTCCCCCGGCTCGCCGTGGATGCAGACACCGGTGCAATGATGTTGGTCTACTACGATACCATCAACGATCCCGGCCGCAAGAAGACCGATATCTGGATGCAGACTTCCCTTGACCACGGAGCGACATGGTCAGGGCCGACGCAGGTCACCTCACAGGAGTCCGACGAGACCGTTTCCGGCTACAACACCTACCAGTACGGCGACTATATCGGCCTCGCCTGCCAGAGCGGCCGCTTCTTCGCGTGCTGGACTGATCGCCGCAGCGGCTCGTTTGAAGAAATCTGGGGTGCTCCGCTTGGCGTTGCATCGATGGAATTCAAGATCGAAAAGGACACCTATGGGCAGGACGAAGTGGCCGTTCACGCCTCCTGGCCGTCTGCCTTCTGGCTGGCTATCGACGGCTTCTCCAACACTTCCTTGGGATTCAACTCACCTTCCGATCTAAACTCGCCGCCAAATCCCCCGCCTGTGATCACTGTGAGCATCGACGCGGGTTCCAACCCGACGCTGAGTGCCGCGCAGATTGCGACGATCGCTGCAAATCTCCCCACAATCGCGTTTGGTCCTTCGCCGATCCTGGCCACCGATCCGACCCTGGCGCTGGATTTGCAGATGTTCTTCTATCCCTACACCGTCTCCTTCCCCAACAACAACGCCTTCGGGGCGCTCAATCTCCATCAATTTGCCTACGTCACGTTGAGTGCCAGTTTTACCGTGGGGCAAGTCACGCTGACAACCCAGGCGAACATCGAGTTGACCAAGGCCGAAGACCCGTACCTCTATAACTACAACCCGGCGAATCCTCAGGCCTACCCCTCGTGGTTGAGTTTCGATCTGCGTGTCTTTTCCGTCACGCCGTCGCAGGCCCATCAAATGTTCAGCGTGCCCAATCCGGCGAACGCAAGCGACGCTGTCCCTTACATCCGAAGCGTTCTGAACAATCTGAACAATCCGAGCCAGATCACCAACGGCGGCACATTCGACAACGCCCTCACGCAGAGCGAAGAACAGTCATCCCTGGGATTTCTGCAAAACGACGGCGTCTTCAACTTCGCCGTCGCGCGTGTCCGCATCCTCGCTCACACGGTTACCACGGTGAACAATGTACGCGTCTTCTTCCGCCTCTTCCAGGCGGCCAGCACCGTTTCAACATTTGCCGAGGTTGGCACCGGCCAGGGCACCTACCGTTGGGGTACCAACGGCACGCCTGGCCACAAAATTCCTCTGCTCGGCGTGCAGACCGACCAGAACGGCAACCTCGAATACGTCACCGTTCCCTGCTTCGCCTCGGACCGCGTAAATCTCACCACTCAAGCGGACATGAATACGCAGACCGACACCCCGAACGTGTGGAATATCAACACCATCGTCGACACGGAGGTCGATACCTACTTCGGTTGCTGGATCGACAACAACCAATCCACCAATTTCCTACCTGCCGGCGTTCCTGCTGCCCAATCGCAGTGGGACGGGCCGTGGCCCGGGGCGCAATCCCTGAATGGCCTGGTCGTCGCGGCTCCGCATCAATGCCTCATCGCCGAGATTCGTTTCGACGACGCGCCTACTCCCCCAGGCGGCAACACCGCGACCTCCGACAAGCTTGCGCAGCGCAACATTGCCTGGATCGACGGTCCCAACCCCGGTACTGATCCCTCCCGTGTGATGCCGCACCCGTTTGAGATCCGTTCCACCGTATCGTCGAAGCAACCTGACGAACTGATGATCACGTGGGGCAGAACACCTCATCGAAGCATCGCCTCGATCTACCTGCCCGCAGTTCAGGCTTCGGAGATTATCACGCTCGCGAACCTCATGTATCCGGCGCACAATCTCTCGATCGTGGACGCGCACACCATTCAGTGCCCCACGGGTGACGCCACTCTGGTTCCGGTGCCGAAAGGCGTCGGGCGCTACGCGGGTCTGCTCTCCATTGACCTGCATCCCGGCATCCGCCGCGGCGAAGTTTATAACATCGCCGTTCGTCAACTCAACGTCGTCACGGCGGTTATCAACGTGCCTCCGCCTCCGCCGAAGCTCACTGTTGTGCGGGCTGCTGCTGCCCCCACAGAGAGTTTCTCCTGGCGTCAGGTGGCTGGAGCTTTTCAATTCACCATCACCATCAGCACCAAAAGCCAGCTTCTCCTTCCCGAAGAGCGGTTGCTTGCCTGGCTCAAATGGCGCCTCGAAGTGCTGCCGCATTCCAGTCGCTGGTACCCGGTCCTCAAGCGCTACCTGCATCTCATCGAAGGGCGCGTCTCTGGATTGGGTGGAAACCCCGGGGTGATTCATCCTTCGCCAAACGGTACTGTTCCGGGCCTGCCGCATCCCCATCCTGGGCATCGCCCGCACCCGCGCGAGCACTGTTTCGGCATCACGGGAAAAGTCGTAGGCATCTGCTACGACCGCTTCGGAGACTTCGAGGGATTCATGCTGCTGTCGGAAGAGGGCCACGAGCACACATTCTTCAGCCGCGAGCATGAGATTGAAGAACTCGTTCGTAAAGCCTGGCTTGACCGCATGGTGATCACGGTCTTCGGGGAACGGCACGATCCTGACCGGCCCGCGTCCATAGTGTTGCGTCGCGCACCAAACGCAGGCAAACACTGAATCCGGTATGAGAGCAGCATCCGGCAGGAAGCGAGACCAAGGCGGCAATGGAAGCCGTCAAATGGGCAGAGGCATTGTTGCATTCCTGTCTCAGGCATTCGCGGAAAAGCGACCCAAGCATGCAATCTGTTCGCCTGTTCTGGTAGCGTGTGATAAAGGGACGTAGGTGTTGAAAAAGTCACGTCGATTCGGGGAATGAGATTTTGCAGAAGCATGTTAGAAGAAAGCATTTGCACATGCTTTTTTGGATTCTCATCGTCGGAGGCCTGCTAATCATGATGGGGCAACACGTGTCTTGTTGCCGTAGACTTTATAAACTGCGGTTAGTTCCGCGCTACTCGACTTTGCCTTGCTAGCTGCAGCATCGACGATGCCGGCAAGCAAGGGTGACGAGAGATGCTAGTACCAGCCACGACGAACCAGACGCCATTCGATCCCGAGTACACAGGTACGTTGGTGGCGACGGCAGAGAAGTCAGGCACGCCGCGCTTGGTTCCGACGATTTTCTTGATGATGTCCTGGTAAGGCGGTCTGGATTCATACTGGCTCAGACCGCTGCCGCCACCGGACCAGTACCATTCAGCCTGGAAGTTGCCGTTGCTGCGAATGATTTGAGTACCGCCTGCAGCCACCACGTAAGGTGAAACTGCGGGAAAACCAGTGTGGTTATAGCCACCATCGCCGCTGGAAGCGAAGTAGACCACGCCGGGATGGTTGAAATAGGTTTTTCCGACCTGGTCTTCTGTCGAATTCTCGCCGCCTTGCCAGCTGTTGCTGATTACGCCGCCACCGGCCTTGGCCACTAGATTCGCAGCCACCTTTTCAGCAAAGTATTGGTCGCTGTTGTTATTGCTTGCCGCCTCTACCAGGTAAAATCTTAGCCTTCGGCGCCATTGAAACTGCCATCTCGATATCGAGCGACTCTTCGAGGGCCCAGCCTGTATTGAACACCGGCCGCTTGCCAGTAGCGAAGACCACCTTGAACGAATACTTTTTGATACCGAACTGTTGGGCCCAACCTTTACGTCATTGGCTGCCTGGCGGTTATCAAAGGCATCGACGAGCGCGATAGCTCCCCAGCCGCCGGTCGGCAGAGTCTTGCTGGTTGCGATTGGGCAACCCTTGGTTTGTTTCACGAGTTCGTAGACACAGGCAAGCGAGCCCGGCGTCTCGGCGCTGGGCGGCGGACCACCCGCATTCACATCAGGACCGGTGATGATGTGAATAGGAGGCTGAGCATAGAACTGGACTGGATCCTGGGCAAAAGCCAGGCCGGCACAAGTGAACAGCAGTGCGGATACCAAGAAACTCCCTTATAAACTTGAGCCGAAAGGTCATTCTAGGTTTGGGGTCCATACCGGGCACCTTGGGCTGCTGCTGGCACTCCGCTCCCCCTTAACTATTTCCTCAGAAAATTCCTGCTGTTTTGATCCCATTGCCGGAGGACAACAACCGCGACGACGCAAACGAGTGTCACAGCAAGAGCCCAATAAGACTTAAAAAACACAAATCCTATGAGTCCCCTGAGTGCGATAAATGCAAAGAGCACGCCCACAACTGCCTTGCGGTTAGTTGCGAAATAAATGCACGCTATCGCTACTAAGGTAGAAACACACCCAACTGTTAGCCAACCTGGGGAGGGATGGCGTTTGGTCAGACCACCGATTGCAAAGAGCACAGCTATTGCAAATAATGCCCCCAGCCTTGCGTCGTGATAAACCTCTGGTCTTTCCTTTCCTCGCCGCAAGCCCAGGACTTCTAGCAACTCCATGCTCATATCCTTCGTTCAGAATTGGTCTCTACACACATACGCGGCACCGAGAAAGATACCGGCATCGTAGATTCCCTTAGCCTCACTAACAATCCGGAGCCCCAGTCCCAGAGTTTTCCCTAAGAGCGTTTCAGCGAGAGGTTGAGTAAGAGTACCGGGCTTTGCAAAGTAGCGTTCTGCCAAGCCGCCACTCTCGCCGATGGCTATTCCGCCGGTGTCAACTGGAGTCTCTAAGGCGACTCTCGTAGCGAGACTAAGCTCTTTGCTAATGCCAACGTCGATCGCCGCGTCCGACTGGCCGGGGCCGAAGGCTAGGTTTGAAAGAGTCGAGAGGTCGTTCGTAAGACCTACGTTTCCGGCTCCTTGAAGGGGCGTACCGTTCGTCAATTGACTTGCAGCCATTGTGTTTGCCAGAGGTGCAGCGCACTGTGAGACTCTCTTCACTGCATCTTTTATTTTAGGCCAGTGCAGATGCTTAACGAAACCCAGTACGGCGTTCCCTCTCGCGCCATTGTAGGCATAGGGATTCGACGGAAATATTCCATCCAGATTGATAGCGAAGGTTGGAACGGACGGAGCTGTGGCCACAACGTCAACACAATTGTCCGACTGCCCTGCGGGACAAGAATCGGTGCCGAATGGATCAATCAGGCTCAGCGGGTTATTGGTCACGTAGGCATATCGATTCCAGGTCTGGGGGTTGGTTGGGTCTGCCGCTGCTAGTCCTGACGGGTCGGGACTAATCCAGCGGCCTTGTGTCGCGTGGTATTCACGGAAATGTGTATCATACTCATCCGCGAC
Organism: Terriglobales bacterium; assembly: GCA_035567135.1. Lineage (GTDB taxonomy): Bacteria > Acidobacteriota > Terriglobia > Terriglobales > Acidobacteriaceae > JABDBE01. The sequence continues at coordinate 44,425 of DATMQI010000019.1, forward strand.
CTCGACCTGTTCCATACTAGCGAAAATGTTACCTATGTGGGATGACGCGTAAGGTTCGCCATACGGCGCGAAGGCCAGATCATAGTTCAAAGCCCGAGCAGACGTGGAAGAGAACCTGACGCTGCCCAGCCAATCACCATGTTTATATTCGGTTAGGCTCCCGTTGCCGTAGCCTGCAATTCCCCATCCGGGGAGAGGAATGTGTGCGAAATAGGCGGAAGCCTGAGAGTGGGAGCCTGCCAACAGCTTGCCATCGGTGTCATATAGATACTGGTCGCCCCAACTCGCCTCGGCCATGTTGCCAACCGCATCGTAGGTAAAAGTCGAGCTATCGTTTGCCGTTACGTGGCCGTTCGCGTCCCACTGATAAGTGTGGAAGGTGTCATTCTTCAAGTTGCCGTCGGCGTCATAGCTGGTGCCGCCCAGGGTGTAGTGATTATTGGCGTCGTAGCCCGGCATCCACGAACTGCTGCCGCTCTTCGTGATATTTCCGAAGGGATCGTAGCTGAAGGTCTGTGCCCACGTGCTGCCGCAGCCGACGCTATTAACTCGCGCCAGCCCGTCGAACCCGTATGTGCAGGTCTGAACGTTGGCCGAATTGAACGGGTCCTGCGTGACCTGAAATTTCTGCAAAGTGCCGTTGGAGTTCCAAGTCGGTTTGCCGATGACTGACTGCCCATTCACGGCGAAGGTGTACTGCGTCATCCTGCCCGTACTGGCATCGTATTGATATGTGTCGGAATCTCCGGAGCCGAAGGTTACAGATGTTACCTGACTGGCGGGATTGTACAAGGTCTGTGTGACTGGGTTCTGTCCCGTGCCTGCGCTCACTGTCGAGGTTCGTCCTTCTCCGTCTGCACCATATGTAATGGTGGGTACGCCCGGTATGCCGCTCAAGGTATTGACCACTCCGTTCGCCCAGTAGCTCTTGCTCAGATGATAATAGCCGCCGGAGTGGGGAGTCGAGCTGTAGATGTCGGTCACCTCGCCTCGTGTGGAATAGCTAAGCCATCTGTCGGTGACTACATTCTGCGTGCCATTGCAGTCGTTATTGGTGTAAGTTTCAACCAGACGGCCCAAGGTGTTGTGGACGCTGATGCCGCTGCCCGCTGGCGGAGTCGAAGAGTCATAGATGAACCCGCCGCAACCACTGCTCGGTCTATAGAGATACCCCTGAAGCCGGTGAAGCCCGTCATAGCCGTTGCAGGTATAGACGCCATTTGCGTCTAGCTTTGCACCTAAATCGCCAGGTGTGGACCAGCCAACGTTGTTGTAACAGATTGGAGGGGCGGCATCCCAAAAATACTGGGTTGTCCCTGACTCAGGATTGATTTCCTTAGTGAGACGGCCCAAGCCATCATAATAGTAGTTGCGAGTTTGGGTTGGAGAGCCTTGTGCATTCTGCGTGACGCTAGTCAAGCGTCCCAGAGCGTTGTACAAATACGTCGTCCAGTATCCGTTCTGGTGGTTTGTCTGGAGACAGGTCCCATAGCCAGTGCCAGTTGTAATCTCGCAAACCGAGGTTAACCGCCCGAGACCATCATATTCGAGCTGCTTGCTTACGCTGGGCGATGCCAGTGTCTGGACCACGTCGTTTCCTTTGTACGTATATGTGACCGTACCTCCGCCGCCATCCGTTACGGTGGACGGGCGGCCCAGCGCATCGTATTGCGTTGTCGTCCACGCTACAGGCGATCCCGAGTACGGCAGAGATTGTTTTGCGAACGCCCCCATAGTATTCCAGCCATATTGATACTGGACGGAATCGAAACTGGACGAGCCCTGCCCTTGCCGCTTTTGTACCAAAATCGGACGCCCCAGCCCGTCTGTGGCCGTCGTCGTATCCACGGTGGAAACGGAACCATTGAAATTCATGTAGTTTTCAAAATGATTCGGGTCGGAGTAGGTGTAGTTAGTGGCGGGGTAGCCTTGATTGGTTGCGGAGGTTATTCGCCACAGCGGATCGGCATAGGCAGCGGTGGTGGGCTGGTTATTCTCGTCCGTTGAGGATTTCATCGCGCCGCCATTGCAATCCCATGTCATGGACCTCGATAGGCTAAGCGGCTCGCTAACACTAGTGGGGAGTAGGCTGTTGCAGCTACCGTCATAGTGATAGGTGGATTGTGAATTATTCACATCGGTAACGACGTTCACGGTTCCGTTAGAGTTATACGAGGCTTGAGATGTCAGGGTTGGACCGTTAATGCCGCTTGTCGTCGTTCCGGCCACGTGCTTTAGTAAGTGCCCTTGTGGACTGTAGTTGAACGTTTCCGAAGATTGCAAGGCTCCGCTGCCATCGTTCACATTCTTGTAGCACACGTGGTCATTTATGTAATTGCCAACTGCCACGCAGCCACTTCCGTTCCAGCTACCAAGCGGGGTATACGTGGTCGAAATCAGGTTAAGGGAGGTTGGTGGGATTGGTGCGCCCCAATCCCATCTGCCGACCGATGTGACCAGCCCGTAGGTTTTGTCATACTTTGTTTCAACGAGGCTTTGCGGGGTCATACCAGCCCATGTATATACGTCGGTTTGGAAAATTGGCAGAGTAGGGACGCTGCCAGGAGACTGACATCCGCCGAGCCCGTTGTTCACGTTCCCGTTGTAACAAGTAGTGACCTGCCTCACCACTCCAAGCTTTACATCTTTCACGACTCTTAGAGTCTCGTAAATACCTGCGAAAGTGTAGTCGGTTTCGTTGCCTGCTGGATCCTTAACACTCGTAGTGGAGATAACGCTACCGGCAGCGGGAGGTGTGTGGGTGTACGTCCACGTCCCGTCCGGTGTGGAACGTTGCAGGGTCGCTACGGTACCATCCGAACAATTGATCCCATTGTTTCCACCTGAATAGGAGTATGAGATTGTCCCTCCAGTGGGCAGCTTGAGTGAGGCGATGCGGCCAGTGACATCGCCGGTTGGACCGCCGGGCGTAGGCTCGTAACCGATGACAAAGGACGAGTTGTCGGGCAGGGTGACACTGCTTGGGTAATAAACGGGTATTGATGGCACTTCGGCGATGTTCAAGCACGTAAAATTAGTCTTTTGTGTCGGCTGATAGTACCCGACGGTGAAGGTCGGCGAGCCGCCGGCCGCGTCGGTGTAGACGTACGTGTCTGGCCCTAGTTGCCCGCCACCCAGCGTAGCGGTGAGAAATAACGTTTGGCTTAGAGCATCGTTGTAGTCGAATATCCCTCCTTGACACGGATTACCGCAGCCTTTTCCAGTGATGGAAATCTGATTTCCGTCTGGATCGGTAACCGTTCCAGTTGGAAGAACATTGCTGATCTTGTTTCCCGAAACATCGTAGACAATGCTCGTGAGCGTCGGCAGGGCGTTGAGTACTAGCGTGTAGCCCGATCCATCGGTAGCGACACCCGAAGAGGAGGGGGTAATGCAGCCGGCGGTATCGACCTGCACGGTGCTTGGGAAGCTATGGAACGTGCCAATTTGGTCCGAGAAGCTCCAATTCGTAAATAGGGTGGTCGGATCACCGTTGGCGCAATTCGTGGATTGCCTATGGCCCCAGCTCACTGTGGTGGTCGCGCTGAGAAATGGAGTTGCTGCGCCGCGTAGTCCTGAGAACCCCCCCGCCCAGATTCGGTGCTGAGCTGGTAGGGCAACGAAGTCCGAATTACCAGAGAGAGCGAAGGACATTGGAATGGGCCCAACAGCTTTGCTCCTCACCGGTATGGTAATCAGAACGGTGAGATTCGCGAGATTGATCGTGTCGTATTGCCCCCCTGTGATACTGGAGAATGGCGGGATGCCCGTCGTCACCTGGGCCGAGATAGTGTCGTTGGCTGACCAGACGGCTAAAAGCAGAACAATGGTGAGCCGTGCCGCAAATCCAAATCTGTCACGCATATCGCTTCCCCCTGTGGTTCGAATAGCTGCCCAACCTTTTAAGCACACTCCCACACGAGCGCAACTCCAATTGCGTCGGTACAACACACCTCCAAAGGGAAGCAGCGACAAGGATCACGGACGGAACTGAGAATCCGTCGTCCCCCTCAGACGAATCCTTTTCGCTGATATGCGAAGCAAACTATGCGATGGCCCTGCGAATGTCAATAGAAAACGGTAGTGGAGTGATTAAATGTTGTCTGGATTTTGGACAACGTCCTCGCGGCACAAATTGTAGCTCTCGGCAACTTGCATTCGAAGCTTACCTGAGCCAATTCGACGGCTTGGAATGTTCAGCATCTGCGCTGGGCGCAAACCCTCCGCGCACACCAAACGCTCCAGCGATCTGCCATAATCTCCCGATGTGCGGTCGCTATCGCCTCTAGCGGAGAAAGCAGCTTATTGAGGAGTATTTCGGAAGCCATCGCGGCAGTAAGTGCAATGGTCGTCGCCGAAGTTCAATCCGACACTCAAATGTGACAGTGGTCGCACCGATCTGAATGCCCTTCACGCATGCCATTCCTAAAAGTTAACTAGGTTTAACTAGCACTAGAAGTCAGAATCCAGTCAAGCCAACACACTTGCCCGAGTTCGCGAGATTTCGATAGCAGATCGAATCGTTTGTTCCCGCGCTGTGCACGCCAGCACTAATCTCAAGGTCGTCACGTAAGTCCGCCCCCCTGACCGTTGTTCTATTGGTACCAGAATCTGTCGTTAGCCCATAGCATTGCGTTTTCGAACTCTGGTCGTCAAAAGCGCGAAACCCAGTTACAACCACGTCATTCGAATTGCTGACGTACAGTGCAGAAGTGTAGTTCGTGGCGCACAAGGCAGTCGATTGATTGTTATCGTACCCGATCCCGCCATTTACCTGAACATCCTGCGCATACTGAATCAAGATGCCGTCTCCTCCGTTGCTGTGAGAGACGACACTACTCAAAACGAAATGCTCGAAGGATGCGCCTGTGGACCCAGGCCCCTCAAGATAGATTCCATGTCCGTTGGACCCTGACATCGTGACGCCATCGACTACGATATTGGTGACGCTGTTAGAGGTGTCGACATTCCGGATTACGATCCCACCGCTATCCGGCTGACCGATCATTCCCCATGCACTGGTTGCGTTAATTACGACAGCGTCAACACCATCGTCCGCCATTGCGAAGCGCGCAACTTCCACACAATACGCGGGACCAGAGGTGCCAGCCGCGCAAGTCGTGTTGCTCACTGTTACTCGGCTGGTCTGCCGGATCAAAACACATTGATTCGGCAGAGAATTGATTGCGCAGCTGGTGTCTGCAATGCTGCCGGTTGTGTGGTCGAACTCTACACCGTCGTCCCCGACCAATACTACCTGTGTGCCAGACACGTTCACCAGGCCGTTGTACTGCCCCGTCGTCCCTGAATGGTTATAGTTGCCGTCACTATATATGCAGCCTCCACCGGGGACACCGTTGCATCTGATTCGGCTTACGTCCACGTCCGAACTGGTTTGGGTTGGGTGGGCAGACACCCAGTTAAATATCCCCATCGCGGGGCTGCTTGCACCTGGGGCGTGATTAAGTCCAGAAAATGTGATGCCGCGAACGTTGATGCTTGATACTCCCCAGAGGTTCAAGCCTCCTTGGTTAGACCCCGTAATTTGAAGATCGGTAATCCCGCCATTGCTTACACCAAAGAACTCCAGGGGAAAGCTTTGTGCCGACGTGCTTGCTCCAGCTGCGTTTAGCGTTCCAGGTCCGACGATGCGCACATTCGAGGTATTTGTTGATGACAGCAAGTCGCCGACCAATGAAGACGAGGCAGTGATACTGGCATTGTTGATGTACAGTGCGCAGTTCGATGGCAGTGTCACAGTCGCTGTCTGAGGGTAGATACCAGCCTGGAGCACCGCCGCTCCAGGTGTTGAACCGTTGCAGGCGGCATTGATGATCGATTGCACGCTAGAATGAGCTAGCGAACACAGGCTCACGATTGCCAGTAGAGAGGCGAAGGGCATTTTTGAGAGTTTCATGGTGTCATCTCCAGACTTGTGACTGTGTCAAAGACGCGCTACTGAAGCTGGTCTTTGTATACCGCAGTGACCTGGGTGCAAGACTTTTCTTGCGTTTAGTTACGAAAACCGGACAAATGACAGGGCAGGAATGTTGCGACGCCACCGCTTCGTGCGAGGTTTTGCAAACCGATTTCCACCAGCCGCAGAAGGGGTTTACGAGACAGGCCAAGAGTAAATAAGTACTAGGATTGGCTGAATTCTGGCTGTGCTAATTTTCCTGAAAAAACTCGCCGCCTTATACCACTGCCCCGCCCGGAAATCGGACAAGTTCCATCAGTACCCTTTGCGAACTGTGGTGTCGTTCCGACAATGTCTGTTCAGATCCAGAGTTGAGCACCCCTGGGTCTACGAGGTAGACCAGAAAGAAATCGCCAATTCGGGCACTCGTGGGGAAGAATTGGTCTTCTGCTGGGAATCAGCCGAACCTGCCTATAGGATCGCCCATCATGGTTTCCACGGAATCTTGCTCAGGTGCTACACCCCCAAGTGAGCTTACCAACAACACCGATGCCGTGCGATCGTTGCGGCGGTGTCGTCGTTGGATTCTCATCCGTCGCGAGACCGTACACACCGCATCCCCTAGATGACTGACGATTACGTCGATGCACGGGTTTGTATGTGGTTGAGCAGGCCCGTATGATTTGCAAAGTAACTGGTGTAAAACTCGGGTCGTTACATTTTTCGAAAGGGATTCTTCGCTTTGGCCAATTTGGTGCGCCGGTGTAGGCAGGGATCAACGCTCCACTTTCCGTACTAGACATGGGTTGAGCCTCCAGCAGCAGCTCCCACCGTCCTTTTTTCGTAACAAGGTAGATTTTGTTTCTTTAGGAATGCGAATCATGTTTTGATATCTCCCGCAATTAGTTTTGTCCTGACGGTCGAGCGCCAATCGAGTGGGCGAAGGGATTGCCGAGGTTCTTCTAATCGTTGGTGTGTCAAGGGTCGTGAGTACGATTCGCTCGCCGCCAAAAAAGGTTCCTGTCGCAATTTGTCGCGTAGTCGGGCCGATCCCAGGGAGAAATTCAACTGCAGATGTTAGCCATGGAGGCCTTAGCCATGAAGAACCACCTCTCTTTCCTCAGAGTTTTGTCGGCAGCTCTTCTGTCACTCACACTTTCAGCACTCGCCTTCGGGCAGGCAACTCGAACAACCAACGCAAGCGTCTCCCCAGGTGTGCCGCGTCTGGTGAAGTTCAGTGGATTGCTCAAGGATGCTTCCGGGAACTTGCTAACCAACACCGTGGGCATCACTTTTGCCATCTATAGCGAGCAAACCGGCGGAGTGCCACTCTGGCAGGAGACGCAGAATGTCCAATTCTCGCAAGGCCGCTACACCGTTTTTCTCGGCGACAACAAGAGCACAGGAATCCCGGCAGAACTGTTTGCCTCCGGCCAGCCGCGATGGCTGGGAGTGACAACGCAGCTACCGGGCGAGCAAGAACAGCCGAGGGTCTTGCTGGCCAGTGTGCCCTATGCTTTGAAGGCTGTGGACGCGGACACTTTGGGCGGTTTACCAGCGTCAGCCTTTATGCAGGCAAACGCCGGCGATTCGAGCAGCGGCGCGAGGATTCCAGCGACCGCGGTAGGTTCGGGTAAGCGCGGCGTTCTTCCACCGTCCACAGTTACCACTTCTGGAGGAACGGCTGGCACGATTGCAGAGTTTGATAGCGCCACCGACATTAAGAACTCTCCCATCGTCGTGAACTCGGCGCCGATTGACCTTACGTCCGTTGTGGCGACAACGAATCTCCACGTTCGGAATCTGGAGGGCGTTCGGTATGCTGATCAATTCTGCCCCACCAGCGGATCGAATGCCGGATGTGCGCTGGATTTGGGAGTGGCAATTACCGCTGCCTATGCAAACTGCCCTTCGACCGGCATTTCCGCGGGCTGTGTAATCCAAATAGCTCCCGGTGCTTGGAAGCTCACCAGCCAGGTTGCGTTTTCCGGCCCGCCGATCAAACTTCGTTGCGGCGGAAGTACAAATGGGATCCCCATCACTAATGGCGCGGTTGAGCTTAACTTTACTCCAACAACCGGGACTGCTTTTACATTCAACGATGGCGGGACTGGCGCGTCGGGCATGGAAGGTTGCACCTTAATTGGGCCAGGTTCCAGTTCGTCAGCGATTGGACTGGTCTGCGGCAGCGGCACTGGGTCCTGTATCGGGCACGTATTCGCAGAGAATGCAATTACAAAGTTTGGCGTGGGAGTTCAATTAGGCGGAGTGTACGCCTTCTTGAACACCTTTCTCGACGACGACATCGGCGACAACGGAAAAAACCTGAACCTGACTAGCGCCGTCGGCCAGAACCCAGGGAATGAGGAAAATAAATTCATTGGGGGGCTTCTATCTATGCAAAGCGCTGAAGTCACAAATTGTGTTGACACCTCCCAGTCAAACAGTCCCTACGACATGGAGTTCATTGGCGTTTCGCTCGACGGATGCGGTGTAAACCTAACTGGGACAGGACAAAGATTTCGCTTCGTCGGAAGCCACTTGGAGAATCCGTTCGCCCCGTCGAGTACACCTTTCATCACTATCGGTTCGAGTTGTGGTCAATGCAACGTGCAACTTGACAGCACCGATATTCAGGAAGATGGAAACGGGGCTGGACGTTCATCGTTCATTCAAAACAGCAACACTAGTTCACCGGCCGCTGTAATTATCAGCGGCGGACGATTCTATGCCGGAAGTGAGACAGGTACCCAGTTTGACGTTGTCTATGATGTGCCCGGAACTAACATCACCTCGGTCCACGACACCTACAAAGCGGGGCTCGCTTTTTATGATGTAACCGCTGGTGTTAGTTATGGCAGTTTAGAGTACGGCGTTCTCAACGTGGGCGGGACGGGTGCCGGACTCATACAATTAAACGGCCGGCTCTTGATAAGCGCAGCCAATCCCACCATTGCGTCGGGCTTCGGTTCTGGCGCTGTAGTGACCGGGAACAGCAATGGAACAGCAGCCTTCACCGTCTATGTTGGAACCGGCGGTACCGCTCAGTTCGGCTATGTTACTTTACCAGCAGCACCCACTGGGTGGAACTGCACCTGCACTGATATCAGCACCTACAGCTCCAGCGTCTTCCAGTGTAGGGCAACCCCTGGCGCGACGACTTCTGTGGGGCTGATAAACCTTAACAGTTCCGGGTCGAGTGCTGCTTGGGGTTCAGGGGATATTCTAGATGTGAGCTGTTTTGCCAGATAGAGCAGAGGGACAGTCCTTAGCTGTTCCAAAAAGCCGATGAATTCGGAGCTGCTACCTATCTCAATCGGAACACGCGAACATCACATTTTCAGGTGTTCCGCAAACATCGCCATTACGCTCATTGAGGGGTTTTGAGCGCTATGGCCTGGTTACGTCAGCTATCTTGGCATAGGCTACTTTGCAGGGTAGAGTGCGGTTGTGCGTCATCCCAAGTGGGTTGTGTCGGTGTTAGTTATAGCTGCAGGCTGCGCAACGTTGGCGCAGACCGACTCGCATCCGCCAATGTCTAAAGACCACGTAGTCGTGGTTAGCCTTTTCGACCCGATTTACCCTCCGTTGGCGCAGCAAGCAAGGATAAGTGGTGATGTTGAATTAAAGCTCGGAATCCGACGGGACGGGGGTATTGAATCGGCTGTGGTTGTGAGCGGTCCCGCGATGCTCACGCAGGCTGCGCTGAACAGTGCTCAACGATCCGCGTTTGAGTGTCGAGGATGCGAGGATGAAGTAACGCCCCACTCTCTGGTTTATTCGTTTCAGTTCGCGTCTGTTGCTGACCCGGATTGGCCGTGCCCGGGGCGGAGCGGGCCTCTCGTCACACGCTCTGAGAACCGAGTAACCGTCATAGCAGAACCAGCGCTTGTTTACCCTTATTTTTCAAACGTCCGGGCTCGTTCCGCAAAATGCGCTTATCTCTGGCAATGCGGCAATCGATGGGGCGGCGCGGTTGCGGCGAGCGCTGCATGCATGGGGGTGCTGATGACTGCATCCATGGCTGAGGGAAAAATTGTTTACACATCGGTGAATGAGCGAGTGGGACCGAACACACCCTTTCCCCTTGTTCTAAATCCCGAGGGCAAGAGCACTTTCTTCCTCCTGCTGTGGAGTTCCATTTCCGCGAACGGTCACCCCAACCTCTTCACACAGTTTCGTTGTCAAGTTGATCGACTACGCCTACGAGACCATCCCAGATAAGGCGATAATCGCGGGCGCGACCAAAGACGCGGCTGAAAGACCCTCAACCAGCTCCCGCGTCCCTCAACACGCACACTGGGGAACCGGCTAGCCTCGGAGTGTTGGCGTTAGGAGCGCCCGGACTGTCGATCTGGCGGCGAGAGGAGTCAGTATCCGCTACACCCGAACGGAACTGACCTTGCGAAGCCGATCGTTATTGAAAAATCTCGATATCGTTCATGGAAGTCAAAACGTGTAATGGCCTGATCTATAAAAGGGGTTGTCAAGAACATTTTTCTCCCTCCACCGGGGGCGCGGTATAGTTCGCGCCATCCAGCCCTCTCGCCATTGGAAGGCGCTGGTCTGGTGTCATGCCCTAGGTTTGGGTTGTTCCATCTCAGCAGTTGCATCTTCTTTAGTAGTGACGACGCCGATCAGTTTTGAAACTGAGCAAGCCCTGCGGTTGTACGGTGTCAACCATGGATCTATTTGAGGCTCGTGGCCTAGTGCTTTTTCGGGTTGTCCGAGGGGGCATAGGGATTACGCAGAGACTGGGTGCCACCGGCACCGTGTCGTCTACAGGCCATTGTCATACTCACCCTCGAACCCGAGCGTCTCAAGAACCGACTGGCCACCACCAGAAAAGATCACCGGAGATGGGAGGGCTCTTCACCCGAGACGCTCAAGCGGCTTGCGATTTTAGTTTTTCGGCGGCGAAGTTTTCTCCCTTCTTCCAAAGTGTCAGCGTAATGGCGGCAATCTTGCGTGCCAGCGTGAGCCGCGCCATGGTCGGCTTTATGCCTTTGGCCAGCGCAGCTTGGTAGAAGTCCTGGAAGGGTCCAGGATGCAAACTAGCCATGGTAGCCGCACCTTTGAATAGACCTTTCAGATCATGGTTGTGATCTTTGTTCAGACCCCGAATGCAAAGCAGTTTTTTCGAGCGTCGCACTTTGATTTGCTCCGTTTTGATCTAATCTGCTCGGTTATGAACATAGAACTACTACAGTTTTACTACAGCCCCGATTTTATTGGGCTCTGGCTTAAAGCGCGCACGCCAGTCCAGCAGTTTGTGAAAATGACGGTGTGGCAGTGCAAAATGAAACTGCTTTACAAAGTCACGACGGAAGGAAAGTACTGGGCAGCGTTCGTCGTAAACCCAAACGACAGTTCGGACCGAGAGATGGTCAGCTCGACATTCGACATAGAGATGCGATGCGGAAGATTGCGCGGATGCTGCGCAAAATCTGTCAACACTGTGAAGGAAAAAACGTTGAGATTGATGAGACCCGAGGAGTGGTACGCGAGTTGTCGCACCTGACTCGCTAGAAAATGATCGCGCCAGGATGTTCAGCACGCCAGTGTCGCCTCAAGTCAGGATGGTTGTTGCCGTTAACATTGGCAAGACCTGCGTGATCGCCTTGAGTAGCTGTAAGACGGAGGCCGACGCTTTGGACAAGCTCGCCGAACGGTTTGGTGCTCCAGTCTGGATAGACATACACTAGCAACTGCCTGCAGCGGTCACGGATAGCGGAGAGCAGGAGATTGGCCCGACTTAAGGGTATTTCCATAACTCGACCGATCATTAATATTCCAAGCTCGTAACGCCGCTCACTACTCCACGCGGCTGGATCAGTGAAATCGCCCTCGATAAAGTTCCCTGGGATGCTCGGGTGTAGCGTTCGTGAATGCTCCAAAGCCCCTGCATTGCAATCGATTCCAAATGGCACGAGTCCACTCTTCCCCTGGCAGATTTTGGAGAGCAAGGCACCGTTCCCGCAGCCCAAGTCGATGACGTTCCCTGGATACCCAGCAAGGACTTTACGCGCTAAGAGGACGATGGGCGAATGTAGGAGGTCCATTCGATGTTGGGAAGAGAACCCATTGTCCCGGTGATACCACTCGGGAAGCTGCGGTTCTTGGAATATTGGCAGAATCGGGTTTGCAAGCCCAAGTCTGAAGGAGCGCGTTTCGGATGGAACCTTCGTTCCCATGGTTTGATAAGGGAAGTTCAACCCGCGCGCACCCTCCGCCGGATAATTTGCGGTCACCCGTCGAATAAGATACTTGTTGGCGGTTGACTCACTTCGAGTCGAGATTTTAAGTATGGGTGTTTTGACTTCCGCAATTCCGTGAAGTGAGGACCACTCGACAGGCCACCCCAGAATCTGCTCACACCAGACTACTTCTTGTTCGTAGCCTGCCTGTTGTGCCGCGCTCTTAAAACTAGCTGCAACATGGACGCTCTCTTCGCAGCCAAAGCTGCAAGGCAGGTGGGGCACCGGCCGAATGCCAATCGATTGCAAAAAAATGTTGGTTCCAATTGGGCCGCTTGTCTGGGCTGACCGTTCCCCAGTCAGAGGACCGTTCATCGCCATCGCCCAGGTCGTGTCAATGAACTTCTGGCGCACACAGAACTCTTGAAAGAAAAGTCGGCAGCAGATTGGGTAGCCGAGCAATTCGCCTATTGCATCATGGTCTTGTGCGCGCCAAGCTCGCCGTATGGCCGTGACATGATCGGCGCGAGAGAGTCCCGCGATGATGATCTCACCTCGGCTTCCTGTTCCGGAGTGCGGTTGTCGAGCGGTCAGTTCTCCCGGACGTATCTCGACTTGAAGAGGTACGACTTCTAGGCCGCTATCAAACCACTGCTGGGATCGTCTAAGTAGCATCGGCTCAGGCATTGTCATAATGGCGCAATGACGCGAGCCTTGGGATACAGTAAGCCACTCGGCGTCAGAGCACATCCGTGAAACGCGGTCGATCCTAGGTGCCCAGGTTCGGCGAGCGACCTCACTCACCCAAGCGACGCGGACAAACGCCGGCAATTCGAAATGGAGGCGATCCTCACTTATTGACCTGCTGAGCATCTCGTTGTCCGTGAGGATAGTCTTTGGCGAAGCTGACGCAGTTCAATTCTCCACCGCTTGCCGACCGAAGGGCGGTCTACGAGCTGCGACAGCGTTTTTTGGGTGCCCTTCGCCCACGCTTTCAGCATTTCACGCTCGATTGTTTCACGTCTGGGGCTTACGGACAGCGGCACGAAACCGTTGTCTGTTAGGTCTCGCTCGATTTCGGTGTAGAGCGCCTTCCAAACCTCGCAATGTTCGGTCCGGTTTCGCCAATCGCCATCGATCGCTGTTCCAGGGCACTGCCCCTTGCACATAAGGAAGAAGCGACAGCCCTTGCACCCACCATCGCGCTGCGGTGTCGCATAGAGTGCCAAGTATCGTTCGAAACCTGGGCGATCCGATTTTACGAAGTCAATACCGTCTTTGTTGGTTCGCCCGCAATTGCTTCGCTGCCCTTGCCCTTCGATCCCACGGACTGCTCGCGTTGTATACGGATCGCAACCATTCCATACGCAGGTTGTATTCTCGTCATCACCGAGAAGAATCCGGCGCATCTCGCTGAACAGATCTATCCGAATTGAGCGTAGGTCTGCCTGAACACGCCGAAATGCGAATAGAGCCGCAATGTTCTCCTCCGTAGAAAGAGCATACTTGGCACGTATAACCTGGTTTTCCGCCTCGAGCAGGTGCAGGCGCATGGATCGCACACTGAGAAGATCAAGTTCGCGAACCCACCCCAGCAATGTAGCCAGTTTGTCAGCAGTGGCGTTATTGCGATGGAGCGTCACTATCATACTCGGAGGGATACCCTCGCGGCAGAGCCACTCGATCGCTAACTCCGTTCGAGCAGTCGATTCCCGCGTGCGCTCCAGGGTTCCATGCCACCGAACGTCGTTAAGAGCGCCTGGACCATCGATCGAGATTCCGACGTGCACGTTGTATTGCTTGAACATTCGGATGTGTTCCGTGTTGATGAGCACGCCATTAGTCTGAACAGAATTCTTTCCGAACTCGCGATAACCCCAACTCCAAAGATCCTCAAGATCTCTTTCCGGCACCAGCAATGGCTCGCCGCCGAATAGGCTGAAGGGGCCTCCTTCCGCTTTTACGGCTTGCTTCATCTTTTCTAAATCGTAACTGTGATCGACGTTGCCTGCGCCGCGTTGAGGCTCTTGATAGCAATACTGGCATTGTATGTTGCAACGAACACCTAAAGGTCGGAGTTCTACCGTCATGTGCGACGTCCTTTGCCCTTGGCTGATCCCTGCTTCACGTCGGTCTTAATGTTGGCTGCGGCTAGGAGTTCCGTCTGTGCAGAAATGATCGTGAGGATCTTGTCGAAGGTGGTCTGCAATCGCTGTTCTATGTTCTGAAGTATTTCCTGTTCTCGGACTACGAGAATCTCCTCAAATTCGTCGATCAACCAATTCAGCTGATTCCGGAAACCGCTGCCGTCGTCGTGTCCAGCGTCGTCATGCCCAGCGTCGTCATGCCCGGTGTCGGAGTGCCCGGTGTCGGAGTGCCCGGTGTCGTCATGACCAGTGTCGTTATGCCCGGTGTCCGAGAAACTAACGTCGGAGTGGCTGTCTAGATGTACTCGATCTTGGTGCGAATCATCAAGGTGCCCGAAGTCTAGGTGTCCGGGTCTGTTGTCGGCATGCGGAAGGTCCCAGTGTCCTACGGCCCCGAATCGTATGCCCGGGCCAATCACGCCATTTGAGATCTGCTCTCGCAGTTGCTGGATTGCAGCGCGTAATTGCTCAACGCTCATCACCTTTTTGCTATGCACGTGTTAGTTCCTCCTAATATATTCCGAACACCTTGGCGAACTCGAGTGTGGGTATGGAGTATTTCTCGGCCGCGAGTTAGCACAGCACGCGACCACGACATGAAGGAATCGAGGAAAACGGCGCCCGAATCATCCGTTCGCGCGTGTCTTTTGATCTCAGCGTAGCCCGCTTCCATTTTCGGCACATTGCGCTCTAATAGGAGTACCCCAAGACTCCGGTCCTCGGATGTAGTAGAACTCGAATCGTATATTGCTATATCTAGGGCGGTTACATGAATGAACGAGTACTGCGCATGCAGGACAGCGGTCATGGGGCGCTTACGGTCTTTCCGGATCGGGCTTATGTAGAGTTCGGACGGGTCGTTGGTGATTAGCCGGCGTGCCCGGAGGAATGAAATACCCAGTGCACGCAGCTTGTGGTGGGCCATCTCGTGCACCATCGCTTGTGCAAGCGCAATTGCGCTGTCAACAGTGACCATTATTGTGCCGAACTCCGCCTCCTCGGAATGGCTGGAGGACCCAGGCGCAACCCGCCACTGCTCCGCCGTCAAAGTCTTGTCACTCCAGGGCTGGATAGTGTCGATGAGTTTCGGGAACTGGAATGATACCTCTGGCCACGCTGAGACTAGCGTTTCAGCGAGCAACAGGTTCGGATGAGTCGGCGATGCCGGAACGTACCTTGTGCCGACCAACCCTCCACTCGGTCGGTTCCGAACAGCAACGCGTCCGCCGAAAATGGTTGGTGCACCGTCCGGGGGTAAACGATGGTACCTACGCGGCCTCAGAAGTGAAGTTGACGTCATAGCCAAGCGCAGGGTGACTAGAGTGTCGTACCCGTCCGGCTGGGGCATAGCCATTCGCTTCCAGTCGATCTCCATAGAAGACCGCTCCTTGCCCACCGGTGAGCGATTGCCGCTCTCACAAGAGGTTCATGCAATCCTTGGCTCTGCCAATCATTGTCAAAGCACGGTTGCTAGGGAAGTGAGGTACCGACAGTGCGCCTTCGGAGAAACCCACCACATGTTGATCTTGCCTTGGCACATTGTCAAGCGTTTCTTGGGAACTGCCCAGATTTTGGACAAACTAGCGGGGCTGGCTGTGATCTTTCAGCACGTTGTTCCCAAGAAGTGAATAGTCCATTCGAGCAACACCGGAGAAGCTGATGGTGCTGACCAATCTGCTTCGAAGGAGTCGACCGAATGGACCTTCACCAGAATGCCCGACTTACCTTTCGTAGTCGAGAGACTTTAGCCAAGAAGATTACGATCGAGAGGCTGCCGAAAAACTGCCGCCAAGTGGGTCCGGCGCTATCGCACCCTGGGTCTGCCCGGCTTGCGGGATCGTTCCTCGCGACCGCTGCACAGCCCGCGCCGAACCTCATCGGAGTTGACCGCTCAGGTCATCGCCCTGCGTCGCCAGTTATGCCCCGCCTATCAGATCGCCCAAGCCACCCATCTCAGCCCCGCCACCATCAGTCGCATCCTGCAGCGCGCTCAGTTGAACCGCTGGCGTCATCTGCATCCCGCTCCCCCCGTCGTGCGCTACGAGCATCCCGCTCCCGGCGATCTGCTCCATCTCGACATCAAGGCATGACCCGCTATCAGCAGGTCTCCATTCGTGGCGATGGCCGGCGTCGCGGCCGCCCGCAGTTCGCCGGCTGGCAGGCTCTGCACGTCGCCATCGACGATCACTCCCGCCTTGCCTTCTCCCGCATGCTGCCCAATCAGCAAAGCGAAACCGCCAGCGCCTTCCTGCGCGCCGCCGTTGCCTTCTACGCCCAGCACGGCATCGCCATTCGCCGCCTGCTCACCGACAACGGCTCCTGCTATCGCTCCCGCCACTTCCGCGCTGCCTGCCTCCAACTCGGCATCCAGCACCGCTTCACCCGCCCTTACACTCCGCGCACCAACGGCAAGGCCGAACGCTTCATCCAAACCGCTCTGCGCGAGTGGGCCTATGTTCGCCACTACCTCAACTCGGAGGAACGCGACCAATACCTCTCACCTTGGCTCGAGCATTACAACTTCCACCGGCCACATGGTAGTCTCGGTTACGCTCCGC
>DATMQI010000020.1:0-2458 GCA_035567135.1 Terriglobales bacterium
GGAATACTCGTGTCCATCGAGAGATACCAAACGGGTCGGCCGAAGCTAAAGCCATTAATAAGATTGATGGTCACAGTTTGGTTGTTCGGATCGATGGCCACGACCTCGTCGTGCACCTTGGTATAGTCCACGTTTCCGTCAGGAAAGTTGATCTGATTGGCGTCCACACCGAAGGCTACGATGGGCGCGTTATAAATCACTCCGGCGGCATTCAACACCTTCACGAATGGACTGTAGTCCGCGTCGCCCACCGCTCCGGGCTGGGCAGATATCGGAGGGAACTCGGCTCCGGCAGGTCCGGGGATGATGTTCCGGACTGGCGAGAAATCCACCGTTCCTTTGTCGAAGACGAGATTGCCGTTGGAGTCGAGATTAGCGGTCCTAGCTGCGTCCGCTGCAAAGGTGAGTTTTGCAGAGAAGTTCAGGCCCAATTCGGCAGCCACGTTTGGATCGTCTACATCGGTTAGGATGTACCAGACGTTCTTCTTACTGCCCTTCATGTGGCCTAAGTAAAGCGGCAAAGTGATGGTGCCGTGCGCAGCGTCAACGGTCCCGGATTTCAGTAGTTGAACCGGCCCGACCAAACTCGGATTGGTCTCCGAAGGCGAGGGCCCGAAGTAAGTCAGCGGAACGGCAGCACCCACCGAGGGCGGCGCCGGGAACAGGTTGCATCCAGGCCCAGGACCGATTGGCCCGGGCCCAGGGCCTTGGTCAGAGTTGAACGTCCCTGAAGAACTGGATGATTCCGCCTGGGAGGAACCTCCAGACGCTGCGGTGACGACTGGAGCGTTCGAACTGACGCCTGCAGATGTAGCCTGAACGAAACTGCCTCTATTCGAAGGAGCAGAGACACTCGGTAGAAGTAGGCCACCTCCAAAGATTGGCTGGGAAGAGTTGGGAACTACGACTTGATTCCCGTCGGTGCTCGGTTGGGTAGTGTCTTGGGCATTGTCCCGGCTGCTCTCTTGGGAAGCCTTCACGTTGCTGATCCCCACAGGGTTGGAGGGAGCGGCTAGATTCCCATTCGGAGCAGGAGAACTGACAGAAATAGCAGCGGCAGACGCTGTTTGTGTTGCGCCGCTTGACCGCTGAGTTTGTTTTGCTAGTTGAACGGCCTTCCTTTCTTTAGAGATGAGCCCAAGTGCATACGAATGAAAGTCACTTGAAAAGTTGAAGCTGGTGAATCGGCTCGTTAGTTTTAGAGAGACTTCGACCTTTGCGTCTGAGGTCCCCCTTTCCAGAAGCGCGCGCACATAGGCTTGGTCACGACGCACGCTTTGTTCCTGCGCAGACAACTGGGATTTGTTCTCCGCAGCCTTGAGTGTGCCGGGAGCTTGAGCGTAGAGCGCCGAAAATGACGCCGCGAATAATAAAATCGCGGTGCCTGCCCCGATCAGTCGAACGGTTGTTTTACGAGAACTGCCCACTGGAGTTTTTTCTTTTCTCTGTGTTGCTTCAATCATTCAATTCCCCTTTCGAATCGTTTTCACCCATAGCAAACCGGTTCCCACTTCGGAGCGTTCCAAAGGAAGTTTTTCTGGCCCGCTCACCTCAACGCGATGCTGCTGAGGGGCCGGTCTGCGGTTTAACCCCCAATGAGAGACGCCGATAGCCAGAAAGTTTCCGCAGGCGACATTTTGTTTACTTGCGTGAGACAGTTGGCGAAGAGAAGCTGCGTTCCGCGTTTCGAGCAGGGGCTAGCCACTCCAGGATCGATCAGTGGGTGGGCCTCACGGCTCCTGGTACGGCTATCAACGGACCGCGCCAACAGCTATGAAGGCATAGAGGAGGAAAAAATTAGGCAAGCATCATCATTTCAGTAAGTAAAACCTATGGAACGCTAAAGAGTTCCCCGTTAGCCAGAGGCTTTTACTTTAACGCACACAAATTCATATAAGAAACCGCTACAAGGAGCGAGAAAAAGGCGTGAAACGAGATTCTCGATCACGCGATAAGCTTCCGTCTCACGAGCTTTTAGCGGCTTGGTGTCGGCTGAAGCTAGCTATTCTTCTTTGCCTGCGGCTTTCCGATGCAATATGCGCAGGCCGTATATCCCGCCCGAATGGCTTCGTCCGCAGGGATAAATCGTGGTTTGCCATGCAAATGCGAGCAGCCCGCTATGTGATAGACCCTGTCATCCTGGTCCAAGGATATTGCGACGGTCTCGGGAAGTTTGCGCGCATCGGGTTCGCTCCTGTTTATCTGGGAATCGTGCGCTGGTACTATCAACCTCCTCGCAGAAAACAATGCGAGTCCCAGTGGTACCGCCGCCGCTGCGGTCAGAGTCCAAGCCAAGAAGGAGCGGCGCGAAGTATTGCTACCCTCTCCAAGTTTCTGATACAGGCGCTCATGAAAACCATCTGGCGGAGCCAGCACACGCTCATCGCGGTAAAGAACAATCACATTGCGCATTCCATCGAGGAGCGCAGTGCAATGACGGCACTCAGCAAAATGCTGA
>DATMQI010000021.1:0-6455 GCA_035567135.1 Terriglobales bacterium
CTCGTCTAAGGGGGCGACCTCCACGGTCTCGACCGACACTGCGCCTCCCACACCAGTCACCAGTAGCCCGGATGCCTTCAGCCTCGCTGCCGATTCGGCGTTCCGGGTCGCCAGCCAAACGGGCGAACCGGCCGCCCGCAGTCGGGCAGCAATCAGTCCGCCCAGTGCTCCAATACCCACGATTAGGGTTCTCATGCGCCCTCCTGCAACCTGCTCTCGTTCGCGAGGTACGATACCGGACTACACCTCCACGAATTCACACTCTGTCGTGCTTGATTACGTTCCTCTGCCCAGCTTTTAGAAAAGCTGTGAAAATAGGATGAGGCCTTTCGGGCACCGATCTGGATTGTGGGCACAAACAGTGTTGCCAGGATGAATGGATGCGCCGGTAGTTCAACGCCGATTGTTGTGCTCATGACCTGTGTCCTCCACTGTTAGGACAAGGTGTGAATGGCGCGCGGTGCTGACAAATAACTTTCTGAGAGTGCCGACGCAGAGATCACCCGAAGGCTTTGTGAAACTGCTCCTTGCACCCGGCGACTGGCCGCCGTTAGTGATCGTCAATTTTTTGGCCGAACTACCGAATATAGCGGTAAGACTTTGTCTCGGACATCACTCATCGACCTCGGCTATCAGTTCAATTTCTACGCAAGACCCAAAAGGCACCTGAGTGACTCCGAAGGCGCTACGCGCGTGCATGCCTTTTTCGTCAAATACTTCGGCGAGGAGTTCGGAAGCACCATTGGCTACCAAGTGCTGCTCCGTGAATGTGGGAGCGCTGTTCACCAAAACCATCAGCTTCACAATGCGCTTGATCTGGTTAAGATCGCCGACAGCCGCATTCAGTGTGCCTAACAAATCTATGGCTAAGGCGCGAGCAGCCTTTTTACCCTGGGCAGTCGTTACATCTACTCCGAGCTGGCCGACCCATGGGTTTCCGTCAATCTTGGCAATATGTCCAGACAGGAAAATGAGATTGCCGGTCCGCAGGTAGGGCACAAACGCAGACACCGGTGGCGTCAACTCTGGAAGCGTAATGTTAAGATCACTGAGTTTTTTATAGATTGACATTGCCTTCTCCTTAAAGTCGGCTCAGGAGCCATTACCATCGTCTTTTTGGTTGCGAAGCAAGCTACTCGATCGTGATGTTGTACCCTTCAATATTCTCGTTCACGTCACTAACACCTGGCCCTCGTCGTATTGCTTGGTGCGCGTCTTCGCCACAACCTCGTCGCCGGAAGCCAACGTGAAGTCAGTGCTCTTACCGGGTTCGAGTATCAGCGTGTTCTTGCCCGCCTTCACGATCAGTTGTGCACCGGTGCCATTGGTGATCTTGAAGTTCACCACCTCGCTTTTGAACATCGCCCGCGCTCCCGTCGGCGAAGTCGCCAGTGGCCTCGCGTAAGCTGCCTGTCCCGGCAAACATCGCGGCGACCACAACCACGGCTCCCACAACAGAATTGCGCTTCATATACTCTTCCTCCACGTTGTTCTTATTCCATACAGCGCTGAATCATGGTGGCTGGCGTATATTCAACGCACTATCATTTGACGCTACGGCATAAATAAGCAGCCGGCTATGCGCGGATCGTTCCATCGCCGACGACCACCGCCTCACCACCGACCCGAACCTCCTCGAGAATTCCTGCACGCTTGAGAGCGCAATGTAAATACGGCTCGGGCGCCCCATCCTGACTCCCTGGAGGCTCACGAGCCGCGAGGCCCACACGCGCCGCAGCGCGATGTTGTCATGGCGTCCTATGCGAGCGTCGCGCAGTCCACGATTGCCTTGAAGGTCTTCCGTGAGGCGCCGTCTCTTGATCTCCTCTTGCCTCGTCGATCCCCGTTCCTCCAATTCGTCCTTTGTATCATTGATCGACTTCGCCGTCGGCCCCTCACACCTCGCAGAAACTTTCTAAGTCAAACGTCTCAGCAACCAGTTCGATCTCAACGCAGCAACCAAACGGAATTTGCGCCACGCCAAACGAGCTCCGCGCATGCGTTCCGCGCTCGCCAAAGACTTCGCGCAACAATTCGGAGGCGCCATTGGCGACGACGTGTGGCTCCGCAAAATGCAGTGTACTGTTCACCAGCACCACGAGCTTCACAATGCGTGTAATTTTGTTCAGATCTCCGACGGCGGCTTGCAATGTGGCAATCAGTTCTATGGCGATGTCACGTGCAGCTTGTTTGCCCTCCTCTATGGTAATGAGCGCCCCCAGCTTGCCGACCCATGGCTTGCCTTCCTTTTTCGCGACCCGCCCAGATACATAAAGGACGTTGCCGGTGCGCACAAACGGAACGAAATCGGCGACATAACCGTCCACGATGGGTGGTTGGACATCAGGCAACTTGATCTGCAAGGCTTTCAGGCGTTCATAAACTATTGACATAGTCATTCCTTACATTCTCCGGAGAATTAGGATTCGCGGCTATAAGATCCCGAATCATGCGCTTACCACGCTGACGAGGCGGTTAATATCCCGTTCGGAGTTGAACAAATGAGGGGAAACACGAATCCTACCTTCGCGCAAGCTCACGATAACGTTTTCCTTCTGCAACTTTTGATAGAGCTCAACGGTTTTCTCCGGAGTCCGCGCGATGAAGGAACCGCATGGCCCGCGCTGCGTGGAGTCTAGCGGACTAGCGGGAACGCAGTCTTTAGGAAGGCGTTCGAATAAGAAATCGAGCAATTGCCGGTTATGTTCGCGCACCAACGCAGGTCCGACGCGCAATACGAAATCCACCGAGGCATCCATCGCCGCCAGGTTGAAATTGAAATAAGTGGCGGCTTCAACGCCGTCCCAACGCTTCGCACTGTGCGATGGCTTGGGATCGACAAAACTCAACTCGAAAAAACTGTCTGTGGCCTGGCTGGTCCAAGAAAACGGTCCTGGACGCCCAGTATCCTGATGTTCGCTCTTGACCCAAAAAAATCCCGTGCCGTAAGGGCTGAGGAGCCATTTATATCCGGCGCACACCAAAAAGTCGGCGCCAAGGTCGTGGACATCCATAGGCACCGCCCCGCAAGACTGGCTAACATCAAGCACCAGCAGCGCACCCTGTGCGTGGCAGGCCGCAGCCACACGAGCGGCGTCCAGCAGTGAGCCGTCGTCAAAGCGCACATGACTCACGGACACAACACGCGTTCTAGGCGTCATCGCCGCAATGAGATCGTCCGCCATGATGAAGCGATCTCGCGGCGCTACGATTTTCAGTTTCAAGCCCTCGCGTTCTTCCATAGGCCCCCAGGTCGCGTATTGCATCGGGAATTCTCCTTTAGCCGTGATGACCTCATCGCCAGGCTTCCACCTTAGGAGATTGGCTACCGCCGCAACGCCGGCTCCTGCCCCCGACGTGAGCGCGATTTCTTCCGGTCTGGCCCCAATCATTTTCGAGAGTGACGCCCGAATCCGAATTGGCGCCTCAAAGAAAATCGCGTCGTCCCGGTGATGCGGAAACGTGTTGGCTTCAATCGAGTTTTGCACTGCGCGCAAGGTTACGCGAGGCATGGCTGCATGGGCGGAGGTGTTCAAGTATGTTGCATCTTCAATCTCGAACCACTCTTTCCGCCAGTCGGTTATAGTTTGAGTTGCGGCCATGAGTCTCCTTTGGGAGTGAAGGCTTTGATTCGCGTCAGTTGGGCACAACACACTGCGTGGAAGGTACTCAGCCTCGGTACGGCATAAGCAAGCAGCCGGCTATGCGCGGATCTTTCCATCGCCGACGACCACCGCCTCGCCACCGACCCGAACCTCCTCGAGAATTCCTGCACGGCTTGAGAGCGCAATGTAAATACGGCTCGGGCGGCCCATCCGGACGCCCTGGAGGCTCACGAGCCGCGAGGCAGTGTCTGCTGATACAGCGTTGTGCTGGAACAGATATGCGCCCAGCGGCCCACTTGCGGCGCCAGTGGCCGGATCCTCCGGAATGCCGAAGCCGGGCGCGAACATTCGACTGTACACCGTGGCATCATCATTGGCCGGCTGGGGCGAGAATACGAAAACAGGGTGCTCTTCGAGGTTCACCGCGCGGAGTAATGCGCACAGCTTCGCACGATCAAGGGCTGCCGCATCGACCGCCGCGCGCGACTTTAGCGGAACGTACACAAACGGGACGCCAGAAGAAGCGATCTCTACCGGCAAATCCCCCCCGGCAAGGTCGCTTGGCCGAACGCCAATTGCGGCGGCAACCGCGACAGTGTCGGCGATGACAGGCCCCAAGGTGGGAAGCGGTTGCGTCATCCAGGCAAAGCGCAGCGCGCCCCGACCCCACTCGAGCCCCACAGTTGTTGGTCCGATACCCAGGCCAAGCACTGTCTTATCGGCGGCTGCACGCAGCCGTCCCGCTCCGGCGAGCGCAAAGGTCGTTCCGACTGTCGGAGACCCAGCCATGGGCAGCTCCAGGGACGGCGTGAAAATGCGGACACGCACGTCGGTCCCGCCAGCCTCGGGAGGCAATACGAACGTGGTCTCGGGCAAAGCCAATTCTTTCGCGATCCGCAGCATCCGCTGTTCGTCAATTCCTGCGGAATCGAGGAACACGGCCAACTGGGTGCCCGTGAATGGCTGGTTCGCAAAAACATCGAGATGGACGTACTGAAGAACAGGCATTGGCTCCCCCACACTTAAATAGGTAAGCGAATCTAACCGCGCATGCGCACAAATCACCATCAGCTTTTCCTTATTCAGCAGCGGTCCGACGCAATCACCAGGCACAAGCTCGCCTTGTTCTCTGGAGCGCTGTTGCTGTCAGCTGTGCATATAGATCGTCCAGGTAACGGACAAGATCTTCCACTGCCCATCAATTTTGCACAACTGCCAGACTTCGAGGCCTGAATGGTGAACTTTGTCGTTGATGACAAAATCGTAATTAAATGTCGCCAGCCCTAGATCACCGTCCTGGCGAATCTCGATATTGCGAAATTTCTCTTCGAGTTTGTCCTTCGACGTAGCAAGTAATTTCGCAAATCCGTCTAACTGGCTCGGGCCAATCCCATCGAACTGAGCGTTATATTTGCGTGCGCTATCAACTTCTTCCTGGTTGTTGATGTGATGAAAGAGCACATCGGGGTTCAGCACGAGCTTCGTTAGGGCGTACCCATCCTTATGACTAATGCCTTGACGGAACTCCTCCAACACGCCGCGAATCTTCGTGAGGTCATCGGCGTTCGATTTGAATTCGATCTCCGGGCCCTGCGCTAATGCTTGACCAACCAAGGCACACGTAAGGAGCACAATGAATGCTACGCATGCTTTCTTTTTGTTCATCTGACATTTTCCTTTCACATCTTGATTTTGGTTTGGATCACGAAACGCTCGTGTCGCTCCGGTCCCCTGTTCCAGCCATCTTTTGTTCAACCGGCTTTCGTTGATCTGACACTATAGTGTCATAGTTCCATTATAGAATACAACGAAGAAAAGTGGAGGCGGGGCAGTCAAGTGTCGCAAAAGGCTTATGCCGCGCGGACGTGCCGAGGCTGAGCGAGCTAGGGCACGAGAAGAGAATGGAGAGCTTCTGAAGGAGGACTCATCGAAAAGACTACGCCGCCGGATCCGGTGGGAACGGGCGAAACACAGGCTTTTTCCGGCAGGGTCATGAGGTACTCGGCGATCATGTCAACTGCGCGATAGCCGATACGCCTGATCTCATCGGCGGACCACTCCCGTCGCGGTCGGAGGGGACACATTCATCTCGTTCACTTCCTCCCGCTAGGGATTCATTCATGCAGGACCAGCTCCTGCACTTGGCGACGGCGTGGCATTTTGGTGCTCGCAGAACCCACTTCGCGCTTACTCGGATGCATCTCACTCGCGGACTCAACCTCTCGCGGAACTGGACGATGGCTGGTTCCGGCGGCGTCACCCGAGACGTCCATTGCCAGGTAGTAAACGCAGGGAACGCGACTGGGGTTTCGAAACCCGTGCATGCAGTTACCATCAAAGTAAATGCTGTCACCAGCCTTTAGCGTATGTGGTTCGCCATCGAGCGTGAACAGCAGCGTGCCTTTCTCCACGGCTACGTACTCGCGCGAGCCGTGCGCGTGAGGGAGGAACATGGGGCTATTTACCAGCGGGCCAACCGTGATGCGCATGAGTTCGAATTCAACTCCTGGTAAGACGGGGGACAGGACTCGCCGTTCCCAACCTTCCGCTGCCCTCACTACCTTTTGCCGGCTGTGGCGCAGAACAATTACTCGCGCGTCGGTTTCTTCTTCGACAAGGCGGGAGAGGCTTGTGTCAAGACCGGTCGCGATGCGGTGGAGGACGACGACAGTGGGCGCCTTGGCACCTCGTTCGATGGCGGAAATCATGCTGCGGCTCACCCGTGATCTCTGACTCAATTGTTCCAGTGAAAATCCTCGCCGAATTCGCTCGTCCCGCACACGGCGGCCAATCTCGCTCAAACTCAAGATCCCGCGAGTCTTCTTTTTTTTCGACACGTAACTTGTCCTC
>DATMQI010000022.1:0-4441 GCA_035567135.1 Terriglobales bacterium
CGAAATTTAGATGTTGTTACATACGTCCGAGCAATTAGAACAACTTACCTTCGCGAAGCGGGGGCTGAGTCAGAAAGCAAAAATACCACTGCGAAAAGAGATGTGAGATGAACAAATGTTTGAGTTTGGTGCATCTGATAACGATCTGTTTCCTGCCCTTCCACATGGCCTCTGCGCAAACCGAGTTGCCGCAAGCGCGAATCGTGAGCTTGAATGTTGACCCCGAACAAGTTGTGATCTTGCACTTGCGGCCAGGATACGTCAGTTCGGTTCGGGTGCTCGAAGAGGTCAGTTCGGTCGTACTGGGCGACCCGGGGGCATTTAAGGCCGACCACTCCGAAGCTGAACCGCAGTTGGTGTTTTTCAAGGCAACCAGCGCAAAACCTGCGCAAACCAATGCCCTGATTACCACCAGAGGGAGCCATGAGATCTCGCTCAGCCTGGTTAGCCAAGGTAAGTCAGACCGTAGTGAACCCGTGGACTATGTTCTCAACTGTGAGCGCCCGCGCAGCTTTCTGATTGCGTCGACTCATCCCATGTTTGTGGTCGGCGAAACAAGAAACGTTCCAGAAAACCAGCCGACCAGCACTGCCCCAGAGAAGCCTGGCAGACAGGAGCAAGATTTGCTCAGGGCAGAACGGATTGAGAATCCACATTGGGAAGGCAAGCAACTGCAGGTTGCGGTAGGACAGGCGATAGAGAAAGAGCAACAGATGGCCGTGCCGTTCGCCGTTCTGAACTCTTCTCCACGGACCATTGAAGTACTGCCGCCGCAAGTACAGCTTGCGGGCACATCGAAAGACAAGCATCGAAAAGCGATTAAGGCCGAACCGGTCGCGATCAAGGACTACTGGATTACCTCCCGTAGACTCGCGCCTGGCGCTAGGGCCGATGGCATCGTTGTGTTCGACCGGCCTACTTTCAAGGAATCCAGGGAAAGGCTGTTGCTCGCGGTTGCCCAAGCGGAAGAGGTCGACCGTCCTGTCCTGGCACCGATTGCGTTTGTGGCTCCGGCCTCGGGAGGTGCAAAGTGATCCATCCAAACGGACACAACGACAACGGCAACGCTGCAGTCATTCAGGAGCCAGCGGAAAATGAAGCTCGCAATAACGATCACCCGCTCCCTCCAGACGCAACCGTCGAATTGCCTGGGCTCGCAACTAGAGCAAAACAGAGAGGCAGGCGGCAGATCCAACAGAACCGCTTTGTAATCATCGGAGCGGGAGCGATCGTCATCGCGCTGCTAATCTTCGTTGCGACGTCCATGCCCCATCGGGGCGCGCCACAGAAAGTGAAGAGTCGTGGCGCCACTCCTTCTGAAGACTTGACCTTGGAGAGCGGCACCGCGAGCAACGATAAGAGTCTGTTTCCGATCACTGACTCTGGTCGGCCCGTCACAAAAGAATCTCACGAAGGCTTCTTAAACGAACGAGATCTACAACGAACCGCAACCAAGCCGGCGGCGGGAAGGACGGTGGCGACCGGAGCGGGAACTTTGGGATCGATACCGCCTTTCGGAGACCAGCAGCCCTGGCAAGCGCCGCCGTATCAGCCAGGCTCGGGTGCCGGCACAGAGACTCCAGACTTGGGCAAAGCAGAGCGCGAGGCCATGGAGAAGTCTTCGCTAATCTACGTGCGAAACGTGTCTACAAGGTCGGGCAGTGCTCAGGCCCGCGAAGTCAATGATCCAGCGCCAGAACTGGGACTGGGCCTGGCCACTGGGACGCGGTTGCGTGCCCGCCTGGAATCAGCTGCCAGCACCGCAGTGCGAACGCCGGTCCTGGCGGTGATCGAGTACAACTACGAGCGGGATGGAGAAATTATCGTCCCTGCGGGCGCAAAAGCGGTTGGGCACATCCGGAATGGAGATCGTTCAGGTTACGTTGACATCCAGTTCGATTCTCTGCTGATGCCGGATGGTGCGGTCGTTCCCATCGAGGCCGCCGCCACGGGTCTGGACTTGCGACCGCTGAAAGGAAAAGTTGAGGGCAAGAACACGGGAAAGAACGTCCTGGTCAGATCGCTGTCAGGAATCGGCCAAGCTGGCTCGATGTTGGTGGGGCGAGGCAGTCTCAACCAGCCGCTGAGCGAGTCGGACCTAATGCGGGAGCGCGTCAGCAACAATGTCGGCGAGGCTGGGGATGAGGAGGTTTCCCGATTAGCGATCGCCCAGAACATTGTGGTGACTATTTCGGCGGATACTCCGATATACGTGGTCCTCGAGCAGACTCCCAAGACCAATCAGGTTTCTCAGCAACCAAGTGCGCGGAGCGTTCCGACATCCAACTCCGCCAATGTTGAGCAATTGCGCCAGCTGTTGCAGTTGCAGCAAGAGCTGAACCAGCCGTCCACGAGCAACCAACCAGCGCAGTAGACGAGTCGTTCTCAGCTATGAAGATTCGTCGGGAGCGTGTGTCGGCTGCGCCTGCCCAGGCGTGCTCTCCGCAACGAAGCTCACGAGTCGACCGTGACTCGCCCGCATTCGGCGCCCAGCGCCAACGCAATTTCAATCGGGGCGCTTTCCTCGAAGCCGACTTTTGGCCCGCCTGGGTTAACTTCCGGATTGCCCGTTATATTCGAGCGATCGCCGAATACGTTCCGGGGTCCGATATTCCGACTACATCACCATGGAATGGTTTCGTTTTCCCAGCGCGTGAACGTACCAGTAGGACCATCCGGGCCGAGCAGCGCAACGCGCACGACCTCGCGAGAGCCATCTTCGACAGAGGCCGTGTCCTCATATCCGTTGAGATTCGTCTTAGTGAACCCCGGGGTCACTAAGTTGACTTTGATCCCAGTCGATTCCAGCTCGATCATCATGGCCAGCGTTATAGCGTTGAGAGCCGTTTTGGACGCAGGATAAACGGGACTGAACATCCTGTGGTAGGAAAAGGCCGGGTCGGCGTTCAGCGTCAGCGAGCCCACTGCGCTTGAGACGTTGACGATACGGGCATCCGACGACTCACGGAGAAGCGGCAGCATCGCCTGGTAAACGGCGAGGACCCCGAATACGTTGGTTTCCCACACTGCGCGTATTTCATCAAATGGTGCGTTGCTCGCGAGGGTTGTCTTCGCGTATTCCTGGAGAGATAAGTTGCCCTTTTTCGTATTCGAGATAGCCGCGTTGTTGACAAGCAGGTCGAGACGGCCAAACTCCTTGCGGATGCGTTCCGCCGCGGCGGTGATCGAGACCCGATCCGTCACGTCTAGTTGGAGCGCGATGGCGCCCTGTCCGATCTCCTTGGCCGCGGCGTCGCCGCGCTCGAAATTGCGCGACCCGACCAGCACAGTGAGACCGTTCGCCACAAGTTCCTTTGCCACCTGAAACCCGACTCCTTGATTGGCCCCGGTGACCAGGGCAACGCGTTTGCTTTGCATAGATATCTCCTTTTATTAGCTTCAGGCTTGGAAATACTGCATATTCTCAAGATCGGTGAGAAGAGAGGGGCCGGTGGGATTCCAGCCGAGTTGTTCTCGGGTTCGAGCACTGGACACCGGGCTATCTCTCCCCGCGAAGAACCCGAAAAAGCCGAAATGCTCTTTGGTCTGTTCCTGTGAAATGGAAGTGACGGGCACGTTCAGGCCGCCGCCAATGGCCGCGGCGATGTCTTTGAGCCGGACTCCCTCTTCGGCGACTGCATGATACCGGGCACCCGCAGTGCCTTTCTCCAGCGCGAGCCGGTACAGCCGGGCGGCGTCGAGCAAATGCGCGGCCGGCCAGCGGTTCTGACCATCGCCGACGTACGCAGAGACGCCCTTCGCGCGGGCTATAGCGATCAAGGGGGTGACGAGACCCTGTTTTACAGTGTCATGGACCTGCGGCAGGCGCATCACAGAGACGCAAACTCCGCGCTCAATGAGTGCGACAGCCGTCGCCTCTGATACACGAGGCAGGGATGGGGAAGCGGACAACGGTGGATCATCCTCGGTGGCGGCGCGGCCCTGAGCTACTCCGACTCCGGAGCTGACGATGAACGGACGGCTGGAGCCCTGGAGCACGGCGCCGATGGCCTCGATGGCGCACTTGTCCAGTTCGCAGCTCTCCGCAAACCTCGACCAGTCGTGCCGGAAAGCGGTGTGGATGACGGCATCAGACGCGGCTGCTCCGCTGCGCAGGCTTTCCAGATCTTCAAGGTCCCCTCGATGCACCTCGGCCCCGGCGGCGATCAAAGATTGAGCGCCAGCCTCGCTGCGAGCGAGGCCTAGTACCTGATGGCCAGCGTGAATTAGTTCCCGAACGGTGGAATATCCGATAAAACCTGTAGCACCCGTAACAAACACCTTCACAAATTGTCCTCCTGAATTGTTGTGACATGAATGACAGCGCGGACGGCTACTGATCCCCTTGGCCTCGACCGATTGCGTCGAGATCCGCAAGTACTTCAGCCGGGATCTGAAGCGTCGCGGCCTTCAGATTCTCGCGGAGATGCGCCACGGAAGA
>DATMQI010000023.1:0-106244 GCA_035567135.1 Terriglobales bacterium
CAAACCGATTCGCCATTCCGGTCCTGCGGACCGCATTCTGTTTTCAACTCTTGGAGACCATCCATGCGCACCTCAAGATTCGCGATCATAGCTGTTCTACTTTGCGCCCCGCTCGTCATCGTTCGTGCCAACGGCCAGACGCCCTCAACCGGAGCGCCCAAACTCGAGCACTTCGATCTCAACCAGGTCGACAGGTCGCTAGATCCTTGCCAGGACTTTTATCAATATACATGCAGCAAGTGGAACGTTGCCAACCCCATTCCCGCGGACCAAGTGGCATGGGGAACCGGTAGTGGCTTGCAGTACTGGAATGAAAATATTCTGCGTGAAGCGTTGCAGAAAGCGGCTGCTCAGACCAACAATCGCACGGACTATGAACAGAAGATCGGCGATTACTGGACTGCCTGCATGGATGAATCGGGAATCGAAGCCGCGGGAACCCGTGATTTGAAGCCGGGCTTGGAACGCATTGATCAGATGAAGAGCAAATCTCAACTTGCCGATGAGGTTGCTCATCTCCACAAAGCTAGTCCTGGCGCCTGGCAATCCGACGATAACCAGAGTCGTGGGGCGCTCCTCGGCTTCGGCCAACAACAGGATTTCGACGACGCCACCAAAGTCGTGGCTGCGATCGATCAGGCCGGGTTGGGATTGCCGAATCGCGACTTTTATATCAAGGACGACGACAAATCAAAGGAAATCCGCAGCCAGTACGAGACTCACATCAGCAAGATGCTGGCGCTTTCAGGAGAGAGCGCACAGCAAGCGGCCGCCGACGCGAAGACAATCATTGCAATAGAAACTGCCATGGCGCAGGCCCAGATGGACAATGTGGCGCGTCGAGATCCCAAGAACCTAAACAACAAGATGAGTTTGGAGCAAGTCCAGGCGTTGACTCCGTCGTTCGATTGGAAGCACTACATCGAGGTGGTCGAGGCTCCGCCTTCTCCCCCGCATTACCTGGTGAGTTCGCCACAATTCTTTCGCAACCTCGACTCGCTTATCCAACAGAATTCAGTGGACGATTGGAAAGTGTATTTGCGTTGGCACCTGGTCCACGGTTCGGCGCCGTATTTGACCAAAGCTTTTGT
This sequence comes from Terriglobales bacterium, assembly GCA_035567135.1. GTDB lineage: Bacteria > Acidobacteriota > Terriglobia > Terriglobales > Acidobacteriaceae > JABDBE01. The sequence goes on from DATMQI010000023.1 coordinate 1,092, forward strand.
CGACGAGAATTGGAATTTTTATTCCCATACGTTGCTCGGAGCAAAAGAGCAACTGCCTCGCTGGCGGCGCTGTGTACGTGCGGCCGATCGCGACCTTGGAATGGCCTTGGGCGAGGCCTATGTAAAAGTAGCTTTTCCGCCGGAAAGCAAACAGCGCACAGTCACGATGGTCCACAACATCGAACACGCTCTGGATCAGGACATAACCAGTCTTGACTGGATGCAGCCGGCTACCAAGGAACAGGCCAAGGTCAAGTTGCACGCGATTGAAGACAAGATCGGGTATCCCGACCACTGGCGCGATTACTCGTCGGTAAAAATCGCCCGCAGTAGTTATCTGGACAATGTTCATCAGGCGACCGCTTTCGAGTTTCATCGCCAGCTCGCCAAGATCGGTAAGCCCGTCGACCGCGAGGAATGGACGATGACGCCTCCTACCATCAACGCATACTATGATCCGCAGTTGAACACCATCAATTTCCCTGCCGGCATTCTGCAACCACCGTTTTTCGACAGCGCGATGGAAGATGTGGTGAACTACGGCGCCATCGGCATGGTGATCGGACATGAGATCACCCACGGCTTCGACGATGAAGGCCGCAAGTTCGACGCCCAGGGAAATCTTCGCGACTGGTGGACGCCAGAGGATGCGAAAGCTTACGACCAGCGTGGCGAGTGCATCGCCGACGAATACACCCAGGAAATACCCGAGGCTGGCGTGAAGCAGAACGGACACCTGACCCAGGGCGAAGACACAGCGGACAACGGTGGCCTGCGATTGGCTTTTATGGCCGTGAGCAATAAATTGCAGACGGAAGGCAAGTCCGTGGACGCCAAGGAAGCTGACGGCTGGACGCCGCGGCAGAAGTTCTTCCTTTCCTACGCGAACTCTTGGTGCCAGCAGTATCGTCCTGAAATGATGCGAACCATCGTGCTCACCAATCCGCACTCGATCCCTAAATACAGGGTGAACAATGTGGTTTCAAACATGCCCGAGTTTCAGGAGGCCTTCTCTTGCAAGAAAGGCGCGCGCATGGTGCGTGCGAATCAATGCAGAGTTTGGTGAGACTTTCTCGTCTAGTCCAAATCGATCGGAGGAACTTTCGTCGATGCTGAAAAAGCTTCTGCCTTTATCCAGTTTATTGGTTGCAATCTGCGCGTTTTCCCAACAAACCGCGCCCACCCACTTCGACGGTAAGACCTGGTGGGATTATGTCAAAGTCCTTGCCGATGACAACATGGAAGGCCGTGAGACCGGGAGCGAAGGCTTGCGCAGGGCGGAGGCGTACATTGTCGATCAGTTAAAGCAGGAGGGCCTTCAACCCGCCGGTACCGACGGCTACTATCAAACCGCGAAATTCCAATCCCGCGAGATCGTCGAAAAGGATTCCAGTCTGGCGCTGGTCCGCGACGGCAAAGCCGAACCCCTCACGCTTGGCGAAGATGCCTTCTTCAGCACGCGAGTTGATCTTGCGCCAGAGCTACAAGCGCAGTTGGTCTTCGTCGGATACGGATTGAGCATTCCCGAGAAAAACTATGACGACCTGGCCGGGCTGGATCTGCATGGCAAAGTGGCTGTAGTTTTGAATGGTTCACCCGCTGACATTCCGGGGCCGCTGGCATCCCACTATCAATCTACTGCCGAACGGTGGAAGACACTGCACAGGGCAGGCGCAGTCGGAATGATCGGCATTGCCAATCCCGCGGCCATGGACATTCCATGGTCTCGTATGTCGCTGAGCCGCACGCGTCCCAGTATGGCTTTAGCGGATCCTGAATTCAACGAAACGGAAGGCGAGAAACTCGCCCTGTATTTCAATCCCGCGAGCGCGGAAAAACTTTTCGACGGATCCGGTCACAGTTTCGCAGAGCTCTTGAACATAGCCAAGGACCGGAAACAACTTCCTCGCTTTCCGCTGAGTGCTTCCGTCAAGACGAAAGTAACGCTTGAGAAAAAGGATCTGCAGTCGGCCAACGTGATCGCAAAACTGCCAGGGAATGATCCGCAACTCAAGAACGAATACGTTGTACTCTCAGCCCACATCGACCACCTCGGCGTCGGCGAGCCCATTAACGGCGATCGCATTTACAACGGAGCCATGGATAACGCTTCTGGGAGTGCTTTGTTGCTGGACATCGCGTCTTCGCTGAAGAAATCCCCAGAAAAACTTAACCGCTCGATTCTGTTTCTATTCGTCACCGGGGAAGAAAAGGGATTGCTGGGGTCAAAATATTTCGCCGCCCATCCGACAGTCGATCCAAAAGCCATGGTGGCCGATATCAACGTAGACATGTTCTTGCCTATCGTGCCGCTCAAGGTGCTTACCGTGTTCGGGCTGGCGGAGTCTGATCTCGGCGACATGGCTCGCGAAGTCGCGCAGGCGCACGGCATCACCGTGCAATCCGACCCTGAGCCGCAGCGAAATATCTTTATTCGCAGCGACCAATACAACTTCATCCGCCACGGAATTCCGGCACTTGCGATGGGGGTTGGCGCCACGCCGGGTTCTCCCGAACAAAAGATTTTCAAAGAATGGCTTACCCAGCGCTACCATGCGCCGTCCGACGATCTGAATCAGCCGGTGGACTTGCCGGCTGCCGCGCTTTATGAAGAAGTAATTCGCGGCCTGATGATCTCAGTCGCTCAGGACCCTCACCGGCCGCAGTGGAAGCACGACAGTTTCTTCCGCAGATACTCCCAGGCGGTCGGCGAGTAGGTCCGGCAAGATCGGCTTTATTGGGGCGTAGCCGGAACGTAGACCCTATCGGCGGCGACAAGCTCCGCATTCGGTACTTCGGTCTGAAGCTTGATGTGCCGCATTCCAGCCTTTTTCTCCGGCTTAGGGATAAACGTCAGGAGATACTGATTGCTAAGCCGGCGGGTTATGTCTTCGAGATAGGGGGCGAACGTGACTGGTGGAGCAGAACCAATCAGATAATAGGCCTCGCCACCAGTTTCGTCGGCGACCTGGGATAGATAATTCTGACCCCAGTACGTCCGCCAGTAACTGTGGCCGTAGTGACCTTCCCCTGGCGTGTAGATGCCATAAACGATGACTCCCGCACGTTGGCTTTGTTCGATCACCTGGTCGACATAAGTATCGGCCGGACCGCTGCCCCAGTAACGGTCGATGCCATCGGTGATCATCAAGACCTCGTGGCGTTCCTCGCTGGGAGGCCAGCGCTTGATCAGGTCGGCCAGCGAAAAATACGGACTCGCGCTGGCGCCGGGATTTGCCATGGGAAGACGCAACGCCTTGGCTGCTAGCGCGTGATCATTGGTGAGATTCTGTAGAATTTGTACGATCCCGTTCTGCATATAGCCAATCCCGATCTTCGTAGTCGGGGGCTGCGCCACAATGAACTGGCGGATATCTTCCAATTGCGATCCCAGGCTGACGTTGGATGAATCGTCGAGCAGAATGAAAAATTCGAGTCCCGCGCGGTCTCCCCTCAATGGCAGCCAACCGGTCACCCGGTCTCGATGGTGACCTTCATAGACCATCGCGTCATCGCGGGTGATCTCGGGAACGTTGGAGCCGTGACGAGCTTCCACGGTGACAACGAGATTCACCGCTGGCCCCGAAGGGGCTGCGCTCTCCTGCGCGGCAGCTAACTGTAGGCCGGCCAACAGGCTGGCGATTGCGATCAGCGACTTAAGCCCGAGACAACTCTTCTTCATGGAGTTCTCCTTTCAAACTCAACATTTAGTGAACTGCCCGTACTGTTTAAGATGCGGGAAATAGAGAAATGGCTCAGGCCTGGATTCCCAGCCTACTGAAACTAGCAGGCGTTTGGGGCCCGATCGAAGCTCCTATTGCCACCTAGATCGGAAGCCGTACAGCATCTGCAATCACGCACGCCCGGCTTCTCAGCTTCGAGCAACTCCCCTTGCGTTTTTCCCCATTCGCCGACGATACTGGAATCACGAAAATTATGAAGACTAGCCTGTCTTTTGCCAATCCCGCAGAAGTTGAAACTGAATGCCTGGCCGTGGTGGTTCTCGATCGCGGCTCAAAAGATAAAACCGAAGTCAGTGTCGACGGCAGCGATGGCACCATCAAAGACGTCGCGGCTGATGTTATGGCTACCGGCGAAGTTACCGGCAAGATATTTGAAACCACGCTGCTGCATCGTCCCGCAAAGCTGAAAGCAAAACGCCTGCTGCTGCTGGGCGGAGGCAAGGCGAAGAACTTTACTGCCTCCGAGTTGCGCAAGTTAGCCGGCGCTGCAGTTCGCTGCCTCAAACCGAAGGGGATTCGCAGCTTTGCTTTTCTGGTTCCCGAAAACATTAAGAGTGACGAAGCGGTGAAGGCGGTTGTGGAAGGGGCTTTCGTGGGCAACTTCGATCCCGATACCTACAAGAGCGATCGCAAGGATCAGAAGATCGACTCCGTGATAGTTATCGCGCGCGGAGACCAATCCAGACTGCAGAAGGCGATGGACGAAGCCCGCATCATCGGTGAATCGCAGAATTTCACTCGGGATCTGGTGAACGAGCCCAGCAACCGCATGACGCCAACCGTGCTAGCCGAGCGCGCCCGCAAAATGGCGCAGGAAGTCGGCCTGAAGTTTGAAGCGTACGGCGCTGAAAAAATCAAAGAACTCAAAATGGGCGCTTTCTGGGGTGTAGCCCAGGGATCGGACGAACCGCCTGCGCTGATCGTAATGCGCTACGAGCCGGCGGACGCGCCCGCGACTCCGGTGCTGGGTCTGGTCGGGAAAGGCGTTACGTTTGATACCGGCGGAATCTCCATCAAACCTGCCGACGGCATGGAAAAGATGAAATACGACATGGCCGGCGCCGCGGCAATGATTGGCGCCATGCGGGGAATCGCATTGCTTAAGCCAAAGGTGCGCGTGACGGCGATCATTTGCGCCACCGAGAATATGCCTTCGGGCAAAGCCCAGAAACCCGGCGACATACAGATCGCGATGTCCGGCAAGTCGATCGAGATTATCAATACCGATGCCGAAGGCCGCCTGGTCCTCGCCGACGGCCTCTGCTACGCCCGCCAACTCGGCTGTACTCACCTGATCGACGCCGCCACGCTGACCGGAGCAGTTGTGGTCGCGCTCGGTTACGTCAACGCCGGAGTGTTTGCCAACGATGAAAAGATGTATGAACGCTTCAATCGGGCGTTGGAAAAAGCGGGTGAAAAATTCTGGCGCCTCCCGCTCGATGACGAGTACAAAGAAAATATCCGCTCGAACATTGCCGATATCGTGAATTCAGGGGGCCGGTGGGGTGGCGCAGTTAACGCCGCCATGTTCCTCAAGGAGTTTGCCGAGGATACTCCATGGATGCACCTCGACATCGCGGGTACCGCATGGATGGAAGAGAATAAAGCCTGGATCGCCAAGGGTCCGTCAGGAATCGCGGTGCGAAGTCTAGTGGAGTTTGCCAGGGAATTTAACAACTAGACCGTGTGGAGACGGGCGACTCGCTCGTCTGGGTTTTTCTTACATCGCGGCAGGCACGCTGATTCCCATCACCGCCAATGCACGGGTCAGTTCGCGACGCACCACCACGACCGTCGCCAATAGAAACCTCTTCCGTCCCTCATCCGGCTCAGCAAGAATGGGATACTTGTGGTAGAAAGCGTTGAAGAGTTGTGCTAACTGGAAGACGTGCTTGGCTAAATAAGCGGGCTCGGTCGTTGCGATGCACTGATCGACCACGTAAGACGTCTTCGAAGACGCCAGCCACAGCTCCCAGATTTCGTTCCCCTGCGAGCCATTCAGATATTTCGCAAAGTCGGCCGTAGAAACGTAGCTTGCTACGTTTCCAGCGAAAATGTCCGGATCGAGCCCACCCTTACGAAAAATGTTGCTCGCACGAACCACTGCATACTGTGCGTACGGCCCGGTCTCCCCTTCAAAACTGAGCGCCTCCTTGTAATCGAACGCAATGACGGAAGGCTTGGTGAACTTCAACATAAAATAACGCAGGGCGCCAATCGCAATCTGAGTGGCGATGGTCATGCGCTCTTCGTCGCTTAATTGCGGATGGCGCGCATCGACTTCCTTCTTCGCCGCAGCGATGAGCGTATCGATCAGGTCATCAGCTTTTACCCCAAAGCCCTTGCGGCCAGAAACCTCGATGTAGGACCGCCCCTTGTCCTCTTCCGATAACTGATAACCGAGGTCAGCGGCGCAACGTGGGGTGAGTGCGACCATTTCATAAGAAAAATGCGTGTAACGGTCAGCCTGCTGGTTATAGCCGAGTCCGCGCAACGCTTCGATCACGGTGTTCTGGGCCTCGGCTTGCCGCGCATCGATCACGTTGTAAATTTCAGCCACATTGCCGAAATGCGGATGGTCACGCTCGCCCTCCGTCGTCGAAATCCAGCATTGATGCAGGTTCGGATAGCGATAGAACTTGCGATAGCCGAAATCGCGTCCCAACAACCCAAACTTCCACAGGTGGTAAGCGATGTCTTTGCCAACGTAGCCCACGGTACCATTCGATCGCACAATCACTTTCTGATCTTCTTCGGAAACCTCTTCCGCTAGCTCGTTCTGAAGCCGTAAATCAACGCCAGGACGAAGTTCGACTACCTTGAGCAAATCTTCCTCTTCGTTGATTGGCTGCGGACCTTTGCTTTGCTTTGCGGCCTTCATCGATTTCTCGGTAGCCTTTGCAACGCTACCTTTCGCAGTTCCCGCCCGCCGCATCACCCAACAACCTTTGTTCTTGCCCTCAGTCTCGAAGGACAGCACACCAGCGTCTTTGAGTTTCGTGAACGCCGAATCCCAGAAGTGCAAGTGAAGAATTTCGCTCTCTCGGGGCAGGAAGTCGTACTCGATGTTCAAGCGATCCATGGTCTCGAGATGGCGGCGGAGCACCGCAATTGAGATCAGGTCAGCAATTGCGGCCGTCTCGTTTTCGCCTTCCTCAAGCGCATGCAGCACTTGCTGGCGCGCATCGCGATTCTTCTTGTCCTGCTCGTACCAGCGGGAGACCTGCGCGTACAGATCCCAACAGTAGTAATCAAAATGCGGCTGCCTGCTGAGCTGCTCGATTTCGGCCCGCGACTTGTTCTCCAGATGCATGAATCCCACGACCACATCGGCGACTTGCACCCCGGTATTGTCGATGTAATTCTGGACATCCACTTCCCTGCCCGCGAAACGCAGCAGGCGAACAAACGTGTCACCGAGGATCGCATTGCGCAGGTGTCCGATGTGCGCGGCCTTGTTCGGATTGATGCTGGTGTGCTCGACCAGAACCTTGACCGCTGGAACTTCAGCCTTCGGTCTCTCATCGGTCGCAAGCGCGGCGGCTAGGCGTTCGCGGTTGACGCTGGCATTGATGTAGCCAGCCCCAGCGAGCTCCAGCTTCTCAAAACCATCGATCGGCCCAATGCCGCCAACGATGTCTTCGGCAATTTTCCGCGGCGGTTTGCGCAACTTCTTGGCCAACTCAAACGCAAGCGGCAGCGCGTATTCGCCGAGTTCCACCCGAGGCGGCTGCTCGACAACAATTTTGGCCAGTTCGAGGCCATAGCTACTGCGCAAGAACTCGCGTATTTGCTGGGCAAGCCGGCGTTCCAGATGACGATACAAGAGACCCTCGAGGCGGATAAGGAAAACAGTGATTGTAGCAGAGGGCGCGCAGCGCAGCGGTTTGACGCCATGTGCACGCTTCCCTATGATGAAAATCAGTCGTTGGTCGTTCGCTGGTAGTCGTTCGTCACGACCAACGACGGACGGCCAACGACCAACGAAAGCTTTATGCGTATTGCCTACCTTGACTGTTTTTCTGGCATTAGCGGCGACATGTTTCTCGGCGCCCTGGTCGATGCCGGAGTGTCAACGCAACTCTTGGAACAAACGGTTGCGGCGTTGAACATCGGGGCGAGGCTAGAGATTTCCCGTGTCCAACGCAACGGCATAAGCGCAACCAAGGTGGATGTTTACGCTCAGGGTGAAAAGGATTTGCCGCGCGAGGTGTACTGGGAGCAGAAGGCGGCCCACTCAAGCCACGATCATACGAGCACCGAACATACGCATGAACATGGACGCGCCCACACAAGTAGCGAACCGGTCGCTTTGTTAGAACACAATTACGCGTTGCAAAGCCCCACACCTTCCAGGTTGGAACTCAAGCCAGCCCAGCACGGAAAGTCCCCTCGCATGGAAAATCCCGAGTTCGCACCTCACTCGGGTGAACACGAGCATCACCACAGCCATTCGCACGAACATGGCCGCGGACTCAATGAAATTCGCGGCATCATCGGCAACGCGGCGATCAGCGAGATCGCCAAAAAAACCGCAATCTCAACTTTCGAGGCGCTAGGTACTGCGGAAGCCAAAATCCACGACACCGACATCGAGAAGATCCATTTTCACGAAGTGGGTGCGGTCGATGCCATGGTGGATATCGTCTGCGCCGCGGTGGGTGCCGAGGCTCTGGGGGTCGACGAAATCGTTTGTTCCCCGCTGAACGTAGGGGGAGGCACAGTGAAATGCGCCCACGGAATTTTCCCGGTGCCCGCACCGGCGACGCTGGAATTGCTGAAAGATGCGCCTGTGTACTCGTCCGGCATTCAAGCTGAACTGGTTACACCAACCGGAGCCGCAATAGTAAAGTCGCTAGCTAAACGGTTCGCTCCATTTCCTCGAATGAAAGTTGAAAAAACCGGCTACGGAGCGGGGACTCGTGATTTTAGCGGACACGCCAATGTTCTAAGGCTCACTATCGGCGAAGCTCAGCCGGAATTCGCATCTGAGATCCCCCAGCAGACGATCACTGTGCTCGAAGCAAACATCGATGACTTGAATCCGCAAGTGTTCGGTTATGTCATGGATCGCCTGCTCGAGGAAGGCGCGTTGGATGCGTTTGGCGTGCCGGTGCAGATGAAGAAGAATCGTCCGGGGATGCTGTTGACCGTTCTATGCCAGAGCGACGACGCTTCGAAATTGACTCATCTGATTTTCACGGAAACGACGACGCTCGGTGTGCGACAGCGCCAGGAGAAGCGTCAAGCGCTCGCCCGGGAATGGGTGACGGTGGCAACGCGCTGGGGGGATGTACGATTGAAAGTCGCCAGCATGAATGGCACAGTAACAAACTTTGCCCCGGAATATGAAGATTGCCGCCGCATCGCGTCTGAGCGCCACGTACCGCTGAAGAGCGTCATGCAGGAGGCGCTGCAGATTTACGCAAACAGCCAACGCTGAAAAAGGCATCAACCACAAAGGCACGAAGGTTCACAAAGAAAAACCTCAAAACCATATTTTCAGCAGCTTGAAATGCGCAAATGAGCAAAAAGTTTTACATCACGACTCCGATTTACTACGTGAATGCGCGGCCACACATCGGCCACACTTACACCACGATTGCCTGTGACGCGATCGCGCGCCGCCAACGCATGCTTGGCGCGGACACGTTTTTCCTCACCGGAACCGATGAGCACGGGCAAAAGATCGAGCGAGCCGCACAAGCTGCCGGCAAAACGCCACAGGAATTTACCGATGAAGTGTCAACCCAATTCCGCGCACTGTGGAATCGGATGGGAATCACCTACGACGACTTTATCCGCACCACCGAGGAACGCCACAAGAAGCGAGTTCAGGAACTGTTCCGGCGCATCCGCGACAACGGCCACATCTACAAGGGCACTTATACTGGCCAGTATTGCGTGTTCGATGAACTCTATGTGGACGCAGTTGGACCGGGCGCCCCTTGCCCAGAGTGCGGACGTCCGACGGAAACAGTGAAAGAAGAGAATTATTTTTTCAAACTTTCCGCCTTTGCAGACAAGTTGATGAAGTTGTACACGGAGCAACCCGAATTCATCCGGCCCGAGACCAGGCGCAACGAGGTGATGTCGTTCGTGCGTGGCGGCCTGCGGGACCTTTCTATCAGCCGCTCAACATTTTCCTGGGGCATCCCGGTGCCAGACGACTCCAAGCACGTGATCTACGTTTGGCTCGACGCGCTAGCCAACTACATCACGGCGATCGGCTACGGATCCTCCCATCAAGGCGCGCAGGAGGCGTTTCAGAAATACTGGCCCGCCGATCTCCACATGATCGGCAAAGAGATCGTTCGCTTTCATTGCGTGTATTGGCCGGCGTTCCTCATGGCCGCGGGACTGCCCACTCCCAAGGGCATCATGGCGCATGGCTGGCTGCTGTTCGAAGAAAACAAGATGTCGAAGTCACGCGGAAATATTGTGCGCACAGAAACGATTCTCGATGCGCTGGGCGCGGACGCGTTGCGCTATTTCCTTCTGCGTGAGGTTGTATTCGGTCAAGACGGATCATTTTCCTTTGACGCGCTGGTCCAGCGTTACAACGCAGATTTGGCCAACGGACTCGGCAACCTCGCCAGTCGAGTTCTGACCATGATCACCCGATATTTCCGCGGCGAGGTGCCGTATCCCTCGGCGGCGGTTTCGCAAAAAGCAGGCGATAATGCAGTTGCAGAAAGCGCGCGGAAGGTGATCAGCGAGTGCAATGCATTGTTTGAGCAATACCAGTTCTCGCGTGCTCTGGAAGTTGCCTGGGGCCTGGTGGCCGCGGTTGACAAGTATATTGTCGAAAACGAGCCTTGGGCGTTGGGCGAAAAGCAGGATGAAGAAAGCCGCTCGCGGTTGGCTACAATTCTATATACCAGCGCCGAAGCATTGCGCATCGTGACTGCATTGGCGCACCCAGTGATTCCCGATGCGACTTCGAAGATCTGGGCGCAGTTGGGCCTCGGTGATATCCGCAAGCTTCCTCTCTCGGAATTGAAGTGGGGACAGCTACATTTGGGCACTAAGTTGGGCAAGGTCGAAGCGGTATTCCCACGCGCCGAAAAGAGCGTAATCGAAAGGATGCAGACCATGGAAGAGCAGCAACGAATCGGGTCAAGCACGATGCAAGCAGAATCTGACGCACCTAAAGCGACGGCAATTCCTCCTGTCCCCACACAGGCCGCGGCTGCAGAACCCCCAGCGAAGCCGGCCGCGACCGTGCCCGACGGCAAGATCAGCATTGATGATTTCGCAAAAGTCGAGTTGCGCGTCGGCCAAGTGAAAGCCGCCGAGAAAGTGAAGGGCGCCGATAAGTTGCTGAGGTTGGAAGTTGACCTGGGCTCGGAGGTTCGGCAGGTGGTGGCCGGGATCGCTGAGTCATATGCGCCGGAGTTGTTGATCGGGAGAAAAGTAGTGATCGTGGCCAACCTCGCCCCCAGGAAACTTCGGGGGCTGGAATCGAACGGAATGATCGTGGCCGCGTCGCCGGGTGGCGGCAAGGCTGTATTGGCGGGCTTCCTGGAAGACGTACCGGTAGGCACGAGATTGAAATAACGAGAGCTTTTGACGCGGATAACCGACTCACCCCGGACGGGCGAGTCCCCCGTCACCACACAGCCAACAGCCAATGACCAACGACCAACGATCGATCTTCGTCGATTCCCACGCACATCTCGAGATGGAGCAATTTAATACTGACCGCGCGGCTATTCTGCAGCGCGCTCAGGATGCCGGGATTGAAACCATCCTCGCTATTGGCAGCGGAACCGGCCCAGGCTCTCTCGACTGTGCCATTCAACTCGCCGATCAACACGATTTTATTTATGCGACAATCGGAATTCATCCTCACGAGGCCAAGCTTGCCAGCAGTGCTGATTTCGAGGAGATGGCCCAGTTGGCAAAGCGTCCCAAGGTCATTGCGTGGGGCGAGATTGGGTTGGACTATTTCTATGACCATTCCCCGCGGGATGTCCAACAACGCGTGTTCTTAGCACAATTGCAGTTGGCGCAATCCGCCAGGCTGCCGATCGTGATCCACTGCCGGCCTTCTAACAACAGCCACGATGCATGGCAGGAGTGCCTCAAACTATTAGGCAAACACTGGGCACCAAACGGTCTCGGAGGCATCTTGCACTGCTTCACCGGAACTTGGTCGGATGCCGCGCAGGCGCTCGACATGGGGTTCATGATCTCCTTCGCGGGAAACATCACCTTTCCCAAAGCGCAGCAGATTCGCGATACCGCGAAACAAGTGCCGCTCGATCGCCTGCTGATTGAAACCGACTCGCCATTTCTCGCGCCTGTACCGCATCGCGGCAAGCGTAACGAGCCTTCATTCGTAAAAGAAGCAGCGCGGCAAATAGGCGAATTGCATGGGCTTTCGACCGAAGACATCGGTTTGCAGACCGCAAAGAATTTTTATCGCTTCTTTTCGCTTCACGAAAAGCTCAACTCCATTTAGCTTGTTATGAGCATCTTTCCGGTAACCTGCGTAATCTATTGAATAGAAACTAACGACATGCCTGAAAACACGTTTGACATCGTAAGCAAGCTCGACCTGCAGGAAGTTTCGAATGCCATGCAACAGGCATTGAAAGAGATTCATACTCGTTTCGATCTGAAAGACTCGAAATCAAATATTGAACTTGAGGGCAAGGACGCGATCAATCTGCATTCCGCGGATGAATACAAACTGAAAGCCGTTACCGAGATCTTTCAGCAGAAGCTCGTGAAACGCGGCGTCTCTCTCAAAGGACTAACCTACGGCCCCGTCGAACCCGCTGCCGGAGGCACGGTAAAACAGAAGATCACCATGCAGCAGGGCATCCCTATTGAGAAAGCGCGGCAGATCGTGAAGGTGATCAAGGATTCAAAAAAGAAAGTGAACGCGTCGATTCAGGGGGACCTGGTGAGAGTGAGCGGGAAGGATCGTGATGCGTTACAGGAAATCATCGCGCTCCTCCGCGGGCAGGATTTTGGCATTGATACGCAGTTTACGAACTACAGAACAAACTAGATTTCTGCGATTCTACAGTTGAGGCTTCGGACTTGGGGGCGAACCAATTGAGCACGCAGGCCGCGATCAACGGAAAAGAAATTTTCGAGTTGCTGCGCGGCGATCTCTCCGCCATCGAGCGCGAGTTCGGGCGAGACACTGTCTCCGGCGTAGAGGCAATTACCGAGATTGGCGAATATTTGCGCAGTGGGGGAGGCAAACGTATTCGTCCCATGTTGCTGCTGCTATCTGCGAAGCTTTTCAACTACCCGGGACGCGGCGCCATCAAACTGGGCGCGGTCATGGAAATCATTCACACCGCCACGCTCGTTCACGACGACATCATCGACGAAGCCCAAACCCGGCGCGGCCGTCCCGCTGCCAATACACAATGGGGAAACTCCAAGTGTGTGCTGGCCGGCGATTGGCTTTACATGCAAGCTTTCAAGATCGCCGTACAGGAGCGGAATTTTCGCATCCTGGACACGCTGATCGACCTGACCCAGCAGATGGTCGAAGGCGAACTTTTGCAAATGGAGAAACTGGGTAAGCTAATTTCCTCGGACGAACATTTCGACCTGATCTTCCGCAAAACTGCTTGTCTGTTTTCCGTCTGCATGCGGATTGGGGCGATTCTGGGCGGCGCGACTTCGGAACAGGAAGAAAATCTCGCGCAATACGGCCGCGACCTAGGTATGGCGTTTCAAATTGTGGATGACGTGCTCGATCTCACCGCTTCCGAGGATGTGCTGGGTAAGCCTGTGGCCAGCGATCTCCGCGAGGGCAAGGTAACCATGGCGGTGATCCACGCGCTCGAACGCTGTACGTCGCACGAGCGGGAGCGCATTGACAAGGTCGTACGCGAACGAGCATTCGACGGCGTAACCCACAGAGAAATCCTCACGATCCTGAATCGCTACGGTTCGGTGGAAGCTGCCAATGCCCGGGCGATGCAGTACGCCGGCCTGGCGCGTAATGCAATCTGCAGTTTTCCCGACAGCGAGGTCAAGCGGGCCTTGTTGTGGGCTCCGGAATTCGTCGTGGCGAGAGAAAAGTAGTTCATCGGCTTTTAATCGCCACGCCCATCATCTCGAACCGCCCACCTTTCAACAATTGCCCCGAACCCAGAAAAGCGCGAGCCGGCAATTCTTTCGAGAAGCGCTTCAGATAGGCAGCATTGAACCGATCCCACAGCGAAATATCCGGCGAGTACACTTGCACCCACACTAGATCGTCCATATTCATATTCGCCTCGCGAAGCACAGCCTCGAATCCGTCAAATAGCAGACCCAGCTCTAGGTTGATATCGTCCGGAGCCACGCCGGTCGCGGGATCGATGCCGATGCGTCCGGAAAGGTAGAGCGTGTCCCCTACGAGCACCGCGTCACTAAATGGCAAAGGCGCTTTGCGACTAGCGAGATTAATATGGCGGCGGATGGTTTTGGTTTTTGCTGGCATTTCGATTATTGTTCCTCTGTGACTGAATCCGGTTGACCTTGCAACTTATCTAATAGCTCAGTCTAACGCGCTAAGTCGATGAATCATTTGTTTTCACTAATCGCGCACCACGGATATCTGCTGATCTTCGCCGTGGTGCTGGCCGAAGCCATCGGACTGCCAGTTCCCGCCGCATTGGGACTGGTGGCGGGAGGCGCCGCGGCCGCGGCCCATACCTTGAGCCTGCCCGAAGCTTTCATTACCGCCATTACCGCGATGCTCATCGGGGATTCGCTGCTGTTCGTTCTCGGCCGCTACATGGGTTGGAGCCTGCTCGGTCTTTTGTGCCAACTCTCCGTCAATCCGGAGTCATGCGTCCTGCGCTCGGCTGAGTCTTTCTACAAGCGCGGGAAGGCTACACTGTTGATCGCCAAATTTATCCCCGGGGTCAATACCATGGCCCCGCCCCTGGCCGGCAGCATGCGCATGCCTGCCCAGCAATTTCTTCGCCTCGACTTCGTAGGGGCCTCGCTATACATTCTGGCGTACGGCGGACTCGGATTTCTCTTCCGTGATTTTTTGGCTGCTCTCACGCGCGGATTTCAAGCCGCAAGCCACGTATTCGGAGAGGTACTATTCGCGGCGGCAATTGTCTACACCATTTACCGTTTCCGGCTCTACAACAAAAACAAAGTCTATCGCGTGGTGCCAAGAGTGCAAGTGGAAGAACTAGCGCGCAAACTGCAATCGGATGAAAAAGAAAAGGTAGTAATTCTGGACGTCCGCAGTCACGGCTATTACGATGCCAAGGCGGAACGTATTAAGGGGTCAATTCGCATTGAACCCAATAACCTTTCTGAGGAACTCAAAACACTTCCCAAGGATAGGGACATCTACCTTTACTGTACTTGAGCCCGCGAAGCGACCAGCGCCCGGGTGGCGCTGCAACTGCGAGATCAAGGATTCAATGCGTTCGTCATCGTAGGGGGAGTGGCGGCGTGGAAAAAGGCGGGCCAACCTTTGGAGCCTGTCCCGCCCAGTGATCTCGTGAAGCTGCCGACCTTCGCTTAGTTTAGTGCTGACGGTAAAGCCTTCTATACTTCTGCTCATGGCCTCCCACAACGAAATCGAAATCAAGTTTCGCGTCGACAATGTGCGAGCCCTGAATCAACGGATGCGAAAATCTGGCTTCCGCCTGCTTACACGTCGCACCCACGAAATAAACACACTATATGACCTGCAGGCCCACCTCCTTCGGAAGCGCGGTGAGTTGTTGCGGTTGCGCAAGTACGGATCCGAGTGGGTGTTGACCCATAAAGCCAAAGGTAAAAGCGGACGCCACAAATCGCGGGTGGAAACTGAAACCAAGGTTGCGGATGGCGCGAAGATGGATGCCATTCTGCGCACTCTGGGGTTTTTTCCGACTTTTCGCTACGAAAAGTTCCGGGCTGAATGGAGTGACGGTAAAGGACACGTGGTCGTCGATGAAACTCCGATCGGTAACTTTGGCGAGATCGAAGGCCCATCTCGCTGGATCGATCGAACTGCGAAGCTTCTAAAAATTGAGCCCAGCGATTACATCACCGCCACTTATTCCGAACTTTTCTTCCAATGGAAAAAGCAGGCTGGAAGCCCAGCGAAGGAGATGACATTTAAGTCTATCCATAACGAAACATCTCGTGGTTAGTGTGACGGCAGTGTGACCGCAAGTCTCCTTTGCCGCTGTGCTCGGCCGACTGGGCACCAAACTAACTAACAAGTTTGCTAACTACGTGCGTGTTACTCTTTTTCTGCTCTGGTTTTGCTTCCCCCAGCGCGTGGCATTGCAAAAAGACAATTTTCGGCGCCTTCTGCGAACGGTCGAAGCTCTCTCCGATCTCGGTCCAGAGATGACCGCCGAGCGCGAGTTTCCCCAGATCGCGCGCGCCATGTTGTCCGCGTCCCTGGAGGCTGGCGGCGCGCGTGAAGGCGCGCTCTTCATCTATAGTGACAGACCCTCGCTGCTTACCTCCGTCGCAGCGGACGGCTTTGTCCTGATGCCGGAACCTGCGGTCGTTCCTCTGCTGCCAAGACATGTTCACTCCCTCATGTCCGCCCGCGAACCGGTGATTCTGGACCCCGGATCCTACGACCTTTTTATAAGTGCCAATGGAAATGTTGCTCCGGAACTTTTCAAGTGCATCGTTCCGTTGAAGGTTGCCAGCAAACTTGTTGGCATCATCGCCCTGGGCCGTCGCGACGGAGATAGCCTCTACGACGCCAGCGAACTCGAGGCCCTGGGTCTGCTCTCACACTACGTGGCGTTGGCCATTCACAATCACTCTCTGACCCAGACTCTCGCCCAGCGTGTCTCCGAAAACCTGCGTCTCATGGCATCTCTACACGGCTTCTACGACAATGCGCTGGAAGCTTTTGCGACCGCCATCGACGTCAAACACATCAACATTCACGGGCACTCATTGCGCGTGGGACGCTACGCCTCCGCCATCGGCGAAGCCATGGGTATGGATCCCAGTGAGGTTGCGGCAATTCGCTCAGCCGGCTACTTGCACGATATTGGGAAGGTTGCCGTGGATAAGCGTCTCTTCGGCAAACCAACTTCTCTGGATGCTGAAGAATTTCGCGAAATGGCGGACCACACCGTTGTGGGCCATCAGATTGTGAGTGGCGTTCAGTTTCCCTGGCCCCGCATCGCGGAGATCGTGCGCTGGCATCATGAGCGCAGCGACGGTTCGGGCTATCCTGACGGATTGCTTCTCGAAGATGTACCCATGCAAGTGCGCATCGTCGGCCTGGCTGATACCTTCGACGCCATGACCAGCGAACGCCCTTACCGCGAACGTCTTTCGCTCGGCAGCACTCTGAATGAAATCGTGCGCCTAACGCCGCAAAAATTCGATCCCAATGCGGTCCACGCGTTGCTTCTGCAAGTGCGGCGCGATACCGTCGGCAGTAACCGCACGCCATTCCTCCAAGATCGTATGGGGGACGATATCGCGGCCGCCGATGTCGACCAACTCGCCGCCAGCCTGCAGCACAAAATGAATCACGGTCGCCTGTACCTGACTTAGTTAGAACCACTACCATCTCTTCCGTTGGTTACCCAACCACCGCCCGCTAAAGTTCCCGCCGGACTAGCCGATAACTGACCAGTGCCCATCAATGTCTATCCTTTTGTTCCTATGTTTGATTCGAGGGCAACCAGCCTGTTCAGAGTGACCACTTGTTTGGCGAAGAACCATAAAACCGAGAGCCGGTACTAACGAAAGAGGTGACCGACGGTAACCGCGATGGAGTATCGATATGAAGCACTAGCCCGGCAATCCGACGCGTTGCAGGTGATTTTCGAAAGCCTGCCGTGGGGCGTAATCGTGGCGGATCAAGACGGCAGATTTCTGTTCTCCAATCCAGCTGCCGAAAAGATATTAGGCATCGGCATCGTCGAGACTCTGCCCGCTGCCGGGACATCACTCGAAGGCTGGTACCTTCCCGACCAGGTCTCCGTCGTTCCACCGGATCGCTTGCCCCTGGTTCGCGCCATTCGTGGCCAGGAGGTTGTCGATGAACTCGTTTACTTGCGCAATTCTTACCATCTTGGAGTGTGGATCCGGGTAAACGCCTGGCCGCTCAAAGATTCGGCCGGAATAGTTTCCGGCGGAGTAATGATGTTTCACGATTTCACCCAGGGACGCGATGCGCTCCAAAGTTTCGTCCTGCTTTCACGGGTAGTGGAGCAGACCGCTGACAGCGTCGTACTCACCGACATCCAAGGCGTTATCCAGTATGTGAATCCAGCCTTCGAGACGACGACTGGCTACAGCCGGGACGAAACTCTGGGAAAAACCCCGCGAATCCTGAAGTCGGGCCTGCATGACGCGGAGTTCTACCGGCAGATGTGGGCGCAATTCACTCAAGGCCTTTGCTTCAAAGGAATGGTCATCAACCGCAAGAGGTCCGGGGAACTCTACTGGGCGCAGCAGACGATCACATCCGTGCGAGATGAAGGCGGTCATCTGACTCACTTCGTCTCCGTGTCCCAAGACGTCACCGAACTCAGAAAAAAGCAAGAGCAGGAATTTCAACTGCAGCTTGCACGAGGTATTCAGCAGCGCTTTTATGCAGCCGCGCCGGTCGTTTCTGGCTTCGATGTTGGCGCCTCCGCCCATCCCGCCGATGAAACTGGAGGAGACTACTTCGACTTTATCCCCATGGCCGATGGCTCGCTTGTGATCGCGGTAGCCGACGCAAAAGGGCACGGTTTCAGCTCCGCACTGGTCATGGCGCTCACCCGAGCCTATGTGCGCTGCTTCGCTGCTCTGCAGTTGGAACTCGATGACATTCTCGCTCGCGTCAACCAGATGCTGCTAAAAGACCTGGAACACGGCCATTTCGTTACCCTCTTTCTGGCGCGGTTGAATCCAGATCATCGGACTCTGTCATATGCCAGCGCCGGCCACGTTCCCAGCTTCGTGTTCCTCGATTCGGGCAACGTAAAATGCATCTTGGATAGCACCGGTCCACCGCTCGGCTTGTTCCCTGAAAGCAAGTTCACGCTGCAACCTGCAATTCAACTCGATCCAGGAGAGATTGCAGTGTTCCTCACCGACGGAGTCACCGAATCGACCACGCCCGATGGGCGCGAATTCGGCGCCCAGCGCGTCCTTCACTACGTTCAGACCCACAGGCACGATCCGGCTTCAAACATCGCCGATGGCATCTATCAAGCAGCCCGCACGTTCGCGCAAGGAGATCTTCAAGACGATGACATCACCTCGGTCATCATCAAAGTCGAACGTGCAAACTAGGTCAGAAAAAGAGAATGTAGCTTGCTGAAGCAATCCAGAATTCTTACCTGGAGCAGCGCAGATATTCGACTCGGTGGAGCAGCGGTTCAGCGTTGCGTCAACGATCTGAACAAGATTTCACGCCCGGCAAGGGTGCCACAGCAAGTTACCGCATTTAAGTCCGGCTGTAGGTAACCTTCTTGCCAGCAACCTTTTTGGCCCCACCGGGTTCATAATTCTAACGACTTCCCAGTTATGAAATTAGGGCGCCCACAAATCGGACTCATATCTTTATTGCTGGCGTTCGCCCTCTCCGCACAACTGGCCCTCGGAAAGAGAAAAGACAAACAAGCCTCCGCACAGATGGACCAGCGCAAACAGGCCATCCACGCATTAAACCGGCTCACGTTCGGCCCGCGGCCCGGCGACGTTGATCATGTGATGGCCATCGGCCTGGACAAGTGGATCGACCAGCAACTTCACCCCGAAAAGATTGACGACAGTCTGCTTGAGGCCCGCCTGTCACCGTTCCGCACGCTGCGCATGGACACGCGCGAGATAGTTGACAACTTCCCGCCCGAGCAAATGATCAAGGCCATCGCCGACGGCAAACACTCGCTCCCGTCCGATCCCCTTAAACGCGCTGTCTATCAGGCGCAACTCGATCGCTATCAGGACAAAGAAAACCGCAAACAGCAGACCGCCGTCGCCGGTCCCGACAAGGTCGCGGACGATGAACGCACTCGCCGCGAGCAAGACCGCATCGACGCCGAGCAAAAGGTCGAGGAACTGCTCGACATGCCACCAGAGCAGCGCATGAAGGCCCTCCTCAAGATGTCACCCGAGGAGCAGCGCTCGATGACCAACTCTCTCGAAGGCGACAAGCGCGACCAATTCTTGGAAGGAATGAATCCCCGGCAACGCGAAACCATCGAAGCGCTCAACTATCCACAACAGGTTGTCGCCAATGAACTCGTCGAAGGCAAATTGCTGCGCGCCATCTATAGCGATCGCCAGGTGCAGGAAGTGATGACCGACTTCTGGTTCAATCACTTCAACGTGTTCGTTGGAAAAGGCGCCGACCGCTACCTGCTCACCAGCTACGAACGCGATGTCATTCGCCCTCGCGCTCTGGGCAAATTTGAGGACTTGCTGGTCGCAACCGCACAGAGTCCAGCCATGCTTTTCTATCTCGATAACTGGCTGAGCGTGGGGCCGAATTCCGACGTGGCCAACGGCATTCCGAAGAAGGCGAACAAAGAAGTGAAGCAGCGGATCAGAAATAAGAGCCAGACCAGCCAGTCGAAAGGCAAGCGCAACGGTCTGAACGAAAACTATGGCCGCGAGTTGATGGAACTGCACACTCTCGGCGTAAATGGCGGTTACACCCAGCAGGATGTCACAGAAGTAGCCCGCGTCTTCACCGGATGGACCCTGAAGCAGCCCAAGCAAGGCGGCGGCTTCACGTTCGAAGAACGCACTCATGAGCCCGGAGACAAAATCGTCCTCGGCCACCGCATCAAACCAAAAGGCGAGAAGGAAGGCCTGGAAGTCCTGCACATTCTGGCTCATCATCCGTCGACTGCGAAATTTGTGTGCACCAAGCTCGCCATGCGCTTCGTTTCCGACGATCCGCCGCAAGCTTTGGTGGATCGCATGTCCCAAACATTTCTAAAGAAAGACGGCAACATCCGCGAAGTTCTAAACACGATGCTGGAGTCCCCGGAGTTTTGGTCACCCGACGCATACCGCGCCAAGGTGAAAACTCCCCTGGAGTTCGGAGTCTCAGCCGTGAGAGCCAGCGGTGCTGAAGTCACCGACGCCATGCCCATTGCGCATCAACTGCAGAACATGGGAATGCCGCTCTACGGAATGCAGCCGCCAACGGGCTATTCCATGAAGGCCGAAGCGTGGGTAAATTCCTCCGCACTTTTGGGCCGCATGAATTTTGCCCTGGCGCTGACGTCAGGAAAAGTGAAAGGCGTGCAAGTAAATTCCGAAGCGGCGCCAAGAGGAACTGACGATCCGCTACAAACCTTGTCCGCATTCGAAAACAGTCTTCTGGCAGGAGACGTTTCCAAGCAGACGCACGACATCATCAGCGCTCGTCTGCAAGATTCCAAGATCAGCCGGCGCAAGTTGGACGATCCAGCCCGGCCGCCCAGTGGTAGCCTGATCGCGGGCCTACTCTTAGGATCGCCGGAGTTTCAGAGAAGATAAAACGACGTAGGCGCGGGCGTCCACACCCGTCCGGCGCCAGATTTAGAGTTGAGGGGAGGAGCAATGTCAATCACGAGGCGCGCATTTCTGAGAGACGGCGGCCTAGCCGTCATAGGCACGACAGCCATTCCGGCATTCCTAACACGCGCCGCTTATGCTGCTGAAACTTCGAGTACAAAGAACAAGCGCCTGGTCGTAATCTTCCAGCGCGGCGCAGCCGACGGCCTCAACATCGTAGTGCCGCACGGCGAGCGCGCCTATTATGCCATGCGTCCGTCCATCAACATCCCCCGCAACGCGGTCCTCGATCTCGACGGATTTTTCGGACTCCACCCCTCGCTCTCGCCCTTGCAGCCCCTCTGGAAGCAACACCACCTGGCAATCGTCCACGCCGCCGGCTCGCCTGATCCGACGCGCTCGCACTTCGACGCGCAAGACTTCATGGAATCCGGCACACCCGGCCTAAAGTCCACCGAAGGTGGCTGGCTGAACCGGGCGTTACATTCTTTACCTCAACCCGCGCCGGCTGACCGATCTGCGTTTCGCGCTATTGCCCTAGGGCCTTCGATGCCGCGAATTCTTTCCGGAAGCGAGCCCGCGATCGCCATCAACAACATCAGCGACTTCGGTGTGGGCGGCAACAATACTAAAGCCGCACCCAACGCGAACACATTTGAAGCCATGTACGAGCACTCGGTCGATGCCGTGCTGCACGGCACCGGCCAGGATACGTTCGACGCGGTAAAGATGCTGAAGTCCGCGGACCCGGCAAAATACAAACCCGCCGCGGGCGCCGAATATCCCAACGGACGCTTCGGCGACAGCCTCAAACAACTTGCTCAATTGATCAAAGCGAATCTTGGAGTGCGAGTCGCGTTCGCCGACATCGGCGGGTGGGACCACCACGTCAACGAAGGCAGCACCCAAGGCCAGATTGCCAACGTTCTCCGCGAGTTCTCGCAATCGCTCGCGGCATTCTGGACCGACCTCGGCAATCTATGCGAAGACACTGTGGTCGTGACCATGTCCGAGTTCGGCCGCACCGCCCGCGAAAATGGAAACCGAGGCACCGACCACGGCCACGCCAACGTAATGTTCGTAATGGGTGGCCCACTAAAAGGCGGCAAAGTCTACGGACGCTGGCCCGGCCTCGACCAATCCCAACTCTACGAAGGCCGGGACCTGGCCGTGACCACAGATTTCCGCCAAGTGCTGGGCGAAGCGGTGTACAAACATCTGGGAAACAAGGCACTCGACCAAGTCTTCCCAGGCTTCAACAACCCGCCGGGAAAGTTTTTGAATTTTCTGGGATAAAAACGACAATCCCTATAATTCAACTATCACGTCGGCGCCCTCGATCTTGATTGGATACACGGCCACCTTCGCACCGGGATTGTGCGCTGCCTCGCCCGTCTTCGGGTCCCACTGCCATCCGTGCCATGGACAAACCAACTTGTTCCCCTCGATGACGCCCTGCCCCAGCGGCCCGCCACGGTGCAGGCAGACGTTATCCATTGCGGAGATAGTCCCATTCACGTTGGCAACGCAGATAACCCTGTCGCCACAAGGAAATTCCCGGGCTTCGCCTTCGGTAGGAAGTTCAGATTGAGTCGTAAGTTTGACAAAGTTGGACAAGGATACCTCTGAAGCTAAGCAGATGTGTCGCTAACCGCGGGCCGATGCTATTGTACTGCGTTGCTCCGCACGCGCCGAATTACAGTGCGCCAAACCGTTCCGCGCACTGTGGTAACGATGAAAGGGCCTCCGCGAATTGTCCATCAGCCCTTCATCTAGA
Source organism: Terriglobales bacterium (assembly GCA_035567135.1). GTDB lineage: Bacteria > Acidobacteriota > Terriglobia > Terriglobales > Acidobacteriaceae > JABDBE01. Next base: position 24,072 of record DATMQI010000023.1, read on the forward strand.
CAGGAATTGCCGTCTTCCTCGTGGGATTGAAGAAAGGCATCTTCACAATCTTTGCGGTCACCTTCTGGCGGATGGCTTCGATCGTGATTTCCATTTGCAGCCTGGTGCCGAGCTTGGCGTGCGAGGTTTCGACGCTGGCCAGAGCGATCATCTTTTTCAGCACCGGTGACCACGTGGTGGAGGTGGCCTTGCCGACCTGCTTTTCGCCGCAGTAGATAGGAACCGCTACGCGCGAGGCTTGGCTGGGTGCGGCGGGGGTCAGACCGAATTTTTCGTAGCGTTCCTCGACCTGTGTCCAATCAATTTCTAGTCCGACAAACTGTCGTGCGACTCCTTGTTTCTCGTCCTGCTCCAAGGCCCCCTTGCCGATAAAATTCTCTTTGTTGAGATGCACCATCTTGCCGAAACCAAGCTCATAGGGTGAATACTTCTGCGACGGGATCAGTGCCTTCTTGCTGCTGGTGTAGTCGACTTCGATCAGCAGTAATCCAGCTTCGACGCGAGCTACATCGAGTGCCAGCATTCCAGCGGCGTGAATGTCGAAGCGCTTGCCGGTTTCCATCACGGCATCCCACACTTTTATTGCGTCGTTCCACGGCACCCAGATTTCATAGCCCAGGTCGCCGGTGTATCCGGTGCGCGAAATGTCCACTGGTACGCCCGCGATCTTGCCGTGAGTCACGCGGAAGTATTTCAGATCGGCGATGTCTGCCTCCGCCACCGATTTCAGCAGCTTGCCCGAGGTTGGTCCCTGCAACGCCAAGGCTGCGACTTTTTCCGAAATGTCTTCGATCTGGACATCCATATGGGTGCCGTTCTGTCGAAACCAGCGCAAGCTGGGATCGGCAGCGGTCCAGCGATATTTGTTCTCTTCGAGGCGGGTGATGGTGCCATCGTCGATGACCTTGCCCTGTTCATCGCACCAGCAGCAGTAGATTACCTGGCCCACGGAGACCTTGCGGATATCGCGCGTAATCACGCGGTTGACGAGTTTGGTCGCGTCCTTGCCGGTCACCAAGTATTTGTACAGCGGCGAGATGTCGATCAGCGCGGCGGCGTTGCGGATGGCGTTGTACTCGTGCTCGTGATGCACCTCGTAAACGCTAACCGTGTAATAGCCCGACCACTCGCGGTAGTTGAGGCTGAGGCACAGCGGGAAAGTTCTTTCGTGAAAGGCGGTTCCTACGGGCACTGAAGCTCCTCGGTATGTTCAAGTTGATCAGAGACGTAGCACGCAGCGTCTCTACAGCGCTGTAGAGACGTTGCTTGCAACGTCTCCTGCACGCTGGATTATATGCAGCAGCAAGGTTCTGCGGCAAACAAACCGTCTTCAAGCGTGACTCCCAGTCAGAAATTCACGTATGACCTTAAAGACAAATGACACGCTGCCCCGGTAGAATGTGAAGTCCTTTTCCTGGCGTTTCAAACAGGGATCCTGAACAAGTGTAGCGCCGGCATCTTGCCGGCTGTCCCGAGGGCATCTTGCCCGAGGAGGCGATGCTTACTTTCGAGAGGGTTATGGCAGTGAAGGGTTCTAAATTCGACGTGATCGTGATTGGCGGAGGCCACAATGGCCTGGTCAACGCCGCTTATTTGGCGCGCGCAGGCAAGAAAGTTCTGGTGCTCGAACGCCGCTATGTGTTGGGCGGAGCAGCTTGCACCGAGGAAGTTTTTCCAGGCTTCAAATTCTCGGTGTGCTCTTACGTGGTTTCATTGCTGCGTCCTGAGATTATTCGCGACCTCGACCTTCCCCGTCACGGATTGGAAATCCTCCCTCTCGACGGCACCTTCACTCCGATGCCGAACGGGGATCACTTGTGGCGGGTGAACGATCACGGAAAAACCCATCGCGAGATCGCGCGGCACTCCAAGGTTGACGCCGAGGCCTACGACGAGTTCGGCAAGGCGATGCAGGCGATGTGCCGTTTTGTGAAGCCGATTCTCAGCATGGTGCCTCCCGATCCGGCCACGCTGAACCCCAAGGAACTGATGAAGTTGCTTTTTCTCGGCCGCCGCTTTCAGGGTCTAGCCAGCGAAGACAAATACAACCAGGTGCAACTGATGACCATGAGCGCCATTGACTTCCTGGATCAGTGGTTCGAAACCGATGTGTTGAAGGCCACCATGTCGGCTTCTGGGATCATTGGCACATTCCTCGGCGTTCGCTCGCCGGGGACGGCTTATGTGTTGCTGCATCACTACATGGGCGAGATCGATGGCGCGTTTCGGTCGTGGGGATTTGCTCGCGGTGGTACCGGCGCGATTTCGAATGCCATCGCGGATGCGGCACGTGAGGCTGGAGTTGAAATCCGCACCGAGGCTGCAATTTCGCAGATCATCGTGACAAATGGCAAAGCGAAAGGGGTGGTGTTGGCGAGCGGCGATGAAATATTCGCCGACATTATTTCTTCGAGCGTCGATCCACGGCTTACGTTTGTGAAGATGATTGAAAGGGGAAATTTGCCCGACGATTTTCTCGAAGAGATCAATCGTTACAAATTCCGTGGATCTTCCGGAAAAGTGAATCTCGCACTCGATGCGCTGCCGAATTTCAAGGCGATGCCTGGGCCGGGGGCGCATCTGCGTGGCGCGATTTCGATCTCGCCCAGCGTGGAATATATGGAGCGGGCTTACGACGATGCCAAATACGGAAATTTCTCCCGACGTCCGTATATCGACATGGTGATTCCTACCTTGACCGATCCATCCGTGGCTCCGCCGGGTAAACATATCCTTTCGTGCTTCGTGCAGTATGCGCCCTACAAACTGCGGCCGGGCCTCCACTGGGACGATCAGAAGGAAGCGTTTGGCGACAACGTGATTAATACGATTGCCGAATACGCTCCCAACATTAAAGACATCATCTTGCACAAACAGGTGATCACGCCGCTGGATTTGGAACGCGAATGGGGATTGTCGGAAGGCAACATCTTTCAGGGCGAGCTTTCGCTCGAACAACTCTTCTTCCTGCGTCCGGTGCCGGGATACGCGCAGTTCCGCACCCCGATCAAAAATCTCTACATGTGTGGATCAGCGACGCACCCGGGCGGTGGAATTATGGGTGGGCCAGGCAGGCTGGCGGCGCTCGAAATCCTCAAAGACTTCAAGGGAGCAGCGTAACGAATGCCCGGCGCGCGCGACGTCGTCATCATTGGTGGAGGCCACAACGGGCTGGTCGCTGCCTTCTACCTCGCCAAGGCGGGATATAAGCCGCTGGTGCTCGAGCGCCGCGCGCAGCCCGGCGGGGCGGCAATCACGGAAGAATTTTATCCTGGCTTTCGCTGTTCCATTCTCGCGCATGCGGCGGGTCCGCTCCGCCCCGACATTGTTCGTGACATGCAACTGGAGAAGCACGGGCTGAGACTGTTCACGCCGGAGGTAGGCGTTGTCGCTCTGTCGCCCGACGGTCGCGCGATGACTCTGTACAACGACGTCAAGAAGTCCGTCCAGGAAATTGGCAAGTTCTCCCAGAAAGACGCAGCCAAGTATCCGGAATTGCAGGCATCGATAGCGAAGGTTGGCAAGGTGATCGGCGAAGCGCTGACCCTGGCGCCCCCGAACATCGACCATCCGAACCGCGCAGATTTGTGGGGCATGCTCCAGACCGGGCGCTCCATTCGGAATCTGGGCAAGAAGGATATGTATCGTTTGCTGCGGTGGGGACCGATGGCGGTCGCAGATCTCGTCGGGGAATATTTCGAGACCGAACTGCTTCGCGCTACCATCGCGGCTCGTGGCATCTTTGGAACTTTTCTCGGTCCGTGGTCGGCGGGCACTAGCCTGGTGCTTCTTATCCGCGGCGCAGGTGATGCGCATCCCGCGGGTTCTGCATATTTCGCACAAGGTGGAATGGGGTCGATAGCCGAGGCCATGGCTTCAGCGGCCACGCAAGCAGGCGCAGAAATTCGCAGTGGCGCCGAAGTCATTGAAGTTCGAGTGAAGGATGGTGCGGCCGTGAGCGTGGTGCTTTCGACGGGCGAGGAGATTGGCGCGAAAGCAATTGTCTCTAACGCTGATCCCAAGCGGACGTTGTTGAAACTGGTCGATCCCATTCATCTCTCGCCCGATTTTGTCATGAAACTGCAGCACTATCGCATGCCCGGCACCGTCGCGAAGGTGAACCTCGCACTCGCTGGTCTTCCCGAATTCACGGCGTTGAAGGGGGCGAGCGATGCTGGCGCTTTGAGCGGACGCATTCACATTGGGCCAGAAATCGATTATCTGGAGCGCGCCTTTGACGAGTCGAAGTATGGTAACTTTTCCAAGCAGCCTTATCTGGAAATTGCGATCCCTTCGATCACCGATCCGTCGCTTGCGCCCGAGGGCAAGCACGTGATGTCGATTTATATGCAATACGCGCCCTACAAGCTGAAAGGCAGCGATTGGGATAGCCAGCGCGTCGCGTTGGGCGACACGGTCGTCCGGACACTCGCGCAATATGCCCCGAAACTTCCGGAACTGATTCTGACGCACCAAATCATCACGCCACAGGATCTGGAAGATGACTATGGACTCACGGGAGGCCACATCTTCCATGGTGAACTGGCGCTGGACCAGTTTTTCACGATGCGTCCGCTACTGGATTGGGCTCGATACCGCACTCCGATTCAGAATCTGTATTTGTGCGGCTCGGGAACACATCCCGGCGCAGGATTGACTGGGGGTTCGGGTGCCAACGCGGCAAGAGAGATTTTGAAGGATTTGAAAAAGTAGTAAGCCGCAGGCTGCGCCTAGGCCGAAAGATCTTTTTTGTAGTGTCCTTTGTGCTTATCGCTTTTTGAACGCATCAACCACAAAGGACACTAAGCTACACAACGGAAATTCGCGACGATTTCGGGAATCGAGATATTCCTCCGATCCAATTAGTGCAACCATGCGCAGAAGCGGCGCATCACTTCATGATGGCTCTTTTTAAATCGGTTTCAGCACTGGTTCTTTTGTGTGGGTGTCAGCTTGCTCTCACGATCATGTCAAGTAAGGCGCTGGCGCAGGACTCACCTTCACGTTTACCAGACGCGCCCCAACCACAGAACCAACCCACACAAGCGAATCCGGATCAAAATGGCCAGCCGCCGAAGCCGAGCAAGAATCATATTTTCTGGGTGATCCCAAACTACCGGGCGGATGAAAACACAGCAGAAATCAAACCGCTCACACCGAAAGCAAAGTTCAAGATCGCATTCGACGATTCGTTCGATCCGTCGGCTTTCCTGGTCGCCGGCGTACTTGCCGGACTGGCAGACGCGCAAAACTCTTATCGTGAGTATGGTGACGGAGCCGAATCTTTGGGCAAGTACTTTGCGGCGTCATTCGCCGACCAAGCAATCGGCAACATGATGACAGAGGCTGTTTTTCCAACCGCTCTCCATCAGGATCCACGCTATTTCGTCAAAGGCAGGGGCGGGTTCTGGAAGCGGACGGGATATGCCATTAGCCGCGAGGTTATTACTCGCGGCGATGACGGTCGCAGCCAGTTCAATACCTCGGAACTGGCGGGAAACGCGGTAGCAGCGGGTATTTCCAACGCTTACACTCCAGCCTCCGAGCGTTCTCTCGGAAACACGTCAAGCAAGTATGGCACACAGATTGGGCTGGACACATTTTTCAATGTGCTCAAGGAGTTCTGGCCGGACGTGCGCGACAAACTTTTTCATCAATAGAAGTTTTCCCACACATACCAGAAATTTATTCGTATCGCAGCGCCACCATAGGGTCGACCCGTGCCGCGCGCCAAGCGGGGATGTAACTTGCCAGCAGGCTGATCGCTCCCAAGAACACTGGGACAGCGGCGAAGGTTATAGGATCCACGGGCTTGACCTGATACAACAGGCTGGAAAGAAACCGCGTCAGTCCGAGTGCGCCAGCAATTCCGATGAGCAGGCCCAACCCCGTGATCACAAAGCCTCTTCCCAAAATCATTCGGGATACATCGCTGCGGCTTGCACCAAGCGCAATGCGGATTCCAATTTCACGCGTACGTTGCGCGACCGTGTACGCCATTACTCCGTAGACCCCAACCATTGTCAAAGCCAGCGCGAGCGCGGCAAACAGCGTAAGCAACAGCGTGTCGAAGCGCGATTGGCCGAGAGACGCACCGACATAATCATCCATGGTGCGAACGTTGAACATAGGCAATTCTTTGTCCATCGAAGCGATGGAATTGCGTACCGCCGCGGCGATGTAATCGTCCATGGTACGAACGTCGTAGACGGGCCCCCCGTTGCTTATGGACATGATCGAATTTCGCACTGTGCCGGTTAGGGTCCGCGGATCCTTCACCGTTCGTGCACAGATTGTCATGTAGCCGACCATGCCTTGCGGGTAGCTAAAATAAAATTCAGGCCGAAATGCCCCACTCAGACTGTGATCCTTCACCGCGCCGACAACTCCTACAATCTCACGCATCACGGGTTCCCCGTGGGTGGCGAAGCCCGGCCTGATGCGCTTTCCGATTGGATCTTCATTGGGAAAGTAACGCCGTGCGAATTCCTGATTGATGATGACGACCGGCGGACTCTTTTCATCATCCCGCTCGTCAAAGGCCCGGCCTCGCAAAAGAGGAATTCCCATGGTGTGGAAATAGCTCGGACTGATCGCGCGGAATCCAGCAGAGGGCTCCTCCGCTTCGGGCACGGGGCGTCCTTCAATCCCGAAGGTGACATTGATATCGCTGGTGGTCAGAGGTAAAGGGAAAATCCCTCCCGCCTCAACCACTCCGGGCAATCCTTGCGCTTGTTCCAACAAATTTCGATAGAAGTTGATTTCTTGCTGCTCGCTGTATCGCGACTCGGGCAGATCCACTCTCATGGTCAAAGCATTGTGAGGATCGAATCCCGGATTAACGTGCAGCAATCCGTAAAAACTGCGAATCAGCAATCCAGCTCCCACCAGAAGCACGAGGCCGATGGCGGTTTCGGCCACCGCCAACGCAGCCCGCATGCGGTGCTGACCGCCTGCGCCGAGGTCATGGCCGCGTTCCTTCAAAGACTCTGAAAGGTTCATCCTGGAGCCATGTAATGCGGGCGCCAATCCGAAAATGAGTCCAGTCACAACTGCAACCAGTAAAGTAAAAACGAGTACATGCCAGTCCAACCCAACCTGCGCCAGTCGGGGAACGCTTTCCGGACCGAATTGAAGCAGGGCTCGGACTGCCAAGGCTGCTAACGCAAGTCCCAGAGCGCCTCCGACAGCCGCGAGCAAAATACTTTCCGTAAGCAGTTGCCGGATAACCCGCCCGCGATCTGCGCCCAGGGCAGCACGGATAGCAATTTCCTTGGCTCGCTTGGTGGCGCGAGCGAGCATCAGGTTGGCTATATTGGCGCAGGCGATCAACAGCACACATCCGACCGCGGCCAGTAGCATCAGCAGGCCGGGACGAGTGTCCCCGACAAGACGCTCCATTTCCGGTACAAGGTAGATTGCAAAACGCTTTCCGTTATCTTTCGGATACTGCGTGGCAAGGCCCTCCGCGATCACGTTCATTTCGGCCTGCGCCTGGGTCAAGCTGAGTCCTGATTTCAGCCGTGCAATCACGTCCAGCATGTGCTGGCCTCGCTCGGCAGTGGCTGGTCTGTCTCCCGGCTTGGCATATGCATCTTCTCCCAGGCTGGTCCACAGCTGCGGCGGCGAAGATTGGATGGGAAAACGGAAACCGGCGGACGCGACTCCGACAACCGTATAGGGTTGGCCTTCCAGCGTGATGCTTTTTCCCAGAATCGCGGCGTCGGCAGCGTACTTGGATTGCCAGAGTTCATGGCTTAGCACGGCGAACCGTCCCTTTTCTTCCTGCGGAAGGAATCCACGGCCCAAGGTCGGAGGAACTCCCAGGACAGAGAAAAAGTCTTTGGTCACAATTTCTGCGTCAATGTGCAGCGGGGTTCCAGTTCCCGTCAGCGTGTAACCGGCATGGCGAAACGCTGCCATATTTTCGAAAATGTGATTCTGCGCGCGCCAGTCAAAGAAATCGGGATAAGACGTGTTCGCTATGACCCCGCCGGGCATACTCCCACGCATATCTTTCTCGTTCAAAGAAACCAGTTGATCCGGCTGGGGAAAGGGCAAAGGACGCAGCAGAACGCTATTCACGATGCTGAAGATTGCCGTATTCGCGCCGATCCCGAGAGCAAGAGTCAGTACGGCAACGGCTGTGAATCCGGGTGATTTCCACAGAATTCGGAACCCGTAGCGAAGGTCCTGAAGCAACGTTTGCATTGTTTCGCCTCCCCCAGCGGGGGTGAATCGTTGAGTGCTATGGCAATTCTTCTGCCATCAGGAAAACTGTAAGTTCCGGAAATACAGAGGCAGACGCGTGTCTAGGATGTTCGGGTGTTCGCTTGTGGGAATGTACCGTCCGACGGCGCACATCAGCCACTGCTATCGATCGGATGATTGCTGGTCGTTCCTCGGAAATACCAAGGAAAGCGCCGGGCACTCGTTCTTGCATGCGAACCCCTCGTTTGTGGTATATATGTTGCCGCATTCATTACAGGCGCAACCTCGGGTAGGAGAAAGGGCATCATGGATCTCTTTCATCGAAGATTACAGGATAAAGCTAAAGATACCCCCACCGGCCGCGACTGTCAGTTCTGTTACCGCCTTGATCCTGATTTCACGAAGCGCGATCCGATGGATCGGTTAGTTCTTTCGATGTTGGATGACACTGCCGCCGCCCACCTTACCGAAGATGGATACGTCAAACATCGCATTGCAGAGCTTTTGAAAAGGCGGGCACTCAGCGGCATTCAACCCGATCTGGCGAAGTCAGCCTGATCTTAATTCTACGAGCGTGTTCAAGACCTTGGAAACGAACCGATTAGCACCTCACCTAGATCTGTGATCTCTGCACAAGACGATGGCCTGCTTATCCGATACAATATACTCGTGACTATTCATACTTTGCCGATGAGCCAGCAATCAATCGAACTCCACGAAGTTTGCGATCAACTCCAGCGAATGGGATACGCACAATCCAAGCGGATACGCATTTACGGTCAGGAATTTGAAGCAGTGTCTAACCCGTTCCCGCACGGGGACGGAATCGCCATCCAGGCTTTTTCCAAGCGAGAAACCGAGGCGCGGACACTACAGCTTCCCTTGCCGGTTGTACAGATGGTAGCCAGACAAAAACGGAAGAAAGTCGCCTAGCAGTTTCTCAAGAGATGGTCTCACTTCCACTTCGCGGGGCGTATCTCTGCATTGCCAGGTCCACAATCTCGCCGATCAGTTGCGCGTACGATCGGCCGGATGCCTTAGCAGCCATGGCGAACTCCTGCTTGCTCGAAAGCCATGGGTTTGGATTGGCTTCGATTACGTACACCTCGCCTTTCGGTGTGAGCCGCATATCGATGCGTCCGTAATCCCGCAACTTGACTGCATGGTAGGCCGCCACCGCTGTTTCTTGTAGCCGGCTGACAGTCTCCTCGTCGAGATCAGCGGCCAGGTGCGACTTGGTCAATTTATGGGCTTGCGTGTCTTTCTCAAACTTCACGTCATAGCTGGCGATCTTGGGAGTACCTTTCGGCAGACGGGAAAGGTCGAGCTCCACGAGCGGTAAGGTTTGAGTGTGCTCGTAGCTACCCAGGATCGCGGCGTAGATTTCGCGGCCTTCGATGTATTCCTCGATCAGAGCCGGGGAATCGAATTCATTCTGGATGTATTCCACCCTTTCCATAAGTTCCTTGACGCTATCGACCACGGCGTCGGCGTTGATGCCGATGGAACCATCCTCTGAGACCGGCTTCACGATCAACGGGAACGAGATGTCATGCGCGTGCTCAATCCGGCCTCGATAGGAAGTTGCAAAGAATGGCGTCTTGATACCGTGGAACGCGAACATCTTTTTTGCGGTGCCTTTATCTTGTGCCAGGAAATGCGCGTGGGGACCGCCACCGGTGTAAGGCATATCCAGCAGATCCAGCAAGGCTGCGACATTCATTTCCTTGGTGTCGTCACCGGCAAACGACTCGGTAAGATTGAAAATCAGATCAGCCTCGCACTTCGCCAGCGCAGTCAGCGACTGCGGACGACCGTCCAGCACTTGATAGAACGGTTCATGGCCCAATTTCTCGAGGGCTTCGAATATTTCTTCCCGATCTTCCTTTTCGATGTGCGACTTTCGTTTTCGTTTTGGCTTTGATTTGCGCGCCGAAGGCTTTTCTTCTTCCACAACTTCGGCTGCAGCCGTCTCGTCTTCCCAGACGTCGTAAAGCACAGCGACTTTCAGCTTTGCGCTGGTCATTGCGGCCTCCAACTTCTAATAGAGTATTTCTTCAACCCCGTCCTGAGATCTACGAAAATCATGGATGCACGAACTTCCCCCGCGCCATGTAATTCATGGCCAGCGCCGTCACATAGACCGTGATCTGGATCAGGTGCTCAGACTCCCGAGCAGTATCGGCAAATAGACCAAGCTCCTCGATTCTCCTCTCGATCACCTCGATCAATTTCTTGATCAGAGGACGCTGGGCTCCGGTCCAGTACGCAACTTTATCCACCACTGCTTTTCTCTGCGCATGCAGGAATTCGTGCGCGGGCTTTGCAGTCTTTCGTCGTTTGGAAGCGTCAAAAATGTCGCGCAAATCGGTATCGAGCGCCAGCTCCGCGAGCGGAATCTCATCACCGACCCGCTGGTAGAACTGAGCCACCGTGGCTTCCATTTCGTCGACCGTGATGTCTGTGCTTCCGCGGCGGCGAACCGGGTCCACGTTGCCCAACTGTCTGGCAATCCGATTCATGTACTGCAGCTTCGCCATCGCGCCCCAGCCGCGATACCGCTTGCGCCACGCGGAACGTGGAGTCAGCCACACCGCAAAGGTCTCAGCAAAGTCTTCGTCGGGATGCTTCTGCGCATACCAACCGGCTAAGTGACGGACAAAGTTTCGCGAGAATGGAATGGGACGATAGTTATCGTGATAAGGACGTCGAAATGGACCAAAGAGCTGTTTCCATTCCGGTGTTCGGTGAAGCTTGTAGGCGTAGTTGAACGCGTGCCCCGCTTCGTGCCGCAGATACATCATGATCTCGCGGGGGTCTTCCAGGTCATTCATCTCCTTTTCCAAATGAGCCAGGTCCGCGTTCGCGAGATAGAAAGGAATGCCGATCACCGGTTCCCCGGATGGACAGCCCCACTCATCGGTGAGGTAGCAGAGCGGACGGAACTTCATCAGCCCTTTCTGCTCGAGCTCGACGTACAACTGCTGCACTAAACGCTGCAGCGGCGACCCTTCGATCTTGAGACCAAGGTCGCGAATGGGCTTGTTCAGGATGTCCTGCAAACCGGGCCGTGATTTTTCGAGTTCTTGCACGCAATCTTTCAGATGTCAGTTTAGGTTAAGCGCGAAGTAAAGGGGAGGCTGAAGGGACAGTTTGCGCTAATTTTAAACATTAACAAAGTTGCGTAGGTGGTTCATAGGTCACGGCAGATCACGGACTAAAGATTCGCCCCTCCGGGTTTCCGATCGCGCCTACGCAACCAGCATTTCTTCCAAATCTCTTAGGCAGTCCACACAAACGCGAGAGATGAGTGAATGCCTTCTTCTCGGGTGCACTCACCTACATGCTCACAATCGCTGTGTCGTCATTGTTACCTTCACACGGCCAAAAACTACGCGCATCAACAAACTCAAAGGCAACTCGCGGATTGAAACAAGTCGTGTCCGACGATGTGTTGTAGAGGAACTACTTCTTCTTGACGTCTATTTGTAAATTTTTATCGTGACACGACATATGAAGCTACCGACTCCTCTGCTGGCCCGTCTTATGCCGCAAGGGTCGAACGCACAACTGGCCCGCGTCCGCGGACCTACTCGATGCCGACCCTCCGCGAGGGCAACCATGATGCACCGCGTGCTGATTCTCCTGACCTCGTTACTTGTTCCCTACGCCTACGCTCAAATTGGCCGCGACTCGCTCAATCGGACGGGAAGCATCGGCGTTCACGTGAACTTGGGGAATGGCCGTGCCTGCGACAGTCAAGTCAGAGTTTCGCTGGTGAATACCTTCGGCCCTCGTATCGCTGAAGATTTGACCAACACAGATTGCGAGGTTTACTTCGCCAATGTGCCGGCTGGAAGCTACCACGTAACCGTGTCGGGCGCTGGGATCGAAAGCTCAAATAGCAGTGCGTTCGACCTTGATCCGCGCGGCTCTCTCGATCTTAATGTAAACGTCAGCCGCGTAGGAGAAGCGAACCGTAACAGCACAATCTCGCCAAACAGTCCGTTAGTCTCGGTGGGAGATCTGAACATTCCAGACAGTGCTCGGAAGGAACTCGGCAAGGCAAACCAGTTCGCGGCCAAAGGAAACTGGCAAAAAGCCCTCGAACGAGTTAATAAGGCGATCGCTATTTGTCCGCATTATGCCGAGGCTTATAACAACCTGGGAGTGGTCTACGATCATCTCGGCGATCGGGTTCGGAATCGCGAGGCTCTGCAACAAGCGGTCAACCTGAACGATCATTTAGCTCCCGCCTACGTGAACTTGGCCCGCATAGCGATTGTGGATCGTGACTTCCCCCAGGCGGAAACCCTTTTGAACAAGGCTACCGCCATTGACCCCGCCGATCCCCCGACGATGGTCCTACTGGCCAATGCGGAACTACTCAATCAACATTATGATCAGGCTCTTGTCGTGTGCCGCAAGGCGCATTCCATAGGGGGCACCCACGCTCTTGTTCACTATGTTGCGGCGCGCGTCTTCGAGCATGAAAACCGTCCCGCGGAGGCGTTGGCGGAATTGCAAGTCTTCCTGTCGGAAGAGCCATCCGGGCCGCGTGCGGACGAGGCGCGAAACGAAATGGCCGAACTGCAACAACGCGTTGCTGTAAACGAAATAACTCCATAATATTTGCATCGGATCTTCGGATGGCGGCATCTTTTGTACAAGCGCGGGTTTGACAGATTGCGCGACCGCGTCCTAGAATCGACGACATAATGTTAGACCAGTACCAGAAGAGTTTCGACTGCATGTGCTGTTGTACTTGTTGTTGCGCAGTCGTGTCTTCTGGCGCCGGGAGGTTGCTGACCTAGAAAGTTTTTAGTACCAGCACTTATCCAAACCCACCGCCAGTAGAAAGCTGGCGGTGGGTTTTTTATTTCTATGGCACAAACGGAAACGATTAAAGAGACCAAGGCACAACGAGTCGAGCGCCTGAAGCGGGAGAAGAACCCATGGGACGCACTCGACGAGATCCGAGGCTTCGCGCGAACCGGATTTGATTCCATTCCACCTGAATGGCTGGGCACGTACTTCCGCTGGTGGGGGGTTTACACCCAGGGAGACGGGGCCGGAGTGGTCGGCGGAAAAGGCGGCGAGGGCAAGGCGCTGCCGTGCTTCATGCTTCGGATTCGTATCCCGAACGGCATTCTGAGTTCCTCCCAACTGCGAACCATCGCTGACCTGACCCAGCGGCACGCTCGTGGAATTGCCGACCTCACCGTGCGGCAGAACATTCAACTTCACTGGGTCACGATCGAAGCTCTTCCAGAGATTTTGGAGGCGTTGTGGCGGGTCGGACTGAACAGCATGGGCGCTTGTGGCGATGTCACGCGAAACGTCACCGGCTGCCCGGTCGCGGGTGTGGACGCCAATGAAATTTGCGACGCGTCGCCGCTGGCTCTTGCTGCGACACAGATGCTCGCTGGCAATCCCGAGTTTTACAACCTGCCTCGCAAGTTCAAGATCTCGATTACCGGATGCCGCGCCTGGTGCGCCTACCCGGAGATCAACGATATCGGGTTGACCGCGGTCACGCGCACGCTGAACGGAAAACCGGAAATCGGTTTCTCGTTACGGGTTGCTGGCGGGCTCTCGGCCGAACCTCATCTCGCGGCTCGTCTCAACGCATTCATTCGCTGGAACCAGGTTGAACCAGTCATCAAAGGCGTCGCTGAATTGTTCCGCGAGTCCAGCCAGTTGCGGGAGCATCGCGAGCGGGCGCGGCTCAAATTCCTGTTTCTTAAGCACGGTTGGACGGCAGACGACTTCCAGAAAGAACTGGAGCAACGAGTCGGATTCCATTTGGATCCGGCGGTAACGGAGAATGCGCCAGCCGACGTTTATCGCGATCACATCGGAATCCACGCCCAGAAGCAGCCGGGCTACTGCTACGTAGGAGCCGCGGTGTTGCGGGGGCGAATTACGGCGGAACAAATGCGCAACGCCGCCGATCTTGCCGATCGTTTCGCAAATGGAGAGTTGCGCACCACCAACATGCAGAACCTGCTGGTGGTGAACGTGCCGAGGTTACAGGTGGAATCGCTGGCCAAAGAACTGGACGCGATCGGATTGCGCGTCGGCGGCTCGCCTTTCTGGCGCGGCGCCGTTGCCTGCAGCGGCACCGAGTTCTGCAAACTCGCCATTACCGAAACCAAGAGCTTTTCGCGATGGCTGGTGGAAGAACTCGAAGATCGGCTACCCGGCTTCGAGCAGCACCTCAAGCTGCACGTCACCGGCTGCCCGAACAGTTGTGGCCAGCACTGGATCGCTGATATTGGAATTGAAGGCAAGAAGCTGAAAGTCGGCGACCGGATGCTGGACGCGTACTACTTCTGCCTGGGCGGCGCGGTGGGATTGCACCAATCCATTGCGCGGCCGGTCGGCTATCGCTGCCTCGCGACCGAAGTACCAGACGCGATTGAGCGTCTGCTACGTCGTTACCTGGGCGACCGTTCAAGCAATGAGAACCTGCGGCAATTTTTTGCGCGCCACGGCGATGCGGAGCTGCGCGCATTCTTGGCCGGAGAAGTGGTGGAGGCTGTCCCTCGGGATCTATCGCCAGGGCGCGTGCCTCACGGAATCGAAGGTTAACCATGAAGAGTTTGTTCCCAATGTTCGTCAAACTCGACGGCCGCCGGGTGCTGGTCGTCGGCGCGGGAGGAGTCGGCGAGTCCAAGATCCGCGGATTGCTGACGACCGGAGCCAAGATTCATGTAGTTGCGCGCGAAGCGAGCGATGCCGTGCGGGAGTGGGCCCGTAACGGCGAAATCATTCTCGAAGAGCGCAGCTTTGTTCCAGCGGATTTGGACAACGCCGTGCTCGCGGTCGTGGCAACGTCGTCGCGTGAGCTGAATGAGTTCGTATTTCTCGCAGCGCAGTCTCGCCACATTCTGTGCAACGTGGTGGACGTTCCCGAGCAATGCGATTTCTACTACCCGGCTGTGGTGCAACGCGGGGATCTGCAGATTGCAATTTCCACTTCAGGACAGAGTCCCTCGCTCGCGCAAAAGATCCGGCAACAACTGGAACGCCAGTTCGGTCCTGGATATGCGCATTGGGTCGCGTCACTGGGTGAAACGCGACGAAAAATCCTAGCCAGCAATCTTGACCCCCAACGCAAACGAGATTTGTTGCAGTCGCTGGCAAGTACCGAAGCATTCGAAGCCATAATCACGGCCGAGTCGAAGACGAATGGAAGGAGCCACGCAATATGACAGGCAAGGTATACCTGGTCGGCGCGGGACCCGGCGATCCCGAATTGCTTACCCTCAAAGCCGCTCGAGTTCTGAAACACGCAGACGTCGTATTACATGACGACCTGGTCAGCGCCGAGATACTGCTCCTCGCGCCATCGCACGCGCAGATCAGTAACGTGGGCAAGCGCTGCGGAAAAAAGAACATCAGCCAGGAAGAGGTCAACTTCCTGATGGTCACTCTAGCGGCATCGGGATTGCAGGTCGTTCGGCTCAAAGGTGGCGATCCGCTGATCTTCGGTCGCATCGGCGAAGAAATCGCAGCTCTGCGCAAGGCCGGCATCGAGTTTGAAATTGTTCCCGGAATCACAGCGGCTCTCGGGGCTGCGTCAACTACACAAATTCCGTTGACTGATCGTCGGTCTTCTCACACCTTAGTTTTCCTGGCGGGGCATACGGCCAGCGGGGACGATCCAACCAATTGGCGCGCGCTGGTGTCTTTGGGGGCCACGGTCGTGATCTACATGCCCGGCCACGATTACTCAAAGATTGCCCACAAGCTCCGGTCTGCCGGACTGTCGGAGGAAACGCCGTGCGCCATTATTTCGCGCGCGACGACTTCCGAGGAACAAGTTTTTTCAACCAACGTTGAGAATCTGGCAGATGCACCCCGCCTCTCTGCACCGACTCTGCTGGTAATTGGAGAGGTTTTGCGCCATGCGGGCGATCGCGTCTTACCGAAGGAACTCGGATGGCCTTCGATCGAATCTTCTCTCGTCATTCATTCGGAAACAGAATTTTCACGCAGTTCGCACGCTGGGCTGGCAGATGAGGAGCAGGGAGTATGAAAGACGGAGTAGAACGGATCCATCAGTTGGTCGAGCAATGGAGTCCCGAGGACTTGTTGCGTTGGGCCTTCGTAACCTTTGGAGGCTATGTCGAAATCGCATCGGGCTTCGGCCCTGAGGGGATGGTGCTCATTGACATCGCCGCCAAAGTGCAACCGGAATTCCGCATCTTTACGCTCGACACCGATTTTCTGTTTCCCGAGACCTACAGCCTCATGGAGCGAATTGAAAAGCGCTACAGCATCAGGGTAGAGAGACTGAAGTCAGCCCTAATGCCGGACGACCAGGAGCGGCTGCACGGGCCTGCACTGTGGAGCCGCGATCCGGATGCCTGCTGCAATCTCCGCAAGGTAGAACCACTGAGGAAGAAGCTCTCACAGTTGCGCGCGTGGGTAACCAGCATCCGCCGTGAACAGACTGCGGCGCGAGCCATCGCGCGCAAAGTCGAGTGGGACGCGAAATTTCATCTTGTCAAGATCAACCCGCTCGTCGACTGGACCGCCGCAAAAGTCTGGCGCTACATTCATGATCACGACCTGCCGTACAATCCGTTGCACGATCGCGGCTATCCCAGTATCGGTTGCACGCATTGCACGAGAAGTGTGCGGCCCGGTGAGGATGAGCGCGCCGGGCGCTGGTCTGGCTTCAATAAAACTGAGTGCGGACTGCATACCTCGGCCCAAGCCAGCAACCTGATATCGATCATCGGGTCCGTGCCAAGCGAGAACGCAACCGGAGCCTGAAGGCTCCTCGAATATTTAGCCAGGCGATGTCACATTGCCAGCCTAAACACCACTTCCCTTTCGGAGCGATGGGCCTGCTGTTGACACTGGTCTCAACTTCATAGCGGACGATGCCAAGAAGGCATAACCGGGACACAAGCCCTCCCGGATTCCAGTGCTTCCACGAAGCTAAAGTCCTGTCCCACTCAGCCGATATATTCAACAGCGAAAGAGCGGAACAACCTGCCGTCGTCAAGGCGGAGAGTGGGTGAAGCGTCGTTATGGCTATATGTGCTCTGATCGTCGATGATTCTTCGGTTATGCGAAAGATCGTGGAACGCTCGCTACGCCAAGCAGGCCTGGACCTGACCAAGGTATTCGAGGCGGGGAACGGAGCTGAAGCATTGGTTGTTCTCCAGACAAATCCCGTCGACCTGATCCTTTGCGATATCAACATGCCAGTCATGGACGGGCTGGAATTCATCAAACAGCTCCCGGGCGTGGCCAACGCAAAAGGCGTTCCGGTAGTCATGATTACTACTGAGGGTAGCGAGTCTCATGTCGTGGAGGCCCTCTCCCACGGCGCTCGCGGCTATATCCGTAAGCCTTTTACACCGGAGCAGGTGAAGGAGCATGTCGTCCCGGTTCTGGAGGGTAAATCATGAAATCAGCCAATGAATTGCTTGCTGGCAAGGGCACCCACGAGGCCTGGACGCCGCTGCTTGAAATGGCAACGCGGGAAGTCTTCGAGCTCATGCTGGGCTGTCAACTAACCATACCCGCAGCGGCGGAGGAGCCAATCCCGGAAGTTACCGCTATGGTGGGACTGGCGGGGCAGCTATGCGGCGTGCTCAGCGTTCGCTGTGATGGGAAGGCGGCCGCGCTCATGACGTCCAAGATGCTGGGAGTAGAACTGGACAAGGTTGGCCCCGAGATTTCGGACGCGATCGGCGAAGTCTGCAACATGGTGGCGGGCAACTTCAAGAACAAGATTGCCGGTCTGGCAGAGGGTTGTTTGCTCTCTCCACCTACTGTGATCACTGGCAGTAACTATAGTCTGCATTGCCTGGCGGAGTCTCCTGGTCTTGAGCTTAGGTTGTTGTTTGAGCGCATGCCTATCGTCATATCGCTCGAGATCCACAGCTAAATCTCATCTACGGTGCCTACCGTATCCCCCGAGACTCGCGAAGCTCGAGGATTCCGTCGCCAACAAGACTAGTCTGGCTTCCTGGGTTTGGCGCAAAGTTCTCCGCACGTCTCTGGGGTGATGCTTTGGTCTGCCCATCACTGGATCAGCTACACACCGGCGAGGCTCCGAATACCGTAGCTACCAGACTATGGATTTCCTCGACTGCTTCATCGAGTTCAAAAGTGAACCGTACTAGGTCTACGCCTTCCAGATCGCGGTGTTCCTTCAAAAGGATGGCCCATGCCGGGTCGGCGATTAAATCCACGCTGTGGCGTTCATAGTATCCGTATCCCAGGCCGCGCATGCGGCAAAGAAGGTCGCTCAGATGTACCAGAGCCACCAGGGGCCGCGCCTTCTGGCTAGGCTCGACGGCGTGATGATACGCGATCACGTCCATGATATCGTCGGCCAGTTTCCACTTTTCAGCCAGGGCCTGCCCAGTCTCGCAGTGCGTAAACCCCATGGTGGCCAGTTCTGCCTCGCCCAAGGGAATCTCCTCCTGCCGAGCGCGCTCCATCGCCATGGTAAATTCCTTGGAAAAAGCCAGGCAGTTCACCATGAAACCGATATCATGGAGCAGTCCCGCCATATAGGCCTTCTCCGCGTCCGCGCTGGCCAACTTTTCACTGAATTTCCGGCAGACCATGGCGCACCCCAGCGAATGCCTCCAAAATACGACCGGATCCAGAACCCACTTTTTCGCCGGAAAAGCTTGCCCCAGGCAACAGGTGAGCAGTATGGTTTCGACTCGACGCAACCCCAGCGTGAGCACGGCTCCTTTTATGGATTCGGGTGCCTTGGGCAAACCGAACAACGGGGAGCCCGCCACGCGGAGGCATTGCCCGGCTATGGTGCCGTCATAAGAAACCAGGCGCACCACTTCGTCCAACTTCACGTCTTCTCCGGAGCTGCTCAACAACTTCATCAAGGGCAGGAACACAGCGGGAATCGCGGGCATGGTTTCGATTTGCTGCACGCGCTCCCGAATGGTTGCGGCGACGGATGCGGTCATAACTTGCCACTCTTCAAAGATGGTTTCCAGTAAGCAATAGTCCCGGGGAAATGGACCAGGTGAAACTGTTCATTCAATTTCATTAGCGACTCCGAGGTACCGAGAAAAAAATAGCCGCCAAAATTCAGGTTGGTGAAAAAATGGTTGATCACTTTTGCCTTCGAAGTGCCATCAAAGTAAATCAGCACATTGCAGCAGAAAACCAGATCCAGGCCCTTCATGAAGAGCATCTTGGAGTCGTCCTGGAGGTTCAGCCGGCTGAATGTGATCAGCTTCTTAACCTCCGGGCGTACCTGCAGTTTTTTGTCATCGACCGGCGAGAAATATTTGCGCTTGTAGTAGTCGCTGGTGTTGCGCACCGCGTAGTCGCCATAAATACCAGCCTTGGCGGTTTCGACGGAGCGGTCGTTCAAATCAGTAGCAAGAATCTCTACCGTCCAGCCCTTCAGGAGCTTTTCGCTTTCCTCAAGCATGCTCATAGCTAAGGTGTAGGACTCTTCTCCGGTCGAGCAGCCGGCACTCCAGATACGCAACCTTTTCGTGATCTGTTTGGTTTTTTCCGCAACGATCTCGGGAAGAATTACCTTTCGCAGGGCGTCGAGCTGCGGTTGGCTGCGAAACAGACAAGTTTCGCCAATTGTGATTTCATTCAGCAGCTGCCGGAGTTCCCCGTCGCGGCTGGGCTGCGCCGTGAGTTGATCCCAATACTCGCGCGGCGTCCGCGCTCCCAGCTGTTTCATGCGCCGACCGCAGCCGTCGGCCAAGAGGTAAAGTTTTTCCTCCGACTTATAGATACCTGAAACCTTGTAAACCAGGTCCCGGATTTGCCGGTACACAGGATCAATGGCTTCGACACCCTTGGCGGGGGCAAGCGGCGGAGTAGGGGGTTGGGCAATGATCGTCATTTTGCGGGATGCTCCAAGGCGGCATAACTTTTCTGTTCAATGTGGAGGTGAGAACCGCGGCTTTGCAGTACACGGCGAGTGATCTCCGTCGCCAAGTAATCGAGGGGATAAGCGGCATCGGCCAGTCCAGAGGCGTGCACCAGGCCAGGCATGCCCCAAACCACCGAGGAAGCCTCGTCTTGAATAATGACGTCTCCACCGGCGTCGCGAATATCCTGGGCTCCCAGCACGCCATCCGAGCCCATGCCGGTCATCACGACTCCGAGAACGTTTGCCCCATAAGCCGCGGCCACGGAGCGAAACAGAACATCGACCGACGGACGGCAAGAGTTCTCCTGTGGGCCCTGATTCAAGGTGAGGTGCGAACTCAGACCCGCCCGCATTACCTTCATATGAAAGTTTCCCGGCGCGATCCAGGCGCGCCCAGGCGCAAGAATTACCTCGGCACTGCCTTCTTCCACGGGAATGGCCGAGCGACTGGCAAGCCGATCCGCCAGCAAGCGGGTGAAAATTGGTGGCATGTGCTGGACTATAACAATAGGGACAGGAAAGTCATTCGGGATTCGTGGCAAGACTTCCGCCAAGGCGTTTGGGCCGCCGGTTGAAGTGCCAATGGCGACAATCTCGATGCGCGAGTTCGATCGTACTCGAACCTTCACCACCGGCCGAGACGTCGGCAGCGGGAGCAGTTTCAAGGCCGCAACGCCACACAGCGCTTTGATCTTGGGGATAAGCTCAATGCGAATGCGATCGAGCGCAACCGCAGTACTGCCAGAGTTGCTGGGTTTAGTGGCGTAGTCCGACGCACCCAGCGCGAGCGCATCCAACGTCGCCGCCGCGCCGTGCTCGGTGAGCGTGCTAAACATGATGACCGGCAGCTTGGGATACAGCTTGCGCACCGCCGCCAAGGTCTGCAGGCCGTCCATCACCGGCATTTCGATGTCCAGCGTGATCAGATCGGGTTTGAGGAGTGGAATTTTCGCCAGAGCGATTCGCCCGTCGCTGGCCACACCGACTACCTCGAGCGTCCGGTCTCCCGCCAAGGTGTCCGAGAGCAGTTTGCGAATCACAACCGAATCATCCACCACCAAGATACGAATGCGAGTCATAACAAAATGTATTTGGGCTCACCCGCCTGCATGGGCCGTTCTGCTCTGCACTTGAGCTGCGGTCACGCCATCTCCATGTTGGTCTTCGCTTGCCTTGATCTTGAACTGTTCGACCATGCTGCGGAGTTGCGTGGACATCTGCACGAGTTCCTGCGCTGCCTTATGGGTATCGCGGGCGCCTTGCGAGGTGCTTTCCGCCGCTTGAGCTACGCCCGAGATGTTGCTGGTGATTTCCCCGCTTCCCGTCGCCGCTTCGCTCACGTTGCGCGACATCTCGTTGGTGGTCGCATTCTGTTCCTCTACCGCCGTTGCGATGGTGCCGGAGATATCGTTGATCTGGTTGATTACACCGCTGATCGATGCAATCGCCTCCACCGCCGCTTTGGTATCGGTCTGAATCGCTTCAATCTTGCGACTGATATCTTCGGTGGCTTTGGCAGTCTCCTTGGCCAATTCTTTGACCTCGTTGGCCACCACGGCAAACCCTTTGCCGGCTTCTCCGGCGCGGGCTGCTTCGATCGTGGCATTGAGCGCCAGCAGGTTTGTCTGCTGCGCAATCGAAGTGATGACTTTGATGACTTGTCCAATCTCAGTCGAAGAATCGCCCAGCTTAGACACGGTGGCGGTGGTGGTTTCGGCCACCTTGACGGCGGCAGTTGCGACTTTCGCGGCTTCGGTAGCGTTCTTGGCGATTTCCTTGATGCTCGCCCCCATCTCTTCCGCCCCGGTGGCCACCGTCTGAAGATTCTGGCTGACTGACTGCGCCGCCTTTGAAACCACGTCAGCCTGAGCCGAAGTCTCCTCGGAATTGGCGGTGATCTGCTGGCTGGTGCTGGACAAATCCGTACTTGCACCGGAAACGCCCTGTGCGGTCTCGGCGATCTTGGTCAGGATGTCGTGCACTTTCTCGACAAAGAGATTAAGACATCTTCCCAGTTCCCCGATTTCATCCCCGCGGTTCTGGTCGACTCGCGACGTCAGGTCATTAGCTTCTGCCATTTGCTTAAGCTGTACGGAGAAGGAGTCCAACCCGTGAGTGATGCTAAGCGTAATTCGAGAGGCCACGATCAACAGCAGCAGAAGCGAGATCCCGCACATCACAAACATGGCGTGCGTCGCTCGGGCCGACTTTTCAGTCGCGCTAAGTTCGGCCTCTTTCGCGCTCTTGCTTAGCTGATCGCTGGTCTCCTCGATCTTTCCCTGGAGATCTTTGTAAAGCTGCAAATAGGGGCCGAGCTGTCCCGGAGCGGTGCTGGGATTGTGAATGATTGCGTTGATCAGCAAGTTGCCCGCGGTTACATACTGACTGCTCAATTGTTTTTCGTTATCCAGCATCGACTGGCTGGCTGCATCTACCGCAAGATCGCGCGCCTTGGCGAGGCGCTCTTGCAGTAGCTTGCCATGCTGGGCAAATTCTTCCGCTTTATTCTGCTGCTCATCCCCTTTTTCCGTGAACACTGCAGCCGTGTCGGTCCGGGTGAGGTCGTTGTAGACTCCTGCTTCAATGTGGTTTCGTATGGCTGAGCCGGTTGCGGCCACTTGGGTCGTGCTTTGATGGACCGAGGTGATGCCCCAGTATCCGGTCACACTCACCCCAGCCACAAACACCAGCCCGCTGATGGTCAACCCGAGGAGCCGCGCTTTTATGGTTAATTGCATCTGCATACCTTCCTGATGTTTTAGCGGCCGCACTGTTCTACATTTTGATTTTGTAGCCCGGATCGCTGGCTGCAGTGTCGACCTTCACGGCCTTGACCGTGGTATCGCCCGCCGGCAGATCGCTGGCCTTGACAAAGCCAATGGCGCCTGGCGAGCCAGCGACAAAGCTCTTTACCGCCGCCGCACTGCCGACTTCCTTCGGGGGCGTGGCCGACTTTCCGGTGAACGCCGCTTGCAGGAAATACTTGCCGAGATCGGCGTCGTTCATCCCGCAGACAATCTTCAAAAACGCCGTTCGTTCAGTCGCCCCCGGGCCGATCATTACTGGCGCTACGGCTTTTCCGGTATCCCAGCGGCTGCGGTCCCCCAGGAACAGTTTCTTCAACTCACCCAAGCTCAGGCTTTCCACCGGATTCGCACTGTTTACGATGACCACAATCGGCTCGCCAGCGGCCTCTACCGGTTCGATTGAGGCCATCCACCATACGGTTGCGGCCACCGCCAAGATCGCGACCGCACGGAATTCAGGGACAGCGCTGGTAATTTTTTTCATCGTGATCTCCCTAGAAAGTGAATGCGAGCTGAGTGCTCAGAGCGTTTTGCGCAGCCAGACCTCGCAGAGAAACTCGGTCATATTGGAACTTAAGCGCCGAGTGTTCCGAGAAGTCGTAACGAATTCCGGCCGAGGGACCGTTAAGCCTTCCCACAAACTTGGTGACGTCGGCAGGTGCATACGGATTTGGTCCAGCGTAGACATAGACCGGATCGTTGCTGGGAGCATTGAAGTACTGGTACCTGAAATAGGGTCGATACGAACGGAAACGGCGCGAGAGCTGACTGTAGAATCCGCTGGTACTGAAAACCGGCCCGGTGGACTCGACATGCCTCACCAGCACACCCTCGTTTAGGATCTCGTAGTCGCTGTTGATGTAGACCACGTGAACCGTAGAGATCAACTCGCCGACCGCCGGGCCTGGAACCGAAAGGTTGTCGTGGCGGACGGAAAATCCCATTTCTAGACCAGAGATCGCCTCCGGTCGCATGAACAAGCCGCCGTTGATAGATTTGCTGTTGTTGGCATCTTGGTTGTTCTGTGAGGTCTCTGAGCCGGGGATCCAACTCTGGCCGTTACCCACTTCCATCAGGTAGTTCAGTCCCATCTTCCCTGAAGGAATCTTGCCGGTCACAGTTACGCCAACGTCCTGCATGGGCAGAACGCCACCCAGATCATCGAAGGCGTAGATAAACGGACGATCAATCGAGGTTTCGAGGAAGGCCCCGTAGTTGAAGGCTGAGTTGTAGTACCCGACCCCGGTGTGATAGCGCCCGATCGCAGCCGTGAAGTAGTCGCTTGAGTGGTACTGCAATAGCAGCCTTTCGACATCCGGTGTGACCGTATTGTCGTTGTGCGCGATGAAGAGCACTTCCGCCAGCGTGGTGACTCTGTCCGAGATTCGGCCCGTCATGAACAGATCAAGCGAGCCAAAATAAAACGTGTCGGGATTGTGGTTGTAGACCTGAGCTCCTACGTCGCCGAACACATTGAGATGCAGCCGGGGTGCGACCTCGTTGATATGGGGCGTTTCCACTGCCTGCGGTTCGGGCGCAGGCGCGGGAGGCGGGGCAGGCGCAGCTGGCTTGTTCTCCAGCTGTTTTACCTTGACCTCGAGCTCGTTGATGCGCTGCAGCAATTGCTGGTTCGTATCGCTTTGAATGGTGGCTGCATTCGTTGCCTGCTGGGCGTGAACTGAAAGCGCAAATGTCATGCATAAGGCCAAACCGACCGCCTGTGGCCCTCTCAGTAACGATGCTAACGAAGCTGTTTTCATGTCCATCCTCATGGGGCCCACAGCTCATCGAGCGTGAACCTAGATGTTTGCTCAGTTTAAACTTCGGCGGTTTGCTCAAAGACTTTAGCTGGAATGCCCTCAAAAGGACGAAGGATGCGGGCGATTCACGGAAAGGGGCAAGCGAAGGCCCACGAACCAAGGTTTCTCAGATCGCGCCGGCTCTCCCTTTTCAATGTTTACGCTGGGGACTGCGGGGGTAGTGGGCCGGGGCGAAGTTTTGGGTTGTGTCCACTAGGCTCGGTTAGGCTCCGCGCGTCCTTGTCTTTGCCTTCGCCGGAACCTGCTCCGAAGGATCTTCCTCTGGGCTGGCCGTCTCGGCTTGGGAGTACTTTTCGACCACATCATTCCAAAAGGAAGTAGCAGGATTAACGGCGGAGACGCCGATCTGCCCAGCCTTGGGAGTATTTTCTTTTCCAACCCAAGAGATTAGAAACTGTTCCACCTTATTTAGACGACCGAGAGAAACCTCCTCGCCAGCCCGAAGTTTGCCCCGAATGCCTCTCAACAGGGCTCCCTTCAGGCTAACGTTCACGGTCGTGACTTCTTGGTCTACAGGATGGCCGTCGACGTCGATCGCGGTGAGGCTGACGGGCAAGGATACAGCGATGCGCTTGTCGCGGCGCTCGATCTTGAACTGCCGCATCAGGCTGCTTAGCTCGCTCGCGATGGAGGCCAATTCCTGCGCCGCTTTTTGGGACTCTTGCGCACGCGACAACGTGCCCTGGGCTGCCTGTGCCACTCCCCCGATGTTGACCGAGATGTCGCCGGCTCCGCTAGCCGCTTCGCTGGCGTTGCGAGTCATCTCACTGGTCGTCGCGCTCTGCTCTTCGACGGCGGCTGCGATGGTCGCGGAAATGGAGTTGATCTGATGAATGACGCCGCTCACCGTCTCGATCGCGGTCGCTGCGCTCTTGGTGTCCACTTGAATGGCGGTGATCCTGCCGCTGATGTCTTCGGTGGCTTTGGCCGTTTGCTTGGCCAATTCTTTTACTTCGTTCGCGACCACGGCAAAGCCCTTTCCGGCCTCTCCAGCGCGGGCGGCTTCAATGGTGGCATTCAAGGCCAGCAAGTTGGTCTGCTGCGCGATCGAAGTTATGACCTTGATGACTACCCCGATCTCCGCACTAGACTGGCCCAGCTTAACGACTGTGGCGTTGGCGGCCTGGGCTGCGCCGACCGCAGAGCCCGCCACTTTGGCAGCTTCGTTGGCGTTCGAGGCAATGCTCTGAATGGTCAACGTCATCTCGTCGGCGCCCGTCGAAACGCTCTGCAGATTCTGGGTGACCTGCTCCGTGGCACGGGAAACGGAGTTAGACTGGACGGCGGTTTCTCTGGAATTGATAGTAATCTGTTCGCCGGCTCCCAGCAGTTGCTGACTGGCGGTTGCAAGTTTCGAGGTGTGGGCCGCGACTCCTCGAAGGATTTCCTGCAGTTTGTCCATGAATCGATTGAACAGGCGGCTCACTTCCCCCAGTTCATCGTTGCCGATGCCGCCAGCCGCCTCCAGACGCTTGGTGACATCGCCCTCGCCCTCGGCGATATCGTGAATCATGTGGGTCAATCGGCTGAGTGACTGCGAGATCGTTCGCACCAGGGCGGAGCTGCCGAGGAAAAGCATTAGTAGCGATATCCCGCAGATCAAGAGGATGATATGCGTGGCGCGGGCCCCCTTTTGGGTCGCGCTAAGTTCCGATTGTTTCGCGCCCTGCTCCAATTGGTCCCCGCTGTCCTCGATCTTTTCCTGAAGTATCTTGTGGAGTTGGGCGCATCGCTCGGCTTCGGTCGCAGACGAAGATGGATCATGCGCAACTGCTCTCGAGAGCGCGTCGGCTGCACTCACGTACTGTTGCACCAGGCTGACTTCTTCGTTCAGCGTAGCTCGAAGAGCAGGGTCGATCACGGCATCCCGGGTTGCGGTAGCCCGTTGCTCCAACATCTTTGCGTGCAGCGCCAGATTGTCCAGGCTGTCCTGTTGTTCTTGACCCTTTTTCGCAAATATCGCCGAAATATCGTCCCGTGTCATGTCATTGTAGGTGCCGACTTCTACATGATTGCGAATAGCCGCTCCGGTGGCGGCTACGTCAACCGTAGTTTTCTCGACCGACATGATGCCCCAATATCCGGTCGCACTCACGCCGGCCACAAAGAGCAGGCTGCAAGTCGTGAGTCCATACAATTTTCGCTTAATCGTCAGTCGCATCTGTCAGACCAATCCTGACCCTTAGCAGCCATTCGTTAGCCACGCTTGATTTTGTAACCAGGGCCGCTGCCGCTGCGCCATCTCGCTAAACCGCACTGCCGCTACCGCTAACTTCGGTCGCTCTCAGCAAGACTTTAGCTAGCATCCCCTGGAGGGCTTAAGAATTAAGAATGAGGATGAATTAACCGAACAGGCCAAGCGAGAGGCTGTGAACCAAGACTTGCCCCTGATCTGCACCTCATGTAGGTGTCGGCCCCGCAACAAGACATGCGCCCGAGTGCTTACAATCCCGCGCGCGCCGCCCTACTCAGGGGTTGAGGCTCTCCTACACCGCTCCCGTTGGCGTTGATCTTGAACTGCTCGACCAGCCGCCGCAGTTGGGTGGAAGTCTCCACCAGTTGCTGCGAAGCCTTCTGCGTATCCGTGGCTCCGTGCGTCGTGCCCTGCGCGGCCTCCGCCACACCTGCAATATTGCTGGTGATCTCGCCGCTGCCATGCGCTGCTTCGCTCACGTTGCGTGACATCTCGTTGGTGGTCGCATTCTGCTCTTCCACTGCGGTGGCGATGGTGCTCGAAATGTCGTTGATCTGATGGATCACCCCGCTGATCGATGCAATGGCATCGACCGCCGCCTTGGTGTCCGTCTGAATGGCTTCAATCTTCCGGCTGATGTCTTCCGTGGCTTTGGCGGTTTCTTTGGCCAACTCCTTCACTTCGTTCGCCACCACCGCAAAACCCTTCCCTGCCTCGCCGGCGCGAGCCGCTTCAATGGTGGCATTCAAAGCCAGCAGATTAGTCTGCTGCGCAATCGAAGTGATGACCTTAATGACCTGTCCAATCTCGGTAGAAGAATCGCCCAGCTTCGACACCGTAGCCGTGGTGTCTTCCGCCACTTTGACGGCGCTGGTTGAGATCTTCGCGGCCTCGGTAGCATTCTTGGCAATCTCCTTGATGCTGGCGCCCATCTCTTCCGCCCCGGTGGCCACGGTCTGCAGGTTCTGGCTGACCGCCTGGGCCGCCTTCGAAACCACGTCGGCCTGGGCCGAAGTTTCCGCGGAGTTGGCGGTAATCTGTTGGCTGGTGGAATTCAGTTCCTCGCTGGCGCTGGCTACCTGCATCGCATTTTCCGTGATGGCCAGGATCATGCGTTTCAGGCTGCCGCTCATCTTATTGATGGCTGTGGTCAGGTCGCCCAGCTCGTCCTGGCTGCGGATCTTGAGATCGTCTCGGGTCAAGTCTCCCGCTGCAATGGCCTCCGCCCGAACCAGAACTGCCTGGGTTGCCCCAGAGATGCCGCGGCTCAGGAAAATGGCCACGAAAATTCCGACGGCCAGGCCAAGAGTGGTTGCGATCGCCATCGTCCAGACGGCCGAGGTGTTCGCGGATGCCGTCTTCTCCTGGGTTTCATTGAGCAGCTTGTTGAAAGATTCCGCCATTTCGGCCAGCTTGCCCGTGGCGCGGTCTACTACAGGTGTCACTTTGTCCGCGTAGTCGTTGCCTCCCTGAATCACAGCGTCACGGCCGCCGCCGGCTCCCGTGTCCATGGTGGCTTGCTGCGCCTGACGGATCGCCGGAAGCTGTTCTTTCATCCCGGCCAGGCGGTCGCGGTTTTCCTGCAACGTCCAGTGCGGCGCAAGCTCGTCCAACCGGGATATGTCTTTTCCCACCAGGACCCATGCCTTCTCGAAAGCTTCTTGGGCAGTCGCTCTTCTGCGGGCATCCGTACCCGCGAGGATCGTCTGCCGGGCTTTGGACGCGGCGTAGTTGAGATCATTTTGCAAAACTCTCAGGGTTTCGACCGTGGGCATGCGCACTTCAGTCATCACGTTGACACTGTGACGGATTTCGCTCAGCTTTTGGTAAGTGATCAGCGCAGTTACCGCCGTCAGTGCAAGCACAATCGCAAAGCCCAGCCCGAGTTTCTTTCCCAGAGTAAGTTTCATTTCCTTTTCCTCCCTACAGCTGCAGGACAATTCACGGAACCGCAGTCGCCCAAACAAGCTTTTCATCGGCGCAGACAGCGCAGACTTTAGCAAAAGCAGGTTTTGATCAACGAGCTGATGGCGGGCTTCGACCTGAAGTTGCAGAGCTCGGCCGTATGGCCGGCACGTTTAATTGAAATCGAGAAATGAGATAGCGTGATCGATCCCGAACCTAGTACGAGCACTGCGCTAGCCGAGGGCATGTTCGCCACATAAAACAAACCCAGACTGGGCCGATTTTTGTTTGCCCCAGGAAACGGTACCTTAACCCCAGCCAGGTATCGCCAAAGCCAGTCCGATCGCCATCTCCATTCATGATGTGAAGAAAATCGGAAGAAGACCAATGGAAGTCCAGATTATGCCTAAGCCCCAGGCGCAGGCCGCCGGAAAGACTGCCCTGGGGAGCAGGAAGCGTGGCTTACGAATACGCATGGCCTACAAGTCTGTAAAAAATGCCCGGCGATCAGGGCGTGGGATTGAATGACTTGGATAATTGCAGAAGCAATTTCCTGATGGGGCCCGATCCCCATTTCGGGGATCGGTCTTTGGGAAATAACAGCTCACCCGGTAGTCAATGTCTCCAGCGCGTCGATTTGACTGGTGCTATCGGCCTGCTGTTGCGGTAGCCGTCGCATCTGCCATTTGACAGGCCTTTTCAATATCCAGAACATGCATCAATCGACCATCCAACTTGTGAACTCCGAGGATCATTTCTCGCATAGAACCACGCAGAGTCTCCGGAGGTGGCTCGAAGCTATTTTCCTCTACTTCGACCACATCGCCGATCTCATCCACCAGCAGGCTCACCGCACCATCATCAGAACGCACCACCACATTCATGGCGAGCGTGCCTGCTGGCCGCGAGACCAGCGCCAGGCGTGTGCGCAAATCGACCGCTGTGACAATCTGGCCGCGCAGGTTGATCAGGCCGCTAACCACTTCCGGCGCCAGCGGAACTTTGGTCATATCCAAAGAACGAATTACTTCCTGGACGCCTTTCAATTCCACGCCAAACAGCAACTTATCCAGATAGAATGTGCAAAACTGCGAAGTTTGAGCCATGTCTTAATTCACAACCTCCGAAGGTTGGTGATCAGCATTAGGGAACGTGGCCGGGAGGGACGCTCGGTGCAAAATCGCTGGGATATCGAGCATCTCTGTAACCCGGTCGCCAATCACAACCGAATAAAGAACCGCCGCGCGAGTCGCTGCCGATTTTACGTCCGCGCGATCTTCAACGATATCCAAGATACGTTCCACAACCAGGCCAAAGGATCGGCCCTCATGATTCAACACCAGCACTTGAATCGGGGCCGAATCGGGGCTTGGTGGAGTTTGCAAGGCCCGGAGCTTGTTGCGCCGCTCTTCAAGCACGACGTTGAGACGAACCAAGGGTAGGATCTGGCCGCGATACTGAGTGACCCACTGGCTGCCCGACATTTCCACCTGCGCCACGGGAAACTCCTCGAGGCGCGCCAAAGTGCTGAGCGGTATCGCCATGCGGGAATCGCCCGGACCCGTGAAGAGCAGGAAGGTTTGTTTCTCCTCACCCGTCGCTGCGGACTCGGCGGCTTTTTCCGTCAACGCGCGATCCCGCGTTTCCGCGATCACGCTGGCCCGCTGCGCCAGGCCGAGCACATCCAGAATGAGTGCGACTTTCCCGTCGCCCATGATGCTCGATCCGGCAAATGTCTTCACCGTCTTTAACTGTTTGCGCAGCGGCTTGACCACGATTTCTTCAGTGTCGTTGATCTCATCCACTACCAGCCCAAACTGCCGCTCATCCGCCTGCAGCACAACGATGTTGACTGCTCCGTCTGCTTTCGTTGCCGCGTGCTCGTCGACACCCAGATTCAACTCCCGGCTGAGATACACCAAGGGCAGCAGGCGTCCGCGCAGGCGATAGACCGGGGCGCCGTGGACTAACTCGATGCCCTTGCCCACCTCGTCGACCTCCAGCCGGACGAGTTCAAGCAGGCTCACCTGGGGAATCGCGTAGCGGTCGCCGCCGCAGGTCACCACCAAAGCTGGGATGATCGCCAAGGTCAAGGGAATTTTTACCCGAACGGTCGTGCCACGGCCCTGAGTAGACTGAACGTCCACCGTGCCGCCAATCTTCTCGACATTGGTCTTGACCACATCCATACCCACGCCGCGGCCGGAGACGTTGGTCACTTTTGCCGCAGTCGAGAATCCGGGAAGAAAGATCAAGTTGAAAATCTCCCGCTCTGTCATACGTACCGCCTGCTCGGCAGTGATCACTGCGCGTTCGACTGCCTTCTGGCGAATGCGCTCCCCATTCAACCCGGCACCGTCGTCCGTGATTTCGATGTTGACCTGCCCACCTTCATGAAAGGCGCGCAGAATCAGGCGCCCCATTCGATCCTTGCCTGCCTTCACGCGGTCGTCGGGAAGTTCGATCCCGTGGTCCACAGAATTGCGCACCAGATGCGTGAGTGGATCCTTTATGGCCTCGATGATGGTTTTGTCGAGTTCTGTCCCTTTGCCCTCCATCTCGATGCCCACCTCCTTGCCACAACCCAGGGCAACGTCACGCACGGTTCGTGGAAATTGACTCCAGATGTTTCCGATGGGCTGCATGCGGGTTTTCATGACCCCCTCCTGCAGTTCGGTGGCGATGAGGTTTAGACGTTGCGACGCCGTTCCAAAGCTGGTGTCCTTCACACGGTTGGAGAATTGCAGAATCTGGTTGCGAGCCAGTACCAGTTCGCCCACCAGATTCATCAGCTTGTCGAGTAATCCGACGTCCACACGGATGGTACTGTCAGATAGCGCCGCCTGAGTGCGGGACGACTGTTGAATGTGCAGAGCATTCACGATATCGCCCCCTTGGACGGCACCGTGTTCTACAAGAATCTCGCCCAAACGACGTGGGTCACCTTCGTTCTGTTGTTCCGCCGCCTGGGTTATTTCCGTTTGCATCACCCCGGCCGTTTGCATCAGGATGTCGCCGATGGAAGGCGGCGGTGCGCTGGCTTCAGAAGCGCTCTTCGGCGCAGACGCAGCCTTGCTCACGGCTGGCGTTTCGGGCAATCCCTGCAGGCGGCACAAGTTGGCAATCAAAACCGAGTCATCGCGATCGCCTTCCAATCCAGAGTTCTCAATGTGGTTCAACATCTGGCGAACGGCATCCACCATGCCCAAGAGCGCTGTAGTCAGCTCCGGGTTGAGAATGAGTTGCCCGTCTCGAAGGCGAGTCAGCAGGTTCTCTCCAGCGTGGGCCACCTTTTCCAGCTTGTTGAAGCCTAGAAAACCGCAGGTGCCCTTGATGGTGTGAATGGTGCGAAAAACGCTGGCTAGCGCTTCGCGGTCGTGAGGATTTTTCTCCAAGCCGACCAGTTCCCGGTCCAACCGGTCAAGGTTCTCATAGCTTTCGACCAGGAAATCTTGGACGATATCACTGTCGTTCATTGCTGCCATTCCTTTCCAAGTTGGAAGCTTTTTCCAACGGCCGGACAGGCCATTTCTCACTGCCTGTGTTATTGGAGCTCTTGAAACCCCGCGGCCTCAGAGTGCAAGGCTCCATCTCGCGGGCGGACTCCCTTTGCCAACCGCTTAGTTCCCTATCGTCCAGTTTGCGGTTTCCATTAACCAGTCCACTAGTTAGCTGAAGAGGCTGCCCAGAAGCCTGTATCGCAATGCGGTAGCTCTAGAAAATATGGAACGGGGCACAGACGGTGATGCGGCAGAACTCAAACCACGGCTTAAGCGCTGGTTTTTGTTGTCTCGGCAATTAGAAGAAGGTTGTGTCTAGAGGAGAACTGGGTCGAGAATCGTCAGACGGTCTTGCTTTGTCAATGTTTCGACGAAAGCAGGATAAACAACAGTACGGAAAGCGCGATTGCGGCAATGCTGTTGCCGCGAACCGTGCGATAGCTTGAGGGCCAGGGGAACATTAAGACATCGAAAACGGGCATGAATTTTTCTGGCCAAAACAGGCCAGCAAGCCCGAAAGCCAACGAGGCCTGGATGACCAAAGAAAGACCTAAATGATGCACGTTGCCATTGAGATAGGCAAAGATCACATGTCCCCCAGATTGCTGCTATTTTTGGAATAGGCGAGTTTAACATCGGGGGGTCAGGTCAGCAATATTACTGTAGTGACGGGCGAGAAACG
Source organism: Terriglobales bacterium (assembly GCA_035567135.1). Taxonomy (GTDB): domain Bacteria; phylum Acidobacteriota; class Terriglobia; order Terriglobales; family Acidobacteriaceae; genus JABDBE01. The sequence goes on from DATMQI010000023.1 coordinate 57,093, forward strand.
GAACTTCCAATTTAGCAATGAAGATCAAATACGAATTTCTCGGCTAAACGAAAAAAGAGTGCCGGATAAAAGTGCCTATAATAGTTAGTTTACAAGGAGTCCTGAAATGAGCACCCTTGCGGTTCTGCAATCACTGAAGGACAGCATTCTGAGCCAAGCGAGCGTTAAATCCATTTACGGAGAACCAATCTCAGCGCATGGAAAAACCGTCATCCCGGTTGCGAAAGTGACCTACGGCTACGGCGCTGGGGCGGGTACTGGCGGAGTAGGCGATACCAGCGCCCGCGGCGAAGGAGGCGGCGGCGGTGGAGGAGTACGGACGATTCCCGTCGGCGTCATCGAGATCAGCGACCAGGGCACCCGTTTCGTCGCGATAACGGATCGCAAGAAGCTGAGTGCTGCGACGCTCGCTGGCGTCGGTCTGGGTGTGTTGCTGAGTTGGCGCTCACGGCGCTGAAACTTGGTGAAGCTAAACGAACACTTGCGAGGAAAAAATGAAGCTGGATGGGGACCCGTCCGATCAGGCAAAACCGAAAACCCGAAAGCGCAGTCTGAGGGTGCTCAACTGGATTGGCATGGTTCCAGCCATCGCAGAATGCACGGTTTGCAGTCTTCAGTTCAAGGTTTCCATCAACACCTTGAAGAGGGTGGCGGACGCGCAGGAGAGCCTCAAGGTTCAATTTGCCGAGCATACGTGCAATGACAATCACCATGACCGATGAAGCGAGTGATGAAGGCAAAGCTCGGGCACAGAACCCTGGACTTGTCTCTGATCAGGCAGCTGGTTTTCCGAGGTCGTCAAGTAAGTAGGGATATTCTGCAACCATTAGCCTGAGCGCTTCATTATGCTCTTGGAGCGAGCTCTGGAGTTCATCCATAATGGCCCCCAAGGCATCTTCATCTTTCGTTGCCACAGCTGCATTGCACAGCTCTTTAATGCGTCTTTCCAAGGTCACGACACGCCCCATGTCATGAATGATGACATGAACACCGCGATTGCCCCATACCCCAACGACCGTAGACTGCAGGGTCAAAGAAGATCTTTGATACCGGATAGGCTGTACGTCCCATTTGTGGGGCCGCGTGCTCCATACGTCCCCCTCACCGCGAGGTTGGAGTCGTGCCGTGAGAGAATGTGTCCACTTGATTCTTCTAGTGAACAATGGAGCGCGAGAGAGTGCCCGATCCGAACTCAAAAGTCTCACTCGCAAACAGCGAACATCCCGTCGCGAAAGGTTCGAGTGCAAGAAAGCGGATCCGAGTCCTTGCGGTTAGCATTGCGTTGGTCTGCACGTGGCTGACAGTTCGATTTCCATATGAAGCCAAGTCTGGCCTCGAGCATCTTTTGAACGGACCCAACCAGGTTAACCCGCAAACCCTTCATCTGCGCGGCGAATTCATGGAAAGCAACTTAGGGCCTGCCGAGGAGCCGGGCGGCGGCGTGACCGTCAGAATCATTGCGCAGCAATATCTCTTCGTGCCGCATTGCATAGTGGTGCCGACCGGCGTTCCCATCCGTGTTCGAATGACCAGCGCGGACGTCGTTCATAAGCTAAGCATCGGTGACACTAATGAAGAGGTCAAGGCGGTGCCGGGTTATGTCGTCGAGACTCGCGTGCAGTTTGAGCGGGCGGGCGAGCACCAGATGCCATGCCACGAGTTCTGCGGCCCCGGACATTACACGATGAGAAGCCGGTTGATCGCGGTTTCTCCGGAAGAGTTTAGAAAATTGAGTCCACAAGGAAGAATGAACTGTGCGTCGCGGTAGATGGCTGACGAAAGTTCGCAGCGGATTGGAGACGCGGACCGCGGCCCGTGTTCAGCCGATGGCAATCTTTGTCTTGCTATGGGGAAATGTTGTTTTCATGGGCTCGGACGTTGCTCTGGCTCCAGCTCGAATTCCTTCCAACGTTGCCTGGACGGCGGAAACGATTGCGACGGCTTCCTCCGGTGATGCTTTTCGCGGGTCCCTCATAGGGCGGCGCTGTGACCGCTGCCACGGTCGCGAGGGTTTCAGCTCGAGCCCTTCAATTCCAAATCTGGCGAGCATGGACCGCCTGGTAATCTGGAAGCAACTGGATGACTTCCGATCGGGCAAGCGCAGTTCTCACGTCATGCAACCAATCGCCAATTCTTTATCCTTGCGAGATTCCGCCGATGTTGCGGCGTATTACTGGATGTTGCCAATCGCGCCGGATCCTCAGGATGACCGTGCCTTTCCCCAGGCTATGTCCGACCCGAAACATGAAGCGATAGCTGGGCGGCTTATTAGCACCGGAGACGGACGTCGCGGGTTGCCGCCCTGCCAGGCTTGTCACGGGCCGATCGGATTTGTGGTGGGCGCGCCATCACTCGCAACTCAAAATGCCACTTATCTTCTGGAGCAGATCGAAGCTTTCGCCAGCGGCGGCCGCGCGAACGATATCAACATGCGTATGCGCGCCATTGCGACGCAATTGACTGAAGACGAGAGGCACGCATTGGCGGAATCGTACGGTGCCGGTGTGGCGGGATCGGGTTCAAGGCTCGCCGCTAGATAAAAACGTCAGGACGTGAAATTGGCGGGCGACTTTGTGCAGTTAGGCTGAACTTTACAAGTAATCTGCGGAAACGTGAAAGGCCGGTCGTTGGGCAGCCGGGAGAGAGGGGGAGGGTAGGATTTCCCGGCTGCCCAGGCGCACTTAAAACCGGAAGACGATTCCAGCAGATGGCTGGGCCGTGTGCGTCCAGCTATCAGTGTTCAAAGCCCGGAGTCCGAAGTCCGGTTCCTTGTACACAAAACCTCTGTATTCCGCGCGCAAAGAGAAGTGCCGGCTCAAAACGTAATCGGCACCGGCTCCATAGAGGAAGGCGCCTTTCCCCTGGGTGCTCGCGCCGGGAACAGAACCGGCGATGTTGCCCCTGGGATCAAAGATCAGACCACCGCCTCCAGCGAGAGCATAGGTACTGATCCTTCTAAAGCGCAGTGGCAAATTCAGAACCAAATCGCCGGTTACTGCATGTACGTTGGCCTGAATTCTGGATTCTCCGAAGCTACCAGAATATTCTTGCGTGTTTCGGTCGAAACCATAGTTCCCTTCCGCCGCCAGCCAACGGTTCAACTGATAACGGTATCCGATTGTGAATCCGCCGGTGTCAGTGGCCCTTTGCGAGTTCCCCTGGCCGCTGGAATCCCTCGTGTAGAAACCATTTCCCTCCACGCTGATTTCCGAACGGCCCTCCTGAGCAACTGCCCCAATTGCCAATGTAATAACAGCCACAATAATGACAAGTAATCTTCGCATCGCCCTTCCTCCATGTTTAACTGGTCACTCCGGATCGATCTGGTGATCGACTGATCCGGCATTTATCAACTGCATGGAGCAGAAAGCACGGCTTATGCCAAACCGGATGCAGCAGGCGCTTCGTGCAGAAGTGGTTGGATGAAAATCAATTGAGCTTGTGAGCTCGAAGAGCATGCATGAAAACATTGTCGAGCACTCGACACAAGTTCGACAAGTGTCGGGTGTTTACGACACTTTCGGAACCCTTTTGGCTGTGTGCCACATCAGTATGTTTATCAGAGGAACTTAGCAAGCTGAGACACCTTTAGAGCTAAGGGATAAACGCTTGATGGCAACGCTGGCACGAGTTGTTCCAACGAGACCGAACCAGACGGCTCGCTACGAAGCCCTTCTTCGGGCTGGCAAATTCATTGCGACATGCAACGATTGCGAAAATGCTGGCCATGAGCTTTCCCGGCAGTTGCGCGAGATTGTTTCCTTCGACTACTTGCACGTTGTCGCCTTTAATGCCGAAACCGGTGTTGCAGAATGGCAACTGCTGGAAGCAAACGGCAAGAGGTTAGACGGGTTAACCCAACACGAAGATACGCCGGTCGCGTGGGTTCACCAGCGCCAGCAACCTCACCTTGCCCACGATTGGAATCGAGAGACGCAATTCTCCCGCCACAAACAGTTTCTCGGTGAACATGGGATTATGTCTACCTGCACGCTGCCGTTGACGAGGGGAGAGCGGCGGTTGGGTGTAATTACCGTGGGCAACAGAAGCGCGCACTCCTATCCAGAGGAAGAAGTTGATTTTCTCAGTCTGCTTGCAGATCAGATTGCGCTGGCGATCGATGCCGCAGTCAACCTCTACACGTCGACTCAAGCGCAGGACCGCCTGAAACTGATCCTTGAGCTGACCAACCAGGTTGTCTCGAACCTGGAGTTTGAAGACCTGTTGCAGTCGATCTCCAGCATCGTCCGCAGGGTCATGCACTGTGACGCTGCTGCCATCATGCTGCCTGATGTGGACGCCAAGAATCTGCGAGTGCACGCGCTCGATTTTCCCGAGAGCAGGGGATTTTTCGCAGGAGGCAATCAGATTCCGATTCAAGGAACCATGCCCGGCGAAACATTCCAGACGGGGAAACCCTTTGTGCTGAACCGTCTCGATCCGGCAAATGTGCCTCCCGAGATGTACGCCAAGGCCTCAGCCGAAGGTATGAATTCATTCTGCGACATCAGGTTGGCCAGCCGGAATCGATCACTCGGAGTGCTTGGGCTGGCCAGCCGCCAGGAGAATGCTTTCGAAGAGGATGAAGTTGCTTTCCTGATCCAGGTTGCGCATCAAGTGGCGATCGCCATGGAGAATGCGCTTGCCTACCGTGAAATTGGGGAACTCAAAGACAAGCTGGCGCAGGAAAAACTTTACCTTGAGGACGAAATTCGCGGCGAAATGGATTTCGAGGGAATCGTTGGCCAGAGTTCTGCTCTCCGCAACGTGCTCAGGCTGGTGGAGACCGTTGCTCCCAGTGATTCGACGGTTTTGTTGCTGGGAGAAACTGGGACAGGAAAGGAATTAATCGCCCGCGCCATCCACGATCGCAGCCGGCGAAAGGATCGCACGTTCGTAAAACTGAATTGCGCAGCGATCCCCACCGGACTGCTCGAAAGCGAGCTCTTCGGACATGAGCGCGGCGCCTTTACCGGCGCGATTTCGCAGAAGCTTGGGCGTCTGGAGTTGGCCGATCAGGGTACGTTGTTTCTGGACGAAGTGGGCGACATTCCACTTGAGATCCAGCCAAAGCTCTTGCGCGCCCTGCAAGAACGCGAATTCGAACGACTAGGCAGCACGCGCACACAGAAAGTGGATGTGCGCCTTGTGGCCGCCACCAACCGAGATCTCGACAGGATGATCGAGGCTCGCGAGTTCCGCACCGATCTTTACTACCGTCTGAATGTGTTTCCCATTCGCATTCCGCCTTTGCGCGAGCGTCCCGAAGATATTCCGCTGCTGGTGAGATACTTTGCCCAAAAATATGAGCGGCGCATGGAAAAGAAAATCGAGTCGATTCCCGCGACTGCGCTGAAGACTTTGTCGAGTTGGCATTGGCCCGGCAATATTCGGGAGTTGGAGAACTTCATCGAACGAGCAGTCATCCTTACCCGCGGCACTGCTCTTGAAGTACCGGTCTCGGAGCTGAGACGGACAGCTGGGGTGGTTCCAACAGCGAGCTCACACATGTCGAGTGAGCGCGATGAGATTCTTCGTGTGCTCAAAGAGACCAATGGCCGCGTGGCTGGACCCAATGGCGCCGCGACGCGGATGCAGATCAAACGCACCACGCTTATCTCCCGCATGAAGAAGCTGGGGATCAATCCGCGAACAATGTCATAGTTTCGACAGTGACGAAGCTTGATCGCGCTATCGTCATCTGCTGAGCGCAATTCCCTTTGTCTGACCTTCTCAACCATTTGAAAACAACATCGCAGCGACGAATCGCACTTTGGCCCGTTCCGTGCTGCTTATCGAACATGATTCAGATTGCATTCACGGGCATTTGCGCGGTCGCGTCAGTTTTCTTGCTGACTTTTCTCAAGGGTCTTTTGCGGGACTCGCGAGACAACGCGCCGCGTCACACGAGAACCGAAACAAAAACCATCATTTTTACTCCCCGTCGTCAAGAACGCGAGTCCGTGACGACCCACGCCGCATAACAACCTCGCATCTTTCTAGCGTCGGCATCCTGCCGGCTGTCCGGAGGGTATCTTGCCCTCGCCAGGGGAAGCGAGACGCCCCCTCGACAGCCGCCGGGACGGCTGCGCTACCGTCAAAGCCGACTAGCGCGTATATCCGCAGTATGGTCCGCCGTCAGCATCGATAAATGTCGAAAATGTTTCGACAGTTTAGTTTCGACAGTTTTCGACACCCTCGCACCCGATGGCGCGCGTTTCATACAGATTCAATGACTTAAGCTGCACCCGCTTGCCTCTGACTTTGGACCTCATATTGCCAGTCCCGTGAGGTGAAGGACTGCCATGTTAAAGATTTCCACTGTCGACACGCGGTTGCAACGCAAGCTCATTCTCGAAGGAAAGTTGGTGGAACCGTGGCTTGGCGAATTTCGGAGCGTCTGGCGCAGCGCTAACGAGAAACTCGAGGGCCGCAAGTTGGTAATCGATCTCACCGACGTCACTGTCATCAGTTGTGAGGCCGAAAGTACTTTGTCCGACTTGATGCAAGAGGGAGCAAAGTTTTCCTGCGGAGGAGTTCTTATCAGGCACGTGCTCAAGCAGCTGGCGCGCAGATGTCACGGCTCACGGAAAGAGTTGCGATATCCAGCCAATTCAAACGATTGAAAAGCCAAATTACAACGGAGATGAATATGCCACAGGCCATCGAGACTTCCATGAATGCATCTACCGCCTACGCCACCAGCGACGATTTCTGCCGTATTTTCTCGGAAGAAATGGACAGTTTGTATTTGCTCAGTCTCCTGCTGACGGCCGACGCTGGAAAAGCGGAACAGTGCTTTGTCGCGGGCATCGGCGACAGCGTGGAGGGCAACCCGGTTTTCAAAGAGTGGGCGCAGTCCTGGGCGCGGCGCACCGTCATCCAGCAAGCAGTTCGGACGATAGAGCCGATGCAGGAGACGCTCACAATTGCACAGCCACATGGACTCGGGCTCGAACCGCGGCTGAGCGCAATCCTCGAGCTCAATCCGCTGGACCGGTTTGTCTTCGTGATCTCGGTGCTCGAAGGATATTCCTACCAGGACTGCTCGGTTTTGCTGGGATGTTCGCGGCAGACCGTAGTCAACGCGCGAGGTCGGGCCCTTGACCACTTGGCGAGCGCGAACCAGATCGTCGCCATACAGGAACACGGCCTGCAAAGCACCTGCACACTCGTTTCCTAAAGCGAAATTCAGATTGCCAATTTCATAAAAGACTGAGGTGAACGCTTTAGAGAAAACTGTTCATAGCCTTCGGTGCCAAAGCACAAAGCGCGATCAAAAAACTGGTCCAACAGACGCAACAATTCCATCTCGCCGTAAATTTCAACAGGACCGAGCAGGAAGCCCTGGCGTTGCAAGAAGTCCCAAAGATGTTCCTTGGTCAGCAGAACGGCCCAGCAGAAGTCGGAAAGCGCGACTCCTTGCGAGGCGCGGCGCTCGCCAATCTCGAAATAACGCTGCTCGATATCGTGGCTCGTCTTAGTGAGCAACCACTCACCAAAGTGCCGCAAGAGTTCCTGGAATTGTCGCTGCAATTCCTCGACCGGAACTTTGCGCAGCTCGGCAGTGCGCGAGGAAGTTTCGAGTTTCGCGACCAACTCAGCTGCGAGTTCATCGGAGTGTCGCTCAATCAGTCGTACTAACCTTAATGCGATCATGCTACCTTCTTTACTTTATTCGATGCGGGTTTGGGTGGACAGACGCGGCAAAAGGCATCGCTTGCGGCAAGCCTTTTGTAAATTAAATGTAACTTTAGCGTGCTGTTAGTCTGTCGATTGATTGTGTTGTGATGAGTAAATCGTCTTCACCTTCTCGCCCTCACGTGAGTGCTTCTGACCGCTCGCAGAGCCGCAAACACTGAGCCAACAATACAAGCACCAATCACAACAGGCAGAGCGCTAAGCAACAGATCGCCCATCAACTCAACTGTGCTGTCCAGCATTTGCGCTCCTCCGTTTCCAACAGCGTTTTCCGGATCGTGGACTTGGAAGAATCAAAGGCTCGCCGAGAGAGTCTGTGCTCTCAGATCTCCCGGCTTTCCGAATATCGCTCCTCATTGCGCAAAGCACGCAACGAAGCCACAGTTGCAAGTCGACTTCCAGACTGCCTTTCAGTACCTACATACCGTTCGCGTTCTGATCAAAAACTATCGCCTCTTTTTGATGACCGAAATCGATCTCTTTAAGGGTTGACGTATTCCCGCCCGTGGCTTCGGTTTGGATGGCGTCCTGAGTGACTTGACCATCATTGGTCTTCAACCTTCCCGGCACCGTAACCACAGTGTTCCCGTTTTGCCGAAAACTGACCTGCACCACGGGGCCGTTTCCCTGCCATTCCACCTTGTACTGGCCAGGCTTCAATTGTGTACCGCCGACGCGCACGACATCAAAAATCTCGACCGAGTGTGCGTTATCTCGCGCCAACGCGCCGATGGTAAATATAAGGACCAAGGTTGAAAGAACCGCCAAGTATTGGAAATGTTTAGTTTTCACGTTTTTTCTCCTTATAAAGGTCTTAAAGCCGAACCCATCATTAGCCCTTCACTAAAATCCTTCGAACCAGCAATTGGCGAAAGCCTGAAAAAAAAGTCTTCCGCACCTGACGAATCCGAAGGGTCCCTACTGGTTTTAGATGCCGCACTTGTCAAAACCAGACCAAGGCGAGTTCATAATTTTGTAATGAAATGCAAAGTTTCGTCGGCGACACGGATTCGGTACAAGCGGTTCAAAAGTGAATGGTGTCAATTGTTCGACACATTCTGGACACGAAGTTCCGATCCCGTTGCCGATAGTGCAAGGGTGTCGTTGCACGATACTTAAGAACCCGAACGCATCGCGCTCTCGCTTCTCCGCTTGTCTGGTTTGTGTGTATCGGAGGTCGTCTCTCGGCGACCCTCATATCAGCGGTTTTTTTTCTCGATGCCGCCGCCGACACCCTCTGAGCCGAGCGGAGCAGTCGGACTGATCTACGGGCGCTGTTTTTCTCGCCATCTCGGTAATCACGCTGGCCGTCGGTTTGACCCGAACTTCGGCCTCCGCGTAGAGATTCATCAAGTGAGAATCCAGACAACCTTTAGTCCGCAAACTCGGGTCAGCCTAAACGCGAGACGATCCGCTAAGCCGCTTCCAGCACCGACAAGATATTCCCTGCTGGATCCTTGAACCACGCAATCGTCGGCCCATTCCCACGAGAAATCCCGCGCGCGTCCGTCTTCAGGTTGGGTTCGTTGTAGACTTCAAATCGCACGCCGCGTTGGCTCAGTTCATCCACAGCTTTTTCTACTCTGTCTACGGGAAAATTCAGGACCGTGAAAGTGGCAGGCTGGTGGTTGGGTTTAGGGTACATAAGAGCTTTGGTCCCGCCGGAAAGGGGCACAACCAGGGTGCCTTCCGGGCCGCTGAGAACTTCGAGCCCCAGCGTTTTGCCATAAAATTCCTTGGCCTTCTGAATATCGTTCACCGAAAAACTGCTGAATGCCTTGCTTATGTTGAGCATGAATACACTCCTAGAGTTTTAGTCTCACCGTTGTCATATCCTCTTGCTCTCTTTGCGTGTGTACGAGAGCTCTCCCATATTTTCGCTTTACTTTGTGACTACCACAGACCATCCTTCGCGTAAGGCCTCGACCACAGCGTGATGTGAAGCTGCACCGCTCTCGTCCATGCATCTTCGAGTCTTCTCAGTTCGGATCCTGCAATTCCAGCGTCAGCGAAGAACTTGCGCGCGCCAATGGTCACAACAGGAATGAAACCGATTAAGTAGCGCAATGGGACGAGAGGTGGTGTCTGCCTCCCGTCAGTCAGATTTTTCTTCTCAGGAGTATGGCGCAGTCCGATTTCCTCTTGATAGTTGAGCCATGTCTGATCGTGAGGGCGAAAGCACGCATCGACTACCCATTGGATAAAACGCTTTTTAACCTTGGCTTTGTATTCGTCGTCGGGTTTTCCGTCGGGCCCAAAAAACCATTTGGCCAAATGTGGCTGGGCACCAATGACTGCTCGCCACGAATCCACCATCTTTTCCGCATGAGTTTTAAATAGCTCGCCATGACGTTGCAGGACTTGAGCATCTTCCTCGCTCCATCCGACGCTTTGTTCCAGCTGTCGCAATTCTTCAAGGGACAGCGGCGAGTGTGCACTTCCTGCCTTCCCGTAATCGTAACCCGATATTTGAGTTTGATCGGTATCGTAGGTCAACGTTGATTCCTTCATTTCCTTATCTCCTGAGGTTGAGTCTGTAGATGTACCGGTGCGGTCCGCCGCGCATTTCCCACGCAAACCAATGCTGGGTTGATCTCCGCCATCGAGAAACTGCTGCGCTTCTCGGTAAAGCGCATATCGATTGCGCTCGAGATGCATAAGATGAGTGGCGTGACTGATCTTAATGTCGCGTTTGATGGGCGAATTCTTCAGTGCTCCAAAGAGCCAACGCGCATCGTCGTCGGTGACGAGGTGGTCCCATTCGCCGCGAATGATCGCCGCCGGCGCTTTGATCAAGCCCGGATCGTAGGCCAGTTGTCCTGCATGAGCCTCAGCGATTTCCTGCACGGGGCCGGTAGGCGTTTTCACACCCTCTGGTGAATGTGTTCTGCTGAGTTCATCGGTGTCGAGATACATCGGGCCCCACTCCTCGAAGTGTCTTTTCGACAGGACGGCTGGGCTTCCCTGCGGAACATCCTCGACAAAGCGATTCCACTGCTCCTCTACAGAAACGAGACGCCACCCGGGAAATTTCTTCGGGGACAACTGGTTTCGCCGTTGCGCTATGGGAGCGAAGAAGACAATCCTATCGATCTGTTCCGGGTTGCGACCCGCAAACAGTCCTGCTGGCATCGAACCCCACGAGTGAGCAATCAGAGAGAGCCGGTCGGCACCATGCCGTTTGAGAATGAAGTCGACTGCTTTTTCAATTTGCCGACTTGCAACCTCGGCTCGACCTAGCGCGGGAGTTCCCTCGGATGATTCAGACATCTCAGGATAGCGATCCGAGCCGCCAAACCCTAGGAAGTCCAAACCCCAGACGTGATAGCCCGCAGCGTTCAGATCGTCCCGCCACGAGTAACCGTCGAAGCGGTGGGCAATTGAAAGCGCCGAGGGAAATGTTGCTCCGTGAATGTAGAGCACGATCTTCAGCGCAGTGACAGGCGGCGCTGGGCCGAGATAGCGCAAAAACAAACTCAGACTGTCTGTCTCACTTGCGATGCGGAAATGCTCTTCCCGAGGATCGAGTTTGGGAACTGCAGGCATGAAATCAAACCGTCTCTATCCGATGCGAAAGGCGTCCACGTGGTTTGTTCTATTTCCACACACACTCAGCCGTCGTTTGAAAATAACAAAATAACAAAGAGACCTTCTCTCTCGAGTGCTTTTGAATTTTTTGGACAACCCTTCACGACTGAATTCATCTCACTGATACGCCGCCTTCCCCACAACGATGCGGATCGAAGTTCGCATGATCGTGCTTCGATCACGTCTGCCAGAAACCTCAGCTCAACCGCTTCGCCGCGATCGTGGTTGATTCTAAGGTCTGTAGGTTTCTTGCTCTCCAGGTCGTTACCGTATTTCTCGCGGGGACCGCCATGAGCATGGCCTTGGCGCATGCCCTCGAAGTCCCCGGCAAGATGCGGCTTGATAAACAGACGTATTTGGCGGTACAGGGGATCTATTACCCGGGCTTCACTCTCGGCGGAATCGCAGAACCGCTCGCGGTGATCGCGACGCTGGTTCTCATGCTGTTGATGCGCGATCATGGCAGCTTTCTGGTGGGCCCTGTCAGCATTCGTGGCCCTCCTGGTGACGCATGCGATCTTCTGGTTGATCACGCAGCCCGTCAACCGACATTGGCTGAAGAATCACCAACTAGGAACCACCGGACCAAGTTTTTTGCACTTGATCGTGCAAACCTCCCCGCTGCGGACACGTTCGATTCGAACTGGCAACGTTTTAGAGACAGATGGGAGTATTCGCATATCGCTCGGGCAGTTTTCTCTGCGATTGCCTTGATTGCTCTGGCAGTTGCCATCGCAATCTGAAAACACACTCGAATATTTGGAAGCTTATGAACCAGGAGTTCAGGCCCATCAACGCTGGGCCGCTCTTCAAGTTCACTCTAGCTGTCTCGTTCCAGGTGGCGTGCGAGAATAAAGGGTGGGAAGAAGGAATGCGAGAACGATTGCAGCAATTTCAAGGGGAGATGATTCTGGACTCTACCGGGGGCGTTGCCGTTAGATCTAGCTTCGGTTCTGAAGAAGAAAATACAGCCTGCATTCAGACGGATCGGAATCACAAGTGTGGGCTGGCACACGTTTCGACATTCGGTTGGAACGATGCTAACGGAGATGGGTGAGCATCAACTCACAATCCGCGACTACTTGCGGCACAGCAACCTCCATGCCACGAACAAGTACCTGCAGGCGACATCGAAGACCAAACGATTGGCGCAGGACAAATTGGTCGACGCCATTTTGCCGACGGGTATTTTGGCCAAGACAAACCTCATTCAATGAATGCTGTTTGTGAGCGTCTTCGGATGGGGTCATTCTCGTCCGGCGCTTATCGTCCCCTAACATCCCCTGATTTGCTGGAGGTTAGGTTTGCAAAGAATGGCGGGGACGACGGGACTCGAACCCGCGGCCTCTGCCGTGACAGGGCAGCGTTCTAACCAACTGAACTACGTCCCCTCTTGCTTTTCATACGGTTAGGGCCAAACCCGCATGTTTACTGGCTATTTTTGCTGTCAACCGTTTCGCCTGCTTCAATCCGTTCCACCGAATATAACCAGTTTTCGGCACGAAATGGACAGTAAATGGACAATATGAAAAACCGCCAAGAAACCGTCCGCAAGCTATCGCGATGCCGAGCATCTGTCCATGCTCTCTGCTGAATTGTAGCAGACCGAATTCAGATCAGTACAGGTTCTGTACGCGAGAAAATGGTTCCTCCGTTCGCCAGTTCAAATCGGCCGAGGTGGCGCTGCATCGCCCCGGTGAACGCGCCCTTCCTTCGCAGCCGATGTGGACGCAGAAAGAGCCGCTTTCACGACATCCCGTTCGTGCATCAAAACGATGAGGTTTTCGGAGGAGTATGCCATGGAGATGCACCTAGCGGACCAAGTGCTTGAGGAATTATTTCCTTCTCTGGAAGCGCTGGAAACGCGAAGTACCGCCATTCTGCAGTTCTTGAAAGACAAAGGCATTGCCACCGACGAGGAACTCGCGCCCTATTTGGAGCAGGCGGGCAACGTGAGTAGTGTCAGATGGCGTGCCGCCAGAATAAGGATGAAAAGCATTCTATCGTCCGCCATGAAAAGCGCTGAAGACTCCCTGATCAAGCGTGCGAAGCAAACGGCCGATGCGGAGAATACTCAGAAGCAACCAATCAAAAAGCCCGAAGGTGAGCACCTGGAAAAAAGTCAAACAGAGCCGGCCCCGCGAGAAGCAGCCACGCCTAACAGCACCACCGAGGCTAAACCGCAAGTGGAAGATGACCCGAAAGAAGCCAATCCGGAAAAGCCTGCGAAAAAAGATGCTGCATAAGGTGACAACATATTCACAAAGAAGTTCGCCATGGTTGGACGCGCGTAGAACGCGCTTCCGAGTGGTTCGGTCACTGTTGCCTATCGAAACCCGCCATAGATCAGACGTAGTCAAATAACGTCATAAAACCGAAATCCATGTGGAGCTGTTGATGACAGTGAAACAGAGTCAGACCTGGGTTGTCGGCGACGAAATCCACTTCGGCTTCCTGATAGCCTCCCAACATCACAACGTCTTTGAAGATTCCTGCAGTAGGCTTGCCTACCAACCTGGTTAGCTCGAAGCTGTGGCGGTGCAAATGGATTGGATGAATGTCATCGCTGGCATTGCGCATACGCAGTCGATAGCGCTTGCCCGGCTTCAGATGAAACGATGCGGGAGCCATTTCGTTTCTCATCGGGTAAGCCACTCCGTTAATCGTCCACCGGTTGAAGCCGTCTTCGGCGGCGTTGTCTTTCGCAAAGAGCATCTCGAAGGTGTCATCCGGTGGTACGGCAGTTGCACCGGCCTTAGCAAAGACTGTGTAGTTCCAGCGATAGGGCTGTGGCGCAATCCATTGTGCTTTGCCCTTGACCCCTGCATATTCAATCACGATTCCCATGCCGTGGTGACGGTCATCATCCGCCAAATCACCCATAATCCAAACCCCCGGGTGGTTCGTTTTAACAATGGCAGAAATGCGCTCCGCCGTGCCGAGCCAGAGCACTGGAACGGTCGCCGGGTTGGGCACAGGATTTCCATCAAGCGCCACGACATGAAAAGAATGCCCAGGTAAGGCGAGGCTGCGAATCTCGGTCGCGCTTCCATTCAGAATATGAAACAGGACTCGTTCGCCCTGCTTCACATGGATCGGTTCTCCATGGCCGAGCATGCGGCCATTAATGGTAAAGCATTCGTAGCCTACCTCATAGCCATGCGGCATGCCCTTGGCGAGTGACGCTCTCATGGCAGACTCGCCTTGCTCTTCGAGTGCCTTCACCTTGGTTGATGGGGACAGAAAATTCTGAGGCATATCGCCGCCGCGACTGAAGCTGGGCTCGAATTCCTTCAGCACGAGGAAGACTTCGCGGTCATATAGACCTGGATCCTGCGCAGGGTCGATGTAGAGCGGCCCGACTTCTCCACCGTACTGTCCCGCAGCCAGGTTCGCTCCCGAGCGATTGTGCGTGTGATAGAAGCGCAGGCCCGCCGGACCCGGAGTAAATGTGATCCGCCGTTTGCCCTGCGCTGGGATGAATGGCGTGCCTTCTTCAGCGGCCCCATCCACATCTACAGGAATCTTTTGACCGTGCCAATGCAGTTGTTCTGGGGTATCGGTTTCGTTGTAAATGTCTATCGTGACTTGTCGGCCTTCTTTGAAACGAAGCAATGGTCCGGGAAACTGCCCGTTGTACGTGAGAGCGGAAATGATTCGCTTGGGCGCGATCTCGATGGGAGAACTCTTGATGTGGAGCGTGTAGTCGACGGCGGTTTGGTCCGGCGGTACAGCAAAGCATGGCAGGTGAAGGCTGGCCCCTGCGAATCCCACGCCTGCGAGCGCGCACGCGCCACTCAGGAATCGGCGGCGAGAAACGGCGGGCGGGTTCATTACGATTATGGTATTGCGATGTTGGTTCTCGACGCAAACGCAGGCTCGTCTAACACGAAGTCTTAAGTCGCAGAGGGCGCTGAGAAGACCCGCAGAATGAGCCGAGAAGGGCGCGACAGAGGGCAGGGCTGTACCCCATCGCGGAGCTCCATTGTTTTTTTCATTCACCAAATAAAAATATTTGCTGGGAGCTTGACAACGGGCGTATACTCCCTTCGTCGGCTGGTCCACTTATCGGACCACTTGGAGATATCGGTCTTGGGAACGGCGATTAAATCCGACTTTGAAGTAGTCCGAAGAAATAAGGTCTACGAAGAAGTCGCCAAGCAGATCGAGCGTCTGATTCTCAAAAAACTGCGCCCCGGCGACAAACTGCCTTCGGAGCGCGAACTGGCAGAGACGTTGCGCGTCAGCCGAAGCTCCATTCGCGATGCGATTCGAGGCTTGGAGTTGATGGGCCTGGTGGAACCGCGTCAAGGGGCCGGCACCATTGTCCGCGAAATCTCGGCTGGATCGGTGGTGAATCCCTTTGCCGATGCGCTCAAGCGCCGCCAGGAACTGGTGAGCGAATTTCTGGATTTCCGCAAGATGTTGGAACCGCCGCTCGCAGCCCGCGCCGCTACCCATGCTTCGGCCGACGAAATTTCTGAGATGGAAGAGATTCTGCAACGGCAGGCGGATAAGCACAGTCAGGGTGAGCCCGCGATCGCTGAGGACACGGAATTCCATTACAGCGTTGCTTTGGCTTCAGGGAACAGTGTCGTGCTGAAAGTGCTCGACACGCTCATGGACCTGCTGCGCGACACGCGAGAACGTTCTTTGCAAGTGGAAGGGCGTCCGCAAAAGTCGCTTGCCGGGCACCGCCGAATTCTGGCTGCGATTAAACGTCACGATGCCGAAGCTGCCAAATCCGCCATGCGGCGGCACATTGAAGACGTCGAAGAAATCGTACTTAACAAGTTTTGACTAATGGAGGATGTTCACATGGGCCGGCTATTCGCGATCGAAATTATCTATCGAGGAATTTTTCAAAAGACTATGGCTGGAAGAATCAGCCGTGCAATCGTGCTGGCTGCTCATCACGAAGGCAAGCCGGGGATTTCTTTTGGCCGCTACGGGGACAGTCCCGAGCGCAATGGCATTCCCGCGAAGAACTTCGCGATTGTGGCCACCGACGAAGAGACCCTTCAGGACGGAATGGCCAAGTACGAACCCAAAGAAGTCGATGTCACCATTTGTGTCGATGACACGCTGTGCAAGGGCGTGGAGTCGTGGGCATGGTACGGCCTGCAGCCTGTCAACCGGCTGCTGAAACCTGGTGGCACACTCATCGTGACCTCCCGCGAAGGTCCCGACGCCATTATCGCTATGGCGCACCGCAAAGAATACCCTTACCAATTGTCCATCATTAAGGGTACGGTCAGCTTTTCGGGACTGTGGGTGTACAAGGACGATCACACCGACGTCCGCATTCTGGGATCGATTGCCAAGATATTGCCTGATCTGTTCAGCCTGAAGTCAGTTCAAAAAGCGATTGTCGACGAGTGGAAGGATGAACTCAAGGCGACCTCGGCGGCCAAGTCCTATGATCGCACTACCAGTACCACGGTCCAGCCCAACCAGGGCAATCCGGAAGTGCCTTACAAGTTTGATCTCCCCAAGTGGCATGAAATGGGTGAAGGTATCGCGATTCCCAGCATTCCCGCCGGACACAAAATGGACGACCCCACGTCTCACGCCAGCGGTGGATTTCAACCCGATCGCAATCCCACCTTCAAGAAGTTCAGCACCAGAACCATGCGGCCGGTGGTGAATTTCGATACCTGTATTAAATGCACTCTGTGCTGGTTACAGTGCCCGGATTCATGCTTCGATGTGACCCCGGAAGGTTTGTATGACGCGAATATGCAAGCCTGCTGCGGTTGCGGCGTTTGCGAGGCAGTCTGCCCTGTTAAAGAATGCGTCACTATGGTGAATGAGACGGAATTCCATGACAACAGCAGCCAGTGGGAAGATTGGCGGAAAGACAAAGACGGTTATAAGGTCTGGCTGGAAGAGAAAATTAAATCGCATCCGGAGCGGTCCCATGGGTTCCGCTATAAGGGCCAGTATGAGGAGCAGGTCCCTGAGATGCTCGAGATTGCACAAGGAAAATAGCACGCGTTTTATAGCGTCCCTTTACGAGGAGAGTCCGTCATGGCAGTGGCTACAGTAATCGAGGAACAGCGCAAAACTGACGAAACAGCATTAATCACCGGCAGCGAAGCAATCGCGGTCGCTTGCAAACTGGCGGACGTGGATGTAATTACAGCCTACCCGATTCGCCCCTACGACACGGTTATGCAATATGTGTGCAAACTGGTGGCGAACGGCGAAATGGATTGCGAATATATCGTCGCGGAAGGCGAACATTCGCAGTTTGAAATCGTGAAGCACGCCTCCGCCTGCGGAGCCCGCGTATTTTGTGGCTCGAGCGGCGTGGGCTGGATGTATGCCATGGAAGCGCTCACGGTGACACCGGCGTTGCGTATTCCGATGATCGCCATGGTGGGCAACCGGGCGTTGGACGATCCTGGCGCCTTCGGCGTGGAACATAACGACGCGCTGGCGGTGCGCGATCTGGGCTGGCAATTGGTTTGGGTGGACAATGCGCAAGAAGCGCTGGACACAGCTCTTATCGCCTATCGAGTGGCTGAAGACCGGCGAGTCTTCCTTCCCTGCGCGATCAGTTGCGATGGCGCGTTCTTGACGCACTCACAGGCGCTAGTCAAGATTCCATCGCAAGAGCAGGTGAACGAATTCCTCCCACCGTACGACCGTGGTGACTTACTGCTCCATCCTGACAATCCCATTACCGTGGCGCCGCAGGGCAACGAAGACTGGGTCATGGAAATACGCCGTCAGAACTACGCGGCGATGGAAAGGTCTTACACGGTAATCAAGGAAGCCTACGCCGATTTCGAGCGCATCTTCGGACGCTCCTACGGCAATCCATTCTTCGAAGAGTACATGACCGAAGACGCGGACATCGTTCTCATGGGAATGGGAACGCTCTCGATCTCGGTGAAGGTAGCGATCCGGCAGATGCGCAAAGAAGGAAAACGAGTTGGGTTCGTGCGCATGCGCTGGTTCCGGCCGTTTGCGGCGGAAGAATTGGCCAAGTCCCTACAACGCTTCGCAGCGATTGGGGTCATTGATCGTGACTACTCCTTTGGCTCGCCTTATCTCGGAGGCGTGTTGGCCGGCGAAGTTCGGCATGCTCTATATCCGGGAACAGGGAAGAAACCGCCAGTAGTGGATTTTATTTGCGGCCTCGGCGGGCGCGAAGTTACCGTGCCTGATGTGCAGAAGATGGCCGACGCAGTTTACAACGCTGCCGATGGCAAAGCGCAGCCTTTAACTCAATGGATCGGATTGCGAGAGTAATCCGTTTCGCACGACATTTGACGTCAGAGAGGATGAGGAATTTATGGCTACTTATGTACAGATCGATCCGACCCAGAAGCTAGATCCCTTTAAAGCGGTCAAGAAGGTTCCGCTGGATGAGTATTTCACTTCGGGTCACAGAACCTGCCAGGGCTGCGAGTCGGCGCTCTTGATGAAGATGATGGCCAAAGCCGCCGGCCCCCGCACAATCGTGCTGGGCAGCACCGGATGCATGTACGTGGCCAACACTACGTACTACAGCACCTCTTGGGTGCTTCCCTGGATGCACACCCAACTGGGGAGCAGCGGATCAGCGGCGCTCGGCGCCTCTGCCGCTCTGAAAGCTCTCATGCGCAAGGGTAAGATGAAGCAGGAGCCCATAAACGTGATAGCATTCTGCGGCGATGGCGGCGGAGCGGACATGGGCGTGGGCGGAATTTCGGCCACCCTCACTCATCCCGATTACAACTGCCTCATCCTGATGTATGACAACGAATCTTACGCGAACACCGATATTCAGCTGTCGGGGAGCACTCCGTGGGGCGCCAATACAACATTCAGTACGCCCGGCAGAGTGAAGAGAATTATGCATCGCCGCTGGAAGAAAAATATGGCGGGCATGATGGCCGCCGGCCATCCCAGTTGCCGATACGTTGCAACTATTTGCATGTCTTACGGTCTGGCGGGAATGAATGCCATGCGCAAAGCTTTGACCATAGGGGGGCCCACCTTTATCCACTCGCTCGATCCCTGCCCCAAGGGTTGGGATTACGATCCTTACCTCTCGCACGAGATGGGCGAGTTGGCTGTAAACACCGGCGTGTGGCCGCTCTATGAAGTGGAAGATGGCGTGCTGAGGCTGACCGGCAGGACGCAGCAAATCGCGTCCAAGAAAATCCCGCGGCAGCCGGTACGAGACTACTTACTAAAGCAAGGAAGATTCGCGCACTTTACCAAAGACGATATCGATTATTTCCAAAGCAAAGTCGATGAGATGTGGGAAAAGTGGCTAGTTCCCGGGGTGATCCCCTTCCGGACAGAAGTGGAGGCCGACGCCGCGCCATCGAGTTAGCACAGTTGGACGGCAAAGTTAGTCGACATCCGCAACTCGCGGACCAAGGTCATAGCCAAGATTGGGGACTGGCGTTTGGCAGTGTGTGCTGTTAAATTCTAGCGCGCCGTCGTCACGGAGGTAATACTATGGCTACATCTGCATCTACAGCCTCTTTGATTCACCCTTCGCGTATTCCCAATCGTTGGATCCAGTTAATTGCCGGCATCATCGCGATGATGGCTATCGCGAACCTCCAATACGCCTGGACCCTTTTCACCAAACCCATGCAGGCTCACCTGCATGTCTCGCTGGCGGCAATTCAGGGGATATTCAGTCTCTTCATCATCCTCGAAACCTGGCTGGTACCCTTCGAAGGATATCTTGTGGACCGGATCGGGCCACGCCTCATGCTGGGCTTTGGCGCGATCCTGGTCGGCCTGAGCTGGATTTTTGCAGGCCAAGCCGAGACGTTGCGCAGCCTCTACTTTTGGTACTGCCTGGGCGGTGTCGGCGCCGGAGTGGTTTACGGCGGCACCATCGGGAACGCTCTGAAATGGTTTCCGGACCACCGCGGGCTTTGTGTCGGTCTGACGGCTGGGGCGTACGGTATCGGAACGGCGCTAACGGTCGCTCCGATCGACAAGATGATCAAGGCCAGCGGCTATCAGCACACCTTGATCGTCTGGGGAATCATTCAGGGCATCGTGGTCCTTTTTGCCGCCCTCTTCCTGGCTCGCCCTCCCGTGGGCTGGACTCCTCCCAACTGGACGGAGAAGGAAGCCAAAATCAAGCAACATGTGCGCAGTTCCAACGTGGATATGACGCCTTGGCAGATGCTTCGCCAGCCCTCCTTCTACGTTATTTATCTGATGATGACCATGTTGTCCTTTGGTGGCTTGGTGGTTACCGCCCAGCTCAACCCCATGGCTGTCTCCTACCACGTAGACAAAGTCGTCGTTGCCTTTGGCATGACCGCTCTGGTAATGGCGATCACGGTCGACCGTTATTTGAACGGGCTGACCCGACCGTTCTGGGGATGGGTGTCAGACCATATCGGTCGAGAAAATACCATGTTCATCGCTTTCACTCTGGAAGCGATCGCGGTATTTGCGCTACTCCAACTGATTAGCCGCCCAGTCTGGTTCATCGCGTTGTCGGGCTTGTGCTTCTTTGCCTGGGGCGAGATCTTCTCGCTCTTCCCTTCTATCACCGGAGACCTGTTCGGAAAGACGTGGGCGACCACAAACTACGGCATCGTTTACACCGCCAAGGGAGCAGGAGCTTTCTTTGCCGGCGTCGGTGCTGCATGGTTGTTTGAAAAAACCGGCTCGTGGACGAAAGTCTTTTGGGCGATGATTGCTTGCGACCTTATCGCGGCGTTCTTAGCTTTGTTCTGGTTGAAGCCGGTGGCCGCACGCACGGTTGAGGAGTCGAATCGGGGGTTACGCCCGGTCGACATGGCTACGCCGATAAAGGCGCGAGGCGTGGCGTAGAGGTACCTGGGGCGATGTGAAAGCTTGGAGGCTCTCTTCTCGCAGAGAGCCTCCATAGTCACGCGGGCGTACCTGAGGAATCATTAGGACGCGTGTGCGGCCATGCCCTTGTCGCCTACGTTCGTATCCCTCGCGGTGCCTGTGCCACTCCCATCCCCGTTGATCTTAAACTTGCCGACCAAACTGCGGAGGTGGGTCGACATCTCCACCAGTTGCTGCGACGCCTTTTGCGTATCGCTGGCTCCGCGAGTCGTACCCTGCGCCGCATCTGCCACGCCTGCAATGTTGCTGGTGATCTCGCTGCTGCCGCGAGCCGCTTCGCTCACGTTGTGCGCCATCTCGTTGGTGGTAGCACTTTGTTCCTCCACCGCTGTGGCAATGGTGCTGGAGATTCCGTTGACTTGGTTGATGACTTCGCTGATCGACGCAATGGCATCCACCACCGCTTTCGTGTCGGTCTGAATCGCTTCGATTCTCCGGCTGATGTCCTCTGTAGCTTTGGCTGTCTCCTTCGCTAGTTCTTTCACTTCGTTGGCCACCACGGCAAAGCCTTTGCCCGCCTCGCCGGCGCGTGCCGCCTCAATCGTGGCGTTCAACGCCAGCAGGTTGGTTTGCTGCGTAATCGAAGTGATGACTTTGATGACCTGACCAATTTCGATTGAAGAATCACCCAGCCTGGACACGGTAACGGTTGTAGTTTCGGCCAGCTTTACGGCGGAGGTTGCGATGTTCGCTTCTGCGGTAGCGCTCTTGGCGATTTCCTTAATGGTGGCGCCCATCTCTTCGGCGCCGGTGGCGACGGTCTGGAGGTTCTGGCTGACCTGTCGCGCGGCCTTGGAAACCACGTCGGCCTGGGCCGAGGTTTCCGCGGAGTTGGCTGTGATCTGATGGCTGGTGGCATTCAGTTGCTCGCTCGCACTGGCCACCTGTTCGGCCGTTCCGGCCATCTGGGAAACAATGTGATGTACCTGGTCGAGGAAGGTGTTGAACCACTTAGCCAATTCCCCCAGTTCATCGTGGGTGACAATCTCCACCCGTTTGGTCAGATCCCCCTCCCCCTCTGCCAAGTCCTTGACCATACTGATCATAGTTTTTAAAGCCTTGGAAACGCTCCGTACCAAGGCCGCGCCCCAAGCGATCAGCAAAACAATGCCGCCTACCACCAAAGTAAAAATAGTGGACTCAAGCCGCACGGAACGAACTCTCGCTGCTGCGGTATCATCCGCCTGCTTCTTAGCCAACTGATTTTGATCGCGATTGATGGCCCCAAGTAACGTCTCGAACGCGGGGTTCGATTTTTCGATGATGGCCTGATGCGACTCAGCGTTGTGGGCTTGCAGCACTAGATTCGTCACCTGCTCGTTGGCTTGAATCAGCGCATGAAATGCGGCCTTAACGTCGCTGTTTCCCGTAGCGCCCTGCTCAACTTTTGCCTGCGCATCCTTCACCAGCGACTGGTTTTGTTGCATCAGCGATTCCATGACGTCGGGATCGGTCGCTTGCACCAGTTTCTGCGTGGTCCCTTGGACTCTCACTACCAGATCCAATAGCTGGAAGGATCGTTCGGTCTGCTCGCGGGCAGTTGCGGCCATAAGGTCGGCGGAGCCAATAGAGACGTGGAGCAGATACGACAACCCTAAAACGGCAGCTACAGTGATGGCAACGGACGCCGCTACCACCAGGGTCATGCGCCGAGCGATACCCTGACTTCTCATGCGAAACCCTCCCTCGGCAAGGTCCGCCCTAGCGCAGTCTGTCAACCCGCAAACCGACCACAATGGATCCGATGGGCTTTCTACCATCAAGCACCGGCAATCCCACCTGGATTAGTTGCTGGCCTGTGGAGTCATCCACCTTGACGGGACCAATCCAAGTCAGTCCGCTCATTGGCACTTCGTGTTTCGGCATGCTTTTGTGGGTCCAGTGTTCGGTCTTGGCGTCGAATCCAACTTTGAAACCATCAGCTCCCGAGACAAAGACTTTCGCAATGGTGTCGTCCGTGGTCTTTTTGGTTTTCAGATACTCGGACAGGGGACTCTTTGCGGTCGCGCGAACAAAAGGATCGAGTACGGAAAGGCTGCGCCACTTGTCGTTGGTCATGGCCATCGCTTCGGTGCTGGCAGGGGTTGCGTTATGCGCCTTTACTGCATTCACCACCTCAGGGTCACTGCTGAGCGAGGCCAAGCGTTTGACTTCAGCATCCAGCTTGACTTTGATCTCTGGCGGAGCTTGCCCCAAACCCGCGACCGCGCAGATTAGGATGACAAAAGAGACAGCAAAAGCGTTCTTGCAGTTAATAGTCATAATTTCTCCTCAAGACTTAGGTCAGCGTTGCCAAGCCGTGAGATGGCCTTCCCCAAGCCTCTCCCCATCTCCTCGGGTTCGAACGAAGAGTATTCTCGACAAGATGTTTATCGACGAAATCCAGTGAAGCTTTAAATGCAGTAGAGGAATGGCAGGCAGCGCGTGCCGCGAACTTAGACTGGCAGGGTCTTACCGCGTGTTTCTTCAGCGAACGGAATCAGGAGCAATCCCAGGGCAAAAGCCAGAGAGGTGATCGCGACCGGAGTTCCGAGCGAGCCGTAGTGCCGGACCCCCGCTCCCACGAGAAAGGTGATTCCAGCCCCCCCAAAACGCGCGAATGAAGTAGAAAAAGCAAAGGCGCTGGCGCGGCATTCCGTGGGGTACTGCTCGGGCAGCCAGAGAGTATAGACGGCAAAGTTGGCCCCGCCTAGCCCCAGAAAAAAGAGACAAACGAACATCCACGGAAGCGCTTTTGGTCCAAGATAGAAGACTCGACCGAAGGTAACCGCAATGAACACCATCATCAGAGTGAAGTAAAAGGCGAGCGCCCCGCGTCGTCCCACCTGCTCGGCGAGCCAGGGCATCGACAGGCAGCCGAGAATCGTAGCGAACGAGACCATCATGATTCCCCACGAAGCGAGTTGAGCAGCTTGCGGGGCACTGCGGCCACCCGCTTCGGCAACGGCTGTGATCGCCGCGGGAACGTACACGGTTCCGGCCCACAGACCACAAATCGAAGCCAGCATGAGCAAAGCATTCACGATCGTGCGACGGCGCAACTCGGGGGAGAACAAGATCACAAACGGACGCCAGACCGCCCAGGATCGAATTACCTTTTCTTTCTTGGTCCAGGCTGCGGGCTCCGAAACGCCGTGCCGAATCCACGCCAGCAATAAAGCCGGCAAGCCACCGACGATAAACATGGCACGCCAGCCAAAACGGCTGCCAATGCCATAATTCGCCAGCGCAGCGAGAAATATGCCAACGTAATATCCGGTGTGCATCAGCCCCGCACCGACGCGGCGCCGCTCCTCCGGCCACTCCTCCGCGACGAACGTCCCCCCCATAGCCCATTCACCGCCAATGCCAATACCGGCCAACAGGCGAAGGATCGCGAGTTGCCACACGCCGGTGACAAACGCGCTCATAAAAGTGAATGCCGAATACCACAGGATGGTGAGCATGAGCGTACGCACACGCCCAAATTTGTCACCAATCGGTCCCCAAAGAAACGCCAGTCCCCAGCCAATCAGGAACAGAGCAAAGAGCAATCCCCCGTACAGTCCTATGTTGCCTTTGGTAGCTGGGATGCCCGACCGTGGAAGCAGTTCTCGCAATGAGGGTACGAGGACAAGCGCATAAACAAAGGAGTCCATGCCATCCAGCGTCCACCCACCCCACGACGCCCAGAAGCCGCGAATCTGATTTCGAGTAAGAGATGGAGAGGACGCCGGGACAGGAGAATTCACTTCGTTCGCGGCAGCGCCCGGCATGACAGTGGTGAACTATATCAAAAACACTCCCCGTAGCGGGAAATATATTGAAAGCTCTTCGGCCGAGCGCCCTAGTGCTTGGTCGACTTTAGCCGTTGCTCCAATGCTGCAACTTCGTCGTGCAGCCCTTTCGGCAAGCGATCGCCGAACTTTGCGAAGTGTTCCCTGATCAGCGGGACCTCGGCCAGCCAGCCTTCAACATCAACGCTGAGCAGTTCGTCGACATGAGCGCCTTGGATGTCGAGTCCTGTCGTATCGAGATCGGCCACGTCGGGGATGCGTCCGATCGGCGTGTCTTTGGCATGCACTCGGCCGTCGCAGCGCTCGAAAATCCATTTCAATACGCGGCTGTTTTCGCCGTAGCCCGGCCAGAGAAACTTGCCATTCTTATCCTGACGAAACCAGTTCACGTAGTAAATTTTTGGCAGCTTGGAGGGATTCGAGCGGCCCCCCATCTTCAGCCAGTGGGCAAAGTAATCGCCCATGTGGTATCCGCAGAACGGAAGCATAGCCATGGGATCGCGGCGCAACTGGCCAACTTTGCCGGTGATCGCGGCGGTGGTTTCACTGCTGACGGTGGCACCTAAAAAAGTTCCATGCTGCCAGTTGAACGCTTCGGTAATAAGGGGAACAATTCCCGCGCGCCGCCCGCCGAACAGAATTGCATCGATGGGCACGCCCTTCGGATCCTCCCACTCGGGAGCAATGACCGGGCATTGCTTCGCAGCCGCAGTAAAGCGAGCATTCGGATGCGCAGCCTTCCGCCCTGAGTCTGGCGTCCACAACCTCCGCAACCAGTCCACCACCTTGGAGGGCTTCTGATTGGTCATCCCCTCCCACCACACATCGCCTTCGACCGTCATTCCGCAATTAGTAAAGATAGAATCGTGGGCGACCGTCAGCATGGCGTTAGCATTCGACTTCATGCTCGTTCCCGGTGCGACCCCAAAAAAACCGAACTCAGGATTGATAGCGTACAGCCGGCCATCGGCGCCAAATTTCATCCATGCGATATCGTCGCCGACGGTCTCCACCTTCCAACCAGGAATAGTTGGGATCAGCATCGACAAGTTGGTCTTGCCGCAAGCGGAAGGAAAAGCGCCGGTCATGTACTTTACTTCTCCTGACGGACTGATGAGCTTCAAAATCAACATGTGCTCAGCCATCCAGCCTTCGTCTCGCGCCTGCACGGAGGCGATGCGCAGCGCGTGGCACTTTTTTCCCAGCAAGGCGTTTCCACCGTACCCGGAACCATACGACCAGATTTCACGTGTCTCCGGAAAATGGCAGATATACTTTTGCGAGGCGTTGCACGGCCAAGTGGAATCCTGTTGGTTCGGGCCCAGCGGAGCGCCGATGGAATGCAGTCCGCGCACGAACTCACCGTTTTCACCTAGAACCTCAAGAACGTGCGTGCCCAGCCGTGCCATCAGGTGCATATTCGCGACCACGTAAGGCGAGTCGCTGATTTCAACTCCAATCTTGCCCATCGGCGAACCGATCGCACCCATGCTGTAGGGAATCACGTACATGGTCCGGCCGGCCATGGATCCCGCATAAAGCTGCGTCATCGTGGCTTTCATCTTCGCCGGGTCTTCCCAGTTATTCGTCGGTCCCGCATCCTCTTTAGTTTGCGAGCAGATGAAAGTTCGATCTTCAACGCGAGCTACGTCGGCGGGATCGGAACGAACCAAAATACTGTTCGGACGCTTCGCGGGATCGAGCGGAATCGCCGTGCCCGTAAGAATCATCAGCCGCAGCATCGCCTGATATTCTTCCGGCGATCCATCGCACCAGTGAACCCGATCGGGCTTGCACATCTGGGCCACTTCTTCCACCCAGCGCTCTAGCTTGGCATGCCTGGGCCTACGAGCCGCAGTTTCAACTTCTATCGTGGTACTGGCCATAATCAACGCCTCCCGTAAACTGCGAACCCATTTGCCCCGCGCTCAGACGGTTAAGACTGCCTCAGTAAATCGCACGACGCGGTGCACACCTCTTACAGTCTCAGTTGCCCCAGCGCAAGTGCACTGCCAGGAAACCTAAACTTATTATTGTCTCTCAGTTGCGAGGATTATTCCAGCTTGTGCTTTTGAGGTGGAAGTATCTCAGCGCAACAAACCGCGAAGGTTGTTTTGAAAGGGAGGTGACGTGGGCGGGAAGCCTGCGACCGAACAGCGAAGAACGATGTTGTGATTTAGCGCAGTTTCAGTTCGCCGTAGTGACTGAAATTCGACAGCTCGACCTCATCACTCCCAGGTAAGTAAAAACCAAAATTGCCCGAGCTAAGATTCGCGCCGGATTGGTTCCAGGAGTCGAGAGCCGACCAGCCGTCCCCTTGCTGAATTTGGTGCAAGATCCGGTTGGGTGTAACCACGATCTGGAACGTCCGCGATTTTTTCTTATCCGTCTTGAAAGGAATTTTGGCTTCTTCCGTCGTCCTGCCTCCACGCACCTCGCTGCGATAGAAGTAGTTTTCATCCATTTGGAAGAGCGCATAGTTGTGGTCATCGGTATAGTTGAACACCCACTGCAGACGATGCCCTTTATTGAGCCTGGCGCTAAAGACGAATGTTCCCGAGGTCGGAGAAGTCTTATACAACACGAAACCGCCGCCGCGGTGGACAAACCAGCCCTGATTGGACTTCCAGCCTGCCGCATCGTCAAAATCTTCCATCCCGCCCGGTGCGAACGAGAGCGGGCCGATCGTGCGCGATTCTCCAGCAAGCAGTTCGAACGGAGCCGAGCGGGGAAAGTTCCCGACGCGAGCGGTAAGCTGGTAGCTTCCCGGGGGCGCAGTCACTGGAGTGCCGCTGGATATTTTGATCGGGTTCTCACCATTTTTCACGATAGTGACAACCGCATCCGCAGGCGAGAAGGTGACCTTCAACTGGCCCGTTGTCACGTCCAGAGCCGCTTCCGCACCACCGACAGAAACCGTAGAACCAGCTACGAAATGCTTCCGCAATGTCTTGGAGTTAAAGCCCGCCTTGCGCAGTTCGATCACATGATCGCCCGGGCTGACGGTTGCGAGCGCGAATTTACCGTCCTCCACTGTTCCCGTAGGCGCTCCATCGAGGAAGACCTCCACTCCAGAGGCTCCGCCCTCAATCACGAAAGAAGCCAAATGCTGCAAGGGTTTCAGCGTGAACTTAAGTTGGGAGACATCGCCTTTGTGAAGCGCAGCTTGCTGTTCAGCTGGAGTTTCAAATCCGCTCTTAACTACACGCACGACGTAGTTCTTCGGCGCGAGGTTGGGAATCCGCAATTGTCCGCCTTGCGTCAACCGCTTTTGGAGTTGGTTGTTCAGATACACCTGAACGTTGTCCTCGCCGGTAACGACCATCAGAGTGCCAATATCCTGATCCGACACCAGGAACGCCGTCAGCGTGGGCACGGTTCCCACATCGATGGGCACGGTATGGCTATCACTTCCCTGCTTTAGAGTTAACTGGTGCGCTCCAGGAGAGACATTGGGAATGTCGACACCGTCAGATCCCACGTCGGCGTCGGACTGGTTATCCAGGCTGACCTTCGCGTGAGAGTCGCTGTAATACACGCGCAGATGATTGCCCCAATTGCTCACAACAACCGCGTGCATCCCCTTGGCGGTTAGCGGACCAGTGATGGCGGGTAAAGCACCTGGGTCCGTAGTGAAAGTAAACGAAGCTTCAGCGCGCGATCCGGCAAACTTCAATTGATGCGCCCCAGGCGCGAGACTGCCCGCTGTCCATTGCGCACCGTCCAATTCCGCCGCAGGTTTGTCGTCCAGCGAAACCTTGCCGGCACCCGTGTCTGCGGTTAGCTTCACGACCGGAAGCTCTGGTTGCAGCGTCAAATCGATCGACCCAGATGGGGCACCCGCTCGGGCTTCAAACGAATTGTTGGCCGTTTGATATCCATCCAATTGCGCCTCGATTTGATAGTTGCCGATTGGCAACTTTATATCGATGTCGGAGGCGCCCCGTACTTCGTTGTTTATCCGGATGGTGGCTCCGGGAGGCGAAGTATGGATGTGAACTGCTATTGATGGCGGCGGTGGCGGCGGTGGGCGACGAAGGATTTTCACCACCACCAACGTCATCGCCAACAAGAGCACCACGCTGCCGGCCACAACCGCCGCGACATTGGTGGGAAACGATCGGGAACGGTTTGCGACCGGCGTGGACTTAAAATCCACGGCAGGAAGAGGACTGGGCTGTGTGGTTGACGGTGCAGGTCCAGATATCGTTCCTGGCCCATTCGTCGGTCGCCCTGAAGACGGCAATCCGATGCCGGGGGTTTGAGCCGTCTTGGCCGTTGTTGCGCCTGCTGGCGAGAAAAGTTTAGTCGCGCTGGGACCAGCGCTTATGCCTTCTGTCGCACCGCTCGTCTCACTTGGCGCACGATTCCCCGCCGGCATCGCAAGCTGACCGAGACTATTGACCAGCGATCGAAATTCCTCATCGTCCGGATAATTTGCCGCCAGACCTTTTGCGCGCTCGCGACAGGATCGCACCGTCGCGAGGTCCGTTGCCTTCTCAGCTTCGTGCTTCAGTCGGGACAACTCTTCGAGGTCGCGGCTGCGCGTTTTGCTGCCTTCCGCCTGAGCCATTTCATTTTGCAGGGTGTCGCGTATTTGCAGCAATCGCTTCTCAGTGGGATAAGTAGCGAGGGCTTCCGTGATACTCGCCATAGCCCCGGCCAAATCTGCTGCCGCCCGCAGTCTGCGCGCTCGCGAAAGGCATTCGTCGACCAGATGCTCCCGCTTCCGGTCGAGCACCACGGTTCGCAAGTTCCGCGCCAAGGGGTGCCCCGGATTCAGGTCGAGCGCCTGCTGGACAAGATCTTCCGCCGCATGCCAATCCTCATCCACAAGCACTTGCGCCCATTCGACCAATGCATTCGACAGAACTGTACGTGCCACCGCGTTCTTTTCATCCAACTCATAAGCGCGGCGCAGCAGTTGGATACCTTCGGAGAACTGATTCTTAGAGCACAGATCGTTCCCTTCGCTGGTCAGTCGCTGCGCTTCCATGGCATGGTCGATGCCCGCGTCGGCAGTCTTTTTAAGTTCGGCCAACTCAGCGTCATTGGGAAACTCGAGTTCCGCTTGCTGCCACAACTCCACGGCTCGCGAGTAAGCGCCGGACTTCAGGCAAGATCCAATCTGCTCCGCCCACCGGGCTTTGGCGTCGGTTCGGGCTTGATTCTCCCGCCGTTTTTCTAAGCGCTCCACCTCGAACTTCAAACCCGGATAACGGCGGTAAATGGTACGTAAGATCTCCCAGTCGGCGAGCGCATCCCCGAACTGGCCCTGCTCCTCATGAAAATGAGCGCGGGCTACAATCGAGTTCACCAAATCACGCTTATCCTCCACCAACCGGAGCGCGCGCTGGAAGTGGTTCTCGTCAGGATGCGCCGCCAGCGCTTCCTTGAGAATACCCACCCTTTTGTCGAGATCGGGTTCGCCCTCGACTTGGCGGTCCACCGTGGCGATAAACGCAGACAGCTCTTGCCTTCTCTGCTCTTCAAGGTCGTACTTCAGAGCCTGTAAAAGAGCGTTGTTCGGATACTTCGTGAGCCACGTATCGCAGAGTTGCAGAGCATTGTTGAGATTGCCATCGGCTCGATGCTTGCAGGCTTCCGCATAGGCGTTGTTCAGAGCGTCGTGTTCGGAGCGAACCTGATCGTAGAAACTCTGGTAGCTATTGCGCTCCGGACTGGAAGAATCAGGAGCTCGCCGGTCGAGTTCCAATACCATAGCCAGCTTGGTCAGCGCATTGCTGATCTCGCCTTGTTGCCAGGAATCCACCGCGGCGCGATGCAGTTGCTTTTTTTCCTGGCGCAGCTTGTTATACTCCTGCTCCTGACGGTCGACCTCGGCCAGCAACTGCATGGCGCGGGATTCAGTCGGCTTCAACTGGAGCACATTCTGCAAAGCTTCGCGGGCCTTGATGTAGGCATGATTCTCAACGTGCTGCTGCGCCAGCCGATACCAGCTCTCGATCTGCCGCTCGCTGCGCCGGCTTTCGATCTTGCTCTTTAAGCCCATGGCTGCGGCGTTGCCTGGCTCCAGTTGCAAGATTTCCTGAATCTTCTGCAGCGCCAACGGATCTTCTTCTTCCTCGAAGCGCGCCTTGGCACTGCTCAGCAACTGGGCAACGTTTTTCTGCCGTACGGATCGATCGAGTTGCCGCCGCAGCATCTCAATCGACGAATCAATGTGACCCTCCGCTTCCAACCCCGACAGCAACTCTCCTGCGTACTGATAATCGCCTTCCTCCAGTGCACGCGTCGCGCGCTCCAACCGGGGCCGCAGCTGCGCCGCATCGAAACATTCGATCGGCTCATTGCGCAGCGCTTTGTTCAGAGTCTCGCCGAAGTCTCGCGCGGTGGAGAAGCGATGCCAGGTCTGCTTTGCCATGCCCTTGTGCACCACTCGGCTAATCGACTGGCTCACCGCTGAGTTAACTTCCGAAGCCGGAGGCGGAATCTGCCGCAGGATGGCTTCGACAATTTCGTCCTGGCTCGCGCGGCGAAAAGGGTGCCTCCCAGTCAACGCTTCGTAGCACACCACGCTCAGCGAAAACAGATCCGAGAGCGCAGATAAAGGCTTGCCCTCAATCTGCTCCGGCGACATGTAAAGCAAAGTGCCCTTCAAGCCCACGGTGGAGTGCGCGTTGGTCATGTGGGCCACACCGAAATCGATAATCTTCACCGAGTCATCTTCCATGACAAAAATGTTGCTGGGCTTGAGATCGCGGTGCACCAACCCACGTTCGTGAGCGGCTTGAAGTCCACGGCAGACTTGAGAAATGATCTCAACCGTACGTTGAGCGGTCAGGCGATGACTGGCATTGCGGATCAGGTTGTCAAGCGTGGTGCCCGGCAACAGCGGCATCACAAAATACGGTTTCTGTTTCCCGTTCTCTTCAAACTCCCCAATGTCAAAAATTTCGACGATATTGGGATGGCTGATCGAAGCGAGCACCCCGGTTTCTTTGTAGAAAAGCTGCAAGGAGTTGGGTTCGGGGATGTCACGCAAAGTCTTGAGCGCAACCTCCCGCCGGATCACCGTGTCATAGGCGCGATAGACCAGACCCATACCGCCCTGGCCCAGGACGTCCTTGACATCGTAACGGCCCGCTAATTTCTGCGGCAAAACATGCGCGACCATGGTCCCCTCGCGGAGGCGTGAAATCGAAACGAGGTTCAAGGGGGGAGATGCAGCCTCAGGGAGCGAACCGAGCGCCTAGAGGGCCTTCAAGAGTTGGCAGATCTCTTGAAGAAATACTAAGCACATCTTAATGCAAAACATCCGAGTTGAAACGTGAAAATAACCCATTGCGCTTCAAAGAGATAGCGCTGAGGAGAAGCCCCGTGGCGTCTGCACTCCAGATTTTCTATTCGCTTAGGGTTAAGTCAAGCTCGTGCGAGAAAGCTATTCAGATCCGTGCCCATAGTCCGCGGAACGAAAGGCAGCACGGTTTGCTTGACTCCACCGGGAAAGTACTTCCCAAAATTTGGCCAGTAATCTTTACTGAGCACTTTTCCCTGAGGGATTGCCGCTGATGAATACACCGACCTTTTCACGCCCTTGCCTTCGATCGCCGGCAACTCCTCCGCGGGCGTGAGCGTGATCAGATCGATTCGGTTCATGTTGCTCCAGTCGATCGAAACCGCCAGATGCTGCCGCAGCCAATCCTTGCGATCGGCCACCGAGCGCCCCGCGTGCTGTTTGCAAGTTTCGATAATGCCGCTGTCAAACCACCATATTCCCTCGCGATATTTCGGCGCGGTAGAATCCCAAAAACGACAGAGCAACGCAGGCCCCTTGAGCAATTTGGCGCAAGTGCAGTCCTCGTCGAGGCCTCCGGTCTTCTCGACCTCAGCAACAATAATGTGAGCCCGAAGTTTTGCCACCACCTCAAAATTAGGACGCAGCGCCGGCGGCGCTGGACCCGCCGCCAGAGAATTCGGTCCGAGACCAGCAAACATCAAGAAGTGACGGTAAAC
This sequence comes from Terriglobales bacterium, assembly GCA_035567135.1. Classification (GTDB taxonomy): domain Bacteria; phylum Acidobacteriota; class Terriglobia; order Terriglobales; family Acidobacteriaceae; genus JABDBE01. The sequence continues at coordinate 89,984 of DATMQI010000023.1, forward strand.
CGCATCGCTGAGCAACAGCGGATAAACTTTTGCCGCCAACAACCGTTCGAGATCAGCTTGAACTTGGGACCACATAACAAAACCCAATCAACTTTGGATGATGGAGAACGGGCACCGCGCCCGTCCAGCCTGCGAAACAAATCACCCGAGCAACCCGCTCTCCTTCAACTGCGCCTCAGTCCGCTCAATTCCCGGAATCAGAATCACGTCCGACCGCGCCCGTCCCGCCCAGCGCGCAGCCTCGTCCTCGCTGATTTTAATTCCCATCAGAAAGGCGACGAGATCATCATGCGTGCTCACGCGCACCGTCTGCGCATTCACCCGCCCAGCATACGGCACAAACACAACCTCAAAATGTGGCCGCGACTTGTCCGACCCAGGGTTCGGAGTCACCCGGATTGTGCCCATCAGCTTCGTCATACCGAGACTTCCCCGGCCTTCCTCATTTCCCTTTGCCTCGCCGTAACCAATCTATCGCAGATCTTCTATCAAGGTGCGAGCGATTATGAAAGACCAACGCCTCGGAGTCAAGCGCAGCACGCCCACGTAGGCCCGGACGCACGCCGGACATCGAGCCAGTCCTCCATGCTCGGCGCAACAACTCCCACGCTTCTTTGATACCAGTTTTGGCCTTCTGCCCTACGATGGTCCAGGAATCGTGGTAACCCAAGCCCGTGTGGGGCGGACACTCCTGTCCGCCGCCCTTGCTGTTGCTGTTGTTTTGTAAACCGCCTGCCCCACCTCAACTGAGGGGTGCCCCATCTTTGCGCGTCGTGTGCGCAAAGGTGGGAGGCAAATCAGAGCGAACACCAGGAAACGTCCCTCCGGTCCCCGGGATTCCGGCCAACCTGCGGATAAGAACTAGTCAACAACTCATGTCTTCCTGAGCAAAGCGTAAGTCGGCGATTGATGAACTGCTGGACGACTTCGACAGCGTCATCGAGAAAGCAGCCAGCAAGATTACCAGGGATGGAAATCGAGCAAGCCTCCCAGGATTTCAAGAAGATCGTCCACCGGCCGCTTCTTCAAAACCCCGTCGGGGCTACATCAGGCCAGGTCTATTTGCTGATCTCCCACACTGTTCCCCAGTCGGGGGTGCCGCCCAAGAATGCAGTGCCGTAAACATCGCCCTTCGCATCCCGGATGACACCTCCGAACGGCGACGCCCCTTCCGGCCCAGCAAAGATGTGCAGCAGGGTTAGCGTGCCGGTCTTACTCACCTTGTATACCGTCCCACAGCCCACACCAAAGCAGCCGGTCCCTCCGCCATACTGGGTATCGCCGTACAGGTTGCCCTGCGCATCCAGAATCACACCTGCGATGGGTTGTGCGCCGTCGTTCGTGCCGCCTGCGAAGTTGTGCAGCACCTTCTCTGCACCTTTCTTCCTCAGCTTCCACACGATTCCCATGTTAGAGGCGCCGCACGCCACCGCCGTACCATAGAGATTGCCCAGGCCGTCCATCGTCGGAGTTCCGTAGGGACTGCACCCGTCCGTCGTCCCCCCGGCAAAGCTGTGCAGCACCGTCAATGCCCTCCTCTTACTCAGCTTGTACACCACTCCCTGATTGGAAGTGCCGCCGTACTGGGCGACACCATAGAGCGCACCCTTTGCATCCATGATCAAGCTTCCGTACAACGGATTCGCCCCGTCGTTCGTCCCCCCAGCGAAGTTGTGCAGTATCGTCCACTTGCCACTCTTACTCACCTTGAACACAATTCCGCTGCTGGAAGCGCCGCAGGCCTGCGTGGTTCCGTACAGATTGCCTGCGCTGTCGAGGAGCAAGCCCGCGTAGGGAAAGCAGCCGTCCGTCGTTCCCCCGGCGAAGCTGTGCAGCACCGTCTCCGTTCCGGTCGTATCCACCTTGAACACGGTTCCACAACCGTCGACGCAGCCGATTCCGCCGCCCTCGTAGGTAGTGCCATATAGGTTGCCAGCCTTGTCCCGGACTAACCCTGCGTAAGGAGTTCTCCCGTCCGTACTTCCGTCCCCGAAGCTGTGCAGCACGGTTTCAGTGCCTGTGGTATCCACCTTGAACACCACTCCCCAGCCAAAATCGCCGCTACTGATGGCGGTGCCATACAGATTGCCCGCCGCGTCCCGCACCAACCCTGCGTACGGCTCTCCCCCATCCGTCAATCCTTGGAAGGTGTAAAGCACCTTGAAAGTCCGGGCCGGCGCGGATTGGGCGGCCACCAACTGCAACCCAAGCACAACCACGAACGCCAGCGCGACACTCGCCCATCGCAACCTCATCCTCGAAACCTCATACCGCAGTGGATTCTTCATGATCGCCTCCCAGTTACACGCCAGACATCCTACGCCCGTTGCGCAAAATGGCATAGAGAACTTTTTCGGAACTCATGGCCCAGCCTTTCGCGTCCTTCGCGAAGGCTGGGGCATCTCAGCCGTCGGAGAACAAAAACAACGCCCTGTCTTTCCAAAAACTGGGGAGGAAAGAAAGGCCGGGCCGGGCCGGGCCACGCCGTTGATGTTGTTTTGCAGACTGCCTGCCGCCCCAACTGAGGGGTGCCCCATCTTTGAGCGTCATGTGCGCAAAGGTGGGAGGCAAATCTGCGGACAGCAGGAAACGTCCCGTCTGTCTCCGGGATTCCGGCCAACCTGCCGCTAAGGACTAGTCAACAACCCATGTCATCCTCAGCAAAGCGAAGGATCTATGCAATCTGCTACGGTCAGCCTAGCCATGCACGTGTGTAGGGCGGACGCTCTTGTCCGCCGCCTTTGACTTTGTCGGACAACCAATTTCTCGGGGCGCTGCAAAGAGACCAACAGAAAGTAGAAATGTTCCGACCTCGGCCAGCACAAACACTCTTTCACTACAGTGTTTACCCGATATCGGCGGGCCGATGTGTTCGGTATGGGTACGGTCCGTGCCCGCCACTGCACCCCCTGAGTCCGAATTCGCTTACCTACAGCCGGAACTTGAAGAAATAGTCTCCAAACTCAAGACAACCTGCGATGGCGAGGCTAAGAGACAGCTACTTCGGGAAACGCGGCGCTTGCCAGCGAAAGGCAGAGCCTAGTTCTAACTAATGCCCCCTCATACTGCGGCAATGCGCAAGATGCTGTGGATAGACCAACCGCGCTTTCGTGGTTGGGGCTGCTCCCAATGTGAGTGGGTCTTCAATCCTCCCGGCCCGCCTATCGGCAACACTTTCGACGCAATGATGCAGAACTTTGAGTTGCGTCGAGACGAAGAGTTTGCATCGCACGATTGCGCAACACACTCGCGCAAACCCACACCCGCCGCAACCTAAGAAGCGGGCGTGATTGTGTAAGGGCTACGCAGCGTTTGCGCGACCTGATTCCAGCATCTTGAGGTGCTCCTCTATCGAGTTAATAATCTTCTGAACGGTGTCGTGATGAACAGAGTGCGATTTCTTGAACCGTGTGGCAATCTTTTCCAGCCGCTCTTCTTCTTTCTTGAGGCCATCAATTACTGGTTGCAGGGCGTTGGTCATAGGCTTCACCCTTTACGATTGTCATGATTAGTGCCTAACCGCGCTGTTCCATTTTGATCACTAAGCGCATTTTATGATTTAGCATCTCGGCGGGCGACGCAGCAACGAAGACGTGGGAACTGGAAACCGTTGCCTACTTCGGATGTGGTATAAAGCTCCTTCTTGATGGCAAAGACGAAGCTTCTGACACACTTCCCAAAACTGCCCATTAGTCCCATGAGTCTGGTATGCCCTTTTTCGCAACGCCAAACCGGGCAAGGTGGGCCTCATCCTTTCAGGCGGTGACCTTGAAATCTTGCACGTCGCGAGGGTAGAGGCTGCCGCAAAAAAGGACGCAGCCACCAAGCGAAAGGCTAGTAGGCCGTGACTGCGTAAGCGCGGTTCTACCATGCTTGCTCTGATTCGGCCCCGCCGTGGCTGGGGTTAAGTAGTTCCGGGTCTGAACCGTTCTGGCACTCTGGAATTCTCAGCGTGATTTGCGTGGCTTGGGTAGCAGGATCCGCTTTACAGCGTTCGGCATTTTCTTGCCTGTAACTTCACGGTAGATACGTTCGATGGTAGTTTCTCTGCGCGGGGCCATGCGACACCCTTTGCCCGAAAATGCTACACCTGAGAGGCCGGATGCACGAAACGTGACAGCCGCGAATTCCCGAATCTTCGCGGGACGTGTGCCCCAGCCTTTCGCGTCCTTTGCGAAGGCTGGGGCATTTCAGCCGTGGGAGAACAAAGTTCCCGCTCTGTCTCGCCAAAAGCCGGGGGGGGAAAACAAAGGCCGGGCCAGCCCCCGCCGTTGATGTTGTTTTGCAGACTCCCTGCACCGCCTATTTGCCTCAACCGCTCCCCGTCTCTAAAATAGAACTTACCCGGTTTCCCCGAGACAAAATATGATTCATTTTCCCGTTCCTGAGGCGCTTACTTTCGACGACGTATTGCTGCTGCCCGCCCGCTCCGACGTGATTCCGACCCAGACCAATACCCAGACGCAGCTCACGCGCAATATCCGCCTGAATATTCCGATCATCAGCGCGGCCATGGATACGGTCACCGAATCGCACATGGCCATCGCCATGGCACAGCAGGGCGGGATCGGGATCATTCATCGCAACCTGTCCATCGAGCAGCAAGCCAATGAAGTCGACAAAGTGAAGCGCTCGGAGAGTGGCATGATCGTCGATCCCGTTACCATGGCGCCGGATGCGAAAGTCTCCGAAGCGCTCGATGTCATGCGCCAGTTCAAGATTTCCGGTGTGCCCATCACCAAGAACGGAAAGCTGGTAGGCATCCTCACCAACCGCGACCTGCGCTTCGAAACCCGCTTCGACATCCCCATCAGCAAAGTAATGACCAAGGAGAATCTCATCACCGTGCCTGTGGGCACCACGCTCGAAGATGCGGAACAGATCCTCCACAAACACCGCGTAGAAAAACTTCTGGTGGTCGACGACAAGTACAACCTGAAGGGCCTGATCACGGTAAAAGACATCCAGAAAAAACTAAAGTATCCCAACGCCGCCAAGGACTCGCACGGCAGGCTGCGCGCAGCCGCCGCCATCGGCGCCACTGGAGACTTTCTCGAACGCGCCCAGGAACTGGCAAAGTACAAAGTGGATCTGCTGGCCATCGATAGCGCGCACGGCCACTCCACTCGAGTGCTCGATGCAATTAAGGCAGTAAAATCCAAGCTTCCAGAAGTTGATCTGATCGTAGGAAATGTCGCCACCTTCGACGGAGCTTGCGAACTGGCCCGAGTCGGCGCGGACGCGATTAAGGTTGGAATCGGTCCCGGATCCATCTGCACCACGCGCGTGGTAACCGGAGCGGGCGTCCCCCAGATCACCGCCATCGCGGAAGCCTATCGCGCCACCAAAGACGCCAACATCCCAATCATCGCCGATGGCGGCATAAAATATTCTGGCGACATTACAAAAGCATTGGCCGCAGGCGCGGCCGCAGTAATGATCGGATCCCTATTCGCCGGAACCGACGAAAGCCCCGGCGAACTGATTCTCTATCAAGGCCGGACTTTCAAATCCTATCGAGGGATGGGCTCACTCGGCGCCATGGCTCAAGGCTCAAGCGAACGCTATTTCCAAAACACCGATGCCGACTCCTCCACCGTCCTGGCTGAAGAATCAAACCGCCTGGGAAAATTAGTGCCCGAAGGCATCGAAGGCCGAGTCCCCTATCGCGGCTCAATTTCCATGATCGTCCACCAGATGGTGGGCGGGCTGCGCTCGGGCATGGGCTATTGCGGCTGCGCCAGCATCCCAGAATTGCTGCAGAAAACACGCTTCGTCCGAATAAGCGGCGCCGGCCTAAGAGAAAGCCACGTCCACGACGTCATGATTACTAGGGAGGCGCCTAATTATGCGGTTGAGTAGGTTCGCATTTTGAAAGGACTCATGTTTTTCCAAGCGGCGGGGGATGCTCGCGCTTGACCTCAGATCATAAGCAGTTGCTCAAGACGTGGATTGCCGCGCTGTTGTGGATGGCGCTGATTGCAATCGAATCCACCGACACGTTTTCCGCCGAGCACACCAGCCGATTTCTTTATCCTCTGCTTCACTTCCTCATGGGTCTGGATCCGGCAGGCTTCGAGGTGGTGCATCATTACATCCGGAAATGCGGGCATTTCGTGGGTTACTTTACCTTGAGTTTTTTTCTTTTTCGCGCCTGGCGTGCGACGCTGCGTTTGCCGTGGGCTCCGGCCTGGGCTTTGCGCTGGTCCGTGATTGCTTTTTTTATGTCTGTGCTGGTCGCGAGTCTGGACGAGTGGCATCAGACTTTCATCCCTTCGCGAACCGGAGCAATCAAAGATGTTGTACTCGACAGTTCTGCGGCTTTGACGGCGCAACTTCTGATATTTCTTTATCTGACTTGGAAGCCGCGTCGAATGATCGCGGTCGGAGACTGAGCAAGCAGGCATGGAATTTACTCCATGGCATCCGGCAATGAATTAAGCGCAACTTGTCGAGCCTCGAGTAATCGTCGCGACCTCAGCGTCTAATAGCCGTATTCAAAGAACGCAGTTGAGGCAGCGCTGAGATCGTATGCGTGAGAACTGTGATGGCGCCCATGCGGGGCGTGAAATCTTGTTTGGAGTCTTTAATGCAGCGCTTAAAGCGCTGCTCCACCCAAGGATCGGTCTTGTTTGTCGGGTCTTATCATGCGCACAATCTCTGGTGAGAGAAATGCTTAGTACATGGCGTCGTATTTCGTGACCACCCACTCACCATCTTTGTTCTCGAGCGTGACCGAGAACAGCTCCTTGTAGGTTCCGGGCTGGCCGGGAGCGTTCCTGCGCTTGCCTTGGTAATGCAGGATGCGGAGCGGAGGGTTATCTTCCCAGTCGACTACCTTCCATGAAAGCAGCGGGTGTTGCGCCTCGGAGGCGCAAATGAAAGCTGCGTACTTTTTGCGATAATCTCTTTCCCATTGCGCCAGTTGCTCCTGACAGTGGCCGTCGCGCAGGGCATCCAGGTATTTCGCTGCCAGGCGCTCGGTAGAGCGGTCGCGCAAGGGATTCAAGGAAATGGAATTTGGCGTACCGGAAAGCGGATCGCGGTCTTCGGAGCGAGCCAGCACCGGGCCTTGTCCGTTCAGCCACATCAGGTAGCCAAAGAAAGACAGCAGAACAAGCACGCCTGCGCCTACCGCTATCCCGATTTGTATGCGGTAAAATCCCATTCTCCTCAAGTGTAGTCCGAGGAGCAATTGGCGCTAGATTACGGCAGTGACCCGCAGAAGTACATGTACGAATGGAAAAAGCGCAACCCAAAATGAGGGAGTGCTCCGTAAAAAAGAAGCTTCAGAGGGCTTTGACTCCAAGTTGGCGACCAACCGGAAGAATCACGCTGCTTCCGCGATGCGCTACTCACAAACTCGCCCTTCTGGCTTCCTCGCCTCCCACTCTTTCGCAAAGTACGTTAAAGGGTGGGGCACCCTACTTCTGTAGCAGTAGGTCGCGTATGAGGTTCAATCCCGCAATACCCGGGAGGGATCGGTACGGGTGGCGCGCCAGGCGGGCAAGAGACAAGCTGCGATTGCGGTGGTCGTCGTCACCGCCAACGCCGACCCGAATGCCAGCGGGTCGCGGGGACTCACATTATAGAGTAGCGCTCCGAGTAATCGCGTGACTCCAAGTCCAGCGGCTGCACCGAAGAGTACGCCGCTTGCGGTTAATGCCAAGCCACGCGAAATCACCAGACGAAATAGATTCGATGCGCCAGCGCCAAGGGCCATGCGCAGTCCCAGTTCGCGGCTGCTTTGCGCGACGGTGTAAGACATCACGCCATAAAGGCCAATGCCAGCGAGTAGAAGCGCTAATCCTCCCAAAGTCGCAACCAAGGTTACGGCCACCAGTTGCGGCGAGGTTGAGCGGTCAACCTGTTCCTGAAGCGTGATCGTCTCATAAAGCGCAAGGTTCGCGTCCAGCGCCCGCACTTCCTGCCTCACAGCTGCCGCCATGGTCTGCAGAGGTTGGGTTGTACGGATATTGAGCGCTGGCCCCCTGACAAAATCCTGCCGCAATGGCACATAGAAAAATGGCTTTGGACTCTCGCGCATGCTCTCGTACTTGGAGTCCGCGGCGACACCGACGACTTGCACCCAGCGGCCCTTCACTTGAAGGCGTTGACCGACCGGATTCTGTCCCCGCCAGTAGCGTGCTGTCATGGTCTGATTGACCACGGCGACGAGAGGAGCGTTTTCATCGTCCGCACGGGTGAACTCACGACCGGAAACCAAAGAAATTCCCAAAGTCGCGAAATACGCAGGACCGACTTGGTTGTACTCGACAGTGGGTTGCTCTCCCTGCGGAGCTTGGTAGCCGTCTACGGCAATCGGCGTTTCAGAGTATGTGGCATAGCCCAGCGGGGTCACTCGTGCGAATGCGGCGGACTGCACGCCAGGCAGCGACCTGACGCGATCAATTAGCTCATCCTGAAAAGTCTTGGCTCGTGGCTCATCGTATCCCGCCGCCACCACAGACACCCCGGTCTGCACCACACCGGTGGTTGTAAAGCCCGGGCTGGTAGTTCGAATCTTCTGCAGGCTTTGCATCAACAGCGTGGCTCCAACCAGTAACAGGAAACTCAAACTAACTTGGAGAACAACCAGGCTCGAGCGAATCCACGTTCTTTCGCGGACTCCGACGACACTCGAAGATTCGGCTTTCAAGGTGCCCGCAAGATCGATATTGCGCGTCTGAAAGGCGGGGACGAGCCCGACAATGAGAGTGGCGACCAGGCAAATGCCGGCGCTCAACATCAGAACACGCCAGTCAATTTCGCCTGGCAGGTGCATCGCTATTCCGGAGCGTGCCGGGAGGAGCAGCACGAGCGCGTGCCGGCACCAGTAAGCAACGAGGAGCCCGCCGGCCGCACCGAACGCCGAAAGGATGAGGCCTTCGGTGAGAAGTTGCGTCAACAAACGGCCGCGGCCAGCGCCGATGGCGAGCCGAATCCCCATTTCGTGGCGCCGGGCGAATGACCTGACCAGCAGTAGGTTGCCGACGTTCGCGCAGGCGATGAGCAGAACAAACGCCACCACAGCCAGCATTATTTCGAGCGTAGGGAGCAGAGTGCCGGCATTGTTGAAAGGCGTTTGCCACAACGGCCAGAGCTTGATGCCGCGTCCGCGATTCGTGGCCGGATAATCGGACTCCAGTCGCGCCGCGACCGCGGAGATTTCCTCCTGAGCCTGCTTCCGAGTGACCCCAGGCTTGAGTCGTATGTAAGCCTCAATCCAGCGCGCGCCTCGGTCTTCCAGTTTGTATCCGCCAGCTTCGAAAGTTTCCTCCATGGAGGCCGGAACCCAGAAATTCATTGCCCAGCCTACAAAAGTTCCGTAAAACCTTTCCGGTGCGACACCCACGATGGTGTGCAGAACATTATTGAGCCGCTGCGTCTTCCCAATAATTTGTGGGTCACCTTTGAAGCGCCTCTGCCAAAGCTGATAACTGATCACTGCGACGGGATGGCCGTTGCGTCCTACATCTTCACCGGGCACGAAGCCGCGCCCAAGAATTGGATGGACGCCGATGGCATCGAAATAGTTTGCCGAGACGATGCTGCCGGTCGTGACTTCGGCGCGGTCGCCGATACTGAGGGTGCTGCCGGTAATCTTGCTCACGAAGAATGTGTCAAACAGCTTGCAACTTCTCTGCAAGTCGAGCAGATCGGGCCACGAGATTCCCTGGGCTTCACTCTGGTCGCGAGCCGTCCCGGCTAAGGCGAGCAGCCGCTCCTGGTGGGCTACTGCCGGGTAAGGACGGAAAAGGATCCCTTCGACCCAACTGAACACGGCAGCATTGGCGCCGATTCCTAGCGTGAGGCACAGGATCGCCAAAGCAGAGAAGCCCGGACTACGACGCAGCTGCCGAAGGCCATAGCGCAAATCCTGAATCAGGTTTTCAATGATGTTTACGCCACGCGTGTCGCGGCACTGCTCTTCAATCTGCGTTACACCACCTAGTGCGCGCAGAGCCGAGTAGCGAGCATCCTCAGCCGACATGCCTCTGGACAGGTTTTCGTTGATTTGCAGCTCGAGATGGTCGCAAAGCTCATCTTTTAGTTCCTGGTCCAGCTGTTTGCGGCCGAAAAGTGCCCGCAAACGCAAGGGCAGAGTATAAAACCATCGTTCGAAGCTCACGTTCAGGCCTCCTTGAGCTTTACTACGCCGGAGATCGCCGCAGACAGGCGGTTCCAGTTGGCCGCCTCTTTTTCGAGCTGCTTCCGCCCCAGCCGAGTCAGCGAATAAAACCTGGCGCGACGGTTATTTTCACTCGACTTCCACTGAGCGGTGATCCAACCCTGTTGTTCCAGCTTGTGCAGCGCAGGGTAGAGAGATCCGTCGCTGACTTGCAGCACCTCGCTGGAGATTTGCTTCAGACGCTGGCTGACGGCCCAGCCATTGAGCGGCTCCAGCGCCAATATTTTCAGGATCAGCATATCCAGGGTCCCCTGGACAAGGTCCGAAGGTTTACTCACACGGCCTCCTCTCGGTTACCGAGTTAGACTATTTTTGCACCCCTCGGTTAGCAGGGGGAGTTCAAAAAATCGCCAAGCAAGAGTACGGCTAGGGCTTCCGCTCTCCGAATGTCCTAAATTGTCCGAGGCTCCGGGGATGGTCCGCCAATCGGAAACTATGCGGTTGTTGCGATAAATCGCCGTTTCACTCATTGCCGGGGGTTTTGAGCGCTATGACCTGGTTTTCGTCGGTCGATTTCGTCAGTCGACGGTTTCCCTTGAAGGCAAGCGAAGTCGATGGCCTCCCAAAGCGAGCTAGGCAGTAAGCATTTTGATTTGCTTCGCCATCATTATTCAATTAAAAAGTATTCAATGCCTTGTTGGATCGTTGACTTGTGGCGGGCAATAGCGTGGTGGTTAGCTGGCCCCACGCCTATTCTCATCGTAATCGTGCTCATGCTATGGGCACCCCGTGTTAAGAGGCAGTGGCTGAAGATTGTGCTGCGCATCGGGGGCGGATTGGCCGCTTCCTTTCTCGTCGCCGTCGTCGGGCTTGGGCTACTATTTTCTGCAGGCGATCCCAAGCCGCAATATCGAACCACCGATTCACCAAGTGGACTGCATCGAGCAACTCTAATGTATCAGGCTGGTTTTCTGGGTCGGGATATTTCCGAGGTAGAGATCACAACCAAGAACTCTTGCAAACGCCTCACCGCATACGTATACGATGGTCCGAGCGATTTGACGAGTACAGCGGTGACTTGGCTGGACGATTCGCACCTCCAAATCAAATACCGCCTCGATCGTGACCGCTATCAACACTGTGAAGCTCAAGTTGCTGATGTGAGGGTTGCTTGTACTCCTCTTTCCGTGGGAGCGAACTGAGCGATTCTGTCGATGTTGTTGGCGTAACATCGCCATTGCACTCATTGAGCGAGTGTCAGCGAAGGAACCAGCCAACTGCGAGCGCAACAATCGCGAGCTTTATCAACCAGCCGATCGCGTAAGATGCCACAAAAACCCGGTGCAGCTTCATAAATGCGGCATTCGTGAGGATCAGTGGTAACGGGCCGATCACCCATACCGCGACGGCTAATTTGAGCGCGCCCGAAACTGAATGAAGACCCAGTCGGGCAGCGACCAAGGCAAATACTCCGCATGTCACAAATGGCAGCGGACTGGTTAGAGCAATCGCTCGACCCTCCTCGCCCTCGCGCCAGATTTCCGGGTAAGTGTAGCGGCGATGAATCCAATCGCCCGCGAAGAACCAGTCGGTGAGCGACGTGACGACACCAGCGCCAACCATGATCGCAACCAGTCGCACCCAGTTCATAGCGTCCTCCCTGCCAAACGCTGGCATTCTACTCGTACGAAAGCCTCGAACGCCAAGTGTATGTTGAGGGGGGCCGAGCTTAGATTCCCGAGGAACTTAAGTTCGAACGTCGCTTCGGAATCTCCGGAAAAAGGTACGAATATCCGTTGCCAATGCTTCCGGCTCTTCCATCGCCGCGAAGTGTCCCCCGCTCGCGAATTCGGTCCAGTGCTGGACGTTGTAGCCACGCTCGATCCACGACCGAGGCGGAAATGGTGCTTCCTTCGGAAGGTGCGCGATGCCGCAAGGTACTTCGATCCGCTCACCCTGCGCGAGATGGAGCGGGGCCATCCTCGTTTCGAAGTACAAATGGCACGAGGAGTGAATGGTTTCGGTCATCCAATAAAGCGTGACATTCGCCAGCAACTCGCCCCACGTGAACCGTCTTTCAAGGTCGCCGTCGCAGTCGGCCCAGTCTCGGAATTTTTCAAGGATCCAGGCGGCCAGCGCAGCGGGAGAGTCGTTCAGTCCGTAGGCAACGGTTTGCGGCGTGCGAGACTGAATGTGGTCGTATGCACCAGATTCTTCTAACCACCGGTCTGCTTCCGCGAGGAACTGCTGCTCTTCTCGACTCAGGACTGCCCCGGGCTGAAGGCCGGGCCGGTAGGAACCAGGACTGTAATTCAAGTGCAGCCCGATGATGCGCGCAGCGTGACGACGTCCCAGACGACTGCACACCTCGGCTCCAAAGTCACCGCCGTGGCAGGCGAAACGTTCGTATCCAAGTTCCGTCATCAACCCGGCAAACAGGTCCGCCATTCGGGCAGTGTTCATCCCAGGTTCTGTTGGTTGGCTCGAGAATCCAAAACCGGGAAGAGACGGCACGACTACGTCGAACGAATCGGATGGTTCCCCGCCGTGCGCTGCCGGATCGGTAAGCTGGGGCAGCAGTTTCCGCATTTCAAGAAACGATCCGGGCCAGCCATGGAGCAACAAAATCGGGATCGGCGAGGGTCCCCGTCCGCGCTCGTGAACAAAATGGATGTACTGGTCACCCGCGATGTATTGCAGGTGATGCAGGGACGCCAGCCGCCCAATTTCCGCTTTCCAGTCAAACTCCTCGCGCCAATAGCGGCAAATGCGTTGCAGGTATGCGAGATCGAATCCGTACTCCCAGCCCGAACCAGGAATCGTATCGGGCCAGCGCGTGTGTGCGAGTCGTTCACGAAGGTCCTGAACCGCACTTTCGGAATAGGGTAGTTGAAAAGGCTGGATTGCCATAGAAAGCTCCGGTCGCCGATCTTTACTGTAACCTCTATGTGCCATTACATTGGTTACACTCTAATCGAGACATAGTAACCTGTCAACCAGCGCAAAGGAGTTACAATATCCCACATGGACTACGAATTTCTCGGCGGCAATTTGGCGCTCGATTTCACCAACACGTTGCACAGCCACGGAGCGTCCGATCCCGGCGAAGATCTGAAGACCGCCGCTGATCTCGTGGAGTGGGCAGCACAGGCGGGACTGCTTCGCGACACAGAGACCCATAAACTTGGGACGGTTCACGCGGACCAGGTGCGATTCCGGCGCGCCTTAGCGCTGCGCGAGTTGCTCTATAAAATCTTCAGCCGGGCGGCAAAAGGAAAGAAGCCTCAGGCGCAGGCCCTGCGGAATTTTCAGAGCATCTACCAGGATGCGATCCGGCACGCCGAATTTCACCCAGCGGCCGATTACTACCGGCTGATGTGGCCGGTGTCGACCCATCCGTTGGAGCGCATCTCGCAAGAGATCGCCCGTTCCGCCGCGGACCTTCTGACTTCCGAGGCGTTGACACGCGTGCGGCAATGCTCGGGAGAAAGCTGTTCGTGGTTGTTTGTCGATGACAGCCGTAACGGGATGCGACGCTGGTGCGATATGAAGGCGTGCGGTAACCGTGCCAAAGTCCAACGCTTTCGCCGTAACCTCAGTCGACCGGTCGGAAAGTCTTCTGGGCGCAGCGGATGATTTTGGGGACACGCGACGCTGAAACTCTAGTAGCCGCTTAGTTGCTGATTGGTTTTTCTCGTAATGCGGCTTGTTCATGCACTGCGCCAAGCTTGAAACCGAAGTTAGGCGCGTGTATCGTGACAGCGGTCCGCTGAGCGGAACCGAACTTGGTGAAGGAGACAGAAAACATGGCGACTTTAATCCGAAGGAGCAGATGGTTGGTTGGAGGGGCCGTTCTCCTCGTTATTATTTCGGCGGTGTGGGCACAGAGTCGTGGCACGCCCGAAGACGAGTCTGCGGTTAGGGCGCTAATTCAAGGTGCGGATGGCGACGACAAAAATGCCACCAAAGCAAGGCAGTACGCGGCCGATGCGGATTGGACGAATTCGTTCGGGGAACGCCTACACGGCCGGGAGGCTCTTTTGCGGAAGTTCGACCAGTTAGCCCACTCCGTCTTTTACCAAGCGGGCCGGGATGCCCCAGGGTCGGATAAGGTGGATGTGCGTTTCGTGAGGCCGGATGTGGCGGTGGTTTATGAGTACGAGGAAGTCATTGGTCAGATGGATCCGACGATCAACAAGCCGATGCCGCCGCGCAAAATTCATCATCAGTACGTCGCCTCCAAAGAAGACGGCAAGTGGCTCATTCAGTCGGAGCTAATCATGGATGAAGAACACTTCGCAAAATAGAAACAGCAATAATGGCGACTCTTGGTTGTTGAGATAACGTCGCCTTTTTTGCAGATGGAGAGGGTAGTCGTACAGGCCGGGAACAATCCCTATGAATGAAGTTTTGCCGATCATGGCACTGACTGATTTTCGATAGAGCAGGCTTACGGCGCAACTCTCCTCGGCGGCGCGGCTGTGGTCTTGACCTGCGCCGCTTCGACCAGCGCATAAGCAGTGCCATGGCCTGATTCCAGCGGTTGACTCCTGCCCAGCGCCGGGCGATACTTGGAAACTGCCAGTTGGAGAATCATGCCATGCACGCCTGGGAAAGCTGCCAGGTCCTATAGGTCACTCCATCAACGGCTCGTTAACAACATGTGCCAATTCATATTAAAAAGGAAAGTCAAATGACTCGATTCTTGCCCAGGTTTTCCCAAGGAAGTCGCCGTCTCGTGCTTTCGTTGTTTCAGCTCGTAACCTGCCTCCTGATTCTCGGGTTTTCAGCCCCGGCGCAGACTGTGTTCGAACAACTCTCCACGCCCGCTCCGACGGGGTTTACAGGAATATTTGGTGGAGGCCCGTTTTATAAGACTGCGAATTTCAATGTCGCGAAGGACATAGCTGAAATTGAACACTCTGGTTTCTCCGAAGCCATCGTCTGGAGCGTCGAAGTCAATGCCCAGGGCGACCTGAACTTCAACGGCGAGTTTCCGTTGACTTCGAACGGCGTCTATGTCGGTGGAAAGACTTATCCGAAATTTGCCGCGGACATGGCCACGTTAAAGAAAGCGGGAACGGTCAAAAGAGTCACCTTCAGCATCGGTTCTTCGAACTACGGAGACTGGGAAAACATCACCGCTCTGGTGAAGGCGCAAGGCGTCGGCCCGAAGAGCATTCTGTACAAGGATTTTAAGGCTCTGAAGAAAGCCATCCCGGCTCTCGATGCCCTCGATTTTGACGACGAGAATAGCTACGATCTCGGCACTACGGTTAAGTTTGGGGTCATGGTGGGCAAGCTCGGCTATCACGTCCTGCCGGATCCTTATGTCAACGCCAGCTATTGGCAAAGTGTGGTTTCAAAAATCAACAAGGGACTCCCGGGCACGGTCGATGGAGTCCATCTTCAGGCCTACGCCGGCGGGGGAGGAAACAATCCTTGCTCGGGTTGGAATTTTGGCAAGGTGCCGGTTTTTCCGGGAGTGTGGGACAAGAACTACACGCCAAGCCAAGTGGAGACGGTGATGCGGGCGTGGCACAATCAATGCGGGATAATCGGCGGGTTCATGTGGATCTACGACGACTTCGTGGGTAATGGCCTAGCCAAGAAGTACGCCACTGCGATCAACCAGGGAGTCAAATAGAACGGTCGCACCTGTACGGTCGTGGTTCAAGAATTACCGTATGCACGTCGCAGAAGCAGGCAATTACAATCCAAAAACAGCGGATGGAACGCGCCCGCGAATCCATCCGCTGTCATTTGTGGTGCGCCTTCCAAGTTGGCCGCCGATCTCCGGCACTATCTAAACAATGAGCCGATTGTGGCGCGTCCGGCCAGTGCTGGTTACCGAGTGCGGAAATATGTTCGGCGGCATCGTGTCGGGGCGAGTGTAGCAGCAGGACTGATGCTTTTGCTGGCCGGGTTTTCCGTCGTACAGACATTCGAGTTGCGCCGGATTACCCGAGAACGCGACCGCGCCAACCGCATCACCGATTTTATGACCGGTATGTTCAAGGTGTCCGATCCTAGCAAAGCACGCGGCAACAGCATTACGGCCCGTGAGATTCTCGACAAAGCGTCGAACGATATGGAGAAAGGTCTGGCAAAGGATCCTGAGGTCCAATC
>DATMQI010000024.1:0-6703 GCA_035567135.1 Terriglobales bacterium
TTCGTGTGGGCTTCCCCGCATCGTTACCAGACAGGTTTTTGCTCCAAGAATTGGAAGTGAGCAATTCAGACCATCTAGGATTGCAGGTTCTGAGCGATCATGAGGGTAGAGACGAGCTCTTCTTCTCTCTCTTTCAGGTCCTCTGAACTAAGTCAGCTATCTGAAGTCCTCTCCTCTTAGCTTCTCAGCTCCGAAAGGGCACCATTCATGAAAAAGACAATTTCACTGTTGTTAATGAGTCTTATGGGTATGGCTGGAACCTGCGCTTGGGCCGGCTCGGCTCGCGAAGATTCGGTTGCACGTCTGCAATCGTCCGTCGAAGTTCTGCACGCGATCATGGCAACGCCTGACAAGGGCATTCCTGAAGAAGTACTGAGCGGCGCCAAGTGCATGCTGGTGGTGCCCGACCTGATCAAAGGCGGCTTCATTATTGGCGGCAAACACGGACGTGGCGTAGCTACCTGCCGCACTGCGGATGGCTGGAGCGCCCCGGCATTCGTCTCGGTGGGTGGTGGGAGCGCCGGACTGCAGATCGGAGTTGAAGGTGTCGATCTCGTTATGCTGGTCATGAACGATCAGGGCTTCCAGCATCTGCTTTCCAGCAAGTTCGAGCTTACGGGCGAAGCGTCGGGTGCAGCGGGCCCAGTAGGTCGTCACGCTTCCGCCGGAACGGACTGGAAGATGAGCACTGAGATGCTGACCTACTCACGCTCGAAAGGCGCTTTCGTTGGCCTAACGCTCGAAGGTGCGGTCGTGCAGCAGGATGACGACTCCACCCGCGCTATTTATGGCAAGAACATGAAGTTCCGCAACATCCTCTCCGGTAAGGCCTCCACCCCGAAAAGTGCAGATGCGTTCATGAAGGCCGTATCAGAGGCGGGCCAGCAGGCACATATTGCGGAAGCTAAGGAAGACAAAAAATAATCGTGATTGGGATTCTAATCCGCGGTACCTAATTTCAGCGAAAGTGATCGCTTCTGACCATACTGCAATGGGAAGTTGGCGTAATTTAGTGACGCATGCGAATTGACGAAGACTAGGCCGCGAACCTGCGGCCTTCCTTCTTGTTGTCGACCGCGTACTCTCGTGGACAGAAGGGCAACCAAAATGACACATGAAGAATTCATTCAAATCGTTAGCAAGGGAACAGGACCCAGCGCGGATCAAGACCAAGGCAAGGGCGCTGTGGAACAGGACCAGAAGAATCAGGGTGGCAACACGAGTATGAATGGTCAGTTAGGCCACCGGGACGAGAATGCAGAGTTGAAGAATGCTGACAGTGATTTGTCCGGCTGAGATCACGCTGATTTGCGAAGTGGACGCTGCTCTTCAACGGAACTCCCATGCAACGACATGATGTCAAGCTAAACGCATCTTGACGAGCGACGCGAGGGCCTCACCGTCACCCTTGTCAGGCACAATGATCAATTCGAGGACTCCGACATCGAACAGGTCAACAGCATAGTCCTCGATGTCACGGACTCCTCCGGGCGAGCTGAAATTCCACTGCTGGCGCACGATTTCCCGGAACGGCTGTCGAACATGGGGAGACCATCTCAGAACGAACTCCTGCGTGCGCAGGACTTCGTTATCCTCGAAGGCCAGGAAAATTCGTCTGAGTCTTGGCTCCCTCAACCTTGCGGAGAACTTCCGGTAGATTATTGCGATCTTCCGGTCGACATAAAATGAACACCGCTTTCAAAGCGCACCAGGGGTCGCATGGAATCCAGCGCGCATACCTGAGCGAGCTTTTTGCGAGATTTTGGAAATACCGCCGGGACACGTTTAAAGCGGCGGATTACTTTGATCGATCCCTATCGGACGCCCAAGATAGACCGCCCGTATTCAAACCTGAGTACAGCAATAAGAACGTCTTGGTTCGACCGTCCGGTTCAACTGCTGAACATTCTGCAGTTTTGGACACACTGCCACCGGGTAAACGTCACAAATATTTCGCGAGCATGAGAAGTTCGCAAGCGTTGGCTCAAGCCGTCTTTGGCAACCTAAAAATCCAGCAGAAGCTTGACTGCCTACTTGACCTAAGGGACAAAAACAGCGAAATCCTCTTTCCGATCACCGATTCGGATGCATGCTCAATGGAGTATGAACTGGACTACCTGGGCGAAGCCGTCAGTGTTTATGCCGGTACGATTGGAATGGTCCGCTGGGAGCTTCGTGATCGCCATGGCAACCTGCTGGTTCATGGAGAGCAACCAGTGCCTGATCTCCGGCATACGCCGCTCGTGCAGGGCGATTGGGCAGTGGGACCGTCTCCACCACTCCACTTGCAGATTACATTTCTAGACGAATGAAGATGCGCAAGGTGCAACCGCGCTCGACGCATATCCTTTGAACTTCAGCGGTCAGCATGTTGAGGACATGAAACAAAACACTGAAAAGGGCCCATGAGTCGTCAAGCGCTGCTTGTAATCATCCTCGCAGTTTTCTCGGCATGGTCAGTTGCGATGAGTGACGAAACGTCCACTCCGGCGGAATTCGTCAACACACTCATGCCGCAACCATCGCAGCTTGCCGCACAGGAAGGCCGCCTCATCATCACCTCGTCCTTTACCGCGACCGCAGATCACTTCCGCGACCCGCACCTTGACGCGGCCGTCACACGTGTTCTTGATCGCCTCAGAATGCACACGGCCATCGCAATCGCCACAACCTTGGCCAGTAGCACCCCTGCAACTCTCATCGTCAGCGTCGGCGGCCCAGGAGAAACGATCCAGACCGTGAACGAGGACGAGTCCTACTCGCTGGACGTGACCCCCTCCGGCGCGCACCTCCATTCTGCAACGGTTGTCGGAGCCATGCGCGGCCTGGAAACTCTGCTGCAGCTGATCCAGTCCGACGCCACCGGCTATTTTGTTCCCAGCATTTCGATACGCGATACACCGCGCTTCCGCTGGCGTGGCCTTTTGATCGACTGCGGTCGCCACTTCATGCCGGTCGACGTCCTCAAGCGCACCCTCGACGGGATGGCCTCGGTGAAGCTCAACGTCTTCCACTGGCACCTCAGCGAAGACCAGGGGTTTCGCATGGAAAGCAAAGCCTTCCCTAAGCTGGCCGGGTTGGGCTCCGACGGACTCTTCTATACGCAGGAACAGGCGCGCGAGATCGTCACCTACGCGCGTGACCGCGGCATCCGCGTGGTTCCCGAATTCGACATGCCGGGTCACAGCAGCTCCTGGTTTGTGGGTTATCCCGATCTCGCTAGCGCCCCAGGTCCATTCCATATCGAGCGCGAGTTCGGCGTTTTCGATCCGGTCATGGATCCCACCCGCGAGAGCACCTACAAGTTTCTCGACACTTTCATCGGCGAGATGGCGGCAGTCTTCCCTGACCACTTCCTGCATATTGGAGGCGATGAGAACAACGGCGTTGAGTGGAACGCCAACCCGCGCATCCAGCATTTTATGCGTGAGCACAAACTCAAAGATGCTGCCGCGCTGCAAAACTATTTCAACCAGCGTCTTCTCAAACTTCTTGAGAAGCACGGGAAGGACATGATCGGTTGGGATGAGATTCTAACTCCCGACCTGCCCAAGGGAGTTGTGGTCCAGAGTTGGCGCGGCTTCGACTCACTCGCCGCCGGAGCCAAGAACGGATACCAGGGCATCCTCTCCGCCGGCTATTATTTGAATCACAAAAACAGCGCCGAAATGCACTACGCGGTCGATCCGTTGCCCGCAGCGAGTACCCTGAACAACGACGAGCAGGCTCGGATTCTCGGTGGAGAAGCTTGCATGTGGACGGAGCAGACCAGCCCGCAAACTCTCGATTCGCGCATTTGGCCGCGAGCGGCGGCGATCGCCGAACGGCTCTGGTCTCCACGGACTGTGGACAGCGTAGACGACATGTATCGCCGCCTGGCGGTTGAGTCGCTGCGACTTGAAGGTTTTGGTCTTACGCACATTTCTCAAGAAGAGGTAAGTCTACGCACATTTGCCGGTACCGAGCAGATTGGTCCGCTGCAAATCTTTGCCTCCGTTCTCGAACCGGTAAGCTTCGACGAGCAAGCATCCATGCAACATCCAAATGCGCTCACGCCGCTCAATCAACTCGCAGACGCTCTTCCGCCCGACCCGCCATCACGGCACAATTTTGAAGTGCTCGTGCGGTCCTACTTGCAGGATCCTCGAGCCAGAAAGCGCGAAGAAACCGAACTCGTCGCCGGCTTCAACTCCTGGATTGCGACAGAGCCTGCGATTCTGCAACTGATGAGCGCCTCGCCCCAACTCGCTCAAGCCGAGCCTCGGGCCCCTCAGTTGGCCGAACTCGGTACAACGGGGATCGAGGCGGTTTGGTATGTTTCCTCTGGACTGCCGGCAGCCGCTGGCTGGAAAACCGAAAAACTCGCCCTCCTAGATACCGCCGAAAAACCGCAAGCGCTGGTTCGCTTCACAGTGATCAAGCCCTTGCGCGATCTGGTCAATGCAGTCTCTGAGCCAACAGCCAAGTAACTTCAACTCCAAAAAAAGGCCAAGGAGATGGGATTGTTCGCCAATGCAGCACCCGTCTCGGATTCGGAGTTATATGAAGTTCTGTTCCGGCCCGGATTTTCTGCGGCTGAGTCAATGACCGATCTCTCAGGGCGCGGCGTTGGCCTGGATGTGGTGCGGCGGAAGATCGACGCGCAGCACGGCTCGGTGCAGATCGCCAGCGAGGAAGGGCGGGGCACAACTATTACGATCCGGCTTCCACTGGATGTACTCTTCCGCTCCGTTGCAGGTTCTGCAGGTCGAAATGCCGTTGGCGTGATTATGACCGGAATGGGCGACGACGGAGCACGAGGATTGCTGGAAATGAAAGAAGCCGGCGCCATCACGATTGCGCAAGATGAAGTTCCGTCGTCTTCGGAATGCCTCGGGAAGCGATTGCTCGAGGCGCTACGGATTTTGTGTTGCCGTTAGAGCGGATCGCACTGCAGGCACTGGAGTCGCTGAAGCGCGAACGGCCATCGGATCGACTTCAGATCTAAGCATCCAAACAAGGGAGCGGTGGCAATTCGAAAGTCGTATGACGGGGGTTATCTGTTGGCAAGATGTTTTGATTTGTAGCATGAATAATTCCCGCGTGACTCTGGTGCGAAGCTCACTGGATCGCAAGGAAACACTTCGCCCCACATGAAAGGAAACGCAATATGGCAGCTGGTGCCAAACCCGCACTCGAAACATTGACGGACGATGAGCGCAAGAGTCCGCCGGCGTCCGATCCGAGCCCTCTCACCCTCAAACAGCGGATCATTCGTAAATTGATGGAGATCTTCGAATATAACGAGCGCCTCGGAGTGACTCGTCAGTAAGCGGTCTCAGTTCCTCAGTCCTTAGTCGCAATTCAGACAGCGGCACGGGCTGCGATGCGGCCCGTGGCACGTTCAGCCAAAAGCCACGCGCTGCACGCCCTGCAATCTGCCGGGTGAGCCTCTGGACGCTCCCTCAACACACTGTTTCCGGCAACAGGCCGGCAAGCCCTTTTAGCCTGAACTCAAAGATTCCGGCAGAACGCCCAACGACTCCCGAATCTTCTCCGGAGCGACGCCGACATTGTTAGCGATGGCGATATTGCGACATTTGTGGGGTCAGACCTCACAATAACCGCTAGAGCGAAACAGACGCGGCAACTGGAGACAGGCCGGGACGGAATTGGGCGCGGGTTCCCAACTTATGGGCTGCTATCCCAAGACTTCAGGCTCCCGACTTTCCGAAATCTGTGGGATCCTGTGCCTGAACTTTAGCGAGGCCGATTCATGAATATAAGGGCACAAAGCATTCCAATCATTCTTGCTCTCACTTTCCTGATCACATTTTTCACCACTCCCCTTGACGCCCAGCTCATCCCCCTCCAATCTCTCGTTACTCCCTCTACCACAATCCAGAAAGACGGCCACCTCGTTACTTTTGCAGTGCATGGCTTCATCGAATTTCAGTCTTTAGCCGAACTCTTCCCCTACATCGAATCGCAGGCAAAACGCTGGAGGGGCACGCTCGACGACTCTCAGCTCCGGAATCTCGCTGGCGAACTGCTCCGTCGCGGCATCGAGAGTCGTACCATCTCCATGATCGACGAGCGTCCGCTCGAAACGTTGATTACGCACACTGCCGCCGAATTGAGCGAGGCAATTGCGCACGTGAAAGAACCCTTGCCTCCCGGGTATCTCGAAGCTTTCCTGGCTGTACAAGAAAAATGGAAGCATTCGATGAACTGCTGGAGTGCCTCTTCTTCTATTCCCGGACGCGTACTCTCGAACTGGTATCCCATCGAGGAAGGTATCCTGCTCTACGGTGCCACCTATGACTCCCCCGAACATTTCTGGCAAGCCGTGAAATACCATCCCGACATCACCATCGCTCAGCTCACAGATATGATTAACCAGCTGGAGAAAAAAGACTGGAGCTCTTGGCTCCAGCGGCTCGACTCTGATCCCAACCTGTATCTACCGAACGCCTACGCAGTCGAGTTCCTCCGCCACAATCTCACGTCCGACCGCCTCCGGTGGTTTCGTGAGGAACTCACACGCCATAATCTGCAACAGACCGAACGGGCCCGCACAGCTCAACAGCGCTCCACTGCGCCCTTCCGCTTCACTGCATTTGAAGAGAAGGTCCTCTGGGGAGATCTCGCTGACGTCTTCCACCTGGTCTACACCTTCTCAACACCCGACGACCCCATTCGCAAGAATCTCGCCGATCATCAT
>DATMQI010000025.1:0-2726 GCA_035567135.1 Terriglobales bacterium
ACACGGGCGACCAACTCTTCCAATCTCGAAAGCAAAAGCTTTAGGATGGGAGACTGGTTCGACTTTCTGTAGCCCAGGACCAGATCGACAGTTGGCGTATCTCCTTTAAGAGGACGGCTCGTTACAGCCGAGGGGAGGAAGTTTTGTGTGTAAGCAGGTAACAGCCCCAAGCCGTGTGTCGACATTATTAAGGAAATTCCCATGGTGACGTGGTCCGCCTCGTGAGTTGGCGTAATTGTGATTCCGGACCGCTTCAGGTAATTGTCGATGACCGCACGCAGTACGGGAGCCGTGTCCGACACGATCACGAATGTCTCGCCTGCGAGATCCCTCGGACTGATGGCCTTGAGCGCGGCGAGACGGTGGTCGCTCGGCAAGATCACCATCAAAGGCTCCTTCACGAGAAGACGGAACGCCAACCCTGGCACGCCTTTTTCCCGTCGAAGAAAAGCCGCATCGATTTTTCCTTTCGAAAGGCCGCCTGCGAGCCGCGGCGAGTATTGACTCGATATCATCACGTCGATGTTAGGCAGTTCGTCGCGCAAGATTTTTATGGCTTCGGGCATCCACGTCAGTTCGTGTCCGGTCAGAAAGCCCATAGTGAAGCATGGTTTGGCGGGATGAGCGACCCGCCGTGCAGCTTCGGCTGCCGCTTCAACCTGCGATAGCACTGATCGGGCGTGATCGAGGAAGGCTCGACCCGCCGGTGTCAGTTCGATACCACGAGCGCGGCGTGTCAAGAGTTGCGCGCCTACCTCGTCCTCAAGATCTTGAATCTGCCGACTTAGCGAAGGTTGTGACGTGTGCAGCGTTTGCTCTGCCGCCACGGTCAGACTCCCCGCCTCGGCGACCGCAACGAAATAGCGAAGATGCCGTAATTCCATTCCCACTCCCATGCTTGTGAGGCATCGACGCCAGCCTAACAAAGTATGCCCGGCAGCGCTACCAATAACCAGCCTGGCCATCTAACGGGGTGATCTGAGCTATTCCGGAAGCACCTTTCTTGGCGCACGTTCAGTCATGCCTGACCTGCATGGGTTCCAGATCAAGGAGTTGGCTATGAGTTCACCCGTAGTTTTGATTACAGGCGCACTGACCGGCATTGGCCGTGCAACTGCGCTAGCGTTTGCGAACGAAGGAGCACGCGTTGTTATTTCCGGCCGGCGGGAGGAAGAAGGCAAGAAACTTCTTGCCGAACTCCGCAAACTGGGGGCAGAAGCCGAATTCGTGCGTTCCGACGTTCGCCACGAAGAAGATATGCGGAATTTAGTCGACAAAACTGTAGAACGCTTCGGTCGCCTGGATGTGGCAGTTAACAACGCGGGAACGGAGGGTGTTCCCGGCCCGGTAACCGAGCAAACCGCTGAAAGCTACGCCGCCACCTTCGACACCAACGTCCTCGGCACTCTGCTGAGCATGAAGCATGAGCTGCGCGTGATGCTGGCTCAAGGCAGCGGCAGTATTGTCAATGTTTCCTCTACCTACGGTCACACAGGTGCAGCCGGTGCTTCAGTTTATGCAGCGAGCAAACATGCAGTGGAAGGCCTTACGAAGTCGGCAGCCCTTGAAGTGGCGGGTACTGGCGTGCGTATCAACGTAGTCGCCCCCGGTCCGATCGAGACCGCGATGCTGAGCCGCTTCACCGGGACGGACGAAAAAAAGGCCAGCTTAGCGGCGAGGGTGCCGCTCAAGCGTGTAGGTCGACCCGAAGAGATTGCTCAGACCATCGCCTTTATCGCTTCCGACAAGGCGTCATTCATCACTGGTGCGTCCTACCTCGTCGACGGCGGTAAAACGGCCCAATAACTCTCATCCGTGAACACCCATTCCCGAGCGGAGAATAGAAATGAACCAGACGATTGCAGAAAAGAACAAAGCGCTTGTCCTTAAAGCCTTTGACGTGCTGTTCAACAAGCGTGACTATGCAGCCGCTGAGCGTTTCTGGTCGCCCGACTATATTCAACACAGCGCTCATATCGCACCCGGCCGCGACGGTCTCTTCAATCTAATCAAGAGCATCCCACCCACGTTGAAGTATGAACCCGGAATGATCGTGGCTGAGGGAGACCTCGTAATCGTGCACGGGCGATTTAGCGGCTTTGGTGCTCCTAGGAATTGGATTGCCGCGGATATTGTGCGCATTCAAAACGGAATCCTTGTCGAGCACTGGGACGTCATTCAGGATGAGGCGACGGAAGAACAATCGTTAAGCAAGCGGCCCATGTTCGGTACGACATTCCCGACCAACGCTTGAGAAAGCCGCAGTTCCGTTCGACGGGTAGGTACGAATGACTAGCACCCCGAATCCAGGCAGCCCTTGCATCGAACTGGAGCGCTCTTTGCCGAGCGAAGTGGCTGCCATTTCTCGCTTCGTGGATACGCTCATGCCCTTGATCCGGAAGTGCGGCTGTGTTCCTGGAGACGACATCGACATTGAGGTCGCATTGCGCGAAGCCCTTGCGAATGCGATCACTCACGGAAATCATGAGGACCCCCGAAAACACGTTTACGTTCGTTTCTGTTGTAAACGCGATGAGCTCTCAATCGCAGTAAAGGACGAGGGACGGGGATTTGACGTTAATAAAATGGCGGATCCTACAGCTCCCGAAAACATCGGTTCCGATCATGGCCGTGGCATCTACCTGATGAAAGCGCTGATGGATGAAGTGCGCTTCGAAGAAGGTGGAGTTGTCGTTCATATGCGAAAGAGCATCGGCCAAACTGCG
>DATMQI010000026.1:0-3528 GCA_035567135.1 Terriglobales bacterium
CGTTTTCGAGCAGGTTGGAAATCACGCGCTGAATCTTGGGGGAATCGAAAGAGAACGCGACGAGTTTATCGTTGGCCAGAAAGTACAATGCCAAGCCTTTCTCCTGAAAACGATGCGACCACAAGCGGCAAACTTCCGACAGGCAGGCATTGATGTCGCCGTGCTCGTACTGCATACGCAGTTCGCCGGTCTCGAGTACGGTGTAAGACAAGAAATCCTGGATGAAGTGTTGTAATCTCTGTCCGCTGGATTGCATGTCACGAATGACTTCGCGCTGCCGCTCGTTCAAGTGGCCGAGCTTTTCGCTCTGCAGGAGTTCAATGTAGCCGTTCAGAATGGCGAGCGGGGTTTTGAGATCGTGAGCCGCGGATGCAAGCGCATTGGTGGTGCGACGATAACGTTCCGAGAGCTGGGTATAGTTCTGCAGGAGGTCCTGCGGATAGTTGGAAGCAGAGGCCTGATCCACGAGCGCAGGCTCGATGGAATGCGGCTCGGCATCGGTCGCCGCTGGGACCGGGCGTGAGAGACACGCATTATCCGGGTTTGCAGCCATAATCAGAGACACTCAGGGCTTGGCGAACGGGGAGGGAACAAAGTAGTTTTCAATTCTACACGTTTGGGGATGAGCGTGTATGAAATCGTAGGATGATTGGGTCCGGATTGTCAATGAAAATGCACCAGATTTGCCACACTAGGGTAAATCATTGCACTTTTCAACATCTTAGGAACTTGGCGCCGGAATTGTGGGAAGAAGAACCGAAATAGCGGGCAAAAACGCCCAATCCGGTGCAGGAAGCCCCGTTTCATGGCAGAACTGGCAGGGATCCGGGGTGGAGAAGTGCAGTGCGAGGCTATCTATCGGCATTTGGCCCATTAGATGCGACCCGGAACGTGTAAATTGTAGGTCACAGGAACGAACCCTTGATTCGACGCAGGCCTGAAAAAGAACGTCGGAAGTGGACCCGCCTGCCCTTGGCGATCCCGGTGTTTGTGCGCAGCCGCGACGAAAAAGGGAAGGAGTTTCTTGAATTCGCGACGGCGCTCAACATCAGTGCCGGGGGAGCGTTGGTCGCGGTACGCCGCTCATTGCCTAAGGCAGCACAGGTTCTGCTCGAAATCCCTAGCGCGCCGTTAGCGGCGACCGCGGGTCTCCCGCGGGCGGCGCGAACCCTGCGCGCTCGCGCTACCCGCATCACCCACGCAGAGGGTTATCACCTGCTAGGCCTGAAATTCTCCCGCCCACTGTTGAACGGTACCTCCCAGACGCGCCGGCTTCGTGGGAAACTCACTTCTGCAGTGTGAAAACATTTTCCTACTCGCCGGATGGTATTCCCTAAGAGTCCGCCCTGCCCTCTCCGAGTGTCGGCTTCACTTCAATCTCCAGCTAACTTAAACGATATGAAATGTTTAGAGCACTTCTGCCACGTCTGCGGAGCGCGATTAACAGTTTGGCGGGCGGGGTGCACAGGTATGGGTAGTTGCGGCTAGGATCCGCTGTAAACTCATGACAACGACAAATTCTGTCAGTTCTCTAGTGCAATCCATCGGCGAGATTCCTCCCGAGTCCATCGTTTTCGGTCATTCTGATGCTATGCAGGCCCTGCGGGCGCGCATGGACAAAGTTGCCTCCGCTAACGTACCAGTTCTCATTCAGGGCGAGAGCGGAACGGGCAAGGACATCATCGCGCGCATGATCCATGGACGTTCTCCATGGAAGACGGGGCCCTACGTAAAGGTCAACTGCCCCGCAATTCCGGGAACGCTGCTGGAGAGCGAGCTCTTTGGGTACGAGAAAGGCGCGTTTACCGGGGCCTATGGGATGAAGCCGGGGCGGGTAGAGCTGGCGCATCGGGGCACACTGTTTCTGGATGAAATTTCCGAACTCGATCTGGCACTACAGTCGAAGCTGCTGCAGTTGCTCCAGGACGGACAGTTTTGCCGGATTGGAGCGCAGGAAGACAAGAAAGTCGAAGTGCGAGTGGTATGCGCGACCAACCGGATTCTGGAGAACGAAATCGAGAACGGCACGTTCCGGCAAGACTTGTTCTACCGCATCAACGTGGTGAATCTTGCCCTGCCTCCGCTGCGCGAGCGTCGTGGCGACATTGAAGATCTGGTCAATTACTTCCTGGACTACTACAACCGGAAGTACAACTGCCGTGCGAAGCCGCTTTCGTCGGAGTTGATGACGGTGTTGCAGAAATATCATTGGCCCGGCAACATTCGCGAACTCGAAAATCAGGTCAAGCGGTATGTAATTCTGGGTTCAGAAGAGGTGATCTCGAGCGATCTGGCGACGCATCAGCCGGATTATTTCAATGCTGAAATCAACTTTGATGGGCCAATTTCGCTGAAGAAGCTGACGCGCCAGGCGACGCGGGAACTGGAGCGGAAAGTGATTCTGAAGGTGCTCCAGGCGAATCACTGGAATCGCAAGCAAGCGGCGCGAGCGCTGAGCATCAGCTATCGCGCGCTGCTCTATAAAATCCGGGATGCGGGCTTGCCATCGAATCGCACCATCCGGCGACGCGAAAACGCGAATGCGGGAGTGGCCGCAGACTAGGCCAGGGGCGGGCGTTTTCGGGCCAGTCGTCAGTCTTCAGCAAGGCTGAGCACTGACCACGACTACGGGTTTCAAACAGATTGCTTGTGCTTGGCGCGACCGAACATTTTCGGCGCGCCAATTTTGTTTTGGGTCGAAGAGAAGTTGTGTTCATGCGCATGGCTTTGCAGCCGCAATGCCCTTCCGAGTAACGTTACCTCGTCTAAGCGCATGATAAGATGTGCCTTCTTTTTCAGTTCTTTTGGCACGCCGGATGCTTTACTGAGCGCGGGTGTGGTGCAGTCTCTTACCCTAAGGGAATGCGGTGCTCCCAAAAATGGTCTCATCCCCCGGAGGCCAATGATTCGGAACCTTCCTAGGAGGCAGTAAGTACATGGTTAAGAAAATTCTGTTGCTGGCTGTACTGGCACTGGCCCTGCCAATGGCAGCCTTTGCTAACAGCAGCATCGACATCGGAAACTACGGGGGAACACTCTCCGGAGGATCGGGCGGCTTCACGTTGACAGGGTCGACGTTGCTCAACGTGGGCGGTATCGTCGGTTCCAACCTGGGGTCTCTGACCTTCACGACTGGCGCTTTTACAACCGGCAACGCTCAACAGGGCGGCATGCTTGCCGCGGGTGGAAGTTTCGTGATCACGGGGAACGGCACCAACGGCGTTCCTAATGGCGTGATCTTCAGCGGCAGCTTCACCGGTCCGGTTACCTGGACCCTGGTCACCACAGCGACTGGAACGCACAATTACATTCTTAGTGGTGCGATCGCGGGTTCCGGGGCGGTGGGAGCTACAGTGCAGTTGACCGTCAATACCGGCAAAGGCTTCTTCGGTGAGAGTGTTCAGTTATCCAGTGGCAACACCAACCTCTCGGTTCCCGAGCCGGGCACCCTGAGCCTGCTGGGTACGGGTTTGATCGGTTTGGCTGGAGTGATTCGGCGCAAACTGAGCCTGTCCTAATCGGTACAGC
>DATMQI010000027.1:0-105368 GCA_035567135.1 Terriglobales bacterium
CCGGAGACCATCCTTTACAACTTCTGCTCCGTTTCAGGCTGCACCGACGGCGCGAATCCCTATGCCGACGTGATCTTTGACGGCACAGGGAACCTCTACAGCACAACGATCCAAGGCGGAGCGGGTGGATACGGCATTGCCTATAAACTGTCCCCTGCGGGTCCACCCTGGACCGAAACCATCCTCCACAGCTTCATGGGAACCCCTGACGGAGGCAACCCGGCAGCGGGGCTGATCTTCGATAATGCTGGCAATCTGTTTGGTACTACGCTGCACTACGGCACAGGATGTCTCACCTGCGGCACCGTCTACGAGCTTACGCCCGCTGGTCCACCCTGGACGGAAAGCATTCTAAACAGCTTCGTCGGACCGGTCGGCGATGGAGACCTTGCTTTCGGAGGTGTAACTTTCGATCCCACAGTTTCCGCCAGTCTGTACGGCGCAACCACTGGAGGGGGCGCCAACTCCGTCGGAACCGTTTACTCAGTGCCTTAGCCAGCACGCCCATTCGCCCGGCAGTGAGTAAGGCCATGAAACCCAGGGTCGCGGCCCTGGGTTTCGGTCTTTGACGGATCACCTTGTCCGTTTCCCCACTTTCGGCTTTGTCTTGGAGACGAACAATCAGACTAGAGCTGCTGATCTTTGAAGAGTGTGCACTCGCGCCGATCTATTGAAAAACTGGAAAAGTTCAATCAGAAGACTTACCGTTCTTGCCGCGCCACACGGGAGCGGGCACCGCATAGAGTGAGGAAACCAATACCAAACTCGAACCATTGCTTCGGCAGTCGACGTAAATAGCCATTGCGCTCAAACCCAGTGATTGGCTCCGAGCCGAAACAGAGCTGGGGAGCGCGACTGAGAAAGTGGCAGCTTAAGATGTAGTGACTGCAGTTTCCTCGCGTCGCCAGATCGACAGTCCCGGCGCACCTAATGCCAACATGCCCAGCGTAGCCGGTTCGGGATGAGGCGGTTTGATGCTTGCAGTGGCCGGTTGCGCATTGTCGCCCGGCCCGTCGGTCGCGCCTGTGATGATCGCTTTCCCCGGGATGGTTTCGTAGGCATAGCCCGTGATTATTGCGGGGAATCCGCCCGGAAACGGAAACGACCCCGGTCTCGCCGGCGAGACTCTCTTTATACGCGCCCAACCGAAATGGACCTTGCCCGCTATGCTGAACTTCAATCCAAGATAGCCACGTTTTGTGGAAGAGAGCCACGGCCCGAAGTATGTACCAAATGCTCCGGGCAAGCTATTTGCAAAAGCCATGAACAGAAGCGAATGGCCGGGTTGGAACCGCCCGCCATTTCCAACTTTTCGACCTCTTGGCAGAGCCGACGCGCAGAGGGTATTCCTGCTTTCCACGGCCCAAATGCGGTTCAGCGCATGAACTGGTGCGGCTCTCAGTTGCGCGACGTAATAATTTGATGGATTGGTAACGTGGTAGTAAAAAGCGGAGAACTGGAAGTCTTTAATCCCGTCGTGGTTTAGGTCGAGATACACCGTTCCGGCATCGGGTTTAATCCGGATGTCAGACGGTGTATAAACGATTTTGGCATCGGCGGCGTTACCCAAGGCGAGCACACTTATTCCCGTCGCACTCGCGCAAGCGGCGTAAGAGAGCAATCGTTTCTCGAGGCTCGTGTGGACTGGAATGGGTTCTCGCTGCTTGCCGAGGTTTTGGTGCAGCGTTGCTCTGCTCATAAAGACCTCCTTACCGCTCAGCGGTTCATTTTGAGATTGTTGCTTTTTGCAAATACAATCCTCATTCGCGTCCATGAAGCGAAAGACCGGTCAAATAAGTTCATCGAAGGCGGGGAATCATTGGAGTGCTAGCTATCGTGCTCTATACATCGCTGCCAAAGAAGTGAGCCGACAGCCGACAACTTCGATGCATCCGCCACTGCTTTGATACTGCGGGAGTCGGCAAGATCGTATCGGTTCCCCAGTTCACGTCTTCGCGCCTCCAGATTGCCAGCCCCGGCGCACCTCATGCCCAAGATGCCCAGCGTAGCCGGTTCGGGATGAGAATGCCGGTCTCCGGCGGGATGCGATACGCTCCCAAGTTATCGACGCGCTCGAAGCGCAAGAGATAAAGGAGACCGACAATGAAGAAGGTTAGCACCGCAGGGGCAAAGCAGACCAAAAATTTTGCGGATCAGAAACTGACGATCGGCCTGGACCTGGGAGATCGATCGAGCTGGTATTGCGCTCTGAATGAAGAGGTAGTAGGTTGAGGCCCGAGTTGAGATCTGGAAAGGCTGGCGCTTCCTGCACGGAATGCATTTTCCGGCATCCGAGTCACATCTTGGATGCATTCGGGAGAGTTACGGATAGGATTTTGAGTGAGGGACCGACGCTGGTTGAGGTTTCTTATTGAGC
The DNA here is from genome assembly GCA_035567135.1 of Terriglobales bacterium. Classification (GTDB taxonomy): domain Bacteria; phylum Acidobacteriota; class Terriglobia; order Terriglobales; family Acidobacteriaceae; genus JABDBE01. The sequence continues at coordinate 2,378 of DATMQI010000027.1, forward strand.
CTGGCGGCTCTGCATCGTTAGCGAGCTTTGGTTAGTTGGGGCAACTTGGCGAGCTCACCCTTGATGACTTTTCCAGTCAGAGTGAGAGGCATGGAAGGAACCAGCAGAATTTGTGACGGCCGCTTGTAGGGTGCGAGATGTTGTGCGGCGTGCTGTGCTAATTCGTTCTCCGAAATTGGCGACGACGGCGAGAGTTGCACGAAGGCGACGACTTCTTCACCACCCTCAATCCTGCGGGCCAGCGGGCCAGTTCTCACCTTCCCTTCGACTCTCGGTCCTGCCGACGTGCACAAGGGCCTGCCTCACGGCCCCGCCCCCGAAACACTAAACCTGATCAGGAACGATTGCGTCCGCAACTCTCAGTCGTTTCGTTTTTGTATCGTATTACGATATATATTTGAACCCTACATCAGGCGAAGCGTTGCTATTAATGTACCGCCGACCGTTTGGTCGCGACACACTTGGTGCCTTCGGCAAGGTACCGTCACGACCACGAGTACCGTGCGTGCTTGCGTTGACCGCTGGCCCGAACAATCCGGTGGAGTGCCTTGTGCGCTCCCCACGCTTCAGATCTCGCATCACCCTGAGGTCCACTTTCAAGGGATAGGTATTGTCGAACTGATCGAAAAAGCATAACTCCGCCCCGACCGATATTCCGCTGTGACACCACCCGGGAAGCGATGCAAAACTCATCGCGATTACCACACCTTCTAAGATCTGACCGCGCGTGAGAGGGCGTTTGCTAGCAATCCGATGGTTCAGAACGGCATCTTTCGCATATTCAACTCCCCCGTGCACTCTGTAATCAGAGTCTCCTTCTGGCATTTCCACAAGCCATATGCCGGTGTCATCCCACCTCCCGGGCGTTATTTGGCACTCACAGACATTGATCCCCGATTTCAGCGCGACGATGCGCACCCAAACAGCAATGCCATATCCACCAACGGGTGGCGTGTGAACAAAACTCTCCGTGGGACCTCCCGTCTGCTCGACAGTTAACCACTGCGCTCCGGTTAAGGGTTTCTCTTCGGGCGGGATTACGCCGACTGCTCTTAGGCGTTTGGCGTTCGCACTGTACGCCTGCGTTTCCGTATTGCTTAGACTCGATTTCTTCTTCATCGTTCCTCCTTCTGACCGACAAGTGAATTTATTGCAATCAATCCTTTAACCTACAGAACCTGCACAGCCTACACAATCGTCGATGCGGGACCAGATGCTGCCTTGCAATCTCGACAACCCGACACAACATTCGCAACTGAGGGCACGTCATAGGTGCGAGCCAATCGATGCACGAATCGGCGCATGTCACTAGTGAGAATTAGGCACATGCCAGCAGCCCCGCGCGTTCGTTGCAAACGGAGTATGTCAAGCCGATGGCCAACCTCTTCGGGGCTGTACTCGATGAATTCCCCTCGACTGCGAAGGATTGAATTCGCTAAGCTCGCGATCTCCTTCACCTGGACTCGATCTTTTTTTCTCTCGTGAACGACAACCAGAACGGCTTCGATAACGACTGTTTCTAGTTCCCTGTCACGCTGGCCACGGACATACTCGTCTTGTTCCTTCAACAGAGGGACCACGCCCCGGGCAAGCTCGCAATCGCCAATCACGCAGGCGGCCAAGTTCACGGCGAGTTCGCGAGTCTGATCAGTAAAGTTTGTTCCTGGGAGTTCGGAAACTTGAATATTCGCGAAGTTTGCAAGGCGGTACGCCAACATTTTGCCTTGAAGTTCGGTGGCAATAGCATTCAATTCCCCATCGTCAAAGACCTGCGAACGGACCGCAGTTGGTGGCAGTGCGATTCGAAGCATGCCGGAAGCGATGGCTTCCGGAACTTCGCCCATACCAAAATAGACGACCTTCGGACAACAGACGTCCAAAATCTTCCCCCTTCTCGCCGCAAACAATCCGCGCCGATTAGACGTACTCAGAAAGCTTCGAAGTGAACGGGTAAGCGTCGGTCGATCGATCAGCAAACTCGGAGAGAGCGCGAGCGGCAGAGAGATCAGGTCATGCTGAGGCGTACCGCCCAGCAGTATCGATCGCCGGCAAACGCGGTGTAAGAGACGGAGAAGCTGAATCGCGCTGCTAACAGTGGGGCTTAGGATCGCGACACCGGGGACCACCGTCAGTCGGTCAGGGAACCAAGTGCTGAAGATGAAATACGCTAGTAATCGCGCAGGCTGGTCCGCAACTCCGGTGCAGCGCGTGATCAGGCCAAGGATTCGGTCAAATAACTCTCGGGTGCTGCCGCAATCGCAGCGGCATGTCGGCCACCGCACTCCACGCACAACCGTGGGGTCAACTGCAACGGGCTCGTATGTTCGACAGCCGTATTTGATCTGCGCCGCAACTTTCGCCTTCGTCCCGTCCCAAAGCAGAAGCTTTAGCCTGGAGGAATCCGACTGATCCACCACAAGGTCGATGATCGCACTTGGGAAACTTTCCCCCGCGGTCGCCACGTGCTTCGTCATACTTACGGATGGATTTGTAATTCCGACGGGATCCAAGATGGACTCCTTCCCTCTGCGCTTCGAGCACCCGGGCTTACCGTTCAAACCCAGGTCCCCGGCACATGCTCGGTACACGTTTCGACGCTTCACAGTTTTCGCATAAATGGCAAAAGGCCCGCAACCGGGCCTCTCTGTAAACGGGTTTCTATACACCTCTCCCCTGTCGGTCAGGATACTGGAAAAAAAGTACGAAAACAATCATTTCTGCACGATTTAAACGAAAAATTGGAACCTTCAATAATTCACGGCTGTCGTTGATGCGGTGATCTAAACGCGGTACGCACTGGGCGATGCTTATGGAGCACCGATTTGTAGAACATGACTTTCCCCGAGGGATTGAGTTGCCCCAGCAAGTCAAAGTCGCGAACGCTGGCGGGGCAACATCACCACGTCTCAGAAGCACTAAATCACCATCCCAGTTACGTTTGGAAAGCCGCCACGCAGTTGGAGGTGCTGGTGGCGACGAACAATTTCCGGACTAGATCCAGCAAGTGCCTGTTTTGCTTATCGCGGTCTTGGAGCCTTGTCTTTAAGATTGCGGAGCACTCCGGATTGATTTGAATTGGCGTTCAGAAGGGACGTATCGGACTGTCAAATAGACCCGGATCGACGGGGCTACGAGACGACAACGCTAAGGCGTTCGGCGAAAGCACCTGCACAACGAGTGCCATTACTAAGACGCTAGGGAAGAAGCTGCCTTGGTCCTGCGCGATAGAGGTAATGCCGATCTACTCGGTGCACCAGCCCTCGATTTCTCTCGCGCGACGTATTGGGCGTAGATCCAGTCGTAGGTCTTTTCCAAGCCGATTCGTAGAGGGACTCCGGGCTCCCAGCTCAAGAACTTCTTGATCAAAGTATTGTCACTATTTCGGCCGTTCACACCCTTGGGCGCATTCAACTCATACTTGCGGCGTAGCCTCACGCCGGCGATATCTTCGATCACATCCACAAGTTGATTGATGCTTACTGATTCGCTCGAGCCTAGATTAATCGGTTCGAGAATGTCCGAGTTCATGATCAGCTGGACTCCTCGAATGCAGTCATCGATATACATGAAACTACGCGTCTGCTCCCCGGTACCCCAGATTTCAATTTCCTGCTTGCCGGTTAACTTCGATTCAATCACCTTTCGGCAAATCGCAGCCGGAGCCTTCTCCCGCCCTCCAAACCACGTTCCCCATGGGCCGTACACGTTGTGAAAGCGCGCTACGCGCGTTTGTAGATTGAAATCCTCGCGGAAGTGTCTGCACATGCGCTCGGAAAAAAGCTTCTCCCAGCCATAACCATCTTCTGGCTGCGCAGGGTAAGCATCTTCCTCCTCCCTTAGCAATGGCGCGTCAAAACTTTTTTGCTTATCGGCGTTATAGACACAGGCAGAAGAGGCATAGAAGTATCGCTGGACGCCGAACTTCCTTGCCGCCATTAACAACTGCGTGTTGATCAACACCGAGAGCATACAGAGAGCTTTGTTCTGCTCGATGAATCCCATGCCTCCCATGTTCGCGGCGAAATTGTAAATCTCGTATGCACCCTTGGCGGCTGTTTCGCAGTTCTCCCGAATGTTCAGATCCAATGACAGATTTTCGACATTGCCGAAGAGTTGATACCATTCCTCCAGGGGCTTGATATCAACTGCCCGAATTCGCTGGCATCCTTGTTTGCGAAGCTCAGCGACAAGACTCCCGCCGATGAAGCCTCCTGCCCCGGCGACTACGATCAGATGATCGTTCACTCAATCTCCATTCTTCCCGCGTATTTTCAGACAGACCAATCGACTCAACTTACTTCCGCGACAGCTCCCGCCCTAGCCTCTTTTTCGCTCGCAGCACCGATGCGCTTAGTTCCGATTCGTGCGCGAGCTAAAGCCTCCGCCAGCGCTCCGGGAAACTCGGCAGTCAATAAATTCACATCCAGTTGCAAGGCTCGTTCGTTGTAGTGTCGGTAGATGATTAAGGACGCGCGGTGCGGATGATCACGGCTCACTACATCCAAACTGACACACCAACCGTGACCCGATCCCCGCAGGAGACTTCCAGGCTTCCTCCACCATAGACATAGCGAGTCACCATCACGCTTCGGCATGTGGTCGACCGACCGCGTTTCTGGGAACCTGCCGAGCGGAGAGTGCAGCCGCAATTCGAAACCGTCAAAGTCGTTTTCGCTAAATGCCGAAACCAGCACGCTGTAGAGTTGATCGTAGTCCTGCACTCGTTGCAGTTCTTCGATCGCGCGGCGGACTGCAAGGTCATTCACAAACACTCGGCGCTGATCGATTGTGCGCTGGGCTACACGCCGGAGTTCTCCAAATTCCGGGTAGCCGAGGTGCTGAACGCCCAGCCAGATTCCGATGCCCAAAATCATAAAAACAATTCCGATCGCAGCACTGCCCGGCCGGAGCAGAAAGAGGCTCACCAGCCCGAAAATCGCGGAAACGGCATAAAGAATGACCAGCACTTTACGTTGAGAGAAGCCGCGGGCCAGCAGCTTATGGTGAATATGTTCCTCGTCCGCGGAAAATATAGGCCGTCCCGAGATCAATCGCCGCACGACGGAAAGAATCGTTTCCAGAATCGGCAGGCCAAATGAAACTACTGGGATGGCTACGGCCAGAATCGTCGGAGCCTTCTGCGCGCTTTGCAGCGCCAAGGCGCTCAACATAAAACCGATGAAGAGACTGCCGGAGTCGCCGAGAAAGATAGTCGCCGGGTTGAGGTTGTAATGCAGAAAACCCAGAATCGCGCCCGAGAGCGCAATGGCCAGAAATGAGGCGAGGGAGGCATGGCTCACCAGGGCCACGACGAAAACCGCAACGGTAGAGAACAGAGCCGAGCCCGCTGCCAGGCCGTCAATGCCGTCGATCAAGTTGAAAGCATTGGTAATCGCCAGAACCCAGAAAAGCGTAAATGCGAGATCGACATACCACGGCAGGTCGCGGGTTCCAAACAAGACTGCGAAGTGAACGAATCGGAAACCTCCGGAGAACAGTATCAATCCCGCCACGCATTCAACGGCAATCTTTGAGTATGGTCCGAGTCCGCGGATGTCGTCCCACGTACCGAGCAGCAGGATGACGGAACTACCCAGGACAATCGGCAGAGTTGGTCGCAGAGAGAAACCTAAGCCCGAGTGGTACCCAAAACGTCCGACTAGAAAAAGAAATAGTGACGCCGCGAAGAAAGCAAGATATACCGCAATACCGCCCAGTCGCGGCAGCGGTGCGGGATGAAGATACCGCTCCAAATCCCCGACACTGACCCACCCACGCGCGGTTGCCGCTCCCCTCACACAGCGGGTAAGAATCAAAGAAAATATCAGCGCGATCCCAAAAACTGCCAAGTATAAAATCGTCAATCCTGTTCCCCCCGAAAAACAGACAGACCTGACGACAAATGTTCCAAGAAAAGACTGAGTTTGCTGTCGATGAAAACGATCGATGAACGCTAATTAACCCCAGTGGTAGAACACGTATGGGGGTACGTGACACCAGTGGGTCCGGCTTCTAGCGCATCAATTCGCGGAGCAACAATATCTGAGGTATAGATTTCTGGCAATGACATTCTTCAGCGGCGGGTCATTTGTTTTTTGGCAGACGCACTGAACCATACATAATTCTGCAAAAGTATGCACTTCGAATAAATGATCCTGGTTGTTAATGAACCTGTTAACGGCGTAGAATTTGCGCGGTGATGCGACTCTGCTGGAACTCGCCTTCGGTGCGTTTGCTGGTGGCTTTCTTTGGCGTAAGTCTATTTTGTTGGGCGCAATCGCCGCCGCCCACGGTGTCCACGGGTAAGTCTGCGGAGAATGCGAAGCAAAATCTTCGCATCGGGCCCGGGGACGAACTCGAGATTACAATTTTTTCCGCCTCCGACCTTTCCGCCCACGGCCGAGTGGACAACGATGGCAACATCTTCATCCCTCTGCTTGGAAGTGTTCAAATTGCTGGTCTGACCAGCGCTGAGGCGGGACAGGCAATTGCTGCAAACTTGCAGCAAAAGAACATTCTCAATCATCCCCAAGTTGCGGTGTTCGTGAAGGAATATTCGGCTGGTCAGATCTCGGTCGTCGGCGAGGTGAATAAGCCTGGCGTCTATTCCGCCCTCGGAGCACATCGTCTGTTGGACATTCTGCAGACGGCCGGAGGTCTTACGGACAAAGCGGGAAACTCAATTACGATCTCGCACCGGGGAACGGCAGATCTCACCACCATTGAGTTTCCAAAAGATCCGGTAGCGATGGCAAACAACAACCTCGAACTTCAGCCCGGCGACACTGTGATCGTACCCAAAGCTGGAATTGTATATGTGTTGGGTGAAGTGTATCGGCCGGGTGGCTACGCTTCCAATTCCAGTGGCGGATTCACGGTTTTGCAGGTCATGGCCGCCGCAGGCGGCCCGACCCATCTGGCATCGGAAGGCAAGACTACCATGATGCGCCAGAGCACCAGTGGGCTACACGAAATACCGGTGCCATTGGGAAAAATGCTGAGAGGCAAACAAGCCGATATCGCGGTGCAGCCGAACGACATCCTTTACGTTCCCAGCAGTAAGGTGAAGAGCGTTTTGAGCTTGGGAGAGATCGTCGCACTCACCAGCCAAGCAGCCGTGTACCGAATTCCCTGAAAGGTGAGACAACGGCGCAGCAACACGCAGATTCGGTCAGCTCCTGAATTTCAGATTAGCGAGACCGGACCTGCCCGCAACAATACTGCGCCGAGGCAACTTAGTGAGTGATCTCGTACACCACGCCATAAGCTCCGTGGTCGCCGCCGATAGTGGTTGTGCCGTACAGATTGCCTTTGCTGTCGAACAGCACGGCATTGTCTGGCTCGCCCCCATCCGCCCCGCCCTGAAATGAGTACAGGGTGGTTTCGTTCCAACCGTTGCTGCTCCGACTCAAGCTGAAAACGGCGCCGCAGCCGTAAAAACATCCAGACTTATTCCCCCCACCCCAGGACGTTCCGTACAAACTCTTTCCCTTCATCACCAGGCTAGCTGAGGGATAACCGCCGTCCTGTCCACCGGTGAAGGTATAAAGCGTACTCTGCGTCCAACCGCCATTGGCGTGTTTGAGTTCGAATACGGTGCCATAAAAATTAGCGCCGCCAGATTGCGCAGTGCCGTACAGATTGCCTCTCGTGTCCATGGTCAAAGGAGCAACTGAGTAACCGCCATCGGCAGCTCCGGTGAAAGAATAGAGTGTGTTTTCTGTCCAGCCGTGGGCGCCCTTCTTCAATTGATATACGGTACCCGCTCCGCTGCCGCCTTCGCCATTGGTCGTGCCGTAGAGGTTGCCAACTTTGTCAAAAATGACGCCGGCATACGGAAAGCCGCCATCCGACGCGCCGTTGAAGGCATAGAGTACGCTCTCCTTCCAACCTTTCTTGCCGTGCGTCAGCTTGAATACGACTCCACATCCGTAGCCGCCAAAACCGCTGGTGTTGCAACCTCCCGACAGACCACCGACGTTCGTAGTGCCGTAAATGTTGCCTTGCTTATCCAGGATCAGCCGGTCCTGCGGATAGGCTCCGTCGGTGCATCCCGATTGGCTACAAAAACTGTAAAGCACTTTCTCCTTCCAACTTCCGCCTTTTTGTTTGGGCGGGCTCAACTCGAAAACGGTGCCGCAAGTCCCGCCCGGGCAACCGCCGGTGGGAGTTCCGCCGAGATCAGTCGTGCCGTAGAGATTGCCATTGGCATCCATCACCAGGCTGTTGTAGGAGTATCCTCCATCGGCGCCACCGGTGAAGGTGTAGAGTACTTTTTCTGTCCAACCACCACCCGAGCTGGGCGCGAGTTGGAAAACAACACCACAAGACTGACCAAACGGGCTGCAGTGTGGGTTGCCGCCGCCGGTGAGGGTTGTGCCATAGAGATTGCCTTCTTTGTCCGCGATCAAGGCTGAGAGTGGATTACTGCCGTCGCTACTACCGCCAGTAAACGTATAAATTGCCTGTTCGGTGCTGCTGGCTGACGTCGTGATTGCCAGCATAAGGGTGACCAGAACTGCGAGCAATACCCTGCCCGTGGCACGCTGCCACTGCATAGTGAAACCATTCATCAGGATTGTCCTCTCTTGATTCCAAGGCGCGGCCATTCTACACCCGTTTCGTCTGCACAGATTCAAAAAGGAAAATCGGTGTGGAAGGATTGACGAAAGCTGTTTGGCCGCGGATTGCGCTATTTGAAAGAACGTTCACTGACGGGAAGTCCGTGGCAAGCTGGCTCTAACAGGTATGTTTTATTGGCGTCGAAGATGCCCGTACGCCTAAGTCGACCAAGGCAGTCGTTCTGCCTCTCGTACGTCGGAGTGCGCACTCCGAAACGAGTTGTTCATGTTTGGAGGCACGAATCGAGATAATCCAGGCGTATAATGTGCTGCCTTGGCGGGTTTCAGGATGGCCCGCTGATTTGCACCATGGGACAGATAGCAGGGCCATCCCTACCGAATTGCCAATCGGAACTGCTGAATGAGTTTGCGATACGGAGGAAGTTGTACACCGGAAAACGCTCCGGCGAAGACTGTCCACCTAGCGGCCGGGAGGTCAAGGGATGTCCACCCGGCTGTGATCGCGCTTCAGCCGGAGGGATCCAGAACTCCCCTGTTCTGTGTAGACGCCGGCCCATTGTGGCTGCCTCTGTCAAAACGCCTGGATCCAGATCGGCCGGTACTGGGCCTGCGAGTGCCGGTCTCCGAGGCCGGCCGATTCCAAGTTCCGTTCAGAATCGAAGACGGAGCTGCGGAACTGGTGCGCTACCTGCGCGAAATCCAAGCCACAGGTCCGTATTACCTGGCGGGACTATGCATCGACGGCGTGGTCGCTTACGAAATGGCCCGGCAGCTTGTCGCTCAGGGACATGAAGTGGCAATGCTCGCGTTATTCGATGCACCCTCGCCATTTCCCCGACACCTTCCCTTGTCTGAATCCGGTGCGAGAATTCCGTCGACAAAACTTGAGATGCTCTGGACTGAATTACTGCAGGGCGGGATTCAAGGGACTCCTGGATTTGTTCATCGCCGCAGCAAGGCCATTGCGCGCCAGCTAAAGCTTCTTCGCTGGAGAGTCCAACAATCCATGGGGCTGAAAGTAAAAGTGGATAAACTGCTAAACGATCCCGATGTGGTCGAAGAGCCGAGATCATATTTCTCGAAACCCCGGCCCTATCCAGGACGAGTGCTATTTTTCCAGTCCGACGACTGCCAGTCTCCGGACACGGCCTGGTATCGCCTGGTGTCTGGCGGCTGGAAAGTTCATCGGGTCGGCGGCGGCCATCTGTCCATGTTCCACGAAGAAAACGTTGGCACTCTTGCCGACAAGTTGCGAGCCTGCTTGTCCGACGATCTGGAAACGGAAACAACGTCGAAGTAAGAAAACGCCGACTAAATCGCAATCGATTTTTTATCCCAGCAAGCGGGTAGCCTCCGAGTCCCGCTGCGCTGACAGTTGTTCCTCGGTCTGGGGCTTTTTCCGCCTCTGATACTCGCCCATCAGTTCCTCAATGGTGGACACCATCTTGGGCACGAGCCTCTTGTGGGAAAATTGCTCCGCGATCTTCGTTACCCCGGTGTGGCCGCGCCGCGCGCAAGCCGCCGTTATGCTGGCCACAACCTGCTGTTCATCTCCGTGGCGATGCGCAAACCCCACGCCGGGAACTTTGACGAGAATATCGCCAACATGACTCTCGCTCGGCCCCACATAAAGAAACGGTCTACCCACCGCCAGAATGTTGTAGATCTTGCAAGGGTGCACGATGCCAACGAAGGGATCCCCCATGACCACGACATGCAAATCCGCAGCGGACAAAGATGCTGCCAACTTCGTGATCGGCTGGTAAGGGATGCATAGGATATTTCTTGCGCCACGCAGATGTGACCCTTGTTGCATCTTTCGAAACTCACTACCGCCGCCGACCAAGCAGAAGACGATTTCTTCTCGACTCGCCAGTCGTTCTGCGGCTCGCAGGAGTGTGCCAAACGGATGGCACGGGCTGTGGTTACCGGAATACATTACGACAAACTTGCTGGTCAAACCGTAGCGTGCTCGAAATTCCTCTCGTCCACTAGCATCGAAAGCCACGTATTCGTCATGCGACCAAGGCGGAATCACGATGATTTTCTTATCATCGATACCCTTCGCCTCAATCCGTTGTTTCATGAAACGATCCAGCGCGATGATTCGATCGGCCTTCTTCAAACTGTGTGACAACAGGGATGCGAGGAGACGAGCAACTGGGGAGTTTGCACGAAGCCATCCCGCAGCAATGGCTTCGTCCGGATTCAGATCCATCGACCAGAAGACGAGTCGTTTTGCCTTGAGCGGTACGGCTAATGCCGCAATAAATGGAAGCAATGGCGGAGACGTCAGGCTGACAACAACGTCAACCCGGGAAGAAAGCAGAAGACGAAAAGCACAAGTGGCAATAAAAGTTGCGAAATCGACGGCTCTCCGCCATTTTGCGCCCTTGCCCAGTCCGGTCGAGCTTACGCGCTCGATTCTGATCCCTTTCCACATTTCGTAGCGGGGAAAAACGGTCGACGGATCATCGTAAGCTCGCCGGCTACAAATTGCGGTGACTTCATGGCCCGCGCCAGCGAGAGCGACGGCCAAGTCAGCGGCGTGCTGCGCCGACGAAACCACATCGGGATAGAATGCCTGGTTCAGAATCAGTAATTTCATCGCTGTAGTTGTAACTGCTTCTACCGCTCGATCAAGTAATTCCCAAGAAACAGCGAGTCCATCCGCGTCCGCTGAAAACATTCAATGGCTTCTTGCGGATTACAAACGATAGGCTCGTCCTCGTTGAAAGATGTATTCAGCACCACCGGCACCCCGGTCAACTTCTCAAAATCAGAGATCAATTGGTGATAAAGAAAATTATCCCTGCTCGAAACCGTCTGCAAACGTCCGGAACCATCCACGTGTGTGACCGCAGGAATTACGGTACGCTTCTCGGCCTTCACTTGATAGACCATCAACATGGTCGGAGACGGATGGGTCTGCTCAAAATATTCGCCTACTCGTTCCTCGAGCACGGATGGAGCGAAAGGCCGAAACGGTTCGCGCTTTTTAATCCGCGCATTCAAGATGTCTTTCATATCGCCGCGCCGGGGATCGACGATAATGCTACGGTTTCCCAGTGCCCGTGGACCGAACTCCATACGTCCCTGGAACCATCCAATAATCTTGCCATCCGCAATCGCTCGCGCCGCGGTCTGAGTAAGTTCGCGCTGGCTCAGTTCTCGTCCCGCCAGGCCGTTTCGTTTTAACACCGAAGCGATCTCGTGGTTCGAGAACGCAGGTCCGGTATAAGCATTTTCCATCACATAAGAACGCGGTCGCCCCAGGGTCGAGTTGTGGATGTAATAGCACACACCGATCGCAGTGCCTGCATCTCCAGCCGCGGGCTGAATGTAGAGCTCCTTGAAAGGCGTGTGCAACAAAATTTTTCCATTCATCACCGAGTTGTACGCAACCCCTCCGGCGAGGCACAATCGGTCGAGCTTTGTTCGGTCGTACAGTCGTTGCAGGATCTCGAAGCTTACTTCTTCCAGGCGAGTTTGCAGCGAAGCAGCGATGTCCTCATGCCGCGATGTCAGTGGTTGGTCCTTCAACCGAGCGGAGCCGAAAGTCTCGATAAACTTGTCAGAGAAGATTCGACCAATAGTTGGAGAGCCGTTATCCCATGTCATATCGACTCCCTCCGAATCGTGCCGAAAAAAATCGAGGTTGAGTTTGAAACCACAGTCATCGCTTCTAATAATTTCTCTGAACTCGACCAGGTAACGAGGCTTTCCGTATGGCGCCAGCCCCATCACCTTGCCTTCATCTCCGTATTTTGGAAATCCCAGGTATTGGCTGGTCGCGGTATAAACAATTCCTGCAGAATGCGGATACTCCACCTGACCGAGTACCTGTATGCTGTTTCCTTCCCCGCTCCCCCACATTGTGCTGATGAAGTCGCCAAAACCATCGATCGATAGAATCGCTGCGCGTTCAAATGGCGATACGAAGAAACAACTGGCCATGTGCGCCTTGTGGTGCTCCACATTGTGAAACTGAGCGCACAATTCGGATGAGGTTCCAAGTGCGCTTGTAAGTTCTTTCCGCAGGTCCCTGACCTTGGCAGCGTTCGCCAGCCGCTCCATAATTTGGCCTGAGAGATTCTTCAACCGCTTCAGCGAGAAAAGAACTTTCTTATATAAATGAGCTGACGGATCGCGCGAAATTCCTATGTGATCGATTTCTTCCAGCGGAACTTTGGCCGCGTCCAGGCAATAGCGGACCGACTCCGCCGGAAAGCCGGCGCAATGCTTTTTTCGATTGAATCGTTCCTCTTCGACCGCAGCTATAAGCTGGCCATCTTTTATGATGGCAGCGGCGGCATCGCCGTGATAGGCATTAATTCCCAAGACGTACAAACCACTTGCTCCTGAGTTATTAAAAGCTCCGGCCGCGCTGGCTGCGAGTTCTTCGCATGCGGCCGAGTCTGTGACGCCACCCCAATCAACGGAGTGTGGCGGAGGGAGGGAGTAAATTCGAGTTCCACCCGCAGGCGGATCAGTATATGGCCGAAGGGCATGTCAGACAAGGGCTTTGTCCAGTAAAGAAATCAGGCTTAAGCACTCACCGATTCACAGTACAAATCCAACATGCGTCGGCCAACCGAGTCCCAGGTGAACTCCGTTTGCATCCAATCTCTGCCACGCAGCCCCATGTCGCGCATTGGCTTAGCGCTGATTTTACGGATGGCGTTGGCCAAGCTGTCAGGGTCATTCTCCACCCACAAACCGCAATCCCTATCCTGCAAGCCGCTCCAGGGAGTTCCCTTGCTGGCGATCACTGGCACTCCGTGAGCAAGAGCCTCAGCGATCACAATGCCAAAACTTTCGCTATGGGAGGGAACAATTGCCACATCGGTGTCTTCGAACAGCTTCTTTTTGCCTTCGCCCAATACCGCTCCCAGCATACGAACCCGCTCCTGCAGGCCCAGACTTGTGATTTGTTGCTTGATGTACGCGACGTAGTCCGGGTTTCCCCACCCTGCAATGGCTAACCGCCAAGGGAAATTGTCTTTCGCTGAAAGATTGCCAAAAGCTCGCAGTAGCTGTTCAATCCCCTTGATCGGATCCAACCGCCCGATGAAGAGCAGCCGAAGATCTCCCGTTCGCTCGGTAGGATGAAGATCGGAAGGAACATCAACTCCGTTGGGAATCACACAAGTCTTAAGTTTGGGGAATCTAGCTAAAGCATGCTGCTGTTCCGGTTGCGAGGTTAGTTGCGCCGTCAGATTGGACAGATCGGCTCCGTAATACCACAAGAAATCCCAGACCGCCTTTGCGACGCGCCGGGACGAACCTTGCCATCTCGACAGAGCGCCCTGCGGCGACCAGATGACTGGCTTGCTGGATAAACGGCACTGAAAGAGAGTTGGCAAGGTTGGAAAACTGTACACGTACTGGAGGTGAACTATATCGGCCCAGGCAGCGTATGATCGCAGCAACCGCACTAGCATTGGGGAAACCGAATGGCGAAAACGTCGTCGACAGTAACGAACAGTGAAACCTTCAACCCGAACGTCCCCGTCTTTTTCCACGTCCAGCACTTTGTGTAATCCGTCCGCATCGGTGGTCAGCACCCGAACGTCGCAACCCAGTTTCGCCAGGCTTCGGCACAGCTCATAGCTGGACCGCGTGGGTCCGCCATAGACATGGGCCGGATAAAACGACGGAGACACGTGCAAGACTCTCATTCGGAAAAGGCATGATACTATTGCCAACTCTTCATGCTGTAGAAATCCTTCGCGCAGCTCGAAGCGCGGAGAATTCGCGAATTTAATGGTGGCTGGTTGCGTCCTACAGTGGCTTTCGTTACTTCCGGGCCGGGCACGCGTTACGGAGGCATCGGCGTGGTGGTACAGGCGATGGTGTCGGCGCTTGAGCCGGACGCGGAATTGCGACTCTGGCAACATCCTCCCTTTTGGCCTCGTCTATTGCGGATCTCGACCATTCTTTGGCGAACCCTCTGGGGCAGCCTGAAACATGTTGACTTAGTGATTTACGACCATGTGCACCTCGCCGTGTTGCATCGAGTGAATCCCCTGCTGAGGCGAGTTCCTTATGTCGTGTTTTTACACGGCGTCGAGGTATGGATGCCATTGTCCGGACGCAGACGAGAAGCGCTGCTCGAAGCCGATCTTCTTCTGAGCAATTCAGCGACCACTGTGGCTCAGGCAAGAAGCTCCAATCCCTGGTTGCCTGAAGTCCAAGTGACATGGCTGGGAGTGCCCGACCAATCTCAGCCAGCTGATGTACGTTTGTCAGAACCGGTAGGACTCATCGTGGGGCGCATTCTTGGAATCGAACGCTACAAAGGACATGATGCGGTGATTGATGCATGGCCGAGCATTCGAGCCGCTGTACCCGGCGCAAGGCTGATGATCGTTGGCACGGGTGATGACGAACTCCGTCTGCGCAGGCGGGTATCCCAGGAACGCATCGAGGGAATCGAGTTCTGCGGCCGGCTCAGCGATGCCGATCGCGACGCGATGTATCGCAACTGCCGGCTGCTCTTCTTTGCGTCGAGGGGAGAAGGATTCGGTCTCGCCGGCGTGGAAGCTGCCAGTTTCGGCGTTCCCGTCCTGGGTCTAGCCGGAACCGTGACCGAGGAACTGTTCCCCGAGGGAACTGGCGCTGTATTTGCTGAGGATCTGAATGGCGACAGCATTGCCCGAGCCGCAATTCCGGTTCTTTCTGACCCACAGTTTGCCGCCCGCCTGGGGCAGGCGGGCAGAGCAAGAGTACAATCCGTTTTTCTGCAGGAGCATTTCATGGACCGCTTTCGGCGCGCCCTTTCGCCGCTCCTGCAACGAGCTTCTATTGCCATCGAATAAAATTCAGAACTCCGGGACAAAACGGAACTATTCCGGCGAGAGGTTCGGTCGAAGTTGACGAGCACCAAAAACAAAGTTGCATTGTCAGCCTGGGCCGCGCTTTTGTTCTTGATTTGCTTTGGGCTCGGCTACCCCACGCTCAATCGGTACGACCCAACCTCGATCCCCGGACTATCGGACAGCGTGCAGTACTACAGGCTGGTCCAGTCTGGACCTGCAGCAGCGAGCGGGCACTGGAAGTATCGCGTGCTCGTTCCCTTCCTGGCAAAGCCCATTTACTGGATGGTCCGCGGACGGCTCGGGAGCTGGGACGCTACGGCCTTTTCCCTCCTGATTATTAATTCGATCTTCTGCGCGGCCACGGCTTTTCTCGTGAGCATCCTTGTGTATGGAATGTCCCGCAAATCTACGATGGCGGTTGTAGCGGCATTCGCATATCTACTAAACTTCACGGTTTCCAACTACCAGCTAAGCGCGCTGGTCGATTCCGCCGACGCATTTTTCTTTGCCTTGCTAACCTGGGCGTTGCTGCGCAACAAATGGATGTTTCTCCCGCCGATCGGTTTGGTGGCCGCGCTCAGCAAAGAAACATTCATCCCGATTGGCACGGTTTTCGCACTAACGTGGTTGCTCTTGGACCCGGCGGCACGAAAGAAGAAGATTCTTGCGGTAATCGCGATGGCCATCGTCGGTCTATCCACGGTCTCAGTGCTCCACTCCGTGATCGACCATGATCTGGTGTTCCCGTGGAATGTGCTTTCCCATGAACACGCCCCGGGCAGTGTTGCGACCAGCCTGCTTCATGTAATCGTCGGCTGGAATCTGTGGATTACGATTATCTGGCTTCCATTTGTATTCCTGGCGCCAAAACAGATCCCGAAACAGTGGCGCTTGGCTGTGCTGGGTGCTGCCGTGATCACGTTAGTATTGTTCGTGTACAACGACCCGGGACCCGATCCTACTCAGCCGTTTCTGTCGGCGGGAAACATCGGACGCCCGATATTTAATGTGGCAGGACCACTTTTCGCGGCCTCATTCGCCTTTGCGGTCGAATGCTTCCAGGAAAACACCAAAACTTGAATTGATCCTCCCGCTGAACCTCTCAGCGGCTCATCACTCCGGCCCTGGAAACAGGAGCGCCGGATACAACGCGGTCGCGACGAACAACGATCATTACCGGGGCAAGCGCAATCAATGCGAACAGGACTTCCTGCACCAATCCCGAAACGTACACCGCCATCTGGGATTCCACCGCGAGCAACCCGGGCAAAAGCGCCACACCAATACTGCTGAGCAGCAAGCCAGACGCCTTTCGCATAAAAAGCTTTTTCAGCACTCCAAGAAAAACGCCCAGGCTGAACATCACAAAAACCGGCCCCACCCAGCCAAAATTCATGTAGCTTTCAGCGAGCGTGCCAACCGAAATCCCCACACTCTCGATATTAGCTGGCGCCGTCAGCAGATAAGACACCTGGTACCACTTGTTG
Source organism: Terriglobales bacterium (assembly GCA_035567135.1). GTDB lineage: Bacteria > Acidobacteriota > Terriglobia > Terriglobales > Acidobacteriaceae > JABDBE01. Next base: position 19,268 of record DATMQI010000027.1, read on the forward strand.
GCATCCGTGACGGAGGGCTTCTCCGGCCAAAGGAAGCGCGGAACAAATGTGATAGGCAGGTACGAATACAAACGGCCATACTGGTACGGCACTTGTGCCGGAGTCATCTCAATCACATTCGCAGTCTGTTCAAGTAAAGACAGCCGCGACAGTGTAGCCCTGCCCAATTCTCGAAAACCGTCGCCAGTAGGATCAGTCAGCACACGGCCCCAGGCTCGCGATGACGCATCTATCCAGAGTCCGATCCGTTCCGAATAACTGCTGGTGTAGCTCTCCGATGGCCCGCCTTTCCAATAAACTTCCCGAAACTTCGCCTTTCCCGGCTGCAAAAACATAACCGTCGGCAAAACCACCAGCAACGCAACCACTGGAAATTTGTTTCTTGCGTAGACGAAGCTGGCAACACAAATAATGCCAAGCCCCACAAACGTTCCCAGCCACCCAGAAGATAAACCCACAACCAGTGCGACTAGAAGGTAGCCGCTCACCAGAATTTTGTCCACACTGATAGCCGTACCGCTAAGCCAGGACCGCAGCAGAATGACGAAGGCAACACTAGCGACAAAGGTTTCGATGTTCACAATGATCTGCCGCCCACCTTCTCCCCAAGCCGTAATCGGAATCAATATCCTCATGAGGGCCGCAGCAATAAGAACAATTCGCAAATAGTTCCAACGCCAGGGATTCTGTGGAATGCCAACCAAAAAAGAAGGTTCCCACCGCCAATTTGCCACGACCCTCATGCCCATCCGAATCGCCACAACACCAATGACCGCCAGATACATCGCTTGAGCAATCTCCTGCTCTGGCAGCCGATGATTGCCTCTAACCAAACCAATCGTGTGGCTACCCCAAAAAAGTGGCAAAACATAGGCCACCCAATACATGGCCGCTAGCAGACTAAACAGTGGAAGCTCCTGCCTGGATCCGCGATACCACTGTTGATAAGAGGCCCAGGGAATCCAGCAGAGTATCAGCACAGCCACGATCTCCGAGGGTGAAAGCTGGTTCGAACTTGTCGACCACAAGAACGCCGTGACCAACAACGGGACACCGGCATACACCAAGACCGGCCGGGCGCGTACCAAGTTCAGATTGTTTCGCAACGTCACAGAGCGCTCAATTCAAAATGGCCTTAAGGCATCCGACTAGATTGTCGACCGCCGCTTCCGCAGAATAATTGTTGATCATTCTCGCGGCACAGGCGCCCATTTCCGCCAGCCGTGCCGGGTTGTCCGCCATCTGGAGCATCTGGCTAGCCAAAGCCTCGACGTCACCCAGAGGAAATACGAAGCCCGTTTGTCTCGCAACGATCAGGTCGGGACCACATCCAACCTGGTCGCTCACGATCGCAGGAAGTCCGCACGCCATGGCTTCATTCACGACCAAACCCCAGGTCTCTCCGTCAGACGGCAGCACCAGCACGTCGCACAACGCATATGCCGCGGGTATTTGCGATTGATTCACAAATCCCGCAAACAAAACGGGAGCGCCATGATTCCGAACGTACTCCTCGCCAGACCGCCGCAGTGGCCCGTCGCCAATCATGAGACCTTGAAGTCGCGAGCCTCGCCGCGCCGCCAGATCGACTGCCCGCACAACATCCATGGGACGTTTCTTCTCGATGAACTTACCCGCAAACGCAAACACAATCGCCTCAGGATCCAGACCCCATTTCTTGCGCAGCTCGCTACGCATCGGCCTCGCGCGCTCCGCTCCACAACTAAAAAACAAATTGTCCACGGCATGAGGAACAAGAAAAACCCGTTCCGGTTTCGCCCCATAACGCAGGAAATATTCTCTCGACCATTTCCCCACCGCCAGGCAGCCATCGAAACGTGAAACAAATCGCGGATAAACGGCAGCTTTGGCGATTCTCGCAAAGAATCCGCGCGGCGTGCGCAAATGAGAATCGCTCCGCACCAAAACTTTGACTCCGGTCTTCCAGCATGCCCGGATAGCTTGCCACGCGCTTTTGTAATTCCATCCGTTAACCATCACCGCGTCATACTCGTGCCGTCGGATGATCTCCTTGATCTCCGGTGTATCGAATCCCCCGAATCGCCCATCTCCGGGAACGCGAGCCACATTTTTCAGAAAGCTAAACGGATATCCCGAAAGCAGCGGCACGTCCCAATCGAACTCCACCCCAAATCCCGCATTGGCTTGTTCGGCGGGAGTCGCCCGGTGGCAGTAGTAAACGTGGATCTCCAATTCCGGGTGCACCGCCAGCAAGCGATACCACGCCGCGTGGTATTGGATCGGATGAGTAGCAACGATCGCCAATCGAGTGGCCGGCACGGCGCTAATATTATCAGCCGCTGACTTCACGCACCATCGGCGGCCCAGCTACGCTTGAGCCGACTGTCGCGTCGAAAACCGCCGCCAGTCGGCCGGTCATAGCTTTGGTCGTGTAGCGTTCGAACACCTCCCATCTTGTGGGCGGACGAGAATTCGGCGGCAACGCCAGTAGATCTCGAACCTGTCCAGCAATACCCTCCACCGTGGCAGAGACCGGGCGCGTTGCACTAAATTCGATCACGTCGCAAACCTGTGTTTCCTTCAAGATCGTCGCCACGCTGCTTTTTTCGTGAAACACAGCCAGCAGCGGTCGAGCCGCCAGAATGCAGGGAAAAATCTTTGAAGCCGTGTAATGCACGGATTCAGAACCGACAGCCAGCAGTGCATGCGAGTCGAGCATGATCTGAATCGCAGTTAGATAAGCCACCCGCCCCGGATGCTCGTCCACACATTGCTCAACTCCCATTTCTTTTGCCAACCCAAGTACCTGATATTCTTCCGCTGCCCGATGCGCATAAGTTGTGCCGACAAAGTGCATGCGCAAGCGGCGAAATAAATCAGGCCACCGTTTTAATCCCATGATCACAGCTTCAAACACGGCCCGAAGCGACGGCAGCATATCAGGCCCGCCGCGTCCCACATAACTCAAGTGCAGAAATCCATCCTGCGGATCAAATACCGGATTAGCACGCGGATGATTGCGCAGATACTCAAAGTCGGAGGGCTCGCCACCATAAGGAATGCTTTCCGACTTTGCCGCCAGCCACGGATAGCGGACAAACAAATCCGCCGTATAGGAAGTGTCCACTCCGACCACAGCCGCGGCCCGCTTCAAAGCAAATGGCTCGACAATTCGCGCGGTGTAATACGCCAGCGCGTGCTTCGGCGGCCGCTGCGAGCGAGGAAGTTTCCAGTAGTATTCCGTGACGTACGGATCGATATAGTCGATCACATAAGGAAGGCCGAATCGAGCATGCGCAAGGCGGCCGAGAACAATGCTCGGGTACGGCGGAATTGGAACAAAGATTAAGTTCACTCGCCGGTCACGGCAAATGCGGTTGATCGCCCGCCAATGGTGCCACAGGCTGCGCAGACCAAGGTCTCCGAATCGAAACTTCCGCGTCAACGACGCAGGTATCGCTCGCGTACGAATCACCTCTAGATCCGACGGAAGCAACTTCCCGTTCTCTACATCAATTTCGGTTTCGTAATAACGTGGATCGGTGGTCAGAATGACCGGCTCCCAGCCGAATTCTTTCAAGTGCTGCGCAAAATAGCGGATACGCAACGCCGGAGGGTAGCTGCTGGGCGCAAAATCCGCGCCGACAATAAGGACACGCTTCAAAATTTCGATCTCAACCTGCGCTTCACAATCTCATTCATCGCAATCCGACCTGAACATATACGCTGCCGTTCTTCTTTCCAAGCAGCGCCACGCCGATCACCGTGCCAGCTGCATAATGACTGGTACATTGAACGCGCCCTGAATTCTGGTGGCTCACGACGACAAATTGTCCAACGGAACAATCACCATCCGTCGCCATCAAGATGTAGCCAGAAGTCATCAGATAAGTGGACCTGCCGGAGGCGCCCGGAGCATTCGCCGCGACCCCAACCGCAATCCCCGGTGCTGTGTCGCTGGCTGTGGTCCCGACGACCGTCGCCGCCCCGATCCACTTTAAGGGCACACCCTGAGCGATGGCGGCTCCAGAATTCGCGATCAATCCCGCGCTCGGGCCGTTTTTCAATGATCCCGGCAGGAAAATACCAGCGGTCAGCGTCCCAGTAACATCTTCCGGCCAGGAGAGTCCGCTCGGACCCGACCAGGTGAAGGAAAATCCGCTCGTGGTCGCGCATGCCTTGGCCGATCGTCTTCCCTGCCCCGCCGCGCCGTTATACCAAACATTAGGTTCACGGCTGGAGATCGAATTGCCTCCGATGTCGAGAGCACATCCACCATTGAGCGGAATCTGATTCCCTGAAATTTCAATGCCCGGCCCGCTCACGTCTTGAAATGCTGCCTTGAAAAATTGATTCGACAAACCAAGTTGGGATTCCGACCAGTTGCCGACGACGCGTTCGTGAGACGAGGTTCCAGTCAAATAGATGTCGTCAATGGTGGACGCATCGCCGCCAAAGGTGTTCTCCTCGATGATCGCCCCACCGTTTTTCTGATAAATACCATACCCACAATGCTCGAAATAGTTGTGCCGGACAACTTCCAGCAGAGCATTGCGAGAGCCATTGATAAGACCCAGGCCGTAACCGATAGTGCCGCGGCCGCCACCCGTACGAACGCACTCAAACGCAGAATCAATGACGCGAATGTCTGCTACATTTGCGATACTTGTAGGCGATACCGACAATCCAACCCAATCATTGTGAGGGCCAGATGAGTTACTGACATTCGCGTGAAAAAGCACGCCTTCAAAAATTCCGTCGTAAGTGGCGATTCCGCCCGGCCCGTCTTGGTCAACGATTAAGCCAGTAGCGGCAGTCCCGTTGCCATCAATGAGCACATTCTTAACCTCAAAACCGACAACATGCTCCATATCGATTACGGCGCCGCCTGACGATCCAACGTACTTGAAGTGTGTACAGTTGCCCGGAAGCCCACAACGCGTCCCGCCGTCAATGGTAAAAGAAATGGCGTTGTAGATTTTCCAAGTACTTCCAAGTGTGATCACGCATGGCCCACCCTTACTCCCAGCCGGAAAAGCAAGTTTCATGCCGGCAAGCCCGCCCCCCGCGCTGAAAGCGTTTAATGCAGCAGCGCTATCGTTCGCTCCCGAGCAGTCCACGCCAATGCTTCGCGCATCGACAACCTGCGCGCTACTTTGATCGGACCCGATCTCGCTCACTGCCGCGGAGGTACCGTCCGCAATTATAAGGACCGCGACAAGCATCACTTTTAAACGGCAAATCGCAGATGCAGGTCCTTTGCGATCCCTCCCCGCTGACCTTCCTGCGTGGGATTTCGTCTTTGATTCGAAAAGTAGAACCATTGTTGAGGTTCGTATCAGGGCATGCCTTCAGGCATGCCGAAAGCTTTAGAATGAGTCCGCCTTTAGGCGCTGGCCCCTGCTGCTAAGAAATCGTTTTCGATTAGAATATCTTCGAGCGTCCGCAAACGACGCACAGGACCAATGGAGAACGACTGAAGGTGAAACGCCGGCGATGGACCGCGTTTCAACTGTCGACCTTCGGCTTTCCTTTGACGCGCGAGACAAGCCGGTCCAGAAGCGAGGGCGCTGGCTCCAGTGGAGGCGGAGTACCAATCTCCAGGGCCAACTTCTTCGTATGCGCACCCCGCTCGAACACCACAACGCTGTCGTAGAAGTGCATGGACAGCGTCGTCTTGGTAAAGTCTGTCGGCGGCAAAGCATTTCTCGAGTGATCCGCATTCAGCTCATCAATGAGATTCTTGCATAGCTCGACGAAGGTAGACGGCTTCCGCAAACCACCTTCGAACTCGTCCCAGTACGCAGTGTGCAGATCTTCGACCAGGTAAACACCGTTCTTTGCCATTCGCGGGTAAAGAAACTGGAATGTGGCCGTAATGTGGCTCATCACGTGGCTGCCATCGTCCAGCACGATATCCGCCGCCCCGAACTCATCAATCACTCTTTGCAGGAATTTCTCATCGCTCTGATCGCCGATCCGCACTTCGATCTGGTCTTCCTCGAAGGCTTTACACGCCCGATTGACATCGATGCCCACAATGCGCGCGTGCGGTCCGAAATAGCGCTTCCACATCTGCAGTGACCCGCCAAGCCCGCAGCCAATTTCTACGAACGTGACTGGCTTGTAAACGAAATCTTTAAAGTGGCGCTCGTAGATGGGGAAAAAATGTTTCCATTTATGGATAATCCTTTTGTCGTTGGTGAGAAAGTCGGACCAAAGAGTCAACGTGCCACCTCGCCCGGAAGTATATAATCCCTCCCTTGACAACCCAAGCCCCAAGCCGTCTTGCGCACCTTCAATGACCGATCAGCAACTTTATCTCGATCTGCTCAAGCGCTGCCTCACCGGCTATCTCTATCCTGAGAGTAGCAACCAGGAAGTTCATCCCGACCAGAATTTGCCCGCGATCAAGCGGCGCCTGTTTACATTCCTCAATAAACACGGATACAAGATTTTCAAGACGGTTCCATTCGACGCCAAGGCGCGCGAACTGGGCACGGATTGGCCCAGCATCGGGTATTCCATGGTGGGCCTGAAGCGTCTCGACAATCTGCAATTCTGTGTCGAGTCGGTGCTGAACCAAGGCGTGCCGGGTGATCTGCTGGAGGCCGGTGTGTGGCGCGGCGGATCTTGCATTTTCATGCGCGCGCTTTTGAAGTTGCGGAGAGTAACCGATCGTACCGTGTGGGTTGCCGACAGCTTCCATGGACTGCCCGCTCCGTCGCACGAAGCCGACCGCGATTATGACTTATCCGGCTTTACCGCGCTCGCAGTTTCCCAAGCCGACGTTGAAGCAGCCTTCGAAAGATTCGGACTGTTGGACAGTCAGGTGAAGTTCCTCAAAGGCTGGTTCAAAGACACGCTGCCTTCCGCGCCTGTTGCGCAACTCGCCGTGTTGCGGATGGACGGCGACTTGTACGAATCGACCATGGACATTTTGAATGCGCTCTACCACAAGGTCTCGCCCAGAGGCCTGGTGATCGTCGACGACTATCACGTGCTCGCTCCCTGCAAGCAGGCAGTGCGTGACTTTCGCGAGCGCGCCGGTATTGCCGATCCCATCCAGGAAATTGACGGTACCGGAGTGTTTTGGAAAAAATCAGGCTGACCGGTTGAGTAGTTCGAGAAATGTTTTCTGCTCGATGTCCCAGCAGAAGCGTGATCGAGCCACATCCCATGCGGCTTGCTGGGCTTGCCACAACTGCTCTCGATCTCCTATCCAACACTCCAGTGCGGCGCGCAGGCACTTCGTATCTCCCGACGTATACAGGAAGCCAGCACCCGGCGAGTGTTCCATAACTTCGTGCTGGCCGGGCGTATCAGTCGCGGCTACCGCCAGCCCCACGAGCAGGTAGCTGAATATTTTGTTCGACGCTGTCAGCCCATGATTTCGGTTTTGCGGACGCTCCAGCGCCAAGCCTACGTCATACTCTGCCATCGAGCGAAACAATTCATCGCGATGAATCACAGGATGAAGGTTGATGCACCCGGCCACGCCCCATTGCTCTGCGGACGCAATCAACTCCCTCTTGTGCGGCTCCGACAATCGTCCGCGCAGATGAATTTCAATGTGATCGGTCAGCCCGGCGCAGGCTTGGAATGCGTCTTGGATGCCGCGGTCTGGCCCAATGGTCTGGCTGACCCAATAGAGACGCAGTTTAGAATGTGCTCGGCGCTGTGCGGGCGGCACAATTCCTTCCACGAGAGACAATGGAAAGACGTTGTAGAGCACGACCGGTCGCGGGATGCTGTAGGCATTGGCCAGATTTTCTGCCATCGCATTAGACGTTGCCGTGATGGAGTCGCACTGGGGCAGATACTTCCGCTCGATGAGGCGATTGGCTTCGCAGAATTTGTCTCCAGTTTCCGCCAGCAGATCTTCGCAGTCGAAGCCCAGTCTGGCTTCCCATTTTCGCGCGGCGGCGGCGGCGGCTGGCAGCGCGGGCTGAGTGTGGGCGATGAACCAGTCGGCGCGCTCGGAGCATGCCAGCTTCTCCAGTTCGCTCCTGCTGGCGCAGACACTATATTCGGCAAGCCCGGCGCTCTTGATATAGCGAAAGGCTTCTTCCGCCAGGCGACGCCGTCCGCGGACCAGCACCGACTGTAGCCAATGCGAACGAAATATTTCGGAAGGCATCCAGTCGGCGCGGGGATGGTCCACCCGCTGCAGACGCCAGGAGCGGCGGGCCAGCAGGCGTGCGTCAGCCTCGGCCGACGCGCGACTTGTTCCTTGACACACCACGCGAACTTCATGCTGCTGCGACAATAGATCGGCCTCGCGCAACAGGCGCGGGTTGTTCGAGAGATTCGCTGCTCCGATCAGGCAGATGCGCAACGGGTCTGTGTCACCTCGAGATTTATCTGAGCACACTGTGGAGCAATGTTCCATGTGGAACATTGTCGGTATGGTTTTTACTCTAGCTTATAGCTATTAACGGGCGGCAACGTCGCCGCGGAAGAGCTCCTCTACGAGGCGGATGCGGGCTAGATCCTTAACCTCCTCTTCAGTCGAGAACCCCAGGACCGAACTCGCGCCTTGCGCAGCTTAAATTCGTTGTGGAGCTTTCCCCATGGAAACCATTTGTCACCGAAGTTCATGCGCGGCATCACCACAAGCGGACGGCAATCTGGCAAGGACTGGTATGAGTGCTCGCGACGCAGACGTTCCACGAGGTTGCCGTCCGCCGCGTAGTCCGCGATGTCTGGCCATGTCCCCAGACTGCGTTGCACTATGAAGTTGGCGGTGTCGGTGCGCTCATAACCGGGGGGATCGTTAAAGAACCGGTTCCCTTCTAGCAACATGGGGAAAATTGCCCACGCTGCGGTCACACACTCGAGAACATGCAACACATTCTCGTCGGCGAGGTAAATATCGTCATCGAGGTAAAAAATGTAGTCGCCTTGTGCGCGGAGGGACGCGGCATGACGGCAGGTGTTGCCGAAGTTGCGGTGGGGACGAGGGCATTGCCAGATAACACGCTGCGCATGCTGGATTCGCGCCAGCATCCGCTCCGCGGCAGAGTTGATCACTGTATCTACGGCAATCAGGTGTTCCCAGTCGCGGCAACTCTGCGCGTCGATAGAGGCGCAAAGGCGCTCCAGAGATGGGCGCAGGAGGGTGGGTGTAATAAGGCTGTACCTCACGTTAGTACCTTGCCATGTGGTTGGCCTCAACTTGAGAAAAGCGTGCGTCTCTGCCAACCGTGAAATCGCGTATTCATGGAATCCGCGGGTTTTTATAATTGTCCATGACATACTAACCCATAACATTCATGGCATTGGTGACAGACGGTGTTGCGCGGCCAGCCTGACGAAAACGGAACGGGGAGGGGAAATTGCCGCATGCCGTAAGCATAGTAATGTCCGTTTACAACGGTGAAAGATTTCTCCGGAGAGCAATAGATAGCGTTCTATCCCAGACCTTTCGTGACTGGGAGCTGATCGTTGTTGACGATGCTTCTAGGGACTCGACACCCGACATCCTTGCCGAATACCAAGACCCGCGCATTCGCATACTGCGAAATGAGACAAATAAAAAGCAAGCTGTTTGTTCGAACCGTGGAATCGCGGTCGCATCAGGCCGTTACATAGCGCGTCTTGATGCGGACGACGTTTCCCTACCTTCCCGTCTCGCGGACCAGGTCAGTTATCTCGACACGCATCCGGAAGTTACAATGGTGGCTAGCGCGGCGCACATTATTGATGGGGCTGGGTCGCGAGTCGATTTTCGTCCTGGCGGCCTCAACGGCTGCACCCTGAATTTTCTGTTCACCCGGTACTGCCCTGTGATTCATTCTTCAATACTTTTTCGTGCCGAAGCAGCGCGACCACCTAACGGCTACGACGAAGATCCGCGGTATCGGGTGACCGAGGACTACGAATTCATGGCGCGGGTTGCCCTCAATGGCACGGCGCGGGTCCTACCCGAGCCACTGATTGAATATCGAGCGCATCCGTCCTCGGTGTCGGCGGGGAACCTTGAAGAACAGCTGTCTCAGACCGACTTCATTACGCGCGCCATCGTCAGAAGAGCGACAGGCCTCGACGTCGAGGATCGACATTGGCAGTCATGGAAGCGGTTCTTCTCAACCAAGCCGGGTGTTGCTGTTCGCTTCGAACGCGACGAAGTGAAAGCTCTGAGTGTCTTGATTCCTGCCCTTCTCCGAGGTTTTAAGCACGATCCGGAGGGTTCATGCGTGCTTCCCTTGTACTGGGCCAAGCATGCATTGGCTCTCGCAATTTTGCCGCGCAACGACATTTCGCTCGGCACTCGTGCCCGGCTTCTTGTCTTGGCTGCAAGGATCGGGGTGCGAAAACTCATTTCGCACTGAGGGTAGGCATACACGCGGATGCGGGTGTGCTTTGCGTTGATCCGAGTCTAGAGGCAGTCAGCGTCGATGCGGGAAAAGATGACGTCAGCCTGCTCGGAGAGGATTCGTTCGATCCGGGTTGGCTTTTTGGGAGCTTCGCGGCGAAGATAGCCCTCCCCTTCGTAGTCGTTTTCTACGCTGTAGGCGTGAAATCCGTAGTCGGCGAAGAACCGCAGAACGTCTTGAGCCGTCCTGCCCTCCGCCTCCAGCAGTTTGGAGCTGACTTCGGTCATAACCTCTAGATCATTGCGGCAGGAATCCATGACCCGCTTCATTCCACAGAGGACGCGCCACTCAGCTCCCTCCACGTCGATCTTGATCAATCGCGCCGCCTTGAACTCGTCCGGCTTGAGAATCGCTGACAAGGGAGCGGCGTTTACACGAGACTTTTGTTCCAGATGCCATCTATGCGCCCAGTCGGGCATTAGGGTCGTCAGACCTGGGAGGTCTTCAGGCTGGGTATAGATCGTAATTTCCTCTTCTGCGTCCCAGGCCGCGCAGTTTATCGCTCGGACGTTGCGGACATGATTTAGTTTGAGATTATGCTGGAGCATGGTGAATATCGCAGGTAGAGCTTCCACAGCGACGACCTTTCCGGAATCACCGACCAACTTGGCGGCCAAGAGGCTGTAATACCCAATGTTGGCACCGATATCAATGAAGACGTCACCGGGAGCAAGGCGACGCCGAATCCAACTTGTAAGGTTTGGTTCCCAGACGCCAAAATAATAAATGTATTTGCCAATCAACTCTCTGGTGTGGGCTGAAACCCGGCTGTTGAAGATCGTTCGAGCAGTAAAATCCCATCTCGGCGGCTCCAGACCTAGAAAGTGCGTCTGCACCACGTTCCAGCAGGCTCCCCTGCCTAGAGTCATAGGAGCATACCTGAGGTATCCTCTGACGGCGGGGATCATCAGGTTGCGCGTAGCTCGTCGAACGAGAGGCGAGGTCTTTATCGCGCGTTTAATGGCTCTTTTGTCCAGCTTGGCTGCTCCGGTGCATTCGGCAGTGGTCGAATGGTCGGGACCGTCACGCTCAGCAGTGGACGGCTCCGGCCGATGGATCTATCCACAATACTGACCAGCGTAGCCCGGGCGGCATCCCAGAGTCGTGAGAATCCCAGGATGAGGCTACGGGTTCTCGCGCGCCAGTCCCACGGGGCACGCATGGCTAGCCCGATAGCATGCTTGCCCCACATCCAGCTCAGAGGCTTGCGATGTCTCGCAACTACAGAGCGGGGAAATCGGTGCAGGCGGTAGAACTTATCCTGCAGATCGCATAAAAATTCGGCACCGGAAAGCACCTGCTCGGGGGGCAAAGCGGGAAAATGCCCCGGTGGTGTCGACAAGAAGGCTTTGAACCCGGAGAGCAAATACCGCTGGTCATTATGGCATGCGCCATCGTAAGTGTGGTTGGCGACCATGGCGATATTCCTTAGGGAGATGATCTCGCCGGAACGAATCTGCTCCGGCGCGTGCTGGAACGAAGTCGCGCCCGGATGCCTGCGCCAGAGAAGCAGTTTATCGGGAAGGTTAGCCACTCGATGACACATAGCCAGGCGCGAAAAAGGGTCGTACGCCTCAGAGTATCGGAACGCCGGGTCCTCGCTGTAACCGCCTGTCTCCAGCAGTGCGCTGCGCCGGACCATAACGCTCGAGTAATGGAAGGCATCACCAACAAACAGCAATCGCCACTTGATATCGATTTCTTCGCACGGCAGCGGAAATTCGGCATAGGGGATGCCGTCGTCGTCAATCAGTGTGGCGGCCGATCCCAGGACCGCAACCTCTGCGTGGGATTCCAAAAAATCCACCTGGGTTTGAAGACGCTGCGGCAGCGAAATATCATCGTGGTCTTGTAGGGCGATGTATTCTCCGCGGGCGACGGCGAGTCCACGGTTGGTGGCTCCGGCGATTCCCAGGTTTCGCTCATTAGTTAGGACGACTAGGCGCTCATCCTTGTACTCAGCAAGCGTGTGGGCCGTGCTGTCTGTGGAACCGTCGTTAATGACGATTAGTTCGAGATCGGTAAATGTCTGGTCGAGGATGCTGTCGATAGCGTGACGCAGAAATCGCTCCCCGTTCCACGTGGGCATGATCACAGACACAACCGGTGTGATGGGGGGGGGACCCTGATTCATGCAGCCTCTGCGATGCTACTCACTTAGTGCCTTCCCAAGCGACTCGGCAAAAGCACCTCACGCTGAGCATTGCGATATGGATACGCGAGCGCAAGTCCCAGCAAGAACGGAAGGCCAATGCAATGGCGTGCTTGCCCCAAGTCCAGTTCAATCGTTTGCGGAGTCGACTCGCCGAGCGACCGGAAACGTCGTAGTTACGGCAAAAAGTCTCGAAGATGTTGTCCAGGAATCGCAGCCCGGAGATGATCTGCTTGGGGGGCAATGCTGGCAGCGAACCCGCGGGTGTGCAGAGAAACGCTCGGCTCCCCTCGAGAAGATACTGCTGATCCAGGCCGACGGGAGTGCGGTCGTCATGCTGAAACAGTGCGCGGATGTTGCGCAGCGAGGTGAATTCACCGGCTCGCAGTTGATCTTGATCGTGCGTTATCGAGGTCGCGGCTGGATGCCTTCGCCATCGGACGAGACGTTCATCGAGATTTGCAACGCCGTACCGCATCACTGTGCGCGAAAGTAAATCGTAGTCGGACGCGACGTTTAGGTCGGAATCTGCCGAGTATCCACCTATTTCACACATTACTTTACGTCGCACGACGACACTGGTGTGCCTTATCGGACAGCGGAACAGCGTCTCCCATTTCAATTCCATATCTTCTTCGGGCTCGCGGTAGTTGTCGTAGGCTATGCCGTTCTCGTCGATTAGTTCCGCGGCTGATCCTACCAGCGCGATTTCGGGATGGGTGTTGAGAAAATTTAGTTGGGTTTGAAAGCGGTGGGGGAGGGAAATGTCGTCGTGGTCCTGCAGGGCGATGTATTCGCCGCGGGCGGCAGCGAGTCCTCGGTTGGTGGCGGCGGCGATTCCCAGGTTTTGTTTGTTGGTTAGGACGGTGAGGCGAGTGTCTTTGAACTCGGAGAGGATGTGGGGGGTGTTGTCGGTTGAGCCGTCGTCGATGATGATGAGTTCGAAATTGGGGAAGGTTTGGTTCAGAATGCTTTCGATGGCGGGGCGGAGGAAGCGTTCACCGTTGTAGGTGGGCATCACTACGGAGATGGCTGGGGTAGTATGAGACTCCCGGCTTAGGTTGCTACTTATGGATGATGCCGATGCCATAGCCGTCCTGTTCCGGGTCCTCGATGAATTCTGAGGTCTTGTGCTTAGTTCTGATCTCTTCCCAAAACACTGGCACGCCGCCAGTGTAATGGACTGTGGGCTTGCCATAGCGGGTGCGGGAATCGGGAACAATGTCATGCAAAACGATCAAACCGCCGGGGCGCACCAGCGGGCTGTAGTTGGCGAAGTCGGCCTTCACCCCTTCGTAGGAGTGGTCTCCGTCGATGAAAAGCAGGTCGAGCGGGTGGCCGCTTAAAAGTGATTCCACTCGAGCCAGAGTTTTGGGTGTGCTGGAGTCTCCGCGAATGCAGACGATCCGTTGCTTGTTGCTGCCGAAGCGGGCGTGAACCAGACAGCGCTCGAAGGACAAACCGAGATCGACGCTTAGCAAGAGCGCGTCGGGGTGGCAGACCTTGGTTAGCAGAAACAGGGTTCCTCCGGAGGCGGTGCCGATTTCGCACACGTAGCGCGGAGGATCATGGCGCAAGCTCTCTAGCAGGCCGGTGATTTCGCTGCGTTGCTGGATGGCGCCGAATGTCTTGTGGCTGCGAATCAGGTCGACTTGTTCTTCCAACGATTGACATGCAGCCGCCTCCCGGCGCAAGAGTGCGAAGTCTCGTCGCAAATTTCTGTAGCTGCGGTAGCTGTTGAGGCTGAATGCGAGACGGTCGGCGGCGGGCTTAGGCAATGCCTTGCGCGCAATGCGTCCGGTGAGGGTCATGCTGGGCTCACCTCGGTGGTTATGTGCCACTGCGATTTCACCAGCACGGCGCCGAGATCCTGGGGCGGCATGCGTCCGGTGCCGAAGTAGTCGGAGGCGTGGACATCGAAGCAGGCAACGTTCGCGACCAGGTCGAGGCACCAATCGTAGGTTGTGCCGGCGCAGATCGACATGGAATAGCGTCCCGGGAGAAGGCAAAGGTCGGGAATGGTGCAAACTGCGGTTACCGGGCGATCCAGCGCGGGAAAGTCGGTTGGTGAATACTGGCTGCTTACGGTGAAAATGCGGCGGCCCAGGCTGTCGTCGATTCCGACAAAGAAAATTGGATCGGGCACGGGGAAGGCGGAATCCAGGTCGAACTCGAGCACCATGTCGTCGCCGGAGAGATAGGCAGTGGTGGCGGCTCCCGCGCCGTTTTTCAGGCGCAGCTCGGAAAAAATATTGGCCTTGCCGGAGCGAGGAACCGCGGGAGAGCGCAGATCGATGACGCCGCCGTTGCTTTGCTTCTCGAATCCGTCGAGATAGAGGCGCGTAACCTCGAGCGGATTGCCGTCGCTGACGGAGCGGCCCTGCTCCAGGAGAATGGCTCGCGAACAGAGGGCGTGAATCGCGGCCATGTTGTGGCTGACCATCAGGACGGTGCGGCCGTGGCGGGCGACCTCGCCCATCTTTCCCAGGCATTTTTTCTGGAATTGGGTGTCCCCGACGGCGAGGACTTCGTCGATGATCAGGATTTCTGTCTCCAGGTGGGCCGCCACTGCGAATGCGAGGCGAACATACATGCCGCTGGAATAGCGTTTGACTGGAGTGTCGATGAACTTCTCGACCTCGGAGAAGGCTACGATTTCGTCGAACTTGCGCGCGATCTCGGTTTTCTTCATTCCCAGGATTGCGCCGTTGAGGTAAATGTTATCGCGGCCAGTGAGCTCAGGATGAAAGCCGGTGCCGATTTCGAGCAGTGAACCGACGCGACCCCAGATATCGGCCTGGCCGCGCGTGGGTTCGGTGACGCGGGAAAGGACTTTTAGCAGTGTGCTCTTGCCAGCGCCGTTGCGGCCGACGATGCCGACCGCTTCTCCACGGTGGATTTCGAACGAGACATCCCGCATGGCCCAGATCGTGGATTTCTCTCGATGACCGTTTTTCGAGCCGCTCAAGACCGCACGCGCACGGCGGAAAGGCGAAGTGATGGCGTCGGTGACTACCTCGCGCAGCGCCTTGTAGCTTTCGCGCTCACCAATGCGGTATTGCTTGGCAAGCCCGTCGCAGCGGATGGCTAGGGTGCTCATCGGCTAAACCACATCGGCGAAGGTCTTCTCCATACGCCGGAAATAATAGAGTCCGCCGACTAAAACCACGCCTGTGACCAGGATCGAAACTCCGAGCATCGGACCCGGCGCCGGAGCCCTCCGCAGCAAGGCCCAGCGGAAACCTTCGATGACGCCTGCCATGGGATTCAGTCCGTAGAGCGGCCGCCAGCGGGCTGGAATCAAAGTGCTTGGGTAAACCACGGGCGAAGCAAACAGCCAGAACTGCACGATGAATGTCAGGGTGTGGCGTACATCGCGATACTGCACGTTGAGCGCGGAAAGCCACAGTCCCACCGCAAGAGCCGTCGCCATTGTGAAGAGTACGAACAGAGGCAAGGTCAAAACAGCCCAAGTGGGCGTGACGTGATACCAGATCACCATGCCGATTACGAGCGAGAACGCGATGGTGAAATCGACTAATCCCGCCAGCACACTGGCGAACGGAATGACCAGTTTTGGAAAGTAAACCTTAGTGATGAGGCGCTCGCTCAGAACCACGCTGTTGCTGGATTCGGTGAGCGCATAGGCAAAGAGCTGCCACGGGACGAGGGCCGTGTAGGCGAATAGCGGATAGGGAATGCCATCGGACGGAACCTTGGCGAGGCGTCCGAAGAATATCGTGAACACAATCATGCTCAACAGCGGCTGAATAATAGCCCATGCCGCGCCCAGCACGGTTTGCGTGTAGCGGACCTTGATGTCTCGCCAGGCTAGAAAAAACAGAAGCTCACGGTAATGCCAGAGCTCCTTCAGATCCAAACTAACCCAGCCGCGGGAGGGGCGTATGACGGTGTGGGGGAGTTCGGCGCTAAACGCCATTGCCGGCACCACGCGAGACTGCGTACCCGCGGAAACCATGGACTCTCCCATCACCTGATCCAGTGCTCGATAGTGCTGCAAACCTCAGAAGTATATGCCAGGAGTCCACGACACGCGCGTTTTTCAGCAGGCTGAATTGCCCCATGACGCAAGATTCTGCCGCAAAAGCGCAAATGCCCGCCCAAAGCCATAGAAACTGCTCTCGAACCGCAAAGAAAGGTGCTAGAATTCGATCCGCCCGGAGCGGGTACTCCGTTCCTCCCCCTAGATCCTGCCCCACCGGTCAATCACGGGAGTGATGTCGATGTCGTCGCAGCACCAGCTGAAGCCCTCTTCTCAGCTTCGAGAAATGGAACCAGCCGACCCGCTGCTCATCAATGGGAGTGGCCCATCCTACGGCCCGCCGTTCGGTGAACAGAGTGCGGTGCTGTACTACTGGCAGATTTTGCGCAAGCGCCGGTGGTATGTGCTGGGCACATTGGCCGTGGTTCTCGGGATCTCAGCCATCATCAGTCTGGCTTCCACCCGGATATACGAGGCGTCTTCGAAACTTGCAATTTTCCCGGAAAGCGCGAGCCCTGTGGACTTCAAGGATGCGGGGACCGGCTCTTCTCCCGGCGACAACGATCTCGCCTTGCAGACACAGGCCTCGATTCTGTTAAGTGATACCTTGGCCCTCAAAGCCATCGACACAATGCATCTGGATCGCGATCCCAGATTCACCCGTAAGACTTCACCTGGGCCGACGCCTGACATAGCCAAAAACGCGCCGGACACCATGGCACTCTTGCGGCAATTTCGCGGGGGATTGAAGGTCGAGCCGGTTCCCGGGACTCGAATCGTTCTGGTCAACTACTCTGACCCGGATCCCCGTCTCGCTGCCGATATTGTTAACACGTTGGTCCAGACCTTCATTGAGGCGAACGTAAGAACCAGATACGAGTCGGCCACACAGACCGCGGAGTGGCTTTCGAAGGAACTTTCCGATCTCAGGGTTAAGGTAGAAGCCTCTGAAGAAAAGCTGGTGCGCTATCAGAGAGAGCACGGAATTCTCGGCATCGACGAGAAACAGAATATTGTGACGGCGAAGCTGGACGAGTTGAACCGTGAGTTGACTGCGGCCGAAGGAGACCGCATTCACAAGGAATCGAATTACAAATTTGCGATGTCCGCGGATCCTGCTGTTTCAGAAAAAACTGTCCCCGTAGGGAACAGTCCCCTGCTTGATAGGCTCCTCGAAAAAGAAGGGGACCTCGAAACCCAATATGCGCAGCTGACTACGCAATTTGGCTCGGGCTATCCAAAAGTTGCGGAACTGAGCAATCAATTGAAGGAACTGCGTGCAGAAATTGCCGGCGAAGAGATACGGGCGCGGCACAACCTGCGCGATGAATACCTCACCGCCGTCCAGCGCGAGAAGATGCTAACCGCCGCCATGGAGCAGCAGAAACAAGAGGCGAACAAGCTGAATGAGAGTGCGATCGAGTACTCGGTCTTGAAGCGTGACGCCGACTCCAACCATCAACTCTACGACAATCTGTTGCAAAAGCTAAAGGAAGCCGGGATTGCGGCGGGCCTGCGCTCCAGCAGCATTCGCGTGGTTGACGTCGCGCAGATCCCGGACCTTCCAGTCAGTCCACACGTGCCCAGAAACCTTGCGTTCGGCTTTTTATTAGGTTTGGGTGGGGGCATCGCGCTGGCTCTGGTGCTGGAGAATCTTGACACCACGGTCAGGGACATGGAGGAAGCGAAGGCCATCTGCACCCTGCCAGCGTTAGGAATGATTCCGCTGCAGAGTTCTCTCGCCAACGGTTATCGAAACAAAACCTTGGGCGCACTTACTGGATCGAATGGCAACCCTCTCTCCTTGATTGCATATGCCCGGCCCAGGTCGCCAGCAGCGGAATCTTTCCGAGCGCTGCGAACCTCCATTATTCTCTCCAGCTTTGGCACACCTCCGCGTGTGATCCTGGTGACCAGTTCCTTGCCGAAAGAAGGAAAAACGACGGTCAGCGCGAATTCTGCGATCGTACTCGCGCAGCGTGGAAGCCGGGTTCTGCTCGTAGATGGCGACCTGCGCGAGCCTGCGATAGCCAACATGTTCGGAATCACCCACAATGCTGGTCTAGGCACAATTATTGATGGCCGTTATCGTTTCGAGGATGTCGTGGTTCGGGTTCCTCACATTCCGAACTTGAGTATCCTGTCGTCGGGAGCGGTGACTTCGCAGCCAGCCGAACTGTTGGGTTCAAGCAAGATGAAGGAATGCATCGCGCGCTGGCGCAGCGAATTCGACTACGTGATTATCGACACTCCCCCGTGCCTTTCCTTCACTGATGCAGTATTGCTGTCGCGGGAGGCTGATGGCGTGATTCTGGTGGCGCGCTGGGGACAAACTACCAAGGCCGCTCTGCGAGCCGCTTCCGAACTAATGCTTCAAGTAAATGCCAACATGATTGGGCTCGTTTTAAACGCATACGATCTTAACGCAGCACCATTCGACCGTGCATTCCGCTCGGAATACTATACGAAAACAGCATAGCCCTCGGACCTCCGATCACTCGCGGGACCCAATCGGCAACATTTGGGAAGGTTCTGAGAGTGTTTCGATCGGACGCTCTTCGCGAAAGGAATGGGAGAGCCCGCACCCGGGTCACTTCAAGGGATGCATTCAGGAGACACTATGGACGGGATTCGGGGAATGAAGGGAACGACGGTGATTGAGGTTTCTGCGTCGAACCGGGCGGCTCTGCGTCATTAGCGAGCGTTCGACTTCCGCGGGAGTGAAGCGATTGTAGTGCCACGGGCGGTTAACGTCTTCTACCGACATCCCCGCCGTTGGTATCAATTATATACAGCGGTAACTACATTAGCGGGGGAGGGACGCTGTTCCTGAGCTCGCGCAGAATTCCTCATCTTTGGCCGAACCCAAAGAACCGCCCTTAGCCCTGGGGTATCCGAATCGATGGTTCAAAGAACCGTTTCAACTTCAAGAATGGTTTTTCAAGCAGATTCCAAGACACGTTTGTTCGTGAGGAGCCGGATTGGGCGCCACGTTTCACGACTCACCTTCTCGGGAAATACCCTGCAGCGCGATCTCGGTATAGCACAATACGTAGCACACCGTTGGGCGATTCGAATTCAGCAACATACAGCGGCGTCATGGGTCTTATAGGGGCAATCGCCCGAGGTCATCTGCCATCTTTCGGGGAGTACGCCACAAAGGGACATGCTTTGGCTAGGACTGGTGGAATTCTGTGAACTTCGGGCAGACTTAGCCTTGGCCGTGGTCCCCTTTGCGGCGTCGTTCGTCCGGCTGACGCTCTGACACATCAGATACAAAACTCTCGAGAATGAACTCTATTTGCTTATTCAGGGATCTGTGTTCATGCTTGGCAAGATCAGCGAGCCGATCCTTCAGACCCTGCCGAATTCTGAGCAGCAACGCAGTACTACGCTCTGGCATTCTCTGACCACTCCTGTTTACACGTAACGCCTCCTTTGGTGAAATGATATCTTTATGATATCATTTAGATATCACAAGGAGGGACTCTAACATGTCTCGCGGTGGACCTAAGACAAAGCTAATACGTGACAACGTGCGCACAGTCAAGAAACTTTATCCCCTGGTCACCAATTCACAAATGCTGGTTCTTCGAGATATGACCCGTACACTGCACCTCTCAGTTCGAGTCGGTGACTTGCTCATGCTGGACGGTAGATGGTACGTCACTCATTCCGGATTGCTCCGACTTGCTCAAAGGCGGAAGTGTTCCAGCATAAAAACACAATTGGTTGAAAACGTTTCGAATCCCAGCGAGGGCCGTTGGGTTTTTAAGGCAATTGTTCTCAAACCGGGATCTCAGAGCTTCGTAGGATACGGCGATGCCGACCCCTCCAATGTTTCGTACATGGTCCAAGGCGCCGAAATGCGCGTTGCCGAAACTCGCGCTGTCAACCGCGCCTTGCGTAAAGCCTACGGCATCGGCATCTGCTCCGTTGAGGAAATCGGTTCTCTCACGGAGCGATCTACATCCTCTCCCCAATCCGAGAAACTTCCTCCACAACCTGCCAATGGAAACTATGGGGGGCGAACAGTTCGTGACCACCTTTGCCAACTTATTCGACAGCATCAGCTCGACGCCACCTTGGTCAAGTTGTACGCCACCGATTTTTGCGGAGTCAAGACCCTTCGCGAAGCCACTCGCGAGCAGGTCGAAGGCTTCGTAGCACACTTGGCCGATTGGGCCGAGAAAGACCGCGAGGCCCTACTCTGCCAGCTCAACAGTTATCCCAGTTCGAAGGAAGGTGCCGCATGAGACGACGAATCCAAGGCTTGCATGAGGCCGATCAATCCGCTGCAGCTCAAGTTCGCGATGGTTTGCTGTTCGTTCGCGTCGATCGGGCTCAGCATCGATGGGATGCACGAAAACCGTTCTATATCCTTCGCTTCTCGATCCTCGAACCCAAAGAACTCACTGGACACTCGATTGCCGGCCGCCTCTATTGCATGCCCAGGGCGCTGTGGAAACTCAACTGGTTTCTGCGTGATTTCGGTTACGACTCCGAACTGCTCGGACGGGATGAGATCGACGAAAAAAGCTTGATCGGGCTCCGCGGGGTTGTGAAAATCAGCCACGCGATCGTAAACGGCAGTTCCCTGCTCAATCTCGACGCCTTTGCGCCTGCTGTTCAGTGGGAACGACTTTCGAGCGCATCACCCGCGACCCTCGCTGTATGGGAGGCATCAAAGTGACCTACAGCTACACTCAAATCAGTCAGTATCTAACCTGCCCCCGACGATATCGCCACCGCTACCTCGATGGCTGGCAAGAAAAAGATACTCGGGCAGCGATGCTCTTCGGGCGCGCCTTCGAACAAGCTTTATCCTCCTATTTCTTACGCAAAGACGCTGCAGCAGTATTATTCCGCGAATGGTCGCTCTGCCAAAATCAAGGTTTGCACTACTCGAAGGGCGACACCTGGGATCGGATGCTCCAACAAGGCGTACAACTCCTGGACAGATTCTGCCAGGACGATCGCATTCGTATTCGCCAGCCGCGCCGCGAAATGCAGATGAAGTTCACGAGACCAGTCTCTGGAAACAATGATTTCGTGGCCTACGTTGATGCGATCGGCAAGCTGGATGGAGAACGCTGTCTGATCGAGTGGAAAACCACATCGAGCCGCTACGCGGAGGAACCGGACGGGTTGCTGGCACTGGATCCGCAACTGGTTTGCTATTCGTGGATGACGGGGATTTCTCAAGTCGCCCAGATTGTGTTCGTCCGCAAGCGATTGGTCGAGGTTCAATACTTACGCACGACAATCACCGATGAACAGCGTCGCGAATTCTGCCAGCTGGCAGAAGATACGATTGGGCGAATCGAGTCCGCCCAGTTCTTGCCACACAGCGGAGTTCGTTTTCCGCAAAATCCCTGCAGCAGCTGCCCTTATGTCGGGCTCTGCCTCGGGAAACCGCAGACTGCCGAAACGCGTCTCGTGCGACGCCCGGGAGCAGAAAGTCTTGATTGGCTTGACGAGCTTGCTTACTAGGAATCCGCCTGTGCTGCCGAAGCTGAACCATCGAAGAGCGCTCTTTGTGCTTACGAAGATCGACGAGATTCTGTCGTGGGAAAAGAAGAACGAGGCAGAACGCGACACGCGCTTCGTCGAACTTGGGCGCTACTTGTGCGAAGTTCGCGCGGGGCAATACTGGCGAGTCGAGAAGCTGGCATCGTTCGACGATTTCCTCACACGACGATTCCCGGAATCGAGAAGGAAAGCCTACTACCTGATGTCGATCCACGAGCACCTGCCACCACAGGCGAGGAAGGAGCTGAAGGAAGTCGGCTGGACCAAGGGGATCGAGTTAGCGAAACTAGCACGCAGGGACGGTCAGGACTTCGATTGTGCAACCTGGTTGCACAAGGCCCGCGAGATGCCGAAAGAGCAGTTCAAACACGAAGTCGAAAAAGAACTCACCGGGCTAGACAGCGAAGCGACCGAAATCGTCTATTTCAAGTTCTACAAGAGCCAGATCCGGGTTATCGAGCAGGCAATCGAGACAGCTGCACTAATGCTTGGAACCGACAAATCACGAGGATATTGCCTGGAGATGATCTGTGCGGATTTTCTGGCCGGCGCCAACCTCGAGTCTGGCGACTCAAATGTTCTGTTCTGTTCGGTCCTGCGGTTGTTCAAGTTCCTTCCGCGCGATGCACAAAAGACGTTTCTCGATCATGCGGAGAAAGCTTCGTGAATAGAGTGCGACCAAAGCACCCGCGCCTTCGCCTGAACTGCGAATTGTACGACGAGCTTCGCAATCAAGTTCTCCGCAGGGATAGCTGGAGATGCCAGTCGTGCGGCACAATGTCCAATCTTGAGGTCCACCATAAGGAATTCCGCAGCCAATCCGGGGATGATTCGGAGCAGAACCTGATTACGCTTTGTTCTGGATGCCACACGGTTGTGCATCGCAGTTGAGCAGTAGTGTAGAGTGAAGGACCCGACGCTGATTGAGACACCCTTGTAAAGCCTGGCGGCTTGGCGTCGTTAGTGTGTGGGAGCGAATTGGGCGAGCTTAGCGAGCTCGCCCTTAATAACTTTTCCGGTGGGTGTGAGGGGCATGAAAGGAACCAGCAGAATGTGTGACGGCCGCTTGTAGGGCGCGAGATGTTGCGCGGCGTGTTGCGCGAGTTCGGCCTCCGAAGTTGGCGAGGACGGCAAGAGTTGCACGAAAGCAATGACTTCCTCGCCACCTTCCGTTCCCCCGACAGATCGGCCAATAACCGCGGAACGAACGACGGCGGGATGTGAGTTCAGCACCGCCTCGACTTCCGCCGGGTAGACATTTTCTCCGAAACGAACGATCAATTCTTTGGTGCGGCCGACAATAAAGAGATATCCGTTTTCCAGTCGGGCCAGGTCGCGAGTGTTGAACCATCCGTCACGATTGACGGCTGCAGCCGTTTCCTCCGGCGCGTGATAATAACCTTTCATCACATTCGGTCCGCGCACCCATAGTTCTCCGACTTCTCCGTCAGCCACTGGATTTTGATCAGTCCCGACT
Source organism: Terriglobales bacterium (assembly GCA_035567135.1). Lineage (GTDB taxonomy): Bacteria > Acidobacteriota > Terriglobia > Terriglobales > Acidobacteriaceae > JABDBE01. Next base: position 42,793 of record DATMQI010000027.1, read on the forward strand.
AATCGAACTTCGACTCCCGGCAGAACCTGACCCACCGACGTATCGGTCCGATGTTCTCCCACTTTTGCCTGGGAGATGTTGGGAGAGCATTCCGTGACTCCGTATCCGTTGTGCAGCGCAAGGCCAAACAGCTTTTCCACCTGCGATTTCACTGCGGCCTCAAGCGGTGCGCCCGAAGATGAAATGATGCGAAGATCGGGAAACCTGAGCGTCGTCAATCCCTTCAAGTTGGCGTAATCCGCCAGTAGAGAGAACATCCCAGGAGCGCCTAACACGACGGTCAGCCGCTGTTTCTCAAGAGTCGCGAGAGCCGCAACCGGGTCAAAACGAGGAGCTAGATACAAAGTCGCACCACTCAGCAACGAACCCAAAAAAACGACCGAGAGACCGACGGCATGCGACATTGGCAACACGCCATAGAGCCGGTCATTTGGAGTGAGGGATCGAATCTTGGCTGACACCGCGGCGATGAACAAAAGATTTCGGTGCGTCAGCATGACGCCCTTCGGCAGCCCCGTAGTACCGGACGTGTAAATCAGCGCAGCGACGCGTTGCGCAACATCGATATCAATTGGTTCCGCTTCGACTCCTTCGTTGAGCGGTCCAATGGCAATCTGACCGATGCTTGGCGCTTCCTGGGTTATCGCGCCATGCCGTTTCGCATGCTCGCGAGCATGCGGCGACACGCTGGTGGTGTAAATAACCCGTCGCGCGCCACAGTGATCTCGGATCTCATCGATCTCGCGCGCCGAAAGACGTGCGTTCACCAGCACCGGCCACGCATCGAGATTCGCCAGGGCTAGCAGAATCGCCACGAATGCGCGGCAATTCTCGCAGACGATCATCACTCGATCACCGGCGCGCACTCCCGAATCTCGAAGCCAGCGGTCAGTGTCGGAGATTGCAGACGCGAGTTCTCTATAAGTCCATGTGCCGGATGCTTCCACCAGCGCCGCTCGCTCTGGCTGGCGCTCGGACCATAGCTGGATGATGTCGCTAATGCGTTCAGGAAGATTCCTTAAGAGCTCAGCGACGCTATCGTGGATTATTTCCGACATGGCAGGATCGTAATGTGAATCAAGCGACGGACTCGCGGTCCGCGGTTACCGATGGCTCGCAGCCCGGCTCGGCCGCACCCTGCGCCCGGCGCATCCAAATCTCCCGCCAGTAAGCAAATTCGCCGCGCGGACAGCCACCAAAAGCTACACAGGCGCATCCGCAAAGCGACCCTTCGAGAAACACCGTGTTGCGCAGTTGCCGCATCTCCCCGGTACCATCCACGATAATCTTCTCAGGCCTGCGCTCCACTCGGTGGCGCTCGCCACACATCTGTCCCATGAGCGGTGTGAAGTACAACCCGCGGTTGTGAGCTCTCTCATCCAAAGTTTTACTGATGCTGTCTACAGATTTGATGTCGATCCATTCGCCAGACCGCAGATTCAAGCTTTCTACCGGCGTCGACTTTTGACTTCCATGGGCATACGGACCCAGAAACAGCTTACGAATTCTCCAGAACACCCAAATACTGACGCGCTTAGCCATTTCAGCCACGCCACAATTGCCCGAGCGAAGTTCGTCGAAGCACTTACCGAAACGCTCATAGCGCGATAACTCGTTGGTTGCGTTCAGTATTTCGCTGGCCTGACAAAAGTAAGTTTTTGGACTGGTGGACGTCTTAAGCCGGGCTCGCAACTGTTTATGACTTTCGGGATCCACTTTCGTTTGGATCGGGCTCGACTCGTCGACTCTGCGCAGCCACGCCTCGCGCCAGAAAATCGTACACGCTTTCTGACAGCCATCGTGCGCGCTACCGGAACAACGCAATCCATCGAGGAGGACAACATCCTCCGCAGGAAATTTCCGCATCCCGGAACTGGTTCCGTAGTAGCAGGTTTTCACAACGCGCTTAGAGACACGAAATCTTCCTCCGCAGAACTCCACCATCTCCGGCATGAATGGCAGCCGATCCAGGGTGCCATCGGCATCCAGGGTCTGCAGGATTTCTGCTGGAGACTTTACTTCAACAAAGTCGCCAGGGCGGAGGTTGGTGGTTACTGCGCTCATATTTGTTTCAGCGCTTCCACTAATAGGCTTAATTTGTACTGCGGTCCAAAGCATCACAGCGGCGATTTGCCCGATAGTCCCACGATTCGAAGCAGCTTTTTCCAGGCCTTCAGGCAAAGTCCTAACGGCGGCCACATGGTTTCCCGCAGAATAGCGACCTTGCGAATATTGTCCGCGACGCGCCAAGTGGCCGTCGTGCCGGCAGGAAAAAATCCTACTTCTCCAGCCCCGAATCGGCGCTCTTCGCCATTCTCGAGAAGCAAAAAGGCTTCGCCAGAAATGACCAGGATGGTCTCGTCCTGGCCGTAATGCCAGCGGAACCGTCCTGCGGTGCAATCCCACACAACAACACTCGACGTCCAGTCACGGCTTCTCACCAGATTCTTGCTGCGAGCAATTGGTGCTCCGCTCAAGATCCACTCTTGGGGAATGGGCTCTAGGCTCAGTTCGACATTTGCCGGTACGGCCATGACAATCGATTTCAATAAAGCACTCTCGGGTTGGCCGTTACTCGCATGCTCCGCAGAAACGTCGGACGATAATGAAACTACTTTTGACACGTGGCTCCTTTTCCTAAGTCAGTACTGAACGTTTTCGTGAAGTTTGATTGTAGGCCGCCGCCATCGCGGGAAATGCTGATACGTCCGCCCTTTTGGTCACCAGATAGTGCAGCCAGTTCCGATAAATGCTCGTGGCGGACGGCAGCCAAGTGTTCCGCAAGGTGTCGACTAGAGCAGCTTCGGGAAAGCCTTCCATCAATTCTTCTCGCCGATCAGCTAGAACAAGGTCTCGAAAATTGGTCAGAAGGCTGGTGGCTGCGTTATCGAAATAACCGTTCGGCATGGAAGGGTACGTCTCTCTTTCCCTCCGCAGAAACCGCTTTATATCCCTGCGGTATTCTTTCAGCAGAGTCTGGGCGCTATATTCCGGATGACCTTGAAAGTGTACGAACAGGCTGCGCTTTTTCTTTTTAACGAACGTATCCACGCCACCTTCGGCAGATTGAGTCAGCACGACGTAGCCACATGCGGTCACCGCATCCGCTCGCACTTCGTTCCATCGCGAATGCGGGAAACGTACGCAGCCCCCGGTAGCGCCGGTCAGTTGATGGCTCCCAGTCCTTGTGAAATCAAACACACCAAATTGCTTGTCGCTCAGCGGACAGCGCTCGATCCCATCGCTATGGAGCACGCCAGCGTGTGCCGCCAGGCACGACAATACCGTCGAGGCGGTGTTGCTTTCCGCCCAGTCCAGAACGCTCGTCAGCGCAGACCAGTAGGGTTCATTCCGCAGATTGCGCTGCCGCGGCTCGGTTCCAGTCATAATCACACCGTCGAACCGGCTGTTCAACAAATCGTCAGTACTGAAGTAAAAGCTGCGCAGATGCTGTTGTCCTCGTTCTTCACGAGGAACCCCGGACAGCGAATGGAGTTTCAGGAACACGGGAACGTCTCCGGCCGCGGCATCCAGCAGTTCGAAAAATTGCATTTCGGTGTCTTCGAGCGCCGGGTCTGGCATATTGTTGATGAATGCGATCCTGACACAGTCCGCGCCCGTGCCATAACTTTCGATCGACGTTGACGCGGGCACGCGCTTTTTCGCGGCCCACCGAGGCGGTACTTGGCCTCCATCAATGATCAATGGCATGACATCCTCCCCATCTTACGTCTCCGACTCACGATCCAGCTTTCTCCAGCGCCTGCCCAAGATCCTCAAGAATGTCGTCGATATGCTCGATGCCCACGCTGAGCCGAATCATCTCCGGCGTGACGCCTACCTTTGCCTGCTCCTCCGGTGTGAGTTGCCGGTGCGTAGTCGACGCCGGATGGCACGACAATGATTTGGCATCGCCCATGTTCACCATGCGCTTGAACAGGCGGAAAGCGTTGAAGCACTTCCGGCCGCCCTCATAGCCGCCCTTCACTCCATAGGTCAGCAGCGAGCAGAAGTTCGAGCCCAGGTATCGATGCGCCATCGGATAGAGCGGATTGTCAGGAAACCCGACGTAGTTCACCCAATCCACCATAGGATGAGCGCGCAAAAATTCCGCGACCTTGCGAGCGTTCTCCACATGGCGCTCTACGCGCAGGGCCAGCGTCTGAATCCCCTGCAAGAACAAAAATCCATTAAACGGAGAAAGCGTGGCCCCTGTATTTCTCTGACAAACAGTCCGGCAGCGCGCAACAAACGCCGCATCTCCGTAATGATCGACATAGACCACGCCGTGATAGGCGATCTCCGGCCGATTGAACATGTAAAACTTTTCGGGATACTGTCGCCAGGGAAACTTCCCGCTATCCACAATCATTCCGCCGATGCTGGTGCCGCCACCTCCGACGAATTTCGTCAACGAATGCACCACTACGTCGGCGCCATATTCGATGGGCCGCAACAAAATCGGCGTGGCCACGGTGTTATCGACCACCAAAGGCACACCGTGTTTGTGTGCCACTCGTGCCAATCCTTCGATGTCGGCAACGTTTCCCGCTGGGTTGCCCACACTCTCGCAATAGACCGCGCGGGTATTCTCGTCGATCAATTTCTCCACATCTTCGGGGCGATCCGTAGCCGCAAAACGTGAACAGATTCCCCGCTTCGGGAAGATGTGAGCCAGCAGCGTATAAGTTGCGCCATACAATTGCGGTGTAGAAACGACGTTGTTCCCCGCCTCGGCAATATTGATAAGCGAATACTCAATCGCCGCCATCCCCGAGCTGACGCTAAGCCCTTCGACACCGCCTTCGATGGCCGCCATACGCTTCTCGAGCACCGTGTTCGTGGGATTGCCGATCCGGGTGTAGATGTTCCCCTGGACTTCGAGATTAAAAAGGGCAGCCCCGTGTTCCGCGCTATCAAACTCGAAAGCGACCGTCTGGTAAATCGGCACGGCGACGGCCTTCGTTGTGGGATCGCCGTCGTATCCTGCGTGAATCGCGAGCGTCTCTCGCTTCATCTGTGCATCAGCCTTTCAAAACGCGATCGACGTCCTACTCTGCTGTGGTCGCAACTTTAGTCACTGCACGAGGTACTGGACTGCGCGCTAACGCTTTCGCCATGGTTTGTGTGAGACGGCGAGCAGCGAATCCAGCTCCAAAGGCAAACCGCATTACCGGCCCAAAACTGTTTGCGGCTGCAACTCCCACAAAGTAAATGCCGGGCACAGACGACTCAAAGCTCGACGACAGCACCGGGCTGCCCCCGACCGTCTTCAGCTGCGAACGAATTTCCAGGCTAAGGAATGTCAGCCGTTCCAGATTCACCTTGTAGCCGGTCGCCGCAATGACGTGCTCGGTCATAATCTTCCGCTCACTGCCGTCGGCTGCCTGGACGCTTAAATGCACTTTGCCGTTCTGAGCCACAGCAGTTCGCGGCGTGCACCCGAGATGCAGCGGCACTTTCCCCATCACCTTGTCGCGAATGAACCATCCCCCGGACGGACCCAGGGTTCTACGAACGGCTTCCACTCGAAGACGCTCAGGCAAATAGTGAAAGGCCAGCGGCGAGTTCGCAAAGAATCGTGAGCGCATGCCAGGACCAAGGCCAGACTGCGGATGCCTAACCTGCTGCCAGCGCGAGCGCGGCTTGCCCGTGGGCCGGCTGTGAAACTTCAGTTCCTGCCTCCGGCTGACGAGCTCCACATGGGCGCCGGCTTCACGTAGCAATCCTGCCAGATCCAAGGCGGAAGATCCGCCACCGATTACCACGACATTGCGGCCACGAAACGGCTCGAGCTCGTGATGGCGAGCGCTATGAGAGAGAAATTCCGCCGGGAGATGCGCCAGAGTTTCGGGAACGTAGTCGAAGTGAGTAATGCCTATCGCTAACACTACCGACCGGGCTTGAATCCTTTCTCCATCCTCGAGCTGCAACTGAAATCCATCCCGCAAGCGATCAACACTCACCACGAGCTTGTCTTCGAGTTCCGGCACCATGCGATCCTTGAAGGCCAGCCCATAAGCCGCGAACGTCTCGAGCCGCACCGGGACGCCAGCGTCACCATATTCAATGCCCCGTTCAGCGCAAAACTGCTTTAACGTAAACGCGTTTTCCGGATCATAGATGTTGGAAGCAAAGCCGTCCGACTTGAGCATCATGCCCTTCGGCATATGCGCAACCCAGCTATCCATGGGGCGGCCGAAAATACGAAACGGAATACCACTACGCCGCAAATGCGCGGCTACGGAAAGCCCATAAGGACCCGCACCAATGATCGCAGTACTTAGCATGCGGAAGACACACTCCTCTGAATGGTTTATGTTTACTACTGCCAAAAGTCGGGCAGGACCAGCCGATCAGCGGGGGAGAATTCGAGGGAGTAAAGCGATTGTACCACAGGCGGTTAACCCCTTATAACGCCGTCCACGCCTTTGGTATCAATTACTTACAGCGGCAACTAGATTAGTGGGGGACGGACGCTGTTTCTGAACTCGCGCAGAATTCCTTATCTTCTACCGAACTCGAGGAACCGCCCTTGGCCTTGACTATGCGAATCGATGGTTCAAAGAACCGCTTCAACTTTAAGAATGGTTTTTCAAGCAGATTCCAAGACACGGCCGCCATAGCGTATGTGGTTGCAGCGGTCAGCGGCAGAGCCAATAGCGGATGCTTATCCAGATGGAACGCTTTCACAGCATCAAGCGGGATTTTTTCGAGCAAATAGATTCCATAGCTGATCGTCCCCGTGTAAACCAGAAACCGGGTCGTTAGAACCGACTGCAACCATTTCTGGGTCGAGAACAGTGCGAGGTATACGAAGGAGACCGAAGCCAGGGCGGTCAAAGAGAAAACAATCCATTTCGCATGAAACGCCGTTTCGACGATAAGAGCGAGCGGTGCCGATACCAGAAAAGCGCTCCATGCGCGCGTCAAAAACTTGGCCGGAGAGAAACTAATCGAACGGGTCACCATTGCCAGAAGTGCTCCAGCCATCAAACCGTCTAAACGGCAGAACGTGTTCGAGTAAATGACGACCTGGTGCCCCAACAAATAAAAACGTAGCGCCGGAGAAAGACAAATCACAGCGATGGCAACCTTCCGAAGTTGGGACTCGGTGCAGAACCGTACTACTAAAGGCCACACCAAATAGAACTGCTCCTCGGCCGCCAGCGACCAGGTGACGCCAAGGAGGCCCGTTGCAGCGGTTGGAATTGGGACCAGAAAGTTCTGCAAAAAAATGGGGAACGCCCACCACGGCGAAGAGCGTGCTTCGAATACAGCATGACCTTCCGAAGGACGCAAGACCGGCACAACTACAAACATGAAAAGCAGTAGCGAATAATACAGAGGCCAAATGCGAAGACAGCGCCGGGCGTAAAAGTTTTTAAAATACCCTTCTGATTTCTTTGCGTCTAGCAAGATCCCCGTGATCAAGAATCCAGACAACACAAAGAAAAGATCCACACCCATCCATCCGTTATCCGAGATCCAATGCAAATAGCGCGATGGATGCTGGTTGGTATTATGCAGCAATACCAAGAGTACGGCGAGGCCGCGAAGAGCGTCCAGTTGTGGAATCTTCTTCATTTTCATTGGTGTGATCAGCGTTTTGCGAGCAGACACACGCCGGTCCAAGGATAATTTCCGAAATTCCCTTTAGGCTCGGGCAGCAATGACAGTAGCTCAAGCGGCGCCCGCTTGAAGTGCGCCGCGGTCTTGAGCAAGCCCTGAACATCCGTCGGCTCCCACCCGTACGATGCGAAAAACTTAGCACCTTCAAGAGGGCCAAATTTGAACGCTGCACCCGCCTCGCTGAGCTGCTTGCCCGTCGTACGCTGCATCAGTCGCAGCTGACCGGAAGAAGCCAAATCGATAACCCAACTCTCAAAGTGCTTCCCTGCCCCAAGGTCCTCGGCCAGCGACGCAACCTCGTCCGCCGTGAAATAGATGAGGAGGCCTTCACTCGCAACCACGACCTTCGTCGCTCGGGTGTCAAGTTTAGCGAAAAGCGCACGCCGCCCAGCCACGTCGGACAAATCCAAGGCGACTCGCTCCAAGTGGCAGCGAGGATTCTCATTCGCCAGGATCTCCTTTTTATAGGAAACGATGTCCGGCAGGTCGACCTCGACCCATTGCAGTGTAGCCGGCAAGTCCATGCGGTATGGCCGCGCATCGAGCCCCGCGGCGAGATTCACCACCAAATCTGCGCCGTCTTGAATTGCCCGGGAAAGAAATTGATCGAAGAGATACGTGCGCGCCACCCAAGCCCACTCATGCTTGTTGCCCTCAGGCAAAGTGTTCGCAATTTGGAATCCATGCGCGCCCGCCAGTCGTTCAGCGTAGGGATCCCGAAACAGCGCGTCGGCTCGTTTCGTTTCCTGGGCGCGAAAATACGCCACCCAGCGAGCGGTGTCAGAAATGCCGCGAACGGTAGAGGTCGGCTCTGTCATTTGTCAACCGATGCTGAAGCTCTTACATCTGTGTAACCGGGAGAGCCGATATAGTCGGTCACCCCAGCCTAACAATTTGGCGCAAAAATGGCGATTGGAAGATTTCGCTTATTGATCGAGAAACACGCAGACGGGCGAGCATGCAGTCTACAGCGAAAATTAACAGCGCACGATGTTTGGTGATTGAATCCCCTTGGTAGCGTTGCGCGTATCCACCACTAGCTGCGCCTCGCGCACAATGCGCTTGTAATCGTAATCCGAATGGTCGGTTACGATCAGGACGCAATCGTACTCGCGCAGGTTGTCTAAGCTAACGGATTTCATCTGCAGGTCATACTTTCGGCCCCTGCCGACGAATGGAAGGTATGGGTCGTTATAGTTAACCTCGGCACCCTGCTTTTGCAACAACTCGATGATGGTAAGCGACGGCGACTCACGCAGGTCGTCGATGTCCTTCTTGTAGGCCACCCCTAGGATCAAGACCTTGGACCCATTCAAGGATTTTCGCCGATCATTTAAGGCGTCAGCTGCGGAGGTTACAACGTGATAAGGCATCATCAAGTTAATCTCGCCCGCCAGTTCGATGAAACGGGTATGGAAGTCGAACTCCTTTGCTTTCCACGAAAGATAAAAGGGATCCACGGGGATGCAGTGCCCACCCAGGCCTGGCCCCGGATAGAATGCTTGGAATCCAAAGGGCTTCGTGGAAGCTGCGGCGATGACCTCCCAGATATCTACTCCCATGCGTAGGCACAGCATCTTGAGTTCGTTTACTAGCGCGATGTTGACGCAGCGATAGATATTTTCCAGTAGCTTGGTCATCTCGGCCGCGGCGGGAGTGGAGACCGGAACCACGCGGTTGAAGATTGCGCCGTAAAGAGACGCAGCCGCCTCCGCTGCCTGCTGATCCAGCCCGCCAACGACCTTGGGGATATCGCGGCGTGCCACCGTCTGATTTCCCGGATCCTCACGTTCAGGAGAAAAAGTAACAAAGAAGTTACCCGGACAATGGTTCCGGCTCGCCTTCAATCCGCTCGGGTTGCCCTCTTCTAGAATTGGCACTAACACTTCCTCCGTTGTCCCCGGATAGGTGGTGCTCTCGAGTATGACTAACTGTCCGTCGCGCAGGTGGGGAGCAATCGATTCCGCCGTGCCTGTGATATAGCTCATGTCCGGCTCATGATATTCATTGAGCGGCGTAGGCACGCAGATAATAATCGCGTCCATATCGCGCAACCGCTTAAAGTCAGCTGTGGCCGAGAAGCCATGCGCTCGCGCCGCTTGAATCTCCGGAGGCAGTATGCGGTGAATATACGATTCGCCCTTCTCGAGGGCCGTCACTTTGCAAGCGTCGATGTCAAACCCGGTTACTGCAAACTTCTGATCACTGAACAATAAGGCCAGCGGTAACCCTACATATCCCAGCCCGATGATTCCTACTCGGGCTGTCCGGTTCTGAACTCTGTTGTTAAATTGTTCCGAGAAAGTTGGAGAAACTGCGTTCAATTGGATTGGCATATGGATTTGCTATTAAAAAAGCGATAGTATTCGGTCCTTCGGTTGCTAAAATTCCTTCCGGGCGAAGAACAAAAAGAGAGCTGCCATGCTCAGATTCACAGCGGCAACTAGCCGATATGTCCGTAGAGAAGTTTGCCAGCAGCTTTCAAGACAAAACTCGGCGTACGCGGAACTAGTTGCCGCAGGATAATTTTCTTCCACTCACTTTGTGTGCGCTTGGTCCGGGGCGGGTAGGTCCAGTAACTAAGGTGCGTGCCGACAGCCCCCCAATGCTCCTTAAAGGATATAAGTCCCCGGTTGCCACTGTCAGAACGCCCCATTTCAAATTCTTCCAGCTGTCTCTCCTTGGCTTCTTGGATGGCATGCCAAAACAAAAATGCCATTCCCCCAACTTTGTGGAATCGCGCGTCACTACAGCCGTACTTATAAACCATGGATTTCTTGTGAGTGATTGTAAGGATGCTGGCAATCGACAAATCGTCCTTGGAAGCGACTCGGATTTTCAGGCTATCGCCAAATTCAGCAACAAGTGCGCGAAACCAGGAGAGCGGTTGCGGCGGCAGGTGCTGTCGCCGACGAGTGATAACCAATAGTTCATAAAACTTCTGGAGCAAGCTTTCCGAGGTTCCTTCCTCGCAGACCAATTGCTCTCGTTCGGCTCGCCGAATCTTTCTTCGGACGCAATTCTTGTGAAAGCTTTGAAACAACTCCTGCTCGCTTTTTCGCAAGTCGAGACGATGAAAACTGTACGCAATGCTTTCGCTAAATCCAGTCTGGCTCCCCGGTTGATAGGAGGTCGGCCTGATCTCGATATACTTCCACTCTCCCGCATCCACATATCGCTTCATATGCAGTAGCAGATCATCCAATTCGCATGAGTTGTTCACCAACGGTTGACAATGATCGGAAAAAGGCAGGGATACGAAGCGCCGACCGGTCAGCCAACTCCTGACCCGACAGAAGACGAGGCCATTCGTGAGGGGGGCGTTCGCGGAACAAGTCGTGACGACAAGGGGATCGTAACCGTACGTTGTCTGTAACGCTCTCAGCCAGCGCGTACAGTGGAATACTGAAGCTTGAGGATGGCGCTGGATGAAGGATTCCCACCGTGAATCCTGCAGGGGATTTATTTCATAGAGGCTTGTGGCATAAGGCTCCGCCTTCGCCGAAAGCATGAGCTTTGTAGCAGAGCTAACTGTTGCCGCCGCCTCGATGCCAAAATTCATTCGTTTGCGAATCCCCGGAGGTGTCAGTCCGTATGTTCATCTTATCGTCGATCAGACATCCTCCGGACGCTGATCCGATAAGTGCCAAGTCGATGGTCATCCGCAAGCATTACTACTGGATTTTAATGCAAACGCGCGTGTACCCATAAACAGCGGCGACAACTTCGTATTTCACTCGGAACGATCGAACAAATTCTTCGAAGGCCCGGAATTCATCGAGTGGGCAAGAAAACTCATCGAAGAAAATAAGGTCCCCAGACTTCAAGAACGGCGCTAGCGTGGTCAGGACAAACAGTGTTGAGGTGAACATGTCGGCGTCCAAATTGATCACCAAGCGACCTGACAGATCAGTACGAGCCACGAAATCTGGCAGCGTGTCTTGAAACAGTCCGACTTCGAAACTGCAACGGGGATCTTTGATATCAGGAGTTACGCCGTTTGCGTTGAAGTGCCCCGCTTGCTCAGTCGGTCGCCACCTCTCCGGAAGACCCGTAAAGGTATCGAAACCTACGAATCGCGAGTCCGGGTGGGAGATCCCGTCAAGCCACAATCGCATTGAATCACCTCGGTATACACCAAACTCGAGATAATTCAGCGGCTCTCGGTTCAAGGCCTCCTGCTCAATCACCGACCGATAAAGCCAATCCCTACCTTTTCCATCCTTGCCATTGCTCGCTCCCGGCGTTGGATGGGTGCTGCACCAGCGAGAGAAGCGGGCCCAGTACGCGACGGCGGTAAGGCCTACGGCTGGAGCCTCGAGATTCACGCGACCAAGAGTCCTGGCCAAGACTGAAGTCATGGTTGGTCGAAAAGCTTGCGGAATTTGCAGCTGAAAAAAACGTCGAATCGGGGGAATCCTGGGGATGGACATGCAACTCTCCAAATGTGACCCAGCCTGCGCACGGCGATAAAACTGCTGCAGGCCTTTTCACGCTTAAAACTTCGTACACGGGTCAATCTACGTAGTAGAATCTATGCCTTTACTCGAGGTTCCCGTGGGGCTGTGGCAAGGACTCAAATGGTATTACGAAACGTGCGGCAGCCGCGGTGTCCGGGCGGTCGCTTCTTTTCGGCTGTTCGGTAGGCCTCGCGAATTATCCGTTGCGCCTCTTCAATCGAATCACCAAGTCCACCTTCGAATCGATACCTCAGATTTCTGTGCTTACAGAGACGTTCTGATCTTCAGAAGCAAATCTTATGATCCAGGCATTCCTGGCTTCAGTCCGAATACGATTGTGGATGCCGGAGCGCACATCGGCATGGCTAGTATTCTATTCGCTCAGCGGTATCCGATGGCGAGAATCATCGCGGTTGAGCCTGAGCCCTCGAACTTCGCCGCATTGATCAGAAATACGGCGCCCTACAAAACCATTACTCCGATCCAGGCTGCCCTCTGGCGGCAGGACGGAGAGGTTACGCTCGGACCATCCAACGCCCATCCCAAGGGAGCTTTTCAAATCGTCGAGAACGGTCAACAACGAGTTCGCGCCATCACGATGGACACGCTAATGCGCGAGACCGGAATCGAGTCGATTGACCTGTTGAAGGTGGATATTGAGGGTGCAGAAGTAGAGGTGTTCGAATCTTGTCCTTGGATCAGCAACGCGCGCGTTATCGCCATCGAATTGCACGACCGCGTGCGGCCCGGGTGCAGTTCCGTCGTGACGAGCGCTGCCAAGGATCTGCATTGTGACCCACGAGGTGAAGTCACATTCTTTGTTCGGCAACGAGAAGGTGCAATTGGCTATTTACTGGATCCACCCGCGGCCGCCGAATCCACAGCCGCGTGAATCTCAGGTTTCACTTTCGACTTCACGAAATATTTCTTCGTCACTAAGTAAGGAAGCATCAACACCTCCGCCACGGAGGGTAGAGGATCTTTCAGACAAAACACCGACTCCGAGCGTGTACGTCTGAGTGACTGCCAATAGGCGCGCAGATTTATTTCGCCGTCCCACAGGTCCGAGGCAGCCGTCGGCAAGTCTGTAACCAATCTAAGCCAGCCTACGCCGGCTCTCGCCCTGCACCGGTTGACCTGCATGCCCATCTGATCTGCATACAACAGATACGGAAAGTCCACGCCTGCCGGTTCGCCGATGCTATGGAAGCCCCAGGTTCGCGCGTTTACATCTAACAACTTGAATCGTCCATCCCGAGGATCCTGCTTAAACTCCACCTCGACCAGGCCGTAGTAATTGATCGCTCTGAGAAAACGTTCGGACAGTTCCTCGATTTCCGGGTGTTCGATCGTCTCCACATACGTAGCTGCCCGGCCAAATTCTCGTGGATGCTGCCGAAGCCGCTTCGCGACCAAGGTGCTATGCGCTTCGCCATCACGAAAAAAAGCACAGTAGGAATACTGCCGCTGGCCGTCCCCCGGAATAATCTCTTGAATCAGAATCTCTTCAGGCCTGATCTGCCGGTTCGCTCTCCGAAACAAATCATCGAGTTGATCAGGGGTTTCCGCACGCCATGCCTTGGCGCCTGTGGCGTAGAAGAAATTCTCTTTAACAGACGGCTTGAGAGCCAGCGGCAGGTGGGGATACAGATCAGCAAGCTCTCGCTCAGTTCTGGGATTAAAGGTGCGTGGAACCGGAATTCCGAGCTCTGCAGCACGCTCGTAAGTATTTTTCTTGTCCCACGCCCAGCGCACCGTGCTCCAGCCCGCTGTGCTGACCCGAAAAAACTCAGCGAGTTGATTCCGGTGACGCGAGAATGCAGCCACGGTTTCATCTCGGGTTGGAAACAGGACCCAACCTTGCAACCCGTAACGCTGTCCCACTTCAAGGACATTCTCAACGGTTTTGTACTCATCCCGCAAATCCTTTACCCGCACGGTCCGGGTCACGTATTTGGAGAACTGCGAAACCGAGTGCTGGTCGTCAATGACACAGATTGGAATTGCTCTCCGTCCCAAGCTTCGAGCGATGCCCAACCCTGGGTGCTCGCCGCCGATGATAATCGCGCCCACCTGCTCCGGTTTCATGACAGTCTTCCTGAAGGGGATTTTCATAGCACACGTTGGAACTGTCAATGACTTTTCGACAGGTGGGAGACAAGGTCCCGGGATGCGAACTCCGTACCCGCAACAAAATACAGCAAGGGCCCGAAGCTGCGGGCCGCGGTAGCACCGATGAAGTGCAGTCCAGGCACAGAGCTGCGGAAACCGCTGGCCAGCTTTGGATAGCCGTCAAATTGCCGTATGTCCTGCGTAAGGTCTGGGGGAAGAAAATCGTATTGCGAGATATCCACCTGATACCCGGTTCCCATCACAACATGATCCACACGACGTTCGCTGCCGTCATCAAGTTTGAGGGCAACCTCCTCGCCAACGGTAGTAGCTTGCAACACGCTGCGTCCGGTTGTGATCTTAACCGGCTCCAATCGCGCAGGAAGCCATCGAGATCCCGCAGGTCGTACAGCTCGAGTTCGAATCCTGTCGCGTACCTTCAGAGGAACATAGGACACGAGCTTGGGGTAGGCAACCAGACGGCTGATTCCGACCGGACCCACGTCGTGCGGAGAGTAAAGCATCGACGTAATCGGGCCCATGTGGTGCAACCATGAATGCTGGCCGATCCACCGTAAATGAGATCGGCGCATAATCACTTCAACTCGAGCCTTCGCTTCATGCAGAAGAGCGGCCGACTCCAACGCGCTCTGCCCTGCGCCGATGACGGCGACTCTCTTCCCAGCAAACTTGCGGACATCTCGGCCTTCGTAGCAATGAATCGCCTGTTGCGGAGAAAGGTTCTGGAATACCGCGGGCTTTTTCTTAAATGGACCTATCCCCGCAGCGATCACCACATACTTCGAGCGAATCTCTTCGCCATCTTGCAGAGTGAGCCTGAATCCAGGCTGATCCCGGCCGACGCGCAGAACCGTCCTCTGGTCCAGATCTGAACCTAACTGGTGCCGGAACCACCGCCCATATTCCACAAACGTGTCGAGAGGAACCGGCGCACACGGCTCCGTATTCGACGCGGCCTCATAGGCTTCAAGCGTAAAGGCTCGATCAGGGTCGGAAAGACTGGACGCCA
The DNA here is from genome assembly GCA_035567135.1 of Terriglobales bacterium. Taxonomy (GTDB): domain Bacteria; phylum Acidobacteriota; class Terriglobia; order Terriglobales; family Acidobacteriaceae; genus JABDBE01. Next base: position 58,027 of record DATMQI010000027.1, read on the forward strand.
CGCGAGGCGAGCGTAGAAGCATACCCTCTGGCATTTTGTGAGCCCAGAACTCCATCGGTTCCCCAAACACACGCACCGCCATGCCCTTCGCCTTAAGGTGAACGCCGGCAGAAAGACCATAGGGGCCGGCACCAATAACGGTGACATCACAATTCGCCGAGACCCGTCCACTGCCAGTTTGCGCGGAACGCGCAATCATTCCATTTGCTTTCACCACTGATTGATACTCCTCTCTTGCAAGTTATTGGGCTATATCGAATATCCAGGGCCGGCCCTTCAGCGTGAACACATCTTAATTGAGCTGAGGCAATCATAACGATCGCCTCTTATCCGCGAATGACTGCTCGGCAGCCGACTGAAGTTACCTGCTCTTCAGCGACGATACTGACGTGCGATGATCCAGTTCGACGGGTACGCGGCCAACATCCTTGGTGAATTGATCTCCGCTTGGCTTCCAGCCGTCCCCCTGTACGGACGATGCAGAGACGAGAACCGATTGGATATCATCGAAGTGCTCAGCTGAGAGGGAGTCTATCAAGTCGAGATACTCGCTCTTTTTCCGGCCCCAGCTGTTGCGCTCGACGTACTCAAAACCGCGCGCAATAAGAGACCGACGCAAGTCAGGGCCATTGATCACGTCCAACATGGCTTCCGCCATGGCTTGGCTGTCACCAGATTGAAAGAAATGAACAACTCCTTCCTCGAAGTAAAAGGTGTCAATCTTGGTTCGAGAGACCACAACCGGAACGCCCTGCGACATGAACTCCATGATCTTTGTGCTATAGGCTTCATTTCCAAATGAGTCAGCCCGCTTGGGGACGACACCGAGATCAGCATTGGCAATCACCTGTGCCATTTGATCGAGAGCAACACCACCCTTAAATTTGACGCTGTCCTCAAGGTCGAGTTGTTTTGTGAGCCGCTTTAACTCGTCTTGCCTGTCGCCGCCCGCCCCACAGTAAATGTGGAACTCGGCATTCGGCACGATAGTCTTGACGTGAGCAAAAGCCTCAATCGCAATGTCAAGTCCCTGATGCCACTGAAGACTACCCGGAAACAAGACAACGAACTTGCCATCAGTTCTGGTCCTGGCATGTCGAGAAAACATTTCGGGGTCCACGTGATTAATAACCACCGAGCACTTTTTTTCTGAAACTGAGCGGGCTATGACAGTTTTATGCCAAAGATGGTTGGACACAATCACGTGATCGACAAAACTGGCCGACATTTTTTCCATCGCTTTCAAAAGGCCGACATAGCCCGACTTGAGCTTAGTCAGAAACTTGTTTGCAAACAACTCCGGGACAACGTCATGGATGTCAAGGATCAGTTTCGCTCCGGTCAATTTCGGATACCACGCCGAAAAGACAAGAAAGTCCGGCATGTTGTGGATATGGATAACGTCATAACGGTTCCGCTTATGCAATGTTGTGAGCGTAACCGAGGATCTCACCAGAAAGCGCAACAATCGCCACGCGTAGGTCCACTTGCTACGTTCATTGTGCTCACGGTGTTGAACTCGATAGACCGTAACGCCATTGACCTCCTTCTCAGGTTCCCCGAAGTCATTCCCACTTATGGCGATCACATCGACGAGGTCCCCACGTTTTGCTAGTGTTTCGGCATAGCGTCGGACACGATTGTCCGCCTCGTAGGGGGTGTAAGCCACCATGCAAATCTTTTTGCGCGTATTTCGTAAAGGAAGGGAGACTTGGTCACGGTAATGCCGAGCAACCTCTCGGGGTAAAGCAGGCCAGTAGGATCCGTCATATTTTTCTCGCGCATAGCGCAGAATTTCCTCGTAGTGCGAGACCGGATATTCATCCCGATTTCGTTGACCCTCAAAACACATATAATCCGGGTGAGTGTTCAGCAATGCCATGCCACCATGCTCCGCAACCCAGTCCAGCTTGCGCTTCCAAATATCTATGTTTTCTTCGCGAAGAACTCCAAAGAGAGTGAAATCCTGAACCAGCGTGTACGGCAGTTCTACGTAACCTCTTCCGTTTCGACCTGGAACCCAAAATGGAAAGATCGTGCTCATTCCGTCCGGCTCAGGCTCGAAGGGGTCGGTATCGAATGTGGAAGCGTCATAGTCGACGTCCAACGCGTGGAGCCATTCCAACTTATGTTGCATTAAAGGTGAACGAAACCCGGAGGAATTCCATTGCCGAAGATATTCCTTGATCCGCTGAGCTTTTTCGGCGAATTTTGCCTTGGAACTATAAAGTTTGCCGTCATGCTCCAAGCCGTGTACGCCCACTTCGAATCCGGCGTGGTCCAGCATCTCGCGCACGGCTCCGGAAACACGGTACTCATCCTCGGGTACAAAGTTGAAGCAGGAGCGGAGTCCGTGTTTCTGTTCAAGCTCCATTAACTGCTCGACGCGTGACACTCCCTTGCTCCCTTCGACGTCATGAGTAAGCACCAGCGCGAAGCGCTTGCCGTCCGGCCAACCCGGCCACCCTGGAGGCGTGCTACGCGCCCTGGAGTCAATCGGCCAAACATTCGCGAAGGCTTGCCGCCGCCGGCTAGCCCTCCATCGTCGTAACGCCAGGCGCAAGCGCCAGGGCATGATTGGCTTAAAGAGGTAATAGACTCTGTTTAGAAGCATTGTGAGAACCGTTGATTTGCTAGGAAGCTGCCTTTCTCAGGATTGAAGCGTGAGGAGTATCGTGATTCCCACCAATCATCACATTGCACGCCATCCGCGAGCATCGGCGGAAGACGTTAGCGAGTATGCTGTGTGTGAACTGATGGTTTTCTCGTATGCGGTCAGCAGATTTGGCACCGAATGGCGCCATGCGAGCCTTTCTTGAACGCGCCTCAATCCTATTTCACCCATCGACCTTCGAAGTCCCGGATCGTCCATCAACCTGGCTAATTTTGCCGCAAAGTCCTGCACGTCGTTGGGACGTGCATACTCGGCTGCTGCTTCAGCGGATCGCCGGGTCTCGCAAAGATCGTACGCTACGATTGGTTTCCCAGCAGCCATGTACTCCATGACTTTCACGAATGTCGACCGGTCGTTGTAGTCGTTGCAGGGGTCGGGGACGACACATATGTCGGCGTTGAAGATGTAGCGGGAGTACAAGTCTGGATCGCTCACCCAGCCGGTGAACCAGATATTGCTCTCCAATCCCAATTCTCGAGTGAGCGCCTTGATCTCAGGCAGAGCATCGCCGTCGCCTATTACCACGCAATAAAAGTCTTCACGAGCTAGGCGGTGGCGCAGGTCATGCAAAGCCCGGCACAAGTGATCAAGGTGATCCTGATATCCAATGACGCCAGCAAACGCAATAATATTCGGAGATTTGCCCCGAAGCTCGGGATCTATATTCTCGATGCTGAGATCGCGCAATGCCGGCCCGTTGCGAACCACTGTGATTTTTGATTCCGCCACCAGACCTCGCTGTATTGCAACGTCTTTATACGATTCATTGGTGACGATCACATGATCGGCGAGCCCATAAGAGGATCTCTCCAACCACATCAACACCTTCGAAACGAATCGGTTCGGCGGATAAAATTTTGCAGCGTAAAGCTCCGGGCACAGATCATGCTGGTCGTAAATAATCACTTTTCCCAACAGCTTGTAAGTGCTGAGGACGGGCACCATACAGTCCGGCGGATTCGCTACGTGCAGAATATCGAAGCCTTCTCGCAGCAACACTACGAAGGAGAGTGTGCTAATCGCGAGCATGGCGTAGATGAATTCAGCTAAGTACCCCACGATCCCCCGCGTTGCTTGCCACAACCGAAATCGGTAAATACAAACGGCACCCAATACCTCGCGCGAGGGTTCATTGTGATGAGCAGGGCAGATAACCGATACACCATAACCCGCTTCGGTGAGAGCTGCCGCTTCTTTCTGCACTCGCGCATCACGCAGATAAGAGCAGTTCTCGAGCACCATCAAAACGCGTATTTGTTGTCCTCTTCGTTTTGGCAAATCAGTATTACCCATCCCGCAAGAAAAGTTTTTTCAGACTCCTGCGTTTTTAAAAGCCTCCCGTTCAAGCACCGGGTACTACGCTGGCGTTAGGCCGTACATTCACCGCTAGACCTCGAGCTATTGGAGATTTCGTTAAGACGAAATTCTCAATAACGAGGGCATCGATGCCGGAGCAGAAATAGCTTCGTATCGCATCTCGTGGGGTAACGACTAACGGTTCGCCGAAAAGGTTGAACGACGTGTTCAGCAACATGGGGGCGGAGGCAACCTCGCCGAAACGTTTCAGCAAACCCCAGAAGAGAGGATTACTGCATCGTTCGACCACATGAAGTCGAACCTGATTACCAGGCAGCAGAAAGCCTTCCGGTAAGCATTCACTGCCGGGGCGAACCCGCGCTAGCGAATTCATAGACTGACATTGGCGCGAGGCATCAAAATAGCGCGCGGAGTCTTCTTCAGGAACAGAGACTGCAAAGGGACGAAACCATTCCCGGTGCTTGATGAAATCGTTCAGGTTTTCTTTTACGTAGGGTGCCCACGGTGAGGCCAAAACGCTGCGATTGCCCAAGGCACGGGGCCCGAACTCTGCTGATCCTTGGAACCAGCCCACAATCTTTCCCGCGAGTAACAATTGCACCGCGGCGTCCAACTTCTTTTCCACAGTGGTCTGTAGCGCGTAACGGCTTTTTGAGTTGTCCAAAACATCCTTGGTCTGCTGGGAGCTGAACTTCGGCCCCCAATATGAAGTGGAGACGGCTTTTGCGCGGGGCTTGCGCAGGGTCCGGTGCCAACCTAAGTAAGCTGCTCCCAACGAGGTTCCGGCATTCCCTGGAGCCACAGGAACAAACACTTGGTTCATGCCCAAGGTCCTCTCCAACGAGGCTACTAGCAACATGTTTTGGAAAAGACCACCAGCAAAGCATACGTCTTGCAGGTTCTCGCGGCGACGAAGGTCTTCGACTAGACGGGTTATGACCTCTGTGCAGGCTGCCTGGACGCTGCTAGCCAGCACCCTGCGCTGCTCCTCTTCGATTCGGCTAGGATCCTGTGACAAACCGGTGCTGCGGTAGAACTTCGCGGAAAAAGCAATCTTGCCCGCCAGTCCCCGATTGAAGAAAGAGTAATCCAACCGAGGGTAGCGACGACCGCCGGCACTAAGCATTTCTAGAAAGAGATCCTTGAACTGCGGTTCTCCTTCCAAACTGAGCCATTGAGTTTTGTGTTCATCCTGTTGTGGTCGGAAACCGATCAGATCGGTGATCTGAGAATAGAGCCATGCCAACGAATGGGGAAATGCGATGGTGCGCACCACCCTGATCCTAGTGCCTTGGCCCACCGCTAGGAGGGCTGAGTTGCCGTCCCCATCTTCATCCATGACGACGATCAATGACTGTTCGAAAGGGGACGAGAAAAAAGCGCTGGCAGCATGGCATAACTGATGGTTGAAACTGACGATCTTGTTTCGGCCCCCGCCTGTTTCTCGTCGAAGAACGCGCAGGTCGTTTAACTCACGGGCCAGTACGCTGATTTCGGTAACTTCGTAGTAGGCGCTGGCCACAGGCGCGACAGTAGCAAGTTTTGTTCGCAAAAACGACTTTCGAGCCCAGCCCTGAAACGGACGTGTTGCCACCGCGACCATGTCTATCGCTTCCCATCCGGCGCCTGTACCTTCGAGGCAGGATCGTATCGCAGCGCGGGGAAGACCACGCGTCCGAGATCGGGCCAGCTTGTCATTTTCAATAGCGCTCTTGATCATCCCGTCTTCAAGCAGCGCGGCAGCTGTGTCATGTTTAAAAGACGACAATCCAAGTATCCGCATATTTCTGACCTCAACTCCTCGGATTGCTTTGATTCTCCAGATCGGCACAAAAGTAAAGCATCAATCACCTTCCCCAACAAGACTCGCTTGGTTTCTGAGCACCCTAGGCCCATGACCTGAATCCCCACTTATACACTCTGGGTTTTGTACTTGAATCATCTTTGTTGCGCGACTCCTAGCGTTGCATCTCGCTTCACCGCTTCGGAAACCGCCTCGGCGATGACGCGGTATCCGTTCTTGTTCGGGTGCATATCTCCTGCAGTGCGGGCATAAAGTTCATGCTCGGCCGAACTCTTCAATGCGGGCAGTGGATCGACATACGCAATGTTCGAATCGGTCAGAAATTGGAATGTCCGCTTCCGAGCCAAGCGCTCATTAGCGAGGAGTTTGTCGATCACGTCGCTAAGAGCGAGTTTGGGATTATGTTCGAGATAATCGGAAAAGACCGTTTCCTTCGTTGGTATGACCACGACGAGAAACCCAACATGGTTCTGTTGGCAGATGTCGTTCATTTCCGCCAGTAGCTTAAACGTAATGCGCATTCCCTCGCGGACGTTCGGACTGTCCTGGTCGAGTCTGGCCAGCATGCTATTTGGGCGAAAGGCTTCTAGGATGTTCTTCTCAGGAATAATCAGTGAGGTTGCCACACCGGGGTATAGTTGTGAAGCTTTCCTAATTTGGACTTCGCCTTGAACGCGCCCCGAGAGAGAGGCGTGAAATAGCAATTGGTAAACCACGCTGTGTCGCGACAACCAGATTCTCATGTTCTTGTGCCAACTCGGATGAGGGGGAGTCTCGCTTTCCCATATGTTGAAACTGACTTGCCCAACTGGGTGTTCCCTCAAGTATGCCCAATGATCAAGTCCGTAAGTGATCGAAAATGCATTCTCGAAGTCGTCACCCATGTACAAACCCCAAATTATGATCCGAGGTTTTAAGCTGAGGGCCTTGTTTGTGGAAAGATACAAATACTGGTTCGGCCCGTACCCTCCCATGCCCATGTTGTATACATGTCGGCCGGTCAAGCGTCCAAGCACATAGGGCCAGGAATCTTCCATTCTTGCTGTATTCCCATAAGTATGAGAGTCCCCAACCGCGACGATCTCGGCCGTTTCGGGCACCTCACGATTTCGGAATCCCCATGCATCAAACCCGCCCCTAGCGGTTGGCGATGGAACTGCCCCCAGCACGTCATCCTTCACCATGCCAACGTCAAAGTAGTTTGCAGGATTAAGAACCAACCGTGAGACGAATTCACATAGAAGCAGGCCAACTACCGCCGACACCATGAGCACACTGCAGTTGATCAGAACCTTTTTCATCACGATTTCGTTTAGTCGAGCTTGAACTCAGTCCGCCAATCGCCTGTTTCGGCCAAACTGGACTGTTCTTTCTTGTCCAAGAGATAGTTCCCCACAACAAGGAAATCCATCTCGGTTCTCATGAAACACCGATATGCGTCGTCGGGCGTGCAGACGATCGGCTCCCCGCGAACGTTGAAGCTGGTGTTCACGATTACGCCGTAGCCGGTTAGTTCTTTGAACTGGTGAATCAATTCCCAATATCGAGGGTTGGTTTGTCGGCTAACACTTTGGATACGCGCAGAGTAGTCGATATGGGTAATGGAGGGGAGGTCAGACCGAAGGAAGTAGAGCCGTTCGTAGAGTGGCTTGGCACTGTACCCGTCAGGGAGCGGGATCTTCTTGTCCTCGCGGATCGGCGCTACGAGCAGCATGTACGGAGATTGCCGATCGAGATCAAAATACTCCTCGATGTCCTCTTCGAGGACCGAAGGTGCGAAGGGCCTGAAGCCTTCCCGGTATTTGATTTTAAGATTCAATTTTTTCTGCATCTCGGGATTTCGCGCATCTCCTAAGATGCTGCGATTCCCTAACGCGCGCGGTCCGAATTCCATGCGGCCCTGAAACCAGCCGACGACGTTTCCATGCGCAAGTTTAGCCGCAACATCAGAAGCCAACTTCTGGAAGTCCTCATAGCGACCCGCCTTGGCGTCGCATTTTTGAAGCGATCGGCGAATCTCCTTGTCTGAGAACTCCGGCCCAAGGTAGGAGCCCGCCATTGCGTCCATGTGACCATTGACATCCCGTTCGTTTCCTTGATGAATATGCCACACCGCATAAGCTGCTCCAACCGCACCGCCCGCATCACCCGCGGCCGGCTGAATCCAAAGATCCTCAAACGTGCCTGCTCTAAGAACTTTCCCGTTGGCAACACAGTTGAGCGCCACGCCACCTGCCAAAACTAGATACTTGCTACCCGTCAATTGCCGGGCCGTGCAAGCGAGACGAAGAACAATCTCCTCCGTCACTTGCTGAATGGCGAGGGCCATGTCCATGTAAACTTGGGAAATCTCGGACTCTGCTTTCCGACGAGGCACGCCAAAGAGTTGCTCCCACTTATCCTCGTTAGCCATCTTCAAGCCAGTGGCATATGCGAAGTAATCCATGTTCAGCAGAATCGAGCCATCTCTTCGGATATCGACAAGCTCTGCCGTGATCTTCTTCTTAAAGTCCGCGGTCTGTTGCGAGTTAGGATCCCCGTACGGCGCTAGGCCCATAAGCTTATACTCGCCACTGTTGACGGCGAATCCTGTGTAATAAGTGAAGGCAGAGTAAAGCAGGCCAACAGAGTGGGGAAACTGCAATTCCCTCAATATTTCGATCTCCTTGCCACGTCCGCGCCCGATGGTTGTCGTGGCCCATTCTCCGACACCGTCAACTGTGAGGATTGCCGCTTCTGGAAACGGTGAAGGATAAAAGGCGCTCGCGGCATGAGACAGGTGGTGCTCCGGATAATAGATCGGAACACTGCCATCTCCAAGTTCTGCAAGATGCTCGCCGAGCAACCGCCTCATGAACAGCTTCTCCTTAATCCAAACCGGGATTGCCGAAAGGAAACTCAAGAAGCCGCTCGGCGCAAAGGCGTGATACGTCTCAAGCAACCGCTCAAACTTGAGAAACGGTTTGTCGTAGAATGCGACTGCCGCGAGGTCTTTGTAGTCGATACCCGCTTCTTGCAAGACGTAACGACAGGCGTGGATCGGGAACGACGAATCGTGCTTTTTTCTGGTGAATCGCTCCTCCTGCGCCGCAGCCATAATCTCTCCGTCGACGAGGATCGCCGCAGCACTATCGTGGTAGTAGGCCGATATCCCGAGGATTGCTTTTTTCATAGTGATTTCTCTTCGTCACGCTGTTCAGATTGGTGGGAAAGCGATCAGAACAACGTGTAAATAAACGGGGCAATAGCAGACCCGCCGGCAAACACGATGAGGGCGCCAAAACCCAACAGGATCAGAATCAGGGGAAGCAGCCAAAACTTCTTCCTGTCTTTCAGGAAACCCCATAAATCTTTCAAAAAGTCCATAGGCACTCCTTCATTTCGCTAAAGTCATTTCAGTAAGGTCTTTCGAGATCGCCGCCAATGAATGTGTGGTTCCTTTCCAGCATGACAGATTCCTGACCCGTTTTGAAAGCACGCAGCTTTAACGAGTCCTTGCCGAACAGGCGGCGCACTATCCCGATCGGTGTAACTACCAGAAAGAACACGATTGACAGCAAGATTTTGGAGACGACGCTTCCCAAAAGATCAGAAAGCCCTAACCACAGGACAGCGACGGGCCGATATATCTGGGGCACGATCATATTCAGAACGTGCAACACAAGCGCACCGATTAGGTACCCTTCCCGCTTCCGGGTGACAAAGACGATTAGAAGCAATAAAACCATTGCCATGCCGGTGTCTCGGCTCTGATCCTTGGTAATTTTCCTTCTTAAGAATTGCATCATTGCTAATGTACCACTCCAATCTCAGGCCGCTCGCACAGCGGATTTGCTATCAACACGCCGTCGTTGCTAACTCAAAGACTAACCCGTCCCTCAGAGAACCTTCAGTTCAACTCGCTCAAACTGGGCACCTTCTTGCCCACCGTTCCCACTACTTTCAGTGGTGTGCGCTTGAATTGCGCTTTAGAACAAGACCAAAGTCCGCTGGGCAAGAGACGCCATAACACCCAAGTGCAATCAAGAACTTTTGTACGATCGAGCACCGCCAAGCCAGAGCTCCGATAATGGTACCGAGGGTGTTGGTAATAACGTCAGTCATGCTGGAACTTCGTGTTGGGAGAAACGCCTGCAACGCTTCGATGGCAAGACTTAGGCAAAAGCCAGTCACGATTGTCGTCGCTAAGGGCCAGTGGACCCCACGGACACTCGAAAAATAGGCAACGAAAACAAATCCCAATGGGATGAAACCGATAATATTGATGCCTACGTCCTTCCAATAACTCCAGCTGGCGCGATACTCGTGCCATGGAAATTGAAAAAAAGGTGGATGCAAAACGACAAAGTGTTCGGGAATAACTAAGTCAGGCGCGTTGCCCAGTTGGTCATGAACACGATTTCCTTTGCGCTCATTGAATAAGTACCGCGCCCATAGACCTTCATCGCGTCCAGCCACGGTCGGCCACTGGTTCCTGGCCCAGGTCGCGTAGTGTGCCGTAACCTGTGCCGGCGTCAGCTGCTGATGGTAAATCGCCAAGCCCAGAAACTGACCAGCCCAACTGTTATTGCGGGTCGAGTTAGCGAGCACAAGTTGCCCACTTAAGTCCTTGCTTGAAAGCCTAAAGGTTCGAGAGACATCGGTCGGAACTCCGTTAACGTATAGGAATGTATTTTGTGACCCTGATGTGAGGGTCACGAAAACTGGTTCTCCGTGTCGGAACACGCCTTTGACTCCGAAGGTTGCATCTCTCGTGCTTCCCTCCCGGTGGACACCGTTATGTAGTGCAACCAGTCCGCTGAGGTACTGTTGCAGACCGAACGAGACTCGGGGACTTCCAGAGCCCTCAAAAGTAAGGATAGTGTTCGTGCCATTAATTTGCTCAGGCTTTAACGAAATCTCGATACTCGAGGAGGTGTCCTCTTTTGACACGTTTGCGCGGAACGCACCCGAACTTACAATGCTGCCATGATGTCCGAAGCGTATGCCGTTCTCGTTCTCGAGCCAGTCCACCTCGTTCTTTGTAGAGTGAAACGGCCAAAGACCCGCAATCAGAATAGTACATATGATGAATAAGCCAAGTAGTTTGACGATCCACACGTGCGCTGCACCGATAGGCCTGCTATCCATCTTTGTGAGGATTTTGCCGAAATCGTCGCCTTTCAGAGAAGGTGGTGCTATCTCGCTGTGTTCTCTCGAGAAAGTAGTATTCAAGGAAGACCTTCTACTGCTATTTCCTAGCCGACGTGTTTGTAGATCACATTACCTAGCGGACAGAGGATCCGATCCAGCAACAGGGGAACCACACGTCTTACTGCTCGCCGTCTCCAGTCGGCACCGGCGGGAACAAACTGCCGTCTCGAAGTTGCCGACGCAGCGAATCTTAAACACGTCAATACGGAACGCTTGCCGGTGATTTTCAACTCAATTGTACAACCATCGCTTGGCATGGTTGTGCGCGTTTAGCTTGGGAAGCAAAAACGGCGTCAAGAGGACCGATTCAACTCACGCCCAAGTTAAGGAATCCAGGCTCAAGATGGGAGAGTCGATTGCCACATTCCCGGATTCCAGTTGCCATTCTCGGTGCGATCGTCCGCGCGGTCGGGGCACAATCAGTTAACGATCGCGCTAAGTCCCGTCGGAGGGGCGGGCGGCGGCGGCGGGTCGCCGTAGCACGTGATCGCGTCAAAAACCTTCACTCCGCTCGCATCTCTTGCCAGCCCGTTGTAGCAAAGTGCCGCAGGAATATAGTTAGCGTGGCCGCCAGTAGCTGTGTCGGGGCCGCCGGAAACATCCGGTCCAATCGCAGGCCATGGCGGAGCACCGTAAGCCGTATTCCAGAATGCAGGCTGCCCTGATTTATAGAACGATGCAGGAAGCGTCTCACTTCCACTACCATTTACGTTCCAGATTGTTGAGGCAGAGGCTGAGTCATAGTTGCCGTGGTAGAAAGTTGTAGCATACCCTACTCCGACCCAATAGCCAGCTTGGTTCGAGGGGCCACCTGGAAAGTTGGTCCAGGCTGATCCAGAGCTGTCCCCGGAAGTGTCGTAGTCGTAGGTAGACGCGAATCCTTCTCCGCTGTAGGGCCGCGATGTCGGTGCACGACCGCAGGAGGTGCATGGAGCGGACCCACCGTTGTAAAGCTTCCCGCCCACCGTCGCTGTCTGTTGATCTGAACCAAGCACATTTCCCACCAGGTTATTGCCCACGCTAAAAGCCGGAAGAGTGATGCCCCACATAGTCTGATAGGTGTTGTACGTGCTCGTCCAGTCAACTGCCTGATTCCCTGTGTGAGGAATCGGTGCAGGCACTTTCGCGTTATCCAGAGTGAAGGCGCTCCCTCCGGTGGCATTCGTGCAACCGCCGGATGAAAAAGTGCTCGACAGGCTTCCAGGGGTTCCGGTGAGCATAAATTCCTGCCAGCTCGGAAGTGTCGAAAGATTTCCCTCTCCGCATCCTGGTTGGTTGGTGCCTATGATGACAAGGTATTGGCCTGCGTAGAAGTGGCTTGGGCCAGAAGCCCAATTGATCGTACAAGTTCCCCCACTGCAAGCGATCGAATTAATCGCCTGCTGGGGGTAGGTGGCAACCGTATTCGACCCTCTCCACCAGTTCCGAAACGCTGTGTTGTACCCATTGTTCCCGTGCCAACTGTCAGGCTGAAAGTTTGGCCCGACGTTACCTTCCCAAAGATTGAATTGGGGATACGCGCCGTGGTTGATGAAATCAAGCTGATTTGCTCCGTAGCCCACCGCGTCGTAGGAGCCGACGCTGTAGTTGTAGGCAACAACGTTCCCCGATGCACCGAGATCTACGACAACGGAAACGTGGCCGCGCTCCATGATGTTGTTCTCAATCAGACTGGCGCTTGATTCTTCATAAAGTTGCACGTCCGCATCCGAGCCTCCCGCGCCGTGTCCGAACGCGTTTGAGAAATAGCTATCCCGAACCTCGCAACGATAGCAATAGGCCATATCGAGCCAGTCGGCATCTGCATAATTGAACTCGACATTTCGCACAAAACAGTAAGCGCACTCTGTCATGTTCATATCCGACATGCCGTTCGACAGACCCGTGCCATTAGCATAAATCTGGAGATTCTCAACGCCACAATATTTGCAATCTGGCATGCCGCCGTTGAGCGCACCAAACGGAGTAGCGTACGCCGGGGCTGTACTCTTTGCCGACCCATAGTTCGTGTATAGCGCCGGAGAAATCGTGACCGTATACGGTCCCTTCCCGCTCACCGCCTCCATCTCTACCGTCTGTTCGCGGAGTCTGGTGCCTCCCCAGAGAACATCGCAGTAGGTGCAACCGCCAGGGTTCTGTGGGCTCCCGCTTTGCACGTAGACTGGGTCGCTCAACTCGGAGATGACTAGATATCCGGCCACTCCGACTGCGCATGGATTTCCGTCGAGGCCAGTGGCTGAAAGCGCGATGCTGGTCGAGCCCGCAGTCGCACCCGAAGCGATCGTACAGGTACCATTTTTGTACGGATCATCGTTCACTTTGCCCATGTGAATACACGAGCCTGACGTTGCCATGCAATTGATAATCGTATTCTGTGGCCCGCTCCCGTTTAGAAAGCAATTGTTTTTGACCTGAATGCTGTTGTTAATCTGGAAGGTACCCGCTCCGAGTTGGATATAGTGGTTTGTGCCGCAGGAATTCAGAGCTGCTTGGATCGTCGCAGATTGGTCACCACTTCCTGCATTAATCGTCGAACCCGACTGGGTCCAGGTCGTAGGGATACCACCTGGAATGCCAACCGCTGTCCAATCGATGGCGCACTGACCGGCCGAACTGATCTGCCCGAAACTGCATGACGCTGTGCCGGAAGTCGGCTGCAGAATTCCCGACCACTGGGCGGGGGAATAAGCAGAAAAACAAAACACCATGATGACGGGAAATAAGAACGATCCACCACGTTTCATTTTTCCTCGGCGTACGCCCACTGGCGGCCTTCTGGGACCCTCCGGAGTGCGGGGTTGGAATTGCTCCCCTTACGCGTAACGGTCATCAAATCTGGGGGTGTCCTACCGAGAACCTTAGCCGATCGCGGGATTGGGCTCAAGACACGAAAGTGCAACATAAGACACGTAAGTACGCCAGTGGTCCTAGAGATCATGGCCAATCCGCAGCAATGGCCGAACCAATGCGATTCCATACCCTTTTGTGCGTTTGAGCGGGAATCAAGGCGGGTGTTACGGCACAGCATCCAAAATGGCTGACGGTGACTCCACGTCCAAGTCGGCCGTCGGAACGCTGTTCCTTGTCTTTCCGAGTTTTCGACTCTGTTTCAAGAGTTTTTGCAGTTTCTGGTCCTCCCAGTAAACCGCCAACCGTCGGCGAACAAAACCGCCTTGAGCCCGCCAGGATCCTTCCATCAGATGAACGCCCAGATTGCCAAACTGATTCCAGTTGCGAACGTCGCAGACGTCATCGGGAAAAAGGACGGTAACTGTTTTGGCTAGTTTCGGGTTCTCGGCTAGGGTTCGGGAGATCAATCCGGGGCCAGTTGTGTTCAAGACGAAGAATTCTTCTCTGGACAGACGTGGTAATCCGCGCATCATGGGCTCGACCCACCGGGGATCCTTTTGAGCTCTGACACAATTCTCTATTATTGCCCCAAGAAAGGGGTGGCCTGACGCGGCCCCAAATGCGTAGTTTCCAATTTGCCAATCCATCTTACGATGCGTACGCAGGAATTGGCTGAAAGTAAGTCCCTCAAATGGAAAAACGCACCCCGCGTTTAGAAAACCCGAGAGGCCGGCAGCGAGCAAAACATCCAAGTCAAAATAGAACCCGCCATAGCGATATACCGCAAGATATCGAAAAAAATCGTATCGCTGAATACGGTACCTAAAAGAATCAAAGACCGCGCGGTGCTGCGGAAACTCCTTTGTGATAAACCTATCCACTCGCTCGTCGTCAAAAAACAAATAGTCGAAGTCCGGGTTGAGCAGCCTTAGGTTCGACATAATGGCCCGATTGCGCAGCGGCTGCTCAGCGTGCTTTCCAGTTTGGATGATTAGCTTGGGGATTCGATATTGCATTTCGTGTTGTAGAGCCAAATTAGGGAGCTCGTATGGGTCAGTTGTTTGTGAATTAACCGAGAGCGGCTGATCGGAAACGCGAACTTACACCCGCGGCGTCAGGGTGGAATTCGTAGTTAGCCTCGTCATAAGATCGCCGGAGCGTGTAGCCGTGAGAATGAAGAAACGCGATTGTTTCCGATGAAGTTGTTCCCATGGACTTAAGTAAGCGGTCGTCCAATTCTACGAGAAGAACTGGATGGTAGAGCGAGAGCGTTTCTTCCATTCCCTTCAGAACCAGCAACTCCGCACCTTCCGCATCAACTTTGACCACATCCACCCGTGAAACACCTGATTCTCTGATGATGGCGTCGATACGCCGGGCAATAACCTGACAAGAGCGCGTGGCTGCGCCATACATCGACGCATTTGTTTTGGAGAATGAGCTACTGCCCGTGTTGGATTGAGCCGCAACGAATAAATCAAGTGTGGTTTCCGAATCGGAACAAGCGACCGGCAGAACCGCAATTACGGTCGCGCCACTCGCTTTGATGTTACCTCGCAGCCTACTGACCATCTCGGGATTCGGCTCAATCGCGATCACGCGCCCATTAGGCCCCACAACCCGCGCGGCTTTGAGAGTGCAATACCCCTCGTGAGCCCCGATATCGACGAAGGTTGCGCCGGAACTAAGGTGCTGTTTTATGGCAAGCCAACTGGCTTCGTCCCAAGCTCCGGTCTCCAGGATGACCCGGGAGATTAGATCATTTGCATCGAGCAACATCCTTACTTGCGGCTCGACCAGCACCCACACAGGAACAAATGGCTTCAAGGCCGGTCTCAAAATTCTTGGGAGGCCCCGGCCACGACGGAGCGGCCAGTGCCTAAACCAAAAGCGCTGAATAGCGTAGTAAGCCTGCGTTTGCGCCCTGGAACTAACGATCGCTCCAATTGCACCCAGGAGTACGCAAGCCAAGAGCACGCTGTCGACTAGGAGCATTTGCATACGAATTGATATCCACGCTGTTCCCCAACAAATGAACTTTGGAGGTAGCTAGCGAATAGTGGAGTCGTCCATGCTAGAGCTTTCCTGGTACGAGGATCGCAAGGGCACGAGGATCGGGATCTCTGGCTCGCCTCTATTGTGCAATCGTTGATGGCGAAGGTCATGATACTTCCTCGGGGCACAGCCTAGCGGTCTCTGAGAGATCCATGGAATCCTCTTCAGGGCTTTGGGACGGTGGAGGTGACGTGGAGAGCCTGCGTGAAGTCATCTCCTGCAGAAGCCCTGCCAACTGTTTGAGGGGCCGACAGCCCCGATGCAATAGGATGACGGCGCCGAGATACAGAACTCCGAACAAGATCGACGTAACTGCCAGACGGGCAAAGGCCCAAAACGCGTCTGGCGTCATCAGCACTGCTGGCATTTCTCGGACTAGGGCGGCGGAAGCACAGCCAGCAAGCAGGGATGCTAGAACGTACTTCCAGACGACCGTGATAACCGAACCGATTCCAAGGTGTATCGGCCGACCTGCATACCAGATTGCGGGCAGGGTGATTATCCAACAGGAAGCGACCCAAGCAAGAGCGATTCCCACGGCACCCCACCGGAGCCCAACGAGGAAAAATACAGCAGTCACACTGAGGTCAATCATGCCCCAGCGAAGCCAGCGGTCCGCCCTTCCAATCGAAAGGTGTATCCATTGATGTGTGCCATAGAGAAGCCTAATCCCGATTCCCGGTCCAAAGAACGTAAAGATTCGCCCGGTCTCACCCCACTTGGATCCCAGCAGCAGGAAAATCAGATCCTTCCCGACCAAGGTCAGATCTGCACCGATCCCCATACCTACAAATGCCATCACGCCCAACGCGCCGATCAGATAACGCCTATAAAGAATATAGTCACGCTGTAACCGGCTGAGGGCCGACACCGCAACGATCGTCAGCGGAGCCGAGAGTTGGCTAGTTGGAAGGGCGAATAGATCATACGCCTTCTTGTAAAACCCCAGAGGCGTCGGGCCGAGGCGCCATCCTATCAGAAGATTGTCAAGGTTGTTAGTGAAGTAGCCAATGGAGAAACGTCCGTATGTGCTGATGGCAAACCAAATCAGCGGACGGGTGGCCGCACCACGGTGCGGACGGCCCGGAATCCACCTACATAGCACCCAGGCGCCGATGGAAGTGCTTGCCGCAAAGGCCACAGCTCCTGCAACCAAGGCCCAATATCCCCACCCTGCCCAGCCAAGAAAGATTGACACGACAACCGAAACGGCACGGGCCAGCATGTCATTGGCTGAAACTAAAGAGAACCGCATGGCTCGCTTCAGGAGGGCCAGGTGCAGTACTGAGACGCTGGTGAGGAAGATCGTCAGAGACATGCCTGCGGCGACGCGCGCCACTAGCGGGTCATTGTAAAACCTGGCAAGTAATGAACCCGAAGCGGCGAATCCGATGGTGAGAAACAGGCCTCCGCTTAGGTTGATCCAAAACAGATTGCTGACCAGAACATGGTTAATCTCTTCTCGCTGGACAACGGCCTCGGTAAAGCCATTTAGTCCGAAGTTCATCAGCAGTGCACTGAATGTAACGACCATGGCTACGAGCCCGAAATCCTTGGGCGCAAGCAGCCGAGCCAACACAACGGTGGCAACGATCTGGATACCTAGACCCAGCCCCCCGGACAACACTGTGACCCCAGCGCCTCGGACAGCACGTTGACGGAGCTCACCGCCATCGGGAGCAATTTGCATTAGCGTACCGTTAGCGGCGAATGGCTTCAGGCAAACTCCTCATGGGCGTGTGCTGGGGCGGTCGGCAGATCGATGGTAATGTCGAGGGGTGCGGGACTATGCCGAACGGAAACTTTCGGAACAACCATTGCAGCCAAAAGCAAGAAAATCCACACCGGGGACATCATCTTGAACCCCGATTCCGTGCAGTTGTAGATCACTCCGACGACAAAATACGCGAGCATGAGGGTGCTTACGGCTTGATCTCGGCGGAGACCGGAGATGATGTTTCGATAACCCCGTACCATTGTGGCTGCAATCAGCATCAACCCTACCCACCCCAAGTTCAAATAGACTTCGATATAACCGTCGTGAGCGTGATTCACGCCCACGTCGAGCTTCTGCATCCACGCGAGCCGCGGCCCGAGCCAGAAAGTCTCGAATCCTGTCCCGAATAGCGGGTTTCGGACGATCCCGAAAGCCCGCTGCCAAATATCTGTGCGGCCAGTCAGTGTCGAGTTTCGTCCCAGAGTGCCTACGAGGCCCCCGCTAGGATCGAAGAACAGGGCGAACAACGCGACCGAAACTACTGCCACTACAAGGAAGTGCACGCCCCCAGACTTCCGCGCCACCTTCGCCCGACTCGTCAACAGCATTAAGCCGCCCGCCAGGACGAAACACGCAGTTGAAGTTGCCGAATTGGCTTCGTGGAGGAGATACACTGTCATGGCAAGAAGGGTGCCGTGGGCAATCAGCCGTCGCTTGCGATACGGGTCGTCCCGGTCCTGATACGCGCCGATGATGCGCCATAGGGATCCGAGACCGAAGATCATACAGATCATCCCCAGGGAGTTCTTACCTCCGGTGACGCCGCCCCAATAAGGCGAGCCATCCATGCCATATGCACGCCCCAGCTCGGGGTAATATCTGATGAATAGGACGGAGAGAGGGATTAGCACAAACCCCGTTCTCGAAAGAAAACGCTTGATCGCAGCCGACCGATCAGGGTCAGTCAAGACGACCATTACCATCACGAAGTCGCCCAAGGCCCTGTTCCACCGCCTTATACCCACACCCGGGTAGTCCGACCATAGAACGCTTGCAGCGCAATAAAAGAGATACAAGAAGATCGGTGCATTGTTTCGAAGAAGGGCCCCGACTTGCCGTCGGCGCCTGAAAAGGACAATTATCCCGAGGGCGATGAGCGCTCCCAGCACATTCCGATCAAGTGGACTTCCTTCGAGGTAAGCGTCGCCGCGGCTTATATCCATCTGTCCACCCGATAGGGTCTGGACCCACTCGCCGACGTTCCGTGACCCAGCGATCAATAGCCAAGCGACCGGAATCCAAAGCGCTTTAGAAGTCCTGGCCTTCCGGTCGCGATCGAGCCGAAAAAGCCCCAAGATTCCAAAGACAAACGCGAGGGCCGCGAGTTGCTGCACTGTTAACTTGTCCCTGAAAGTTCTACGTTTCGCACGGTTGTGATGGAATTGTGAATCCTAAGCGAAAACAGCCGCATACAGTCGGTTCACGACGGGCGCATTGGTCCTTGCGCGATCCACGGCCTCAACCGCGATGAGTGTGAGAGCGATTGCGGCAACAAATGATAGTCCCAACGCCCACACCTCTAAATTCATATTGCGCAGACCTCTACGAAGCAACTGCAGAATGGCGATCTGCACGATATAGCCGACGAGCGAGTACTTGCCTAGCAGTATAACGGATTGTTGCACTCTGCCGGATTCACCGCTCAGCGAACCCAGGAGGTAAAGGAGCATGAGGGTAAGACAAACCCCCACCACTTGCAAAGGATAACCCGCGTTCCAGACGGCGATTGCGATCGTGTAGCCGACATAAGCAAGAACGAGCGCGTATGGGTGTCTGAGGAAGACATTGATCTTACGGATCGGAATATAACCAACGCTCACACCTAATAATCCGATCGTGAGAAGTTCTAGGCTTCCGCTTTTCAACCCAATCAGATTCAAAACAAAGATGCCCAACAAGAAAAGCACGCACACAACATGGAAGATGCCTCTGTAAAATCGGCTCGCGATCAAGAGGCATGCCGATAGCATCAGCAAATACCCGATAGGCAACAAAACATAGAAAGCGGCAGGCCTCCCGTTTTCAAAATTCCCAGTAGCGAAGATTGCCACCAGAGTGCTGATCGGTGAGTTGTCGAAGAGAAGTCTCGCCTGAGAGGATTCCGGAATTAGTAAGCTGATAATTGCGTTCAAGGAGATGAATACTCCTACTATCTTTAGACCCCTGACAACCAATCGTCGTGGAAGGCGCAAATCTCTCGCTTGATACTTGGACAGATACACGTGTGATATCAAAAAACCGGTGATGAAAATGAAAGACGGGGGCAAAAACCTCAGATATTCGTAATAAGAGCCCTGAGGGCCAATGAAATAATTCAGCCAGTGATAGAGCACCATGATCAGCACGAGCGCACCTTTTGTGAAATCAAGAGCCGGAATGCGTTCGTTCTTGCTGCTCGAAACCTTGGCGACGTATTCGCCTTGGCGAACATCTGAAGAAATCACCTGGGTGACGTCCGTGACCGGCGAAATCATCTCATGGCGCTCCGTTGTCGGCGAACCAGTAATTGAGCGGGAGTCGTGGAGATGAAGAGAACTCGTGAGCTTGGGAGGCGGGCTCATTTGGGGTCAAGAAAGAGTCGGTTCACCAGTTCCAGGGTTAGCAACTGGTGAATCTCGGTCGTATAGTTTCGACCACCTTCAAGGTGGCCTTGCACAATCGCCTTTACGGCGCGGGGATCAACATATGGCCGACTCAGCGTTCGGGAGTCTAGCAGCATCTCTCGCACATATTCCGAGAGGGCGTCCCGGTACCATACGCGGAAATGAGCGAATTTGTGTCTTCCAAGGAAAATGCGTTCAAGGCGAAGTCGCGAGAATGCGTGATCGACTCCAGACACCCACTGCGGCATACCATAGTCGTAGGCGTACTCTGCTTTGACTGTAAACTCGATGAACGCCTGGGTGGCCGCAGCGTACGCCCCACTCTTCCCCCCGGCGAAGCCACGATCAGTCGGTATCTGGCTTAGAGCGGCGTTCCCATCGGAGATCAGTCTAAGGGAAATATCGTTGTTCGCGAGAGTAGTCTGCGGAGCGTGGAAAACCGTCTGCACAAAGTCGTTGTCGAGATACGGGGAACGCAGGCATAGTTGGGTCTCTTCCAATGCGAGTAGGCCGTAGTGATGCCAAGGGGCTTGTCGGAATACAGCGAACGAAAGTGGGTGCCCTCGAAGCAGTCCAGCATAGGTCTCCGTTACTGCATCGATGTGAGGGACGAACTCCGGACGGAATAGCTCCGGATTTGGCATTACCGGCTTGAACGCTCGTACTCGGCGAAGCACTTCACCGCCATAGTTTCCTGTCATCCGCACCGGTGCGATCTTGCGAGCCTGTTCGTTCACAAACAAGTCAGCGGAACGATTGACGGCCGTGCATCCGTCGGTAAGAAACACCGCGCGCTCGGCATAGCGAGCAAAGTTGGAAAGAAACTCTTCTTCGACCGGGATCACTTCGTGAAATTGTCCGCAAGCCTGGGCCACTTTCCTAGCCACCACTACGTCCTGACAGTCGCGGTACATTCCGCCGAACGAGTAGCATGGAAGCGAGCCGGCGGGAGGCTTATGCCAGGCCATGATCATCCTAGTATCAAGTCCGCCCGTTAGAGACACTCCGATTCGTTCTTTGCCATTGAAATAACGCGGTAGGTTCCGCGAGAAAACCTCTCGGAGCCGTTCATAATAAAACTCTGGCGCCCAGAGCTCCTGTTCCTCCCACTCTCGTGGCTGGAAGAAATGACCTTTTCGCTCGATCGAGCCATCCTGAAAGACCCATGCTGCTGCTGGCGGCAGCACATGGATCCCCTCAAAAAGCGTCCGATTTTCCAAGACGCATCCACAAGCAACAAATTCCCCGAAGCCACGCGGGTCCGCTCGGCGGAGTTCAGGACGGACTTCAAGTATTGCCTTGGCTTCGGCAGCGAAGTAAAACGCTTGCTTCGATTCGTGATAGTAGATCCGGTGCATCCCATACCGATCGTTGAACAGCTTCGAGGTATTACGTGTGCGGTCGGCCAGAAGCCCGTGGAATCTTCCGTTCACCTTCGCCGGGAAGTTAGGGTCCTCCTCCGAGAGGTGGACAAGATAGGACGATCCTTGCGGGCCGAGTACATGTCCACATGCCTTGAGGCGGAGCGCCTCCCCTGGCTCGGGGAACTCTTCACCTGAAAAAACAAGAGTGATGTCACCTCGCTCATTATGCAGTGGCATTCCATCCGAGAAGGAATTCTCCTGCACGACCCATCCGACGTACACGCCGAGAGACTCCTCAATCCACGTACCCGTCTTGTAGAAGGATTCGTGGCGAAGGGTAGCAACCATTCGTTGCAGCTCCCGCTCGGCCTGCTCGCGCGGCATCTTAGTGATGAGACCTACAATCCCCGGCATGGGTTCCTTACGAAACTCTTAGAAAGCTTCCGTCACGGACTTAAGCTTGCGGTTGTACCAGGTGCTGCGAGCTTCGCGGAGCTTGGCAACGAGGTGTGCAGGAAAGTGATCGACAAAATTGTGATGCAGGCCCAGGCGGAAAGCCACCGAACCGATAGACGTCATGGGGACGTAGTAGCGGGGCACATCGACCCGCTGGAATCCATTGATCTCTTTGAAGTGGCTCATACTGTCCTGCCCCTTCTTCCCGTAGGAAAAGCTCTGGTACACCAAATATCGGATGCCCCGCTCGGCGCAAGACCGAACGGCTTGTGCAATGAGCGCATTCGTCGGGGCTTTGTCTTTGTGCTGGATCATCGAGAGAATGTTCATCAGGTTCGCCTGAGTGCGGGTTTGGTCCCACGTTAACTTGATGAACCCAATCAGTTCGTTGCCGAGATACGCACCGATGAAGACGCTGCTATCAAGAAAGGTCGCCTCCTCTCGATACACCGTATCGAGGTCTTTCCCGTAGTGGCGAAACGGCCTTCCCTGGCGCACTGGGCACTCGTTGTATACCTTCCAGATTCCGTGCACGAGAGTATCGTCGAATGGAACCTCCCGAAATGTCACGCCTTTCTTTTCGGCTTGCCGGGCCCTGTTCCTAGGAAATGACCGGATTTGATGCGTCCACCAGTGGTCAAAAGTGGATACTGGGAGCGTTGCGAAGTTGTCCCACTCCATGGGGTACCGATATTTTGGAGTCGTTTCGAGCAAGCTCTGCGTAAACGTAAAGAGATCGACCCGCTTTCCGGACTGCCGCAGTTCCTCCAACAAGGGCTCGGGATCGTCCAGGAACTCGTACCCGTCAGCTTCAAGGCGAGCGACTCGCAGAAACCGCCCGCTACAGTTAATGTCATGGCCGCAAGCTTTCATCAATCCTCTCCTGCCAACACCGTCAGACCAAACAGGCGTAGGCGAAACGATTCTTTGTTGGTCTCGCACTCAATGTCACTGTTGCCGAATCGGGGTCCCAGCCTGGGATGCACTGGGCAAACTTTCGCTACGTGTGGTATATCGCTCACTGTCAACAATTCGAGAACTCGGCGTGTGCACAGCCACTTCGTCCCGACCAGCGGGCCCATTCAACCGCGTCTTCGAATCGCGGACAGTTCTACTGAATTGTCGCAGTTTTCCGCGCATCATTCTTAGCTGGCCGCCAAATTCGATGCACCAACGACTAAGAAAACTGGCGTGTGAATCGAAACGACCAACGTAGGAGACATCTTTACCGCTTTTCCCTGCGAGATCACTCTTGAACTTAAAGGTCCCTGGATTCTTGTCCGGATTAATTCCATTCAGATTATAGATGGAGGCCCCATTCAGCTTCAGTTTCTCAAGCAGCTTCCAATGCAGCAGGTAAGAGCCTCTGCTTTTCAGACCAGCATTGCTGGTCGCGCCAAACAGATAAATTGCGCTGTCTCCGATGATGCTGCAAATCAAGCCGGAATCGACTCTCTCGCCGGATCCACATAGCATGATCTTCATTTTCAACTTCTCGGGTAATCTCGCCTGAATCAATCTAAATTGATTGATATCGTTGGGCTCTACGAATTTCTTTCGGGATACCATCTCTCTGTAAATGTTGATGAACGTCTCAAACAACCCGTCGTCAAACCCTTCAGTAACGACTAGCCCGTTTCGCTCCGCTACTTTCAACTCGCGTTTCCAGTGCGCCTGCATTCCCTGGCGCAAATCCACAAGGTGAGGCTTCAAATCCATAAGTATGGTCCTGCCTCGCGTTTCCTGGGCTAATGACGAGAACCCTTCTTCCCTCAGGATCTCCGAGAAGCACGAAGAAGAACCTTCAAACACAATAGGAAACAGCCTCAGGGTCAAGCCTCGTTTGCATACGAATTCGTTACGCAATGCTCGAATAGCCTGACGGAATGTCTCTCTATTTACTTCAGTTGTGTGGCGGCGGCAAAGTGGCCCCCATTGAATATAAGCAACGCCGAGATTCAAGACCGGCAACTTTGTGATTCTGGCCTGAGCGATGGCAGCGATTTCGCCATTTTGCTTCAACACCAGGTGACTCATGTTACGCAAACCGCACACCACTGCAGCGTACGGCCACGTCTGATAAATATTAGCGTCGTCAAATTCTTGTAGAAGCTGACCCCATGTCTGTTCATCTACGGAGTCAACCTCTGAAATGTAACCGGGGGACAACTCGTGTACGGTTCGAATAGGCATGGTTCAGACGTCCGCGCCTGAAAGCGCGACTGTGTAACGATTCATGAATGTAGCCTTTTTGTGCATGCGATCAGATTGCGCAGCGCTAAGAAATAAAAGGCCAGATTGAAGGAGCAGCTGTGTTGGAAGTAACCGGCTGTGTCCTGTACTAGTCAGTGACATATTGCTCTTGTATGGGGTTGATGCCCAGAACGGCAAGAAGCTTCCCCAAGTGATCAAAGAGACTGACCAGCAGCTGCATAAATCTATGATGTCCCAGCATCAACGCAAACGGTAGCAGCATGATATAAGCTGGCACAGCAACTACTGATCTTAAGACGTTGCGCATTCCGAAGTTAGGAGTCTTGGGTTCAATGGCACCTCGGAGCAAAGCTCTTCTTAACATGAAGGTGCGTTTCCAGCGGATTCGAGGAACAACCTCATAGGCCACTGCCTCATTACACCAGATAAAAACATGCCCCTTTTCAATCATTCGACTGAAAAACTCCTGGTCTTCTCCCTGCCTAAACTCCGGCTTGAAGGGCGGTGTGTCAGCCGAGAAGATTTGCTTTTTCAATAACACGTTGCCAGTTCGGCCCTTTCTCCAGTCAATAACGAACCCAGTCGGATAAGTCGGACGCTCGTAGAAATTACTTTTGACTAGCCACTTTGGCGGCTTCTCGTCGAAGTGACGCTTGACCGGTCCGAGCACACCGTCCACGTTAAATCGGTTGCAAGCCTCGAATAGAGTCAGAAGCCAGTTTCGAGTTGGGAATTCGTCATCGTCGATGAAGGCGACATAGTCCCCTTCAGCATTTTCGACAGCCTTGTTTCGGGCAAGCGCGATATTCTGTTGGGGCTCCACGCAGTATCTAACACGCACCGACGACGACGACGCGAACTCCGAAACCACAGCCTTAGCAGATAGGGACTGGTCATTGTCAACCACTACGACGGAATACGTAAACAGACCTTTCGTATCCTGACCGGCGAGTTCTTCGAACAAGCGTTTGAGAAGGTGCGGCCGCTTGTAAGTGCAAATGCACACACTGACGTGACTCATTTCATTGATCATTGCGTCGAGAGCAAGACTTGAACGTCAGAAAGTAGTACCAGTGCTAGCTAGGGCGGATCGAAGGTACAGATTTTTTGGAGCGGCGGGGTCGGCATCGAACCGCCCTCTCCCGGCTGGTCGCCGAGCGCATCGCCTTAATGCTACCGCCGCTCATAGTCACTGAATAGTCTAGCAGGACCTCGCATCCCGACTAGTCGCCAGTGTTGTTGAAAAACCAGATCGGAACGAACCCAGCTGACCGGTTTCGATCCAACGGAAGAGTTCGCCTCCCGCCAAGAACTGATATTCCTTCTGTTTGACGGGATGTGTTTCCAATTCCACAACGAATGCGCGGGAAGCCGAGAAGATCCTCTGCAATCGCCCCTGAGGCTCCAGTGGCGGAAGGGAAAAGAACAAGTCAGTGAGACGGTGGCGCTTCGCCAGGGCGGAATCCACGATTTTGCGATAAAAGCGGTTGACTAAGTTCTTCTCGCCTGCGCGAAATGAGAAGTTTCGCCGAACAATCGTCCCCGCGGGCAACAACTTCCCCATTAACACGTTTGCCGACAGATGCATGTGGTGATGACCATCGATTCGGGCAGCTTCTTCCCCGTAGAGACGATGAAACTCTTCCAGTTGGCGATTTACCACATACTCGAAAGATCGGGCCAACAATGGGTTATAGACTGCTTGAGCAATGGAATGCCGCAAGAGGTAAGCGGAAACCTTCCGCCGATGTTCCACCACCTGCGGGGGACAGTTCGACGCCGAAAATGCCGTTGTGAAATTTAAGTGAAGTCCCGCATCGATTCCCCGCTCGCGAGCCATTGTAGCAGCTCGTTCCGAGTCCTCCATATAGACCATCGCGCTCACAGACGAAACTGCGCCACGAAGGATGCACTCCATCGTCCGTGCAGTTGTCTCACGATCCCGTCCCCAGTCGTCAGCATTCACGATGAGAAGACCGGTTGGAGACGTCGCTCCGCTTCGGCATTTCAACTCGCTTATTGAGTCGCAGCACATCGGTTTGTCTAAAGTGGGATTTCCCACGGGTGACGGACGAGGCTTGCTTGTTAGGTCCTGCGAGTCGGACTCACGCTCGCTCAGCAGGTTGCTGCAGAGTTGCAGCGGAAGGAATCCTATTGCCCACAAAAAAATTCTTCAATCGCTGTATCTGTTCGCGTCTGTAGAACTGGACGAGTTCGTGCGACACCGGCCTTTCGGCGCGGCGGATGACCGACCACACATATCCGGAGATCAAAGCCACGCCGCCGAAGAAGACAGGCCGCTTGCTCATTTGATGAATTGTCCGAAACAACTCCCAAATCGGATGGTTCCCAACCGCGTAATCCTTGGCGCCATTCTTGAACCGGGCCGTTAATAGGCTCTGCTGGGCTGTTCCCATCTCGCGATGGTGCAAACATACCTTTTCGGTAAATGTTCGTGTCTTCCAGCCCTTCATCCTCGCAGTGATGACTGCAATATGATCAATGCAGCCGCCCTTCACCGGCACGTACCCGCCGATCTCTTCGAAGCACTCACGCCGAAATAGTTGGCAAGCCCCAGAGACGTGCTCAATGCTGACGAAACGATAATCGTAGGTCTGATTGGAACTTTCCTTGAACGGTGTTCCCACCAGCCCTAGCGCGGGGTCGTCGACGAGCTTTTGAAGAAGAAAAGAAAAGTAGTTTTCATCGAACGAGATGTCTCCATCCAGGCTGCCGATAACTTCATATTTCAAGCCGTTCATCCTGGCATAGCCGGCGGTGAAAGCGTGAACCTTTCCCGCGAAGTGGCGTTCGCGACGCTCGGGCATGCGAAGCAGTTCAATCCACGGATACTGAGCTGCATACCTGTTTACGATGTCGTCAGTGGCGTCGGTCGAACCATCACTGACGATCACCCATTTAAGGGGTGGAACCGTCTGTGCGACGACAGACTTGATGGTCAACTCGATGAAGTCCGCTTCGTTCTTTGCGGGTGTAACCAGAACGTAGGCCGGCAGCGTCATACTGATGCCTCAACCTGCATTGTTTCGTCGCGAGACGACGCGTTTTTGACGGACGTCTCGTTTTCAGCGAGAAGCATTGACAGGGCCAAAAACATCCAGGCCTGAGTCCATCGCATATACGACGTTCGGATCTTGCAGGTGCGGAGAATGCGGTAATAAAAGAACCCTCGATCATCCCACATGTGATCCATGCCCCATTGGAAGACCGAACGCGCCAGCGGCATATTGCTAGGATCAAGATCTTTGAGATCAATCAGCGTAATGATGCTTTGCGCGACACAGTGGGTATCGATTGGATAAGTCTGGTTGTGAAAGTATCTGACGGCTCCGTCCTCGCGAAAGAAATGGGCGCGATAGAACTCGAGGCCACGGTGCACGCAGGAATCGAACTCAGTTGTTTCGGCATAATTGGCAATGGTTCGCAACGCCGACAGATTGAAGCCGGTGTGGAAGTTGTCAATCCAGCGCTGCTTGCGGCCTTCGCCATAATCCCATCCGCCGTCTGCATGTTGCTGAGCAGCCGAGTAGCGGGCAACACTCAGGGCCGGTGCGAGGAATTTCTTTTCCCCGGTGTGGCGATGCACACGGCAAAACAAGCTGGCGCCCAGGAAGTTTGCGTTGTGAACCTGCGACCGAAGGTGAGGCAGAGGGTAGCCGAAGCCATGGACACCGTTGCCGTTCGTCCAGTACAGCTCGTTCAGAATATACTCCGCCGCGCTAACGGCCATGCTTAGGTATCGTGGATCCGGCTGCTGCTCATATGCGTCGAGCAGTGCGCTCGCGGCGAACGATGTGCAAACCAGGTTCGGCGCCCATCTGGGCACCAATTCTGTGCGCGTCTGCCAGGGAAAGTTGTAACCCCAACACCAATAAGGAACGCTCTGCGACCGTAGAGCGATAAGCCTATCGACCATCAGTTCGACGTAGTTTTGCTCGGTGGCTACGCCAATTCGTGAGAGCTTGACGAACGCGGAAAGAAAAAGGCCCAGGGCTTTCGGATTCTGAGTCTTTGGAATGAGCATCAGACCGCGGATGTTGATGGGACTTCGCTTCAGCGCCTGCGTGAGCACCAACCGAGGAAGCTTCGAATTTAAGAATGGGAGGGCAGCGTAAACTTTGCTATTGAGAACGTCGTAAGGCTCGTACCCTGCCCAATCGTTCGCCTGGCAATAGGCGAGAAGCTTCAACGTCGCTGAGTGAACATTGTCATCCATTACCAACTTCGCAACAGTCATATATTTATTCAGGCCTGTAGAGATCGATTCAGATCGCGCGGGGAGTTCTACGCCGTCCGCCCAGTCGCCGCCAATTCTTTAGGCTCACCGGAGATGGGCTTGGCGACTTGAGTTTTTGCAAACTGCAACACCTCTCTCACTACCCTCACCTGCTGGTCCGCCGTAAGCTGCGGGAACATTGGTAAGGAGATGATTTCGGCGGCGGCTTTTTCGCACACGGGGAAGTCTCCCGCCTTGTAGCCCATCGCACTGTAGGCTTTCTGTAGGTGCAACGGGATCGGATAGTGAATCCCGGTACCGATGCCAGCCGCTTTGAGATGCGCGCCCATTCCGTCGCGATCATCGACGCGTACAACGTAGAGGTGATAGACGGCCCGCGACCATGAGGGCTCAAACGGAGGAACCACAACGTTCTCTGCCGCAGCGAAAAGGCGATCGTACTCGACGGCGCGTGCGCGGCGCTGAGCGTTCCACTCTGCCAGATGAGCGAGTTTCGCGTGCAACAAGCCGGCTTGCAGCGCGTCTAGCCTGCCGTTGTAGCCCTCGATATCGTGGTAGTACTTCTTGGCTTGGCCGTGGTCGCGGAGCATGCTGATCTTTTTTGCGACGCTGACATCGTTGGTGGTCACGGCGCCGGCTTCGCCGCAGGCTCCCAGGTTCTTTCCGGGATAGAAGCTGAATGCTGCCGCCTTGCCGATCGAACCGGCCTTCATCCAGCGATTCTGCTTTCGGGAAAAATACTCGGCTCCGTGGGCCTGGCAGGCGTCTTCAATCACGATCAGACTGTATCGATCCGCTAATTCTTGAATCGCATCCATGTCGGCCGCCTGTCCGTAGAGATGGACTGGGACGATGGCAGTGATACGCTTGCCGCTTCGTCGGCTGATCAGCTTGCCGGATTTGTCTTTTTCGCAGTTCTGCTCTAGATGCTCGCGAAGTTTTTCCGGGTCCATGTTGTAGGTGCGCTCGTCGATATCGACGAATTCCGGAAGCGCTCCGGCTTGCGAAATGGCTTCCGTGGTGGCGATGAAGGTGTGAGGAACGGTGACAACCACGTCGCCCGGTTGTACGCCGCAGGCCATGAGGGCAAAGCGCAAGGCGTCAGTGCCACTGCTGATTGCGACTGAATGGCTGGTGCCGCAGAAAGCGGCAAAGGCCTTCTCGAATTCTTCCACCATGGGACCGCCGATGAAGCCGCCAGTGTGCAGAACCTGGTGGAAGATGGTGGTAAGTTCCTGCTCCATTTCCACGTGGGGGGTCACGAGGTCGAGAAATGGAATGTTGGTCGGGTTACTGGAATTGCTCACTTTGTGACCTCCGCTATCTGTTCGATGTAACGCAAAAGTTTGGCTGGATTTCCGGCTACGATGCTGTTGGCTGCGACATCTTTCGTGACAACGCTGCCGGCGCCCACAATGGCGTTTTCTCCAATCGTAGTGCCGGAGAGAATGGTTGCGCCCGAACCGATGGAGGCGCCTTTCTTGATCACGGTGCGTTCGACTTTCCAGTCGGCCTCGGTCTGCAGATTGCCGTCGCCGGCGGTCGCGCGCGGGTAGCTGTCGTTGATGAAGGTTACACCGTGGCCGATGAAGACATTGTCCTCGATCGTGACTCCTTCACAGATGAAGGTGTGGCTCGATATCTTGCAGCGCTTCCCGACGGTGGCATTCTTCTGAATTTCAACGAAAGCTCCGATCTTGGTTTCATCGCCGACTTCGCATCCGTAGAGGTTAATGAACTTGGAAAGCTTGACGTCTCGTCCGAGCTTTACATCCGGCGCGATGCATACATAAGGATTCATAATGACGGATGGCCTTTGTGATGGTTTATTACAGCTTGGTAAACGGAGGAGGTGAAGCGTGGCGTGCGCGAGGATTTGTTCAATCCGCTTCCGCACTGGCTCGCTCGGGCTCGCAATACCAGGTCACGGGCCGGTCGGCGTTTTCCGCGGAAAGCATTCGTGAATTCAGTTCACCCAGCTGGAATTCCTGATGCGTAGCCAGCAGGGCGGCTTTCATATCGTTCTTCGCAATCACAAAAGAGAGATTGCACTCCGATGCGCCGATTGCGCTGGCGATAACGTCGACATTGTGCCGGGCGAGAGCTGCAAAGGTGCGGCCGACCGTTCCATCGATGCCGCGCACCTTCTGACCCACCACAGTGACGATCGCAACCGTAGAATCGACGGCGATATGTTCCACCTTTTCGTGCGCCAGATCATGGGCAAATTCGTGGCGCAGCGCCTCGACGGTGCGTTTGGCGATGGCAGATGAGACTACGAGGCAGGTGTCATTTTGCGAAGAAGAATGTGAAATGAGCAATACGTCGGCGCGCACAGCCGCAGCCGTCGCGCATGTGCGACCCAGAACATCCTGCACTTCCGAGAGGCCCGGACCTCCGATGGTGATCAGCGCGGCGTCACTGATCGCCGTGATCGCGGTTGTTCCTCCTCTGGTAAGAGAACCGTTTGTAGGGCCAGTTGGCGTGATTTTCGTTCCTGGATTCTCGAGTTCAAAGGTGTTGCGGATGCGAAGCGGGATGCCCTGTTGCATCACTGGACGAAGCGTTTTGGGATGAAGAACCTTGGCGCCGAAGTATGCGAGCTCCGCCGCCTCGCGATAGGAAATTTCGGAGATCGTGCAGGCGTTGGGTACGATGCGGGGATCGGCTGTCAACATGCCGTCCACGTCGGTCCAGATGATTACCTCGTCCGCATCGAGCGCCGCGCCCAGGATAGTCGCGGAATAATCCGAGCCGCCTCGCCCGAGAGTTGTGAGCACGCCTTCTTCATTGGCGCCGATGAATCCAGTTACCACGGGAACGATGCCCTGCTGCAACAGGGGATGCAGACGCGCTTCGCAAGCCGCGCGAGTAAGGTCCATCCAAGGCTCAGCGCCGCCGTAGTAGGAGTCGGTAACAACCAGTTCCGTGGCCTCGATGCACTCACTGGCTACTCCGCTTTCCGCCAGCACCGCGGCAACCAGCGGAGCCGAGAGTCGCTCGCCAAGGCTGGATATGGAATCGCGGGTTCGCGGCGTCAACTCACGCAGCAGCATCGTGCCCTGGCACAGGCGCTTCCCTTCCTCGAACAATTTCTGCATTCTTTCAGCGATGCGGATTCGCTCTGCGTTGGAATGAATCAGAGAGTTGACTGCCGTATCGTGCCGGTGACGCAGCTCTGCAAAAATGGTCTCGACCGCGTCGCGATTTCCTGCCTCGGACTGTGTAGCTGCTTCAATCAATTTGTTGGTGACGCCGCTCATGGCTGAGACTACGACCACAATTTCACTCTCAGCCGCCGCGGCGCGGATGATGTCAGCCACTTTCCTGATGCAAGATGCGTCGCCCACCGACGTCCCGCCGAATTTCATGATGCGCAGTGGCTTCATCCGATTCCTTCGGACCTGTCCATCGGCACCCGCATCAGCCGGAAAGTGCGCGGAAGGAACGCCATTTGGCCGTACAGAATTAGCATGCGGCATACGGTGACCGCGCGATGCAGGCGATGCAGCACCTATTTCGAAATTCACTTTGCTTCGCAATCGACCTCCACAGCGCGATGCTTCGGGCGAACGGTTAAAGGCATGGAGGAAGATCGAACTGCTGAGACTGCTGGCTTCGCGTACCAAGCTCTCTGGGTTTGACTCTTGCGGATGCAGTCACTGACCAATGCTGGCTGTTCCCAGGGAACATCGTGATAGCCCGATTGCAAAAACTCGCTTGCGGGGTCCCTCATCCACTCTTGGGGAAAGAGTGCGATTATGTCCTTCTCGGTAACCTTTTGATTTGGGCATGCACAATCGCCGGAAATGGTCGCATATAGCGACGCCGGAAGATCGCGCCCTGCGCCGAGAGCCAGATGTCCGACCTGGGTCGTCCGAGGATTTACCTCGATGAGGTAGGCGTTTTCCGTATCGGCTTCGAGCATGAAATCAAAACCATAAAATCCTGAGAGATTCAGGCGACGCGCCATCTTCTCCGCCGCTATAGACATTTCTGGGTGCTCGATCAGGCGCAAAACGGCAGCGTGGCCGGCTGCGTGCATCTTGTTGACTACCTCGAAATGCAAGGCAGCGACGACGGAGCCTTTCCAACAGAAGACCGCGCTAGTCGCCTCTCGCCCCATTACAAACGCCTGCGCGTTCACGACATATCGGCGGCGAAGCATGGAAGGCCAAAGCAATGTTGCGTCCTGGTCCACGAGAGCCCGCTTGGCCGCTCGCGCGAATAGTGGCGGAGCTTGCAGGGTGCGAAGCGCGCGTTCCGCTTCTTCGAGCGTTTGAGCGATTCTTACTCCGTCACCGCCC
Source organism: Terriglobales bacterium (assembly GCA_035567135.1). Taxonomy (GTDB): domain Bacteria; phylum Acidobacteriota; class Terriglobia; order Terriglobales; family Acidobacteriaceae; genus JABDBE01. The sequence goes on from DATMQI010000027.1 coordinate 90,899, forward strand.
GAAGTTCCGTTGGCTTTCAAGACGAGCGGAAAACCCAGACTTCCAGCTAGTTTGCGGAGGTCTTCTTGGTTCTCGATGACTCCGGTTTGCGGAACCCGGACGTCTTCATGCCGGGCCGCTTCCATAAAGGCATTTCGCGCAAACACCACGGGAAAGCTTTCCGGCGCTCCCAATGAGCGTTCGATCAGCGCAGAAATCTGCGATCCTCTGTTCCCTTCGTGCTGTCCCCAGCGATGCAGGTCGTGCAGGTGTCGAGTTGCGAGGTCGTCCCCGGGAACGATGAGATCCGGATTGGTTGCGACGATCGCATTTCTGAACGACTTCAAAGGCGCGAGCCCATGGTAGTTATGGGTGTGGCTCACCGCGTTTGTCTTGCCAAGCGGATGGCCAGGAGGACACACGGCATGGACAGCGCATCCGGCATGCGCCAAAGCCATCACGAGTCGTGCGGTCGGTACCCAACGCGAGGTGGTGGCAACCAGGACTTTCGGCTTCATTGGTGTCCGAGCCTCGGGGTGCGCCAGTTGTACATTTTCATTGGGAATGAAGCGGGCGATAGCAAGGAGAGCCTCAGAGACGAACTAAGGCTCCTCTTTCTGTAACCGATTTATTCGCGGCCTCGAGAAGCTTGACCACTCGAAGGCCGGCGGCGCCATCATTAAAAGGTGTGTCATCGTTTGCAATGCAATCGACGAAGTAGGCAAGTTCCTGCTTCAAGGCCTCGATCTGTTCTAGCTGTGGCGCCCACATATCGCCAGAGCGATAGTTCACTAACAGGTTGTAGAGGCCTTCACGGCTCGTGATGTGTACGCCCTTGTCGTAGATCTTGATCTTTTCGTCCGCTTCGAGATCATTCCAAACCAACATCTTCTTCTCGCCGCCGATTAAGGTTGTGCGAACCTTAACTGGCGAGAGCCAGTTGACGTTGATGTGCGCAATGATCTTGTTGGGAAAATAAACGGTGATGAATGCGACGTCCTCGTGACCGTTGAGATGGGTCTGGCCGGTGGCCGATACGGCTTCGGGAGTTTCCTTGATGAGATGATCGATAATCGAGAGATCGTGCGGCGCAAGGTCCCAGATCACGTTCACGTCATGCTGGAACAGACCGAGGTTGACGCGCATCGAATCATAGTAGTAGATCTTGCCCAACGTTCCTTCTTCCAGCAACTGACCAATTTTTTTCACCGCCCCGGTAAACAGGAACGTGTGGTCCACCATGATCTTCAGATTCTTTTTTTCCGCAAGTTCGATGAGCTCTTCCGCCTGGGCCGAACAGCTGGTGAATGGCTTTTCTACGAACACATGCTTCCCGTTTTGCAGGGCGGCTTTGGTGAGTTCATAGTGGGTCCAGACCGGGGTCACGATGGCAACGGCGTCGATTTCAGTCGATGACATCAGGTCAGAGGTTTCCGACAGAACGCTGATGTGCGGGTAAGTTTTGTGAATACGCTTCCGTGCCATGGGACTCTTATCGCAAACGGCAACCACCTTGGACCCCTCCAGCTGATCAAGGTTTCTGACAACGTTTGGGCCCCAATAGCCGTATCCGACTACGCCGAATTTGACGACGGCGGCACCGCTCCCATTGCGCGGAGAGTCGTGCGACGCCGGTTCACCAATCGGTCTAGCGGTTGGTAGTACTGTTGACATAGGCAGAGAGCTCCTTCAGTACGCGCCGTCGCCAAATACAACTGCGGCCGGAGTGCGCATAAGAATTTTCAGATCCATCCAAGGGGACCAGGTTTTCGCGTAACGCAAGTCAAGGCGAACCATGTCGTCGAACTTAATGCGGCTGCGGCCGTTGACTTGCCAAAGTCCGGTAATGCCCGGTTTGGCTTCGAGCACTCTGCGCCGGTGCCAAATGTCGTAAGCCTCTACTTCATAGGCGATGGCAGGACGCGGACCGACCAGCGACATATCACCCCGCAACACATTCCAGAACTGAGGCAATTCATCCAGGCTGGTCTTGCGCAGGAATGCTCCCACGGGAGTAATTCTGGGGTCTTTGGTGAGCTTGTAGACTGTCTGACCATTGCCGTTTGACGGGTTGCCGTCAGCCTTGCCCGCGATTAATTGCCGGACAAAAGCTTTGTGTGCCGTGGCATCGTTGTTGACGTGCATCGACCTGAATTTCAGGAAGACAAACTGCTCGCCGTATTGTCCGACTCGCTTTTGGCGGAAGAACACGGGCCCCTTCGACGTCAGCTTGATGGCAAGGGCAATTGCCAGAAGGACCGGCGAGAAAACGAGCAGCGCCATAGCACCGCCGAAGGCATCCATAATTCGCTTGAGTGCGCAGAAAAGTTTCTTGGCATTATCCCGGCGGGTGAGGTCCGGATACAGCGCCGGATTGCTGGGCCTCTGGGGAACATCGTAATTCCATTCTTCGGGGAAAAGATGGAAGGAGATACTGATCTGATTGAAATGCCGCGAACTCAGGTTGTTGCGCAAAGTCTCGCTGACCCGGGTCATGATGGTGGTCAGGATGGTATTGCGATCGTCAACCCCAAATTCCGTGAACATGACTCCGACGACGGAGTTGTTCTTGTACCAGCCGGTGACGTCCGTCTCTCGCGTAGTGAGAGAAAGCGCTGAGAGAATCTTGTCCAGGGCCTTTTCGTTGTTATCAGATTGCAGTCCGTCCCCCATGTCGAGGAGCATGAGCAGGAACGGTTTTCGCGAGCGCTCCGTCCGCTTGCGCTCGAGCGAAATCATCCTGTGGAAGGCTCCCTCATTGAGGACGCTGCGCTCGTCAATCGGCGCAATGCGGGCCGAAAAAGTGTCCAGAGTTTCTAAGCTGCTTGACCGTCGAACATTCACGACTCCCTCTCCTCGTCCTGCTTTATTTTTCGGTGCAGGAACCAATGCCTACCGTGAGTTGCTCTTTGTTTTTGCTGTCTGTGGGGGAGTACAGAACTAGGAACTGCAAACTAGCAAATGGGGGATTACTGAACTAATTGGGGGATTGTTACTTTTCTGAAGCTTGCGCTTGCCGGGCTGCGCCTGGACCGTAACGCTGGTAATAGTTGCTGTGATCCGTATTCGCCGAGGAGTTCACCACCGCGCCCAGCAACTTTGTCTGGTCCAGCGCTTGTAAACCTCGCTGCAACATTCGTCGCTTGGTGGTTCCTTCTCTGGTCACTAGTAGAATCCCGTCCGCCAATCGCGCCCAAACGCTGGTATCCGCTAGCGGCAGGATCGGCGGAGAGTCGATAATGATCCAATCAAACCAGGTTGAGAGTTGGCTCAGTAGTTCGGAAAGCCGACCTGACTGCATCAGCTCGAGCGGATTCGCGGGTGGCCGGCCGGCGGGCAGAAACCACAAGTTCGGACCTTCCAAACGGTAGATATGCTGAATCGGGCGGGGTTCGCCTTGCAACCATTCGCTCAGGCCGGGAATTATACCCAGACCGAACTTTTGGGACAGCGACGGACGCCGCAGATCGCCTTCGAGCAGCAAAATCTTCGGCTGCTGCTTTCTCGCCAGAATCGCAGCGAGGTTGGCCGCCACTGTGGTCTTCCCTTCTTCGGGAATCGTGCTCGTGATCAGCAGTTTCTTGAGCGGACGAATCTGCTGGAGTTGTCGCAAGCGGACCCCGAGAAACCGGAATTTCTCCGCCCCGAAACTTTCCTGTGCGGTAAGGCATACCAACTTGCTGTCTTGCGGCAGTGACACGGGCAACGACGGGAACTGGCTCAAGTCGTTCGGAGCGAATTCGTTCGTAGCGAACTCCGGCTCAACGAAATCCTGGTGAACGAACTCGTTCACAGAGGTATCCACCGGAGCATGAGCGCTGGCCTCGCGCTCAACCACTTGCAGAAGGTCGGTGGCAAGAGCCGGCGGCTCTGACGGCGTGCCGGACCGCTCCGACTCGGATCTGGTTAACGCTTCAAATATACGGCTCATGTTTAGTGGCTCCGGTGGCTGCGGCTACCCGCGGTTCTCCCTGGCTCGATTGCAGTTTTTGCAGGTAGTCATGCAGCAGGAGCAAAGTTTTCGCCGCTCGCCGGGCGTCGCCTTCTTCGTTACCGTTGGCGGCGTCCGTTTGAGGTTGGTGCATCACCCCGAGGCGGAAGTCGGTGGCAATGTCCTCGATGATGTCTGGGGTCACGCTGCGCGCTTGTCTGGCGTACGCGGTGATCAGCGCGTTTTCGCAGACGGTATTGATCAGCCGCGGAATCCCTCGTGAGTGCCGGTGCACCCGGGCAACCGTGTCGGGAGGAAAAAGAAGACTGGCATTCGAGATTGCACCCGCAAGTTGGAGGCGGCGCTGTATGTAGCCTCGGGTTTCGTCCAAATTCAACGGTTGAAGCTGCGAGCGCAGGGCAATTCTCTGCTTCAATTGCCGCAGTTCCATCGAATCCAGCTTCTCGTCCAGTTCGGGTTGTCCCACCAGCAGAATCTGAAGCAATTTCTCATTCGTCGTCTCGAGGTTGGTTAGCAAACGGATTTCTTCGAGTACTTCTGCCGATACGTGATGTGCTTCGTCGACCACCAGCACCGTCGTGAGTTTTTTCTGATGACGCGAAATCACATAGTTGCTCAGCACTAGCAGAAGCTCACTCTTGTTCTTGCCCGACACATTGAGGCCAAAGTCCCCCGCGACATACTGCAGGAACTCAACCGGCGAAAGCCGGCTATTGAAGACGTAGGCATAGGCGACGTCACTCTGATTGAGCAATTGCAAGAGACAACGGACGAGCAGGGTTTTGCCGGTGCCCACTTCTCCGGTCATGACCACGAAGCCCTTGTGGCGTCGGACTCCATAATAGAGAGCCGCCAGCGCCTCGTTGTGCCTCCGGGTGGGGAAAAGAAAAAACGGATCCGGAGTGATCTCGAAGGGATTACGTTTCAGATTGTAGAAGGCTTTATACATTGCCTGCCAATATTACCCTCGGAAATAGCTTATCGCGGATCCTGCCAGAATAGTCGCAAAAACCAGCCCAGCTGCGGCCCAACCAACCCAAAGCTTCATAGCTTGCTTTTTCTCGTCCTGCGGGCTGGTGATCGCCGGGATCTCTGAGATTACAGTCACCGGCAGCAGATCCTTAAGGGCTTTCTCATTGTAGAGACGGTCGTCGAGGAATTCCAGGCCACCCGCGAGTGCAAGACCTAACGCGATTCCAATGCCCAAGCCGATGCCGCAAAATTTGAGTCGGTTGGGGAAGTCAGGCTTCAACGGCAGGCTGGGAGGATCGATCATCTGAAAGTGCTCGCCCTGCTGCAGTAACTCCATGCTCGTCGCCATCTGCGACGAGTTCTTCTTCTTCAGCAGATCGTCATAATTTGCTTTGGACTGCTCGTAGCCGCGCGTGAGGTCGGCGAACTGCTGTTCACGTACTGGCTCCTGGTTTAAACGCGCCTGGTAATCATTAATCTTCGCTTTCAAGGCAGCGATCTCGTGTTCCTTGTTCGCAATGTCGATTTGATTGGATTTCAACTGACCCTGAAGTTGAATTGTCCCCGAATCTTCGCTATTGACCTGCTCCGGGGCAGCCGGATTGTCGTTCCCCGAGACATTGGTCGCGCTAGCCTTCAGGTTGGCGAGGGCCTGCTCCCGCATTCTTTCCGTCTTGGCAATCTGATCTTTCAGTTTATGAACGTCGGGATGACGATCGGTATAGCGCGAGCTGAGATCGGCGAGTTGCGATTTGAGTTTGTCCAACTCCTGGTCCAATGCGGGTATTCCCACCGGTGTGCCGTCTCCGGTCTTCGTCGTTCTCTGGAATGTACGGGACTGTTCCAGCATTGACTGCAAGTAAGCATTTTGCTGCCGGTCGGCGTTGAGGCCGTCTTCTTCGTTCTGCAGTTGGGATTGGAGTCCGTTCAAGATTTGGAGATTACTTGCTAGTTGTGACGGCAGCTCACCCAGGTGCTGGTCTTTGTATACCCGGACCTTTTCTTCCTGCTCCGCCAAAGCCTGCCTTGCCGTATCCAGCTGTTGCTCAAGAAACTTGGTCGTGTCTTCGGACTTTTGTTGCCGGAGTTCCAAATTCTCGCTGATAAATAGATTAGTTAACTCGCTCGTCACCTGCTGTGCCAGGTGTGGGTCGTGAGACGAATAATAAATGTTGAATGAAGTGATGGCGGTATGGTGCTCATCAAACACCAGCGAAATCTCGATATCCTTTCGCATGCGCTCGACCAGTTCATCGGGATTCAACCGGCCGCGTTTGTCGGCATACAAATTGAGCTCATCGATAATGTGCAAGAGACGCGTGCGGCTCAGAATCTGCTGGGTGATGCTCTGCAACCGTGCCTGCAGATCATCTGTGACGTTCGGAGTCACGTAATCCTTCGGCATGCTTGGCTGTTCGACCAAAATCAGCGTGCCTGATTTGTATCGCGAAGGCAGAACCCAACTCACGCTCCAGATCACGAGCCATCCCAGAAAAAAAGGTATCAAGAAGTACAGATGGCGGCGGCGAATCACGTCGACATACTGCTGCAGGTTGAGGCCTTCTCCCGGTTTCTCTTCGAACTCGTCTACCATAGATACTTTCTCAGCTTATCTTCCGAGCGGTCTTGAAAACTGATACGAGATGTTAATCGACTCACGATTTCGGTCGGGCGCGCTCGATAACGCCGCAATGTTGTTGTAGCTCTGGTGCAAACGCATATATTGCAACTGGAGATTGAAGTGTTGGCCAAACTGGCGCTGCACAGAGGCGTTTCCCGAAACGGTATGGCCGTTGGTATTGAAGGCAGGCAACGCATCCAAAACGTTATTGTTCGCGTAACTTGCCCCCACGGACGCGCTCAAATTCCGGGCGAGTTGGCGGCGCAATGACGCGGTCGCGCTGATCGCCTGAACCGCTCCGGATAAACCGCCACTATCGTTAATGGCTCGCGAGACGCTGAGCGCGAAGCTGGTCAATCTTCCCTGCCAGCCCATGCTGGCGCCGCCCGCTGGAGACCACGCCGTCGCAGTTGGCAAACCAAACTGTTGGGTGTCCGAGTGTTGTGGACCGCCGAACAGCGAAATGGACAGCGTCGGCTTCAGATAAAGAGTATAGAAAAGGAAAATGCTGTGTGCCTGAGTCTCGCTCTGGCCAATGGTGGGATTCGCCAGAAAGATCTGATATTGATACGTTGCGCCGATATAGTGCATTTTCGACAGCCGGTGATTGTAGAAAGCCGACCCGGCTCTTGAATTGGAGTCGCCTAATCCTGGAACCTGCGCCGGGTTCGGATAATGCAGATTCGAAAAGGTCCCGCTGGCTCCGATCATGCCGTTCGGACTGAACTGGTAGGTGAGCGAAGCGTTCGCAGTATTGTTAAGCACATCGGCAATCGGCGCAATCACCGAGCTATTGGGAACGAACACCGCGCCTGAGACGGGCTGGGCAAAGTCATTGGGCTGATTGAGAACATTCGATGTCTTCAGAAAAGAGTCCCGCGCGCTCAGTGTCACATGTGGGCTCAAGCGATAGCTGAGATTTACACCCAGATTCTGGTTCTCTTGATTGAGGGAGCTGTTTTTCTGGTAGAACGTAAAACCTGGACTGTAATTGAATACCCAGTGCAACCGTGAACGAGTCTGGTCGAGCGAGATTGTTGGCCAGACAGAATAGCTCACATCACTGATCGGCTTGCCGTTGGCTCCTACCTGCACGTTGTCATCGTAGGCGCTGCTGAACATCAACCCGCCACGTAGGTAATTCGCCCGCGTTTCGGAAGTAAAGCCCATCGAATAGCCTTCACCACTCACTGGGGCCGGCGTCAACATTCCCGCGCCACCAGTTGCGGCGGCTCCGGAAACGTCCGTCTGAGCCGAAAGAGACCCAGCCAGCAGAATGATTGCGATGAAGATTCGAACTAGCATGTGTAATCTCACGGGACCACGATGGTGTCGCGCGGCTGAAGCTTTATGTTCTGCGCCGAGTTCTTACCCTTGATGACATCTTTATAGTTGAACGGCAGGCGCGACTCTCCGCCGTTTGGATTTTGGCGGAGGATGTAGATGGATTTTTGCTTGGCGAAATCGCGGAAGCCGCCGGCCGTGGCAATTGCGTCCAACACTGTGGAAGAATTGGTCAGCGGGTACGATCCGGGTTTCGAGACTTGGCCGAGGATGTTGAATTTCTGACTCTTAACTTCTGTAACAATGACCGTGACTTCAGGTTCGGAGATGAAACTCTGCAGCTTGCTCGCCAGTTCTTTTTCTAACTGTCTGGGTGTCTCTCCACTGGCCTGCACTTCACCGGCTAACGGCAAAGATATTTTTCCATCCGAGCGAACCGGAACTGTTCTGGATACTTCGGGTTCTTTCCAAACATTGATTGCCAGAACGTCGTCGTCCCCAATGATGTAAGTGTCATCATGCGCTCGCGCCACGGTTGGGGCGGCGCCGGGATCAACACTGCTCGTCTGGGCTTCAGATTTTGTGTTGTTCGGGTTTTTGATTGAGTCAGTTTGCGCCGCCAGACAACCAGTGATCAGAACGCAGACCCCGAATATCGCGATTTGACGACGGATCTTTCCAGCTCCAATGCTCATGGTTTGCTCCAAACCAGAGCCATTGTAGCGCGCCCGTCGCTGCCCGCCCCTAGATCCGTTTTCCATTGCCTCTTACTCCCATGCCTGGGAATGCCGACGGATGGGTTTCCGAAGAACTCATGTGATATTGCTCGATCTTGTACAGCAAAGTTCGATAGCTGACCTTCAGCAACCGCGCCGCAGCTTTCCGGTTCCAGCCGGTTTTCTCCAGAGCCGTGGCGATTGCGTTTCTTTCAGCCTCGCACCGCACGCTGTGCACCAGGGACTTGAGCGAGTTGAGACTGGGTTGTTCCTCCTCATTCTCCCCCGCGACCAATACTTCTTTCGCAGGTACCAACTTCGCGGAACCGTTGCCGTTCTTGGGCGCGTACTCGGACCTGCTTGCGGCAAAGATTAGCTCTTTGTCTCCCATCATCAGATAGCGCTTCACAAACTCCTCAAGTTCGCGGAGATTTCCGGGCCAGGAATAAGCATGACAGGCATCGAGGACCGACGGAGAAAATGCGCGTGGCGCCAGGCCATAGTGCTTTGCCAGATGATGCATGAAGTGGCGAAGCAGGACTGGAAGCTCATCGCGGCGCTGGCGCAACGGCGGTGCCTGAACCGTGAAAGCGCTCAGGCGATAATACAGATCCTCTCGCAGTTTCTTTTCAGAGAGGGCCCGTTCCACGTCGGCGCTGGTTGCGGCCAGAATCCGAACGTCAACCTCAACCGTGGCACCGCTTCCTGGACGGAAGAACTGCTTGTTCTGCAGCACTTGCAGCAACTTGCTTTGGACGCTGGTTGGCATCTCGGCAATTTCGTCCAGCAGCACAGTTCCTTTTTCACATAGTTCCAGTTTGCCGGGCTTCGATCGTACCGCACCTGTAGAATCGCTGCGCTCGTAGCCGAAGAGTTCGGTTTCGAGCAGGTCGCCAGGCAACGCCGAACAATTCACCTTTAGAAATTTGAATCCGGAACGGACCGAGAGCTTGTGAATGAGCCGAGCCGCGGTGTCTTTTCCGCTTCCAGCTTCGCCCAGGATCAGCACGGGTACACTGGCTTGAGCCAGCAATTCCGCTTGCGCGCGCAGCTTCCGCATGATCGGACTCGCGCTGACGAAGAATGCATCGTCACCGACTTGTTCGATGTCCTCACTCGCGATCTCCATGTCGCCGCTATCGCTCCGGGAGTTGAGTTCGTCGCAAATCGTGAACTCGAGTTGCTTGTCTTCGACCGGCCTGACCAGATAGTCCTGTGCGCCCAGGCGGATGGCCTCATTTTTTCGGCCGGCATCCTCGGGATAGCAAAGCAACACGATCGGCAAGTTCGGACGGAGCCTTCGCAGCCAGCGCAAGATGTGCAGACTGTCCGCGTCCCCGCGAGGTAAATCCAGCAGCATAAGATCCGGCGTTATCCCAGCCTGGACGGACTCCAACGCCTCCCAGCCGCTGCCGACCGTCTCCAATTGCCACGAATTCGCGTCCGCAATCGACCAAAGCGAACGAACCACACCGGGCTCCTTGCTAACCACTAACAGACGCGCGGTTTCATTTCCATTTCTTGTCACGGGCTTGGAGGTCCTTTGGGGTGAGAGAGGATTGTGACTGCTATACAGGTTCGACGTCGTAACCCTGAATGCGGACGGCCAGGGATCTTTGAATTGCGTCTATGGAGACTACTAATGTGTCGTCATCGTTGCGAGAGAGCAGAATACCTTCGACGCCGTCCAGCGATCCGCCGCGGACCCGCACCCGCTGCCCGATCTGAAGGAAGGGGTGGGTACTCCAGGGTATTTGCTGCCCGACCAGGGTTCGCACTGCATCAATCTGCGCCTCTGCGATGGGAGTGCCGATGCCGCGAGTGCCAACGAACTTGAGTACCCCGTCGATGCGCAGCACCCGTAATCGATCCTCGCCGGTTGGAGGTAATTTCACAAATACGTAACAGCCAAAGAGCGGCAGTTCCACCGACTTGCGGCGGTCACTCCAGCGATGCACCTCGGTGATTAACGGCAGAAAAGTGTTCACGCCCTGTTCGCGCAACCGTTGAGCAATCACTCGTTCATGGCGGGCGCGAGTGTGCACGGCGTACCAGTTCTCAACGCCAGATTCCACGACTGGCACTGTGTTCGAGACTTCCCACGACTGGTTGCCGGTATTCGTAGCTTCGCCCTCTGAGTCACAGGTGTGACTTCTAAGCTTGCGGATAGGTCGAGCCAATACGGATTTCAGACTTCAAGGGTCGGGGGAAACCAACTTGGAAATCCAGGGGGAGAAAATCTCTACCAACTTAATTTGTTTGATAGCAAATGCGTTTTCGTATGAATGCGGTGATGCACATCCTCTGCAGGAATTCCAAAGCTCCTGCACATCGCTCGTGGTGGGGGACCCTTAGTTACGTTGCAAACTGAGTTCTTAGCAAAAACTTATGCCTTGCGGGTCAAGGGGGAATTCGGATGAGTTGTCGCCCGAAAGTGAAGCTAGCCTACAATCGTATGCAGGATGCTGCAAGAGGTACGCACTCTCCGCGACGGACTTCTCATACGCAGCAGAGTGCAGGTTCCTGTCGATGGGGGAGCCTAGCCCTAGAGAAGACTTTCTCATTACTAGAGAGGGAGGGTACACTCCGCACAAGGGATTTGACTTCATTTCTTGGGGGTTGACTTGAGTTCCGGTGATCCTACATCAGATCCTTATTCTATTGATTTTACATGGGTAACCAACAAGTTGACAGGTGTCGAATGAGGTTTCGAGGCCGAGAATGGGGGACTGAAAGGTTGCCCAAAATTAAGGATCGCGGCTTCGCATGTTGCCGTCTCATTGCAACCACTGCAAGCATTTGCAACCTTCCCTTGCTTTACAGGTAAAGAATACGGTAAACTCGTTCTCGGTTATGTAATTGCGTGAGGTAAACGCAGTTGTTGCTTGTGCTTTTTCGGCCCTCCCCCGATTAGAACAGGCGTATATTCCCCCACCTGCGGGAGTCCCCCGTCCTCAGGACAGCTTGTTTCGATCATTCTTTTGATTGGTCCCGAACTTCGGGACCCTACTCGAACTGTCGCTGGAGTTAACTTATGCAGACCCAACGTGTCCAGGGGGACAGAATTCGCGTACTGGTTGCAGACAACACGCGAATTCATACTCAACTGCTCGCAGACGCCTTGCAACGGGATCAGGAATTGGACGTCATCAGTGCAGATTCCGATGCTCCCGGCTTGCTCGCGATCGCCGCGACTCATAAGGCCGATGTTTTGCTGATCAGTTCCAACCTGGACGAGGAACCACATCGTGCCTTTGAAGTTTTGCGTAAGCTGCGAGCATCCCATATTCAGATCCGCGGCGTGGTGTTGATGGATTCCTCGAAGCGCGAACTGATTTTGCAAGCGTTTCGTGCCGGTGCGAGAGGAATCTTCAGCCGCCACGAGTCCGTGGAATCGCTTTGCAAATGCGTTCGCAGCGTTCACGAGGGTCAAATCTGGGCCAACAGCCTGCAGATGTCTTTTGCCGTGGAAGCGCTGGCTGCTTCACCGACGGTGCGGGCGGTGGACGCCAACGGTTTGGACTTGCTTTCAAAGCGGGAGATGGAAGTGGTTCGCAGTCTGGCCGAGGGCCTCACCAACCGCGAGATCGCCGAGCGTCTGGGCCTAAGTCAGCACACCATCAAGAACTACCTATTTCGAGTATTCGACAAGTTGGGCGTCTCCAGCCGGGTTGAGCTGTTGTTCATGACTCTGAGCCAGGCCAGTCCCACTCAATCGCTGCTCCCAGCCTTGTTAGCAAATCCGGCTAGCGGCAATCGCCATGACGAAGCGACACTGGCTGTCTGTCAGAAAGCGGCCGAGCAGGGCTTGCCCACAGCGCAACTGGCGCTGGCACACCTATACTCGGCTCGGCGAGCTGGGCCGAAAGATTTGATGTACGCATACATGTGGTTCCTGATCGCGAATGAACAGATCGCGCGAGCCAAAAACCATGTCAACAAGAGCATGACGATGGAGCAACTGCTCGAAGCGGAACAAAAAGCCGCGGAGTGGATGAAAAAGACAAACAGGATTCCGCCGTCATCAATTGAAGACCCTCCCGATCACCCGCCGATGAGAGCGAATGGTGCCACTACCGCATGACACCCGATCACCGAATTGAAACGAGTTCTATTTACGTACGCCATGCTGGGTTTCTCACTCGATTTGTCGTACCGCTGGTTCTGCAAAACGAATAGCTGCGCACCTCGTCGCGTCCGTGGACGTGGCCACCTTCCATTCCATTTGCCCAAATGACGTCGGGATGCATGGCGGCGAGGACGCTCTCGATGTCGCGGCTATTAAAGAGGTCATAACCCCTCGGGGCAGCATGACCGCAACCGATAGACCTCAATTACCCCAATTGGCCGACGAGTTGCCTGGGCCTCTCTCAGCTTCCCACAAGCTCTTTTCTCGGTACTAATCCGGTGGACGAACCGATACTTCCGGTTTGCTCGTCAACCGGGAGCAATGGCGACCAGTTCCCCTAAGCCACCTTATGCGTACCGGCAGTATTGCCACGGATTTTGAGCAGGTCATGCCACGAGGTTGGCCCTTCGTTGCCTGCGGCATAGTTGGGGAAGTCGGGTGGCGGTAGTCGCGCCCACGCTTCTTCAATGGGCGTGATAATGCGCCACTCCGCCTCTACTTCGTCTCGGCGTGTAAATAGCGTTGCATCGCCACGCATTGAGTCGAGCAGCAAAGTTTCGTACGCAACTGGCCCCTTCGACCCAAAGCCCGCTTCATAAGAGAAGTTGGCCTGAACCGTCACCGTCCGCATCTGCGTTCCCGGTCGCTTCGCGTCGAATGCGATCGAGATTCCCTCGTCGGGCTGAATGCTAATTGTGATGACATTCGGGGCAATCACCGACGATGTGCTCGCAAACAATGCCTGCGGCGTGGGTTTGAGATGCACGCGGATCTCGGTCAGGTTTCGTGCGAGACGCTTCCCGGTCCGGATGTAGAAAGGAACTCCCGCCCAACGCCAGTTCTCAATCTGAAACCTTACTGCTGCGTAGGTTTCCGTTACGGAGTTGCGATTCACGCCTGGCTCTTGCCGATAGCCCGGTGCCAGTTTCCCGTCAATCACGCCGGAACCATACTGCCCTCGAACGGTGAATCGTGCTACGTCCTCGGCACTCATCGGCCGAATGGATCGAAATACCTGCACCTTCTGTTCCCGCACTGAGTCCGCGTCAAACGCTATGGGCGGCTCCATCGCAGTCAACGCCAGCAACTGAAGCAGATGGTTCGCCACCATATCGCGCAGGGCGCCCGTCTCTTCATAGAACGCCGCTCGGTTTTCGACTCCTACCGTTTCAGCAGCGGTGATCTCTACATAGTCGATGTAGTTCCTGTTCCAGACTGGTTCGAACAGCGAATTACTGAAGCGGAAAACGAGGATGTTCTGCACTGTTTCTTTGCCAAGATAGTGGTCAATCCGGTACACCGCTTTTTCGTCGAATACGCCGTGCACCACGTCATTCAGTACGTTTGCCGATTCCAGGTCCCGCCCGAACGGCTTTTCCAGAACAATTCGCGTCCACCCATGCTCGCGGCGGTTCAGTCCTACTGCTCCCAAACCTTCAATGATTGGTCCCGCTACCGACGTGGGCGTCGACACATAGAACAAATGGTTTGGGCTCGAACCATTCTTCTCCATCTCCTCCAGCCGAACGCGCAACCGCGGATAGAACTTCGGATCGTTGATGTCGCCTACCATGTAGTGCAGCCGCTGTTCGAAGTCCTCCCATCCCGACTCGCCAAAGTCGCGTGTGTCTTTCGACTTGGCGGCTGCCTCCCCCGTCTTCTTGCGAAACTCTTCGGGACTCATCGGCGTGCGGCCAATCCCGAGAACTTCGAACTGAGGGTTCATGCAGCCCTCACATGCCAGGTTGTAGAGGCCTGGGATCAGCTTCCTGTTCGTCAGATCACCCGAAGCCCCAAAAATGACCAGGACGCACGAA
>DATMQI010000028.1:0-8824 GCA_035567135.1 Terriglobales bacterium
AGCCCTGTGCAACCTGGTTGCACGTTCCATCGCCGGAGCGAATTGGGCAAACGAGATGGTGGAAGGGATCTATGAATAGGAAAGGACGCCCGCCGAAAAACGGCGTTGTAGAACCGAAGCATCTTTTGCGTGCATTTAAAATCGTTCACTCTTATTCGGAGGCGCGGGCCGGGGGCCAAAAGCACGCTGCCGCCGTCCGAGAAGCGGTTGACTTCGTGCGGCAGCTAGATCCCGAGATGCCCGTCTCGGAGACCGCAGTGAAGCGAGTTCTGGCGGAATTCCTACCTAAGGATGGCCAAGTAGCACTTAAGGTGAATTGTTCGATTCTAGAAGGCGAGGAAGCAGCAAGACTCCGCAGCTTTCTAGCGCAGATGTCAGAACTCGCCGGAACCAAAAGCCCAGCGGTGTCAGCCGATCAGAATCTGCAAAAACCCTTGAAGAGTTTCAAATTCGGCTTTGGTAAGCGACCGACCTATCCTCGACATAACGCCAAAACTTCGAGACCCTAGAATTCCCGTTCCTAGAGTCCCTAATTCATTGAGTTTTTTGGACCCAATTCGTTCTGGGCACGGGGAAATATTCGTTTAATCCTGAGCCGTGGTGAATTCACGCGGATGTCGACGCCATCGTACGCCGTTGACAAGCCTCCACCGGTCGGTGCGCTAGACAAGATGCAACGGTCAAACCTTTAGTGAGATCGAGGAGAAGAACAATGAACCAGCAAAACAGGTCGGAGAAGCCGGAGTCCACCAAGCTGGGCTACTGTAATCCGCCCAAACATACGCGTTTCAAGAAGGGACAGTCGGGGAATCCCAATGGTCGTCCGAAGGGCACGCTCAACATGGCAACGGTGCTCGAGCGGACACTACGCGAGAAGATGGTCATTAATGAGAATGGTAGACGAAGAACTGTCACCAAACTCGAAGCTGCAATCAAACAGCTAGCTAATAAGGCGACTTCAGGTGAACTGAAAGCCCTCCAGTTATTGGCAGCGCTGGTGCGCTCCGCTGAAGAACACGGAATCAAACCGGCTGTCCCAAATTCTACCCTCGATGAAGTTGACGAGAAGGTTGTCCTAGGAATTCTGAATCGTCTGGAAGCCACCAACAAGGGGGATCAAAAAGATGAAACTGACGCCCAATGAATACCGTGCGCTCTTGCGTCGAGACTTGTCTGCTTTCACTGAGCGCTGTTTCTACGAGCTGAACCCGACAACAACATTTCTGCCCAACTGGCACATCGAAGTGGTCGCGTCTGCACTTGACGCGTGCCGGCGTGGAGAAATCACACGCCTGATCATCAATCAGCCTCCGCGCTCCCTGAAGTCGCACTGTGCTTCGGTCTCCTTTGTCGCGTCCCTTCTTGGTCATAACCCCGCTGCTCAAATCATCTGCGCGAGTTATGGCCAGGAGCTAGCCAATAAACACGCGATGGATTGTCGAACAATCTTGGCCAGCGCCTGGTATCAAGCTCTCTACCCTCATACCCGATTGTCGCCCGAGCGCCAAGCTGTCCAGGAGTTTATGACCACCAAGCAGGGGTCTCGGCTGGCGACGTCCATCGGCGGCGTGCTGACCGGTAGAGGTGCCGATTTCATCGTGATCGATGACCCCCTAAAACCCGATGAGGCTCTCTCGGACACCCAGCGGAAGGCCGTCAATGATTGGTTCGATCATACATTGTACAGCCGCCTAAACGATAAGAAAAAGGGACGTATCATTTTGATCATGCAGCGATTACACGAGGACGACCTTGTTGGTCATGTTCTCGGCGTCGAATCCTGGAAGGTGATCCGGTTCCCGGCTATTGCCGAAGAGGAGGAAACCCATGTAATTCAAACACTCTATGGGATGCGACGTTTTCGGCGTCTCGTTGGCGAAGCTCTCCATCCGGAGCGAGAGCCGCTGGAGGTACTGAAGCACCTTCGCGAAGCGCAAGGGGAGTACCACTTTGCTGGCCAGTACCAGCAGTCTCCCGCTCCCTTGCGCGGCGGATTAGTGAAAGAGGAGTGGTTTAAGACTTACACCGCAGCCGATGTTCCTGCGAAATTCGAGATGATCTTTCAGAGTTGGGATACCGCCAACAAACCAACGGAACTGAGCGATTACAGTGTTTGTACCACCTGGGGACTTAAAGAAAAGCACGTATACCTACTTCATGTCCTTCGCAAACGCCTCGGCTATCCGGAATTGAAGCGCGTGGTCCGAGAGCAAGCAGAGGCCTTCGATCCTCAAACGATCTTGATCGAGGACAATGCGTCAGGTACGCAACTGATCCAGGAACTGGTCAGTGAGGGAATGCACGCGATCAAAAAGTACGAACCAACAATGGACAAAACCATGCGGATGCATTCGGTCACTAGCACCATTGAAAATGGTTTTGCCCATATCCCAGACAAGGCGGCCTGGTTGGGCGAGTACTTGCACGAACTCACAAGCTTCCCGAAGGGCAAGTACGACGATCAGGCAGACTCAACCTCTCAAGCACTCGACTGGTTCAAGCATCAATGCATGCACCAGGTCTACGGGCTGTTCAAGTACTACAAGCAACTGGCTGAGAGATTAAAGGCAGAGGGGGATTCTGGTTCTGATTCACCTTTGACTAACCGGGGTGCATTGCTTCGTGAGTGGGATCGACGGAGATTTCCATTTGAACGCTTTTAGATGGTACCTGGGGGGAGGGTTGAAGCCTACGAGCAGTCTCTGGTCCGCCTGACTGCATTAACGGATTGCTCGTCGTCACCGGGCGATTAGGGTCCACCAGACAGTAAATCGTAGCGATTAGGCTCACGGGCCTATAAATGCCGGTCCTCTGTTTGACTTAATCATGGATTGCCATCAAGAATTGAAAAAGAAGACGATTTGGCAGCCACTAAAGGTGCTGATCTGCGGAAGCAGCATTTTTCTGTCCACGCCTTCGAGCTGCGAATTCTGCCTTAATTCCCTGATTAGCCCTAAGATCCTTAGAAAGCCTTGCTGGCAAAAGGCTTGCACTCAGCTAGCCCGCCATTCCCTGATTTTTTCCCTGTTATTTTTGGAAAACCGGGCTTGAGTTTTTTTTTTCGGAATGCCACTCCCGCCGATCGATCAAGAAAGGGCGCTGGATCAATCACGATCTATCCAAGAACCCCTATCAACTGTGGGGCCATGCGATGGAGCGCTGTTTCCGCTCCCGTTCTTGTTCACCATGAACACCAAGCTAAGTACCAGTTGACTGTGTACCCTGGATTGAGCGGCGATTTTACGTCGCCATCTTTCTTTGCGTCCGATTCGATTCCCCATGTAGCTGCAGGGCTTTAGCCCTGCTAGCCCACCTCTTCTCACTAGGAACTAACAACTTAAAACTAACGACCCCCGTCTCTCCCTCCTACTGAAAACTGACAACTGAAAACGGATTACCTGCCCGCCCAATGTTCAACCCAACTTGGTGTATACTTTGCGCTCCAGGCCAGAAAGAGATTTGTCCCATGATCTCCATCGAGAAGTCTCCAAAATGCCCCAATTGCAATAGCACCACCGCCTACAGATCCCGAAGAATCGGCGCGATCGAATTCTTACTGCACTACGTTTTCTTCACCAGTCCCTACCGCTGCAAGGAGTGCGAGTACCGCTACTATCGCTCCCGCAGTGCCCGCGCCCCCATCGACAAACCTACCCACGAACACCCCCGCCCCGCGTGATGTAGTGGCCGGTTTTAGACCGTTCCGCAATTCGTTCCGCACTCTTTCTGGAACTCGCGCGCAAAAAAAGGGAAGCCGGATGCCTCCAGCTTCCCTTCAAAGCTGCAAGGATTCGTGGAACTTCGTCAGAACGAGTAAGTGAGTTTAATCTTTAGGATCCGCCCACCATAGATGGTTTCCGCCAGGTTGCCGAAGTCTGAAGCGGATAGATTCAAGTTGGGTATTCCCAGATTCGGGTGGTTGAACACGTTGAAGGCCTCGCCGCGGAAACTCAACCTCTGGCCCTCAAAGTGCCTCATTGGCAGTCGGATGGCGCGCGTCACGGCAAAGTCCCAGTCCGAGAACCCAGGCATGTATACACTTCCGCGCCCAATGGTATTTGCGAGAGCCGCTTGTCCGCTATTGGCCTTGAGAAAACCGTAGCGGGCCTTGTCGAAAACGCCTTTGGTCGCATCCGCGATGAACGGCCTGTCATTGAACGTTTGACCATCTCCAAGGGAGTCGACTCCGTTGAATATGGTGCCGGGGAAGCCGGTCTGGGCGGTCGTGGTGCCGGAGATTGACCAATCACGGGTGATCGCTTTCACGAGCCCCGACGCGAGGTTCGAGGAGTTGTGAACGTAGGGTACATCCCACACATAGGATCCTACAAACCGGTGGCGCACGTCGAAAATCGACGGACCACGGTCGCACTTCTGGCAGAGAGGATTCTGGGAAAAGTCATTGCGGTTAATCGTGAAGCCCCCCGTGGGCCCGAAAACGTCGGAGCCGTCGTCAAGGAGCTTGGAGTACGTATAAGCGGCTCGCAGCAACAACCCATGACTGAATTTGCGATCCAATTGGAATTGGCCGCCGTGGTAAATCGAGTCGCCGCCGTTGTCACGCACGTTGACGGCACCAAAGCTCGGGTTGACCCGAGCTCCGCCGTTGACTCTCGGATTGAAGGCCTGCGTCTCAAAGAGCCGCTCCCCGCGCGTGCCGACATAGGCAGCTGAGAAAATGAATCCACCGGGCAATTCCCGCTGAACGTTCAGGTTCCACTGGTGGGTCAGCGGGTTGCGCAGGTTGCTCGCAATCGTTGTGACCGTGGCAGCAGGATTCAGTACGGCCTGTGCGGCGGCTAGAGCCGCGCTGGCATTCGCAACTCCCCGTCCGACGTTGGAAGTGGCAGTAAACCCTATGGCGTTCGGACTCGCTCCTGCTGTGTTATCCAAGATATTGGTGAAGATGCCGTCATAGAAAATGCCGTACCCGGCGCGGATTACCGTCTTGCCCTGGCCGAACAGCCGGTTCCAGAATCTGGGTGTGTAGGCAAGTCCGACGCGCGGGGCAAAAGTGTTGAAGTCGCCCTGCTGAGGTTGCGCATACATATTGGGGAAGGACTGCCCTGGGAGTCCAATTCCCGCGGAGGTATTCACTGCGGGAAAGAGCAACGTGTTTTCAGGAGTTCCCCAGTACTCATAACGCAGCCCAAGATTCAAGGTGAAGTTGGAGGTAATGCGATAGGTGTCTTGGACATAAGGCGAGTAAGTTGTGACAAAAGGTTTGGTGACGGGACTGCCGAATACTTTGGAAGCAGCGCCGCCTGGCCCAGCAAAGTCGTCCACAAAGTTTGCCAAGGATGTTGGCTGTGACGTACAGGCAGCGCCGCCGCAGCCCGGCACGTATGAGATCGTGCCGCGAGAGTTAAAGGGAATCTCATCGACAACGGCCAAGTGAGAGACCTCCGCCCCGGCTTTGAGGGTGTGCTTGCCGACGTTGTAGCTGAACCCGTCCTGATACTGCCAAGTCTTGTGACCGCGGCCCTGGGGCAAGTTGCTCGGAAACCCAAGGGTCGGGAAACTTGTGATCGAAATGGAGGCGTGCGAGGAAAGCGGATTCGCGGCGGTTGCGGGAGTGGCGCTGAAAGAGAAATTAATCTCCGTGAAGGAGACCCGGAGTTCATTTACGGCCTTCGCCGAAAAAGTATGCACCCAGGTAGTGCCAATGGTCTGCGATGGGCCGCCCTGCTGCGAATCAAAGGGCTGCAATTGACTGGGGAAATTGAAGAGATCGGGGCTCAGAGCGGCGTCACCACGAATGTAGCGAGCGGAGAAGGAATCCTTCTCGCCAGCAATCCAGTCCGCTCTGGCGTTTTCCTGCCGCCCGTTGAATCTTGCGGAGATGCCGGAGCGCTGAGCAAATCCCATTTCGACGGCGGGCCGGGGATTGCCAGTGACCGGGTCATTCCCAAGAGCAATCGTTGGGCAAGGGTTGGTGTTGCAAACGCCGCGCAAGCCCGCAAGGGCGGCGACGAGAAAATCCGCATTGGCGTTCGGGCCCAGGGACTGCAGAGCCGCGATACCGTTTGCAGTGGGGATATTCAGCGTGGAGCCATTGGCAGTCTGGCGTTCGCGATCCCATTGCGTGGATTGGAAGAAAAAGAGTTTATTCTTTAGAACCGGACCGCCGACCGCGTAGCCGAAAGTATTCTCGTTGTCAACAGGGTTGCCGATGGAGCCACATTTTCGGCCCGCCGGGGGAGGATCGCTGCAGACACCACCGTTGAAACCTTGGTCCGCAGGGATGGAAGCATAATACGAGTTTCGATTGAGTTCCCATGCGGAACCATGGAAATCATTCGTGCCGCCCTTCGAAATGACGTTGGTGACCGATCCGCCGCCGCGGCCAAATTCCGCGCTGTAGGAGTTGGTCAGAATCGTAACTTCGCCGACAGCCGCCTCGTTGATGGGTTGAAACGCCTGCCCGGCAATCGAATTGTCGTTGTTGTCCTGACCATCGATGAGGAAGTTGTTCGAACGGGGGCTTCTGCCATTCACGGTAAATTGCTCCCCATTGGAGCGGAAGCTGAAGTTGCTGTTGTTGGCGATGCCTCCCGCAACCTGGTCACCGGCAGATACGCCGGCTTGGGTCAAAACAAGAGAGATTGGATTGAGGTTCTGGTAAGGAAGGTTTTCAATTTCCGATTCACCAAAGCTCTTGCTCAGCTCACCGGATTGCGTCTGGAGTTCCTGGCCGATGGATGCTTCAACGGTGATCGTGGAACTTACTGCGCCGAGTTCGAGCACGCCGCTGACAGTGGCGGTGTAAGAGCCGCGCACGTCGACATCGGCGAATTTCGTCTCACTAAATCCGGCAGCCTTTACAGTAACGGTATATTTGCCTGGGAAGAGAGCATCGATGCGGTAGCCACCCGAAGAGTCGGTAGTGGCAGTGCCAAGGGTCTGACCCATACTCTGACTAAAAGCTTGGACAGTGGCGTTGGCAACGGCACCGCCGGATTTGTCAGTAATGGTCCCCGCGATGGCACCATTGCTGGTTTGAGCGTTCAGATTCAGGTGGGAATCGAAGATGCATCCAACACAAGAGAACAAAACAGCAAACATCATGAACCGCTTTGTAAACGAACTCATTCTGCCCTCCGTTACCGCGCGCAGAAATTGCCAGTCGCTAATTTTTTAGACACTGAGACGAAATCCAGGCGCTGTCCAGATAAACCGTCAGTCCGTGCATCTTGACCCGGGACAAATTCGCAGAATTGACGCAAAGCCAACATTGGAGCAGCAACTGAATAGGCAAGCGTGCAAGCGAGAGTCCATCGCTGATAGGTCCTAGATGGGCAAAGGAAGAGAGGAGCTTAATGACGTGATATCAACAAGGTAACAAAACAGATTTAGGTCTAGTTTATTTATGATTTATTTCAAGTTATATGGATTCTTAAAGATGTTATGCATCGACTTACAACTTTATGAATAGTTTCACGTCTTCCTTTTCATCGTTGGGGGAAATTACTCCTAGCAAATCTGAATCGATTGAGCGTAAATCATCAGTTTAGACGGCGGTGACCAAGGAACCATCAGGAGCGACGTAGCCATAGGCCATCCGCGGCGTATTAAATGCGAACCCCGGATTACCATGCCGGTCCAGCAGGATCAGCCCGCCCGTAGCATGTGTGCGTTTGCCAAGAAGATGGATAGCGCGGCGCGCCGCAAGATCCGCAGTGGAAAGATCGCAGCTCTCGGCGGACTCCGAAGGATCGACGCATGTCGCCGGCCCGCGTAGGAATTCCACTGTGGTTTTGGCCATCACAATTTTCATGATGGCTTCGCCGTACCCCGTGCAGGAAACTCCGCCCGCTTCCGAGTCGGCGTAACACCCGCAGCCGATCAGCGGAGAATCGCCCACCCGCCCGGGGAGTTTGCAACACGTACCCCCGGTGGAGGTGGCCGCAAAGAGATTTCCGTCGCGATCGATGGCCACCGCGCCGACGGTGCCCTGCTCGTGTCCGCGATGATGCTCGGCGGCATGTTTGTCCGCTTTGCATTTCATCCAGGCTTCTCGCTCCGCTTCACTGACCAGCTCTTCCGGCTTGCAGAGCTTGATTCCATTTTCTTTGGCAAAATGCTCAGCGCCTTGCGCGACCAGCATCATGTGCGGGCAAGTTTCAAGGATCTTGCGCGCCACTTGAACGGGATTCTTAATGCGCTGCAGCCCCGCGGCCGCCCCGCAGCGCAGCGTCGCACCGTTCATGACGATGGCGTCGCACTCCACGTGCCCATCGAGATTCAGATGTGACCCGTACCCCGCATCAAATACCGGATCATCTTCGAGCACCATAATAGCGGCTTCAATCGCATCGATTGCCGCGCCGCCACGTTCGAGAATGCTCCACCCCGCCGTCAGCGCGCGATTGCAACCGGACTTGCAGGTTTCCACGGCCTCGTCAGGAATGTCCCACGCACCGCCGTGAACAATGAGAGCTGGTTTCATCGGGATGAGAATGGCAAAGGGAGATTGGTTTGTCTAGGCAAGAGAGAATCGTCAGACGAAGAAATCGAGGAGAAAGAGAAGCATCCCGATCATGAGCAGCACGGCGGCGCCGTTGAAGCGGCTCCGGGGCAGCCGGGTGAGATTGCGCATGAAAGAGGTAGGGATGGCTTTGAAGCGGGATTCTTCGCGCAGCATGTAAAACGGGCCGATGGGCCTGTAGCGGGAGAAGGTGCGGCGAAAGATGGAGATTTCGTCATGCATCCAGATGGAGAAGTCTCCACGGTTGCGCCACACCAGTGCAGCGCCCATGGCTAACATGACATAACCGATACAGGTCAGGAGCCCGAGTTCCGGGCCTGCTCCCCAATACATAAA
>DATMQI010000029.1:0-26134 GCA_035567135.1 Terriglobales bacterium
TCCGGCCCGCTATTGTTGATTGCAAATAACCCCGCTCCGATTTCATGAATTCCTCGTACTCGCGCAGTTCGAGGGCAAATGGATGCCTTGGCGGCGGAGTAGGTATAAACCTTCCGTGGAATCGCAACCATCTCTTGGCAAACCATTTGAAATGCGGCTCCGAGTGCGGGCCCGCCTTGCGCCCTTGCATTGTACGGCGGCGTCTAAACCACTTTCGGGCCGCACTTTCGATCTCCGACTCTCGTACACCGCGAAGGTTTTCCAGTTGGAGGAACCGAACTATCTGGTTGAGCAATGCAGCGAAGCCTCTGAGGCTGTCTCGACATACCCCTTGCTGATTGAGGTACGACAAAAACTCTTCGCGCTCCTGAGCCAAGGGCGCTGTTTGGTGCTCACGCACTGCAGACGGAAGGTTGAAAAGCTTCTCGAAAATCATTGCTATTCCAAACCATCACAGTTTCTCGGAAGATGGTGTCGTGGGCCGCGCTTTCTTAGACTTGTCCGTAATTCAGGACTACCGATTGTCCTGGATGCACAAAAGCCCCTTAGATTTGTTGATTCGGCGGGAGTCACTTCGTAACGATAGTCCTTCCGTAGACAGGTTTGTCCTTATTACCGGACAGGCCAATACGTCAATTCAAAGAGAATGCGCTAACAAGGTGAACCTACCGGTCTCTAGAGGCCCCTCCCGGTTAGCGGTAACATTCAATCATGCCACCATCTCTCGAAGACGTTCTTCTAACTGTCTATCGGCAATCCATCGTCGAAAACAAGAAGACGGTCACGCTTGAAGATCAAAACTTTCCGGTTCGATCAACAGCCAAGCGAAAACTCAAACAGATCGATTTCCGATTCGACGGGAGAGAACTGCGAGGACTCGAACAGAACCCCGATACGAAATCTCGCTGGGCAAAGATGGCGAGAGACGGGAAGAAAGTGATGCAGTTCTTAGAGAGGGGAAAGTATGTTGCGGTCGTCGCGGATGGGAAGGTGCATTTCTATCCTGGCAAGAAGTAACGTGCTCTCGAACTCCTGAGTTGGAGCAACATTTCCACAGCTCGAAAAATATTTACGCTGAGTACTATTGACAACAAAATGCTGTACGGATAAATACACGTCCCTAAGAGCACCCTAATGGTGGAGCGGGTCTGCTCGACCGTCCCTGCCTTCCTTTAGGCCAAGTCGGAAGCCAATCTTATTTGCTCAGTGTTTGTATGTCTAAATTCGTTGCTGGGGGCAATTATGCGAATTAAGGTCCTCGCGTTCGCCGTGTCGATTTTTGCGTTGCTGGTAGTCATACCGCCCCAGTGTGTTGCGCAAACTGGGCCCTTGGCCGCTCCAGGAATCCTACCGTTCTCGACGAATGAATGGGGCATTGACCTCGCAACGGGAGCCGTCCGCATCGACATTCCGCTGCGCTCTAAGACTGGGAAAATCCCCTATTCCAGCCACCTTACAATGACAAATTATTATGGTTTGAACTACCCTTCCAATACATGGTACGTCAGCAAAGATTTTAGCTTGCAGGATACGACCACGGTATTCTTGTCGAGGAAGAATGACCCTCGAATGCCTTGCAAGATAGGAACTGTACAGAAGGGATGGGAGTGGCTAGTCCATGCCACTGCCGTAGTGGACCAAACTGGAGCGTCACACCCGTTCTCGCCACGTTCGAACCCAACTTATTGGAGGAACGATGGAGGTGCTTATTGCCCGGCGCAAACTTCCGCCTTGGCAGTTACAAACGATGGTGGGTATACGCTAAGCGTGCCTGTGAATGGGGTCCCCGTAGTCTATGACAGGTCTGGCACCGGTTCAACGATTAATGCCTCCGTTGCGACCTCGATGACTGATCCAGACGGATCCGCTATTTCCTGGACGGCCTCTGGGTCGTTAACACTCTTGAGCGCGACTGACACACTCAATACACCACTTCTCAATATAGATTCCTACGGTGGCTACGGCGGTTTGACTCCAGCGAGTTTTTCGTACACGGATGCGTCAGGAAACAAGCAGTCCTATACCGTGGGCTTCACCACGCTTTCTCTCCTGTCCGCGTTCGGTTGTGGTATTCCTGAGTTCGCTAGCTCGTACCCCATGGTCACTTCTTTAAGTACCCCTGCGGGGGGAAGCTACACGTTTGCCTACGAGCCGACTCCGGGCCACAGCGGCAACTACACTGGACGTATTGCCAAGATCACCTTGCCGTCCGGCGGGTCGATTGCATACTCCTACTCTGATAGCAGCGGCCACAATGGAATAGACTGTGTCTATCTTAATGTCCCTGAAATTACGGTTACCGTAAACGACAATAACGGCAACTCAGGGACATATACCTATGTCACTTCTGCTCCTACATTCGTACAAGCGTATCGGCAGTTCACGGTGACCAAGACCGACCCAGCTAACAACCAAACCGTGTACACTTTCTACGGTGAATACCAAACCCAGGTACAAACCTACCAGGGTCAAGCATCTGGCACGCCCCTAAAGGCTGTTTTGACGTGCTACAACGGCAATTTCACGAACTGTGCCGCTCCAAGCACGTTCCCGCTACTGCCAATCACTCAGACTGATGTCTATACTTCTCTAGGAACGTCGCCCTTCTCATTAGTTGAGACTAAATTGGATATTTACGGAAATCAAACAGAACTCAAACAGTACGATTTCGGAGCAACGATACCTCCAAGCGGCAATCCAGTCTCGGATACGCTCCTCAGCTACGGCCAGTCTTGGAACGGAACCTCCTGTGCCTCATACCCATCGGGCACCTATATCCTGGACACTCCCTGCTACAGCCATACCATGAATTCTTCAGGCCAAGATGTGGCCAAGACGCAAATAACGTATAGCAACACCGGTCACCCGACCTCCACATCTAGATGGACGGGGGCAACCTGGACCACAAGCACGGCAACGTATAACTCCAATGGGACGCTTGCCACGGCAAAGGATCCTAACGGTAACACCACGAGCCACTCCTACAATGGCAGCGGCGGCTGCAATGGCATTTTACCCACGAGCATCACGAGCCCAACCGTCAATGGCGTCACGGCTTCGACTTCGCAGTCTTGGGATTGCAACGGCGGCGTCACAACCAGTAGTACCGACGCTAACCTCAAACAGACAACGTACGCCTACAACGACCCTCTCTACCGGCAGACCCAAGTACATTTCCCTGACGGCGGCGGCACCACAACGACTTACAACACCGGCCTGACGCTGCCGTGGAACATTTCGACAAGCACGGCAATCGCCAGCGGCCTAAATCTGACAGCAACCAGCATTTATGACGGCTTGGCCCGCCTCTCTCAGACCGAGCTAAGTTCCGATCCCGACGGACCTACGTTCACGGCAACCACTTACGACGGTCTGGGCAGAGTCTACCGACAATACAACCCCACGCGCTGCACCACACCTACTTCCAATTGTGGTGAAGCCACATGGGGCTACACCACCACGAACTACGACGCCCTGGGGCGCGTCACCTCGACCACTGCGCAGGACGGGAGTCCCACTATCTCGGTCTACAGCGGCAATTGCGTGACCTCCAGCGACCCGGCAGGTAAATCCCGCAAGTCCTGCTCCGACTCCCTCGGCAGGCTGACTGATGTTTGGGAAGATCCCGCCGGGTTCAATTACCACACTGTTTACGCCTACGACGCACTCGGCAATCTTCTGACCGTTGTCCAAAACGGATCACATCAGCGCAGCTTTACCTACGACTCTCTATCCCGTCTCGTTTGTGCCAGCAATCCGGAAAACTCTACGGCTTCATGCCCAACGACAGCTTCGGGCTCCTACACCCCGGGAACTACCGGCTACACCTACGATGCCAACGGTAATCTCTCCTCCAAAACTTCTCTTGCTCCCAATCAAACCGGAACTGCCACTGTCACGCGGTCCTATTGCTACGACGCCCTGAACCGACTCACTAGCAAAGCTTACACCTTGCAATCCTGTCCCATGGGCTCGCCTATCGCCACATACTTTTACGACCAAGCGAGCTACAACGGCCTCACCATTGCCAATGGCATAGGCCGCCGCACTGGCATGTCCGATCAGGCCGGTACTGAAGCCTGGTCCTATGACATCGCACCCGGTGTAGGGTGGAAAACGACCGACCGTCGCATCACGAACAGCATTGCAGAAACCTCGATCGTGCAAAGCAATCTCGCGGGTTCGATGGCTGCCTTCACCTATCCCAGTGGCCGCACCATCACCTATTCCTATAGCACTGCCGGTCGCCCGATTTCTGCTGTCGATCTTGCTAATTCTGTCGACTGGGTACTAAACGCTCACTACACTCCCTTTGGCTCGCTGGCGTCGTTGCAGAACAGCAACGGACAACCACCTTTGATCACCACACATCTTTATAACGCACGCTTGCAACCTTGCCGGATATCAGTTAGCAGCACGCCACCGTCAACCTGCACCTCTACTCCGTCGAACCCAGCTTTAGATCTCTGGTATAGCTACGGAAGCACAAATAATGGGAATATAAATTCTATAGCGAATGGGAATGATACCTATCTTACACAAAACTTCACTTACGACTCCCTGAACCGAATTGCCACGGCATATACAAACGCGACGTACGCCACGCGACCCGGCGAGTGCTGGGCGGAAACCTACGGCTACGACGCTTGGGGCAATCTCACTACTCTTGGCGTGAACAACACGACGCAATCCGCCTACGTCGGCTGCCCCAATGAAATCGGCCTGGCCACCACTGCCACCAGCAAGAATCAACTGGCCTTTTTAACTTACGACGCTGCAGGCAATGTCATGTTCGACCCGAATGTGTTTGGCGGCAATTATACCTACGATGCCGAAAATCACCTCATCAACTACGTTTATGGTTCTACGACCGCTACGTATACCTATGATGGTGATGGAAAGCGCGTCACCTCTTCCATGGGCAAAATGTTCTGGTATGGCAACGGCAGCGATGCGACCACGGTGACAGATTTATCCGGAAACAATCCCGACGAGTACATCTTTTTCAACGGGGCGAGGCACGGGTGGAGAGCTTCCAATGGTGGAGCAAGATTCATCCACACTGACCATCTGGGAACGGTGCGTGACATCACTTATGGCAATGGAGTGGGAAAATGGGACTACTACGAATACTATCCTTTCGGTAACCAAGTGCCTATCGCTTGGAATCCCCCAAACGATCCCTACAACGTTTACAAATTCACCGGCAAAGAACGGGACACCGAATCCGGTCTGGACAACTTCGGCGCCCGTTACGACTCCTCGAGCCTTGGCCGCTTCATGTCGCCCGACCCGGAGAATGCGGGCGCGGTCAACTCAGATCCGCAATCGTGGAACGCGTACACCTACGCGCTCAACAATCCTATAAACAACGTAGATCCCAACGGCTTGTTGACCATAGCCTGCATCAGTAGCGATCCACGATCAACGGCAGGACTGTCTTGTGTCTGGTACCTGAACGATGCTGACTTCGAAAAGGCCGCAGCTAACTCATCCGGCGTATCCGCAAAGGACGGCAAGATTTATGCTACCGTTGATGGCAAGCAGGTACAGGTTGGAACCTATACCCGCGATAGCCCTACGTTTCAAGACAACATACTCGCACCCGCATTGTTCGGTGGCTTGGCCGCTGGGATCAGATCCGGAATTCGCGGCCTTGTTGAGGCCATGTTTGGTGGCGGGGCCAAAACCGCAGTCGAAGAAGCGGTCATTCCTGCAGCGAGTAACGCTGGGGCAGGTGCTGCTGGAGCCACTGCAGAGTTAGGAGGCGGGCAAATCCTAACGAACCAAGCAGCGGGACAGATCATTGGTTGGGGAACGGGCCAAGGGGCTGCGGGAGTTCAAGCTACGGAGCAGCTAGCGCAGAATCTTACGAAAGAAGCCGTCCAAGAAATGATTCAGAAAGGGTTGAACAAAGCCACTGTCGAAGGTCTGCAGAACCAATACGCCAGAGCGGCGGCGGACGGAGTAAAACTCGCTGCCAATCCCGGGCAGTTACCGGCCCGAATAGCCCTAATGAACAAAATCCTAGAGTTGTGGCCCAAATAGGACAGAAACCAATGGAAGACTCTAGCGGCAAACTCATTGAGCACTGGAGGTCGCTTAACCTCCTGATCGCTCCTGGAAATACGGAAGAAAAAGTACGAGAGTTCGAGTCCCGAAACGGCGTCATGCTCCCACTCGATTTTCGGGAATATCTCCTGTCCGTCAACGGCATGGTACAGGTTGGAGGGCAGGACTGCGACCCAAACGGGTTTGCATTCTGGCCTATCGCCCGCGTGAAGAGCGTGCGCAAGGAGTACGCAGAACACTCAACGCCATTGCCCGAAGTTCAAGACCCTGATGCGTACTTCGTTTTTGTTGACTACCTGCAATGGTGTTGGGCTTACGCCATCCGTGTTGGTGCCGGGCCCTCAGAGGGAGGCCAGATTATCCACGTGGGTACCATTCGCTCCAAAGTAGTCGCACCTTCTTTCACAGAGTTCGTGGACCTGTATCTGCGGGACGCCAGAGAACTGTACGTTTGATGCCGAGACCGTTCGGCCAACCTCCCAGTGACAATCTTGGCCATTGAACGCCGAGCACCAGAGAGATTGCGTTTGTAAGCGTACGGTTCCGGGCCGTGTGTGAGAAGGATGACGGCTCAAGTGGGCACATCGGGAAGTGCCCACTTGAGGGCACGTGGACACTACGGAACGGATAGTCGTTGAGAGAGCCGCGCAGGCGGCCGTCGGGGCGGAGTAGCTTTCGAATTTCATCATCCAACGAAAGGGGGGGAACCCGAATCACCCCGAGCATCTGGAACGGCGTCACCTCGAACTTGTGCCAGCATCGCCGAGCGTTTTGAGATCAGTTGACACCGAAGGGATTCGCGGAGGTGATGTTGGTCTCACCGTCGTTGGGGCAGCCACGAACCGTATACAGTTCCAATTTTTTGGGGTCCACCAGCCAGCCCCATAGCGATTGCGCGAGGGGGGCGGGGTGACCTGCCCCGGCCTCGATTTTTTGGAGGAACTCTATCTCGGGAAAACGCTGTGCCCTATTTTGTGCCCACCCTAGATCAAAACCGATAGCAAACTGTCATAGTCGGGCAGGGAAGCAAATCGTGTGTATTGGTGCGGAAAATCAACACTATAGCGAACTGTAGCACTCAGTCTCAATTGCCTTTAGACGGTCTCTTAATCAACGGGTTGGAGGTTCGAGTCCTCCCCGGTTCACCAACTCTTTTATTTTCAATACATCAAGCCGCCGCCAACTTCAGTTTGGTAACATCGCATAACAACTCCGTCGTCATCTCGTCCATTGGAGCCCGGAAG
The DNA here is from genome assembly GCA_035567135.1 of Terriglobales bacterium. Taxonomy (GTDB): domain Bacteria; phylum Acidobacteriota; class Terriglobia; order Terriglobales; family Acidobacteriaceae; genus JABDBE01. Next base: position 7,317 of record DATMQI010000029.1, read on the forward strand.
TCCTCAGTCTCTACGTGCTGATATATAGAGAGTGTCGTTTGCACGTTGAGTGTCCGAGTAGCTCCGAAACCACCTTGGTTGGATAACGCTTGAGCATTTGCGTGGACAGCGTGTGGCGGAAGTCGTGCCACCCACCGAGCTTTATTCCAAGTGCCTCCGCCGCTGGCCGGAGATATCGATTGGCGGCGTTCTTTGGGTCCACCGGTGTCCCGGCCTGGGATCGGAAAACCCATTCACCCTCACCAAGCAATTTCATCCGTTCGAGCAAGGCAGTAGGTATTGGAATACTGCGATTCGAGCCTTTCGTCTTAGTGGTTCCTTCTTTTCGCTCGTAGATACGGCGTTGAATGTGCAGAGTATTTCCATCGAAATCTGACCACTTGATTCCAACGGCTTCTCCGATTCGAGTGCCTGTTGCGGCAAGAAAGATCACAAGTGTTGAGTACGGTTCCTCCAATTGTGCTGCGAGCGCAGCGACTTGATATGGAGTGAGAATTGTACGTTCAACCTTGGAGCCAGCGAACGGCAATCTCACACCGGCACAAGGATTCTTCTCAATCCAGTCACATGCCACAGCCCACGAAAGGACACGACTTAGCGAGGCCCTCATTCCCCGCAGAGTATTGCGACAAAACTTCTTCGCCCTATCCGCAAGAAATGTCTCCACTTCGTACCGGTTGATTTCGGCGGAATTATGCACCTTCTTTGCGTGGAAGGTGTAATCCCGCTTTTTTCTCGCTGAGTGATTTGTGTAGAAGAACATGGGGACGACGCCGTAGAGCGAATGGAGTTTCATCCGAATAGTCGTCTGCTAAAAATCAATGCCTGTCCAAATGAAAAGGATTGAGCCCTATACGATTACGAAATGGTTGACGGGAAGGGACTGAAACTCCTCCGCATAGAACTTCTTCCAGAAGAGTCAGCGCCTCCGTCATGTCCGTAAATAATCGGGTAGTGCCATCTGATTAACGCTTAATCAGGCATGTTGATTATTTCTAGGCGAGAGACAGGCGGCGCTCTGAGTGGAGCCAGTGAACAAGCGGCTTGCGCGTTCGTTTACTAGGGAATGGGCGACCAGCTCGACCTCGAGAATTGGGCGCCTTCAATTTTACCGGTCTACCAAGATAAGAACGGAGTGCTGGAAGTCAATGGTTACGCCTCTGAACGAACTAAGAACATCAAGTCCAATGACGCCGTCCGCCTCCCCAAACTTGAAGTCGCCGACCACCGCAGTTTGGCGGAACGAACATCGCCGCTCATCCAGATCCGGCTCGCCTACAGTGAATGCGACCGGGACACGATACGCGGAGACACTTCCGCTCGCCATGTTCATGGTGATCTTAGAGTTCACGTTGACTTCCGGAACGATTTTCAAGCTGAAGGTGGTCAGGGCAGCACCGGTGTCGAGGAGCAGCGTGACGCGATTCCCGTTCACCCGAGCCGGGATAAAGATGAGGCCATTGCGGGCCCGGAAATGGATGCAGTGCTCCCCGGGGCGAGCGGCTACGGCTGGCTCCTGACCCGACCACAACTGGCCAGTGATAGCCAGCAAGCCCAGAATTGCAATCGTCGCTCGCCCGATTGCCAAGTGTCGCTCCCCACGGACGAAAGCTGCTCTGGGTGAACACTAGACGCCGGCGCTTTCCAATAGCAATGAACTGGCGCTCCATTCACGGTAAGGGAATGGTAAGGGAGTCTTGCGCTGGAGTTCGGGGGTATTGCTTCCATAGTTTCACCTTGAAAATTCTGCTGCTGAGGAGCTGGAGGGTGTTAGACTCGCTTCACTTACCTTCCGGTGAAGAGGGCGCCTGTGGCATCTGCTGCGCTAACTAGGTTCCGCATTCGGGAGTTTGAGCTGGACGCAGCGACAGGCGAACTGCGCAAGGCGGGGACCCTGGTAAGGCTGCAGCCCCAGCCGTTTCGAGTGTTGTTGCTCCTAGTAGAACGTGCCGGTCAATTGGTCACCCGGGAAGAAATCCAACGCTGCCTCTGGAAAGATTCCACATTCGTGGATTTCGAACACGGGATCAATTTCTCGATTAACCAGATCCGTGAGGCCCTGGAAGACGATGCGGAGAAGCCACGATACGTGGAGACTCTGCCGCGCCGCGGGTACCGCTTTGTTGCGCAGGTGGAAGAGGTGAATGAGGATGCAGCGGGCACGAGCACTGGAGCGTCCATCGCCGTCCTTCCCTTCACGAACGTGAGCGCGGACCCGGAGAATGAATTCTTCGCCGATGGCATCACCGAAGAGATCATCAACGCGTTGACACGGATTGAAGAGCTCCATGTCGCCGCGTGCAAGTCATCGTTTTCTTTCAAAGGCAAGCAGGTCGATCTGCACATTATCGGGGAGCGGCTGAACGTCAAAACCATTCTCGAGGGCAGCGTTCGAAGAGCGGGGAACCGCGTCAGGATCATGGCCCAATTGATCAACGTTGCCGACGGCTATCATCTTTGGTCCGAGCACTACGACGCCGAGCTAAAAGAGATTTTCGAAGTGCAGGACGAGGTCGCGCTCGCCATTGTAAGTCGTTTGAAGGTTGCGCTGAGAGCGGGCCAACAGCCATCGGTGAAAGCGGGGACGAGCAATCTCGAAGCATATCAGCTTTACCTGAAGGGCCGCGCATTGCTGCATCGGGGTGGGCTCGATATTCGACGCGCGGAACATTACTTCGAGCGTGCTGTCGCTCTCGATCCACAATACCCTCTAGCATGGTCTGGGCTGTCCGATGCCCGCATCATGCTTGGCTTATTCGGATTAGAGCGGCCGGGAGCGGTCATGCCCCAAGCTAAAGAAGCTGCCACTCGTGCCGTTACTCTTGATCCGATGCTCGCTGAGGCGCATTGCTCTCTCGCTATGATTCACGTCCTGTTCGATTGGGAGTGGTCAAAGGCCGAGCAGGAATTCCTCCGCGCGCTGGCGTTGAATCCACGCTCTTTGCAGAACTTGACTCGGTATGCGTTTTACTTGACGTGGGTTCGGGGACGGGTTGACGAAGGCATCGCGTTGGCGAAGCAGGCTCTGGAATACGATCCCCTTTCCGGACATGCCCACGCGACGCTGGCTCTTAGTTATTATTGGGCTGGCAGGGGCGCTGAAGCGGTTTTGGCGGCAAATTCCGCCAGGGAGTTGGAGGAGTCCTTCATAGTCTATTATGCCTCGCAGGTTGCCTTTCATTTGGATAACCAGCTTGATAAGGCGGCGGCGGCAGGCGAAATGGCGCTTGCACTGTCTGGGCGGAATGCGTTCGCGCTAGCGAGCCAGGCGACGATATATGCCGACTGGGGCAAGATTGCAGATGCTCAGGCCATCTATTCGGAGCTTGTGGCTCGCGCCGCACGCGAGTACATACCGGCGATCCGAATGGCGATAGCCGCTTCCGCTGTAGGCGAGCCGGACCTTGCCGTGGCGCACGCCCGCGAAGCGTTTGAAGTTCGAGATCCGAGGGTTCCCTGGGAAATTGCAGTAAAGCACTGCCCGGAATATGTACGCCTACGCGAAGACCCGCGTTTCAATGAGCTTGTCGCCCGCAAGGGCTTGAAATAGACGTTCCTGCAGCTTTACCAGAGTCCCCGCCTTGCGCAGTTCGCGTGTCGCTGCATCCAGCCCAAACTCCCGGATGCGGAACCTGGTTAGAGCAGGAGATGCCACAGGCGCCCTCTTCACCGGAAGGTAAGTGAAGCGAGTCTAACACCCTCCAGCTCCTCAGCAGCTCAGCAGCAGAATTTTCAAGCTGAAACCATGGAAGCGATGCCCCCGAACTCCAGCGCAAGACTCCCTTACCATTCCCTCACCGTGAATGGAGCCCCAGTTCATTGCTATTGGAAAGGTCTGCGTCTAGTGTTCACCGAGAGCAACTTTCGTCCGTGGGGAGCGACACTTGGCAATCGGGCGAGCGACGGTTGCTGTTATTGGCTTGCTGGCTATCACTGGCCGGATGTGGCCGGGGCAGGAGCCTGCCGTGGCCGTTCGCGCCGGGGAGCACCGCATCCACTTCCGCGCCTCCAAGGCGACAAAACAGGTGACTCGGAGATTGAATATGAAACTTCAAGGCAGCTACAAATCCAGGATGTTTGCGAACATTGTCGCGGCGACCCTATTTGCCGCGATGGCGATGCCGGTAGGTGTGCTCGCGCAAGGAAACGCCGTGCAGGAACAAAGTGCCGCGCACCATCATTACAAGCTCGTAGATTTGGGGACGTTCGGCGGGCCCCTGAGCACTGTTTTTCTTGCCGAGGATAACTACAATCCAATCCTGAACAACCGGGGGACGGTTGCGGGCTTGGGGGATACGTCCGCGCCTGACCCATTCCCCGCCTTCTGCTTCTTCGACTGCTTTGTCTCACACGCATTTCAATGGCAGAAGGGTGTCACTACCGACCTGGGCGCTCTTCCGGGCGGCGCGAGCAGCGCCTCCGCCTGGATCAGTGCGAACGGGCTGATCGCTGGCTGGTCAGAAAACGGTCTGATCGACCCATTGTTCCCCGGATTTCCGGAATCTCACGCTGTGCTTTGGAAGGACGGCGAGATCATAGATCTCGGAACGGTGGACGGGGGATACGAGAGCGTAGCCAACGCCGTCAACAACCGTGGCCAAGTGGTTGGAGCGGCTGCGAATGCGGTCCCTGATCTTTCACCCATGAGTGCCTCCAATTTTGGTTGGACAACAGAAACACGGGCGTTTCTATGGCAGAACGGAGTGATGGTTGATTTGGGCACCTTAGGTGGTCCCGACGCCGTGGCGCTTCTTATAAACGAGTGGGGACAAATAGTCGGGGACTCCTACACCAGTTCGGTTCCGAGTCCGTACTGCGCGAACATCGGTTTTCCTCTAACCACCGGCGCGTTCCTTTGGCAGAACGGCAAAATGGTAGGTCTCGGCAGCCTTGGAGGCACTTGTACTTTCGCCTTTGATCTCAACAACCGAGGTCAGGTCATCGGCGGATCGACTTTGGCTGGAGACCTGGCGCAGCATCCCTTTCTTTGGGATCGGGGAGTGCTTAGCGACCTGGGCACGCTTGGAGGGAGTTCGGGAAACGCGATCGCAATCAACGATGGCGGGGAAATTACCGGTTTTGCAAACGAGCAAGGCGACCAGACCGTCCACGCGTTCCTCTGGAAAAACGGCACTATGACTGACCTCGGAACCGTGGGCGGCGATCCTTGCAGTGTTGGGTTTTCTATCAACGCGAGAGGGCAGGTCGTGGGCATATCGGCAGCCGCAGCCCTCCCAACCGGCTGTGATTTTAGCCAGACTCGCGCTTTTCTGTCGGAAGCCGGCGGGCCCCCGATCGACTTGAATACACTGATTCCCACTGATTCCGCTCTGCATTTGGCTGCGCCGGCGACGATCAACGATCGGGGAGAGATCGCAGGTTTCGGTTTCCTCCCGAATGGCGACCAGCACGCTTTTCTGTTGATCCCTTGCGACGAGAACGAGACCGACACTGAGGGCTGTGACTACAGTCTTGTTGCTGCGACCACATCCGCCCAGCTTGAGTCACCACAAAACATTCAGCTGTCAGCCCCAACAAGTGCGGTGAAGTTATCGCCACGGGAAGTGATGAACCGAGTTCGATCCCTGCGGGCGGGCCGCAATCGTCTCTACGGAATGCCACAAACTCTCAACACAGCCTCGGCTATCACCAACATCGAACCGGCCCCAACAAACCTGACGTCCTTTGCATTCAAAAGAGGGCTCTATGACGTCGTCGAATTGAGTTGGACAGATCATTCGACTGACGCCGATAGCCACCACATTGAGCGTTGCACTGGATCAACTTGCACCAACTTCAGTGAAATTGCAGTCACCGGCGGGAGTGCCACCCGCTATATCGACCCCTTGTGGACTATGCATCTGACATTTCGATACCGCGTCCGCGCCCATAGCCAGACTGGATATTCGGGCTATTCCAACATCAGGACCCAGATAACGCCGTAGACATTACGTCAGCTGTTGGAATAGAGAATACGGTACTCCGGCAAGTGAAACACGATGTTCCGGGTGGATTGTCGGCAACTCCGAAGTTATCCACAAACGCTAGTGCTTTATCGGAGGTGCGCGTTCAGAGCGTCTACATGCGCGATGCTCCGGCGCGCCTTCGATAAAGCCGTTCAAACGGGGATGTGGGAAGTATAGGCCCGAACCGGGCCCATCGCACTTATTACGCGTATCACGAAAACTAGCAGAGTGTGATCTGTAAGACGAGGACACTTGTCGCTGCGAAATGATTTGTTTCCGAGCAAAAGATTGACGTTGGGATGGAGTAGTGCCTGCTCTCCATCCTTAGGGAATTGCAAACGAAGTGTCGCCTCCCGGAAGCAACGGAGGTTCTTGAGTTGGAGACTCTCTATATACAATGAGACACGACCTTATTACCGTTCGCAGCTTAAATCGTATATCAGAAACTCCCAAGGGTCCATGCCGGCGAGATCTGCTCGTAGATGCGATTGCGACCGTGTGCGTGCCTCCTTTCCCATCTCTAGATTGCATGCCGTATTGACTTGTTAATATTACTGGTGTAAGACGATAGGCACTGCTGCCACCTCTCGTCCGAAAGGCAGGACACGAGCCCGCAGGCACCGCCGGTGATGAACAATGCGTATTCGCAAGCAATCAGATGGGATCAGCGTTCACGCGGTATCGGGCACCTATGTTGTCACCCTGGGGATGAACGCCACCACAGCGGAAGCCAGGAACGGTCTGCTCGGCTTCGCCATTCGTCGCATCGACAAAACTGAAAACCAGCAGTACTGGATGAGGGGCATGCGGACATTCGCATCCGTTTATCCGAACCCTCCTGCGGGTGCGCTCGTTTCCTCACACGAACATCCCATCCAAGACTTCCTGTGGAGTGATTTCACGGCAAAGGCAGCCCACGAATATGTTTACGAGGTTCATCCAGTGAGGGGCGAGCCCAAGAATCCGGACTACGGCACTCCCGTGATAGTTCCTGTAAGCACGGAACAGGAGAGAGATGGGAATCACGAGGTGTGGTTCAACCGGGGCGTCATTGGGAGCCAAGCTTACGCGCGAGAATTCGGGAACAAGGACCCACAGAAGCTCAAGGGGAGAGAGCGAGAGAGGGCGTACGAGTGGCTTTCCCGGGGACTCTTCGAAGCGATGCGTGACTTCGTCCGGCGTGCGAAGACGAAAAAATTCGGAATTCGAGCCGCTGTGTACGAGTTTTCTTACGAACCTATCATTGCCGAGTTTCGCGACGCCCGGAAGAGATGTGGTGACGTTCAGATTATCTACGATGCGCGAATTAAGAAGTCTCATGGCAAGCCGGATAAGCAGGCATCGGGACGAGTTGCACTAACGAGGAGGTTGCTCAAAAAGTATGGCCTCGGGAGCGAGTCGATTGCGAGGGCGCGCAGAGCCACACCGAATGCGATCGCTCACAACAAATTCATCGTCCTGCTCGAAAACGGCAAACCCACGGCAGTTTGGACTGGGTCCACGAACTTTACGGAATCGGGCATTTTCGGGCAAGCCAACGTCGGCCACGCCGTTGAAGACGATGGCGTCGCCAAATCCTATCTCGATTACTGGAAGCGGCTCTATGCCGACCCAGAAGTGCCGAGCCTGCGGAAGCTCAACTGCGAAGCGGGCGCAGACCTCAAGGATTTTCCTCCGCCCAGAGGTATAACCCCAATCTTCAGTCCCCGCCTGAAGGACAGCCAGAAAAGGACGATACTGAACTGGTATGCGTCATCGGCGATGAGCGGAGCCAAGAACTTGATGTGTTTCACGGCAGCGTTCGGAGTAAACGAGCTTTTCATGCTCGTACTCGAGCGCAATTGGGCGCCCACCGACGACCTCCGCTATCTTTTTCTCAACAAGTGGGGTCTTAACCCTGGCACCAGCGACGTCACTCAGGAACGGTTGAAGAAAAACCGGTACAACGTGGTAGCGGTCGGGGGATATCTCGTGGGTGATGTCTTGCACGAATACTTGATGGACCGTTGGCGCAAGGAACGTTCGAACACTCTGAGCAAGAATGTCCGATACACACACACGAAATACATGCTGGTCGATCCCCTCGGAGAGGATCCGATCGTCATCAGCGGCTCGGCCAACTTCAGTAACGCTTCGACAATTTCGAACGACGAAAATATGCTCATCATTCGGGGTGACAAACGCGTGGCGGATATCTATCTCGGAGAATTCATGCGGCTCTGGCAGCATTACCGGTTCCGCTCCATCGTCGATGACCATGCAGACGAGCCGACAGGCCACAGGAACGATTACACGCCAAAATACCTTTCCGAGGATGATTCGTGGACCGAAGGTTTTTTCCGCAAAGGATATATGAGATGCAAGCGGCGCGAAGTGTTCTGCTAACCTTCTAGGGAAGTGAACGGTTGATGATCCGGGTCCACTGCGGTACTTTCCGACTACTTCTCAACCGCAGAAGTACCTGATGCTCCAAAGTTCGCACTCTGACGGACGATTCCGTCAAGTCAAAGGGTTCAAGCGGCCTTTCTCATAGAATGCGAGTGGAGGCGAGCCATGAAGCGTGGGAAATTTCAATTTGAGGTGACCGTTGGCGGTGATTTAGCCAGCAGCCAGGAAAACGTCGAGACCCTGCGACAGTTATGGCTCGATCGAGAGTTGCTTTCGCCGTCCAATCTCGGGCCCGGCAATGAAGGGGATTTCGATAATGGCGCGTGGCATGTTTCTTGCCATTTGTGTGGGGCTGGTGGAGTTATGCGCGATACCACTGGCGGTCTTTTATGGCTCGAAATATCGCATTATCCAGAGCCGGATGAATACTACGCGAGTGTAACGCGTGAGAAATCGGGGCGAGCAGAGACGGTGCCAATCGACTCCGAAGCTGGTCGGGAGGCTTTGCAGGGTGCTGTTTTGCTCGGCTATGTGGAAGGAAACTCCACAGGGCATACTTCAGCCCGAAACATGCAAGATCCAGTGACGCTTTTCAATCGCTGGCGCAGGCAGTCGTTCGATCAGCCAATCGAAAGCTCCAGGAACGGGGGCAAAGTCTGGGAACACTGGTGCACGCTCCGCGACATCCGCCCCCCGGCTCGCATAGGAATCTCGGTTCTGAAGGCATATCTGGCGCTTTGCTCCGCACTCGGTGACCGTTTTGCGCCGACCGTTGCCAGGGGCCGCCGCGACTATTCTCACCCAAAGCAGTTGGTTGCTCTTGTCCGGTCGGGATTCACCACAGAGCAATCGGCCTGTTGGAATACCACGCCTCACGCGATCTCTCCCGAAGCGGAGCGGTTGTTTCTTGAAGCAGAGCCGGCGAAGTCTCTCGCGGCAGCGAAGCTCCTCGCGTGGAGTGATCCACCAAAATACTTCATGTTTAAACGTCGTATCGAGCACTGGAGCTCGGCACAAAAGGTCAGCCAAGATCTAGTCTGAACCGCCGGATTGTTTCCAGATTGACAGAGTGATGATCAAGATCATAAGGACGTCAATATGAGTAATTGGCTTGTGAGCCGGGATAAGAAACTCATCCGAGACATCAAGCGAACGGGTGATCACCGGGACAGCCGCAGAGCCGGTTGGCACGCGGTTACGTGCGGTAGTTTGGTGATACGCGATATCCAGAAACTAGCCCGCGACCGGAACTGGAAGACCATCGAAGAAGTGCTTCCCTACATAAATCCGGTGGCCCGCGAGATTCTCAAGATGCGCAAGGAGGCTATTTCCTGGTTGAAGCATGCGCCACACCATTATGAGGGCTATTGTCCGAGTCGCTGGACGGGTGCCAAACATCCACGCGAGGTGAACTCGTTGTGTCTCATCAGCGGCCACAAGGGGCAGGAAATTCCAGGCCTTGTGGGATTCGATCGCGTTGTTGTGGACGCCGAGCACATGGACCAGGCCCTTGGTCCCGCGACCATCACTGAGATCTTCAACATCCGCAGATCGATCGGCGAATTTGTATACATCTCGACGAATGTCTCGGAAACCCCGCAGATCGTCCGGGACCTAAGAACCGGCAAAGTGGACGCACGATCCTGTGCCGCACTAACCGCGCAAAAGACGCTTGCTGCTCTGCAGGCTGGTGCAGACGTCGTAAAGATTGGTTTCGCAAATCTAGACGTGAACAAACGCGACCTTAGAAGTGAAGAAGTCGCCGAGCAAATGGAATTGGTAAGGAAGCAAGTCGATGCCGCAGCCCTCGAGGGAGTCATCATCGCTTCCAGAAACCCGGAAAGACAGTTCCCGCTGGTAAGTGTCTTCTTCCCAGAAATTGGAATCGATTCGAGCGGTGAGCGGCCTTATGAAATCGCCGAAAAGGGCATCAAACTCACGGCGAAGGCGGGATGGCAGGGAGTCCTGATCGACACCTTCGAGAAGTTTACGAACAAAAAGTACAGGGATTTTTACTCACTTCAGGAGACGCGGTCACTTTCGCAGCTCGCTCACAAGCTCGGTATTGAGTTTTGGATTGCGGGTTCCATTTCACAGCCCGAGGTGCCAGCCTTATTACAATGCCAAGTTGATCTGATCTGCTTTGGCGGCGCGGCTCGCTACCGCACCGGCAAGCGAACCGAGGAAAAAGGGAAACGCCAAGATCAGACGATTAAGCGACCCCTTGTAAAGGAACTGGTAGCAACCTTTGAGCTCCATGACCCGCGATAGAACAATGTGTTGGCATTTTGAATTTTCCGTAGCGACCCGGCCACCGTCAAATGATCTCTGAGCCGTGTCCTTGGAACACTCTGACCTGATTGGGTAGGAGGTGGAATCGTGTCGGTTGTCACGCATCCAGGGAACAGTCTTCGAGGCGCGCGAGTCTACCTTTCGGGCCCAATGGATTTCGTCGCGTCTGGCAAGGATGAAGCAAAATTCGGTTGGCGTCAACGCATACGGCAGGTGCTGACGCATATGGGAGTTACCGTCTTTGATCCTTGGGAGAAACCCGATGTTCGATGGTTTCATGAATACGGCAAGGAAAAGGACGATAGCCAAGACGAAATCAAACGGCTTTGGAACTACGATCCATAGAGAAATAATTTCATTCCTGTTAGTTGAGCAGTAGTACAGTTGTCTTTGGAGCGGAGGTGTCAGGGGTTGAGACGAGCCCGAATGCCGTAAGGCATCTGATGCGTCGGCGACGGAAAGGGACGTCCAATGGACACTGCCGAGTCGGTGCCACTAGGAACACAAACCAGTTCACGGGAAGGGCCGCGCCAAACAGGGCCGAACTTTTGGCTAACGATTTCCACGGCATTAACGAGCTTTATGGTACTAGTGGATATTCTGTTCGAGCTCAGGTTGCCGAGTAGCCTGATCTACTGGTTGAATCCAATCTCCTGGGTGAGCAACTGGACCGGACTGACTGCACTGATTGGCGGCTTCCTCCGGGGCATAGACGAAGGCGCAGTGGCCATTGCCTCTCTTCTAGGCGTGCCGGTTATCGGTAGTTTCCTGCTGTGGTTCGTATGGGGGGTATTGCGCTGGCGACGGCCCGGTCTCGTGTTCTTTTTTTCCACGCTCCCATTCCTTTGCGCAATGCAATTCACGACGAAACGTGCTTATGAAGAGCTTGCCCAACGCTACCACGTCAAGGGCCGCACCGAGCTCGAGGCGCGTGCGATCTCCAAGGCCCTGTTCGTCATTCGGGCATCGCACACCGCCGATCCGCACGCCTCACGCCTGGAAGCCCGACTTACTGAGATCCAAGGCTCGATACGATTGCCCGGACCATGACGCTACGGTATCTCTTCTTGTGCCACAAGGGGCGCATCAACCGCGCTACGTGGTTAGTTGCCACTACCGCACTCGCCGTTGGAGCCAGGCTGGTTGCAGCGATTCCTGCAGGCTTCCACACCGGACCGAGTAGCAAGTTGCTAAGCACCATTCTCCTCCTAAACCTCTGGTTCGATCCGGCCTATGCGCTAGCCGCGAAGCGCTTTCAAGATCGCGACAAGGCGGGCCGCACCGCACTCTATGGCCTGATCCCGGTGCAAGCAGCCATGCTGGTGTGGCTGTGGGGTCCCGTTGGAACGCGGGCGGAACCGAACGCGCTCGCCTGGAGCCTTGGACCGGTTGGTTGTGTCGCAGTCTGGTGAGCGACGTCATCAAGAGCATGCCGAGGACAATGGACTTTCGAACGCTGTTCACAGCGACGGACGGAAGAATCTGCCGCTCGACCTGGTGGCTTGCAATCCTGCTTCTACAGGTCTGCGACCTGCTGCTGGTCTACGTGCCTACCGGCTTTGTCATTAAGGACAATCTGGGCCAGGTAAACAACGCCTTTGCCGGCATACGCGGATACCTAGGTGCGATCGCTTGCGTCGCCCTGTATTCCCTGGCGTACCCGGTACTGGCAAAACGCTTCCAGGACCGGAACAAGTCCGGACGCCTCGCCTTGCTCGGCATCATCCCAATCGCCGTCAACGAGCTCGGTCTCTATGTCGACGTGCTTGGCCCGGCGCCGAAAAGCGTGCCGGAGAAGCTCTTCGTCATGTACTGCGCCGCCGCAAGGCTCTGGTTCGTCGTCGAGCTGGGATTGCTGAAGGGGACGCCGGGCCCGAACCGATTCGGGGAGGATCCCGCGACGCTGCGCAGCGACTTCAGGCCCCTTGATGCCGCCAAAGTGATTGGCGGACGACTGCTGGCCTTCTATGCCAGATCCGCCGCGGTGGTTGGCATCGTCTTCACGCAGGCGGCAATCTCCAGGGTCGTTTCGATCCCGATCTTTCTGCTGGAGCTGTTTCCCAATTTCGCGCGGGCAGTCGATCTGCAGCGCGATATCGCAACAACCCTTCCGTCCCCTCTCTACACGGTCGTTACGGTGGTTGCGGAGACGACCTGCGTCGCCGTGGGTTTCTGGGCCGGGACGCCGATCGCGAGGCTGGCGCTGCGCTTCTGGCCGATCACCCCCTTCGAAAAGGCGCAAGGACGCGAGCGAAGTATCTTGATCGTATCGGCAGTCGCACTCGCAATCGCGACGGCCTCCGTTGCCGCTACGTGCGTGGGCGCCTTCAATGTCTCCAAGATGCTCGGAACGCCCGACGAGTATTCGTGGCGATCAAGCGATTTCTATTCGAAACTGGCCCGAAGTGGTCCGCTCGAGCCGGGGCAGGAGCTGACTGACTACGGCTCGCGGCTCGGACTCGCGAGCATGTTCCTCGGCGCGATTATGACGTTCTCTTGGGCGCACCGGAGATTGACCCGCAATATCGATGTTCCGTTCGCCCTGTTCCTGCGCCGCTTCTCGAGCTTTGCAGATCGCAGTCTCATCACCGACGTCATCAAGAGCATGCCAGCCGGCATGCCGCTCGTGTTCGTGGCTTCGCGTTCCGACCAGGCGCGCAACTGGGATCCGTTCCTCTGGAGCTTCGGCGGTCTGAGGCTGTGGAAGCCATGGCGCAATCTGCCGATCCAGATCAAGACGACGGATGCCGAATGGCAACCGACCGTCGAACGTCTGCTCGGGCGGGCACGATGCGTGGTCATCGACGTGTCCGAGGAAAGCCCGGGCGTCGCGATCGAACGGGAGATGATCGAAAAGGTCGTCCCGAACCAACGCGTCGTAGCGTTGAAGAGCGCGTCATCCAGCTCGCGCCTTGGCCCGTTCCTGTCCTCCTGCAACGTCGTCGACTACTCCTCCAGCTTTCTTCACGGCGCTTTGCCCTCAGCGTTCAAGGTCGCTTTCATGTTGTTGATCCTCTCCCGGAATCCTCAGAATTTCTACGTCTGGCCGGTGATATTCATCCTTCCGTTCCTGGTGATGCCCGCGGTTTCACGACGCAATCGGCGCAGGATCTCCGCGGCGATCACTGCGGCGTTGGAGCCTCGGCTTGAACGACCTGTCCCTCGCCATAATTGAAAGTGCACAAGACTTGCACTAGTCTCCTGGTCGGAGAGGGCGCGAAAATCCCACAAAAGCCGTGAGTGGGCGCAATTTCCATTTACCAAACCCTATGACCCACGCTCGATAATGCAGTACGCCTTTCCCCGTGAGTACTTTACTGCCAATGGAGCGCTACCAATTGAACGCAACATGACGATTTCTGCTGGCGACCGGGAATTTGTCAGCCGGCTGTATCCGTATTCAGATGATACGGTCCCCTAATGCGCGTTAAGTTCGAATATGGCTGCCGCGGGCCGACGACTGGCCGTGCTTCTCGTCTGAGCGCATGAGATTAAGGCATAGCATTACACACTGAGGTGCAGCACATAAAAGCAGATCAACTATGAGACCCAGAAACGGGGTTGTGAGAAGTTAGGTTGTGGCGAACCAGTTCACGTGGGCGCAGACGCGGAAGTATAGAACTCGGTTATCGGAAAGATATCCAAGAATTCCGATTGCGCAGTTGCTCAAATCGGGTTCGTTCTCAGTTTGACTGTAGCGGCTACTGTAGCGGCTACCGGCATAGAAGTGGTTGCACTGGGTTGCAAAAGATTCTAGATAAGTGACGTGTTCTCAGTTGGTGCAACTCCACACGAAATAGTCCAAAAGCAAAGAATTGAACTCTTAATCAACGGGTTGGAGGTTCGAGTCCTCCCCGGTTCACCAACTCTTTCTTAACTGCCCTAAATACAACTAATTAGGTTTTTCACTTTCCTGCTTTTCACCCAACTCGAGAACACTTGGGAACATAACCTCGGACACCCTATTCACTGCACGCCGCTGCGAAGCCGGAAGCCCATGCGCATAGATGTTGAGCGTCGTTTCAAGATCCGAATGGCCCAGCAGGGCCTGTGCGGTCTTCATCGACTCTCCTACCTCGGCGATTAGCGTTCCGTGCGTGTGCCGGAACGAGTGCCACGAAACGCGTTGCGTCTTGATTCGATCACAAGCGGGGGCAAGTTCTCGGTTATAGAGGTTTTTCGAGCTGAGTGGAGTGCCTTTCGGCTTGTAAACACCAGGTCGTCAGATTCTGTTCGGATCGATCGAGACCTGTGCGCCTCGAGCGTCGTACGAAGAGACTCACTCATAGGTATAACGCGCCGGCTGCTGCGGGTTTTCGGTGAGCCAAACTGGCCATCCGAAAACGTTTCGGCAACTTCGATCGTGCCGCGCAACATGTCCACACGCTTCCACCGCAATGCGAGAATCTCTCCAATCCGAAGCCCCGTTAGCACTGCGAGCGCAACTACCGTCTGGCAAGGCTCCGAGAGTTCGGACAGGAGTTTTTGAATCTCAGCGGGCCCGTAGAGGCCTCGGTAGTCAGGCGATCAGAATATAGGTGGAAAACCGCTGGATGAAATGTTTGCGCACCACAGGTAGTCTCAATGAAGCACACGGAAGTCGCAATGCGGCGCATGATCAGACCTGGGCGCCGGAAGCTGCTGCGTCGATTTCGACCTCTTTAGCGCGCTCGCGCAAGGCGCGAAGCATTTTCTCGGGTCCATCGAGTTTGAACCAGTCGATAAACTGCAAATCGGTTAGGCTTGGCAGGATTTCGCAATTCTCCAAGCGAACCGGAATCAGGAACACGACTCCTTCAGGCTTCTCATTCGCGATGTCGATTGCATAACGCAGCTCCTTCTGAACGTATCCTTCCTTTCGGACGAACGTGTTCGAGAGGCAAACGATGACGGCGTGACTCGAGCGCAAGCCTTGCTTGATCTCCTTATCCCAGAGGCGCGCGGGAAAGATATCGTCTTCGTCCAGCCACGGTTGAAACCCGTTGGATTTCAACACTCGATCGATCTCCCGCACCATCGGCTTGTCTTCCGAACAATGACACAGAAACACGACCAGACCATGAGCCGGCGAGGGAACTCGGAAAACGGGACCCCTCGTGGCGCGTCGAATCATGCCTTTGACGGTCGGCGACGATTCCGCGCAAAAGAGGATGGCCCCGCAGAAAATCACCATATTGAAGAGGCCTATGAGACCAGCGCGAAGGCTACTCGCGGAAACCCACTCTCCCAAAGTCGGACCTACCGGACGCTCATCGGAGGTAACCCATCCTACTCCCGAAAAATTCATCTGCAGAGTGTCGGAGCCGGCGAGCAAGTCATCGATCGCAAGAGCTTTTTTGCCTTTGGGTGCGGCTGCCAGAAAGAGTTTCTGAGGCGAATCGATCGGACTGCGGCGCACGCTTCTGGCTTCGAGACTGATTCCTTGGAACGGCTCAAAAAGGCCCAGGCTGTTTGGACGGCTGTCCCAAAGCGGAGTGGCTGAGGCCGGCATGAACTTGAGTCGCACGGAAGAACCGGCCTCGGCCAGGACGCTCAGTGGCGTACTGGTCAGTACGAACCGATTCTCGCCCGCCTGCAGGAGCTTGCGACAGCCCGGCTCATTGGTTTGCGCGGGATCGTCCGGGGCAGTTAAGGAGTCCACTTGAATGCGTGATTTGGCCTTGAGGGAAAGTTCGCGATGCTCCTCGCCGCCGGCAATGCCGTCCTGAAACAGGCGCAGCTCAGGGAACGCTGAATCCGCGCACTTTATCTCAACTGACGTTCGGCAAGGCGGTCCCGTGGCGCCCAGCGTATCCAGGGTAGTGTAGGAAATGTTTTGGCCCTCGCTGGATTGCGCCCAGGGCTGGTTTCTCAGCAGTTTCTGCGTGGCGGCGGCGAGCACGCCCTTCTCGAAGAAGATTTCCACCACTTCGTTCTTGCCGCCCTGGTGCGACAGCAGAGAACTACCGGGCCGTGTGAGGTTCTCCAGAATTAGTTCCTCCCTGCCCAGGCTGACCTTGACTGGGTTGAATTCAGCGACGCCATGGGGCTCGGGCCGACTGACGATCCAGTAGTCGGCGCCCAGCATTACCGCGACAGCAGCGAAAGCGATCGGAACTCTTTTGTGAAAATTCATTCCTCTACCAGGACTTGGTCGGCCGACCAGGCGATGACCCAATTTGCCTTTGCTGGGGCGGATTCCCAGGCGCGCACTTGAAGAAGGTGTTCTCCTGGACTGGCTTTCCTTCCGTTCCATCGCCGTGACGGCGTGGTCTCGCGTTGCACGCCGTTGATGTCGTCGTGGTCCTCAAGCTTCGAGATAATCTGGCCTTGCGCTGTGAACGCCTTCAGGAACTCAGCCCGGACCCGATCAAAATCGGTATGGGCGTGGAAAGCGTACAGGGCTTCCTGGTTCTGCTTGGGGTGAATCGTATTGGGCCCGAAGGTGACCTGATCTATAGCGACCGATCCCACGGCGCGCTCTCCGCCGCCCACCCCGAAGAGGCGAAGGTACACTGGTGTAGTAACACCCGGTCCACCGGTGGTGGCGCTGATGGTGTACACGCCGGGCGTTGGCCTGACGGGAAAGTACGCTGGTAGGCGGAAGATCTCCTGTTGGCGAGCTCCCGTACCGCGAATGCGGTAGCGGAATGGCGTAACGCCCTCGGCGGTCACGACGATCGACAGCTCACCGCCATTCGCAACCACATAGTCCACCGCCACCGGCCAATCAGCTCGACAAAAGGCGGCAATGCTGAAGCCGCTCATACTGAATTCGTCTGGGATCTTCGGACCGTCTCGGGACAGCTTTGCCGCAGGCTTATTCCGTTCGTGCATCCAGGTTCCGAGGGCGATGAGGCCACCCGCCGCCGCTGCGCCCCCGATGATCGCTCCTGTGTCGCCACCCTGCATTTCATTCGGTGGACGGCCAGGATTGGTCGCCGGTGGATGAGTCTTCGGCGTGTGCACAACCGATACTGGCGGCTTATACGTATCGCCATCCGGCGCGCGCCCGCTATTTGTGTTGCTTGCCCTAGGGGTGCCACTCCCCCTGGGAGCATTGCTCTGCGGTTCTCGTTCCTGGCTCCAGTTGGGCTGCCAGCATACAAGCAAAGCTAGCGCAATAGTATGAGTAGCTCGCACTGCCGTTTGCATAATTATCACGCAAATTGACACGAAATTGAAGGTTCTCCTTCGACGAAATAAAGGGCTACGGTTTTTCAAGGGTGAGGCTGGAGATTGGTTACATTCGCCTCGAGCCAGTTTCATGAAAACTGGAATCTGAAAGCACGCTTCAAGCGCATTCGGTGCGTTTCGGCCCCCTGCAATGATCTGTAGACGCCAGTCCTCTGCGGGCATTGCCGCCGTATCGCAAATCGTAGCGCACTTAGTGAGACGGCTGCACAGGGGAACTTGAACCAATTCAACAGCTTAGATTTGGCGCTTGCCATGGTTAGGGACCAGGAGGTCAGTCATTGCGTTTCCCCCTCTTGCTGTTGATCCGAGTAACAACTCAGTCGTCATCTCGTTCATTGGAGCCCAGAAGTCCTCGGTTTCTACGTGCTGATATACAGAGAGTGTCGTTTGCACGCTTGAGTGTCCGAGTAGCTCCGAGACCACCTTTGTTGGATAGCTTGAGCATTTACGTGGAGAGCGTGTGGCGGAAGTCGTGCCACCCACCGAGCTTTATTCCAAGTGCCTCCGCCGCTGGCCGAAGATATCGATTGGCGGCATTCTTTGAGTCCACCGGTGTCCCGGCCTGGGATCGGAAAACCCATTCACCCTCACCAAGCAATTTCATCCGTTCGAGCAAGGCAGTAGGTATTGGAATACTGCGATTCGAGCCCTCAGAACCAGAATTAGCTTTGGTAACATCCTTGGTAACAACTACGCCTAAAACTGCCTATTCCTGCTATCACCGAAACGAGGAAACCGCTTGAGGACGGCCCAGATCCCGCGCGCGCTCCTCGAACGGGCAGTATCCAGGGGAACTATCTCCGTCCGGGCTGGCACCTTGCCGCTGATCGAGGGCGATTGATGGGCTCGGAAGTGGGTTCTATCGGAAGCGCGATGGGGCAAGGCGCCTGTACGAGCAAGGTGCGTTCAAGTCCGCTTGGAGGAAATGCGGTGCCTCGAAGCGCAGCTCGCACTCTGATTTCCTCGAACCCCGGATGGCTTCCGGTCTGCCGATCA
>DATMQI010000030.1:0-47371 GCA_035567135.1 Terriglobales bacterium
ATTTAGCACGGCCCACCGTTATTGAAATCCGCAAATCGGCCCGCTCGCTGAAGAAGTTTCCCTTGCGCGGACGCAAGGGCCGCGAGGAAGGCACACGCGAACTCCTGCACCGGCGGTTGCCACATATCGTCGCCTATCGCGTAAAAGGCGATGCCATTGAAATTCTGCACATCTGGCATCCGGCGCAAGACAGATAGTATCGCCTCAGATCCTCTGGCATGATGGGAGGCTAAGCCAGCTTCGTCCCCTGCAAAACCGCAAGGAGCAGGGCACCCAGCTAACATCGCTTCCTCACCTTAAATTGTCTTTGAAATTTTGTGCAGGATGGGTGCACGAGTAATTATGCCAGAAACCGGCGAGCGTGGCTAGGTGGTTTTCTTGAAATCTGCTCTTCGACTCTTCAGGGTGCCCCGTTCAAGCTTTGCTTGGGCGGGGCTTTCGCGAACGCGAACCGTCGGCACGATTCCCAGTTTTTCTCGCCGCTGCGCCGTCCATTGGGATTCGATCTTGACAGCTCCCTCCGCGCCGGTGAGATAGTGACGAAAGCTGCTCCACTGCCAATCCTCGGGCCGTTCCACCAATCCGCGAACTGCTGGGTTGCGATGGATGTATCTCAACTTCTCCACAAACTTACTTTCGCTCCACACGTTGAAGTCGAAGTAGCGCGCTTGCCAGAATGAGTCCGCTGCTCGCAGGGCAAGGGTTCGTGCCACCGACTGCTTCAGTGACTGCAGCATCTGCGACAGGCAGCCTCGTTCTGGTTCGTTAACCAGCAGATGAACGTGCTCGGGCATCACTACGTAACCATACACGCAGGACCCGTAAGACTGGCGCACGCGTTCTAGTGACGATTCTAAACATCCACGGGAATGCGGCGTCGCGAAGTTTGGCCGGCGTCGATAGCAACTGAAGGTCAAGAAGTGCAGCTGCCCGGATTGTTGAAAGTGTTTGAGTCCCCAAGGCATGGGACAAGCTTAGTAGCCAATGGCGAAGGTTTCTGTGACGACTGAACATCCCCGCCCAAGCGAAGCTTGAGCGGGGCACCCTGAAGAGTAGATTGAGGCTTAGGTTGGCCAGCCCCCTGTAAGTCCGATTGGTTTTGTGGTAGGGACCCATCCGCCGCGATCAAATCACGCTCCAAAGTGAAATGAGTCTGCGACTCCGCCGAATCGTTCTTTCCAAGGAAGTGCTTGACAGTCTACTTTCTTGATACGACAATAATCGGAGAGGAGCCACGGGCCATGTCTGATACCTGCAAAGCGACTATCACCTATGGAGATGTAAAAATTGTACTTGAGGGACCAAAGGAATTCATCGAAGAGCAGATTGCGAAGCACGCGCCGCGCGCATCAGCTCCTTCAGCAAGCAAGCAAGGTAGCAAGTTCTTGTCGGCAGCGGGAGATTCGGCGACGTCGCAGACTCATTTCACTTCGGAGCGTGATTTGATCGCGGCGAAACAGCCCCATGGACACCACGAAATAGTGGCGGTGCTGGCGTTCAGCCTGACCGAGGGCGGGCAAGAAGAATTCGGAGAGGACGAAATTCGGCGCGCCTACATTCGCGCCGGCGTGCGCCCGCCGAAGGTGGTCGCGCAGGCTTTACGAGACGCAAAGAACGCGCACGATTTTCTCGAATCGGCGGGGCGAGGGCGGTATCGCCTGTCGGCGCACGGTGACCGCACCGTGCGTTTTGATCTGCCGCGCCGCGAAGGTGACTAATGATGAAGCAACAGCTAGAAGCGTTTCTCACGAGGATTCCAAACCTCCATCGAATGTCACAACGAGAGTTGGTGGCATTTTTTGGTTTCTTTCTGACCGAGATCATCAAGGACCCCGCCGTCCGTCCTAAGAGGCTCCGCGAGTGCTTTGACACCGCCTTGATTTCTGCCCCCGGAAACATTTCGGACGTGGTTGCAAAATCGAGATCGTTCGTCAGCACAAAATCGGGGCTACAGCTACGGCGCGAAATCCGTGAACAGATCATCGCAGCGACCGGAGTCTTTCCGCCCGGTTCGGACGGCTCATTTGCCGTCCCCATCGCCGTTGCAGCGGTTCCGAACGGCGGCACCCCGGATCGAGGTTCATCTCCTGGCCCCGCACCCACGGCTGCCCCGGTTCCTGGCATCACCAAAAACGTGATGGTCGTGTACGGACGGGACCAAGCGCTTCGAGACAGCATGTTCGGCTTTTTGAGAGCGCTTAAGCTGAATCCCATCGAGTGGAGCGAAGCAGTCAGGGCCACGAAGA
This sequence comes from Terriglobales bacterium, assembly GCA_035567135.1. Lineage (GTDB taxonomy): Bacteria > Acidobacteriota > Terriglobia > Terriglobales > Acidobacteriaceae > JABDBE01. The sequence goes on from DATMQI010000030.1 coordinate 2,247, forward strand.
AGGCGACCCCTTACGTCGGTGAAATCTTGGATGCCGCTTTTAAGATGGCACAGGCCATCGTAGTTCTAATGTCGCCTGATGAAGCCGTCCAATTGCGCCGCGAACTCTGCGCGACTGACGAGGAGTTTGCAAAGGAACAGAGACTCCAGCCTCGCGCTAACGTGCTCATTGAAGCGGGAATGGCACTTGCCAGAGCGGAAGACCGCACGCTGCTCGTGAGGGTTGGTGACGTTAACCTCGCCAGCGACATTCACGGTCGCCACATCGTGACGCTGGATGATTCTGCTGAGCAGCGGAATGAATTGGCCCAACGGCTAAAAACAGCCGGGTGTGAGCCTGACACCGGCAATCCGGATTGGTACAGAACGGGAACCTTTAAGGCGACTGCAAAGAAGAGGAGAGGTAGCAAATGAGTATTGAAGACCTGAAAAAGAAGTTCATCGTCGATGATGACGTTCTCAAGAACAGGCTGGAAGAAATGGGGGCCAAGGCGTTGCAACTCTGTATGCTAGACAAAAAGGGGAACGTTCACTTTAACAACTCGAAGCTTAGTCCTAATGAGAAGCTGCGCCTCACCCTGGCGGCCCGCGCCATCGCCTCGCAACTGGACGAAACCATAAGTGGCGAGGTTTCGGTTGCGGAGTTGGCGACTAATAGCGGCATGGCCGAGAATCAGGTTCGCGCACGAGCATCGGATTTGGTGAAGGAGAAGTCTGCGACCTCACCAAAGCGTGGCTTCTACGCGGCTGTCCCCCACAAGGTGGAGGCGTTGCTCGACTCCGTGACGAAGTCGTCGAAGAAGTCGTAAACGGACGTTCTTCACAGGCTTCAGACGAAAACGGCGGATGTCGGCGCTAGATATATTCGCGGCTGCATTTTCGCGTACGGCTCAGGTGTTCAAAGTGGTTCGCAATTTTCTTGCTTTCATGCAGTCTTACTGGCTGCTTGCATTCCTCACAGGTTCCGCGCCTCTCATTCCGTAAAACGGCGTCATCCGCGCTCACCCGCTTGCCCTTGCTGTCTAAAGCATATTGCATGTGGCCTACGATATACGGAGCAAGAAACGGATTCAAGCCTCAATTATGAGCAAAAAAGCGCCCGTTGCCACGCTAAGAAATGTGGAGCAGGCTGTCGATTTTCGGCCTCCGGAACGACTATTTGACAAGGACGAGCTACGGCTGCGAGTCACAGGAAACAAGGCCGTTGGCAGCATAGACTCGCCCTCCTGCGCTGACAGGCATGGAAGTCCATTTCACTCGCGAGCAGGAAGCGCAGTTATCCCAAATCGCCAGTCATGCCGGTACGGATACCGAGCGGCTGGTGAAGGATGCCGCCTTGCGTCTGCTTGAACGGGACGTTCGTTTTCGCGCGGGTGCGAAAACACAAGGTCCCTCCACTCCGCTTCGCTCCGGTCGGGATGACAGAGTTATGGCGGGAAGGGCGGTGTGGCCGGGTCAACGTCCCCACCCTAAATTTCGCAAAGAGCGCGAAATTTAGAATGGGGCACCCGGCGATAGGGAAGCGAGCCAGACGCGCGATTATTGCGTCGCAAAGAACGCGGCGCATCGCGCGGCTCGCCCAGATCCCTCGCTGCGCTTGCTCGGGATGACAATCTACATTGGGCCCAGGCGAGCGGAGAAGCTTGAGCGGGGTATCCTGAACAGTAGAAGCCATCTCATGAATCCTCAAGAGTCGGACGCCAGCGTGCCTCGGAGGCTGAAGCCCCCGTCTTTTCTTTACTCTGGGCGGCGCGGCTGAAGCCGCGCCCTTTCAAAGCGATTTATGAGATAGCTTTTAAATGTAAATCTCTCAAAATTGGTGGAAATACAACACTAAATTTGCTATGCTATAAGTGAATAAAGAAACAAGGCGTGGCCTCACCGCTGCGCCTTTTCTATTTAGCAACACATATTTAGCAACACAGGGGACATCGTGAAAACTTCCGGCATGGATATCGGCAACCACAAAAAGCGCGGCCAATGGGCTGAGCTTCGTTTTATGGCCAAAGCCACCGAACTCGGCTTCCAACTCGCCAAGCCCGTAGGCGACTCCACGCAATACGACGTCGTGGTCGATCTTGGGGGACGGTTTATTAGCGTGCAGGTGAAATCCACTATCTTCCAGGCCAGCAACTTGAAGCCGGGCAACTTCGTCGCCAGCCTTGTCCACGTTAGCGGCCCGAACCACCGCTACCAGCAATCCGACTTCGACTACCTCGCGGTTTATTGCATTCCGAAAGATGTCTGGTACATCATCCCGTGGGCTGTCGCCTCCAGCAAACAGTCCATCTGCGTCTGTCCGGGCGACAAACAAAACCAGTGGGAGCACTATCGAGAAGCGTGGTATCTGCTCCACGACCGTGCCCCTGCGCCACTTTTGAAGCGCGGCCGCTTCGACTTGTACGGCATCGTCGAAGAGTACGTTCCCGCACCGAGAGTGAGAAGGCAAAAATCAAGAATGTGCCGCGATCGCTCTTTCCTAGCGATCGGTATTTCTAAACGATTGTCATCCCCAGGCAAGTGAGGGGTCTGGGTTTGTGATCAAGGGCCCCACTCTAGTCGCAAAGAACGCGACTAGAATGGGCCACCCGTCCGCTCTAGTCGCAAAGAACGCGACTAGAATGGGGCACCCGCCGCCCAAACGTGGGCGGCTTTTTCCTTTGATTGCGCACGTGGCAGCATGTCACTTCGTCACGCGGAAGACCACATTACTCTTAAGCACCTTCTTGGGTGTGGTTACTTCGACCGTGCCCGTGGTCGCGCCTGCTGGGACCGTGGTGGTGATTGCGGTACCGGAGTTGTTGACCGCGAATACCGGCTGATTGGTGCCGTTAAAGGTGACGCTGGTCGTGCCCTTGAGATTGTTTCCTAAAATAACTATGTGCGCTCCCACTTTGCCGGAGGTTGGGTTTGTTGTCACGAACGGCCCAAGGCCGACTGAGATGCTGAAGATGGTGCCATCATTGTTGGTCGTACCGCCCTCGCGCGAAGTCCCAAAGAAGGTTCCGTTGGTGGCTTGAAGGAGCGCGCCCAAGAAAAGCTCGCCGTCAGTACCGTTGAAGTTGTGCAGCGTGACCAGCGTGTTCCCCGAGGTGAGTTCGAAAATCGTGCCCCTTTGGTTCGCACCGCCATAACTTGTTGTTCCGTAGAAATTCCCGTCGGTGGCTTGCGCCAGGCTTGACAGAGGAAATGCGCCGTCAGGGCATTTGCTTTGCTTACAGAAGCTGTACTGCGTAGTGAGCGTGCCCCCGGGTGTGATTTCGAACACCGTGCCGCGACCCTTGGCCCCGCCGGTTTCGGTAGTCCCGTAGAAGTTCCCGTTAGCGGCTTGAATCAATCCAGCGAAGGGCCATTCGCCGTCAGTACAGCTGCCTGTGGAACAAAAGGTGTACAGATTGGTGAACGTGCCGTTCGATGTGAGCTTGAAGACCGTGCCAAATTTGCCGATGCCGCCATGAAACGTTGTTCCGTAGAAGGCCCCGTCGGTGGCCTGAATCAATCCGGGGTTGGGAACCCTGCCGTCGGCGCAGCCGGCTTGGGAGCAAAAGCTGTAGAGCGTGGTCAGCGCGCCAGCGGCCGTAATCCTGAAGAACGTGCCTTGGTTGCCTTTCCCGCCGTTCCGTGTTAGTCCGTAGAAGTTTCCGTCGGTGGCTTGAAGCAGCGCCTCTGGGACACTACCGTCGATGCAGCCGGCCAGGGGGCAAAAATCGTACAGGGTCGTCAGTACACCCTTGGGGGTGATTTTGAAGACCGTGCCAGCACCGTGCGCTCCACCCTTGGCAGCCGTCCCGTAGAAGTTCCCATTGCCGGCCAGCACCAGCCCCACGCCCGGGGATTTGCCGTCCGTGCAGTTCGTTTGGATGCAAAAGCTGTACAGGGTGGTCAGTGCGCCCTTGTCGGTGATCTTGAAGACTGTCCCTTCGTTTTGGACCCCGCCGCCGAAGGTTGTGCCGTAGAAAATCCCGTCAGTGCCCTGAACCAGAGTCACAGCAAACGGATTCGCGCCATTGGTGTTGTTGAAATCTACCAGAGTGTTGAAGGTTTGTGCAGACGAGGCGATCGCGGTCGCGGCACAAAGCAAAAAAACCGCGCAGACATTCTTCCAGCCGCTAAATCTGTTCACACTGAGTCTTTCGGTCTTCATAATTTATGTCCTGTTGGATCGAGTGTTTGCGCATTAGGTACTTCGTTCAGCAAAGTAAGTAGAGGTCCAGTGGTCTTAGGAGTCCAATCCTCAGGGAAGATACGGATCAAAGCAGAGCCGGGGAAGCTCAATCAATATCTTCACGAGGAATATATGCGTAACTGAGAAGCATTGTCAATGTGCATGAAGTTGCGGTAGTGGGTCAGTTTGATCAAACTGACCTACCGAAGTTGCGCACAAGGATGCCGGGGAAGCTTACGACCTTCCGGTCAGCAGGCCGCAGAGCGACAAAACAGTTTCACGATCTCCAGCCGCAGAAAAAGTGAGTTTTCGGAAGGTCAGTGCCCTACATCACGAGCGGGTACAAACCTTACTCGGTCGCGATTGCAGACGTCAATGGCGACGCCAAGCTCGACCTGGTTGTCGCAAACGAGCTGGCATGCGTCGCGGACGCTTTGAACCAAAGTTCGACGGGCGCGGTCACGGTGCTGATTAATGCTACTAAAATCGCACCTCATTCAGCCAAGACTGCGGGCACAGTTCAGTAGCTTGCAAGGCTGGCCCACCTTTACCGCAAGGCTAGGGCACCCGGTCCTCATGGCTGGTTTGCCTTAAACACATGGTTGGCCATCTTGAGCGTCACGTAGGCTGAAGCCTTCGATGCAAGTCCAAAGACAAACGGATCGTTATTCGAAAGATTGTCACACCAACGCTCAGGATAGTCGACGCATCCACCATCGCTACCTGGTACTGTGCCCTCGTAGTTTCCGAGGAACCCACCCCAAATGTCAACTTCCGACTGTGCCTTGCAGCAATCCTGCCGCGTCAGAATGCCGCTGTCCGGGATGCCGATCAGGGCGAACGAGTTCGAGTCTGTTCCGCTATTTCCAAACGTGGAAGATTGCGACACAACTCCGATCGAGGTGAAAAAGTCCTCGAAAAACTTGTTGCCTATTTTTGACTGGGGGACAACATTTGGGGGGAACTGGTTGACATTGTATGCAAACGCGGGATCGGCTATCCAAATATCGAAGTTCGGGGTGGCGGTGACGTCCATATCAATGTCGAAGGCGATTCGTTTTCGCTCCGCGCTGCTCAAATTCGTGGTGTAATAGGCGGAGCCAAGCAACCCGAGTTCCTCGCCACCGAACCAGATGTAGCGGAGTTGATTGTGAGTTCGCGTCTTCGCCATGTTCAACGCGATCTCAAGAATGGTTGTCGATCCGGATGCGTTATCCAGCATGCCGGCGCCGAAGATGGAGTCAAGATGCGCATCCACCACGACGACGTGGTTGCGATCTCCGAAGGGCGACTCCGCAATCAAGTTGTAGTCGATGCCTGACGTGGGCCGCATGCGAATGTCGAGATGCACGGCCGGTGCGTTCTCGGTAGCATATCGGCGAAGCAACTCCGAGGCCACCGAGTAAGAGACACTAACGACTGGAATCGTCGCCGGATGCGTGAGCCGCACTGGGAACGGACTAGCGTTACCAGAGCTATAGAGAATGACTGCTGCAACGCCCGCCTTTTCAGCGTTTGTCACCTGTGCATCGTAGGCGCATGTTCCTCGTTCAAGCAGAGCAACGTGTCCAGGCACAAATGTTGCAAAATCACCGGCGAAACACCCCTCGCCTGACCCGCCGGCGGGCTGTATCGAGGCAGTGAGCGTGCCACCGCCGGAAAGCTGAGCGACAAGCCAGTCACGGGTGACGGTGTAGCCCTGGTCCGGCGTACCGAACTGCGGCACTCCAGTGACCTTGGAGGCATTGTATTGATACTGTTGGACGGTGACGTGATAGCCCGCTTGGCGCATCAGCTTGGCAACATAGTCCACCGACGCCTTGTAACCAGGTGTGCCGGTATCGCGGTAGCCGTGACCATCCGATCCCTTATGTTCGTCGGCGATTTTCTGAAAGTGGGCAAGATGATTCCAGAGCGATGACGGTTGAATGCACTCCAGAAGTTTTTCTGGCGTCTCATTCACTCGTTGCTGGCAAGCCTGATTGGAGGGCACCGCAGCGCTCATGCCTGCGCCAGACGGTCCTTGCGCGCTAGCGATCAATCCCTGATGTGCCTGGGCTAGAAGAGACGGCTGCAGACCACAGACGGCCACAGTTACGCAAGCCATCGACAAGCCAACGCATTTCAACCTGGTGAATAGTAACTCGAACATCGGGCACCCCTTTCAGCCCTGTTAGCTTACACCACCTGACGCTAGCCGTTGTCTCCTGTTCGCGTCGTTTCTTTTTACCCTAACATCGGCTTGAGAATCCCTGACGAAGTCCGCTCTGCACAGAAGTAGATCGGGAATGACATCATGTTACAATAATGTCACAAACTATGAGGGTGTCACAGATTGGAACATATGACCAGGCAAGAAGAAACCCGGACCCGGATCAACCAGAATGGACGCGTCGTGATTCCTGCCTCCTTTCGCAAGGCGCTCGGTATAAACATTGGCGATGAAGTCGTGCTGCGGATTGAAGACGACGAATTGCGCATCTCGACCCTGAAGCGGCGCATCGAGCGGGCGCAGCGCCTTGTCCGGCAGCATGTGAAAACAGGCACCTCGCTGGCGGACGAGTTGATTGCGGACCGGCGTGAGGCCGCAAAACGTGAGTAGGATCGTGCTGGACGCTTCCGCGCTGTTGGCCGTGCTCAACCGCGAGCCGGGTTCGGAAAAGCTAACGCCTCAGCTGTTGAGTGCCGCAACCAGCAGCACCGTCAATCTGGCCGAAGTACAGAGCAAACTGGTCAGCCGTGGAATTAGGCCTGACCAAGCTTGGGAAGCCACCCTCAGCCCGATTCGGGGGCCATCAGCATTCACCGAAGATCAAGCGAAAATTGCCGGCGGCCTGATTGCCCAAACCAGCGTATTTGGGCTGTCCTTGGGCGACCGGGCGTGCTTGGCTCTGGGAATCGTACTAAGGGCTCCCGTGTACACCGCCGATCGCTCGTGGAAGAATTTGAAACTGGGCGTACGCATCCACCTCGTTCGCTAGTGGCCTCAAGAACTGCATCCAAAACGAGAAATGCCCATCGCTTGACCGAGGCAGATAGTGCAAAATAAATCTGTGGGCGAACGGCGTCCAACAAGCCAGCATCACATTTAAAGACAATGGCAACAACGAATAGAACTCGGGTCGGTCGTTTGCTGGTTGCCGTTGCATTTGTGCTGGTCTTCCCAGCCCATGCCCAGCAACTGGCCAAGCGCCTCGTCCTGAAAGATGGCTCCTACCAGCTTGCCACCAAGTGGGAAGTCAAGGGTGACCGGGTGCGTTACCTGAGCGCGGAGCGCGACGAATGGGAGGAGTTGCCCAACTCGCTGGTGGATTGGGCGGCTACTGAGAAATTCGAAAAAGATCGCGCCACTGCCGTTCCCGCCCCGGAAGCGGTGGAACTCGACAAGGAAGTCGAGGCCGAACGCCGCGCTGAAGAAGCGAAGACTCCTCAGGTCGCCCCCGGCCTGCATCTGCCGGACGAAGGCGGAATGTTGTTGCTCGATACTTTTCAGACTCAACCGCAGCTCATACTGCTGCAGCAGAACACTGGCGAACTGAACCGAAACAAAAAGACCAACATCTTGCGCTCTGCGGTCAATCCCATCGCCAGCAGTAAACAGACAATCGAATTGGACGGTCTCCACGCCAGTGTTCAGGCGCACGCGACTTTGCCTACGATCTACATCAACCTTGATGATCAGGGTTCCAACGTCATTTCGCAGCAACAACCACAGCAGCCGCAGCAACCAGAACAGCCTTGGGATCGTTTCCATATCGTGCGGGTACAAGCGAAAAAGGGAAAGCGAATCGTCGGAGACATAAAGATCAGTCCGCTCGGCAAAGCCAGTCAGCAGCAGAACCTGGTTCTAACAACATCGCAAAGGCTTACTGGAGGCTGGGTCAAGGTCACACCTGCCAACGCTCTTGAGCCCGGAGAGTATGCGGTCGTCGAGATGCTGGGCAAGGACGGGATCAATACCTACGTTTGGGATTTCGGAATAAACCCGGCAGCTCCAGCAAATGGGATGGTCTTCAAGCCCGAGCAGCCGGCCGCAAAAAGTCCAAAGTAGGTGCGGGCGTCCTTGCCCGTGCGAGAGTACAAACCCTCAGCTTGTAGCCGAACTCTGCCGCTCCGGAAGGGCGAGGACGCCTGCGCCTACACTGCTGTTTCTTGAATTCGGCGCCATGCCTGCTCGACGTGTCGTTGCATTGTGTTCGTTTGACCCACGCAGAATCGCAGGGTCAGCCGATCATTCAGACGCGTGTGAGTCAGGTAAAGATCCCCGCTTCGGTTCAGTTGATCCATCAGCGCTTGATTGACTTCGTCTCCGTCCTTGTGGCGGAAGCAGACCAGGTTGAGCGGCGCGGGTGCTGCCAGTTCGAAACGAGCGTCGTTCTTCACCCAGCCAGCGAATTGTTGTGCCAGCTCAACGTGACGCCGAATGTGATACTGCAAACCCTCAACGCCGTAGTGACGGATCACGAACCAGAGTTTCAGAGCGCGAAAGCGGCGGCCCAGCGGAATCTGCCAATCGCGATAGTCAATGACCGCACCCGATTCCGTGGCCTTGTTGCGCAGATATTCGGGCAAAACGCTCAGGGTCTGAATCAACCCTTTGCGATCGGCGACGTAAAAGCAGTTGCAATCGAAGTTAGTGAACATCCACTTGTGAGGGTTGAAAGTGTAACTATCGGCGAGTTCAACTCCGTCATGAAAATGCCGGAACTCGGGGCAGAGTGCAGCCGTTCCTGACATGGCAGCATCAACGTGAAGCCACAGGTTATTTTCCCGGCAGATGCCGCCAATCTCGCGCACCGGATCAATCGCATTCGACGAAGTCGTGCCGATCGTGGCGCAAACGAAGCACGGGACGAGGCCAGCGCGTCGATCCATCTCAATCTGTCGGGCGAGCGCGTCCGGGCGCATAGCGAAGTTCTCGTCGACATCGAGGAACCGCAGATTGTTCAGGCCAAGCCCGGCAATCCGAACATCCTTTTCGATGGAAGAATGCGCTTGCGACGACGTGTACGCGACAAGCTTTCCATCGCAACCACGCTGATTGCTGGCGAAGTTGGTGACCCGCTCCCGCGCCGCCAGCAAGGCACAAAGAGACGCGCTCGAAGCTGTGTCCTGGATCACGCCGCCTCCGGCGCCGGTGGAGAGAAACCTCCGTGGCAGGTCGAGCATTTCAACCAGCCAATCGAGAACATGTGTTTCCAGCTCCGTGCATGCCGGGCTGGTTGCCCAGAGCATTCCTTGAACTCCCAAGCCTGAGGAAAGCAAGTCCCCAAGAATCGCCGGGCCTGATGCGTTGGCGGGAAAGAAAGCGAAAAAGTTGGGTGACTGCCAGTGAGTAATGCCGGGAAGAATCACTCTCTCGACGTCTTCCAGAATCGCCGCAAAGGACTCGCCTTTCGAAGGAGGATTGGGCGGCAGTGAAGCTCGTACCTGGCCGGCTTCTACGCGTGCCAGCACAGGATACGATTCGATGCGCGCATAGTAGTCCGCAATCCAATCCACGACTGCGTGGCCATGCCGCCGAAACTCATCGGGACTCATGTGAAACGTTTTTTCGTCAGGCATTGGGTCTCCGCGGTTTCAAACGATTCGCATCCGAATAAGATTTTTCTCTATGTAGCTTCGTGCGGCTTGCACCGTTGCTTTTATAGCAGCTGACCGTAATAGGCGAGGGTGTTGTATTCAAGCACCACGGTGTCGTTGACTTGATGCGCTTTAAAGACCCGCCGCAACTCTCGCAGCATGGGTTCGTAGTTTGCATGGTCAGCCATTGGGACATACGAGGAAGACAAGAGCCGGCCTTCTAAGGCCGTGTAGTCAACTTCCTGGCGCATCTCGAAAGTACGCCGCCGAAACGGCGACGGCGCGAAGAAGTGAGCAATCTCTGCGGTCGTGCGTTCATGTCGTACTTCCTGATAGTCAGTTCCATACGTCAGCAGCAAGTGCTCGTATTCGCGAAGAAACGGTGTCGATTCGGTGCGGCGTTCGTTCCACAAAAGCATGGTCCAGCCACCGCGTTTGAGGATGCGGACAAACTCACGCCGAGCTTTTTCATGATCAAACCAGTGCGCGGCCTGGGCCGCTGTAATAACGTCAACGCTGTGGTCTGGAAGCGTCGTTGCTTCGGCCGTGCCCGCGACGCTGGTGAAGCGTGAATTATCTCCGAGGAACTGCTCTCCGGCCTTGCGCATTTCAGCATTTGGTTCGACGCCAACAACGTGATTGCCATTTGCAACCAGCATCTGGGTGAAGATGCCCGTGCCGGAGGCAATGTCGGCGATCACGGATGCTTGCGTGAGGCCGCATTCGCTTTTCAGCAGTTCGAGAACTTCAATCGGATACCCGGGCCGGTAGCGCACATAATTGTCAACTCGGGAGGAGAAGCGCCGCGTAGCATCTCTGACATGCATGGTAGCAGTTTAGCGCGTCGGGAGACCGCGAGAAAATTGTCCGGCCGAAGATGGCATCCGCCAGGGTGCAAAGGTTAACGCCAGATGGCAACCCTCATCACATCGAAGTGATGGTCATAGGTCCACACTTCCAGGCTCAGACGACTGGCCAAAGTAGCCACTAAGGCGTCGAACAGCGTGATCGGTTGATCCTTCAACGATTGCACTTTGGCGACGGCCTGGCGATAGTCCTCGGCGATGGGATTCACCAAAGCTGCGTCTTTCATCTGTTCCAGCCAGTTCAACGCTGCGCTTTCGCCCAGTCGAAACAAAACCAGCGTGTAAGCCTCGAGCAACGTTGGATACGCCACAACAACCTCTTGGTGCCCGCCCGCCAGCCTGCTCAGTTCGCGCCGAGCCCGCTTATGGTGGGCGTCGTCTGGATCAGCCGCCGCATAAAGCGGTCCAGTGTCCGCGAGCACCGCCGATTTCACTTCTGTGTCCCCGCCAGATAGCGGTCATGGTGCTGGCTAATGTCGGAACGCCCGCTTCCCTTCCGCGCGGGTGTGATCTCGAGAGTGCGCCGGGTCCTCAAGAAGCCTCGTTCGCCCAGGTATTCTCGCAAGGCCGCTTGCACCACAGTGGTCAATGTGGGAGGCGCTTCCTGCGATGCCAGATAATTCTCTGCCGCCTTGGCCAAGTCATCCGGAAAGGTAATGGTCGCGCGCTTCATGATCTAAATTGTATCACCAATTGGTGCTGTTGGTGAGGCTGGTGAGGCTCCCTGCATTTACAGAACACACCACTTCGATCGCCTCCAATTACCGCTAGGGGCGAATCATGTACACTACCTGTTTCACTTGAGAAATCTCATGTCGCTTCGATCCGCCTCCACTTTGTTTTGCAGTCTATTGCTGTTGAGTGTCCCCCAGACACACACAGCGCAAGCAGCAATCAAGGCCTCCGCGCCAATCTTCGGTTTCCTCAATTCCGCCGCGGAAGCCACGCAGGAAGGCAGGTTCCTTGCTGTCCCCGATCCCAAACTCGCCGAACAACATCTCCGCATTCTGACTCAGGCTCCGCATGTTGCTGGTTCGCCTGAAGACAAAGCGACCGCCGATTACGTCGCGCAGAAGTTCCGCGAGGCCGGCTTGGATACGGAGATCGTCGAATACCGTGTCTGGATGAATTATCCCGCGGAAATCAGCGTGGATGTGACCGCTCCCACTGGCGTTCACATGCACGGACCGACGCGCGAGCATGTCGAAGGCGACCCTCTCGCTGACGACCCGCGAGTCATTACCCCGTACAACGCCATGTCGCCATCGGGCGACGCTGAGGCGGAGGTGGTCTACGCCAATTACGGATCTCCGGAGGATTTCAAGAAGCTTGAGCAGATGAAGATCGATGTTCGTGGCAAGATTGTCGTGGTGCGGTACGGGCAGAATTTCCGCGGCGTGAAAGCATTTGTCGCGCAAGAGCACGGCGCCGCTGGCCTAATCATCTACTCTGATCCCGCCGACGACGGCTGGCGCCGCGGCGATAAATATCCTCAAGGCCCGTGGCGACCCGATTCCGGCGTGCAGCGCGGATCGATTGGCTATATGTTCCAGTTCCCCGGCGATCCGACGACGCCGGGGATCGCCTCCGTCCCTTCCCTTCCCGATGCCCGGCGCACGCCGCCTGAGCAATCTGCACAGCTGCCGAAAATTCTTACCACACCGCTGTCGTATGCCGATGCGTGGCCCATCCTTGAGCACCTCGGCGGGCCGGATTCCCCTCGCGAATGGCAGGGCTCGTTGCCATTTACCTATCACCTGGGGCCAGGGCCGGTGAAGGTGAAGATACATCTCAAACAGGATTACCAATTCCGCACCATCTGGGATGTGATCGGGCGAGTGCGTGGCAGCGACGCTCCTGACGAATGGGTAGTCGCCGGCAATCATCGCGATGCCTGGGTGTACGGCGCCGTCGACCCGAACAGCGGCACAGCGGCCATGCTGGAGTCGGTGCACGGAATCGGCGAATTGTTGAAGTCAGGTTGGAAGCCGAAGCGCACAATCGTTCTTGGCAGTTGGGATGCGGAGGAAGAAGGCCTGATCGGTTCCACCGAATGGGGCGAGCAGCACGAGAGCGAACTGGCCAATGCCGCAGCGTATTTCAATATGGACGTCGGAGTTTCGGGACCCAAGTTCGGGGCCGCATCCGTTCCCAGCCTTAAACAGTTTCTCCGCGATGTGACCAAAGCTGTTCCCGCCGCCAACGGTGGAACCGTTTATGAGAAATGGCAAAAAACCAGCCAAACTTCCAGCGAGGCGGCGAATCCGCAGGAGACCAGTACCAGCACTTATCGTCCGCCCGCGGCCCAGGCGAAAGCCGATGTGCCGGTTGGCGACTTGGGGAGCGGATCGGATTACACCGTCTTCCTGCAACACTTGGGCGTGCCCTCCACCGACATTGGCTCTACTGGCTCTTATGGCGTTTATCATTCGGCATTCGACAACTTTAACTGGTTCAAGAAATTCGGCGATCCCGATTTTCTCTACGAGCAGCAAATGGCGCGCGTTTTTGGGCTCTCGCTGATCCGCATGGCCGACGCGGACGTGCTCCCCTACGACTATGCGGAGTATGCCAAGGAAATCGGCTCCTACATTGATGCCGCGAAGAGAAAAGCGCAGGCGGAATTCACTGGTCAAACCGTGAATTTTGCCGAGGCTTCCCAGGCAGCGCATCACTTCGAGCAAGCCGGCGAGAAGATTCTTGTGCGCCAACAAAGCTCTCCACGTGATTCCGCAAAGCTAAACCTGGCATTGCGCCATGCTGAGCGTGCTCTCCTCATACCCGATGGATTGCCGAATCGTCCCTGGTTCCGCCACGCGATCTATGCTCCGGGCCAGTACACCGGATACGCAGCCGTGGTGATCCCCGGAATCAACGAAGCGATCGACAGGCACGATCTTGCTCGTACGCGCGAACAGATTTCGGCGCTGGCAACCGCATTGAATCGCGCCGCAAAAGTACTGGAGAACGATCGCTAAATCAATAAACACCGCCACAGTTTTCATCCCAAGCAAAGCGAGGGATCTGCAGTTTCTCGACGCGCGATCAATCGGGGTTCGTTTCCATTTGCTCAGGAGGCACGATTTTTAAATCCGGGTGGTCAGCATCCTTCCAGAATGCTCCGAAACATTCGCCACGTTCCTGCGGCGTCCAAACCGTTCCATCGTCGAATGAAATTTTCGTGGGCATGAGCACCCAGCCCATTATGCGCTCCTCGGTCCCCGGATATGCCTTCATATCAATTGTCTGCTCGTGACCGGGGTCAAGCGGTTGGTCGGAATTCCACGTATCAAGAAAAGGATGATTCAACAGTTGGGGCGCGACGAAATGCTCGAAAGTCAGCGTAAAGCCCTTGATTTTTTTCGCACTCTCGTTCTTGACCGTAAGCGTGTATGCGGGACTTCCACTCCAGAACTTGCCGCCTACGAAATGTAGCGGGCAACTCCTGGTTGGAGGCTTGTAGATGGTGAAAGATGCCATCATTCCACCTTCCATGTGATCTCTTACATGACAGTGGAACATCCATGTGCCAGGATTGTCAGCGACCATGTCGACAGCATTCGTGCTCGCAGGCAAGAGTTCGATGACATCCACGTTGCGGCGTCCGTCCGTAACCGTTTTGCCGTGCCAATGCGGAGAGTGAACGTCGATCTCGTTCCCCATTCCCATCACATACCAGCGCACTTTTTCGCCCTGCGCCATGACGAGGCCAGGCAGATTTCCGAAGATGTACCCATTAATGGAATAGAACAGTCCTTCGGGTTTTGCCAGAAGTTGGTCGAAGATCACGAAGGCGGCAACAAATTCCCGATCCACACCCTTCGGAGTTCCATCAGGCCGAGCTTTGCCTTTCGCGGTAACGATGATGGGACCAAGGAGTCCGGCGTTGGTTTCCTTCGGTTCGTCGGTGTGAGCGTGATACCACCAAACGATGGAGCTCAGCTGACCTGGCCCAGGTCCGCTGCCTTCGTCAGCAACCCAGTGATAGGTGAACCGCCCGCGTGGCCCCACACGGGAGCCATTACCAAACGGCAGATAGAACGCGCCTTCGTCGTCCTTGTCATACCGCAAGCCGTGCGGATGGATGCTGTGCATCACCTTCGAGCGATTCAGGAATTCGACTTCAACGTGGTCTCCCACCTCGGCACGAATAATCGGTCCCAGAATTCCCAACCACTCGGGTTGCGGTTTGCGAACCGAAAACGTGGAGTCGGTATATTCGATGAAACGGGTTTTTGCCCACTGCGTGCGGAGTATCCAAGGTGGAGGAAGCAGACTTCCGCGTAGCAAATCATGTCCACTGGGAGCGAAATCCCAAGTCACGTCTTCGGCCGCAATGTAATAGTGGCGAGTTACCGCAGCAGCCGGTTTTACAACTACGAAAATCGAGAAGATGAATAGCGACAGTAGCAGTAGCTTCAAGGCGATGTCCGACACGCAACTTCGTGCTGCCGGCGCGCGCCGGAATCCATTCGTCTGACTTCTTGAATCGATTCCAGTGTCCCGATCAGAATGCGGGAGGGCACGAGTACCGGACGCAACATATTGTAGCCGTGGCAGCGCAGAACGGACAAGCTCACAGAATCAACGAGTCATGGTTATGGTTCGGGGCACCCCTTTCCGTTTGACAGCAGGCTTATGGCCGGGGAAAATGGCCGGTACCCATGCGCGCCACAATGAAATTAATTCACATTCCGAGAGGAACAATATGACAAAGAAGCTCGCAGTTGCCATTCTTTCTGTATGTCTCTCATTTGTCGCTGGAATCACGGTGGCCCAACAGGTTCGCGATTGGCACGACCTGGAAGCAGTTCATCAGCATGTGGAAGACGCCATTCACGAGTTGGAACATGCCCGCGCAGCCAATCACTACGATATGGCGGGGCATGGCGCGAAGGCAGAAGAGCATCTGCGGGCAGCCGAGCACGAACTGCACGAAGCGATCGAGGCGGCCAAGGGAGGGCGATAAAAATCAGCCGGCTGCCATCCTTCCTTGACTGCCTCAGAGAACAAGTAGGCTAGTCCGCAGCCGCCATGCTAATAGGGCAAATGTCTGACATTTCCAAGCCAATCGTGTGCTCTGGGCATGCTAGGCAGCAGTTACCGTTTCGTGGGACCACAGAAGCCGATGTGGCTGACGCGATCCAGACTGCATCCTGGCATCCCGCGGAAAACGGTCGGCTAGAGTGCCGCAAAGACTTCCCCTTCGATGCCGTATGGAACGGCCGGCATTACGCGACTAAGCAGGTTCGACCGATCTTTGTTGAGGAACCGAATGAGATCGTAGTTGTGACCGTTTACGTATACTATTTCTAGGGGTGCACGGCATGAGGATCACCTACGACCAGAATGTGGATGCGCTTTACATCCGCTTCAAAGAGACTACGGTTACGACTAAGCATCTGGGTGAAGGCATCGCTGCCGACTATGATGCCGAGGGGCGTCTGGCCGGCATTGAGATTCTCGATGCCGTGAAACGCCTAGGAGATCCAAGCGCGTTCAAGCGAGTCACGCTCGAAGATGTTGCGATTGCGCATTAGGCTGGCACGGCTGGCCGGTTTACCTGCGGGTTCTACGCACGTCTCGCCTTGGCTAGCTTCCCTGCTCCCAGCCTTCTCGGAGAGCGGTGTGGAGACGTAATGTAAGTCCAATGCAAATTGGCAGCTGCAAACTCTGCAAACGCGAAAGTCAGCAACTGTGTGACAGCCACTATCTTCCGAAGAAGGTATATGGAGTGATGCGTGCTCCGCAATTGAAGAGTCCTCACCCAGTCGCCTTAGGCGAGAACGGTGTAAGGCAACTCTCAGACCAATTGCGGGATTATGTATT
Source organism: Terriglobales bacterium (assembly GCA_035567135.1). GTDB lineage: Bacteria > Acidobacteriota > Terriglobia > Terriglobales > Acidobacteriaceae > JABDBE01. The sequence continues at coordinate 18,689 of DATMQI010000030.1, forward strand.
CTGCAAAGACTGCGAGCGCTGCCTTAATGAAAATGGAGAACGGTGGGTGCTTGCGAACATCCCCCAGGACTACGGCGCTCCGTTCCCACTGCGCACCGCACTTGAGACTCTGACGCCGGTTTTCGTGAATAAGGAAATTGATCTTTATAACGTCGCTGGCGTGTCGGCGTTCGAGACTCACAAGCTCGTGTATTTCGCGATGAGCATGTTCTGGCGCGGTGCCATCCACGAGTGGCAGACCCCGCGCGGATCTAAGGCTCCTCGCATCGAGCTTTGTGCGTACGAGGAGCCGATCCGCAGATTCCTGCTAGGAGAACAAGGGCTCCCACTTCAGGTCATACTCACGGTAGGTATCTGGCACGCTAAAAAGGTTTTGCAGGCAGCACACGTCCCCCAGCCCTCCCATTTGGCAGAGTGTCAAAGGTATTGGTTCTATGTCCCCGGGATTATTTTTTCGATCTATTTCGGTGAGAGGGTTCCCGCCGACGTGCTCCAGCGCGATGCTACGAAGAACGTCGTTGGAGTCGACGTACCAGAAATAACCTCGATCTGGGAGATAACCAGGTCACAGATCCAAGCGAGGGAACTTGGTTCGAAAATGAAGTCGATGTTTAACGAAATAGCAGCAATTCGAAAAACGACATCTCCGAACTGAGACTCCAGGACTAAGTACGCGGGCGCGGCGCCCGCGCCACACCGGCCAGCTACTTGATCGAAACCAACTTCTCCACCAGTTCCGAGTAGTCTTTCTTCTCCAGGCCGTGGACTTGTTTGTTGTACTCGTCCACCTTGCTGGAATAATTCATCGAGCAGAATTTGGGACCGCACATCGAGCAGAAGGCGGCTTCTTTGTAGTAGTCATCGGGTAGGGTTTCGTCGTGCATGGAGCGCGCGGTTTCGGGATCGAGCGACAAGGCGAATTGTTTCTCCCAGTCGAATTTGTACCGGGCGTAGCTGAGCGCATCGTCGCGGTCCTGAGCGCCGGGACGGTGGCGCGCTAAATCCGCCGCGTGCGCTGCGATTTTGTAAGCAATGATTCCGTCTTTCACGTCTTTCTCATTTGGAAGCCCGAGATGTTCTTTAGGCGTGACGTAGCACAACATGGCCGCACCATGCCAGCCGATCATCGCTGCGCCAATCGCTGAAGTAATGTGGTCGTATCCTGGCGCGATGTCGGTGACCAACGGTCCCAGAGTATAGAACGGGGCTTCGTAGCAGAGCTCTTTCTCCTTATCCACCTGCTCTTTAATCTTGTCGAGCGGGACATGGCCGGGGCCTTCGATCATCACCTGCACATCGTATTCCCATGCCTTTTTGGTGAGTTCGCCTAGCGTCTTCAATTCCGCGAATTGCGCTTCATCGCTGGCGTCGGCAATGCAGCCGGGACGCAGGCCATCGCCCAATGAGAACGAAACATCGTGCTTGGCGAAGATCTTGCAGATGTCGTCGAAACGGTCGTACAGAAAATTCTGCTTGTGATGGTGAGCCATCCACTGCGCCAGAATGGCACCGCCACGGCTCACGATCCCCGTGATGCGCTTCGAAACCATGGGCAAATACTGGATTAGCACACCAGCGTGGATAGTCATGTAATCCACGCCCTGCTCGGCTTGTTCTTCGATCACTTCGAGCATGATTTCGGCATTCAAGTCTTCGATGCGCTTTACGCGCGAGATTGCTTCGTAAATCGGCACCGTTCCGATCGGTACTGGCGAGTGGCGCAGGATCGCTTCTCGAATCTCGTGAATCTCACCCCCGGTCGAAAGATCCATAACCGTGTCAGCGCCGAAGTGTACGGAGGTATGCAGTTTCTTGAGCTCTTCATCAATGTTGGAGGTAACCGCGGAATTGCCAATGTTGGAGTTAATCTTGCACAGCGAAGCCACACCGATGCACATTGGCTCCAGTTCCGGGTGATTGATGTTGGCCGGAACAATCATGCGGCCGCGCGCTACTTCGTCGCGAACCAACTCGGCAGAAAGTTTTTCGCGCTCTGCCACGTAGATCATTTCCTCGGTGATCAGACCCTTCCGGGCATAGCGCATCTGGGAAAAATTGCCGTCCTTATTCTCCGATTTGCGACGAGCAATCCACTCGGCTCGCGGCCGCGGCACGCTGTGCCCGCTGCCATCAGTAGAATGATTGCCATTACCGGAATTACCGTTCGTGGGAGCCATGAGTGATCACCTTTGCTGGATTCTTTTAACAACCGAATTATACGCCGCGAAAGGAGATCGGACGCTCCAAGCTTCTCGCTTTGCTCGAATTCCCTCTGCCCGGTTGAGTTCGATGCGATACCTTGATCGGAGTGCAACATATCCTTTTCTGCTCTTGTCCGTCCAAAGCTGCAGGCCTTACAATCTCCGTTCTATTCCAAAATGAGGTCTTATGCGCATATCCCGTATCTTTGCGGTCTTGCTGCTGGGAACCATCTTCGCTTGTGCCCAGACCGACTCACCTGCGAAGTCAGCCCCGGGCTTCAGCATTGAGAACGTCGATAAGACGCTTGATCCCTGCGTCGATTTCTATCAATACGCCTGTGGCAATTGGCTGAAGACCGCGGAAATTCCAGCGGATCAGAGCTCGTGGGTGAGCTTTGTCGAACTGGACGAGCGCAACCTGGTCACACTGCGGGAGATTCTGGAGAAAGACTCCACCAACGATCCCAGCAGGAATGCGATCGATCAAAAGATCGGCGACTTCTACGGCTCCTGCATGGACGAAAAGGCTGTCGAGGCAAAGGGCCTCGATTCGCTGAAACCCGAACTGGACCGCATATCAGCAGCGCCGGACAAGATAGCCCTCATCGATGCTATCGCGCGGGTTCATCTTATCGGCCCTAATCCATTGTTTAATTTCTATTCCAATTCTGACTTGCACAATGCGGATCAAGTGATCGCTTATATCGATCAGGGTGGATTGTCGCTGCCCGACCGCGATTACTACATTAAAGACGATGCTCGCATGACGGAAATGCGCAAGCACCTCGTCGAGTACGTGACCCAGATGTTCGTGCTTGCGGGGCAATCGTCCGCCCAGGCGGCGGACTCGGCCCAAACCGTATTGCGCATCGAAACCGCGCTGGCGAAAGCGTCCATGGACCGCACCGTCCGCCGTGACCCCAGGGTGCGAGACCACAAGATGACGCGGGACGCGGCCATTGCGCTGGCGCCGAATTTTTATCTCGATCGTTATTTCACGGACACTGGAACACCCAGTTTTTCGGAGTTGAACGTCAGCAACCCTGAATTCTTCAAGCAGGTAAATGGTGTCGTGGAATCCGAATCACTGGACAACCTCAAGACTTATGTGAGCTGGCATCTGATGCGAGCATCCGCTCCGTGGCTTTCCCAGCCGTTCGTCGAGGCGAACTTTAAAATGCGTCAGGCGTTGACCGGTCAGAAAGAGATCCAAGCCCGATGGAAGCGCTGCGTGGAATTGACCGATCAGTCCCTTGGCGAAGCTCTAGGCCAGAAATATGTGGAGCTCACTTTCGGCGCAGAGGGCAAACAGCGCATGTTGAAAATGGTCGATGCGCTCGAGAAGTCGCTGGACGAGGACATCCAGGGCCTCCCGTGGATGACAGGCGAAACCAAGAAACAGGCCAAGCTCAAGCTGCAATCCATTCGCAACAAGATTGGCTATCCCGATGTTTGGCGTGACTACACTTCACTCACCGTGGTGCGCGGAGATCTGTTGGGGAATGTTCTGCGCGCCAACGAATTCGAATCCAAGCGTCAAATTGCCAAGATTGGCAAGCCTCTCGACCGCAAGGAATGGGGCATGACGCCGCCCACGGTCAATGCGTACTACAGCGGCTCCTACAACGAGATTGTGTTTCCCGCGGGTATCCTGCAACCACCATTCTTTGACAAGAACATGGACGATGCTGTGAACTTCGGCGGAATCGGCCTGGTGATCGGACACGAATTAACCCATGGCTTCGACGACCAGGGGCGCAAGTACGATCCGCAGGGCAATCTGCGTGACTGGTGGACGGCTGAGGATGGAAAGGAATTTGAAAAGCGAGTAAGCTGCGTCGCCGATGAGTACAGCAACTTTGTCGCGGTCGACGATCTCAAGCTCAATGGCCGGCTCACGTTGGGCGAAAATACCGCCGACAATGGTGGCGCACGCATCGCGCTGATGGCCCTCGAGCACATGATCGCAGACGACAAAACCGGAAAAGAGGGTCAGAAGATTGACGGCTACACTCCCGAGCAGCGCTTTTTCCTGGGTTTTGCACGCGTATGGTGCGAGAAACGGCGTCCTGAATTTGAGCGCACCCAGGTGACAACCAATCCTCATTCGCCCGGAAAATGGCGCGTTGATGGCGTAGTGCAGAACATGCCCGAGTTTCAAAAAGCTTGGGGCTGCAAGGCGGGACAACCCATGGTAAGCGCGAATGCCTGCCACGTGTGGTGAAAACCTCCGCGGGATTTAGTATGTCTCAGGGTCACGGAGGGATGACCCTTTGCGGACGGCTGGCATCTTTAGTGCCCGCTTCCTTATGAAGTGGCTCGCGTCGCATGGCTGTAAGCTATTGACTCTCAAGCAGAACACGATGGTAATACAGCGATAGCGATTTTACCCGGACATTTCCCTCCACCTGAGCAAGAATCGTAGAATGTCCGGCTTTCCCCGACAACTGGGTGCACAGCTGTTTATTGGAGGTATGGCCGCAGCGGCCCTGGGGTGTTTCTACATCGCATTGTCGAATTGGCAATCGATGGACCCGGTCAAATTCTTCTGCTACCTGGCTGTCGCGTTGTTGGCTTCATCCCTGAAAATAAAACTTCCCGGCATCAACGGGACGATGTCGGTGAACTTCCTGTTCATTCTCTTGGGCGTCCTCGAGATGAGCTTCGCGGAAACTCTGGTGATTGGGTTCGCGGCGGTTCTGGTTCAGTCCTATTGGAAGTCTTCGAACCTCAAGTCGATCCACGTTCTTTTCAATCTTTCGCAGTTACCGGTCGGAACCGCAGCTTCCTACGTCGCATACCAACTCTTCACGACCCATGGACTGCACCGGAGCGATCCTCTGGCGTTACTTCTGGTAGCGATTACATATTTCGCTTTCAATACCTTCGCCATGGCAACCATCATTCGGTTGACCGAAGGTAAGCCCGTCTTGAAGGTATGGACGGAATGCTATTTCTGGTCTTTCCCTTATTACCTCGTGGGCGCGGCAATCGCCGGGTTGGTAAGCTTTTTGAACCGGCACATTGGATGGCAGTCTTCGCTTCTGGTCTTGCCTCCGGTTTATCTCATGTACCGGTCCTATCGCCTTTACCTGAGTAAACTCGAAGATGAGAAGCGGCATGCCGAACAGGTGTCCACTCTGCACCTGCGAACTATCGAGGCCCTTGCACTGGCGATTGAGGCCAAGGATCACACGACCCACGATCACCTGCAACGGGTTCGCATTTACGCGATGGAGATCGCCAAGGATCTTGGCTTAGGTGAAGACGACACCGAAGCGTTGCAGGCTGCTTCTGTTCTTCACGATATCGGCAAGCTGGCAGTGCCGGAACACATCATCTCCAAGCCGGGGAAACTTACGCCGGAAGAGTTCGAGAAGATGAAGATTCACCCCGTGATCGGGGCAGAGATTCTGGAACAGGTGGAGTTTCCTTATCCAGTGGTGCCGATCGTCAGGGCACATCACGAGAAATGGGATGGCAGCGGTTACCCGTACGGGCTAAAAGGTGAGGCCATACCGATCGGAGCTCGAATCCTGGCAGCCGTCGATTGCCTCGACGCGCTGGCTTCCGATCGGCAATACCGCCGCGCGTTGCCCTTGAACGAAGCCATGGCGCACGTGGTCCGCGAAGCCGGCAAAAGCTTCGACCCGCGCGTGGTGGAGGTCCTACACCGGCGTTATGTTGAATTGGAAAAACTCGCCCATGCGAACCCTCCGAAGACTCCAGCAAAACTGTCCACTGACCTCAAGGTGGAACGAGGGGCAGCTCCGGATGCAGGCTTCGCAAAATCGGAAACAACGCTCACGCAGCAACCGGAGCAGCGCCGCGATTATCTCTCGTTCATCGCCGAAGCGCGCCAAGAGGCGCAAATGCTCTTCGAGCTGAGTCATGACTTGGGCATCTCGCTAAGCGTGGACGATACCCTTTCAATGCTTTCCTCACGCCTGAAACGTCTGGTGCCATATGACTCGATGGCGGTCTATCTCAAGAAGGATGATCTGCTGACTCCGGAGTATGTAAGCGGCGATAACTTTCGCCTGTTCTCATCTCTGCGGATTCCGCTGGGTGACGGGCTGTCCGGCTGGGTTGCGCAAAACAACAAGCCGATTCTGAATGGCAACCCAGCGGTCGAGCCGGGATATATCAATGATCCGGCGAAGTACAGCACCTTGCGCTCAGCCTTGGCCGTGCCGCTCGAAGGAGTCTCGGGCGTAGTAGCAGTGCTCGCGCTGTATCGCACCGAGCAGGACGCATTCACCAAGGATCACCTTCGAATCCTGATGGCCATCAGCTCTAAGATCGGCTTCACGATAGAGAATGCCTTGAAATATCGGCTGGCCGAAGATTCAGCCACCACCGACTACCTTACTGGGCTTCCCAACGCGCGATCGCTCTTTTATCATCTGGACCGTGAACTGGCACGGTGCAAGCGCTCCAATCTGCCGCTGGCCGTGTTCGTTTCCGATCTCAACGGATTCAAGCAAGTGAACGACCGCTTTGGCCACTTCCAAGGCAACAAACTCCTGCAGACGTTCGCCGAAGCGTTGCGAGCCTCGTGCCGGCAATACGATTATGCGGCGCGAATGGGCGGCGACGAATTCGTGATCATCGCACCCGGCTTAAGTAAGGATGCGGCGGCGGAAATGGCCCAGCGGATCGAAACCATCATCGCGGAAGCCGGGAAAGCGGTTTGCGGCGAGGGTCTGGTTTCGGCGAGCATTGGCCAGGCCTTCTACCCCGCCGATGGCAACAATGCGGAACACCTGCTGGCGGAAGCCGATCGCCGCATGTACGCCGTCAAGAGTTCCCACTACGCCAAGGCTGCCGAGCGGCAAACTGCGGTACGGTTTGCGAGCGCGACCTAGTTGCGTGGTTGACTGCGGTCCCCAATCCCGTGATTCTCTGTGCACACATTCTGGTGCAGAATTTACCTCAAAAAAAACTCTCGTTTTTGCGCAAAATCTAGAAAACAAAGGGCTGGAATTTTTCTTGCTTCCTAGATCTATAGTTCTTAAGGTAGTTACAGGCAAAATCTTGAAAACATGAAAGTTATTCAAGACCTCTTTGCCCCGCAGTTCCGTTTTTGGAACACAAGTGAGCCGGAAGCAACATTTTTCGTCTGCTCCAAGACGGGTCGAACTCGGCGCCGTTGCGTCAGGGTTAGGTTGTCAAAGATCAATGATTATCTTACAGATAACCTAAGTGGTTTTATATTATCGGGAGTAGCAGAGCCAGATCAAGGAGAAAATGGACCGGATTCGGACTCGGTTCCGAATTGGGAATCTGGTGCCCGAGGTTCCGGCAAAGAACGCTACAACAGAAGACTGATCTACCTGTGCCGCTTTGACTTATTCAACGATAGGTGTTACGAGCGCTCACGATTCACAAGCTAGGCGGTTTTGGCTGAGTTCCACATCGTGGTCAAACCTGGTGTTCTCGCTATTGCTTTTTACGCCAATCGGGAATTCCGGTTGTGCCTTTAGCTAATCGTCCGAGGGTTGCTGGTCCAAGGATGATGACGTCCGGCCCCTTGGTCTTGCCTGTAATGATCGGCTTGTTGGGAATAGTCTCGTAGGCGTAGCCGGTCACCGCAGCCTGAATTCCTGTCCCAAGCGGATCTATACCCACAGTAAGCCGGACCCACCCGTAATGGTTTTCGCCGCTAATTACGAACTTCAGCCCCAGGTAGCGGCCTCGGGTATATAGCCATTGGCCGCGGCTGGTACTCGAGTAAGCCCAGCCCCCGTCCTCGGCAAGAAGCCCGTTGGCGCTGTCCCGGAAATAGGACTTGCTAGGTAGGACGGTAACCCTAGCGCGAAGCGCGGCGGCGAACCGTCCTTTAAAACCAAAGGGAAAGCTTGAACTGAACGTCCCTCTGCCCCATACCGCATTGCTCGGATTCTTTGGCTTCACGCCCAAGAGGAACTCAAATTCTCCTTCGTCGTATCTCCATTCGTCATTCAGGAAGGAAAAGTCGGCGATTCCGTCGTGGTTTAGGTCAAGCAAAATGGAGCCGTTGACGGGGATATCTATATGTGCTGGCGTGAATACGATCTTGGCCTCGGCGCATGGTGCCAGGGCGAGCAACCCAACTCCCGCAGCTACCGCTGCTGCTGCATAGGCTACCAATGCTTTTTCCAACCTCGCGCCCAGCCGAACCACCGTGCGGGAGCGGCGTGAGCCATTCAATTCCTGCGCGCTCATAATTACTCTCCTGCTCTCTTTCTTGTCCACTCCCAGTCAGACGGACGTCAATCCACACCATTGCGAAAAAGTCGGGACCGATCCGGCATTATGGATCAGGCAAGAGCTCGTAAACCTTGCCGCAGCCTAGGGTGCACGACCCTCCCCCGCCATTTTTCGTGGTGCCGTAAAGATGTCCCTGCGTGTCGGATACGACTCCCGCTAACGGGTTTAGCTCATACTGCGGTCCTGCAAACCTATGCAGGATTCGTTCCTTCCAACCGCTTTTCGAATGCTCCAGCTCGTAAACAATGCCGTTTCCGTTCGTTCCGCCGCCCGCTCCAGTCACGCCGATCAGATTGCCACTTGTATCCCTTACTAACCTTCCCACGGGCCTGGCGCCGTCCGGGTCTCCGAAAAAGATATGGGCTTCGCTTTCCTGCCATCCGCCCTTTCCAGTGTTCAGCAACTCGAAGATGCTACCAATTCCGTCGCCACCGGCCCGGGTCACCCCAAACAGATGATTCGGGCTGTCGAAAAATAGCGCACCCGATGGGTACCTGCCAAAGCCGCCACCACGAGCAAAGTTATAAAGAATGGTTTCCGTCCAAGTTGTGCCGGAATTGGGCGTGAGCTTGTAGAGAATGCCGCAACCTAGAACGTAGCCATATAATAAATTGGGATTGCACTGTCCCGTGCCCCCATAGGTAGTCAATCCATAAATGCTGCCATCAGAATCGACCACGACCCCTGAGGGAACGCCGCCGTCAGGCGGATCCGAAAACGAGTGCAACGTTGTTTCGGTCCACGGCCCATTTGGCTGTGGTGTGAGCTTGAAAACGGCGCCACAGCCGTTGCCAAGACAAGTTCCGTTGCCCTCAGAAGTTGTACCGTAGAGGTTACCTTGAGCATCGAAGACTAGGTCGGACTCGGGCACGCATCCAACCGCATTTCCATAGCAGTTAAAGCCGCTGTAGATAATCCACTCGGTCCATCCGCCGCTCGGGTTCGGTGTCAGTTTAAACACCGTTCCGTAACCATAACCATTGCCACCAAGAGCGGTCGTGCCGTAGAGATTGCCAGAATTATCGAAAATGACCCCCGCTTGGGGGCTTGCACCGTCAAGACCACCGAGAAAGCTGTGGAGCACTTCCTCTTTCCAGCCATCAGCCGAGCGCTTCAGTTCAAACACCGTTCCACAGCCGCCGCTGCATGCAGTTCCAGTTCCTCCTTGACTTGTGGTGCCGTACAAATTGCCGGCGCTGTCGAGAGTGAGATCGGACACTGGCTGTCCGCCATCGCTCCCGCCGGTAAATGAGTAAATGACTTTGTAGTTGCTGGCTGGCGACGTGCTGGAGGAGATGACGGGGAGCACGCCGGTCGCAGCTAGGATGAAACTCGCAGCGATCCGGAAACATTTTCGTGGCATGGAATGACCTCGCTTCAGAGAATCCTGACAACCTGCGTTCGGAACGTACGAGGGCCCCACCAATTGCAGCGGGCACAATTCTCCTCCTCCGAAAAGGACGTGTCAATATGCACTTGCAATGGCGTGACGTGGGGCGCCACTTGCGAAGGCTTCGTATTGTCTCGTGCGTTTTATGGTTCATGCGGTGCGAGCGGATGGACAACGTCTTTTCTCAGTAAACCCGCGATCAGTTGCCAGTAGGCGAGCCGGTACGAACACCATAGTCGTGGCTGAGAAAATCCTGCGTGGGAATCAGGTATCACGATCACGGTAGGGGCAGTGTCCCATTGCACAGACGAAAAGACACTATCGTGTCGAGCTTTGTGGGCCATCTAGCGTTACCTTAAGAGAACTCGAGTCCCCGCCACGGACACGAGGAGCGCGTACACTTCGCCAGAAGGGACACCCATGCGCGCGCAAAACCTGACTGACTTACGTCGTAGCTCGAGACTACCAATCACCCTCCCGATACTTGTCACCAGCCTGGAACCGGATGCCGGCTTCTCCGAGGTATGTGAGACGTTGGTCGTCAACGCCCACGGCTGCGCGATGCGTTCTTCAATGAAGTTGGACGCCGGTGTTCCGGTGCAATTCCAAAGCAAAGACGGCCGCTGGACGATGGCTCACATTGTTGATTGCCAACCCATGGACCACGATCAACAGAGTTGGAAACTGGGCGCGAGGCTGGATCAGCCGGATAATTTCTGGGGGCTCGAAACCTTGCCTGCCGATTGGTCCCAACCGTCAGAGGCACCGACGCGCGGAGAGCAGCCACCGCGGGGAAAGCGAGTGCCCGAGTACGTTCGCTTTCGGGCTGTGATGGCCGAATTCGTTGAGCCATTGCAAGCGGAGATTAAAGAACTCCGCGAAAAACTGGCGCAGGCAACAACCAGGCGAAGCCAATTTGACATATCGCTCTCGCACATTCCGCCGGAGGTGGAAGAAAAACTTTTGATAAGGCTGCGCGAGGAACTGGGCGTGCAAGTTCTGCGCCAGACGCGCCAACAGTCCGAACAGGTGTTGGAGACGGCCAAGGAAGCCATCGGGAAGAAGATCACTGAGGCCCACAACGACTTTCGCCAGCAAGTCGGACAGGACCTGCAGGCGGTTGAGCAACGGGCTCAAGGTTTCTCAGAGGAAATCACCGACGCCGTACAGAAGCATCTGGTTTGTGGAGCAGAGCGCTTTCAGAAGCAAGTGCTGGAAGCGGGAATCCGGCTGGAGCGGCGCAGCGAGGAGTTCTTACGAGGTCTGCAGCAGCGCCTGAGCGAAGAGCACGATGTGTACCGTCAGGAAATGCAGAAAGTTCAGGCGGCGGTAGGATCAGAATCGTCGCGCCTGCAGGCGCAGAACGCCGAGCTTGCCACTCGCATGACCAAGCTCGACGAAACCGCCCGCCATCTGGAGTCAGACCTCGACAGCCGCCTGGTGCAAATGGGGAGCGACATCATTTCCGGGGCGCGAACGCAATTGGAAAAGGCTCTGGACGTAGTTCTTAAAGAGTTGAGCACCCGGAATTCCCAGGAACTCGGCAACCAGCTCGAGCATGCCTGTGAACATTTGAAGAGCGTCCAAAGAGGAATCGAAGGCTCCATCTCGCAGTTGCTGAAAACCCAGGTTGCGGGAACGTTGCTCTCCTTCGGACAGACCATGGAAGAACTGGCGCAGGATTCCGTGGGACGCTGGCGGCACGCGCTCGCTAAGGATTTGAGCTCATTGGCAAACACACTTGGCGGGCAATTTCGATTGGACGGCGCGTCCGACAGCATGGAGAATCAATATGCATCAGGCGAATAATCGGCCACAGTCTACTCGGTACATCACGATGACGTCATCAAAGCAGGGGAACAGAACAGCATGACTCCACCATTGTTTAAGCGACTCTCGGAAATGTTTTGCCGACATCAATTTTCGTGGCCACACACAGGCGCCCAAGGGCAGGACTACCAAATCTGTGTGGTTTGCGGGACGGCGTACGGATTTGACTGCGCCACCATGCGCCGAACCGGCCGGCTGGCGGCGGCGGCAATCGGGCATGCGCCAGCGGCAGCCTCAAGCCATAGTTCGGCGAATAGAAAGACCGCCGGCTGAGCGCTCTTGTGCGTGCGGCTTTTAGTTGTGTTGACGAACTCCTTCGCTTAGGCGAGTTTCCGGAAACGCCCGTTTGACACGGCTTTGCGACCGCTCCTATACTTGCACCGCTGCACGAATTCCCTTCCGGAGAGGTCTCCTATGTTGAATCGTTCCCTGGCTGTTCTCTTGATCGCATTCACAACTCCCGGCTTTGCGAAAGATCATCAACCCAAGCTCACTCCACAAAATAGCGGCACGACGCAGCTGCTCATTGCGGTCAGTCCGGTGAACTCGCGTGTCGTCTGGGCTGCAGGGGCCGGCGGTACGTATGTCGTCACCACCGATGGCGGAGAACACTGGAAAGCCGCTGTGGTGCCGGGAGCCGAAAAGCTGCAGTTCCGCGACGTGCAGGGCGTCAGCGATAAGGTCGCATATTTAATGTCTATCGGAAATAACCCTGGAAGTTTTCGTATCTACAAGACCGTCGACGGCGGCGCGACGTGGACGATAGAGTTCAAGAACCAACGTAAGAAAGCTTTCTACGATTGTTTCGCCTTCTGGACGCCCGACCGCGGCATCGCGCACAGCGACTCGGTGAACGGAGTTTTCCCCGATATTCGTACTACCGATGGAACGACGTGGCAGAGCATCGCCAATAATATGCCGCCGGCGTTGAAGGGAGAAGCTTCATTCGCGGCTAGTGGAACCTGCGTCACAACCCAGGGTGAGGAGAATGCATGGATTGCCACTGGCGGCGCGACCATCGCGAGGATCCTGGCCACGAGAGATGGCGGCGACACCTGGAACGCGTATGACACTCCGCTGGTCAGTTCGGCCACCGCGGGCGCGATCACGGTCGCCTTCCGCGACCCTCACAATGGCATCGTGGGCGGTGGCGACTTGGCCGCTAACGATAGCGCCGACATGGCTACGTCAAATGACGGCGGTATGACCTGGCAGCTCACCAACAAGCCTCCCGTGAAGGGAGCGATTTTCTGTCTGAGCTACATACATAGCCACGGCGACGCTAAAGGAGGAGACGGCCACGGGGATCACACGGTTGTGATCACCGCCGAGACCGCGCCAAACTTTACCTCGGGCCCAGCAGCATGGACCCCTGATGAAGGACGAACCTGGTTCAAACTACCGTCCAAGGTGAGCGGCTACTGGGCAGTCGCGTTTGACAATCCGAAAGCGGGATGGTTCGTGGGCAACGGCGGTAAAATTCTGAAGATCAGCTTCTAAACTGCGATGCCCTCCCGTTCAAAGGAGCAGGAGGGCATCACTGTTATCGTCACCCCTGATCCGCTATTGCTTGTCGTATACCGTGGTGCTCGTGATCTTTTTACCGCTGCCGTCGGTTACGGTCGTGGTCACAGTGCGGCTCTTGCCGTCAGCCGCCACGACAATCCTGCCACTGGTGGTGACCTTACCGCCTTTCTTGACGTTGAAGCCGTACGTATGGTCGTCGATCTTCGTGATCGACCGCATCTCCTGATTCGGATCGCCGGTGACGGGATAGTCTTTGCCGTCGAACTTGCCAGTCCACTCATTATGCGTCGGCTTGCCGTCCTTGTCGGTGCCATCGATCGTGACCTTCACCTTGTCACTCGCAGCCTCGTACACAACCGTGCTGTTCTTGGACGCTCCCGGGCCAAACTTTGACTTGGCCTCGTTCAGCTTCCAGGTGCCCATCATGTTGGAGTCGGCGGCGAAGCACACTGCTCCGATGAAGCATAGAGCCAGAGTCAATAGAATTCTTGTTTTCATGTCCCTCCTGATTGAGAAGCAAATTTTTAGACGGATTGAAGCGGGAGCCATTCTAGTAGGGCGGGGCAGATTCAGCAAATCGTAATTCTCTTGAAACGTCTCTTTGGGCTGGTTGAGTGGAGAGCCGCCCAGTTGGCGATGTCCTGGTCATTCCCTGTCACCGACAAATCGTGGTCGGCAAGGAAGTCTTTACCTTGCACTCGCACGCTGGAGACTCCTTCATCATTTAGGAGTTGTTGTGATTTCCGTTATGCATCACCTTATTACGATTGGCGTCCCGGGCGAAATCGAGAGCAATAAATAAGACCGAACACCAGTAATGCTGCGCCCCACCAGACATTGGCATGCAGAGAAAACAGCACCACCGGATTCGCGGGGGGATGGACTATTTCCCAGACTCCCGCGCTAAGAATTAAAGCCCCGTTTACCAACAGTGAGAGGCCAATGAAAAACCAGATCGAAATCTCACCTTCATGCATACGTCCTCCGACTCTGGCTACCAAGATAAGATGTTGAGCACAATGAAAACGACTGCTACAACGACCGCCCAGAATGCCGGACGTTGATACAGCGCAACCTCGCCTTCCTGGGGAATCGCAGTGACGCCGTAGACCAAACCACTCAACTCACTGTCCGGCTTCGGCTTCGTCATGTAGCTGACTGCCACGGTCACTAGCACGCACACGATCCAGGACCACAGGCCGCGATACATATTTTCCGCCATGTCGCGCGCATTTGGCGAGAGCGCCACGTATCGCAGGGCTGCAGGATCGGCCTTCACCCAGGCCCACATCGCGATCGACGAAAGCGTTCCCGCCAGCAAGCCCCAGAATCCACCCGCAGGAGTTGCCCGCTTCCACAGCATTCCCAGGATCACCGTCCCGAACAGCGGCGCGATAAAAAAACTGAACAAGGCCTGCACGTAATCCATGATGCTGGCAAACGACATCACCAGATACGCGGTGCCCACGCTGATCAGCACACCCAGCACGGTACACCAGCGGCCCATGTTCACGTAGTGGTGATCGCTTGCGTTCTTATTAATGAGGGCACGGTAAATGTCGTAGGTCCACACCGTGGTGAATGCGCTCACGTTGCCCGCCATGCCGGACATGAACCCCGCAATCAGCGCGGTTACTCCTAGTCCCAGCAGGCCCGGTCCGCAGTAGCGGGCCAGCATCAGCGGCAGCACTTCGTTGTAACTGTGGCCTCCGGAAGCGACGGCTGCGGTTTCGCCTGTCAACTTGATAGGCAGAAGCGCGATAGCGAGCAGGCCCGGGAGAATCACGATGAACGGCACCATGAGCTTGAATGCGGCACCGATGATCGGAGCCATTTTTGCCGCGCGCAAATCCTTGGCGGCCAAGACCCGCTGTACTACCAGAAAATCGGTTGTCCAATAACCGAACGCGAGCACGAAGCCCAATCCGAAGACGATGCCCGTCCAATGAATTCCCATGGGATTGCCATTGAACGAGCCAAGGGTGGCCCACGCGTGGGTGTATTCGGCCGAAGCGTTGTGCGCGATTTGCACTTTCAGGTTGCTCCATCCGCCGGCTTCGATGAGTCCGAGGATCGGGATCAGCAATGCACCCGCCCAGATTAGGACGAACTGGAGTACCTCGTTGAAAATGGCGGAGCGCAATCCGCCGAGAGCAACGTAAACTGCGACCGTCAGCGACGATACCCAGATGCTGAAATGGATGTCCCACCCCAGCACCACCTTCATCACCAGGGCCATCGAGTACATGTTGATGCCACTCATCAACACTGTCATGAAGGCGAAAGAAACCGACGACAGCGTCCGGCTGGCTTCTCCAAAACGCAACTTCAGATAACCCGGCACGGAATGCGTCTTGGAAATGTAGTAAAAGGGCATCATCACGATAGCAAGGAAGAGCATGGCAGGGATCGCGCCGATCCAATACCAATGCACGGCCAGCATGCCGTACTGATACGCGCCTGCTGCCCACCCCATTAGTTCGAGGGCGCCCAAATTTGCGGAAAGGAAACTAAGGCCGGCGACCCAGGCCGTCATCTCGCGTCCAGCCATGAAAAAATCTTCGCCAGTCTGGGCGCGGCCGCGCAGATAGAAGCCGATCCCCAGCACCAAGACAAAGTAGAAGGCAACGATGGTCACATCGACCGCGGACAAATGCACGAGTCGGGATGCGAGGAACATCGCCAGCAGTGGCATCATTTGATTTTCCTGCCGCTAGTATCCATGTTTTCGATCTTTTCTCAAGTCGGGCTTATGTTGGGGGATTCTCAGTACAGGGTGGTGGCAAGGCTGTGTTATCGAGAAGTCAAATAGGCAAAAGAACGGGGAGCCTTTGACGGCTCCCCATGATTGTTGCGCTACCGAGACAGTAGCGGTTAGAAGGTGAACTTCGCAACGATCGCGCCGGTGCGCGCGCTGCTGCCGAACGTGGCCTTTACATTGTCAAAGGCTACGTTCCCAGGAGTGGCAAAGTTCCGGTAAGCAGAGGTGGTGCAGCACGCGCTCCACGAAAGCACGTCGTTGACGCCGAGCCCCAGACCCGGATTGGCTCCAGGAATGTACTGGGGATGATTGAACAAGTTACCGAACTGGGCCCCGAGCCGGAATGCGAACCTCTCGGTGAAGTTCAGGTCCTTGTAAATAGCGAAGTCGACGTTGTTGGTGGGTGCCGTCACTATGGTGTTACGGCGAGTGTCGGCCAAGGCTCCTTTGCCCGCCTTGATGTATTGGGCGTTTGGATTATTGGCCAAATAAGCGACAATATCTCCTGCATTGGGACCAGCGGTGGCCGTCAAGCCAGTAACACTGCTCCCCGTTCCGGGTACGCCGGCTGCATTAAAGATTGCTCGATCGCCAGCGGTGTCACCGTTAAGGTTTGAGTCTGTAGCTGATTGAACTGATGCCAACTGAGGAGACTCGTAAGTGTAAACCGGGCTGAACTGCCAGTTTCCGACCACGTTCTTCATCAGCCAGTTGCCGCTCTTAAAGTACGGCAGATCGTAGACTGCCGCAATCGTGAAGCGGTTGGTGCGGGAGAGGGCCGACGTGGCCTTTTCCGAATTGAAGTTAAAGAAGTCTTGCTGACGACGAGGGGTTAAATCTGTGCTGTGGAAGTCAGCTGTGCTGTTGTCGATGGCATGGCTCCAGGTGTACGCCGCCTGGAACTGCAGGCCGTTGTTGAACCGGCGGGTAAGACTGGTCTGCAAGGCGTGGTACGTCGACCAACCTGACGGGATGAAGGCAGTCAGGGGATTTTGATTGAACCCTGCTGCGTTCAGGTTTGCCGGAACGTTGTTGAGATTCTCGAGCGCAGTCAACCCGTTTGGAAGCGCATTCAACGTGCCTTGGTCGGGAGCCTGCAGGTAGGTCGGAAGGAAATTCTGGGGCGTAACTATCGCCTGGAAGTTCAGAATATTCTGCACGTCAAGGTGATTACCCCGGGTTCCGACATAACCGACCTCAGCCGTATACGCCTTGCCGAACGAATGCTGGACACCCAAATTCCAATTGATGGAGTAAGGATACTTCTGATTGGGCGGGATCCATGCCGAGGTGGATGCAATTGCTGTTGGGCGATCTAAAATCGTAATGCCACTGCCGCCACCTGACAAGCCGCCGCCGCCGAGGAAGTTCGGCGTAGACGCTTTCGAGGTGTCAACGTTGTTGGTGGCACCGACTTGCGGCGGCACCGACAAGATACCAATGTTGTCATATAAGGTATCGTAGGCCATGCCGAAGCCCGCTCGGATGGAGGTTTCGCCACTGTTGCCAGGGGAATAGGCGAGGCCGATACGTGGCGCGAAGTCGTGCTTGGGAGCGCTAATTTTGGAGAAAATGAGCGGCTGATTACCCACCTGGGGAATGAGTACGCTGGGCGAATCTGAAATTGCGTTAAGCGCCTGCCGCTGTTCACCCAATGGAATCTGGGTGTACTCGTAGCGTACTCCCAAGTTGGCAGTGAAATGCGGGGTCACTCGCCAAGTGTCATTGGCGTACCAGTACACGGCTTTCTGATTGCCGTAGTAGGTTGTCAGCCCGGAACTCCGCTGACCAATGATGTCGGGCGAGAAGTCTTCCAAATAGAGCTGAGAAGCGTTGTACTCGTAGTCGCCACGTGCGCGTTGGGTAAACTGCTGCGGGGAAATATACCACCGGTATTCCCCTCCGAACTTCCAATTGTGCTTGCCCTTTGTCCAGGAGATGTTGTCGACCACTTGATAGAAGTTCTGAATGGTGAACTGCGGAGCGTTGGGATCAGGGCCAATGTTCAGACCACCGGCTCCCAGGTCAGAGAGGACAACGTTGGGAAATGCGTCCAGCCCCGGATATTTCTGGGTGCCGACGGGGGTAACGTTGGAATAGCGATTGAAACCCACACGGAATTCGTTCAAGACCGCCGGAGTGAAGGTGTGGTATTCACTCAGGTTTACCAGCCGATATTTGATCGGAACGTTTACGAAGAAAGTCGGTAACTGGGCGAAAGTGTCGGGCCCGCTTAAGTTGTTGTAGACATAGCGGAAGCGAATCTGGTCCTTTGCCGACATGTTGTAATCGGAGCTCACCACGAAATTTGTGTAGTCCTGGAATGCCGGAGGCACGATCGAAACTGCGCCGGTCTCGACACTTCCCGCCGCGCAACTACCATTTGCTGGCGCGCTGAAAGTGCTGAATGTGGCTCCGCCCGAGGTTCCGTTGAAAGGGATACAGCCACTCGCCGCGGAAGCAAGGGGTACGTATTGCTTAAAGATTCCGAAGTTGGTTTGGCTGAGTGCGGGGTCCGTGGCTATGGCGGCCAAGCCAGCCGAAGTCGGTGCGGCAACAGCTGCTGGAGTGCCGCTGGTGAGGCCTACCGGGTTGCGCTCGTAATTGAAGAAGAAGAACAGCTTGTTCTTAATAATCGGGCCACCGATGGTGCCGCCGAAGCGGTTGCTGTCGAATCGCGGGGGCGTCGTCAGTCCCTGATTTACGTAGGCATTGTCCATCGCATCCAAATTGCGATTCCTGAAGTACTCATACAGAGATCCGTGGAAGGTATTGGTGCCAGTCTTGATCGTTGTGTTGAACTGACCGCCGGAGGAGTGCCCGAACTCGGAGTTGTATTGGTTCGAGATGAGGGTGAAGTTCTCAACCGCGTCGTTCGGAATGGTGATGAGAGCTCCAGTCACGGACTTGTTGTTATTGTCCACGCCCTCTACGGTAAAATTGTTGTCACGAGGACGCTGTCCGCCAACTGACGGCCCCGTACCAAGGCCCATGGAATTTGCATTCGTCACGCCTGGGCTCAACATCGACAGGTTCAAGACGCCGCCGCCCTGTCCGTTGGAAGTGAGTCCCAAGTCCTTCGAATATGTCTCGTTATAGGTCGACTGCAATTGGGCCGTCGTGGTATCGACCGGCGGGGCTACTCCGGAAACTTCTACGGTGGTAGCGCTGGTGCCGACTTGCAATTGCACATTGGCGGTGCCCGTCCGGTTGAGGTCGACGGGAACGCTGCTTAACGTCGTGGTCCGAAAGTTGGACGCCGTCACCGTAATCCGATAATTTCCCACCGGCAACTCGGCAAAATTGTATTCGCCGGAACCTCTGGTCGTGGTGGTGATCTTTTGGCTGGTGCCGATATTAGTTGCTTCAACCGTTGCCCCATTGACTGCGGCGCCGGACGCGTCTGTTACTGTCCCCGTTAAGCTACCGCTGATAGCTTGGCCCTGTGAAATCCTGGCAGTTAAGGCTATCAAGCCCAACATCGCAAATGCGAATAGCAGAATTCTCGAGCTCGAAACACGTCGATTCATACGCTCCGCTCCTGAAAAGCTGAATTTCGACTGAATTTTATTGTCTTGCCTTGCTGTATACGGCACTCGGGGGAGTGTGGAACTATATCGAAGATCACGGGTTGTAGACCCCTGAACAGTTGCATCCATGTATTTCTTGAAAATGTGTCCTGGGGGAGCAAACGTCGAACCGAACCGGCCCTCGAATACGGGCCGCAGAAGCCCTTAACTTTGGCGTCGCTTCCAGTTCGTTTGCCCCCACCCGAACGGAAGGACACAACATTACGCTTCTATACATAAGTTTGCAATTGCATCTCCATACAAATTTGTAATGATTCAATAGTTTAGGCATGTTGATTTGTTATCTCTACCAGAATCGGTAGAAACACGTCCCGTTTGATATGGAATCTAATATGGCGATGCGCTAGCCACAGCGAGATAATTTGCGCTTGGCAGTGGCGATGACAATACTTAAAAAGATCTCTGCAAGTGGTCGATTATGTGAACCTTGATGGACTGAATCGAAGTCTCAATCGTGATTATGGCGGAAGGCTCTACACCATTCGTGGGGATTTCGCCGGAAAATGTGACCTCATGGCTATGCGACACTAACTAATGGTTACCTGGTCGAAAACTTGTACACGGTGGTTGATCGATAAGGGTTCTCCGGCTTCAGTACCGTCGAAGGGAAATCAGGGTGATTGGGCGAGTCTGGGAAATGCTGTGTTTCCAGGCAGAACGCGTAGCGCCGGTTGTAAACCTTCCCCTCTTTACCTCGAATACCATCGAGGAAGTTTCCGGTATAGAACTGGATTCCCGGCTCAGTCGTCGACACTTCGAGGACACGGCCAGAATGCGGTTCATAGGCTTGTGCTGCCAAGGCCACCGTCTTCCCGCTGTTCAGCACCCAGTTATGATCGTAGCCTCGTCCAAGCTTTAATTCTGGGTCATCCTGGTCAATGCGGGCGCCAATTGCAGTTGCGGTTGTGAAGTCAAACGGGGTTCCTTTCACACTTCGCAGCTCACCCGTCGGGATCAAACTCGCATCAACCGGAGTGAATCGATCCCCCAGAATCATGAGCTGGTGCTGCAGAATGTCACCGTTTCCCTGACCGGCCAAGTTGAAGTAACAGTGATTCGTCAGATTGATTACGGTATCTTTGTCGGTCGTGGCGCTGTAATCGATTTTGAGTTCATTCTGGTCGGTAAGCGTGTACACGACTTTGACCGACAGGTTTCCGGGAAAGCCCTCTTCTCCATCCTTGCTCAAATAGGTGAGTTCGAGGGATTGTCCGGCGCTCGAAGAAACATCTTTCGCAGTCCAGACTCGCTTATTAAAGCCGCCGTGCAGGTGATTGTCGCCGTCGTTCTTCGACAGCGTGTAAGTGACGCCTTCGAGCGTAAACTTGGCGTGTGCGATTCGGTTCGCGTAACGTCCGACAATCGCTCCGAAATATGCTTTGCCGGCCGCGTAGTCTTCGAGCTTATCGTAGCCCAGGACGACGTCGTCGATTTTGCCCTTGCGGTCGGGAACCTTCAGACTGACAACCGTGCCTCCGTAGTTCGTGATCGCCGCCTCCATGCCGTGCTTGTTGGTCAGGATGTAGAGATCGGTTTGCTGCCCATCCTCGGTCTTGCCAAATGATTGCTTTTGCATTTTCGATTGCGCCTCGGCTTGTAGACAGAACACAAGAATTACCGCGATGGAAATAACCAGCGTTGCAGTGGTCGTTTCGCGTAGCCTCATCATTCATCTTCTCCTTCAACCAACATCTAACCAACTGCATCGACTACAACCTGATCAAGTTTACTCAGGATACTCTTCTAAAGAGTCCACGCTGAAACTTAGAAATTACAGGCAGTGTCTTCAGAAGCCCGTGGCGGGCGTGATTCCCTCGCTCTCCACGCACTCGTACGCCTTGCCTGCTGCAAGATTCTTGTAATCCTCAGTTCTCCCGTTGGGCCACTGGATCACTACGCGCTCGATCTTATCGCGCCTTCCCAAACCGAAAGTTACGGGCAGTTCTGATTGCGACAGATAGCTCGATCCGGTCTTGACCATACGGGACTGTGTTGTGCCTTCGTAGTAGATGCGTACCGTCGCCCCGATTGCATCCCGGTTCGATTGCTTGCCGACCAGGCGAAAGCGGATGCAGCGGTTTCCGGCGAGTTGATCGTTGCGGTAGAGATAGGCCGGGCCATTGTTAGTTGTCATGAGAACATCGAGGTCGCCATCGCGATCGAAGTCGCCGTAAGCTAGGCCGCGTCCGACCTTGGGTTGGCGAAACGCGTCCCCAAGTTGCGCACTCACGTCACGAAAGATACGTTTTCCGCTATTCAGAAAGAGCTGCGGAGGTTGCGCATAGCCTACATTGCCGCGAATGCCGCGCACGGTGTCGTCGATGTGCCCGTTGGCTGCGATCAGGTCCAGAGTGCCGTCGAGGTCAGCATCGAGGAACATGCAGCCGAATCCCAACGTGGTCTTCGAAGGCAGTCCCACGCCCGACTGGGTTGCCACATCTTCATACGTGCCATTGCTCAGAGCTCGATACAGCCCGATCATTTCATTGTCAAAATTGGTGATGGCCACACCTGCCACACCTGAATTGTCGAAGTCGGCCGCATCTACGCCCATTCCCGCGCGCGCCTTGCCGTCGGCGCTGAAAGCGATCCCTGCTTCGACCGCAACATCTTTAAACGTGCCATTGCGTGCATTGCGATAAAGCTTGTTGGGCTGTGTGTCGTTCGCTATCAGCAGGTCGGGCCAACCGTCCTGATCGTAGTCGAGCATGGCCACGCCCAGCGATTTCGAACTACTGTCGAAGATGCCGCTAGTGGCCGTAACATCCTCGAAGGTTCCGTCGCCGCGGTTATGAAAAAGCCAACAGGTCTCGCCGCGGTAGGCTTCGGGCGTGCAGTAGGATTTATGCTTTCCATCCAGGCTGCAGAATACATCGTGCTCGGGCGACCACTTAACGTAATTGCAGACAAACAAATCAAGTCGGCCGTCGCGATCGAAATCAAACCACAGCGCTGACGTGCTGAGAGCCTGGCGGTGGCTGAGCCCGCTTGGGTTGGTGACATCGACGAAAGTTCCCTTCCCGCTGTTTTGAAAGAGCCGGTTCTGCCCAACGCAGGTGATCAGGATGTCGGGAAAACCGTCGTTGTTATAATCGCCCACCGCGACACCCATCCCGTACATTGCCACGTCGAGGCCAGCCTTACGGGTTACGTCACTGAACGTGCCATCGCGATTGTTGCGATAGAGGTGGAGTGTGGATTCTTGCCGCTTGTGTCCCGGCCAGTCCATTCCATTAATCAGGAGAATGTCCTGCCAGCCGTCGCGGTCATAATCGAGAAATGCGCACCCGGAGCCGAGCGTTTCGGGAAGAAGCTTGCCTCCATAAGCACCGCTGTTGTGCTGAAATTGAATACCGGCCGAACTTGTAACGTCGACGAACCGGAAGCCTGGGTCGGACATTTGCGGTGCTGGCGCTGCGAATAGATCCGGTAGTAGCAGCGAGGCGGACGCAGTACCGGCGAACCCGAGCAAGAACGATCTGCGGTTCACCGAATATTCACCAAGCCGCTGCGAATGGCGTAGACCACGAGTTCGGCGGTCTTATGGATTCCGAGTGCGTCCATAATATTGGCGCGGTGTACCGCCACCGTGTTGGCGCTCAGATCGAGGTCACCCGCAATTTCTTTGTTTGACTTGCCGGCGACAATCAGTTTCAACACCTCGAGCTCACGGACAGTGAGCCCAGAATTCCGCTCGCCCTTCAACGTGGCGGCGCGGGATAGTTGCGGGTCGAGCACGATCTCACCCTCTGCGACTCGTCGAATGGCCGTCACCAACTCCATATCCACAGCGCTCTTCAGAATGTAGCCGCGCGCCCCGGCATCCAGCGCCTGATGGACCCAGGTATCTTCGGAATGCATGCTTAACATCAAGATGGCGGTTTCTGGAAACTTCTGGAGAATGCGGCGGGTTGCATCCAATCCGCTCATGCCGGGAAGCGCGCAGTCCATTACGACCAGTCGCGGACGCAACTGTCCCGCCAACCGAACCGCCTCAGCACCATCGCTCGCTTCACCGACCACCACAATGTCGGGCGCGTCCTCCAGGATGCGTCGAAACCCGCGACGTACCAGACTGTGGTCATCGACCAGCAAGACCGAAATCTTATTGGACATGAGACTCCGTTTTGTCTACGGACACTCTTAAACGGACTAAGGTTCCACCCGGCGGGGGCTTGAGGAACTCGATCTTTCCGCCCAACAACTCCGCGCGTTCTCGCATCGCGACAAGTCCAATGCCCGATCTCGCGGGCTGTTCTATCAATCCCATACCGTGGTCTTCCACCTCAAGCTCCAGCGCCTGGTTGAGGAAGCGAAGCCGCACCCAAGCTTGGCGAGTCCCCGAGTGGCGAGCGAGGTTGTTCAAGGCCTCTTGCAGGATGCGGTAAATATGTACCCCGACGTTGCCGTCCACCGGAAACGGCGTTCCTGATTTCTCGTAGGATATTTCAATTCCCGTTTGCCTTTCCACCACCGGAATATACCAGTCAATCGTACTCTCAAGACCGGCTTCATCCAGCATCACGGGGTGCAGAGCCTGGGAAAGGCTGCGGACCTTGTCGAGCGTTGACTGCGCGATCTCCGAAACCTCTCGCAACTCAGGGCGCAGTGGCGAGTCTTCGGGCACATGGTTTCGAGCGCGGCTCAACATGGAGCCGATCGCGGTCAGGATCTGTCCAAACTCATCATGAAGCTCGCGCGATACATGCAGCAAGGTGGACTCCTGGGTTGAGATCAGTTTTTGCGCGAGCTCGCTGCGCTGCTCGGAAAGAGCTGCGAGCTGCGCGAAGAGCCGGCGATTGGATTGGATGAGATACAAACTGGTCAGCAGAATTGCGCTCAGGATCGCTGCGAAAAATATGTATACCTGCCGCTGCACCCGATCGTAGATCCGCCCGATGCGCAAACCCACCTGCTCTTCGCTTTCGTTGTTCTGCACCAGCAGCCGGGCGACTGCCGTGCTCAGAGCCGCCTGGCGCGCCTGCAACGATACTCGGATCTGCGCGCGGGCATCGCTCTCCTTGCCATCGCGCGCGAGTGCGAACGTCCGGTCGACGCCGTCCCAGAATTGAGCCATCGAGTTGCTCAGAAATTCCCTTTGCTCGGGTGTGCGTTCGGCTACCGCGACCTGCTCTTCGCGCTTGAGCGCATTATCCAAGTCCGCACGGATGCGTTGAAACTGCGCCGACCAGGCCGTGAGCGGATACGGCTCGTCGTTGTCAAGCATGTCGCGCATCGCCAGCGCGAGCGAATTCAGGTCATTCTGAATGCGTAAGAGCTGCAGCGAGTCTTTGCGATTCCGACCGGCAAGATCGTTTTGCAGCTCGCGAAGACCCGAAATCTGCACCGTGATATACGACGAATAAGCGACCACGGCAGCCAGAGTGATGATGAGTCCAAGGAATAAAGCCCGAGTTGGGGACCGGCCAGGCGCGAGTGGACGAAGCACGCTCCGAGGATATAATGCTGGCGACTCGAGTTCCAGCAGGCGCAATAACATCTTGAGGTCTCGGTTCGCGACCTCAATATCTCGGATCGCTTAGAACATGCCATCTACTATTTTCATACTATTGATCGTGCGGCGACACTCCCTATAATCGCGTAACTCTAGTGGGGCACGACGGCTTATGAGTTTGTCACGAACGATGCCTTTAGACACGCAAGGCAAATCCGCGAAAAGCGTATGGCTCAAGGTGTTCAGCGTCCTCGCCCTGTTGTGGGTGCTTGCCTGTGCCTCGTTGTTCGCAGTCATGCGGCAATCGCCTGACAAATTTGCCCTCGTCATGGCCAGAGTGCCGGGCCCAGTCGCATTTCTGATTTTTCCGTTTGAAACTTTGTGGACCCACGCCCGCGCGGGCAGGCTGCAAGTGGGAGATCCCGCTCCTGATTTCTCGTTAATGAAACTGGACAAGAGCGCACAAATACAGTTATCGGCGCTTACAGCTCAAAGACAGCCGGTGGTGCTTGTATTTGGCAGCTACACTTGACCCCCGTTCCGGCGGGAGGTTCCTGCCCTCAACCAACTCTACGAACAATACGGCGCCCACGTCGCATTCCTCATTGTCTATATCACCGAAGCGCACCCCAGTGACGTTTGGCAGATGCAGAGCAATGTCAAAGACAACGTGGTTTTTGCCAGCCCCAAAAGCGAAGAGGAGCGCGCTCTGGTAGCGGGAGCGTGCGTGCGAAAGCTTGGCATAAAAATTCCCGCCGTGCTGGACGAATTTGGCAATTCAACCGATCAAGCCTACACAGGTTGGCCGGATCGCCTCTACTTGATCGATGCCACCGGCCGAGTGGCATACAAGAGTAAACCTGGTCCCTTTGGTTTCAAACCTGAAGAGTTGAAGAGTGCCCTGGCTCGTGTAGCGCAACCTCGCTGAAAGCCGCCACCTAAGGCCCGCCTACTGTTTCCCCTGTACGAATAACTTTCATCTTCAACGGGAAAAACCGCTGCGCACCGCTGCGAGCAGTCGCGTTCTTCGAGGCTATCTGACTGGATTGCAAGTTATGCAGAATTGGCATCGCACTTGCAACGGCAAAGCTCGCAGTAAAACGGTCAAAATCGGAGGAATGAGAAATGAAAAAAATAATTACTGTAATGGCTACAATGGCACTCGCCATGGCACTCTCCGCGGTGAGCTTCGCTCAGCAAGATCAGTCAGCCCAGCCCAGCACCCAGCAACCAAGCTCGGACATGCAGAATGGACAGCAGACGAGCCCTGAACAGCAAAGCACGCGGCCATCCCAGGATTCGTCTTCTTCTTCAATGCAAAACACTCAAGGCACTGCTTTCACCGGAACCGTGGTAAAAGCGGCTGGAAAGTATGTGTTGAAGACCACCGACATGAACTATCAGTTGGATGATCAGGACAAAGCTAAGCAGTTCGTAGGCCAGCAGGTGAAAATCAATGGGACCCTCGACAGTAGCACGAGCATGATCCACATCTCGGACATCAGTCCCACGAGCTAGTGTGGCGTTGGCAACCGCGTGAGGGAGCTTAAAGCCTGTCGGCAAAGCTCCCCACTTTTTTCATCTTCTGTCTTTCCCTCGAAAAGTAAAAATTCCGCAGCGCCAAGCACACATTTCGAAACTGCGATAAACTTCTTGGCGCAGATATTCAGAACTTGAACACCCTTCAAGCCAAGTCGTTTTGCAGCGCCAATCCCGCGTTTCCCTTTTCAATCCTTAGGAGCTCCTCGATGCGTATCTCAAGATTTTCCATTATCGCCATTCTGCTTTTCGGCATAGTTGGCGCCCATGCGCAGTCCACGAGCGCGTCATCAAGCGCGCCCAAACTCTCGCACTTCGATCTCAGTTTGGTCGATAAGTCGCTCGATCCCTGCCAGGACTTCTATCAATATGCGTGCAGTAAATGGAATGCGGTCAACCCCATTCCCCCGGACCAGGTATCTTGGGGAACTGGCAGCGGCTTGCGGTATTGGAATGAAAATATTTTGCGGGAAGCCATGGAGAAAGCCGCGGCGCAGACTGGTAAGCGCACGGATTATGAACAAAAAATCGGCGACTATTGGGCTGCCTGCATGGATGAATCGGGAATCGAAGCCGCCGGAACCCGTGACTTGAAGGCGGGATTGCAACGAATCGCTGAGATGAGCAATAAGTCTCAGCTTGCCGACCAAGTTGCCCATCTCCATCGAGCCGTTCCTGGCGCCTGGCAGAGCAACGACAATCAGACTGGGGCTGCGCTCCTGGGCTTCGGCCAGCAACAGGATTTCGACGATGCGACCAAAGTCGTTGCCGCCATCGATCAGGGTGGGTTGGGATTGCCAAACCGCGATTTTTATATAAAGGAAGACGACAAATCAAAGGAAATCCGCAGGCAGTACGAGACTCACATCAGCAAGATGCTGGCGCTTTCGGGAGAAAGCGCGCAACAAGCTGCCGTCGACGCGAAGACAATCCTCGCGATAGAAACCGACATGGCGCAGGCCCAGATGGATAATGTTGCGCGTCGTGATCCAAAAAACTTAAACAACAAGATGAGCTTAGAGCAAGTGCAGACGCTGACCCCTTCCTTCGATTGGAAACACTACATCGAAATAGTTGAGGCTCCACCTTCGTCGCCGCATTACCTCGTGAGTTCGCCTCAATTCTTCCGCAACCTCGACTCGCTGATTCAGCAGCACTCTGTGGATGATTGGAAAGTGTACTTGCGCTGGCATCTGGTCCACGGTTCGGCGCCGTACTTGAGCAAAGACTTTGTCGACGAGAATTGGAATTTTTATTCCCACACTTTGCTCGGAGCAAAAGAGCAACTGCCTCGCTGGCGGCGGTGCGTCCGTACGGCCGACCGTGACCTTGGAATGGCCCTGGGAGAAGCATACGTAACCGTAGCTTTTCCGCCTGAGAGTAAACAGCGCACAGTCGCGATGGTGCACGACATCGAACACGCCCTGGACCAGGACATAACCAGTGTTGACTGGATGCAGCCAGCCACCAAGGAACAAGCAAAAATCAAACTGCATGCGATCGAGGACAAAATCGGGTACCCGGATCACTGGCGCGACTACTCGTCGGTGAAGATCGTGCGCAACAGCTATCTTGACAATGTTCACCAGGCGACAGTTTTCGAGTTTCACCGCCAACTGAGCAAGATCGGGAAGCCCGTTGATCGCGAAGAATGGACCATGACCCCGCCGACGATCAACGCTTACTATGATCCGCAGTTGAATACCATCAACTTCCCTGCTGGAATCCTGCAGCCGCCGTATTTCGACAGCAAGATGGAAGACCCGGTGAACTACGGCGCCATCGGCATGGTGATCGGACACGAACTCACGCACGGCTTCGACGATGAAGGCCGCAAGTTCGATGCACAGGGGAACCTGCGTGACTGGTGGACGCCAGAGGACGCGAAAGCCTACGAACAACGTGGCGAGTGCATCGCCAACGAATATACCGAGGAAATACCGGAGGCCGGCGTCAAGCAGAACGGACACTTGACCCAGGGCGAGGACACAGCCGATAACGGCGGGCTGCGATTGGCGTTTATGGCGGTGAACAATAACCTGCAGACGGAGGGCAAGTCGCTGGACGCCAAGGAAGCCGATGGCTGGACACCGCGGCAGAAGTTCTTTCTGTCTTACGCCTACTCATGGTGCGAGCAG
>DATMQI010000031.1:0-3410 GCA_035567135.1 Terriglobales bacterium
GCCTATCTAAGTCTATGTCGAAGTTGCAGATTCCGGCCTCAGGAGTCTCTCTATGCACCGCGCCAAGCCGAAAGCGGCTCGTCCGTCACTCGCCAAGGCCCCGACAGGAATCCAAGGACTGGATGAAGTCACAGGGGGAGGCCTGCCGAAAGGTCGTGTCACCCTGTTGTGTGGCAGCGCAGGATGTGGCAAGAGCTTGTTCGCGATGGAATTCCTGGTCCACGGAGCCGCTCGATACGGCGAGCCTGGGGTATGCATGGACTTCGAGGAAACTGAGGAGAAGCTGAGGGCCAACGTCGCATCACTTGGTTTTGATTTGTCTGCGCTTATCAAACGCAAAAAGCTGTTCGTGGACTTTGTTTCCGTTGACCGAAACCAGATCGCCGAGACGGGAGAATACAACCTCGATGGCCTGTTCATCCGTTTGGCCCACGCGGTCAAAGCGATAAAGGCAAAACGAGTGGTCTTGGACAGCATCGAGGCACTTTTTTCCGGATTAACTGACTCAACGATTCTGCGAGCGGAACTCCGGCGGCTGTTTCATTGGTTGGAAGACCATAAGGTTACTGCCGTTGTTACCGGGGAAGCCGGAGAACGCACGCTCACCCGTCACGGGCTCGAGGAATACATCGCCGATTGCGTGATCGCGCTGGATCATCGAGTTACAGAACAGATTTCCACCCGGCGGCTGCGAGTCGTCAAGTATCGGGGCACTTCTCATGGCACCGACGAGTATCCGTTCCTGATAGATCGCGACGGCATCTCGGTGGTGCCGATCACCTCACTGGCACTTACACACAAATCACCGATGGATCGCGTTGCAACGGGAATTCCCGCTTTGGACGATATGATGGAAGGTAAGGGATTCTTCCGTGGAAGCAGTGTGCTGGTATCGGGCACGGCGGGAACTGGGAAGTCCAGCCTGGCGGCGAATTTCACCCGCGCGGCCTGCGCCCGTGGCGAAAACTGCCTCTATTTCGCTTTTGAAGAATCTCCCAGCCAGATTCTCCGTAACATGCGTTCGGTCGGCCTTAACCTGGACCCCTGGGTAAAGAGGGGCCTACTGCACATTCACGCCATGCGGACAACCAGCGTCGGCCTGGAAGCACACTTGGCCAGTGTTCACAAATTGATCGAAAAAATTCGACCAAAGGTCGTGGTCATCGACCCAATCACGAACCTAGTTTCGGTTTCTGGCACCTATAACGTTAAATCGATGCTCATGCGCCTGGTCGATTTTTTAAAGGTGGAACAGATCACATCGATGTTCACGAATCTGACGTTCGCAGGAGACCCCCAGGAGAGAACTGCAGCAGCCGTCTCCTCACTTATGGACACTTGGATTGTGTTGCGGGACAGCAAGCCCAATGGGCGACCAAGACGCGAGCTTTACGTTCTGAAATCCCGTGGCATGGCACACTCGCGCGAACCCCGAGAGCTACTCGTGAGTAAGAGAGGCCTCGAATTGGGCAACATTCTGAGGGATCACGCAGTGGCCACAACCGTCGAGGGCCCAGGTACGGTCGCGGCGGCTGACTAGCGAGTTTTGGCCTATCTGGACCAGAAACCGAGTCCGACATGAAGAAGAGTTCATCAAAGAAGCGGCGGCCTGCTAAGACCAACCGGAGCGACTTTTACCGATTGCGGCTTTACATCGCGGGCCAAACTCCTAATTCGATTGCGGCGATCGCCAACCTCAAGAAGATTTGTGAAAACAAGCTGCAGGGCAAGTACCGCCTCGAGGTGGTTGACTTGCTGGAGAAGCCGCAACTAGCCAAGGGTGATCAGATCATTGCCATTCCGACCCTGGTCAGAAGGCTCCCGCCGCCGGTCAAAAAAATCATTGGGAACCTCTCAAAGACCGAGAGTGTCATTGTAGGGTTGGATCTTCAACCTGCACGCTGAAGCAAGGGCTCAAATAGCAGATGTCTAACAAGCGACCACGTTCCGATGGCCGAGTCCTCCTAGGTGGGGTACCCGGCAAAGTCGGTGCGCCGAAAGGAGTTCGTAGAAAACTCGGACCTTCTCCAGGCGAACTGCCGTCTTCCACGCCGCCGGATCAGCAAACGAAGCTCCTCGCTCGGTTAAAAACTGCGGAGGAAACACTACGCGCTATACAGTCCGGCGAGGTGGATGCTCTGATGGTTTCCGGTCGTCGCGGAGAGCAGGTCGTGTCTCTGAAAGGCGGTGAACCCGCCTATCGCATGCTGGTGGAGGCAATGAGCGAAGGCGCGGCGACTCTCTCCCGGAATGGTGCTGTGCTCTACTGCAATCGCAGGTTTGCAGAACTGATGTCCAGGCCACAAGAGAAAATTATAGGAATCGCGGTTCAGTCGCTGGTTGCGAAAACAGAGCGAGAGAGATTTGAAGCTTTTCTTGCCGAGGCTCAAAAGGCGGTTGCAAAAGGCGAGTTCAACCTGCGTTGCAGAGATGGAAAACTGGTTCCGGTCTATTTGTCGCTCAGCCGGTTTCGTGGATACAAGGGCCACGCCTTGGGCATGGTGATAACCGATCTGAGCGAGCAAAAACGCAAACAGGCAGAGGAAATCACGAAGGCCGAAGCGACGCGTCGACTCCTCCTAGAACACATGCTTTCCGCGCAAGAGGAGGAACGGCGCCGGATTGCGCGTGAATTGCATGATGAAGCCGGCCAATTGCTGACCTCTCTCTTGGTCGGACTGCGTACTCTCGAACACGCTCGCGACCTGGCAGATGTTAAGGCCCAGGGGCATCGGCTACGGGAAATCGCTGCCCAGACCATCGACGAAGTCGGTCGGCTCGCCCGCGGGCTTCACCCAACGGTGTTGGACGACCATGGCTTGGGAGTTGCACTAAGCCGATACGTTTCCGAGTATGGCAAAACCCATAACATAACTGTGGATCTGAAACTCAACGAACTTGACTCCAGCAACCTTTCAGCTGCTGTCCAGATAGGGTTGTATCGCATTGTCCAGGAAGCCCTGACAAACGTAGCCAAACATTCGAGAGCCAGGACGGTCAGCATTAAATTCGCGCGTTTGGCCACTGCTCTGGAGGCAGCGATCGCCGATGACGGATGCGGCTTTGACGCTAAGGCCGTGACTGTCACCTCGCACCGCCTAGGCATTCAAAGTATGCGGGAGAGAGCGGCAATGTTGGGCGGAACGGTTAGTTTCGCATCCCGGCGCAGGGGGACCAAGATTCTGGTGCGAGTCCCACTTGCCAAGCAGGGCCTCCAGCCCTTGGTGGAGCGGAGGATCGGTTGAAATGGCGCGAACGCACAAGATCAGAGTCACGATCGTGGATGATCACGCAATTCTCCGCGCAGGGCTACGAATGCTCGTTAATGCCCAGGCCGACATGGAAGTTGTGTCAGAAGCTCCTGATGGAGAGCAGGCGGTTCAAAAAGTGCGGGAAACGAAACCGGACGT
>DATMQI010000032.1:0-14343 GCA_035567135.1 Terriglobales bacterium
GGCGTTTACATCCAGGCTTCCGACGGTTTGGTCACCCGTGCCGTCGCCAGATATAACTACAGCGCCAACTGGGTAATCTGCGCTGACGGGACTCTCACCCGCCAGATCATCAACTAGCTTCACTGCACTATCCCGGCGCACAAACATCCCCATTTCGCTCATAACCAAATGGTTATGAGTAAAATCGCTGATCTCGCCAACTACCGGCGCGGGCATCACTAAGGTGTTTAACCAATACGTAGCATCGTGTGGAGCGAGTATACTCGCGGGCACTTGGGGCGCTTATGTCGTCATTGGATGCTTGGGCCAATCCGAGCTACTGCTGGGTAGTGATCTGCAAGAATGCCAGGGCGCATCACAGCGCCAACATGATGTTCGGGCACAAGATTCCACTTGCGGAGACGGATCCCTTCGAGCCACTACCGGTCACTGGACCTTTTTTGGTTCAATGCGATGAGTGCGGTCACGAACACTCATACGATCCCACGGAAGTTTTACGGATTGAGATGAGTACTTCCGAAACCTTCACAACTCACCCTCGATTCCTATAGAAGACTCAAGCCCTACGACTGTCAGTCACCTACATTAAATAAAGGGTCTCTTTGCAGTGCTCACGCCCTGCAACAGCCGTGACAGGACGCTCTAAACTGCGTAATTTCTAACGTCGAACGGAAAGAAATCCAAGCAGCAATCCAACGTGTCCAGGAGGAGATCAACAGACTGAGCGAACAACAAACGGCAGCCGGAAAAATCGCCGCACTCGTGGGCATGACGACTGATGATTCCCGGCAGTACAGCGAACGGCATAGCCGGATCAAGAGGGGCGCCCTCTTATAATGCGGTTTCGTCAACTGTCTTTCCCCCGCTACGAAGATTGGCACAAGTAATTCGTTTGGAACCGTTTGCGCTACACCAAGTCACAGGGCTTGAGGCCCAACGTACCTCCCGCAAATTCGTCTTGACAGGTCGAATCTTCCGTGCCAAGCTCTCGGGCCAAGTAGGCCTGCCGCTTCGCATAGACCTCAGCATCTCCTTCCCTCTGGTCGTCGGCGAGACGGCTTTCGCACTCATTCTTTTTCGACCACTCGGCTCCTGGGCCCCACTTGTTGAAGATCAGTTGAGCAACTTTCTATAGGCTGCTTCCGAAAGTTCACTTGAGTTCTTGTTTTGAGGGCTAGGAACCACGGAGGTTGTCGTCACAATTTCTGGCTTTCATTTGCGAAAGATCATTGGCAGCGATAGGCGTATCAGCACGGCTGCTCGGCTCTTTGCGAAGCAAGATACGGGGCGAGAAGGTGCTGTGCACGTTCGGCATTAACGCCGCACGCAAGGATTTTGGGAAACGACAGGATCGGCCCAACCTTGGTTCCCGGGTTCGGCAGGAAGGATAGAAAGCAATGGCAACTCAGCGCGAAATCGCAAATGCTCGCAAGAACAGACTGGAAATTATCAAAGCAGGGTTGACCCGGCGCGATCTTTTCAAGATGGGCCTTCTGACCGGCGCTGGCTATCTCGTGCAGAAAAACGGCTTAAGTGCCTGGGCGCAAAGCTGCGCGGCCGGCAGTTGCCAGCCCGGATGCAGTCCGTTCATTCCACCCTTCCTCGATCCCCTTTACATTCCGCCAATCGTGCCTTCGCGTCCGCTGACGGATCCGGCATTTAAGCTTGCGCCGCAGCAGTGCCCCCACAACGCAATTAATCCCGCAATCAATCGCCCCTACGAGGGACGCGGCCAGTACAATGGAGTATTGCAGCCGGGAAAAGACTGCTTCCAGTACTTCCACAAATATCCTCCACAGGTTTATTTCGTCCAGCGCCTGCGGGCAAACCATAACTTCAGGATTACATCGGACACCAGCATCCCTGCGCAAACCATTTGGGGGTACAACCAGGGTGGCAGCGACCCCGCCATGGTTCCTGGCCCCACCATCGTGACCCACTATCAGGTTCCATTTTTGGTTCGCCGGTTCAACGAACTGCCGCCTCAAGCGCAGAATGGCGGTTTCGGAGTTCCCGAGGTTTCCCCCCATCTGCACAATTATCACTCTGGACCAGAAAGTGACGGCGGACCGTGTCGCTACTTCTTCCGAGGACAGTTCTACGACTTTTACCACACCGGGCAACAGGCCGGGTTTAGCACCACGCCTTTTTCGCCCACTGGAGATGTACGGGAGTCCTTGGGGTCGTTGTGGTATCACGACCACCGCAAGGATCACACGGCAGAAAACACGTACAAGGGAATGGCCGGATTTCAAGTTAATTTCAACCAGTTTGACACAGGCGATGAAGGTACTGGATTTCGTCTGCCCAGTTTCCCGGAGTACGACATACCCTTATTACTGGCCGACAAACTGGTCGATCCGGGGACCGGCCTGCTCTGCTTCGACACGTTTGGCTTCGACGGCCTTGTCGGTGACGTTCAATTGGTTAATGGCAAGGTCCAGCCCTTCCAGGACGTCAGCGCCCGCCGTTACCGGTTCCGGGTCTTGGATACTGGGCCGTCACGCTTCTACGAACTCCATTTGACTGACCCCAGGAATCCGAGCACGCGGATTTACTTCTGGGTCATAGGAAACGACGGTAATCTGTTACCCAAGCCTTTCCTAACTGACATGATCCGGATGGGGCCGGCGGAGCGTTTTGACATCGTTATTGACTTTGCCAGGCTGCAGAAGCAGTTTGGCGTATCCGTTCTCAACCTTGAGAATCGCCTGCTTCAGACCGATGGGCGGGCTCCCAAATCGGTGCTCCCCGGAGGTCAGGGCACGGTCTGCATGCAGTTCCGGATTGGTGCTGCGGTTCCTGACGGGAGCTTGGATCCCATGAAGGGGGGGATGACGTTCTACCAGCTGCCTCCGACAACAACTGTGGTCCCCCGCATCACTCGCACTTTCAATTTCAACCGAAAGAATGGCCAGTGGCAAATTAATGGCAGAGGACTAGACAGCTGTGCCGACATCCGCTTTACCGTGCAAAGAGGCGCTCCAGAAAAGTGGATCCTGATCAATACTTCCGGAGGCTGGCAGCATCCGGTCCACATTCATACTGAAGAGTTCCAGATCCTTTCGCGCGACGGAAACGTACCTACGATGGGCGAACGCTCGCGGAAGGACGTGTGCCGGCTGCAATTCAACGAGAGGGTGGAACTCATGATCCGCTTCCGCGATTTTCTGGGCGACTACCCCATGCACTGTCACAACGTCGTTCACGAAGACCACAACATGATGATGTTGTGGCAAATCGGCACCGTGGGCGACAACAACACGGCCCCCTGAGACAGACGTTTCTTCGGGGAGCCTCGGCAAGTGCGGAGTACAAAGAAAGGGGCGAGGATTATGTCAGGGATCACGCGGAGGACTTGGTTGACAGCTGGCTCTGCTTCTGCCGTGGCCGGCTTAGCTGCCCGCATGGGTGCAGGGGATGATCACGCGAATCATCCCACCCGCAAATGGGAGCAGGTGTCTCCCCGCGAGGTCATTCGGCGGCGACATCTGCCGAATGTCGAGCTGATAACGCAGGATGGCAAGAGCGTGCATTTCTACGATGACTTGGTTAAGGACAAGATGGTGCTCATCAACTTTATGTACGCGCACTGCGAGAAAATTTGTCCGACTATGACTGCAAACCTTGCCCATGTGCAGAAGATGTTGCCTGAGCGTATCGGCCACGATATTTTCATGTATTCCATCAGCCTCAAACCGGAAGAGGACACGCCTGAGGTTCTGAAGGAATACGCGAAAATGCATGGGGCCGGCCCGGGGTGGTTATTCCTGACCGGCAAGCCGGAGGACATCGAGACGCTGCGACGCTCGCTGGGGTTTACTTCACCCGACGCGGAGGAGGACGCCGACAAATCCAATCACATCGGCATGATACGAATCGGGAACGAGCCCATGTTGCGCTGGTCTGCTTGTCCGGCAGAGATACGGCCGCAGGGGATCATAACTACGATCTTGGCAGAAGCCGATGATCCGCTTATAGGACCAGCATCGGAGACCGGGACCGCCGCTGCGACCGCGAAATAGAAGCTGGCGGCAGAACTTGTGATCTGCGGCTGGACCGGAGCGTGTTCCAGGACTGACTCGAATGCCCGCTCGAATGCCCGCTCTCCACAAACTGCCATCCCGGAGCGCACGCGGAGCAAAAGCTTTCGTCGCCGTGCTCTTTCTATGTGCCTTGTTGCCTGGCGCCCGCGCGCAAGTCTTGGTCACCTTTCCGGTGGGTGAGAGTCCCGAAGGTGTAGCTTGCGATGGGACGTTCGTCTGGGTCGCCAGCCAGTTCAGTAACATTGTTACCAAGTTGCGCGCACGCGACGGCGCCGAGGTCGGCACTTATCAGGTGGGAACGCGTCCGGTGGCAGTGCTGTTCGACGGCAGCAACATCTGGGTTTCAAACCTGGTGAGCGGGACGGTGACGAAGTTGCGCCCGCGGGATGGGGCTCTGCTGGGCACCTTCCACGCAGGCACCACTCCCGGGGACATGGCTTTTGACGGAGCGAACCTCTGGGTTGCAAACCGGGACGGCGATAGTGTTACGAAGCTGCGGACTGGGGATGGAGCGATCGTGGGTACCTACCCTGTGGGCTCCCGCCCCATGGGCTTGGCCTTTGACGGCGTCCACATCTGGGTTGCCAACAATTTGGACGGGACCGTCACGAAGTTGAGGGCAAGCGATGGTTCTGCAGTGGGGACCTTCCCTGCTGGGGAAAGCCCATTTGGACTGGCTTTCGACGGAACCAACATCTGGGTCGCGAACTTCTTCGCCGACAGCGTGACAAAATTGCGGGCACGTGATGGGGCAAAGGTGGGCACCTTTTACGTCGGTAGTAGTCCAGCTCGTCTGATCTACGATGGGACCAATATCTGGGTGACCAATAATGGCAGCGACAACGTTGTGGTGCTGCGCAAAAAGAACGGCAGCATATTAAGAACTTATGGTGCCGGCAAGGACCCCTTCGGCATTGCTTTTGACGGAGTCAACATCTGGGTAGCGAACTCTGGGGACAATACAGTTTCCAGTTCCATCTCACTGTTGTGATGACCAGACGCTGGAATTTACTAACCTATAGGCTAAGTATAAGGACGCATCCTCAATGCCCTCGGAGAGGTTCGGTTCGTATCCACGCGTCCTTTTTTGAGATTGCTCTTCAAGATCGGGAAAAGGGTGCGGCTGCGCGATCGGTGTTCCCACCCCGCGGCGCGTCAGGGTGCCGGGTTTACGGTCAGAATGGTCGTAACCGTATCACCGATCGAGGCGGAAATCTCGGCCGACACAGTACCAGCGGTAAATGCGGTCGTGCTCGCAGTGAAAGTTCCACTGGTGAGGCCCGCTGCGATCGTGATGCTGCTCGGTACTTGTACGAAACTGTTTGTGCTGGATAAAGTGACCAGCGCGCCACCCGAAGGTGCTGCCCCATTCAACGTGACCGTTCCTATGGACGAATTCCCCGCCGTCACCGTGCTGGGATTCATACTGACCGACGAAGCTGCTAGCACCGCCGGGCCGCACTGACCCGGCATCCCACCACCTCCGCAGGTCTGCCCCGGAAGGCTACATCCGCATGTGTGTGTACCACCACAACCGTCGGGCATCGGCCCACAAGCGGGCCCTCCGGAACACGCGACCGGGACACAACCACTGGTTACCGTGAGTGGCCGCGTCAGCGGATTTTGTCCCGCTGCGCCATCGCTGGCGCTAATTGTGACCGTCGTTTGCCTTGGAAGCGAACTGGCTGCCTGAACACCAAACGAACCGCCGCTGGTAGTGCAACTGCCTAGAATGACAGGGAGGGCATTTTGATTAATTGAAGCGACAGATGGATTGCTGCTCGTTAACTGCACCTTGACTCCACTTGCGGGAGCCATTTTCGCCAAAGTGACATCTACCTCGGACTGACCTCCCGCCGCTATTGTGGACGGGGTCAACGTGAATGAGGCGAGTGGAGGAGCGGGTGGTTCCGTTCCCCCGGGGTTCAATGTCACTCTCTGGGGTACACTCACCACGTCATGTGCGACACCTGATGCATCAATGTAGGACAGGTCGGTGAACATGCGCGCCAACGCCCGAGAGCTTACGACCGCTGTAGACAACCCAAAGCTTGCCGAATTGGCTCCCCCTGCGAGCTGATCGGGCGGCGCACAATATGCGCCCGGGATGAGGTCTCCTCTGTCAATCGATAGGTTTACGTAAGCACCGCCTGGATGAGTGTTGATGAGTGTCACCGTTGCAGCCAGGTCTTCCCCGCCCAGGATGTTATTAGTTGAAAGGGTAAGAGGCACTGTCCCTGAGAAACACTTGTCAGCCAGCGGATTCGGCGATCCTTTCGTGATACAGCCAATCGAGCACGCTTGTGCGAGCGTGCAGTTATTCTGCGTTCCAACAGGTCCCGTTTTACAGTTGTAGAGCGCGCCTGCAGTGCAACCGAGTCCATGCGACGATCCGCCACATGCCAGGCCAGCAATCGGCACTCCTCCAATGGATGTCACCGTGCATGTTTTTACTGGAGGAATGCTGAAGTTCTGGGCCAACAAGACGGGAGTGATAAGCAATCCGCAGACAAACGCTGCTTTCAACGGAAAGGAGTTCATAGTAACTCCTCCAAGTAGCCGCAGCGTAGCAAGGCTTGGTGGACTACTTGTCTCGGTGTTGTCAAAAAAGCGTCATATTCTTGCTTAGCGTTTATAACGGCGAACGGGCAAACCCGAGTCATTTTACTCTGAGAGACGCAGTCGCTATCTCCCGCAACGTTCTCATCTCGGACTTCAAAGCAGAACGGCTGCATGTCAGTTACGGAGCTGGTACATCCTTCTTTTCGACGCAGCTCGTCATGAAGGCGATTCGTTAGTCTGGCCACGCAACATTAGTAACAAACTCAGACCGCGTCAACAGGACCACATCGGGCGTAACGTACCCATGCCTGCTCTTAGGTGATGAAATCTTGGCCGGGGTTCATTATGAGAAGAGTTCCTGCATTCCCGCTCACCATTTGTGTGCCAATTGCTAGAGCCTAGCCAGGCGCAACAAACTCAGCCGTCGACACCGTCGATTTCTGGATTTACAGCAACGGCGAATGCTCGACCCAGACAGCCTCAACCTTCCTGCATTGACAACGGCACATACCAGAACAAAGACGACCAAACAGTTCCCAGGCCAGAGAACTGCTCAACCGCACCTGCGGGCGCTTCTGCGCAATGCCGCGATGGATCGTACGGCTTCAGTAAGAACTGGCGAGTACGTGCTCCCATCACGGCGGCGTGGCCAAGTCGTTTTGATGGAGAAAAGCGCGTCGCGGCTCAGCAAGAGAAGGGCTCTAGGAGCTTGGGAATTTGGCCGATCAATGACCAATTCCCCGACAGCTAGAAGCTTAATTGGACTTTCGGGCCTATTCGCAGGACTGTGCGCAACGTTTGCGCTGATCTTCAGCATCTTGGAGGGATGGCAGGAGCACATACAAAAATGCTGGCCGCAAGTTAGCGCAACTATCGACCGATATATTCCGCTCAGGCGGCGATCCGCGCACACGTGACGGCTTTGCAGGCTGAGATCGCAGGACTGCGCGCCGAAAACGAACGCTATCTCAGCAAGTCATATCCACTCGGTAGTGGAAGAACACGCGCAACGGCAACGGGAACTTCGGCTGCAACAGATCATCGACGAGCTCAGCCAGCTGACGAAGACGAAGATTCGATAAAGGCCCCTGTCTCGCGCTGCGCCTCTGGCGGAAGCCTGCATCACGCAGATGAAGCGCCCACCGGTTCTCAATTCATCTCGTCAACGAGCCTTCGAGGTCAGTTGGCGGCGACTGCTAGAATATCTTGCGAAACGGTGGCCTGAGTACCGCAAGAGTTGCCGAGGAGCCCTCCCCCACGAGAGTCAACAGCATCATGTCGGAGAACTCAGGCCACGGTTGGGCATCTGTAATGATGAGAATTCCCCAAGTCCCGGCACGTAAAAAGACGTTTACAGAACCTCGTTCAGATGGATGACGTAGTCCAAACATAAAAGCCGTCCCGCCCTTCAGGCATGGTGAGACGGCCCGAGGTGTAACGATATGGGATTCGCACACGATAGCACAGAATGGACCTTAGCCGGGAGCCAACGTAAGTGCCGAGTCAGTTGATGTAATGCTTCGAACAGCTCCTGGACCTGCTCGTCTCTGGGTGGTTACATGATCCAGCGGCAGGAGCGTGGCTCAACGGGTAGAGGTGAGAGTCGCCACTCGATCATGTGGAGGAGAGCCTCAACGCTCTCGCCGGTTCGCAGAATCTGAATCATCTGCTCCACAGTAAATCCAGCCTGCTCGCCAGCCAGCACGAGCTTTTCGATCGCGGTCATGATCGACTTTTCCACGGCTCACCCTCCCGATGGAAACCAAGAGCGCGACGAGGCCGGTCTGGAGGCAGCCTTACCGTGCCTCGGTGTAGGTTTCGGAGAGAGTATGGAAACTAGACTTGGACGTCAGTGATCTGCGTCACATAGCAAAGAAGCCGCCCCAATTGGAGTAATGGAGGCGGCTCGTTTCTGGCGTCTCTCTAGGTTTGCCGGAAAGGATAGCACAGGCCCGGGCGAGCTAATAAATCATGCGAGATCGGTCTTTGCGGCATCCCGGCGCGTGTCGTTCGGATGGCTCCTTGCGCCCGCGGCCGTCTTCGGGTTGGACCATCGGACCAAGAATTCGTACAATCCTTTCTCTAGTCACGCTAGCGCCCTTCTTGAAATTCAGCCGATCGTTCTGAGGTCATGCCTTTGCGAGTGCGTCGGGGCGTCGCACATGTCAAAAACTAGGCGTCTTGGACTGGGGATTTTAGCTGTCGGTGCAGGCTTGGGTTTCGTCGCAGGCGGTGCTCCGGGGCTTGCATTCGCAGCTGTGTGCCTGGTCGTAGGCTTCGTTATGTTTGTTGTTTCTGAAGCAAGGGGTACAACCCAGAAAGATGCTGCGCAGAAAAGCGAGCGAGTTCGCGAAACGGCACGTGTGCTGGTTCTGCTGAAAGAGGTTCATGCTCGTCCACAGCGGAATGGGAAGTTCCAGGAGATTGGAAACACGGACGAATCGGGGCTCGAATTCGAGGTATTCCTAAACTGCTGGCTACTGAACGAAACTGACCTGCCGTTGCAGATTGTGGAGCCGATTCAGCTGACAATAGGAGCGCGTGACGGTTCCCGCAAGGTCGGCGAGCGAGTCAGCTCGGATATGGAGAATTGGCGACTCGGTAGTCTCGTGAAGGACGAGTGGAATACAGATAAGGTTCGGGCGGTCCAAGAGAAATTGTCCGAGCTATACACGGCCGATCCGCTGGAATGTGGAGTTCCACGACAGGGCTGGCTGCATTTCCGATTTCGTGACATCCTGCCTTCAGATTTTCGCGTTGGCCCGATGGAACTGATAGTCAAGGATGCCATGTCTTCCACCCACGTAGGTCGAGCGAGCGGTCCTCGCCACCTGCCGGGAAAAGTCTGGCCGTGCATTCCGAACAGCTCGACTAAGGGAAAGAGCGACGCCGCTGGAACGGTAGTGACACCACGATCCATCACTGGAAATTACAGTGCCTTTCAGGTCATCTCGAAAGACGGAGAGCTGGAAGCGTACTATTGGGTCGTGATCTGCAAGAATCGCAAATTTCATGAACAGCAAAATATCTATAGTGGCCACAAGATCGCCTTATGCGAAACAGATGAATTCACGCCGCCGCCACAGATGGAACTCTTTACTGTTCGATGTGACGAGTGTGGCGAAAACCAGTCCTACGGCCCTTCTGATCTAGTGAGATTTCAGATGCCACTTGTTCCGAATTTCAAACCGCATCCACTTTTTGCCGATCTGTGAGGCAGCTGCAGCGTCAAAGGATTTTCGTCTTTGTGAGCCTGCCAAGTTCTTCGACGATCTCTTGCAACCGCGCTTCTCTCAGTCGGTGCTCACGAGCTTCCAGCGCCGAATGAAGGTGCTTGCGCACATAGCTTGCGTTTTCAACCCGAAGTCTGGAGATCTCCTGCTGTAGAGCATGTACGCGTTCTCGGATTACAGCCAATTGCATGAGCGGCATTATCGCATGCTAATGTAGAGATTCCGGCAACATTAGCGTTCATTGATTTTCGCTTTTTCGGTTTTCGTAAAAAATCCGGCGACCGATGCACGATCCTCAATCCATGCCATAAAGCGCAAGAGACTTGTCCCCAGACATGCG
Source organism: Terriglobales bacterium (assembly GCA_035567135.1). GTDB lineage: Bacteria > Acidobacteriota > Terriglobia > Terriglobales > Acidobacteriaceae > JABDBE01. Next base: position 10,182 of record DATMQI010000032.1, read on the forward strand.
TTGATGATTGCCTGTCGCGCTTGCGGCTCTAAGCCAGGTGAGCCATGTGTGTCATTGGCTGCTCCCCGCGCTTCTCCAAAAACCAGCTCTGCCGCAGCAACTCTACGACAAGGTTGGTGTTAGCAATCGCGTCGAACTAGCGTTGTGGTACGAGGCGCGAGTGCATGAGCGCAGGTTTCGAGAGCAAAACTAGCCGCCCTTTCCGGACTTGCGTGCATTGCGCGAGACTCCGATACGAACTTGGACGCGCCGGATCATTAGGTCTGCCCGGGGTTCCTGGGCGGGTAAAAGTTTCTTTACATCATCCAGCGTGAGGAGCAGGGCTCCGAGGCACAAGGCAGTAGCCGCCATTCGATCATGCTCAACAAGACCTCTATGCTGGTGCCGTTTGGAGGAGTTGAATCATCTGCTCGACCGTGAATCCGGCTCGCTCACCGGCCAGTACTAACTTTGCAATTGCTGTCATTAAATTGGTCTGTTCCACAGCACACCCCGCGAGAACGACCGGACAGCGCGGCGAAGCCCGCACTCTCCAGACCGCATTTAGGAGTTCTTCCCGCGCACTAGGCCGATCAGGCCAATCACGACGGCCAGCACCAACATGACATGAACGAAGCCACCCATGGTATGCCTGGTAAGCAAACCCGATCAGCCACAGCAACAGCAGAACGAGACATGCAGTTCGGAGCATACGGATTGCGTTTCTTTCACGAATAGGCCGAAGGGAAAGGTCCTACCGAGCTCGCTGAACGCCCCAAGCAGACCCGAGCGTCGTAGCATTCTACACTCTTCAGGGACGCCCAGCGATCTGATCAAGCGCTTTATCGCGATTGAAGTCAAACACTACTGCCATCCGTGACATTCCGAATCCGCTTGACCCAGCCAGCCAATCGCCAATAGAGTCTTCCGTTGGGAAGGCTCCCCCATGCCATCGCCTCCCTGCGACAGACATACGAACTTGGAGATGGTCCCATTCGGCCAGACACTCATAGAGGTCTGCCCGGTCCCCAGTTGCGGACGGTGCCACGACGACCAAGGCTATTTTGAGGTTGTCGATGGCAAGCTTGTGCGAGGACAGATCAGCGCGCCAAGCAGGTTGTATGTGGCAACGGAAAGAATTGTGAAAACTCTTCGCGCCAGGGCCGGACGCTAGGTGCCCTTCCGCTGAAACTTCCCCTCGTGCACTCGCGCCTCGTACCACAGGGCAAGTTCAACGCGATTACTCACGCCAACCTTGTCGTAGATGATGCCGAGATAATTCCGAACAACATGCTGGCTCATGCCTAGCTTCTTCGCGATTTCCTGGTTCTTGAAACCCTTGGCCACCAGTTCGATAACATGCAGTTGACGCGGGCTCGGCCTACGGTTGTCCTCGTGAATAAATATCCCTCCCTTCATGACTCTTGTGGGAGGGCAGCAAACTAATTGGGGGGAGGCGAGGGGAAAGTGGAGACGTTAGATCGCGGCAGAGTTAGGCATTAGTAAACATCCAAATGGAGGAGGCCGATTAGCTTGCCTCCCGATCCTCTACCAGCCACGGCTTGCTCTCCAAAGTCAGCAGTCTTTGAAGTTCTGCTGCCAAAGCCTTCAACTTTTCAGGGTCCTTCTCTCCCGCGAAGGCTTTGATGAGGGCGCGAATACGCTGTTCGTGCTCGAAAGCCAACACAATGCCTCGATTCGAGCAGCGTCAGGAGGAGGGGAACAGGGGAGGGTGTGGAAAGAATAACCCGAATTGGTCTTTGATGGAAGCACACTTATATTGGCAACCGCAAGGAGGCATCCCGCAGTCGGGCGCGGCAGGAACTTGCAGGTCGAAGCTCTCTAAGGGTGGTTAACGCGAGCCATCACACGACTACCAGCCCAGAGAGCAGCGACAATGAGAGCAGCTATTAAAAGACCGGTCATAACCACAGCTTAGCTTTAGAAGTCTTTCTTGTCGAAACTCACAAGTGCATGTTCGATGGAACTATTCATGGTCAGTTGTAGCACGCTGCGGAAAAACTCAGTCGGACAAAGCGGCTGTCTCTATTTATTGGATGCTTTCAGAAAGTGTCACTCAGTCCTCCGCGAAAGGGACAATGCGCTGTGATCCCTCGACCTCAGCGCCGTACCAGTAATGTTCCTCTCCTTCCATGTCGAACCTGACCCTCCATGTCTTGCGAAGCGGAGATTGAGGTAGATAGATGCCGGAAAGTCGAAGAGCCCCCATTCTGTTTGTGGTCGCTTTGGCATGCATTGCAACGGCCTGCTCAATTCTCACTCGAATTCCCTCATCCCCACGAAGAGAGCGAACGAATGACCGCTGTTCTGCGGATGGCCCCTCCGGACCTGCATCAATCATCACTTGAATTGAAGTGCCTCCCCAAAGCTGGAATCCATCCCCTTCCCAAGACTCGGCCTTTCCTTCTGTGATACGACCAAAGTCAGGGTCCTCGATTGACCGTCTCGTCGAGCGCTTACCGAAGAATCCCATACTTCTCTCTTCTCCTTGCGCCCAACAGTGTACACGGCGTACCAGAAGACTCTCTTGTTTCCACAGCGCGAACTGATAAGAAGAAGGCATGCGAGGAGACGACCAGCAGCAGATGGGTGTGTTCAGCTACGAGAGGCAGGTCCGATGAGAGCGGCTGCTGGCTGATTTGGTACCTTGCTCCGACGTTCGCGATGCGGATCGCGTCGCACGTGTCCCGCTAACGACATACATCTCTCTCTCGGCTTCGCACCGCACGAGGGGCAGGTGAAAGGCAGCGCATCTCTCCGAATGAGCCGTTTGATGTTTTTAGTGGCCATGTCCGATTAGAGCGGGACGGCGGACTTGCACCGCCATTTCCGGGATGGACTCCCAGCGCACTGCAACGTGCTACTCCCGCTCGGGGTAATCTTAAAGGTAATCCATGCTGTAGGCGATACCAAGAGCATCAGTATACAAGTAGCGATCAACGAACGATCGCAAACCAACTGCTGATCCTGTCATCTCGATCTTTGTGATCCTACCTTGTGGGTTCACTGACTGATTCGATATTTCCAGATCGTTCTGTCGCAGATAAATCCTGATTTCCCGGTGGAACTCGGGATGCCTGTACATATCTTTCAATCTCGAATTCTTCGACAGGTCAAGCTCGATACGGACCTTGCAGAGCAGATGAGGTGAATGCGCGAGCCGAGCTGCAGTGCTCATTGAATCCCACTGGCGACCTGAGAAAAGACAATACCGGCGTTCGATCCGATCACCCGTACGGTGCCGACTACAATCACGAGGACGACCGCCAGCATGATCGCGTATTCGGCCACGTCTTGCCCCTCTGTATTCCGGCAAAGTCCGATTAGAAGCGGGCTAATGGTCTTTCTCATGTCCTGCTTATAATGCCGACGCTGGATGCTGAGGGAAATGGCTAAAACGTGGGGGGGCACAAGGGGTATGGCCGGAAAGTAAACAGGCTGAAGTTACCTTTGGGTTGTGTCGAGCAGTGTTTCCCTCACGCTCGGGTGTCCGACCAGTAACACCAGCCGCTCGGAAAGAACTGGCGGACTACATTCAATTCCTCCGAAGCGCTCAATCAGAGTCTCAACCATCGCTGCTGCTTCCGGAGAAAAGAAGAAGACGTTGGTCTGGAGTGATTCATCGTGCCACTCGAACAGAGCCGCATCCCTGGGGCTGCGCCTGGTGAGGAACATGACCTCAAAGGCCGCTTGCAGCAGATCAGCCTTGCCGTCGCGGCAGCACTCACTCGGCGGAATGTCCACTCTGTACCAGGATGACATGGCGTCCGGTCAATGTTAGGACGGCGTGTCGCAGGGGAACAGGTGACAGCGGTAAGTGAGCTGAAGGTTACTAAGGTTTGTCGTGTTAGCTGCGCCACCCAGCGCTCGATCTACACACGGAGTTGGTGTCCCAAGACCGTTTCCAATTCGGAGCTAGCAAAAAGGAAGGGCACAACATTGCTGTTAATGGGGTAGCCTTCCCGCAGCAAGTCGACGGTCAGATAATGGAGCAAGGCTGTGAACTTCATCTCCTTATTACCCCGTGCTGCTTTCCCGCGCGCCTATTAACCCCTGGGACACGCGTTCCCCGCTCTGAGTCGGGCGCGTGTCAGGTTGACCAGCGTTCTCCTTGATCAACGGCCTACCGCCCTCACTCTGCCGACGAGACTCCGTTGCCCTG
>DATMQI010000033.1:0-4256 GCA_035567135.1 Terriglobales bacterium
CGAAAATATACAACCCGGACGCCGACGCAGTTAACATGTGCGGAAGGCAACACGGACAATGGCGATAGCGCGAGCCCTTGTTGGTCCGGCGTAGTCGAAGGCCCCAGGCACGCCTAGAAACTTCATACACGAGAACCGGGAGACCTCGGAGATGCCTGCGGTGAACCTCAGCCGCAGGACGGCGGGAGAAGGCTCAGGCCGTACGGCCCGCGTGCACGTCTGCGAGGAGTCGGACAGCGGCATATTACCGATGAATCATTCGAACAAAGACGGAAAGCTCGTCAGCGGAGAGTGAGGAGGGAAGGCTGCTGATCAAGGAGACCACTTTCCCATCTGGCACGTTCCCGACTCAGAGCGGGTGTGTTCGTGTCCCACGGGTGGGCGAGTGTGCGGACAAGCTCCACGCTTGGCCGTTATTCATCTGCGATAAGAGCCGCATGCGCTAATGAGCGCTCGTGCGGATCCGCGCGGGGGGCGATCAGCGATGGTCGTCCCTACCGCGACCTCATAACCAAATGGTTCTGAGTGAAATCGTGTTCTCGCCATTTATCGCACGCCAAGCACAATCTTCATCAGTTCGGGACCAAGATCGGAAGCAAGATGGTCGCCGTTGAGATTGATCAGTACGACTACACCGGCACGCTGCTCGGGAGCCCTCATTATGAAGGTGTTCGTTCCCCACTCGCCCGTTGCGAAGATTCAATGCGCCGAGTTTGGTTCGATTCTTATTGTTGCGGTGACCTGGCCGAGTTCTCTCCGGTTCGCCTCCGGACCAAGGACAAGGATCGAGACATATCTTCGGCCGATCATGAATGCGTAGTAGAAGCCAAGTTCTTGGCCCGAATCACCGCGCCGAACGAGCTCCTGCACCAGCACTTCGGTCCCGCCCGCAGCCTCGTTGTGCCAGCCACCACGCTTCTTGAAACCGCCGCCATCCATTGCACCCTGAAGCGAAGGCTGTGCATCCCTTCTTATATTGACCTGCTCGTCGGCATGAAGCGGAAATGAGCTGAGGACAACTAAGTTGTCGCCGCAACGGAGCGAGAGACTGAGTCGCCGGGGAAGCTGAGTCGACCGAGCGATCGCCCGAGGCTCATCGGCGAACGTACAGGCTGGGTCCAGTTGGAGTTCGAACCCGATCACATGGTTGAGATATTTCCCTTTCTCCAGGCTGCCGAGAATGGCTGGACGACTGGGCGTGTCGGCCACAGCGGGAGACTGCGCTCTTACTGCGCATGGGACAATGAACACAGACAAAAAGAAAAATCTAAGCAGCAAGGTGGCCTCCGCGAAACATCCGAACTGAGTTCATCTTCAAAAGTCCGAGCAGTTGAAACATGACAGCGGAGATTCTAACCCACAGTTGGTGAAACATCGCCATTACGCTTACTGACCGAAAGCGGCGAGCACTGTTCACAAAACCTCGCTGCAACCAATGCCGCAAGTTGCTGATTCTGCGTCGACCGTTTTACGGCATCATGGCGTTCAAGATTCATCTGTTTACTGAACATCAAATCCTGCTGGCCGCGCAGAAAATGTGCACGGCCAGTGAGATGCCTCAACTTGACAGCCTAGTAAGTGCGGCCATCCGTGGGCACGAGGACAAAAAATCAGCCCCACGCTCTGGCGTGGGGCCGACAGGTCCTTACCCAAGCGATCTGATCAGCGCTTTATGGCGATTCGAAGCCAAACACTACTGCTAGCCTTCACATCCCGAATCCGCTTGACCCAGCCAGCCAATCGCCAATAGAGTCTCCCGCTGGGAGGGCTCCCCCATGCCATCACCTCCTTGCGACAGACATACGAACTTGGAGATGGTCCCATTCGGCCAGACACTCATAGATGTCTGCCCGGTCCCCAGTTGCGGTCGGTGCCACGACGACCAAGGTTATTTTGAAGTTGTCGATGGCAAGCTTGTGCGAGGACAGATTAGCGCGCCAAGCAGGTTGTTTGTGGCAACGGAAAGAATTGTGAAAACTCTTCGCGCAAGCGCGGGACGCTAGGTGCCCTTTCGCCGAAACTTACCCTCATGCACTCTCGCCTCATACCACAGTGCGAGTTCAACGCGATTACTCACACCGACCTTGTCGTAGATGATGCCGAGATAATTCCGAACAACATGCTGGCTCATGCCCAGCTTCTTCGCTATTTCCCGGTTCTTGAAACCCTTGGCCACCAGTTCGATAACATGCAGTTGACGCGGGCTCGGCGTACGGTTGTCCTCGTGAATAAATATCCCTCCCCTCGACACTTCGGGCGGGAAGGGCTGTAGAACGCATTTTGGGGAGGTGGAGGAGGTGGGTCTGTTAGATTGCAGCAGAGTTAGACCGAAGTCAACATTCAAACGAAGGAGAAGGTGCTCAGCTACTTCGCCTTGTCATCCCTGAGCGACCATGGCTTGCTCTCTAGCGTTAGCAGCCGCTCAAGCTCCGCCGCGAGAGCCTTCAGTCCGATTCCCAACGAGTCCAGATATACTCGCAAGCTAATGATGGCTATCGATGTTCCAGAATTGCGTCGAAGGGCAGAAGCGGGTAGTTGTGCGGCCCAATCCATACTGGGCGGCTGTTACTTATACGGGTACGAAGTCGAGGTCGACTACAAAGAGGCATTCCGGTTTCTGTCGGCAGCCGCCAATCAAGGCTCTTCACGAGCCATCCTCAATCTGGGTCGGATGTACGCAAAGGGTTTGGGAATCAGTCAGGACATTCAGGAGGCAATTCGTTTGTTTGAGGCGGTTGGTAGACCTTCCAAGAGTACGGATGCTTTTGCTGCGCGGATCGAACTTGGCCGAATCTTTTCTCGTGGTGTAGGCGTACCCGTCGATAAAGACGCTGCGCTCAAGTGGTATGCAGCTGCTATTGAAATCGGTGGGGATGACAACGACGATGCAGAAAAGCTACGCGAAGCCCGTGAGTACGTGGACCAAGCGGCATCCTAAATGATGAAATCAGCCTCTTTACGCTCAGAACGCCTCAATGAGCGATATAGAGATTTTGCAACAGTCACTGCCAGTTGGCTGGCTTCTGCACGAACCCTTTATCGTTTTAGATTGCGCAAGCAATTTTGTTATCTGCGGTTTGCTTTCAAACAGTGGGTGGCAGGTCGGCAACGCTTTGGTCAGGCACCGAGCTTCGCTAGGCAGCCCGCAGAGAGGGAGTGGAGCAAGGGCATCGACGGTATCCAAGTGATTTGAAAGCCTAGCCCCCGGCTGGAAAGCCAGAGTCAGCGAAGCGATTGAACGGACCAATCTCTTGACAATCTTTTTGCGGCCTTATGACAAGCCGTCCGATGACTTTTGGTAGGCTCGCACCCTGCGGAGTAACCCTTAAGAAAGAGGATAGCCCCTCAATAGGGACACTTTTCCGGCGCGACACCTCCAATGCGGGTGGAGAATTGAGGAACATCCTGAAACGTCTCGTTGAGCATACTGCGATAGCAATTGCAGGTGGTGTTATCTTTTCAATGCTGGTGGGGTTGGCCTTCGATGGCGTTCTGTGTGCCCTCGGGTCTGAAGGAACGATTCGCCGCCTAGCCTCTGCATGGTACGGACCTGCGATCTGGTGGCCTGGCACACTCGGCTTTTTTGTGAATCGCCGCATGCTTCATCGGGCAGCATGCTTTGTCTGGTTGCCCGGCTTGGTTTGGCTGGCTTTGGGGATTCTGAGCATCGCGACATCTTGGGGTCCGGTGGAAATGTCATCAATGACACATCTCAGGGTCGAACTTTTTCCTATGACTCGCAGCGACTATGACGGCTGTGCTTTGAACCAATGCCTCGGTCCGCTACTGTGGACGTGGCCAGCTCTCAGCGCGGTCACTTATTCGATTGGCGCGGCACTCGGACTTCTGTCGCAATCTGACAGACGATCCGCCTACGATCATTTCGAATACCTCACGATTCTAAGTCTGAAATAGATGTGGTTGGCCCTCGGCTTTTCATGAGGCCAGACTCATGGACAATTTCACGCAGGTCCATGAGAGTTCCTCTGGGGTGCCGCGACTCGATGTCCTGATAAATAGCCTACACAGACTTCAGGTTCGCCACGTTCACGGTGGGCACAAGTTCGCGGGGCATGTCCGACGGGCCAAAAACGAGGTTCGTGCAAATCTCGTCGCAGGGCAACGGAGTCTCGTCGGCAGAGTGAGGGCGGTAGGCCGTTGATCAAGGAGAACGCTGGTCAACCTGACACGCGCCCGACTCAGAGCGGGGAACGCGTGTCCCAGGGGTTAATAGGCGCGCGGGAAAGCAGCACGGG
>DATMQI010000034.1:0-9369 GCA_035567135.1 Terriglobales bacterium
AACATATTCGCCTGACCTGGATTTACTCCGCCGAAGGCGCACGGCCGCCCGATTCCGTTGACGGATGTACAACCCGCGCCGATGTCGAGAGCGGTGCCGAGACCGTGCTGGGCGAAATCAGCCATGGTCGCACCCTTTCCGATTGAACAATCCACCGTTGCGCAGCCGAACGAGGCGTTTGTGGTTGCAACGGCTGCATTTGCGCCGGCCAGGTTAAAGCCGCTGATATCGCCTTGACGGTTAGCATCAATGCCGATCAGGCTGCGCGTTTCCACGTTGCGCAGGTAATCGGCGCTGAATACCATGCCATGGCGGATTTCACGCTGAACGCCGAAGTTCAGCTGCAACGAGCGTGGCGTCTTGTAGTTGGGTGCGAACAGTGCAGGACTTTGGCCTGCACCAAGTCCCTGACTGAGGAAGTTACCGATATAGTTGGGGTTGGGAGCCTGTAGATTAAACGGGTTCCCAGCCTTCACCTGATTCCAGAACGACAGGATCTGGGGAATCGCGTTACCGAGATAAACGTCATTACTGCAGGCAGTGGATGGAGGACTAATAGAACCGCCCGCTATCGGCGTCTGCTGAGGTATACCGTTCAAACAGGCAGTCGTGGCTTGGTTGAAGGCCCCGGTTTTCAAACGGAGCGGACGGTCAAAGAGAACGTTGTTGTAGATTACGTTCTCGTAGTAAAGGCCAATTCCGCCGCGAATGACGGTCTTGCCGTTCTTCATTGGATCCCAGGCGAAGCCCAGTTGTGGTGCAAAGTTGAGGTTGGGCTGCTGAACCCGGTTTCCATAGCCGGGGAAAGCAGCGTTGATCTCCGGAATGGCTGGCAGATCGCTATCGGTACGACCGGTGTCACGGTCATAGCGCAAGCCGTAGGTCAGAGTTAAATTCGGCTTGATCTTCCAATTATCGCCGACATAGAGGCCGATACGGTTATCCGGCCCCAATCCGCCTGCCGGGAAGCCCAAAGCTGGTTCGAGGGTGTTGAATCCCTGGCCGTTGCCAACGACGAACCGGCTCGCAGGCCAGTTCAAAGGATTGGCGGCGCCGTCCGGGAAAGGTCCGGCAGCGGCAAAAGCGGAGCAAGCTTCGGTCCCCGTGGGGCCGCAATTCGCTGTCCCTGTACTGATCCGCACTCGAGGCGCGCTGCCAAAGAAATCGGCAAAGCCGCCACCCTGAATGTGGTTATACGACACCCCATAACGAATGGTATGGGAGCGCAGCACCTTGCTGCCGTCGTACTTCAGTTCGGTGTTCTGCTGAGGAGTGCTTTGCGGGGCCAAGAAATTTGGTCCGACGCCAAAACCGGTCGTGGTGAAGAACTCCACCCCAGTATTAGCAAATGGAAGAGCACTGTTGCCTGAAGTTGCGTCCACGATCTGGTTCTGGAACTTCAGGAACGAGTAGCGAATGCTGTGAGAGAAGCTGCCCGTGGTGAAGTCCACGCCAGCAACATGCGTCCGGGTGTAGTCCTTGTTGTCGTACACCGAGTAGCCGACTCCGAAAGTGGCAAACAGCGAGTTCGCGAAGTAGGAGTAACGGTAGAACGCCTTTGCGCCGTTGCCGAAGTTGTAATCGATTTTACCCAAGAGGTTGCTTTCGCGGAAAGGTTGGCTGAAGCCGCCGCTCAAAGGGGCGAACGGAGTGCCGGAGAAATTAACCGCCGCAAACGCGTCCTGCTTGGTGCGCTCGCCGTCGGCGAAGAAGAACAGTTTGTTCTTTATGATGGCTCCGCCAAGGTTGCCACCGAACTGTTCGCGCTGAAACGCATAATCGTGGCCGCCAGGAGCATTGGCTCCGAAACTATGATCGCGGATGAAGCCGAACGCTTCACCATGCAGGGTGTTCGTGCCTGACTTGGTAGTCACGTTGACCGCTCCCGAAGAGGTCAAATCCTGCGAGAGATCGAGCGAGGATTGGCCGAGCTGGAATTCGTCGATGGCGCTGGCCGGGACGTCGGAGGTAGTGGTGCCGACGGTCTCGTCGCTGATGTCAACGCCGTCGACGTTGATGCGGGCCGTGCGGCCAAAGCGGCCGCCGAACGAGATCGAAGAAAAACCGGCTTTGGTCGGGTCGAAGACCTGACCGTCCTGAATTTGCACACCGGGTTCGAGTTGCGCCAGATCCAGGAAGTTGCGGCCGTTCACCGGCAGATTCGCAACCTGGTCTGAGGTCAGGACACCCTGCACCTCAGCCTGCTCGGTGTTAACCGCGACCGTGCTGGCCGCTACCTCAATTACCTGGCTTTCCTGACCAACTTGCAGCTTGATGTTGGCGGTGGCAGTGTTGCCCACTTCCACTGCGATGGTTTCGTTAACGCTGCTGAAGCCCTTGGCCGAAACTTGTACTTTGTAAGTGCCAGGGTCGAGAGGGCCGGACGTGTACGCGCCCCCAGAGTTTGCCGCCAGATTGAGAGCCTGACCTGTTCCGGTGTTGGTAATGACCACTTTGGCGCCACCCACAACCGCGCCGGTGGGATCGGTTACCGTTCCGGTAATGCTGCCGTTTGATACCGTGGTCTGGGCGAAGGCCACAGCACACAACAGCAGCGCGGATAAAGCAACCAGCGCCAGCAGCGTAAATCGTGCGCCGCGGCGAGGGGAACTAAACATGGGTTGAGATTTCAGCTTACTCATTCCTTCCTCCATCACACTGGATTTGACCTCAACTAATTTCCGGCAGAATGCTCCGACCGCTCCTGCGACCGCCTGTCATCGACTGACCCCACGTTGCGGCCGCACTCGCGTAGAGTGCTGCCGTGCAGTAGGGCAAGCCGAGAGCCGTCTTTGAAGGGAAGACGCGAGGTTCCACAGTTTTGGTATGTGTTTGCGGTATTCAGAGAGTGACGAATTGACCAATTGCAGAAACTAAGTAGAACAAGCTCCGTGATCAATTCATACGGATATCAGTAGAGATCGCCGCCAATGCTCCGTGATTCGGGAGACCGGAAGTGGAAACCTGGGGTCTGCGATTCGTAGAGACGGAAGAGTTTCCTTGCCGCAGTCCGGTGGAGATCATGCTGATGATATTCAAAAAACATAAGGGAAATGGAACGGAGCGGGAACTTTTGGCTTACTTGTGACATTAAAGAAGAATGAACGACGTGAAAATGCCGCAGAAAGATTGCGCGGATTGAGCCAGTGCACCGACTATGACTAGCGACGAAGCCTTGATGCTGGAATTCCAGGGTGGATCACGTGCAGCTTTCGAGGAGCTGTTTGCCCGCTATCGTAAACCACTGTACCGCTTCTTCGGGCGCCGGCTGAACAACCCCGAGCGAGCGGAGGATATGGCCCAGGAAACTTTCCTCGCGGTAATCCGCGGAGCCTCCCGTTATGAGCCACGAGCTTTGGTTCGGACGTATCTGTATGGCATTGCGCTGAAGCTGCTGGCTGCGGAAAGGCGCAAGTTCTTGACGAGTAGTACATCAGGACAGTCCGCTCCGGAGCCTAAGACTGACGGAACTCCCGAGTACGTGCTCTGGGTCCGGCAAGCCATGGAAAAACTGGATTCGCCGGACCGCGAAATCTTGATGCTGCGCGAATACGAACAATTGAGTTACGGCGACATTGCCGAGCTGTTGCGAATTCCCGTAAATACGGTCCGGTCCAGGCTTTTTCGATCGCGTCTCGCATTGAAGAGTTATCTCGAGTCGGAGGCAAAAACCAATCCTGCCCTGAGAGCGAGCACCCGGCAGCCGCACCCGGGAAGACGAGGCATGCAATGAGCACGAACAGACATCCGATCGAACAGGAAGAACTCATGGCTTATCTTGATGGCGAACTGCCCCCGGACCAAGCCACCGAAGCCTTGTCGCACTTGGAACTGTGTCCGGAGTGCCAGACCCTTGTGGCCGATTTCCGGGGCGTTTCCAAAGAACTAATGGCCTGGGAAATTGAGTCACCAGAAGTGGGCATCCCTCCGGAGATCAACGCGGCGCTTAGAGAGCGCCCCCAAAAGCGGGAAGCGACAAAGGCCAGCTGGCCGAGATTAGAAAACAGAGTGAGTACGAGCCGCTGGGTCTGGGCCGGAGCCTTGGCTATTGTCTGCGTGGCTGCGGGACTCAAGTTAACGCTTAACAGCCGCCACCAGAATGAGGATCGCTCGACAGGGTATCCCAGCATGGCTTCCATCGAGCAATACCTGATGCCGGATCGCGATGCCGAGATCGCCCTGGCGCGAAGCGCTGCCCCGGCAGCTATATCAAGCGACGCAAAGATCCTGGTCCTCGGGTGGCGGGGCTATGAGACCGCCATCGAAGGAAGGAACGGTTTTGTTTGTATGGTGGAACGATCATGGATGTCCCCATTCAACTCCGCGGAGTTCTGGAATCCCAAAGTGCGTGTGCCGCAATGCTTCAATCCGGCAGCCGCGCGATCCATTCTGCCTCTCACGATCAAGCGGACGGAAATGGTATTAGCCGGGCTGTCGAAAGCTCAGATGATCGACAGCATCAAGGCCGGATTCGACAATAAAGAGCTGCCGATACCGGAGCCGGGCGCGATGTGTTACATGATGTCGCGGGCAGGCTACCTTAATGACGCCCTTGGGCACTACGTACCTCATCTGATGTTCTACTTTCCACTGACAGACAAGTCCTCATGGGGCGCGGATCTGCCCGACTCGCCGGTCACGCTGAATCCGCAGTTCCAGGGCGGGCCGGAGCCCATCACCGAGTTCGTGATTGGGGTTGGCAAATGGTCGGATGGAACGGCTGCACCGGCTATGTAGGAAGGTCAAGTCGAGCCAGCAGGGAGTGGAAATGTGGATCTATGATCGTTGGATTTTGAAGCTTTTCGCGGTTTTTGTGGTGGCGGCATGCGCCGTCATCCAAGGCCAGTCAGCGCCAAGGCAGCGAATCGATCCAGGGCTGGCGACGCTGGGAGGCGGGTTCGTCTCCGATACCGTGCAGGTGAACGGAACAACTCTCCACTATGTGCGCGGAGGGACTGGTTCGGCTGTCATTCTGCTGCACAGCTTCCCCGAAGACTGGTACGCGTATCACCGCGTCATGCCGCTGTTGGCGAAGCAGTTTACGGTCGTGGCAGTTGATCTGCGCGGCATAGGTGGTTCCGCCGCGACTCCGGACGGTTACGACGCTGCGAATATGGCAGAAGACATTCGCCAACTGGCGGAACACCTGCATCTGGAACACGTTTACCTCGTCGGGCACGATATTGGCGGAATGGTGGCCTATGCTTTTGCCCGTCGTTATCCGGAAACCAGCCGCGGCGTGATGTTGCTCGACGCACCGGTGCCGGGTCTAGGGCGTTGGGATGCAGTTAAAGCTAGCCCCATTACGTGGCATATCTATTTTCAGCAGACGCCGAAGCTGCCTGAACAACTTATTGCCGGTCGGGAAGCTATTTACTTCCGCCATTTTCTCGATCACGACACTTTCAGTGATGCGGATGTCGCCCGCTATGCGCGGGCTTATGCCGCTCCTGAGCATCTGCGCGCGGCATTGGAGATCTATCGCGCTTTTCCGGCGAATGAGAAATTCAATGCAGCGCAACAAAACGCCATCAGCGTGCCTTTGGTGCTGGCTCCCGGAGAGAACTCGCCTTTCGAGAAGCTTATGCCGAGCTTTGCCGAAGCGTTACGCAATCATCGGTGTGCAAACGTCAAGATTGAAGTCATCAAGAACAGCGTGCATTACGTTGCAGACGAGCAACCCGAGGCCGTGGCTCAACTCATCGAACGGTACGCCTCGTTATGAAAATATCCAGGACAAAGGGAAGCTGTGGCCGATCGGCGTTTGCCGATCAGTTTGGCGCATGCTTTTAAATTTCCGCCAGGATTCAAAGGAGTAAACCTCATGAACCGAAAGACAGTCAACTTGATCGCATCGGGACTCTTTGCGTTTGCCCTCGCCCTGGGTAGAGCCCGGCACGCGCAAGCACAGGATGCCAAAAATCCGTATCCCACCAGCATGGCGCCCCTCGATCAATACCTTATGGGCCGCGATGCCGAAATCGCCCTGGCTCGAAGCGCGGCTCCGCCGTCCGTTGCCAAGGACGCCACAGTCATGGTCCTCGGAAGGCATGGTTATGAAACTGCGGTCGAAGGCAAGAACGGCTTTGTCTGCGTGGTAGAACGCCCATGGATGGACCAATTCGAAAACAGTCCCGAGTTTTGGAACCCTAAGAGGCTCGGTCCGGATTGCTACAACCCGCCGGCTGTCAGGACGGTGCTGCCGATCCTTTTGATTAGGACAAGATTGGCATTGGCTGGAAAATCGAAATCTGAAATCAACGAAGGTATGAAGGCCGCGATTGAGAAAGGGGAACTGCCGGCACTCGAGCCTGGCGGGATGGCCTATATGCTGTCGAAGCAAGGGTTCCTTAACAGCAAATGCGGGAACTGCTCTCCCCATCTCATGTTTTACGTCCCCGTGAAAGACGCTCACACTTGGGGTGCAGCCCCGCTTGGCACTGACGCCCCGGTTCTGCTGGCTACACACTTTAATGGTGCTCCGGAGCCAGTGACCGAGTTCATTGTTCCGGTGTCAGAGTGGTCGGACGGAACGCCGGCCGACTCGGGCGATCATGCTCACTGACGTCCGCTCTTAACGCGATCAAGGCACGACCATGCGAAAAAGACGGTCGAAGGCAAGAACGGCGAAGATGAAAGCGGATCAGGCGGCTTTCATGGAAAAGCTGCAGGACCGCAGCAGCTGAGACTCGGGAGAGCACAAATGCAAAAAAAAGCTTCCCGATGGGCTGTCGCCTTGATACTGCTGGTCTCCAGCGCACCAACCTGCGCCCAGGATGCGTGCGAACGCCTGACTGCGGGAAAGATTCCCAACACCACGATTACGCTTGCGCAGACGGTTGCGGCGGGCACGTTCGAAGGCCATCCCGCGCCGAAGAGCGGCAGCGAGCTCTCACTTTTATATAAGAGTCTTCCGGCATTCTGCCGCGTCGTTGCCGAGGTGAAGCCGACCTCAGACTCCGACATCACACTCGAAGTCTGGCTTCCAGTCTCGGGATGGAATGGCAAGCTACAAGGGATCGGCGTTGGCGGATTCGCCGGATCGATTGACCAAGTGCAACTCGCAACGTCGGTGAAGGCGGGGTACGCCGCGACGGCGACTGACACGGGCCACACGGGATCTCCGATCGATGCGGGCTGGGCGATGGGGCACCCGGAAAAGATTATCGATTACGGTTATCGCGGAATTCATGAGATGACGCGCGTCGCCAAGACAGTAATCGCGGCTTATTACTCCAAGCCTCCGCAGCGGTCATACTTCGCCGGATGTTCCGGCGGCGGGCGTGAGGGGTTGATGGAAGCCCAACGTTATCCCGAGGACTATGACGGAATCTTAGCCGGCGCTCCGGCGAACGACTTTACTGCTCTGATGGCGACTTTTGCTTATGACACCCAGATCCTGACGGTGGATTCGGCTACCTTCATTCCTCCGGCAAAGATTCCCACGATTGCAGCGGCGGTGAACACCGCGTGCGACGAGGTGGACGGCGTGCACGATGGGATTCTGAATGATCCGCGGCAGTGTCACTTCGATCCCGCGACGATCCAGTGCAAGGGAGAGGATTCCGACAAATGCCTGACGGCTGCGCAGGTCACTGCGTTGAAGAAACTCTACGAGGGAATTGATTCCAAAGGGCACGTGGTTTACCCCGGCTATCTGCCCGGCGCCGAAGAGGGCCAAAACGGCTGGGGACTCTGGATCACCGGCCCGGAGCCCGGGAAGAGTTTCACGGCGTCTTTCGCCAACGGATTCTTTTCCGACTTTGTATTCAGGAAGTCCGATTGGGACTACAAGACGTTCAAGCTTGATGCGGACCTGAAAGCAGCCAATGAGAGAACCGCGCAGGCCCTGAACGCTACGGATCCCGACCTCAAGCCATTCAAAGCCCGCGGAGGAAAGTTGGTTCTCTATCACGGCTGGAGTGATCCGGCGATCACACCGTTGAACACGATCGACTATTACGAGAGCGTCATCAAGAAGATGGGGCAAAAAGATGTCGACTCTTTCGTCCGCCTCTACATGGCGCCGGGGTTTCAACACTGCTTCGGAGGCCCGGGGCCGGATTCGTTCGGAGCGGTCTATGATCTGAAGTTCGACGACCCGCAACACAGCGTGGGCGCATCTTTGGAACAGTGGGTGGAAAAGGGCACGGCGCCATCAACAATTATTGCGTCGAAGTTCGAGGCCCAGGACCCAACGCACGCGAAGATGACGCGGCCTCTGTGCCCGTATCCGCAGGCAGCGAAGTACAAAGGCAGCGGCGATCCGAATGACGCCGCGAACTTTGAGTGCGAGCAGCCGAAGAAATAAGCTCTATTTACGAGAACTCGCCGATCATAGGTTTGGCGGGATAATTCAAAACGCATCAGAAGGATTTGAGGAGAGGCCAATGAAACGAACGACAGTCAAGATGATCGCATTGGTATTTTTTGTGCTGGCCCTGGGCGTCGCCCGGCAAGCGCAAGCACAGGACGCCAAACCTCCTTATCCCACCATGCTCCCACTCGATCAATATCTGATGGACCGCGATGGGGAGATTGCGATGTCCCGCTGCGCCGGCCCTAACTCCGTTTCGAGCGGGGCCAAGGTGCTGGTTCTTGGACGGCATGGCTATGAAACGGCGGTGGAGGGGAAGAACGGTTTCGTTTGCCTGGTGGGACGATCATGGGATTTACCAAAAAACAATCCGGCTTTTTGGGATCCAAAGATACACGGTCCGATCTGCCTGAGCGCTCCCGGTGCGCGGTCTTTCCTTCCGATCTACCTCAAGAAGACCGAACTGGCGATTGCCGGACGTTCGAACACTCAGATAGAGGACGCCATAATGGACGGCATCGCGAAAGGTGAGTTGCCCACGCCCGAACCCGGTTCGGTGTCCTACATGCTGTCAAAGCAAGGGTATTTGAATGCCGGCATCAAAGGACCATGGCTTCCCCACGTGATGTTTTTTGTCCCCCAAATCGACCCTAAAGCCTTGGGATCCGACTTGGGAGATGACGTCCCGTTGGACGCGCACGAAGAAAAAGTAGGCCGCTATACCACAATTGACGTTCCGGTAAGCAAGTGGTCGGACGGAACGCCGGCGGACCTGGCGGAAATGGCTGGCCACTAACGCCCGATCTAAACGCGAACTCAAGTCAGGACCCATGCGAACGAGAACGGTGAAATCATAAGGCTCAGGTCCCGAGCGGTCAGCCAAAACGTTTTCGTCTGATGGAATAGAGATGAGGGTGAATGGAAACCATGCGTGTGTTGATCGTGGATGATGAGCCTCTGGCCCAAACGGCTCTGGCGGATATCCTGTCGGCAAGGAGCGACGTGGAGCATTTCGATTCGGCTAACGATGCGAGCGAAGCGCTCGAGAAATT
>DATMQI010000035.1:0-6441 GCA_035567135.1 Terriglobales bacterium
TCGTCCTCAACAACGAATATGGCAGTGTCATCCCAATAGGCGCTGTGCGAAACTGCATCGACGACGCGGCCGACGGCGAGATCGTTATCGGCGACAGAGGCTCGCGGCGCCGGCTTGCCCGCTCGCGTTCCGCCGGTGTGATCGTTCGGCAGCCACAATTGAACGAACTGTGGCAGTTCTTTTGACGTACCCCGAGCGCTAACGAACTCGTCAAACTCACGAAGAAACTCGTCCGCACGAAGTTGATCAGGATATTCAATCGCAAAATCGGCATACAAAGGGTCGATGTGATCTCGTTGCGCTGTTTTTGTCGGACGGATGCTTTTAAGCCTGGGAATTGCCCATGGCCAAGGGCTTGGGCCACCTTTGGGATTGCTGTGGCTCGGCGGCAGCGGATCTCCCGGCTTGATTTCAGTAGACGGACAAGCAGCCGAGAGCGGCGATCGCGTTTCTTTTCCTGGCGAGCTCGTCTTTTCGTCTGTGCACCAGGCGGCGTCCAGCATTTCTCCGTAGATGCGGTAGGTGAAATTATGCTTGGCAAGATTGTCCCAGAGAAAGCCGGTTCCGGGATCGTCCATCAGGGGAAGGTCCTGATCGAGACTGTTGCCCGGGTTCTCCGGACGCTCACTGCCGCGATAAATAATGGGCCAGGTTTTTTCGATGTAGTCGGACGTTGCGGCGGCATCGGACCAAAGATGGCCGTTGGCGGAAACGTCTCCACTGTCATAAAAGTTGTCGAGCACTCCGAACTGCAGCGCGAGTTTGTGCTCGTTCGGCGTAATCTCGGCGCCGTACATGGTCAGTGATGGGTCGCCGTCGCCCACGCCAAGATCGCCAAAAATCTGATCATAAGTCCGATTTTCCTTGAGAATGTAGATTACGTGCCGGATGGGATTCCGGTCTCCCGCAAATTCGATCTTTTCAGGCAGCGCGTGGACAAGGTTGGTGTCTTCCACCTGCCGCGTATAGGCAGCGAGATTCGTGCTGATTTCGCCAACGCTTAGCCGCTGGATCGACCCTCCGATCAATGTCGCGATATAAGGATGCGGGTTAGGATGCAGCCCGGTCTGCACCACAGCTTTCATATTATTCGGTCCGCTGCTGTCCCCTTTCGCACTGGCAATCAACAGGTCATTCCCGGCGAGAGCCAACGCACTCGGATACCATTCGGTGGGGACGAAGCCAATGGGCAATTCCACGGCTGAGACCCGATCATTCGATTTGGTCTCGAATACCGCCACAGCATTGAGGGAGCCTAGCGCGACGTAAAGATGCTTTTCATCGGCAGAAAGTGCGATTGCGAGTGACGCCGTCCCGGGTTCGTCGTTGCTGTCGAGGGCCGCGCGATAACATCGTTGGGTGAGACCCCGTTTCAAATCCACCGCTGCCACACCATCGCTCGTGGCGGTGGTTGCGTTAGATATCGCAACGTAGAGGATGTCCTCGTTACGATTCAGAAGCATCGCGGTGGGATGTGAACCTGGGGCAACGGAATCAGAAGGGCGCCAGAGCTCAATTCGACGTTTCACCGTTCCTTTCTTGAGATCCAATTCGGCCACTGCCGAACCATTCCACAAACTGACCCATGCCTTGCTACCGGCCCGATTGGCGATGACGGTGTACGGATACGCGGCAGGAATGTATCTACTGGTGCTCACATCGAAGGACTTCAAAATTCGGCCCGAGTTCACGTCGAGCAGGAGGACATTGTCCGAAAGATTATTCGCTACCAGCAGGTGGTCGCCTTCGCTCGAACTCAAGACAGCAAGCCCGGCAGGATAGGCGGGTGCAGTTCCCGCTGGATTCTTACCGGTATTGAGAGTGATGATTTTTCCCCTCGACATCCGCTGCGCAGGGATCGTGATGAAACGCTCCGGCGCAACTTGTCCATCTGAGAATTTGTAGACTGCGATCCCGTTCTCCTCGGTAGATCCCATCGAAGCGTAAAGATTTTTGCCGTCGCTCGAAAATCCGAGCCCAATGAAGTAGCTCTGCCGCGTCGATTTTTCGTCACCGCGCAGCCGATCATCAGGAATATCGCGCAACGTGTTGTTGCTGAGGTCGAGAATCGCGATTGACTGTCGCACGCCGCTTTCTTGTGTCCCGTATCCTTGATTGAGAAACGCGGCGTAACGGCCATTGGGGCTTAGCGCGATGGTTGTCGGGAAGCTGTTGGTGCGCGCAATAAAACCGGGGACCGGAAGAGTCAGCATCTTGCTGGTAGGAAGACTAATCCTCCGAAAGTTCCCGTTTGCGCGGACACCCAGGAAGACGAGACACAAGCTGGCGGCGGCGGCACAAAGAATAATGGTTATTTTCTTCATGGTGACGAAGTACGATGAAACTCAAGCAGCCCCGACGGGCTTCGGACAAAGATGGATCAGGTTCGATGGGTCTGTCTTGAATGGATTTGACGACGATCCGTGGGACTGCGGCTGCAATTCGACTGCACACCAGGCCACAGCACGTACTGCCGTGATATGGGCGACAACTCGCTGTGGCTCAGATGCGCTTCAAGAGTGGATA
This sequence comes from Terriglobales bacterium, assembly GCA_035567135.1. Taxonomy (GTDB): domain Bacteria; phylum Acidobacteriota; class Terriglobia; order Terriglobales; family Acidobacteriaceae; genus JABDBE01. The sequence continues at coordinate 2,527 of DATMQI010000035.1, forward strand.
ATTCAATTCGAGCGCCATCGCCGGTGGGGGAAGCTCGCCTGCAGATTTCTGGTCGGCTTTCAGTGCGAGGCGATAAGATGCCTCGGTACGGAGAAATTGCTATTTTGCTGATTGGTGAGGAGACCATGATCGAAGACTTATATGACCTGATCGGGGGACAGAACATTATCGAGTCGGCTACCAAGGTCTTCTACGACAAGGTTTCGCAGGATGATAACCTGCGCCATTTCTTTGAGCGAGTTGACATGATGGACCTCCGATCCCGGCAGTCTATGTTCGTTTCCATGCTCCTGGCTGGACGAGTGTATACAGGGAAAAATATTCGTGAGGCCCATGCCCGGTCTAGAGATTGCGGTCTGACCGATGCGCACTTCGACCTGTTCCTCCAGCACTTTCGCGCAGCCTTGGAAGAAGTGGGGGTCAAGCCGGAGAATGCCAAGATAATCATGAAACGCCTGGAAAGCAAGCGAGGAACCATACTGGATACATGAGATTGTTTAGTAGGCGCAAGACGGCCTCCCACTGCTCCCACTGAACCAGAAATCGCAGAATGTAGAATGTCGCCGGGAGACTGGGGGAGTAGGGAGCGCCGTCGGAATAGGCAGTTGACCGTCCAATCTCCGCGAGATCAGCGGTCCCATAGAATGGTTCTGTATGCGTGCTCGCCTGGCGGTTCTCATATCTGTTTGCATCCTTTTGCTAACGTGGCTGGTCTGGCATCTGCGATCAAAAAACCCCGCTGGCCAACCGGCAGCTTCTGCGATCTCCACGGCTGCATCGGCTGGAAACACCACATTTCCCACCACGCCTGATTCGGCTCCTACCGCTGTCTATGCTCATAACCTGATGCTGCGAAAAGGTCCAGACTTCCGCATCTACGTGCGCTGGCTGCGTGGAGACCTGGTCCGCACTCGCCAGAACGTGAATCCAACGTTCGATGATCCCGAATCTTTTCGTCTTGACGTAAAAACCGGCGTAATCCGCGCGAATATCGGCGATATCGGCAACTTCCTCAATGCGGGAGGTGTAGCAAACTCGCCCCTGAGAGACATCACGCTTCTTGCCGAGGACGACCATATCAAGCTCAAGGGAACCCTGCACAAGCTCATTTCAATGCCGGTTGAATTGCTCGGCAGCGTGGCTGCAACTCCCGACAACCGAATTCAGGTACACGTTACAAAACTCTCCGTCCTGAAAGTTCCGTTGAGGGGGCTACTCGGTGGATTGAACATTGGCGTGTCAGACCTCTTTCATCCGAAGGGCATCCCGGGAATCGAAGTTTCTGGCAACGACATCTTTTTCGACACCCTCAAGCTACTTCCGCCCCCTCATATCCATGGACAATTGACCAAAGTGCGCGTCGTGACTCCTGATATCGAGGAGGTTTACGGAAACGCCGAAGAGGCAGTGACCCGTTTCGAACAATGGAGAAATTTCCTGCGCCTGAACGACGGCACTATCGACTTCGGAAAGCTCACTATGCATCACGTGGATATTACGATGGTGGATCTCTCGGATGATGCGTGGTTTGATCTCGATCTGAACAACTATCAAAACCAATTAGTGAACGGCTACACTCGCATGACTCCCGAAGCGGGCTTGCAAATCTTCATGCCTGATCTCGACAATCTTCCGAAAAACAAGGGAAACCAGAACATCAGCATGGAGTGGTTAAAACACCGCAATCTCCCGCCCCCGCCAGAGATTATTTCAAAGTAGATGTTGTGCCTTCGTCATCTACGGTGGGCTTACACTCCATCGGCGAGAGCAGCGTCTTCCGCGTCGTAGTCAAACTGTTGCGGATTAATGGTGGAGGGCGGGCCCTTCTGTTCCCAGGCGATTGTTCGCCGTATCGCTTCGTCAATCTCGACTGGTTCTTCGTATCCTAACTCGGTTCGGATGCGCTCAGAACTGGCCACTACATGCTGCGCCGCATTACCAGGCAACACCAGATGTTTTGGGGTGTTCGACCTAGGTAGGACAATAAACTGTCCCGGCCAGTTCGTTTGGGCTGTAATCTTTCTCTGCCATGCGAGTTCGGACAACGAGGGTTCCTCGCAAATGTTGTAGATACGTCCTGCGGCCTGGTCGGAGGTCGCGGCAAGCGCGATCGCGTGCGCAACGTTGTCAACGTATCCACGTGGCGCCCGCCACGCAGCGAAATCATCAGCAATCAAGATTGTGGATCTCCCATCCGCAATGCGTTTGAGCAGGGGGAACCATCGATGAAGCGGGTCTCCCGGGCCGTATACCATCGGGAGCCGCAGAACAGTTCCAGGAAGCCGGGCATCATTCATGATTGATTCTTCGACCGCGATTTTGTCGTAATTCTCGTCGACCCAGGTAAAGATGCCCTGCATCATTTTTATTGTCTCTGGTGGGTAAAGCCGCCGAACAGTACGAAGCTGCGAGTCTTCAGTAAGAGGCAACGGCTGCAGGCCGCCCGGCTCAACTTCGTGCATAACGCCCCACGCACGGTAAACGTCCATGCTACTGATCGCAACCACGCGCTGAGTCAGTTCGCGGGAAAGGTTCATGAGCTGCTGGGCTTGTTCTCCCGAGCTAAGAACCAAAATCGACGATCACGTCGGGTAAAAATTGGCGAATCTGCTCTCGTGAATCGGCAAGTCGATTTCGATCTCCCTGGATTCTCACGAGGTCGGTGGTTGCAGGAGCGGCTGCTTCAGGGCGGCGATGAAAGATCGCAAGTTGGTGTCCCAATTCGCGCAATTCGCGCACTAACGGTGAACCGATGAAACCGTTCCCGCCGATCAAGAGGATTCGCATTAGAGAGCGGGTACAAGGGGTGACCCGGCTCATTTTACTGGGTGTTGGTAAAACCGATTTGGATTTTGCTCGAAAGTTGTACAAACGCATATCGCATCAGGAGGATGGGTTTGCTGGTCAACAAACCGCCGATCTCCCGGCTCGTCCAGCAAACAAGCTACGTGCTGGCGCCGAGGTGCGGTGATTCGTGATCTGTGGCTTGGGAGCGGCCGGCGTTCGCTTACGAGTCGTCACCACCGTGCCTTCGTATAATGCAACGTCATGAGTTGGCGTTTTAACTCCGCCCTGGGTTGGCTCTTTTCGGAGAGTCAAGGGGCCACGGACCGCTTGATCCCGAGATGGCTTTTTCTGCGCATGCTAGGCGCAATCTACTTTTCTGCATTTTTCTCGTTGGTGTTTCAGATCCGCGGGCTGATCGGCCCGAATGGCATCTTGCCCGCTGGCGACTATCTTCAGGCAGTCGCACATACGCTGGGACATTTGCAGCGATTCTGGTACGCACCCACGCTGCTGTGGTGGTCGAGTGGATCGCTGACGCTGATGGCCCTCTGTTGGGGCGGGATGATTGCTTCGTTTCTGCTTTTTCTAAACGTCTGGCCGCGCGGGATGCTGGTCGTCTGCTTTGTCTGCTTCCTTTCTTTTGTGAGTGCGGCACAAGATTTCTCCGGATATCAGTCGGATGGCATGTTGTTGGAGGCGGGATTTATTGCGTTCTTCTTCGCGCCACCTAGACCACGGCCTGGGTTGGGAGCGACACATCCGCCGTCGTGGGCCAGCTTATTCCTGCTGCAATGGGAATGGTTTCGGATTTACTTTGAGTCGGGCGCGGTGAAACTGCTTAGCGGGGATCCCCAGTGGCGGAATTTCACCGCGATGGACGAGTATTACCAGAATGGTCCGTTGCCTACGTGGATAGGGTGGTATGTGCAGCATCTGCCGCATTGGTTTCATGCCGCGACTGTGTATGCCACACTGGCGATGGAACTGGGACTGGTGTGGATGCTGTTCCTTCCGCGCCGGTGGCGGATTGTTTGTTTCTTCATTGTGACTCCCTGGCAGATTGGGGTGATCCTGACTGCGAACTATACGTTCCTGAACTATCTTGTGCTCGCCATGGGGGTGCTGCTG
>DATMQI010000036.1:0-5346 GCA_035567135.1 Terriglobales bacterium
TCCTCTTGCTCGCTCGGCAAAAGATCGGCTTCCGATATGAGATTTCTTGGCCGATCCGTCGGAAAATAAACGCTGCGCATGAAGAGCTCGCCGGGTTCGATTGTGCCTACGATGTGGAGTGCAACCGTTCGCGTCTCGTGACCGCCGCAATCATTCGTTGCGTTCAGGGTGTAGGTGACGGTCTCGTCCACAGGTCCGGGATCGCTCTGCTGCGGAGAGACTTTCAATCTGTTGCTGCCGCTGGGATCGACGGCTCCCAGACCATCGATTGACACACTTGAGGCATTGATGGCCGACCAATTCAGCGCGGTACTATCGTTCTCGACGACCTCGTCGCCCACGCGCTTGTAATGGACCTCCGCCGGTGAGAGCGAGAGATCTACGTCGATCGCGTTGTCCACATTGATAGTGACATCGGACGTGGTTGTGCCGCCGGGCCCTGTCGCTGCAAGCGTGTAGGTCGTTGTCTGCTTCGGCTGGACCGTTTGTTCCCCAGAACTCGCTACTGCGCCAGCGGGGCTGATTTCAACTTGGGGTGCGTTAGTGGAAGTCCACTTCAGTTGCGACGTTTCGCCGCAATAGATTTGCGAGTCGGTCGCCGACATTTCCGCGGAGGGCTTTGCGACGGCTACGGTCGCGCTGGCAACGCCCGCGGCAAAGCGTGGAACGCTGGCGAGTTTCTCACCACGATGCCATGGTTCGGTCTTACTGACACCTTTCGGAACGTCCACGATTACGCGCTGATTGGCAGCAACACTAACTTGGCCGGACCAGATATCCTTGTCTCCGCCTTGTACGGTCACCTCATAGGTGCTAGGCGGAACAACAAGCTCCTGCTTCCACCACAAGAAATCGGTATTGAACTCGTCGCCATGGCCAACGAAGAAGTCTGGAGTCTTCCCATTAAGCAGGACGGCATCCCGGTCGGCACCCTTGATGGCGATGGCGCCGAAAGGACCTGACACCTTGTCGCCGACCTTTTCTAAGGTGACGTCGAGGTCAGTGGTTTTCCCGGCGGTGACCGTAACCGTCCGAGTGATCGGCGTGTATCCGTAGTTTGCCAATTCAATTTTGTGCTCACCTGCACTCAGTTCCAGGCTGGAATGTTTACTAGCCTCACTGACAGCGCGGTCGTCGACCCAGAGATACGCCTGTTTGGGATTCACATGGAGGCGAAGTGTGCCATCCTGTGCGACGGCAGAAGTCCCAGCCGCAAAGATCACAACAAATGTCAGCAACGCGACGTGTGGCGAAAACGATCGAAATTTCACTCTTGATTTCCTTTCTGTGAATCCATTTTTTCAAGACATCAATCGACTGCCGCAGCGGGCCTAACGTGCGGACCGTAAACTCGTACCGACCGTCCTCTCGCTGCCTCAATCGCTACAACGATCTGCTTAGTGCAAGGCGCATGCCAACTGACGCGGCGCTAAGTCCATGAAGTTCCGCGTAGAGCGCACTAGGGAACTGTCGAGAGTGTGGAAGGTAATGACCATTTTGACTTTTCGGTCGCAGCCAGCTCGTTTGAGATGTTCGTGGAATGCAGGAACACAAAGGACCCGGGTCTGCCCGGCTGGCGAATCTCGAGATTCAAGCCGCGAGAAGATGAACTTTCGATAGCGAGTCTAAACAGGCTCAGCCTGTTCTCTTATTTTGTTCTGCGCGACTACAGGCCCGAAGTAACACTATGCAACTCAAATGAGATTGGGTAATGATCAGAACCCCTGACGGACCTGTGAACCCTGCCGGCGTTCGCCTGCACCGGACCACGTACGAAAGCCCAGTCGATGTGGCGGCCAGCTTCGAGCAGATGTCGCGCAGCCGTGGTAGCTATGCGAGAGGTTGGCACAACATCCCAAAATCCGGCACGTGCCAGTGCGTCTGCAGTCGCAGGCTTGGAAGCATTGACGTTAAGGTCGCCTGCGATGACAACCGGCTGAGTGGAGTCATAAACGGCAGCGTCCTGCAAGACCTCGTTCAACTGCGCAAGGCGCAGTTCATCATTGGAGCGGCTCTCCAAGTGAAGGTTGTAGCAGATAGTTGAGACGCCCTGAATATTGATCTCGGCAGCAAGAGCGATTCTGCCCCCAAGCCGCTCCTGAAATGTTGGCAGTGTGGGCTTGAACCAGCGAGGCTTCCAAAAGTCGGATTGCGGCCGAAAATGAATGACGCGCGGCCTCGAGATCTTCCACGGGGAGAGCGTAGCCTGACCATGGTAGGCCGGGCTGGTTTTGGAGCCCTGGGTCAGCTCCACAAATTCTCGTCCGAAAACATAGTTCAACCGCAGCTTTCGGGCGATTTCCTGAGCAATGTTGAGACGATGGGTTCTCCGTGCATTAACGTCGACTTCCTGAAGAACAAAAACATCAGCGTTTGCGTTTTCCAGAAAATCTATGATTGGGCGAAGCTGCAAGCCGCGGTCGATGTTCCAATCCACAATTCGAATGGAACTGCGCGGCCAGGAGAGCCACCGAGCAGGCGCGAAGTTCTCGGCAATGATTTCGCTTGTCGCCACGTTCAAATTACCGCCGTTGCAAGTTGCGGGAACACACTCTGCTGGGCAAACATCAGATCGACTGGATCATCGATTTCCGCCCAGGGCAAACCATCAGTATTCGTATAGCCGACAGGAACTCCTTCGTTCGCCAGTTCCTGAACGGCGATATTGAAGAATTCGCTGACCCGACCGGCCGCGATGACATCTTTCATCTTTCGGAAAAATCTGGTTTGTACGGATTTGTAAAAAACTGTAATACCGATATAAGTGCCGCTGAACTCTTCCCGTGAGATCTTCTTGCTCATCTTGGTTACGTGGTTGTCGACGATGATGACTTTCATGGTCTCATCCCGCCATAACGGGTCCACGATCATCGAGATCGGCGCCTGTGGGCGCATCGCGAGGTCAAGGATTTCCGGATCGAAGATGACGTCGGCGTTAAGAACAATGAAGCTGTCACCCCGCAGCCAATCGAGGGCTAGCCAGAGCGAATAAATGTTATTGGTGATAGCGAACGCCGGATTGTCGATGAAGTGAATCCTTTGCGTGAGAAGTTTTCTGGTATTTATATGCGAAATGATTTGTTCCTTCTCGTACCCGACAACAATCGCGACATCGTTGATTCCAACCATCGCTAGAGCGTCGAGCTGATGATCCAGAATGGTGCTATTGTCGACGTCAATCAGGCACTTCGGATGTTCCCCATTTACGGAGCGAATCCGCGTACCCCTGCCTGCGGCCAAAATCACCGCCTTCATAAAGCCTCCTTGAACTTGCTTACATTCGGTTTCACGTCGGTCTGAGACCGCATGAAGAATCTACGGTTGAAATAGAGTGTCAAAATCCAGGTGAGGTGGGCTCCAAGAGTTGCGAGTAAGAATATGAGGGGTAGGAGCCCAAGAATAGCGAAGAGGACGATGTAGTGGATTAATATCCCCCTTCTTTGAAAAGCCTGAACCTGGCGGACGACGCGGGAAATCCAGTTCCCGGAGTCTTTCTCGAGCAACTCATAGAATCGGCCAAGATATTCATTCGGCCGGTCGGGAGTGGTAGCTCGTTTTCGCTGCAACGTTGTAGTGATCAACGCGAGAACCGCACCCACGACAAGCGCAATGCCCACGACAATTGCAATCCGACCGTAATGCCGATACATGCCAATGGTGATCCCCGTGAAGAGCTGCAAATAGCTAAGTCCGTCGGCAAAGCCTTCAAGATAAGTTCCGCGCGGTGACTCCGCGAACTTGAGCCGGGCCAGCATACCGTCCATTTCATCGAAGAGCCCCGCGATGTAAAAAAGCAGAGCGCCCAGCACTGACCACCAGTACGTCCCATGCGCAAAAGCGATGGCAGAAAGAGTGGAAACAAGAACTCCGCAGTACGTGACGGTGTTCGGAGTGACTGAGGAGTGAGAAAGCATTCTTACGAATGGGCGACAGAGCCGGCGATTGAAAGAGGTATGAATGCCGTCAAGTACCTTGCCCGAGCGAGCAACCAGGAACCGTTCGGCACTCGCAGCGCTCTCTGGCGAGGTGACCGCGACGCCCTCAGGATGGAGGAGGGCAGAAGAGAAATCGTCGCGGGTCACCTCATGGAACCTTGTATAAGCAGGCTTGGACCAATCGACAGATCGGATATCAACTAGAAGCAGCTCAGCAAGAGATTGTTTCGTGGTAACCCAGTTCCATGGCACCCAGAGGAATTGCTGGTGGAGATGCGGTTTTAGCGCTCGCCATGCTGACGAAGCGAATGGATCGAAATCTGCCAATTGAACGACGGTGATATGAATCCCAAACTGCGCACTGCTCCCCACGAGTTGCTGAATGATCTGCTCGCTTAATGCTGCCGGACAGATAAAGAGAATGTCGTTCGCCCCAGCTCGGGCCGCGGTGAGCATGGTTCTCGTTACGAGAGGAACACCTGCAATCGGACGTAGCAGGAGTTCCACTACTTTCTCTTGGCTTAGACGGGTAAAGATTTCCGGAATGGCGATCACTGCCTGCAATCGACAATCTCCTTCAGAATGGTCGCAGTCACGCCACTTGAGGCTGCTTCTCGACCACTGGCAACACGAGAATTCCAGACAAACCAAAGGATGCCAGTCAGCGCCCACAGTAGATCGCGCACACGTCGAGTCAGCGCGAGTGACAGGCCAAGCAGTGGCGAAAAACCAGTCAGAGCGAATGCAGAAATGGCACCGCCTTCGTCGGAGCCGACCCGCGCGGGAATCCAGCCACTCACCAGCTTCAATGCACGCGTAACTCCGTCAATGGCAACGATGGTGAAGAAGTGGATCGGTAGGCGGAGGGACCACAAAACCACGCTGACTTCGGAGGCGATCAGTACTTGACAGGCCAGGTCGATCCAGAACATGCGACTGACAACTGCGGGGTGATGAAGCCGATAGCTTCGAATGGACTCTTCCAACTTCTCGCCGCGTACAAGCCATGATGGCGCATAATTGCCAAGCGCACGAATTAAACCGGAGAGGATTGGATTGCGGCGCATGATTACAAAGACCATCCCCGCCAGCGACAGAAGGGCTGGGATTGCGTGGCAGCGTGCGCCATGCACCGCTACGAAGGGAAGACTGACTATCCCCAAGATTGCAAGCAGCGCCGAAGTAAACCAGTACACTCCGTCATCGACAAAAGTGGCAGTAATCGTTGGCTCAGTTGGTGTGCCTAGGAGCTTGATTTTCATCGGCTCGGAAATAACGGGACCGAGGACCGTAAGATATCCCATGGATTGGGAAGCGAGGCGCACTCCTATTAATTTCGTCGTGTTCACCGATATATGTTCGCCCTCGAGCGACGCCGACCAGGTGATGCTCTGGAGTAGCAGTCGGAGAA
>DATMQI010000037.1:0-3704 GCA_035567135.1 Terriglobales bacterium
GATCTCTATCGTGAGGTCGCCAAGGTTGGCGCGCATCTCCGGAAGATCGGATCAATCGGCAAACGAGCTCTACTAGTTTATCCGCAAGGTCCCGATTTTATGGCAGCCTTTTTGGCCTGCCTATCGCGGAACGTGGTGGCGGTCCCCGTGCCCGCTCCTGAGACTTGGAATCTTCTTCGCACCATGCCCCGCCTGAGGGCGGTCGCCGAGGACGCTGACGCCGCCTTCGTCCTGACCACCCGCAAGATTTTCAACATTGCCTCGGCCAGCGGCAGTAGCCTCTGGGACTTTGAGGGCACGCCGTGGATCGTGACCGATGAACTCGAGGAGGGCGACGATGACTTGGGCACCGAACCGATTGACGCGACGACGCCGGCCTATTTTCAGTATACTTCAGGATCTACCAGCTCGCCGTCAGGGGTGGTTATAACGCATCAAAACTTAATGCATCATTTGGCCGCCCTGCACAAGTCTTGCGGCTACGGTGACGGCGTGACCGTTACGTGGATGCCTCATTTTCACGACTATGGCCTCGTGCAGGGCTTGTTGCAGCCTTTGTTCAGCGGCGATCCCTGTTATTTCATGTCGCCATTGTCATTCCTGAAACGACCCACCCACTGGCTCGGGGCAATCACCAAATACGGCGGCACGCATTCTCAGGCGCCGAATTTCGCTTATGAGCATTGCATTCGTCGAATAAGCTCCGAGGAACGCGCAGGCTTAAACCTCGCCAGCTGGAAAGCTGCTGGAAATGCGGCAGAGCCCATCAACCCAGTGGTGTTAGAGAAATTTATCGAGACGTTCGAGCCATGCGGCTTTCGGAGAGCCGCCTCCGCGCCAGCTTATGGCCTTGCCGAGGCGACGTTGCTCGTTTCATCCACACGACTTAACACCGGACCGCGCGTTCTCGATGTGGACGCCGATGCTGTCTTTGATGGGCGCGTGACCCCTGTCGAGACCGGCCACGTGGGCCGAAAGGTTGTCAGTTGCGGTGAACTGGTGGGCGACACCAAAGTCGCCATCGTCAATCCAACCACTCTAAACAGGTGCCGAGGTGACGAGATCGGGGAAATCTGGGTGTCGGATCGCGCAGTGGCAGCCGGATATTGGAAGCAGCCGGTCAAGTCTCAGGAGATATTCAACGCCTTCTTGAAAGATACGGGAGAAGGGCCCTGGTTGCGGACCGGGGATCTAGGTTTTTTGCAGAATGGAGAGCTTTTTGTTTCAGGCCGGCTGAAAGACATGATCATCATCCGCGGGGCGAACTATGCTCCTCAGGACATCGAGTGGGTTTCACAAAAGTGCCATCCGGCGGTGGAAACAGCGGAGAGCGCCGCGTTCCCGCTGATGATCGACGGAGAGGAGAGCCTCGGCGTCGTTCAGGAGTTGAACCGGAAAGACCATCCGTCGACTATTGAGTTCGAGGAGGTCGCCGCCAAGATACGTGAGCAGATCTCTTTGGAATTCGAGGTTCGCGCGTACGCGGTCGCGTTGGTCAGGCGGAATTCAATTCCGAAGACATCAAGCGGGAAAATACAGCGGCGAGCGTGCCGCGCGGCGCTGCTGGACGGCAGTCTTGAGACACTGTTTGTGCTGAACGACGGCCCGCTGTCCTAATTTATTGGAATTGGACATGAACCAAGTTACAACAGCCATTACGAAGACCACGCTGACGGAAGCGTTGGAATCTCAATTGGGTGATCCCAATAATCCTGACAACCCGCTGTCGTTTGCCTATTCACAGAAAATTGATGAAACCGAACAGTTTCCCGAAGAGGCCATTCGCTGGCTATACGATAGCCAACTCGCGCGCCATTACGTCCCAAAGGAATTAGGGGGAGCGTTTCGGTCGTTCTCCGAGCTGGGGGAGGTGATACGTGTGCTGTCGCGACGCGATGCGTCCAGCGCCGTGACGTTCTCCACGTTGTTTTGGTCGTTTTTGACTTGGACTGGCGGCACGGGCGAACAGAAGCGATGGCTGGCCGATTACATCATGGAGCGGCGTGGGGCGATGTGCCTGGCCTATTCGGAAAGGGACCACGGCGCTGATTTGGCGGCCAGCGATACCATAGCTCGGCGAACCACAGACGGATTTGAGATCACGGGCGAGAAGTGGCCCATTAATCGCGCGACCGTCGGAGGGCTTTGTTTTGTTCTGGCGACAACTGATCCGTCAGCCGGCCCCCGCGGCTTGTCGCTGTTCATGCTGGATAAAAGCGAGCTCGACCCCAAGCGCTATTCCAATTTTCCTAAGATCCTCACACACGGAATGCGTGGCTCGGACATCAGCGGGATCAAGTTTGAACACTGCCCAGTTTCGGTACAAAGTTTGCTTGGCCGCGAAGGAGAAGGTCTTCAACTCGCGCTAAGAGGCTTCCAGATCACACGAGCCCTCTGCGCGGCCATCTCTCTTGGAGCCGGCGACACTGCGTTGCGAACCACATTAAATTTTGCACTGAATCGCAAGCTGTATGACGAGCTTGTTATCGATCTTCCCCACGCGGCGGGGGTGCTTTCCGATGCGTTCCTTGATCTCCTTATTTGCGATTGCGTGACGAATTCTGGACTGAGATCGTTTCACGCTGTGCCGGAACAGTCCAGCCTTTGGGCTTCGATCGTTAAATACTTTGTTCCAACAACGATGGAAACGATGATCCAGAACCTCTCGGTCGTGCTTGGGGCGCGCTATTACATGCGCGAAGAGCATGAGTTTGGGACCTTTCAAAGGGTCTTGCGAGACGCCGCAGTTGTCAGTCTCTTCGATGGCAGCACAGTTGTGAATTTGCATGCGTTGATGCTTCAGTTCAGGCATCTCGCCCGACGGCGCGGCGTGCGCGGCGATCAGGGTTCCAGGCTTGGCCAGATCTTCGACATGAACACCACCGTCCCGGCTTGGAACGGTCAAAGATTAAGTTTGGTGAGTACGCAAGCCAACGACGCTTTGGAGGGTGTGGAGTACAGCCTCGGGCATCTGAAATCGACTCGGGCTGACAACATCGCTGATCCGGCCGAAATCGATCGAATTTTAGCGTTCGGCAAAAAGCTTATGCTTGAGATCGGAGCGCATAACGCTAAGTTCATTGAATCCGAGTTCGAACATGGGCACTTGCAATCGGCCGCGATGTTCAGAGCCGCACAAAGATATTGCGCTTTGCATGCCGCCGCATCGTGCTTGCACGCCTGGATCTGGAATCGAACCAACAGCTCTTCATTCTTTGCAAGGGGCGCTTGGTTAGTCCCGGCGCTTGCGAGGATTTTTGACAAACATCTCGGTATCCATCACGATGATGTCATTGACGCGTCTCGGCCGGAGCTGCTGCAAGAGCTCCGGACGCTCCACCGAGACAACCGCATGTTTTCGGTTAGTGCGGCCGCCCTCGGATGCAACTAAGGCAAAAATTTCAAGGTCGGGTGCTCAACAACGAGTGGGGAACAACATTATGTCGAAGGCCAAAGATCTGAATGAGATGCAAGAGTGGCTGATTAAGCGCATTTCGACTTCGCTTAGGGTAAAGAACGGCATGGATCCGGACGCTCCATTTTCGAAATACGGATTGCAGTCTATCGATGCAGTCATTTTGGCGATGGAAATTGAGGAGGAGGTCGGTGTGGAGCTGCCCCCGACTTTGTTGTGGGAATACAACACGGTGAATGAGTGCGCTTCCTATCTGGTGAAAATTGGATCGGACATAGCGGCCTGAGTT
>DATMQI010000038.1:0-9437 GCA_035567135.1 Terriglobales bacterium
ATTAAGATTCAGGTAGGCCTTGCAAAAACTCTCCTGTACGACGTCTTCGGCATCCTCGCGATTCTTCGTTATCCGTTGCGCAAGGCAGAGAAGTGTCTGCCTGTAGCGTCGAACCAACGCATCGAACGCTTGCCTATCGCCGCTCCTGGCGGCTCGCAACAGTCCACGGTCGGACTCCAAATGTTCGCTGCCCACTGAGAACCTCACGTTGATTCGACTTCACCAACCGGTTAACACGCTTTCCGGAAGCAAAACGAATGCCAGAGGCCGAGTTTGGCAGAATTAGCTTGTAAGTGAATGGCAGACCAGAGGATGGCTTATTCGACGGCACCTTGGGAACACACCAACTCCAACTGCTGCGTGAATCTTTCCGAGTGTTGGCATCCTGTCTGTTCCTCTGAGGGAAGACAACCTCACGGCCGCCTGGATAGGAACTTCACCACTGTCAGCATATGAACATGATGCTCAGCGGTTTGACATCACCTACTCTGGCTTTTCTTCGCACGATCTTCTGTTTTCAGCAACTTAGGTGATCCACTCCTTTGGAGCATTTTTTGCCTGTACCAATCGGCGTTGGCCGTTACTCGCATCTTTCTACCGCTAGACAATGGGAAGAATTCATGCTTTTTTGACGTCGATAAGTGCGGTCCGCGCAGCGAGGGGACAGGCGCACTCATACACCAAGCGTGGGAGGGAGGAGGCGGATCGACGTAGAAAGGCATTCAAGATTCGTTCGACGAGTGACAGCCATGCGCAACAGAAGGACAATCTCGTCGGGCATGGACAAAGATCAGATTGTGTCACCGAGCGCCCATAAGCTGATCTGCGCGTTTGGCCACCGCCGAGTACTGAGTCCCCTTTGGATCGCCACCTGCGTAATCGTTCTGGGTTCAGCCGGGTGCGCACATAAAGCGAAGACCCGGCTGACCGAAGTGGAGGTAGCGAAGCCGGTTCGCACAGATGTTCCTGCCTATTCAGAGTGGATCGGAACCACGGTTGGGTACATCGACGCACAGATTCATTCCAAAGTCACCGGTTATCTCCTGGCCCAAGATTATAAAGAAGGATCCCTAGTGAGCAAAGGCGACCTTCTTTTCGAGGTTGATCCACGGCCGTTCCAAGCGGTCGTGGATCAGGTGAATGCACGACTAAACGTTGCCAGCGCTGAACTAACTCAGGCCCGGGCAGATGTGGATGCGGCTCGGGCCGAGATCGATCGCGCGGAAGCAGCTCAGGTGAAAACCCAGTTGGATGTCCAGCGCTATGCGCCTCTCGTGAAGGACGGCACGGTGAGTCAGCAAGAGTTCGATGATGCGGTTCAGTCGAACCTCGCAAATCAAGCTTCGGTTGTCGCAGCGAAGGGAAAGTACAACCGTGCTCTGGCTGCCGTGAAGGCCGCAGAGGCACAGATAGAGGTCGCCCGCGGTTCCCTTCAAGGGGCCCAGCTGAACCTGGGCTTCACAAAAGTTAAGTCTCCCGTTAACGGGATAGCGGGTATTCGTGTCGCCAACATAGGAGATCTCGTCGGGACGGATCAAAAGGCTCTTCTGACAACGGTTTCGCAAATCGACCCCATCTACGTCCAGTTCCCGATCAGCGGACAGGAGTATTTAGACTTGCGCAAGCTTTTCCTCGCGGAAGCAGCAAGGCATGGGGTTGATCTGGAACTAATCCTGCCGGACGGAACCGTTTACGACCATAAGGGTAAGATCGACATCGTCGGACGGGAGGTTGAGTCCTCAACCGGAACACTCCGGATTCGGGGCATCTTCCCGAATCCCGGAAACATGTTGCGTCCGGGCGAATACTCCAGGATTCGAGCCACGACCCGCATTGAAAAGGATGCTTTGTTGGTTCCCCAGCGCGCGGTGGAGGAATTGCAGGGTGAGTATGAGCTCGCGGTGGTCGACGCGGATAATCGCGCCGCATTCCGCAAGGTGAAGGCTGCCAACCGGATTGGCTCCTACTGGGTCATTGAGCAAGGCTTGAGCGCGGACGACCGGGTTGTGATTGAAGGCTTGCAGAAAATCAAAACTGGGGAAAGGGTCGATCCCAAAGATGCCAAGCTTCCCCCTTTAACTCTGGGTCTCCCCGATCTTCGCGGGAGCGCGCCCTGATGTCACGATTCTTCATCAATCGGCCTGTAACCGCCATAGTGAGTTCGATTCTCATTATTCTTGTCGGAATCGTGTCCGCGCAGCGCCTGCCAATTGCTCAGTTTCCGGATATTGCTCCTCCCGAAATTGTCGTGACCACCAATTATGTCGGTGCCGATGCACTGACCATCGAGAGTTCCGTCGCGACCCCGATTGAAGAAGCCATGGCCGGCGTCGAAGGCATGCTGTACATGCGCTCGTTCAATGCGAATGATGGAACCATGAAATTGCGGGTCGATTTCGATCTGAACATGGATCCCGATATCGCGGAGGTGTTTTCCGAGATCCGTGTTAATCGCGCGCTGCCACAACTCCCTCCCTCGGTCCGGAACCAGGGAGTGACCATCGCAAAATCCCATGTCAGTCCGCTGATGGTCATTGCGCTCTACGCCCCGAAGGGCACTCGAGATGCAAAGTTCCTAGCGAATTACGCCTACATTAACATCGCGGATCCGCTCACACGCGTCACAGGAATTGGTTCAATCGTCGTGCAGGGCGCGGGTGCGTATGCCATGCGGCAATGGGTGAAGCCCGACCAGTTGGCCAGCCTCGGTGTAACCGTGCCCGACCTCGTCGATGCGCTCGAGCAACAGAATACGGTCAACCCCTCTGGGCAGGTAGGTGCGGAACCCGCTCCGAGCGGGCAAGAGTTCACCTACACGATGCGCGCCCAGGGGCGCCTGGTGACGGAGGAAGACTTCGGCAACATCGTGATTCGCGAGAACCCAGACGGTTCTGTCATTCGAATGAAGGACGTTGCCCGAATCGAACTTGGAGCACAGACATACAACAACATCGGTCGAATGAACGGCGCGCCGGCGGCGATCATCAATGTCTTTGAGCTGCCGGGCTACAACGCCGTTAACGCCGTCGATGGCGTGCGAAAGATGCTGGCGCAGCTAAAGGAGAAGTTTCCGGATGACGTCGACTATGTAGTCTCGCTCGACACGACCCTCTCCGTCAGAGAAGGCGTCCGGGAAATCATCACCACGCTCTGGGAGGCGCTGCTGCTGGTAATCTTCGTGGTATTCCTGTTCCTACAGAATTTTCGCGCCACGCTAATTCCCACACTGACGGTTCCCGTATCACTTCTCGGAACCTTCATCTTTTTTCCGGTGCTGGGTTTCTCCATCAACTCCCTCTCCTTATTCGGGCTGGTCTTGGCGATTGGTCTCGTGGTTGACGACGCGATTGTCGTCGTCGAGGCCGTCGAGACGAACATAGCCGCGGGCTTAAATCCGAAAGAGGCCTCGCTCAAGGCCATGGAACAGGTTGGTGGCCCGGTAGTCGCAATTGCCCTTATCCTTGCCGCAGTCTTTGTTCCCACCGCTTTTATTCCGGGAATCACGGGCCGTCTATACCAGCAGTTCGCGGTGACGATCGCCGTCTCTGTGATGATTTCCGCCTTCAACGCTCTATCGCTGAGTCCCGCCCTCTGTTCTTTGCTTTTGAAGCCGCGCCAAGAGTCCACTGGTTTCCTGCATCGGATCTTTGGCGGGTTCAACCGAATATTCGACAGAGCGACGAATGGATATGTCAGCGTTTCTGGCGCGCTCATCCGAAAAATAGCTCTTAGCATGCTCCTGCTCTGTGCGGTAGCCGCCGCAGCTCTTCTGGTGGGGGCCAGGCTTCCTTCGGGGTTTCTTCCCACCGAAGATCAAGGTTACTTCTATTTGAATATCCAGTTGCCGGATGCGGCCTCGCTCCAGCGAACGGACGTTTTCACCCGGAAAGTAGAGGCAGTACTTAAGAGCACCCCCGGCGTTCAGTACTACAGCACCATCGTGGGCAACAGCCTTCTTACTCAAACGAACGCTACCTACAGTGCCTTCGTTTTCGTAGCCCTGAAGCCCTGGGATCAGCGCAAGAGCAAGGACACGAACATCAAAGCGATCATGGATTCGGTCAACGATAAGCTCGACAGAATGCCGGATGGGCGCGCTTTCGCTTTTTCACCACCGGCCATTTCTGGGGTTGGAACTTCCGGGGGCTTCAGCTTCATGCTGGAGGATCGAGCCGGAAAATCTGTCGCTAATCTTGCGGAAAATACGGATCGGTTCTTAGAGGCAGCTCAAAAGCGGCCGGAATTGGTACGGCTGAACAGCTCACTGAATGCCAAGGTTCCTCAGGTTCAAGTTGAGGTCGATCGAGACAAGGTCCTGAAGCAGGGCGTGGAAGTAAAAGACGTTTACAGCACCATTCAAGCCTTCATGGGTTCCCTTTTTGTGAACTATTTCAATCGCTTCGGCCGCTCCTGGCAGGTGTATATCGGGGCAGAGAAGGGCTATCGCACTGAGGCCAGGGAGGTCAGGAATTTTTTTGTCCGGAATAACAAAAATGAGATGTTGCCTCTCTCCACGGTCGTTTCCATTAAGCCCACAGCCGGGCCAGAATTTACTTCCCGATTTAACGAATACCGGGCGGTGGAGATCACAGGATCGGCTGCTCCCGGGTACAGTAACGCGCAGGCCATGAGGGCGCTCGAAGAAGTAGCCAATCAAGTGCTTCCGAAGGGTATGGGATACGATTGGAATGCTCTTTCCTATCAGCAGAACAAGGCTGCGTCTCAAGTAAGTCCCGCCGCGGTCTTCGGGTTTTCGCTTCTCGTCGTATTTCTTATCCTCGCGGCCCAGTACGAAAGCTGGGCCCTTCCATTTAGCGTTCTTCTGGGAACCCCGGTAGCCGTATTCGGTGCTTTTGTTGCGCTCTGGCTGAGGGGCTTCGAGAACGATGTCTACGCGCAAATTGGTCTGGTGATGCTGATTGGCCTGTCGGCGAAGAACGCCATACTGATCGTTGAGTTCGCAAGGTCGGAACGGCTCCGTGGAAAGGACGCGTTGGAATCAGCTTTGGAGGGCGCCCGCGTTCGCCTCCGGCCCATCTTGATGACCGCCTTCGCTTTCATCTTCGGTACCATTCCGCTCGCGATCGCCAGCGGAGCCGGGGCGGGGTCCCGGCGAATCCTCGGTACCGCGGTGATTGGCGGCATGCTTGCTGCGACCCTGCTCGCTATCTTCATCGTACCGGTGGCTTATTACGCCGTGGAATCCGCTAAAGACAAAATAAGGTCTTGGAGGAGCTTGCCGTGAACCGCTGCGCGATGATTTTCGTCTTGGCCGCGATTGTTCTGAGTGGTTGCCTCCGGGGCCCGACCTACAAGAGACCCGTGGTGGCGGCTGCCCCCGCGTTTCGTGGTCAAGGAACTGCGGAATCGTTCTCCTTGGCTGATCAGGCCTGGTGGAACATTTATTCCGATCCGCTACTGCAGGCCCTTATCAAGGAATCTCTCCAGAATAACTATGATTTGCGCATCGCCATCGCGCGTACCCAAGAGGCGCACGCCTACGTTGGCGCGACGCGCTCGGCCTACTACCCGTCGGTAGGCTTTGCCTCGGGAGCGCAACGCGATCTCGGCACGTATAGATTCGTTCCGGCACTGAATCTGCCGCCGGCAGGAGCTTCAACGCATGATCTGTTTATCGGCGGTCTTTCCACTGCGTGGGAGATCGATCTTTGGGGCCGCATTCGGAACTCGACCGCGGCGGCAAATGCGACTTATCTTGGAACCGAGGAGGCCCGGCGTGGCATTATGCTGTCGATCGTGAGCGACGTCGCGGCAGCATACCTCGAACTTGTGGAACTGGATCACCGATTGGAACTCGCTCAGCAAAGCCTCGACGCCTTTAAGGACACTTATAAACTTTTCAACGAGCGCTTCGGAGCGGGAATTGCCTCCAAGTTACAAGTTACGCGCGCTCAGTCCGCCTTGGCTGCTGCGGAGGGTGTGATTGATGACATCGAGCGACAAATTGCGGTAAAAGAAAACCAAATTTGCGTTCTCGCCGGTCGAAACCCCGGTCCAATCCAGCGAAGCCCGCCAGAATTGATGCTGAATCCGCCTCCGATCGTGCCTGCCGGGATCCCCTCCCAACTCCTGGAAAGACGTCCTGATATTCGCCAGGCAGAAGACAATCTCAGAAACGCGCTGGCAAATGTCGGCGTTGCCAATGCGAATTTTTTCCCTCGTATTGGTTTGACAACGCTGTTTGGAAGGGTTAGCCCGGATTTATCGTCGCTTACCAGTGGGAGTTCCGACGTTTGGGCGCTGGCAATCTCCGCTTCGGGTCCACTCTTTACCGGAGGCCTCTTGACACACCAACGTCGGGCTGCCCAGGCGGTCTTCGACCAGGCCAAGTTTCAGTATTCACAGAGTGCGTTGCGGGCTTTTCAAGAAGTCTCGGACGCCCTCATCTCCGCTCAGAAGCTAAGCGCTCTCGAGGAAAAGCAACAGCGCGAGGTTGCCGCTCTGACTGAATCGGTCGCAATCGCCAACCGGCGCTATCTGGGGGGGTTCGCCAGCTACTACGAGGTTCTTGAGGCTCAGCAGCTTCTCTATCCCGCTGAATTCTCTCTTTCCGAGACCTCGCGCGATCGGAGGCTTGCCGTGGTCCAACTCTACAAAGCACTTGGCGGCAGTTGGAGCCTCGACGACACACAGTTCGCTAATGACCACTGATTACTAGAATCGTAACAAGCGAATACACATTCTGAGCCAGGAATACTGCTGGGCTATCGGTGGACCATGCCATATATGTTTCCCAGGGCAGCGTTGCGAATCCGACCGAGGTATACACACTGGAACCCGAAGGGAGATTTTTCTGGGGGTGAGCCATGTCAAGATTCATAACAGCCCACAGGCGCTCGAACGGGTGGAGTAGACCCTGCGTGAAGCGCCGGCGAGAACCATTGGGACCGCCGCAAATCTTGGCCCCTCGCATGTGAGACTGGCTGCGCGGTGCAGTCGAAACCACTATATTTGAGGACAGGCCACGGACTGTCGTTTGACGCGCCGACCGAGCGAAACGCCAAAGCGGCTTCGGTCTATGACGAATATGTCTCCGACCCGGCGAAACCCGTGCCGTACCAACCGCGTCCCATTCGCTTCTCGGACGGCGACGCGTGGAAGCGATGGCTGCTTGTTGATCAGCGTTTTATCGCGGACCGCGCCGACGTTCTTTCCTATGTCACGCAGCCTCTCACCGAACCCGTGCATATCGGTGGCGCACCGGTCGTTCACCTCGTCGCCTCGACCAGCGGTTCGGACAGCGATTGGGTCGTCAAGCTTATCGACGTCTATCCGGACGAGGTTCCTAGCCTGCCAGAGATGGACGGCTATGAATTGAATATCGTCATGGATATTTTTCGGGGCCGCTATCGGGAAAGTTTCGAGGTGCCGAAGCCCATCACTCCGAGCACGCCGCTGGCGTATAAGTTTATTCTGCCAACGGCGAATCACGTGTTCCTGCCTGGCCATCGAATCATGGTTCAGGTTCAATCATCCTGGTTTCCACTCTATGACCGCAATCCGCAAACGTTCGTACCCAACATCTTTTTTGCAAAGCCAGAAGATTATGTGAAAGCAACCCAGCGGATCTACCACGCGGCAGGAAAAGAGAGTTTCGTCGATCTGCCCGTCGTTCCGGCGCAGTAACCGACAAATCTCGACAGCTGTCTCGCATTTGCCAGAGAGGCAAGGTAGAGGTCCGAGAAGCACCTGCGACGGTTTTTTAATTCATCCTGCCCTGTTCGCGCTCACACCGTTTCATTTGTATTGAACAACTTACGAAGCTCTCATTCGCACAGAATGCCCTCATTTGCAGGCTAGAGTGCACCAAGAGTGCACCGAAGTTTTCAGCGATAGTGTCCTTTTCGCATTGGGAAACCATTCCTACAGATAGCGCGTTTTCCAGCCAAGTGGATTACTTCGGAGTTGCCCGTCAACCGGGAGTAATCGCCATCACTTCCTACAAGCCGACTTATCGGGAGTTGGAACCGTCCCTAACAAGAATTGGACAATGAATGGACCAAAAACCGACCCTGCTGCGCAGACCTCATTGCGCAAACTTACTCGGTTACAAGCACTCTTCTCCCCCTTAATGCTATAAATCAATGGGCCATGGCCGACCATGAACAGCGTCTTGAAATGCACAAAGATCCCATACGTGTGTCTCAGGCGCACCCGAGCGAGATTGGAACCGAATGGAGTACATGGCGGACGCTACGCCTGCCCATGTTCCGGAATTTGCTGGTTGCCGACCTGGTCTCAGATGTGGGCACCTTTATGCAAGGTGTTGGTGCCGCATGGCTGATGGTTTCGCAAGGGGCCGGGCCGCTGCTTGTGGCGCTGACACAAACTGCCTCAGCATTTCCATTTTTTCTGCTGGCGCTGCCTGCAGGAGCCTTGGGCGACATCCTTGATCGGCGGAAACTGATACTGACGACGGAAGTATGGATGTTTTCTGTGGCGGTAGTGCTCGCTGTTCTGGCGGTGCTGCATTTGATTACGCCCTGGGTTCTGCTCTTTTTAACACTCGCTTTGTCGATCGGAGATGCGCTCGAAGCGCCAACCTGGCGAGCGGTCCTTCCAGAAGTGGTGCCGCAAGAAGGATTGATGCAGGCCATTGCTCTAAACGGCATTGAATTTAATCTGGCCCGCGCGATCGGTCCGGCACTGGGTGGATTTCTGATTGCGGCGTTAGGAATCACCGCAGTGTTTTCGCTGAATGCCGCATCGTATCTTGGCGTGCTATGGGTGATTGCACGGTGGAAGCGACCGCCACGCCAGACAGGTTCGCAGCGAGAGACCATGTCGGGTGCGATTCGTGCGGCGCTTCGGTACACGAGAAATGCGCCTGAGATTCTGACCGTTCTCGGGCGAATCGGGTCCATTATGTTTTTTGCAAGCGCATTTTGGGCGCTCCTGCCCACCGTCGCTCACGAATTACGACGGAGCGCTACCCTTTATGGGCTGCTCCTAACTGTCTTTGGCGCTGGCGCAGTGCTGGGAGCCATGGTGCTACAGCGAACGCGTTCGTTGTTCTCATCTGATGCGATGCTCGGACTGGGAACCACCGTCTTTGCTGGGGCGCTCTGGGGCGTGGCCGCATTCAAATCCGTAGCACTTCTGTCCGTTGCCATTTTGTTTGGAGGGGCTGCATGGACAGCGATCATGTCTTTGATGACCACGGTTATGCAGAACCTGGCGCCGGACTGGGTGCGCGCGCGTGCAATGGCTGTGTTCATGCTCGTCTACATGGGAACGTGGACGGCCGGCAGCGCTTTCTGGGGATATGTCGCGGGCCGGCAAGGTACACACATTTCTTTGATTAGCGCAGCTATTGGCACCGCCGTTTGTCCAATATTGGTTTTGCTTTCGCGCTTGCCGGATACGCCTGTGGATCTGGGGGCTTGGGATCACTGGGGCAAGCCGATGCTGGTCGG
>DATMQI010000039.1:0-16830 GCA_035567135.1 Terriglobales bacterium
GGCCCTCCTGCTCGCTTCTGTCCTGCACCTCGCAAACCGAACATTGGAACGCAACATGCCTTTAGTACGGGGAGGAGGGTTTATGTTTGCCCCGGCGCTAGAGTCCAAAACACACTTCCCCCTTTTGACTCGCCGGCCGTGGCAGTTACACGTCACCCTCCGCGATCTCCCCAGCGATACCGCGCCTGACGCCCTACCGGCGAGGGCAAAACTTGAGCCTCTCACCTCGTGCGCTCTGTCCTCGCTGGTCTTCCCACTTGCTCAACCTGGCGGTTCTTTCCGATTCTTGCGCTTCGAGCCGTTGCTTCTCGCCCACGTCGGTCAGACCTACACGACTCGAGAGTGCTTGCACTTTGCGTTGCGCACTTTTGGCAATCTGCTCAGGACTGCTCGCTTGAATCTGTCGGCTCCGACGATCTCCCGCTTTGCCCGAGTCGCGACCCTCCTTTTCTGTGTCGCGCTCTTCAACTCGTCCAGTTCCGCAGCGCCCGTACCATCGCAGCATCCGCACGACAACCCGTCTGGACAAACAAACACACCCAGAGCCCCTGAGCCATCGCTAGCCGGTGAAGCGGAGCCCCGACACAAAAGCTATGGCACTGTGAGCGGTCGGGTCGTAGATCAAAACGGCAACGCCCTTGTTGGGATCAACGTGCAAATTCGGTGCGACCAGGAATCCCCGATTCAGGAAGTGCAATCCGATGAGGATGGGCGATTCGACTTTGACCGAGTACCCCCCGGGCCCTTTCAACTCACTACCATGGCGGAGGGCTTCGTCACGCAAACCATCTCCAACACTCTGCGGCCCGGTGAGGATTACGTCGTGCCCCCAATCACAATGTCCCTGGCGATGGTGGTCACCGAGGTGCGCGTCTCGCCTTCAACCGAAGAAATCGCACAAGAGGAGTTCAAAGAGCTCAAACAGCAACGCGTTCTCGGCATTGTTCCCAACTTCTACGTCAGCTACGTTGGCGAAGCTGCCCCTCTGAGCCCAAAGCGGAAATTCGAGCTCGCTCTGAAAGCAACCACGGATCCGGTCACCACCATGGGCGTCGCTACGATTGCCGGGGTGGGCCAAGCCACGAATCGCTTTAGCGGGTATGGCCAAGGCGCGCAAGGCTATGCCAAGCGCTATGGCGCTTCCTATGCAAACTTTGCTTCCGGATTATGGATCGGAGGAGCGATCCTGCCTTCCATTCTCAAGCAGGATCCTAGGTACTTCTATAAGGGAAGCGGTACCAAACGTTCCCGATTCCTGTACGCTGTCTCTCGTACCTTCATTTGTAAAGGGGACAATCAACAATGGCAGCCCAATTATTCCTCTGTCCTCGGCGACCTCGCTGCCGGCGGCCTTTCAAATCTATATATTCCTGAAAGAGACCGTCACGGAGCTCGGCTAACTTTCGAAAACGCAGGGATCGCCCTCGGAACCAGCGCGGCCATCAACGTTCTACAAGAATTCGTCCTGCACCGACTCACGTCGCGAAAACAGTAGAAATCGCTCGGGCTGAACAAAAAGCAGATTCCTTCTCCAACGCGCCGCTTACGTTCGGTGCGCTCACACTCTCGGCCCGTTTTCCTGAGGATGTTGTTAGTGTCAATTCTCTGGCGAAAGTGCTACCCCATTAACTCCCGCGGCATCCCGGCTCTTGTCGGCGACAGTCGGCCTGTGAATCGGGGTGTGTTCTCAACGGTTTGCAGCAGGCAGCCAGCGCATGTTGGCAGGCGGCTTGCAACATCCGGGTGGCCGGCCTGCAACCAACGAACCCTCTCCAACGATGCCGTGGAGGGGGCTCGAATCGCCGGCTAAAAAAGGGGATACCGTGAAGAGCCTTCTGCGCGTTGTTGTTGCTTTCATTGCAATTTGTGCGTTGGGAAATTCCAGAGCGGCCGCTCAAGACACTTCTTCCCAGGCCACAGCTTCCTCTGCCGGCGGCACGGACGCATTTGTGGACCAGAAGTTTGCCCTCCTGCGCAGGGATATTCGATCGGTGAAGAAGCAACTCATCGCCGCGAATTTGACGCTGTCCGGCAACGAAGCTGCCAAGTTCTGGCCGGTCTATGATCAATATTCCACGGAACTCTCCAAGATCAACGACACCAGGATCGTTATTATCAAGGAGTATGGCGACGCATATGGCTCGCTGACAGACGAGCAGGCCGACAATCTGATCCGTCGCTGGCTCGATACGGACATCGCAGCAGCCTCTCTTCGCCAGAAATATGTGCCGATCTTTCGAAACGTATTGCCCGGAAAGACTGCGGCGACCTTCTTCCAGTTGGACCGCCGCATCAGCATGATGATCGACCTTCAATTGACATCGCAACTACCTCTGGTCCAGAGCCAAGACTAAGTACGCGAGCCGGGTGGCTCTCTTTTTCGCGAACGGGAAGGGAGAACGAGGGATGGTGGGTGCGAATGAGCTTCAGAAAAGCGGGGCCGAAACGGAGTTCTCCCTCGCAGTACTGGAATTGAACGAGCTTCGGCCTAAGACCCACGCAGCTCCGGAGGACGGCCAACCCGCGCAACCTGCCGCACCAACCGTCGAACTGACGCTCAACGGCACCCAACTGTTTCTTGCAATGGGCGCCGTCTTGGCACTCACTGCAGTGTTGCTTTGGGCGGTTCTGCACTATTGGATCTTTGCTCACTGAAAACAAATAGCAGACTGGAGTCCCGGCGTGCCTGGAACGCACTGACTTTGACGAGCCTCGTTCGCGAATTCTCGAGCTTGTAACGATGAAACCATTCGACAACATACTTTTCCCCGTGGACTTCTCGCTTTCCTGCACCGCCATCGCTCCCTACGTCAAACGGGCCGCGGAGATATTCGGAGCGAAAGTCACGCTGGCGCATGTGTTCGATCTGGGCAGTTCCGGCGGACTCGAACTCTACGTACGGCCGCTCCCCGAAGTGCTAGCTGATCATCACACCGTGGCGCGCAACCAACTGAGTTCGTTTCTTGTGCAGGAATTCCCCATGGCCGAGCATTCCCGTATTGTGTTGTCCGGAGACGTTGCCACACGTCTCATCGAACTCGCCCGTACGGGCGGCTTCGACCTCATCATCATGCCTACCCATGCCAGTCACTTTCGTAGCGCGCTCCTTGGTTCGACAACGGCGAAGGTGCTAAACGGGGCTGACTGCCCGGTCCTGACGGCACAGCACGCCGAGATGATGGTCCCACGGAGCTTGCGGCACCGGGAATGGGTTTGCGGTATTGACCTCAGCCCACGTTCTGAGTGGGTGCTCCGCTTTGCGAGCAACACTGCGGCTGCAGCGGGCGCGACACTCACCGCGATTCATGCGATTCCCATCCGTGAGGTTGATGGCCCTATTCAGCTCGATCTCGACCAGAAAGCGAATTCTTCGGTTGCTTCGGCGGTACACCTCGAACTCGA
Source organism: Terriglobales bacterium (assembly GCA_035567135.1). GTDB lineage: Bacteria > Acidobacteriota > Terriglobia > Terriglobales > Acidobacteriaceae > JABDBE01. Next base: position 3,403 of record DATMQI010000039.1, read on the forward strand.
TCGGCTTCAGAAAGCCTCGGGACCTGGGACCCAAGTTCGCCTGGCACTCGGTCCAATACGAGAGGTGCTTCTTGAAGCAGCTCGCCGACGCGATGCCGATGTTTTGCTTATTGGAAGGGAGCCTCAGAACACCCGCTCGGGTCGTTTGCGAGACTTTACGTACAAAATAGTTCGCGACTCTCCCTGCCCGGTTGTGAGCATCTAGCGAGCAAACGCTTGCTGGTTTCAACCCGAACTCCAACCGGAGATCTGATCGACTAAGACGTATTTACAAGTACTTGGCAGTCCCCCCTAGCCTTATGAGCTATTGTAAGTACTTGTTGTTGTTTCCGCTCTGTCACGGCAGAAGCCAAAGGATAGATATTCGGCTGATTCGCCGCAACATGGCATCCAAATTTCTTCGCGACGGCTCAAACCGCGATGCAACGGTTCACCAGACCGTTTGTGGAACCGTGACAAAAGCTACCAAGAATGGGAGCGGCAAGAGTAACAGCAGGCGGTTTGCTAATTCACTCTGACCCGTTCGCACTGATTCATTTTCGTTCTTTTGTTTGCGTTAGAGACTCCCCAGTTGCGCTGAAAGCCCTCATTTGCACTCGAATGCTTACCAAGCGCTTACCAGAAATCTGACCGATTCGGCGGCGATTTTTCGGACCTCAAACCGCGCAGGACCGCTGCTTGAGTCTTGACAAAGTAATTGTTCAACGTCTCGATGGCCGATTTGTGGGTTGAAAGATCCTCAAGAAGAAGACTTTGCACCCTGACGGCCTCGTGCCCAAAGCACACTTCAGCGAAAAGCCGACTTTTCGACCAAGTGGCTGCGCGAGATGTTTTTCCGCGGGCACCCGATGCCTCAGCTTGCTCAACGGAGCAGGCCGTCGCAAAGGCAATTATTGCATTCGCGAGTACTCCAATTTGGCCTGCTTCAAGACCGGGAGGTAAGGAAGTTTTTGTACGCGGTGCGGGCCGGGCAGTATCGCCTTGCAAAGCGTAGGAGCGAGCGAGTCCGAGGCGGGCAAGCCCCCAAGGAAAAGTGGAAACCGGTCCCGGATGGTCGATGAACTTTTGGAATTCGTTCGCTGCCCAGTTGCCGTAAATATCTGGCTCTCTGCCCTCTCGGCGCAGGGGAAGGATGAAGGTGCTACTCGGACTAGACAGATGGTCCGTTTTCCGGGTCTAGGGACGCCTGTACCTGAGCCTTCCGTCCACAGTAACACATGCAATTGGCACGGGTCTCATGCCACGCTTCCTTTGTACTGAATCACTAAGACAGTGGAGTCGTCAGACTGCGGCGCGCCTGCAGTAAAGCTCTTTACCCCTGCCCAGATTGCGGTGGCCAACTCTTGGGCAGTCTTTCCCTTAAACTCGCTTATGAGTGCGTGCAGCCGCGCTTCTTCGAAGAACTCGCTCTCATTGTTCACCGCCTCGGAAACACCGTCCGAGTAGATCACCAGAAAATCGCCGGGGTCTAGCTTCGCGCTCGTACTGTGGTATTCGGTTTCGCCAAACATGCCGACGGGGAGATTTGGCGAACCAAGCGCCTCGAGCGTGCCCGAGCGCCTAACGATCAGCGGCGGAACGTGTCCTGCATTCACATATTCGAAGTGTCCCTTGGCGTCGAGGACTCCATAAAAGACGGTTGCATAACGATTATCTGTCGTACGTTCGCTGATATAGTTATTCACGCGTGCAAAAATGTCGGGCAGCGGAAGGTCCAATTTGGCGGTGGTGAAGAAAACGCCCTGAAGCAAGGTAGCGAGCAGGGCTGCGGAGATCCCCTTTCCGACGACATCGCCGACGAAGAATCCCAGGCGCCCGCCTTCAAGCGAGATTACATCAAAACAGTCGCCGCCAACCGAATGGCACTCAAACGTAAATCCGGCAACTGCAACGCTCGGCAAATCCGGCAGCAATTTCGGGAGAAGCGTTTGCTGGATCTGGCTCGCGATTTCAATCTCACGGTCGAGCCGCGCTTTATCGAGTGCGGCTGCCTCAGCTTGCTTTGCTGTTGTGATGTCCGTCATTGCACCCACAAATTCGACGCCGCCCGAGGCTGCTTTGGACGGGCGGCCGACGACTCGCAGATGCTTGATCGACCCGTTAGGCATCAACAACCGATGTTCAAAATCGAACTCTGTTTTCTCGGCTGAAGCGCGTTCGATGAGTTGTCGGATGGCCGATCTGTCTTCCGGGTGAGTCCGTTGCAGTACCATCTCCATTGTAACCTTGGTGCCGGGCTGGTACTCAAACATGCGGAAGCTTTCTTGGGACCAGTAGATCTCTCCGCTGGATACATCTAATCCGAAACTGCCGGTCTGGCTCAATTTCTGCGCTTCCGCAAGGTATGTTTCGCTGCGGTTCAGCGCCTCTTCGGAAAGCCGAAGTTCAACCCTCTCTCTGACTTCCCGTAAAGCCCGTCGCACCGAGGGCACTATCCTCGAGATTCGCGTCTTCAAAACATAGTCCGTGGCACCCACCTTGAGCGCTTCTATGGCCACTTCCTCGCCCAACGTTCCAGAAACGAAGATGAAGGGCACGTCAGGGCGCTTGTGTAGCGCAAGCTCCAGTGCGGAGGCGCCGTCAAAGGAGGGTAGCGTGTAGTCGGCCAGAATCAAGTCAATGTCACCTTGTTCGAGCGCAGCTACGAATTCAGCTTCAGTCTCAACGCGTCTAAGTTCACACAGAATGTTTTCCGCTTCGAGCATCGCCTGAATCAAGGCTACATCGTTCGGATCATCTTCCAGGGAGAGTATCCGCAGGTGAAATTTCATGTTCCCTTTTTCACGGTTCCGGGAGGCGGCTCGTTGATCACTCCCCAGAAAACGCCCAATTCTCGGATGGCATTTACAAATTCGTGAAAGTCAACGGGCTTCACCACATATGCGTTGACCCCAAGCTTATAGCTGGCCACCATGTCCTTTTCCTGGTTTGACGACGTGAGTACCACTACGGGGATCATTCTTAGCTTCTCGTCAGATTTGACTTGCTTCAACACGTCCAACCCATCGACTTTAGGCAGTTTTAGATCCAAAAGCATGACCGCGGGGTTATCTGTGCCGCGACTCTGAAACTGTCCGCGGTAATGGAGATAGTCCAACGCCTCTTCGCCGTCGCGGACCACAATAATCTCATTGGCCAGATTGAATTCCTCAAGAGCCGTCAGAGTAAGCTCCACGTCCTTGGGATCGTCTTCCACAATCAAAATGCGTCCTAGTTTGCTGCCGATTTCCATAAATATCCTTGTGGCGTTGGAATTGAAAAATAAAACGTGGCGCCCTTGTCAACTGCTCCCTCGGCCCAGACACTGCCTCCGTGACGATGGATAATGCGCTGAACCGTAGCCAATCCGATGCCTGTGCCTTCAAACGCATCGGCCTGATGCAAGCGCTGAAACACCCCAAATAATCTTTTGACGTACTTCATATCGAATCCCACGCCGTTGTCTTTGACGAATACGACTGCTTCGTTTTTGCTTCTATCGGCGCGCCCGATCTCAATTTCGACCTGCGGTCGCGTGCGTGTGAATTTAATGGCGTTCGAAAGAAGGTTCACCAGTACCATCCTAAGCATCGAACGGTCTCCATAGACGGACGGAAGGCCACTGATTTTCCAGGCAATTTGGCGTTCCCCAAATTCATGGCGAACCTCCGTAAGAGCTTCCCTCACAAGGTCCTCCAGATTCACCAGCGTTTCTTGTGTCTCCGCGCGTCCAATCCTCGAAAACGCCAAGAGGTCATCAATCAGATTGCCCATCCGCTTGGCCGATTCGAGAATGGTGGTGATGTAGCGGTTGCTCTTTTCATTGCCTTCAGAAGAAAACTGCTTATGCAGCAGCTCCGTATAACCAGAGATATGGCGCAGAGGCGCGCGCAGGTCGTGGGATATGGAATAAGCAAAAGCTTCCAGCTCTCTGTTTGTGGCTTCGAGCTCCCTAGACCGCTTCGCAAGTTCCTCGTTAAGGCCGCGGATCTCTTCCAAGTGGGCTTTCTGCAATGTAAGTTCACCTTCCACGGCCTTGTACCTAGTAAGGTCGCGGTAGATCGCATATTCCGCGATTTGCTCGCCCGGAACAGAGACGGGAACAGCCAGCAATGAAACAGGCACACGACCACCGTCTTTTCGTCGGCGGATCGTCTCCGCCCGTATCGTCTTGCCATGCAGAATCCCGTGTGTGTACTCGTGTGCTTCGCCACGCAGTTCATCCGGGGCGATCAGGTCGTTGATGGGGTATCCAACCGCTTCCTCGGGCGTGTAGCCGAACATCCGGGTAAACTCCCGGTTCACCCGAAGAATGCAATCCCGGACATCGAGAAGGACCACACCTTCCGGCGCTTGTTCAAAGAGTTCATCAAGATATGCTTTTTGAGTTGCGGTGCGCCTCGCAAGTGCCTGGTTGAGGCCGCGGATATCCTCCTCCCGGTGCTTGCGCTCGGTGATGTCGTTGTTGCTTTCCAGGATGGACATTGGCCGCCCTTGTTCGTCACGCTGGAGGCACCAACGGCTGGACACCACCACTTCCGTTCCATCCGCTTTGGCATTTTTAAGGTCTCCTTCCCAACGCCCGCTCCGCTGGACTTCCGCAATGATATCGTCGAGCGGTACAGGAAAAACGGTACGCAAGAGCTCGTGAGAGTGTTTTCCAATCGTCTGTTCCGCTGTAAACCCGTACAATTCCTGGGCTCCGCGATTCCAGTACGTTATGACCTCATTCATATCGCGAACGAAGATCGGATCACGCGTGAGATCGAGAAGCCTGGCCTGCTGGGTCCGTATCGTCACTTCCCGCTGAAGCTCATCGCGAGATTGAAGAAGGTTGCGCTCCACGCGGCGTCGAACGTTGCTAAGCCAAGCGATCAGTAACGCAAAGAGAATGAACGCGACATAATAGGGAATGTCATCCCGTATGATGTGGAAATTGTGGCCGGGCTCGCTAAAGTACTTGAGGGCTGATATTGAAAGTACAAGCGCAAGAATGCCGGGCCCCACCCCCGCATACCAAACACTTAGGGCGATAGCAATCCAAAAAAGACCAGGAATTCTGCCTTTCAGGAGGAGTTCCAAGCCAAGTGCACAGGCGACGGATAAGACTGCAAGTCCGTAGCCTCGTACCGCCGATCGGATTCTCGACAATGACGGTTTCCCTCCGCACCGTGCGCGACCGCGCGGGCCGCGGCGTGCGCAAACTCATTGGATTTCCCGACGACTGGTAAGCAACATTTTTGCCAAAACGCCGAACGCGTAAGTGATTGAGTGGAATGGCGATCGTCGACAAGCAAGAGACTTGTGTCGACGCACTCGTTAATTGTTTAACGATTTTGACGGCATTCCGTCACGACCTTGCCGGTAGCATTTCGCACCGCAATCGAAATACTTTCCCTTGTGCACATCCATGCCGATATATTTAGCGCTAGTCATAATGGCGTTCCTCTCTCTGGAGCGGTTGAGAGGCACTCAAACCTACTCCGCAAGGGGCGCCCTTTTACATTGCGTCGGTAAATCGCAAAAGTGGCTCACCGTACCTGCGTGGTCGACGTAGCAATGCCCCTTGAGGCCGTCGTTACTGATTTCAGAGAGATTCCCCTCAGCGCATAGCGTTTGGATTGTCCTTGTTGTCCTAAATCGGGGGTGCTGCATCAAATTAATCAAGAACTCAGCAGATTTAGCGTGTTCGGCACGGCCGTTGTAAAGAGCCGTTCTACAGGAGGGTCATTTTGAAGAAATTCAAGCAGATTTGGAGATTCACGATATTACTCTTTCTTGGAGCGACCGTTTCCCAGGCAGACACTTTGGAGCTGAAAAATGGCAGCTTTATCAAGGGCAGGTTTGTGGGCGGAACGGAAACGGAGATCAAGTTCGAAGTTGGTTCGTCAGTACAGAGTTACAACGTCGCTGACATCGCATCGCTAAAGTTTGACTCCGAAGGAGCAGCAGGTGACCTGCCAGGGGCAAGAAACCAAGCCAGCGAGGCTCCTCTATCTGTCACTATCCCCGCAGGAACGCAGCTTTCTGTGCGGACGATTGATCCCATTGATTCGACAAGAAACCATGTCGGGGATCGTTTCCAAGCCACGCTTGAAGAACCGCTGGTGGTCGATGGCAACGTAGTGGTCGCCAAAGGTGCCGACGTCTATGGCAAGCTTGCAGAATCGAAGACGTCAGGAACGTTTGCCGGTAAATCAGAACTTCGGCTGGAGCTCACGGGCATCGTGGTCAATGGGCAGACGGTGCCACTCATGACAGGAGAATATCAATTAAGTGGCAAGTCACGCGGTGCGAGCACTGCGAAGAGAACGGTTGGCGGAGCGGCGGTAGGAACGATCATTGGTGCCCTCGCCGGTGGCGGCAAGGGGGCAGCCATTGGAGCGGGCGTCGGCGGAGCTGCAGGCGCCGGATCGGAAATCATCAACAAGGGAGACCAGGTCAAAGTGCCCAGCGAGACTCTGTTGGAATTTACGGTGCAGCAGGCTGTCTCTATACCGGTACAGCGGAACTAAGTGACGCACTCTAGATTTGGGAGCCCCTCATCGACGACACAGCTCCTTGTACAGACATAATTCCCCGGTTTTGGTTCCGTAAGCTTTATTGTTCGATCTCGAAAATCAGTTCCAGGGCCACCGGGGTCCCAAGTGGAAGGCTGGCGACGCCGTGGATTAGGCGGCTCCGTATCGCAGAACTCGATTCGGCGTGGAATCTTGTAGCTCGTGAGGACCCGTGGCTCTTCCTTCGCGAGAGAATCCGCCAACTCTAGAATGCGGTCACGGCCTTCGGCGTGATCAGTGCGCTAACGGTGAATCCCCGGATCATGCAATATGCGCTAAAACTAGAATTCTAGTCTGCTGCGTCAACCTCTTTTGGCACACAACCTTCGACTTTCACCGTCCCTGACTACTTCGCGAACCGTTTGCGCCGAGAGAAGTGTCCTTCGAAGTGGTGCTTCCACGGGCGGGGATTTCGCCAGCGCCTAATAGTTTCGGGCGGCTGAGAGCTACCTAGCGTCAGGCCCTTGAACTTTACTTCGCATTTCCAGAACCGTTGTACACGCATTCGGTAATGAACCGAATGCTCGGGATCAAGCGGCTGGAGCTTCCAAAACTACGCCGTCTCTTCTTCTTCGTTTTTCCACGGAAGACTGGCAAAAGATTTTTCGTAGAGTGCTTCAACGGCTTCAACCTCGCGGTCCGTAAGTGCGGCAAATTCGTTTGCCCGAGCCCGGTTCGAAAGGTGCCCCTTTCCCTGGTGCAGGAATCGCTGCAAAAGATTTACTTTCCTTTCCGGCATGTCAACCATTTCTTGTATCGCCTTGGAGAACCGGTCATACGCTTCGAGGTACGCCAGTTCCTGCGGCAGGTCCTGATCGACAGTCTGCTCCACGCACTCATAGAGAAATTCCGCGTGCGCGGTCGCATCGAAGTAGCGATAGTAGTCGGCGGTGTCATTCAGCACGCGGACGTTTCCCTGAGGCGTCGGCTCCCATTCGATAAAGTCCAGGAGCGGCCGCGAATACGATTCAAGAACTGCAGTGTAGCGTGGCATCTCACGGTAGATCGCAGCGCTAACGGGAAAAACGACACCCGGCGGATTGTATCCGCCCAACGCCAATACATGATGGATCAGCCATCGGTGGAGGCGCCCGTTGCCATCTTCAAACGGATGTATATAGACGAATCCGAACGAAACTGCAGCCGCCACCACAACCGGATCGATCCCTGTTTTCGCTACACGCTCATCGTAGTCAACGACCCCTTCAACCAGATCTGCCAAGTCTTGGGCGCGAGCGCTGATATGCGCCGGAATAGGTTCTTGCGTTCCCCGATCATGGGTTCCTACGAACCCGCCTTCCGTTCTTAATCCCACGTGCACGAAACGCGTGTCCCCGATGACGATTCGCTGGAGTCTCTCCAATTCCGCGATGCTGAGTGTCCGGGTTCCCGCCTCACTGATTGCCTTGGCCCAGCGCTCAGCCCTCTGTGGAGATGGCTTTTCCCCCTCGATCTGGAACGATGCGCGGCTGTCGTTCAGTAACAGGAATGCCGCCGCGCGCGCCATGATATCGGCGTGCGTGCGGGCGGCGATCACTCGAGCCTTTTCGTTCAAGCCCTTTGATACAAACCCCTCGAGAAGTTTGGTTCGGGAAACAAGCGGACAGAAGGATCGAGTTCCCGGCAAGTTGTCGATGACTTTGTGACGGCTCGAAATTGCCCCTTTGGCAATTCCGTATTGTTGCGCCGGATCAAGCACCGGTACCGCTTTGATTTTCCCCGGTTCGCGAAGATCCAGTTCGCGTCCGGTCAGCCATTCGTATAAAAACCAGAGCCGACGGGCGTATGCACCCATGGGTTGCGCTTTGACGAGAGCAGCGATCTCTTCGCCGTTGATGGTCCGGAAAAGCGCGGCTAACACTCCGAGATTCACACCCTCCCATTTGAGCGCGAATTCCAGATGGCCGTATAAGTCATCGTCGGGTTCATGACGTGGAGTCAGAACTTTCCATTCCTTCGTGGACGCGGGATGGTGTCGCGTGGCGATGCCTGCGAGGGTCCGCGGGAGCGGGACCTTCAATTGATAATGATCGAGGAGTGCCGCGTACCCGGCTGGCCGAAGAGGCTCTGGGGTCGGCGCTCCGCGAAATTCACTCACCATTTGTGAGAATGGCTCACTCATAGCCGTTCCTGTGATTATTAATCACTCACTCTAGCTAGGAAGTGTGAAAGCTACTCACTAACCGCGAATAGCAATCACTCTATTACTTCACACGCGAATTATACTCACTACGTGAGCGCCTGTCCAGCGACGTCATCGCTTCTTCAAATCCGTGCCCTTCCTGGCCAAACCTGCGCCTGATCCGCCCGCTCCTCCTGTCAAGGGTCTTCGCTTCGCTTCGATGAACGCCAAACCCAGGCGCCCTTGACAGCGCGGACGGACAGGCGCTTTCCCCCGCCACGAAGGGCATTTGCTTTTCATGCACCGCTCCGCGTTGCGCGGAGGGCAAAACCCGAAAACACAAAGGAGCGAACAATGCAAACAGAACAAGCAGAGCTGTATTTCCGACAGGGCAGTTCCGACAAGGTGTACCACTTACAGTTGGAGAATGTGCAAGACCAATGGTCCGTCCAAGCACAATGGGGGCGGCGCGGCTCCGCCTTGCAAAGCGACGTGAAAGCGAATGGCGTTCCCTACGAGGAAGCGAAGCGTGTGTACGACCGCATCCTTCGAGAGAAAACGGGCAAGGGCTATCAAATCGTTCAAGCAACCACTAATGGCGACACGCCGATTTCTGTTGGGTTGCCTGCCAGCAAGGAACAGTCCGGCCATGTGCCGGAATTGCTGACGCCCATCGAGGAGCCGGAGGCGTTGCTTCTGGCTCAAGATGCGTCCCGGTGGTTCCAGCAGAAATTTGATGGGCGGCGGCTCGCCGTGCAAAAGGTCGACGGAAAGTATTCCGGCATCAACAAACTCGGCCAAGTCGTTCCCATTGACGCGCGCCTTTCCGAGCCGCTGGACCTTGTGCAAGCGAAGGCTTTTTTGGCGGACGGGGAAATCACCGATTCCCATTTCTACATCTGGGACCTCCTCGGTGTGAACGATACTGACCTTCGCACCGAACCCTACGAAATCCGCTATGTCCACCTGACCCGCCTCTTTCGCGGCGTCCATGAAACCCTTCGCGTCTGCGAAACGGCCATGACAACAAAAGCCAAACGCGCCTTTGTGAAAGCCATGCGCGACGCGAATGCCGAGGGCTTCGTTTGCAAGAACAGGTACGCCGCCTATGCGGCTGGGCGAGCGGGACAGCACTTCAAATGTAAGTTTGTCGCCACGGCATCTTTCATCGTTGGCCCGAAACCCGACAAGAAGGCGGACGACGGCCACCGCTCAATTGCCGTGTACCTCTTGGATGGCAAACGGCCGCGTTTTATGGGCACGGTTGGAGTGCCCGAACGCTATCCGCTCCCGCGCGTGGAGCAGGTCGTGGAAGTACGTTACCTCTACTGCCATCCCGGACCCGAAGGAAAACTCATTCAGGCGAAATACTTTGGCAAAGTGCGCGACGACGTTCAGCTCGCTGAATGCACAGTGAGTCAGTTGAAACTGAAAGCCGGTGAAAGCGAACCGACAGAATCCTGAAGGTTTGCTTAACCTTGTTTCCGGAAAGCGTCAGCCCGATGGAGCGCCTTTATGGGCTCCATCGGGCTGGACTTATTTTTTGGAGCTGTTCGAACGGAAAAGCCTCCCGTCGCAATTACGAATCGAACAGAGATGGCTGCCTTTCAACCGACGCCGGTAATCCCTCGTCTCCCCAGAGCTGGCGAAATAGAGCAAGAGTTCCCGGCCCGAACCCTGCGTAATGATTGTTCGCAAAAGCCAAAATCATGATCCGCCGTTCGCGAGCTTTCTTTAGCTCCTTCACCCACTCGAATAGTTCTCCTTGGCGATCGATGATCACCTTGTCCCAGGTAGTCGTCTGTTCCTCAATCGCTTTCCGGTCGCCAAGCCAGCGCACGTAAGTGAAGTCCGCTGTGATGAGATCCAAGCCGTTGTTCATCTCCCAGGGCCGCGGCATCCAATTGTGATCCGTGAGTGCGAAAGCGACGACATGCTCCTGCAACAGATCCAGAAAGGAGGCGCCGAGCCAATCCTTGTTCCGAATCTCGAGGGCGAATTTAAATCCCTTGGGGAGCTTCTCAAGGAATGGTTTCAGTCTTGCCATGAACTCATTGGCGCTCTTGAATTTCCACTGGTTGAAGTATCCAAATTGAAGAAGGAGCGGGCCAAGCTTCTCGCCGAGCGCATCCATGGTTTTCAAAAACTCGGTGAGCTCTTTGTCACAATTCAAAAGTACTTTTTCATGCGTTATGACCTGCGGCACTTTGGCGGCAAAGAGAAAGCCGGGTGGTGTCTTCTTGTACCAGCCTTGCACTGTGGAAAGAGCCGGAGTTCCGTAATAGGTGCTGTCAATTTCGACAGCATCGAATTTCGTCGCGTAATACGAAAGGCGCTCGGCCGCTTTCATACCGCGAGGATAGAACGGGCCGTCCCATCCTTTGGCCGTAAAGGACGATGTTCCAATCCGTATTTCCGCCATACCCCCGCAATTCTACATCCGGTGAGTTGATGGTCGGCTCCCCGATGGCACAATGAACCAATTTCCGCCGTGCAGGTCATGCGATCAGGCGGAGATCACTTCCTACATGCCGACTTCCCGTTACCTAATCCGGCCAAAATCGCTTGAGCCCCGTTTTGGATAACTTCCGGCTTGCCGACCACCCGGACCGATGGATGGCAGCGTGAAACCCCACGACAAGTGGATCACTTCAACGGATAGCGCGTTTTTCATCCAAATGGTGGCCACTAGATGTCTGTGCCTTCCCGCGAACCTACTACCGACACCCTAAACAACACGCCGCCAGATAAGTGGCTATCCTGATTTTCTGTGTTCGGGGCTAAGCGGCGAGTCTATCCCTGTCTGCTTGTAGCAGATGTCTTTCCCAACAGCTCAGTTCTTGTCCGTCGAAGGGTTCAGCATGGTAGCGGCGGTATCGTGGCTCGCGCCCAGCGAGTGCTGGTTCGTAAACCTTTTCCCGAACCCATCTCTGTCCTGCCTCAATTTCCGCTGCGCAGTGGACACAAATGTTGGTGCCGCTTGCGACCATTTTTCACCTCCTGCTCGACAACCTGATGCGATCCGATCTACTGTTCTCCGAGGCACGAAGTCTGTACGATGCCTTCTTGGTCTTCTGTTTTCGGATCGACGATTTTTCCGGTCGGACACGGCTGATCAATGACGATGCGATTCTTTCGGAGACTTTGAACAGACTTTGTGTGTCTGGCTTCGTTTCGAAACGCTCCGACCAGATCAGAAATCCCTCCGCATTTACAACCCTCGACGTAATATGCAGCAGGTTGTTATCCTCGCGTACTGTTCCTTCAAAGACGATCAGAGCATCAAGCTTGCGGGCGACAGAAGGAAGGTCAAGAGCTTGCGCGACCAGTGGTGTTATTGAACTGGCAGTGGTCACGCGAAAGCCTTCGGTGCGGCCTATTTCGTGGATTAATTCATCGGTGATAATTTGGGCGCAGGCACCAGACAAGCCGCCGCCCGATGCATCCACAAAAGGCAAAACCGCTGTGCGGATTCCCCGTCCTTCAATGAAAAGATCACTCCGACTGTCATCTTTCAAGTTATCGTTGCCATCGTGCCTGCGGTTAGGCCGAAAGACAGGGGCATAGCTGCCCAGCCGATAGTAGATAAGGACTGGATCATCCTTACCAACGGATTCGTAGTATTCCTTTAATTTGCTGCGGAGCCTCCGGGCCTCGCTGCGAACGATTGAATCAATGTTGGGGTGATACGGAGGTTTGCGATCGTAGACCTCCGTGCCAATCAAGTATTCCTTCAGCATCTCCGCGTCGCCTGCTAGAGTTGCTTCAACTGTGAAGCGAAGAAACCGGCTAAGGCGGTCCGATTGAATGAACATTGAGCTTTCCAGAATTCGTGAGAGCTCTTCACGAATAGCTTCTTCGGAGATCCCTTCTTCTTCGCTCGTAGGTCTGCTGATAACCAAGTTTTCTCTCATAACAACTCCATTCATCAAGCAAATCGAAAACATATAACCGATTGGTGGACTCAGCCATTTCTGTCGACAGTTTCCCACTCGTACTGAAATCCGGCCATTTTCATTGCGTTCGCCGGCGTCTGGTACGACCTCTTGCTTGGTCGACCCACTCTCGGACATAGGCAGGACAATTTTCGAGCTTCTTGCTATCTGCCTCGCAACTGCCGAGAAATGTGATCGCATCCTGGTTGACCAGTGTCACGTCCCTCAAATCCATCACCACGTGCTGCCCCGCTTTCTCCAAGGCGAGCAGTTGTTGGAGCTCCCCGACATCTTTTGCTTCAATTCGGCCACTGAGCGTGAAGGCGACTCCACCATTGGCTGATCTCAGAATTTTGAGCATGCACACTCCCAATGTTTGAAACGAATTTGATAATTCTGCAGCCACCTCAGCCCGACTCACCTGAAAGATGCGCCGACCGCCCCACGCGCAGGTCGCGCAATACCGAGGCGTTTCATCTTGTGAAACAGGGTGGTGCGCTTCAAGCCGAGTCTGGCGGCTGCTCCTTCCGGACCACCGAGCCTCCACTTCGCGCTCTCGCAGGCTGCAATAATTTCTCCACGTATCTTTTCTTCAAGTGTCGGGTTGACGATTTCTGGCTCCGGCGGCTCACAGGTCTCGAGCGGCCCTGGTTCAAAGATGCCATCATTGGAAAGAATGACGCCGCGCTCGATGTAGTTTTGCAACTCTCGAATGTTACCGGGCCAGTAATGGCCAACCAGGGCACGCATGGTTTCCTCAGGGATGGTTTCGATTGTTTTGCCCATGGAGTCCGCGAACTGTTGAACGAAATGTTCCACGAGCTCGGGGATA
>DATMQI010000040.1:0-11295 GCA_035567135.1 Terriglobales bacterium
GACGTCCGGATTCTCGGTGATCACTGCGAGCACTCCTGTTGAGGCGATTTCGCTGATCAACGAACTTTGTTTGCGCGAAATCGATGTTGCAGTAGGGATGAACGGTTGCGTTCTCGCCGCATACCTGAAGGCCCGATGTCCTGAACTCAAGATTGTTTCGTGTTCAGGAGCCCTCGACGTATTCCAAGATGAAAAGGTGAGGGTCGACGGTTTTGTCTCACAGAGCGATGGTGTCGGCGCGTTGCTCTCCAAGATCGCGGAGTTCGGACAATCGATCCGGCAAGTCCCACTGTTTTCGCGCTCGAGAACGATACCTATATTTGAAGCCGTGAACCAACGGGCACCCAGAGAACCTTCCCGGGAATGCGCTATCATGTCCAGCGGGCAGCAGCTGGGAAATCACGATTAAAAACGCTTGGGCGACCCCGGCGCAAACACGCTAACGTTGAGGCATCTATGGGATCACAGAGCGATCGCTCCTCTGACATGATGCTCGCGGGCGCTATCGCGAATTCGATTCTGCGGCTTCTGATATGTATTGCGGCTGTCTTCGTGGTCACCGCCCTGCTCAATACAGTTTCCCTTCGTGATCGGCCTTGTCCGCAGTCCTGATTTTTCTCTTTCTGGTGTTGATTGTCTCGGCCGCCTGGGGTTTTCATTACGCTCTGTTCGTCTCATTACTTGCAGCCCTGAGGTTTAGTTGGTTGCTCCCGCCAGTCGGCCGTTTTTGGCTCAGTGATTCGCGTGACATCTTTGCCCTCGCGGCATTCCTCGTCATCGGGATCACCACGAGCCATCTTTCAGACCGTGCGCGCAGAGAGGCTTTGAGCGCCAAGCCGGCGTAAGGCGCTGCCCGCCGGAGTGAAGAGGGGCTTTGTGAGGTCATCGAAACGATGCCGGCGATGGCGTGGAGTGCACTGCCCCTCCGTCACAAGATTTCTTTTGTGTTTCGCCATGATCCAAGCAGTGAGGTTGCCAAGGGGTACGAGAAGTACCTGCGGCAGGGCGATCTGATTGATGGCGCACAACATCCTGCCGGTGGGAGAGAAGAGCTGAGCGAGGGTGTCGTCGATCAGTTCGCCGCATTTTTCGACAGCTGTCGAATGCTCCGACACTTTCAGAGTCCTTCTGTGCTGCCCGGGCATCTGATCAGCTGCCAGTTCTGACGGACTTGGTTTTCATGCGTAAGCAGAGCTGAGGAATCGTTTCTCAGAGGTCGACCTGTGCTCATGGCTACCCCGGCGACATATTTTCCAAAAGTAGAAGAGCAGCGATATCTGGCATTGCTTCATGCGGCGAATGCGATCGCGACCTGCAACGACTGCGACAGCGCAACCGACATCTTGGTCGAGAGACTGCGCGAAGTAACTTCTTTTGATTCTCTGCATCTGGTTGCGTTCGACAAGGACTCTAGCGTGCCTTCATGGAGCCGACTGGAGGCTCAGGGCGGGAGAGTCGACGTTTCTCTTAAAGATGATTCGATTCTTGTGGGTTCGCCGATTCAGTGGGTGCATTCCTCAGGGGAGCTGCTTGTAATCGTGGACTGGAGTCAAGAAACGCGGTTTCCGAATTATGGTATTCATCTGAACCAACTTGGTATTTCATCGACCTGCACGCTGCCTCTAGTCCGGGGAACACGGCGTCTGGGCGTGATGAGTCTGGGCAGGAGTTATCCGAACGCGTACGACGAACAAGAGATCGATTTCCTGCGCCTGGTTGCCGAACAGATTAGCCTGGCTATCGATGCGGCAGTTAATTTCTACGTCTCCCAACGTGTTCAAGATCAGCTCAAACTGACTCTCGAACTGACGAATCAGGTAGTGTCGAATCTGGAGTTTCACGATCTGCTACACGCCGCCTCCACGAGTGTTCGCCAGATCATGGGTTGCGATGCGGCAGCCATCATGCTAGCGGATGCCGAAGGGAAGCAGTTACGCGTTCACGCATTCGACTATCCCGAAAGCCGGGGAGTATTCACAGAGGGAGCGTTGGTCCCGATTGAAGGGACAATGCCTGGAGATGCGTTTAAAAGCGGGAAGCCAATGATTGTGAACCGGCTCGATCCCGCCGAAATGCCGCCGGAAATGTACCGGAAGGCATCGGCAGAAGGGCTTCACTCGTTGTGCGACGTACCGTTGATCAGCAAGAATCGGCTACTCGGTGTGCTCGCCGTTGCAAGACGCGAAGAGAACGCATTCGACGAGGAAGAGGTCTCCTTTCTTGTTCAGGTTGCAAATCAGCTGGCAATCGGAGTAGAAAATGCGCTCGCATACAGACAGATCGGTGAACTGACGGAAAAACTAGCCCAGGAAAAGTTGTATCTGGAAGATGAAATTCGCGGCGAGATGGATTTCGAAGGGATTGTGGGGCAGAGTTCGGCTCTCCGGCACGTGCTGAATATGGTCGAGACCGTGGCTCCGAGTGATTCGACAGTGTTGCTGCTGGGCGAGACAGGTACAGGGAAGGAATTGATCGGGCGGGCGATTCATGATCGGTCTAAACGAAAAGATCGAACCTTCGTCAAGCTGAATTGTGCTGCGATCCCGACCGGATTGCTTGAGAGCGAACTGTTTGGGCACGAGCGGGGTGCGTTTACCGGGGCGATTTCACAAAAGATCGGCAGGCTCGAGCTTGCCGACCAGGGGTCGCTGTTTCTGGATGAGGTTGGGGATATTCCGCTTGAGATTCAACCGAAGCTGCTGCGCGCTCTGCAGGAAAGAGAATTTGAGCGGCTGGGGAGCACGCATACCAAGAAGGTGAATATCCGGCTGGTGGCGGCTACGAATCGCGATCTTGAGGAGATGGTCGAGAATCGGGAATTTCGCAGCGACTTGTACTACCGGCTGAACGTTTTTCCAATCCGGATTCCGCCGCTGCGAGAGCGTCCGGAAGATATTCCTCTGCTGGTGCGTTACTTTGCTCAGAAATACGGCCGGCGCATGGAGAAGAAGATTGAATCCGTGGCGCCAGCGGCGATGAAGAAGCTGTCGGTGTGGCATTGGCCCGGCAATATTCGCGAACTGGAAAACTTCATTGAGCGCTCGGTGATTTTGAGCCACGGCTCTGCATTGCAAGTGCCGATCGGGGAACTGGGCGGGGGCAACGGTAAGGCCACCCCTGTGCCGGGCTCCCGAGAAGCGGAGGAGCGTGAAGAGATCGTACGCATCCTCAAGGCGACGAAGGGACGGGTCGCGGGCGAAGAAGGCGCGGCCGCACGTATGGGCCTCAAGCGCACCACGCTGATCTCACGGATGAAGAAGCTCGGCATCGAACCGCGGTGGATTTCCTACTGATAACCCCTCCTATGTGAGCAGCGGCTGACTGTCCTCAGGCTCGACAAGTGTCGAAACCGGCATCGACAATTGTCGACACCATTCCTGTTGCGATCTTCACAACTCCACTCAATTCATGAATTTAGCTTCGGCCTGAGATCGCCTCGTCCTGGCGCACGTCGTGCTTTTACTCTAGCGTGCCACGGAATCGGTAATGTTCAAGATTTCAATTGTCGAAACGAGTGAGCTGCGGAGGTTGGTTCTGGAAGGAAAGCTGATTCCCCCTTGCACCACGGAGGTCGAGCGTGCGTGGAAGACGGCCAGAGAACAATTAGGGGGCGGAAGTTGATCGTGGATCTGACAAACGTGACCCTGATTGGCCGGGAGGCGGAAGACACGCTGTCCAAGCTGATGCCAGAGGGTGCGAAGTTTTGCTGTGGGGACCCAAGCACGTGGTGAAGGGACTGGCCGGTGAATTCCGATGTCCGGAATAAATGCGTTCGGGTGTCGATTTCCACACCGGCCAAACGACTAACACAGTACGGAGGCGCAGATGTTCGGCTCAAAAATCAGCACGCAAACCACCATACCCTATGCGACGCGAGCAGATTTCTGCCGGGTATTCCGGGAAGACATGAACCGTTTGTACCTGTTGTCGTTTTTGCTGACGGGAGATCGGGACTTGGCGGAGAAGTGTTTTGTCGGCGGCTTGCGGATGTCGAGCGAGGGCAATCCAGTTTTCAAAGAATGGGCACAATCATGGGCGCGGCGGACGATCATTCTGAATGCGATTCGAATGATTCGGCCGCGCCTGGCGGACTCGGGGATGTCATCAGAGTCCACTAACGATGCAGTTCATGGCGTGATCCACCGGCCGGAAGTTGCCAGCATCATTGCACTGCCGCCATTCGAACGCTTCGCCTTTGTGATGTCGGTGCTCGAGTCCTATTCCGATCAGGAATGCTCGCTCATTCTGGGCTGCACCCGCCGCGAGGCGATGGGAGGGCGCGAGCGCGCGCTGCGCCGGATCGGGAAAAGGGAAGAGCTTCGGGGCAAGGTAATCAACATTGCGTCCGATCCGACGGCGATGCCAGAGAATCCAGGGCCGTCACTTCAGATATTTTCGGCGCTCGGCGCTTCTGCATAGAACAACAACGTTTTGGAGAATAACAACAACGTTTTGGAGAATGAGGATGACAAGAACGTTAACGAGTAACCCATTTTCTCGCCCTGGACTACCGGTATTAGCGGCAGCAGCGTGTTGATGACCGCGGCATGCAGCCGAAGCGAGGTGCAGGCGGCGCTCCTGCCACGCCGCCACCACTGATGACGGTGGCGAAGGCGGACCGCGCAGGATGTTCCGAAATATCTCGACGAAATCGGCAGGAATGCCGCGTTCGAATCGGTCACAGTGACACCGCAAGTGGGTGGCCGGATTGTCGAGCGCCATTTCCAGGATGGCGAGAACCTGAAAAAAGGCCAGCTTCTGTTCGTGATCTGCCTGCGGTTCAATAGCAGATGGTGGGCGGCATTCTGAAAGCGGCGGTGCGGCTGCCCTCGGATGGCGAGGAGGCAGCCCGCGTCGGACATGTGGAGTTTCTTGATAACGCCGTGTAGAACGGAAGCGGCACGGTTAACCTGCGAGGGACGATGGGCAACCCCGACCGCTACTTCTGGCCCGGCCAATTTGACGATGTAAAGCTTGTTCTGAGCACGGAAAAAGGAGCGGTGTTGATTCCCAACCAGGCGGTGCAGATCAGCCAGAAAGGTTCGGTCGTCTGCAGGGATAGGAGCGTAGTGGGATCGCCGACGAGGGCGGGGCGCAAGACGAACCTGCTGACCATCGAAAAGATAGTGGAGTTGGCGGCGATGCCAGGCCGATGGAGATCACAACAGCAGCCACGAAACTGGGTGATTTGGAAAACCGTCGCCGTGCATGTGTTAGATCTTTTAGCCAGGCGCCCATGGGATTTTACTCCTGAAGATTGTGGTTACGTGGCAAGCGGGCGTTTGTTCTGTGTTTTCAATGGAGAACGCCGGGGGGATGATTTCGGATGCCGCAGCTCGGACGCTATGATCGCGAGCTTGGAGCAATGAACCTGACCCAGACCCAGAGGCTCCCGGATTGCTTCCCGCAATTGCCGACCAACCGCGACTAATGGTCTCCCCAAAATATTGTGGTACTCCCACTGAACGTGGGCATTCTGATGTTGGCCATTCCCACAAGAGGGCCGGTGGGCGAATCCAAGCTCAATCTACTGCAAGGCACTCTGGACCTCATGGTCCTTCAGACATTGGCAGTGATGGGAGCGCTCCACGGCTATGGCATCGCGCTTCGCATTGAGCAGATCAGTGGCAACGAAATCTTGCTGAACCAGGGAACCATCTACGCCTCCCTCATGCGACTGCAGCAGCGAGGGTGGATTTCAGCGGAGTGGGGCGCTTCTGACAATAATTCGCAAAGCCAAGTTTTATTCGATTACAAGAAAAGGTCGTAGACAATTTGTCGAGGACGCCGTCTATTGCCAGAGGCTCTGCAGCGTGATGGGCCGAGTGCTCGCCATGGGCGGAAAAGGTGGTAACGAATGATGCAGTGGCTGCGAATGGACTCGCTGCGACGACTGCTCCAAAGGCTGCGCTCTGTTTTTCCCAACGCACAAATGGATCACGATCTCGATGCCGAGATGGGAGCCCACCTTGACCTCGCCATCGAAGAGAATATTCAGCGTGGAATGGCGCCGAAGGAAGCTCGTCGTCGGGCACTGGTCCGCTTCGCCGGCGTGGAACAAGCCAGGCAGCAACATCGCGAGTCACGCGGACTGCCTTGGCTCGACGTGCTGATGCAGGATCTGCGCTTCACTTTTCGGACAATGCGGCGCGACCGCGGATTCACGATCATTGCTGTCGTGATTCTTGCACTTGGCATTGGCTCGAATATCGCTGTCTTCAGCGTGGTGAATACCATTCTGCTGCGGCCCCTTCCGTTTCGCGATCCGCAGAACCTTGTGCGGATTGTAGAGAAGTATTCAAAAGCAGGCGAATCGAGCAAAACGTACACAGCAGACGCCACTCAGGACTTCCAACAACAAAACCGCTCTTTTCAATCCGTGAGCGGCTACTTCGCCTTTACTGGACCCGACAATTTCAAGCTCGTTGGGAATGGCCAGCCTTTGCCTGTTACCGGCATCCTGGTCGCGGAGAACTTCTTCGAGGCGCTTGGCGTTCAGCCTTCCGTTGGACGCCTGTTCAGGCATGAAGAATTTGTGCAACACTCCCGGCCTGTCACGCTGCTAAGTTATCCGTTCTGGAAACGACAGCTTGGCGGGAATCGCGACATTGTTGGACAGGCAATCAACATGAATGGCACGCCGGTAACGGTGGTGGGTGTATTGCCGGACACATTTGATTTTGGCTCGGTATTTTCACCGGGAGCAAAGGTCGATCTCTTTACGCCCTACATCATGGATGATTTCCGCGAAGACGGAAATGACCTGGCGCTGATAGGCCGCCTCAAACAAGGAGTCGGTCTGGCGGAAGCACAGAACGAAGCCGATCAACTTTTCCCGCAACTCTATTTCGAGCATAAACATCCCGATTACGGCAAAGGCTACACGGGGCAGCTTACTGGATTGAAAGAGTACGTAAGCGGCAAGCTGTGGCGTTCGCTGATTGTGCTGTGGTGCGCTGTGGGGTTGATTCTGCTGATCGTCTGCGTGAACCTCTCGAACCTCCTGCTGGCCCGGGCCGCTGCTCGCAGCAAGGAATTTGCCATGCGCAGTGCCCTGGGGGCACAACGTGGGCGTCTCGTTCGCCAATTACTGACTGAGAGCTTGGTTCTGTCCGCAGCAGGCGCGGTGCTGGGTCTGGGGCTTGCTTATGCCTCCACCTCGTACCTGGCTCATCAGGGATCGATCGCGTTGCCGCTCTTAAGCAGTGTGCGCGTCGACGGAATGGTGCTGGCCTGGACGCTGTTGATAGCGATTGGGGCGGCTGTACTCTTCGGGCTTGCTCCGGGGCTGCGGATATCGCGCAGTGATTTGCAGGAAGCCCTCAAGGACGGGGGGCATGGAGCGAGCGAAGGAAGGAAACATGACCACATGCGCTCGGCGCTTGTCATCATAGAAGTGGCCATGGCTTGCGTTCTACTGGTAGGCGCGGGGTTGTTGCTGCGCAGCTTTCTGCGGGTGCTGGATGTTGATTTGGGATTCGAGCCAAGCCGAGCAGCCGCCATCGCTGTGGACGATGCAGGTGGCAGCACCTCTGACCAGCGGGCCGCGATATGGGAGGAAGTCGTGCGCCGGGCTTCGATGATCCCCGGCGTCGAGGCTGCCGGTATAACCGACAATCTGCCGATGAGCCGGAACCGCAGCTGGGGGATCAAAGCCAAGGGCGGGGACTATGACGGCGGAAAATTTCAGGGAGTATTTGTCTACATTGTTTCACCGGGATATGTCAGGGCTATGGGGATACGCTTGACCGAGGGCCGTGACATCAGCTGGGCGGACATTTTCAATAACGAGAATGTAGTCATCATCAATGAAACGGTCGCGCGCAAGCTGTGGCCGGGGCAGGATCCGATCGGCCGTTTAGCCCTCACGGGCGGCGCGGAGACGCGTGTGATCGGTGTGATTGCCGACGTTCGCGAAACCAACGCGGAAGAGAATGCCGGATGGCAGATGTACCTGCCAGCTACGAAGCAGTTCGGACCGGAAGGAGCAGAACTGGTGGTGCGGTCGAAGCTGCCTCCTGCTACTTTGGCAACGGCCGTGATGAGCACCCTGCGGCAGATCAGTCCCGGGCAGCCCGCGGCGGAGTTCAAGCCCATTCAGAATCTGGTGGACCATGCGACATCGCCGCGACGTTTCTTTGTGCTGCTGGTTGGAATCTTTGCCGGGTTGGGGTTGCTGCTGGCTTCGCTGGGGATCTATGGAGTCATCTCGTACTCTGTGACCCGTCAGACGCAGGAGATCGGTATCCGCATGGCTCTCGGCGCGACCGCGGCGCGCGTGCAGGCCGGCGTCATCGCGAGGACCTTACGCCTCGCGCTCCTCGGTATTGCAGCCGGAACCGTGGCATCATTTGCCGTCGCCAGGGGGATTGCCTCACTGCTATTCGGAACCGAACCTACCGATCCAGCGACACTCGCGGGAATGATTTTGCTTCTGACCGCCGTCGCTTTTTTTGCCGGATACATTCCGGCGCGCCGAGCATCCCGCATCAACCCAATGACTGCTCTTCGCAGCAATTGAGGAAAAGTTCTCAATCCGACCGGGAATTCTGCCAAAGTAACGCGCAACTCGGAACGTATCCACTGATCCCTCTACTTTTTTGACTACTCAACCCCCAGAGCCCTGGAGCGAAATGCCTGCAGGTGAGACCCTCTTGGGTGGAGGGCATCGTATTCTTTCCGTATCGCCCAGCGCACCCGTGAAGCCACGTTCGAAGGCGTGAATTTCCCAGTTGACTCTGGACTGCACTCCAGATTGTATGATCTCGTCATGGCAGCGAATCACCAAGGCGCGGGCGCAAACCTCCGAATCGGCGAAGTGGCGAAGCGGACGGCCACGACCGTTGATGCGATTCGGTTCTACGAGAAACGTAGACTGCTTCCGGAAGCGGTGCGGACTTCAGGTCACTTCCGGTTGTACACCACAGACGACATTGAGCGCGTTCGCTTCATCCAGCAGATGCAATCACTTGGTCTTTCCCTGCGGGGGGTTGATTGATCTTCGCACGGACAAGGTCGATGCCAGCGAAGCCGTCGAGGAACTGTTGAAGGACAAACTCGCCGACACGCGTCGGAAGATGCGCCAACTGGAAGAACTCGAATCTGAGCTGGTGGCAGACTTGCGCAAGTGCAGTCCAGAGCTGCAGCATCGGCAGCGCCACGCAGCCTGTGGTTGTCCGGCGCTCGAAGAGGCTGACCAATGAGAATCGAAGTTCTCTATGTTCCCGGCTGTCCGAATTATCAACCAGCAGTCGAGAGAGTCAAAAGCGTGTTAGCGTCGGAATCGTTGCAGGTTGAGATTTGCGGGGTTCCTGTTAGCAGCGAAGCAGAGGCTAAGGCCTTGTTGTTCCCGGGTTCTCCGACAATTCGTATCAACGGTGATGATGTTGAACCCAGCCCGGCAAGCTGTACCGGTCTGACATGCAGGCTCTACGAGAACCGGAGCGGAGTTCCAACAGAGGAAGTGGTTCGGCGTGCTGTTTCAAACGCCACGCGCAAGGGATGAAGGTCATCATGAGCGTGATAGAACGCTCGACTCCGGCAGCGGTCGTCGCAGCCCTTTCGACTCGTTCTCGCTCATCAACTGCATCTCGGTTGGCGTTGATCGAATGCAGCGAAACTGCGAGCCTGGCCTAGCAGCCCGTGGTGCAAGTCTTGATGCGTGAACCGATAAAGTTTTGAAGAATTCACAGGCATTGTTTGTATGATGCGCCCATGGCGATGGGGACGCGCAAGCAACGAGAGAAGCAGGAAGGGATATGGATTGCCCAGGCGGAGATGGCCTCGGCTCCTGCTCATCCTTTCTACCAGAAGCTCAACGAACTGCTGGAAGGAGAGAAGTTCGATGAGTTCGTGGAAGAGCGGTGTGCGAAGTTCTATGCGCCGAAGTTCGGGCGGCCGTCACTTACGCCGGGGATCTACTTTCGGTGTTTGCTGATCGGATATTTCGAGGGCATCGACGGAGAGCGTGGGATAGCCTGGCGATTGGCGGACTCGCTGGCGCTGCGGAAGTTTGTGGGGATTGGGCTGGAGGAGTACACCCCGGATCACTCGACGATCTCGCGGACCCGACGCTTGATCGACCTGGACACGCATCGGGAAGTGTTCGGCTGGGTGCTGAGCCTACTGGCAGACCGTGGGTTATTGAAGGGGAAGCGGATCGCGATCGATGCGACAACGCTGGAGGCCAACGCAGCGATGCGTTCGATCGAACGACGCGACACGGGGCAGAGTTATGAGGAGTTTTTGGTGGGACTGGCGAAGGCGTCGGGGATCGAAACCCCGACCCGCGAAGACCTAGCGCGGTTCGACCGCAAGCGGAAGAAGCGGATGTCAAACCAGGAGTGGAAGAGTCCCAGCGACGAGGATGCGCGGATTACGAAGATGAAGGATGGACGCACGCATCTGGCGCACAAGGCCGAGCACGCAGTGGATCTGGACACGGGTGCGGTGGTCGCGGTCACCTTACAGGGTGCCGATCTAGGAGACACGACGACACTGGATCAGACCCTGAGCGAAGCCGGGATGGCGGTGGCGGACTTAGTTGAGCGCGAGGCGGAGCTCCGGCCGGAAGAAAAGCCGAAGGTCAACATCGAGGGGATCGAAGAGGTGGTGACGGACAAGGGCTACCACAGCGGCGCGGTCGTAAAGCGCATGGAGAGTTACGAAGTAAAGACCTACATTCCGGAAAAACAACAAGCAGGAAACCGTCACTGGGAAGGCAAGGCTGAGGAACAAGAAGCGGTGTACCGGAATCGGCGGCGAGTGCAAGGTGAGCATGGCAAGAACTTACTGCGGCGACGGGGAGAGTTGGTGGAACGGAGTTTTGCCCACTGTTACGAGACGGGTGGAATGAGGCGCACGCATCTCCGCGGGCACGAGAATATTCTGAAGCGACAACTGATCCATGTGGGAGCGTTCAACCTCAGCCTGATCCTACGGGTGCTGCTGGGTTCGGGCAAGCCGCGGGAGTGGAAGAACCAGCAGGGGGAGCTGCTTTTGCGCCTCTTTTTCTTGCTGCAATGCTTTAACGGGCCGAACCGCCCGGCGGAACTTCGCATCTTCGATCTTCTCGATGTCTTTTGACGCAAACCACTCGATCAAGCGGCGGCGCTCGCGATTCCGAAATTCAGATCCTTGCACCACGGGCTGCTAGCAGTTGACGGGCTAACTTTTTACGGAAGGGTTGCCGGCTATACGAAATCTTTGGGGCAATTCCGGAACTCAAACTCTAGCGGCGCTAGACAGTGCTGGCGCGGACGTCGTAGTGCATCGCCACCGGCTCGATCTTCCGCA
>DATMQI010000041.1:0-3389 GCA_035567135.1 Terriglobales bacterium
CATCGAGAAGATCGTAACCGCGCTCCATGATCGATTCAAAGTCGAGTACGTCGCCCCTGGCCACTGCACCGGCGAGCCCGCCTTCACGGCGCTGAAGAAAGCTTTCGGCGATCACTATCTTTACGCTGGGCTGGGCACAACATTAACACTGAACGCCGCACCGCGATAACTTCTCCAGATAACACAGCGACGTCTTACTGCGACCATTGGCGCGGCGGCAAACAGGAAGTAAACAAGGCGGTCGGCGGATAGGTAACCTCGTTCTTCGTCTCATCCAGGAGCAACACACGCGGAAGACGCGCGGCCGACCTGTTGTGTTCCCAATGAGTGTGGAGTAGTATGCTTCCTGTTGGAAACCAAAAGGGCGTTGGCAATGAAACGAAAAACGGACGTTCCTCAAGGCACTTTGGCGCTGATGATCCTTAAGACTCTCGACGTCCTCGGCCCGCTGCATGGTTACGGTATCGCCCGACGAATCGAGCAGATCAGCCGGGACGTGCTCGCCGTGAATCAAGGCACGCTCTATCCGGTGCTGCTGAAACTGGAGCAGGAAGGTTCGATAGTTTCCGAGTACGGTGCCTCAGAGAATAATCGCCGGGCGCGCTTCTATCGTTTGACACGGGACGGACGCAAGCAGCTGCAGGCTGAGCTCCGAGATTGGGAGCAAACCGCAGGGATCATCGGGCGATTCTTTGAATTGAAGGCGGAGGATTTGTCATGAAGGACCTGAGGCGGTTCCTCAAAAGATTTAGGAACCTGGTGACAAGGCGGCGCAACGACGAGCGACTGAAAGAGGAAATTGAGGAACATATCGCCCTGCAGACGGCAGAGTATATGAAAGCGGGACTGCCGCCCGCGGAGGCGCGCCGGCAAGCGTTGCTGAAGTTTGGCGCAGTAGAGGCGATTAAGGAAGAATATCGGGCTCAAACAGGATTGCCATTTGTAGAGACTCTGCTTTACGACACGCGCTATGCGCTGCGTCGATTGCGGAAGTCACCGTCATTCACGATTACGGTGGTCCTGACGCTGGCGCTGGGCATTGGTGCAACAACTTCTATTTTTACACTGTTCTACGATGTTCTGCTGAAATCGCTGACAGTGGCTAATCCGGGCGAATTGTACCGCCTAGGCAAAGAGGCGCGTTGCTGCTACTGGGGCGGATACAGCCAAGAGAATGAGTATTCCCTTGTCTCCTACGATCTCTACAAACGTTTTCGGGACCACACCCAGGGTTTTGCGGAATTGGCGGCGTTCCAGGCCTCCGATCCGCTATTTGGTGTGCAGCGTTCCGGCGGCACAGAGTCAGCACAAAGCTATCCTGGTGAGTTCGTTTCGGGGAATTACTTCACCATGTTCGGCATAAGCGCGTATGCCGGACGGCTGCTGACTTCCACCGACGATCAACCCGGCGCTCCGGCGGTAGCAGTGATGAGCTATCGCCTATGGCAGCAATACGGATCGGATCCATCTATCGTTGGTAGCGTCTTCCACATAGATAACACGCCATTCATCATCGTGGGAGTCACTCCACCTAGCTTCTTTGGCGATACGCTTCGCAGCGATCCACCCGATTTCTTTCTGCCGCTCAACTCAGAAACATTGATGCCCCAAGCGGATGCTGGCGATCTTAATCAGGCTGACCAGTATTGGTTGGATTTGATCGGACGCATCAGACCCGGCGCTGAGTCCGCAGCAATAGAGGCTCAAATGCGGGTGGAACTGAAGCAGTGGCTGCTTTCTCACCAGAGCGAGATGAGCGCAAATGATCGCGCGAAGTTACCAGAGCAAACCCTGTTCCTGCGACCCGGGGGCTCGGGCATCACCAGCATGCGAGCGGAATACGAACACTGGCTTCAGATCTTGATGATGGTGTCGGCGTTTGTGTTGCTCATTGTCTGCGCCAATGTGGCCAATCTCATGTTCGTTCGCGGCATGCAGCGGCGACGGGAGACATCTTTGAGCGTAGCACTGGGCGCGCATACGTCGCGCCTTGTGAGGCAGGCTCTTACGGAGAGCATTCTGCTCTCACTTGCGGGCGGCGTGACAAGTCTGCTCATCGCATTTGCGGGTACGCGTCTTATTCTGTTTTTTGCATTTCCATCGGCCGGTGGTGTGGCGGGTTTACCGATCCATGCGTCCCCTTCCATGCCGGTGTTGTTGTTTGCTTTCTTTGTTTCGTTGGTCGCGGCCGTGGCCTTCGGCGTCGCTCCCGCATGGATGACCACGCGGGTGGATCCGATTGAAGCCCTTCGGGGAGTGAGCCGTTCCACTGCTCGCGCAGGTGCGCTTCCTCGCAAGATGCTGGTGGTGTTCCAGGCAGCTCTTTCCTTGGTTTTGTTGGCAGCATCCGGATTACTGACTACTGCTGTGCACCGCCTCGAAAATCAACGCTTTGGCTTCCTCCAGGAGCAACGCACGATCGTCAGGATTGATCCAGGTCTGGTCGACTACCAACCAAACCAATTCACCATCCTATACGATCGCATTCGAGCCTCCTTATCCACCATTCCCGGCGTGGCCGCCGCGGCGATCTGCCAGTACTCCCCGTTGAGCGGAAATAATTGGGCTAGCAGCGTGTGGCTGGACGGGCGACCGGCTCCCGGGCCTGACGCTGATAAAGTTGAAAACATGGTTTATTGGGATCGAGTGACGCCAGGATACTTCAGCGCTATCGGAACTCAAATCATCGAAGGACGTGGCATCTCTGAGGAAGATACTGCGACTTCGCAGCACGTTGCGGTAATCAATGAGGCATTCGCGAAGAAGTATTTCAACAAGGAAAACCCCATTGGACAATACTTCGGACGCCCGGAACTGGGATCATCGCGGAACTACAAAATCGTGGGTGTAGTGCAAGACGCACGCTACCTGGACTTCGATTTCGACAAGCCGATTGTTCCATTCTTTTTTCTGGCCGAAGCGCAGCACGATGTGGTGGCAAAGACTGGGGCAGACAGCAATCCCGGCTCACATCACCTGCACGACATCATCGTTGTGGCACGGCCTGGCGCCACTGTATCCGCTGCGGAAATTCGCCAGGCAATAATCTCGGTAGATCCTCGTCTTCCGATCGAGTCGATTGGAACGCTGGGTGAGCAAGTATCCAATCAGTTCCGGCAACAGCGCCTGATAGCAAAATTGTCATCCTTCTTTGGAATGCTTTCGCTTGTCCTTGCTTCCATCGGGCTCTATGGAGTTACTTCCTACAACGTGGGACAACGCACAGTCGAGATTGGGGTGTGCTTGGCGCTCGGCGCTACTCCCGCGCAGGTGGCGGCCCTTGTAGCCCGAAGAGCGTTTGCCCTGGTAGCTGTCGGTCTGGCTGTTGGATTTCCGCTGGCTTTGGCAGTGGGCAAATTCCTGGGCAGCCAACTGTACGGATTGAGTCC
>DATMQI010000042.1:0-4024 GCA_035567135.1 Terriglobales bacterium
GCAGCGGATGATCCGCAGCTACCCGCTGCTCCAACGAAACATAGCTGAACATCCCGTCTTGAGTACGCTCGTCTCCACGCATGTCTGTTAGACGACCTACCTCTTCGCCGCGACGCCACAGGTACCTATTTCAACAAGTTCCTAGTACTACTGTGTTATAAGAAATCTCGCAGGCAGCAGGGACATCTGGGCAGGGAGCGGGCCAGGTGGGTTGCAATCTGGCGCCGAACGGTGGCGATCGAGCAGGGATTATGCCGTTCGGTTCGCACCGGCAGAGCCGCGGGGCGCGTAGCTGCTTTGCACATGGGGTAAGCGAAGACGGAGGTTCGCTGCCCGCATTGGCGGCGAACCTGGCGGAGGGGGAAAAAGGCACCGCTCCCGCACCAGGAAGCCGTAGGCGGCGATGGCGAGCGTGGCATGGTGATGAAAGCCGCGCCAGCCGCGTCCTTCGAAATGGCCCAGACCAAGTTCCTGTTTGAGTTCCTGATAATCACGTTCGATGATCCAGCGCTGTTTGCCCAGAGCCACCAGTTGACGCAGAGGGATGGATTCCGGCAGGTTCGACAGCCAGTACTTGGTCGGCTCCTTCTCTGTCTTCGGCCATTCGATCAGCAGCCACTGCTCAGGATGCGGTTCACTGCGCCAGTAGTCGCGATGGGCTACACGCACGCGCAGGCGAGTAAAACGCGAGTGCATGGTGCCACGCGTACCTTCGCGCCAGCTTACGCGCCGCCAGTCGCCGGGACTGAGACAGAGGGCCAGTTCCTTCACCGACAGCGGCTGATGGTGTTTATCTCTGCGCAGAAGACTGGCAGGGCGCCCCGTTGCATTGCGGGCCCGGGGCGGAAGCGGAGCGGCGCCCGGCGGCCAGACAGAAGTGGAAGACTGGATGCCCACGACATATTGCAATCCCAGCGTCTCCAGCTCCGCACGGAAGCCGTGATCATTTCCATAGGCCGCATCGGCCAGCACCACGCCACGCGGTACATCCTCATCCAGCAGCGAACGAAACTGTGCCAGTGCTATCTCCGGCTTGGTCTGGAACCGGACATCTTCCGGAACTCCTGCTTTTCCACGCCGCTCCGGGTCATTAGCCCAGACCTCAGGCAGATACAACTGGTAGCGCACAGCAAGACTGGCCCGCTCGGTGGCCAGCGAGATGCTGACTGCAATCCGGCAGTTCTCCTGCTTGCCCACCTGCCCACAATACTGCCGTGTGACTCCAACCGAATGGCTGCCCTTCTTGGGAAAACCCGTGTCATCCACGATCCAGGCGAGCAGACGATGCCGCCGCGTCATCGCGGGCAGTACCTGATTTCGCACTTCCTTCAGCAGCGCGGCATCGCTCCAGGCCGCGTCGGCCACAATGTGATGCAGCGACTGGTGCATCTGGCGCACGTTGCCCGGAGCCAGACGCGCGGCCATGGGCTCGACGCTCTTGCGCTCCAGGGGCAGCAGAAGACCCTTCGTGTAGTTCTCCAGGGGAACAACGCGATCGGCATGCCCGACGGTTCGGGTCAGACTATCCAGATAGCTTTGCAGGCGCTCCGACTGACGAGAAAAATCCGGCTGGCGACGCTTCATCGCCCTCAGCGTACCGCTCTCCCTTCCCCGCCACCAGAAAAATCTAAGCTAAGGTATTCACTTTATAACACAGTAGTAATAGAAAGCTGAATCAATTGGTTCTTTTCCCGAGCGTGTTCGTGGAACCTACGGCAGGCGACGGGGGAGCCTCATTCCCATCCTGTAACGCGCGTCCGCGCTGCCATTGACCAAAGGCCCCATAGGGATAGCCACCGGGCTGTGGCCGGCTAACCTTCTCAAGAGCTTCCGCTGCATCCTTGTCCAGCGTGAGCTCGGTCGCTCCAAGGTTACCGCGTAGATGTTCGACCGTACGGGCGCCAACGATCGGTGCGATGACGCTTGGCCGGTCTGCGATCCAGCTTAAAGCGACTTGCGCCGGCGTCGCGCCAATCTCTTTGGCAATACGAACGACGGTATCGATCGTGTCCCAGTTGCGATCGGAGTCCGCATACTCCTCTGAAATCGACTGATAGAGAGGTTTTTCGGAACCCGCCCGCGTGTCTGCGGTCGCCTTGCCGCCGCGCTGATATTTGCCAGTGAGGAAGCCACCAGCCAGCGGCGACCACGGCAGCAAGCCAATCCCGTTGTAAAGCGCGGCAGGAATCACTTCCCACTCGATCTCGCGCGAAAGCAGGCTGTATTGCGGCTGCAGCGCAACCGGAACCTGTACGCCCATAGCTCTGGCCGTGGAGACGATGAGCTGCAGTTGCCAGCCCGTGAAATTTGACAGGCCGATGTAATGAATTTTCCCGGCCTTCACCGCCTCATCGAGGAACGACAGCGTTTCTTCGACCGGTGTATGCATGTCGGAGGCATGAAGCTGATAGAGGTCGATCGTCTCGACACCCAGGCGTTTGAGAGAAGCGTTCAGTGAACGATGGAGCCAGCGGCGCGTCAGTCCAGCCGAGTTCACTTCCTGGCTTGCATTGAAGCGACCTTTAGTGGCCAGCACAACTTGGTCGGTTACGTCCTTAGGACGGGCGGCAAACCAGCGGCCGATAATCTCTTCCGAAACGCCATTGACGTACACATTGGCGGTATCTACCAGGTTGCCACCAGCTTCAATGAACGTGTCGAGGATAGCGAACGCGTCCGCTTCAGGCGTCTCTGAACCAAAGTACATAGTTCCAAGTGCGATCTTCCCAATAGCAATACCGGTGTTTCCTAATTTGCGATGCAACATGGCGAATTACCTCTTCAGTAGATTTGGGGGTGCGGAGGAACCGGTATACCGGCGAAAGCATTCGTACACACTCGAGTCTAAGATGCCCTGGACTCTTGAAACAATCCTGGTCCTACGCTGACCGCTTTGATTGAAACTCTGCGCTTCATTGACTGATTCGTTGTCCATGAGTTTTCGCGTTCGCTGCTGATAAGCGCCGATAGGTCCCGGAGTATTTCCGGAATGGTAGTGTTGCAAGTTTCAAATGCAGACAAGTTTGTCGCCGAGCGTCTGTCGTGCGTTCTTAGGCTGCCAAGTCGAAAAGGCTGTCGATGAACTGAATCTGACGAAGAAGATCATCTCCTGCCACCCATCGAACTTGCCCCTTGCGGATCATGTGGACTGCATCGTAGCCTTGAATCGTTCGCCGAGCCGCCTGGAATTCTCGGAAGCCCTGCTTGGCGTTCACGCGACGTTTGATGGCTCGATGATCTTGTTCGAGAATGTTGTTCAAGTACTGTACGGGTCGGTGTCGACAACAGTTGCGCAGCGCCCCTTCCTTCTTACTTTCGGGGATCGCGGGGCTGTATATTGGTGGCAGGTCGGTGTTGATTACTCGAGGTTGGCGATGGGATCGATCGCCAAGCGCTTTGCGAAACAGGCGCTTGGCAGCGTCGGCGTCACGGAACGCTGACAGCAAGAAATCGATGGTGGCACCCTTGGAATCGACGGCCCGATACAGGTAGCACCAGCGACCCTTCACGCGAACGTAGGTTTCGTCCACTCGCCAGGACTTGTTGGTCGGCTTGAGATGCCTTCGCAGTCGCTGCTCCAACTCCGGGCCGTAATACTGCACCCAGCGCCAGACCGTTGTGTGATCGACGTGGAGAGCGCGCTCCTCTAGCAGCTCCTCAACATCGCGCAGCGAGAGAGAATAGCGAAGATACCACCGGACCGCACAGAGTATGAGGCCGCTTCGGTCTGACGCCATTTGAAGATCGCGGGTCGGGTTATCATTTCGCGATTCTTTCACGTCACCAGCCAGCAGCCCTGAAAGTTGCAACACATCCTCCTCGACCATGCGCCTCGCTACCGAGAAGCCGACTAACGACTGATGAGATGGTCCGCCGTTTGATTCACATACGTGAGCAGGTTGATTGTGGTGGCGGCTTCTGAGAGGAAGGATCATCGACGTGCCGATGCAACGCATTGGTAATTCCGCACCTACTGACATTTAAAAGGAGCTCAACCCCGGCAGATCGGGCCGAGCTGGCGGAT
>DATMQI010000043.1:0-3143 GCA_035567135.1 Terriglobales bacterium
GATCGTCCTTGCTATCGTCGTTATTCGAGGTATTGCCCGTAAGGAAACGAACAAGCTCGGAAATTTCTGGGTGGATACAACTCGATGTCTCCTATGGGTTCTGCTACCGGTCTGTCTAGTCGGTTCTCTCGTTCTGGTCTCGCAGGGCGTCGTCCAAAATCTAAAGCCCTATTCGACGGTCGACTTAGTTCAGCCGTATACCGCACAAATCACCAGCCCGGAGGGCAAGACGACTACACAGGTGGTGACTCAACAGGTGATTGCCCAGGGGCCCGTGGCGTCGCAGGAAATCATTAAGGAACTCGGAACCAACGGCGGTGGATTTTTTGGCGCCAACAGCGCACATCCATTTGAGAATCCGACGCCATTCTCAAATCTCCTCGAGATGCTGGCCATTTTCGCGATTCCTTCCGGACTCACCTACACGCTGGGCCGCATGACAGGCTCTCAACGCCACGGCTGGGCCGTATGGGCTGCTATGGCTTTTCTGTTTCTAATCGGCGTGACAGCGACTTACTGGGCCGAAGCCAAAGGCAATCCCCTCCTCGCCAACACGGACCAGCGTGTAACTGCGCTGCAGCCGGGCGGGAACATGGAGGGAAAGGAAGTGCGCTTTGGGATCGCCAACTCTGCGCTCTTCGCCACCGTCACCACGGACGCCAGTTGCGGGGCGGTGAACGGTGCGCATGATTCTTTCACGCCCCTCGGCGGTATGGTTCCGCTCATTAACATGATGCTCGGGGAAGTCGTTTTCGGTGGCGTTGGCGCTGGGTTGTACGGAATGTTCGTCTTTATAGTGCTCGCGGTATTTATCGCCGGCTTGATGGTCGGCCGCACACCGGAGTATTTGGGCAAGAAAATCGAGGCGTACGACGTCAAGATGGCCATGCTGGCAGTACTCATCCTGACGTTTACAATCTTGGGCTTCTCGGCCGTAGCGGTCGTACAACCGTACGGAACGTCGAGCATCTCTAATCCTGGTCCACACGGGTTGACGCAAATCTTGTACGCGTACGTTTCCTCCGCGGCCAACAATGGTTCGGCTTTCGGGGGACTGAACCCAAATACGCTCTGGTACAACACGACAACAGGCACTGCGCAACTCCTCGGCCGTTTTTTTATGATCATTCCGATCATGGCCATCGCAGGCAGTCTGGCTGGAAAAAAGACTTCTCCCGCATCGGCTGGCACCTTCCCGGTAACTGGCGGTTTGTTCTCCGGTTTGCTGGTTTCCACGATTTTGATTGTGA
Organism: Terriglobales bacterium; assembly: GCA_035567135.1. Lineage (GTDB taxonomy): Bacteria > Acidobacteriota > Terriglobia > Terriglobales > Acidobacteriaceae > JABDBE01. Next base: position 1,251 of record DATMQI010000043.1, read on the forward strand.
GCGCTCTCACGTTCTTCCCGGCTCTGAGTCTCGGGCCAATTCTCGAACACTTGCTTATGCAAGCGGGAAAGGTCTTTTGAGGTGGCTATGGATCAAGTCGCGCGAATCAGAAACAAATCACTCATTGACACGGCCATTCTTTCGCGAGCTGTGGCGGATTCCTTCCGTAAGTTGGCTCCGCGTACGATGGTAAAGAACCCGGTGATGTTTGTGGTCGAGGTAGGTGCGCTACTGACGGCAATCCAATTGGTCTGGAATGCTGCCCATCATGCTGGACAGTTCGGCTTCGGCCTGCAAATTACGCTTTGGCTGTGGTTTACGGTTCTCTTTGCCAATTTCGCGGAAGCGATGGCCGAAGGCCGCGGCAAAGCACAGGCCGATACATTACGCAAAGCCAGGGCTGAGACGCAGGCAAATCGGTTGCGCGGTGACGGCTCGACAGAGGTGGTGCCCAGTTCGAACCTGCGCTCCGGGGACCTCGTCGTCGTCACTACGGGAGAATTCATTCCTGGCGACGGCGAGGTCATCGAAGGTGTTGCGTCGGTGGACGAGTCCACCATCACAGGTGAATCCGCGCCCGTCATTCGCGAATCGGGAGGAGACCGTTCTGCGGTCACCGGTGGCACAAGAGTTCTCTCCGATGAAATCAAGGTGCGCATCACATCTAACCCTGGCGAAACGTTTCTCGATCGCATGATTAAGCTGGTCGAAGGAGCTTCGCGGCAGAAAACACCGAATGAGATCGCACTGAACATTCTTTTGGCAGGTCTCACCATCATCTTCCTCGTGGCGGTCGTAACGCTTCAGCCCTTCGCGATCTATTCAGGGGCTTCGCAGAGCATTTTCGTATTGGTCTCGCTCCTCGTTTGTTTGATTCCCACCACCATCGGGGGACTTTTGTCAGCGATTGGGATTGCCGGCATGGATCGCATGATACAGAGAAACGTGATCGCGATGTCGGGACGGGCGGTGGAGGCTTCCGGGGACGTCGATGTGTTGTTGCTCGACAAGACTGGCACAATCACGCTCGGGAATCGAGCCGCTACGACTTTCATTGCTGCTCCAGGCGTGCACCTGAAGGATCTGGCGAATGCCGCGCAGCTCGCTTCACTGGCCGACGAGACTCCCGAAGGGCGCTCGATCGTTGTGCTGGCGAAACAGAAATACGGCATCCGAGGGCGCGACCTGAGCCAGTACGAGCCAACTTTCATCCCCTTCAGTGCGCAGACCCGCATGTCCGGAGCCAACCTTGACGGCATCGAGGTTCGGAAAGGTGCAAAAGACGCAATTGCGAAGTATTGCGAAGAACATGGGCATTCAGTTCCCGCTGAGGTGGAGCATGTGGTATCAGAGATTTCGAACGGGGGCGGCACTCCGCTTCTGGTTTGCGAGAATCGGAAAGTTCTTGGCGTCATCGCGCTCACCGACATCGTCAAGGGAGGAATGAAAGAGCGGTTCGATCATCTGCGAGCTATGGGCATTCGCACCATGATGATCACCGGCGATAATCCGCTGACGGCGGCAGCCATCGCCCGGCAGGCCGGAGTCGACGACTTTCTTGCCGAAGCCAAACCTGAAGACAAGATGGCGCTTATCAAACGCGAGCAGGCTAAGGGCAAGCTGGTCGCCATGACTGGCGATGGGACGAACGATGCCCCCGCGCTGGCGCAAGCGGATGTGGGCGTGGCTATGAACACCGGCACGCAGGCCGCCAAGGAAGCCGGCAACATGGTGGATCTCGACTCCAACCCTACAAAGCTCATCGAAATCGTCGAGATCGGCAAGCAACTGCTGATCACTCGCGGTGCGCTAACCACGTTCTCCGTCGCAAACGACGTGGCCAAGTACTTCGCGATTATTCCTGCGATGTTTGCTGGAGCCTTCCCCGTGTTA
>DATMQI010000044.1:0-32827 GCA_035567135.1 Terriglobales bacterium
GGGGAGCTACTTAATGGGAGTGACAAAGCGCGAGGCAGGGATTCAAAGAGCAGCAACGCAGGCCAAGCTCCGGAACCAAGCCGTAACGAGAGACGATGCTTTAACGAAGTCGTTAAGGATTTGCCACGCGTTTTCCTCAATTCAACGGCTTTTCAACAAAACAAAGGGCCAGGCGTTTGGCTAACGGAATGCCTTGATACTCACTGTCTTCACGTGGATGTTCATCGTCGTGCTGACATTCGCGTGGCGGAGAATTTGCTGGGTTTGACTGCGCTCGCCCTTGCAAGACGGCGGGCGCGGTGCCAAGGGCGCCAAGGCCTGTAAGAAGGATCCCGATATAGATATTCTGGTTAACGTATGACCGAAGCGCAACAACCCCTGCCAGGAATTCCCTGGTTCAACATCCCCGATCCCAATTCGCCCGCCCTGAACGAACTCGCGAAACGCTTACATCTCCACGAACTCCAAATCGAAGACTGCCGCCACCGTCCTCAGCGCGCCAAGACTGACGAATACGGCGGGTACATCTTCTCCATCCTGAAGCACGTGCAGCAGGCGGGCGACGAGCTTGACTTCGACGATCTCGACATCTTCTTCGGCAAGGACTTCCTCATCACCGTACACCGGCGGGATTGCGCAGCGATCCGTAAGGTGCAACAAGTCGCACAGCAAAACCAGATCACCCGCCTCGACCAGCTGTTCTATCGCTTGGTAGACGCGGCGGTGGACGACTACGTCTCCGTCCTCGACAACATAGGCGAACAGGCGAGGTACGTCGAGTCCGAACTGCTCAAACATCCCGATCCGACAATGCTGCGCAACATCTTTCACATGAAGTTTCACATAAAGCGCAAGCTGATCGAGTTCAGCCGCATCGCCGCCGACATGAGCAAGGTCGTCAACACCGTCATTCGCCACGAGCGTAGCTTGTTGGGCGACGATCTCGATCCTTACATCCGCGATGTCCACGACCACTTGTTGCGCACCGTCGACCGGGTCGAAGACTATCGCGACCTGCTGACCGGATTACTCGATTTCTATCTTGCCGCGGCGGCCTATCGGACCAATGAGGTCATGAAGATCCTCACCATCTGGGGGACGGTGTCGTTGCCGCTGGTGGTCATCACCGGATTCTTTGGGATGAATCTTCCCATGCCGTGGGCAAGCCGCCCGCACGGCACTTTCTTTGCCCTTGGCTTGATGCTGGCATCTACTGCGCTAGTGCTGCTGTACTTCAAGCGCAAACACTGGTTCTGAACGGAGGCAGACATGACTTGGACTCGAATTGTGCTGATGGCGAGAGTCACTGCCCTCAAGAGGCTTTCTGGGAGACAAAGCTAAGACTTTCTTCGTGTCGTGCTCTTCAGCGCACGATTATCTTGCTGCCCGCAGTAACCCTGCACCAACACAGCCGTATCTGTTCGAGGAGATAACTGGCTAGATTCCATCATAAAAGGGGCCCCATCCTATAGTGCGATCTCGTCAGCTGATGAGTTGATTCGCGCTTCCTGAGTAAAGCATCGACGCTCTATCGGTGCTTTGTAAACAAAAGAGTGACTTGGAGGCTCAACTGCCATAAAGACGAGGGCTGGCTCGCCGGGCGAACAACGTTGCGATAGATCGTGAGGTTCGCATCGACCGGCTGCCGGCCGAGTTTCAAGATCCTTCCGACACCGCCTCCGATGGGGACGATCCAGCGGTCGCTGGGAACTTGCGTCCAGTCAGCAGTTATGGTTGGGTTCGTTGTCAGGTACCACTCGTCCCCTAGGTTGTAGGAGAACGTGGGCTGGAGTTGCATCTGGTTAACCGGGCCCCGTTTGGTATTTCCAGCGATCGACCAGATGTTCTGAACGAGGATTTCGGCCGAGCCCCATTTCGGCTGTGATAGCACAACAAATCCGGGGCCTAGTCCCCATTTGCCCGCTCCGAGTTTGCTGTCCGTGGCCGTGGGAATCAACAATGTGGGCCCCACGCCCCAAACGAGTCTGCGGACGTGCACGGGCGTAAAGTAGAAAGTAGGGACAATATCGCCTAAACCCAGCGTCCCACCGCTCTTTCGCGTCACGTCCGGAACGTAATTTATGCCGGTCGCCACGATGCGTGGAATTAGCAGCCATTCCTCGGATACCCGGATTGGAATGAGTGGCTGGACCTGGAGATCGGCCGCCGCGCGATGGTACGGCCCGGCGTCGAAGTCAATATCGACTTCGAGAGGGAGCTTGATTATATCGGCGAAGGGATTCCTTGCCATCTTTCGCAGATCGGGCTCCGAGGGTTCTTGCGCGCACAGAGCAAGCGGCACGAGACATACGCAGATTGCTAGCGCAAACCGCGCCCTTGCCGTCTGGGGCCAGACGCAAGAGAGTCGACTGATTGCCGATGCGGTCCCACTGCATCCATTCGGCGGTCTCTTTCGTTTGCTAGGACCCACTCAACCCACTCAAAGTCGTCATACCCCGCTTCGACATGTTTACATCATCTTCCCCGTCGCACATCGTGGGGCCCAGAAGACGACAGTCAACGCGAACTGTTTATAGGTCGTTACGCACCTAAATCAACTCCCGGAGTCTTATCTGACCGCTTGGAAGGAGCTGCGACGTTAAACTGCTGCCGGTACTGCTTCAGAACGTCCTCAAGCTTGTCGTAGTGGCCATCTTCGCCAAGTAGCTCCCGGAACCGGTAGTGTGTTCTGGTTTTGACGTCATCCATGATCTCGGCAACGATCAGGCGAATTCCTCTTTCCTTCAACTTCGCGTGAACCGACCGGAGGGTCTCCGCCGCGGAGTAGTCGACATCGTCCACCGCGGATGCGTCGAGGCAGAGCCAGCGCAGGGGCGGCTCCGCGGTGTTCGCGAGAAACGAGACCTCATCCGACAGCTGCTGGCAATTCGCGTAATACAAGCTGTGTGTGAATCGGTAGATGATCAAGCCGGGCGCGGCCTGAGCAGCCGTGGCCACTGGCTCCGAATGCCGGCCGCCCGATGCGCCCGGCACGACCACTGCGTTCTTAGGTCGATACCCATAGCGGGTGTGATCAACAAGTGACAGCACGATGGCAAGCAGGATTCCCTGTTCGATGCCAACGATCACGACCGTCAGCGTAGTTACTAAGGCTAACCAGAACTCCGAGCGCCGTTGCTCAAAAACTCTGCGCATCCCAACGAGATCGATGAGGCCGATTCCAATGAGAAAAACGATGGCCGACAACGCCGCTTCCGGCATATACGCGAGCGCCCCTGTAAAAAAGACCAGAATTAACAAAATGATCGCCACCGTTACCAGGAGCGACAGTTGGCTGCGACCGCCAGCTTTGTCAACGATTTGCGTCTTCGTTGGGCTTCCGTTGACAACGAAGGTGCCGGATAGTCCGGCGCCAATATTGGCCAGTGCCAGACCTACCAGGTCGGTATTCTCGCTGAAAGTATCGTCGTAGAGCGTGGCAAAGGCGCGCGAGGTCGCCGCGCTCTGGGCCAGGATGACCACGAACATCGCAAAGGCCGTGGGAAGCAATGTCGCCATTACGTGCCAGCTCCAGTCGACCTTGGGGAGACCGAGGTGTGGGAGACCCCTCGGAACGGCTCCAATCACGTGCACTAGCTTGTTCAGTCCGAATGCCCAACTTGCGACCAGCGCGCCGATCGCAGCGATCAGGGCGCCCGGGATTCTCTTTGAAACTATCTTGAGGCCAGCGATTACCAGCAGCACGCTGAACGCGATCGCCAGCTCGTAGTGGTTTACCTGTCTAAGTTGAAGAAGGTTGTTCCAGAGCTTCCCCAGCGTGCCGTGGCCGCCACCCTTGAGGCCCAGCATGCCTGCGATTTGCCCGAATGCAACTTGAATGCCGACTCCGGTCAGGAACCCAATCAATACGGTGCGCGAAAGGAAGTCGGCGAGGAATCCGAGGCGCATAAGACGCGCCAGGATCAAGAAAGCCGCAGCCATCAACGCAAGGACGCCGGCCAATGCCAAGTATTGGTCCGAGCCAGTGGCAGCGACTCCGACCAGAGCACTGGCGAGTATGGCCGCTGTCGCTGAATCGGCGCCCACCACCAAGTGCCTTGAAGAGCCAAACAGGGCGAAAAGCGCCGTGGGGATGAGCATGGTGTAGAGACCGGTGATCACGGGCGTGCCGGAAATTTTGGTGTAGCCCATCACCTCTGGGACGGCGATGGCGGCAAGCGTGATACCCGCAAGTATTTCCGCCGGGATGCTCGCGGCCGTGATCGGGAGCAACCCCTGCAGGATAGGGAAGCGGGCGGGCGCGACGTGATCGTTTGCTGGCGGCATGGCAGTCTCCCTATTTGTGCAGCCGGCGCTTGACGCGCAACTGGGCCAGAGAGCGGGCCAACGACGCATTGATGTGGGCGACTTCTTGGTCGGAAAGTTTTTCCTTGAGCCGCGCTTCGGCGCGCTGCCGGGCTTCTTCAGCTTTGGCTTCGTCAATCTTGTCGGCTTGAACCGCCAAGTCGGTGAGTATCGCGACGCTAGTGCCAGTGATTTCGATGAGTCCCACGCCGGTCGCAAAGAAGGTATCGCGACCGTCCTTCTGCACGATGATTTCACCCGGCACCATTTGGGTGATAAGTGGAACGTGTTGTGGGTACACTCCGAATTGGCCGGTCACGCCCGGCAATGTGACCATCTCCACGTCTTCGGAGTACGCCGGACCTTCCGCAGTGACGATTTCAAGCTTTACCGTGTTGGCCATTTTTCAGCTCGCTTTAACTTCGTCAATCCCGCCCTTCATGTAGAAGTCGCCTTCCGACACGTCGTCGTGTTTGCCCTCGAGAATCTCCTTGAACCCCCGCACCGTTTCGGCTACCGGGACTTGTTTGCCTTCGTGGCCGCTAAACACGGCCGCCACAGTGAAGGGCTGGCTCAAGAAGCGCTGAATCTTGCGGGCGCGCAATACTGCGGTCTTGTCCTCGGGCGAAAGTTCGTCCATGCCGAGAATCGCGATAATGTCTTGCAGATCTTTGTAGCGCTGCAGCACCCGCTGCACGCCCAGCGCGACGTCGTAATGTTCCTGGCCGACAATTTCCGGGGCGAGAGCTCGGGAAGTCGAGGCGAGCGGGTCCACGGCCGGGTAGATTCCCAACTCCGCAATCGACCGCTCCAAAACGATGGTTGCATCCAAGTGCGCGAACGTAGTGGACGGCGCGGGATCGGTTAAGTCGTCGGCCGGTACATACACCGCCTGAAACGAGGTGATCGAGCCCTTCTTCGTCGAAGTAATACGTTCCTGGAGTACGCCCATTTCAGCAGCGAGCGTCGGTTGATAACCCACAGCGCTGGCGGTGCGGCCGAGCAATGCCGACACTTCCGATCCAGCCTGAGAGAACCGGAAAATGTTATCGATGAACAGGAGTACGTCCTGATTTTTCTCGTCACGGAAGTATTCCGTCATGGCAAGACCGGACAGGGCGACCCGAAGGCGAGCGCCGGGAGGCTCGTTCATCTGTCCATACACGAGAGCAATTTTCGACGCGCCGAGGTCATCTTGCTTGATAACTCCGGCCGCCGACATTTCATTGTAGAGGTCGTTCCCTTCCCGGGTGCGCTCGCCGACGCCCGCGAACACCGAGACGCCGCCATGGAGCTTTGCAATATTGTTAATCAGTTCCATGATGATGACCGTTTTGCCGGTGCCAGCACCGCCAAATGCGCCGACCTTGCCACCTTTCAAGAAAGGACAGATCAAGTCGAGAACCTTGATGCCGGTGGGGAGAACTTGCGGCGAGGGCGATTGGTCAACGAGCTTTGGAGCCGGGCGGTGGATCGTGTAATGTTTCTCTGCCTTGACTGGCCCGCGTTCGTCAACCGGGTTGCCGCACACATCGAACACTCGCCCCATCACCCCTTCCCCGACGGGCACGGAAATGGGTGCGCCGGTGTCGATGACCTCATAGCCACGCTTAAGACCTTCGGTTCCGGACATGGAGACGGTTCGTACCCAGTGATCACCGAGATGCTGCTGGACTTCGAGTGTCAGCTTGAACGGCTCGCTATCGACTTTAAACTCGACAGTCAACGCGTTGTAGATAGCCGGCAAGAGCTCCGTGAATTCGATATCCACGACCGGACCGACGACTTGAACAATTTTGCCTTTATTCATGTGGCACTCTTTCGCTATTCATTTCCGAGCTGGCCGCCGGCAATCTCCAGCAATTCTTTGGTGATATTGCCCTGACGCAGCTTGTTATATTCGAGAGTTAAATCCTTGGTCAGCCCGGTGGCACTATCGGTGGCGTTTTTCATGCCCACCATGCGGGCGCTTTGTTCACTGGCTTTGGCTTCCAGCAAAACCCGGTAAATGAAAATGTTGAGATAATGCCCCAACATAAACGAGAGAACCTCCTCGGGACTGGGCTCAAAGAGAACCCCGGTGGTGTCGGAGGCCAACTCCGCTTCAGATTCCGCACCAGGAACCTTCAGTCCTTTAATTTCGCCAACCGGCAGAAACTCCACCACCCCGGCCTTCTGTGAAAGGGTGTTGATAAAAAGCGTTGCGACGATTGTTACTTCATCGACCTCACCCTTCAAAAATAGATCGCGAGCAAAGTTGGCAATCGGACGGGCATCGTCGAATCGTGGCGTATCCCCGAACTTAAATTCGGCCGCCAACTTTCGGTGAGTCCGTGCGATAAACTGGGACGCCCGCTTGCCGGCAGTGATGAAAATGGTCGTTGCCGGATCAAACTTCGCAACCACTCGAAACAGATTGCTGTTGAGCGCGCCGCACAACCCTTTGTCGGTGCCGACAATGATCACCGCGCGCTTGCGAACCTCACGCACTTCCAGCAGAGGATGTGTGAAATCATGAGCGTGCGTAACGGCGTACCGCTGGATGCGATAGAGCAGTCGCGCGAATGGCCGCGTCATCAGCGTGGCCTGCTGCGCCTTACGCATCTTCGACGCCGCCACCATTTGCATGGCGCGGGTGATCTGCGCTGTACTGCTGATTGACCTTATTCGCCGGCGGAGTTCACGTGTACTGAGCATTACTCACCATTTAATATTCATTTCCAGGTCTGCTTAAATTCATCGGCGGCCACTTTCAATTCTGTTTTCAACGCATCGCTGAGGGCTTTTTCCTTCCCTATCTTTGCGATCAGCTCGGCTTTGCGAGTGGTAAAGTATTCCGTCAGCTTGTTCTGGAACTCCTTGACCCGCTCGACGGGCACTTGATCCGAATAGCCGTTTTGCACGGCCCAGATAATGATCACCTGGATCTCCACCGGAATCGGGTTGTACTGCTTCTGCTTGAAAATCTCCATGATGCGTTTACCGCGATCGATCTGTGCTTGCGTCTTGGCGTCGAGGTCCGACCCGAACTGCGCAAACGCCGCCAACTCGCGGAACTGCGCAAGATCACCCTTGAGTTGTCCGGCTACTTGTTTTATGGCCTTGAGTTGCGCGGCCGATCCGACGCGCGAAACTGAGATGCCGACATTGATGGCCGGCCGGACACCTTGGTGGAACAAATCGGTTTCGAGAAAGATCTGCCCGTCGGTAATCGAAATAACGTTCGTAGGGATGTAGGCGGAAACGTCGCCCGCCTGCGTTTCGATGATGGGCAAAGCTGTGAGCGAGCCGTTGCCATACTTCTCGCCAACACGCGCCGCGCGTTCGAGCAAGCGACTGTGCAGGTAGAACACATCGCCCGGATACGCCTCGCGACCCGACGGCCGCTTCAACAGAAGCGACACTTGCCGGTACGCGACCGCCTGCTTGGACAGGTCGTCGTAAACAATTAACGCGTCCATGCCGTTATCCATGAACCACTCGCCCATCGCGGCCCCGGCAAAAGGCGCCAGATACTGGTTGGCCGCGGAGTCCGAGGCCGGAGACGCCACAACGATTGTGTATGGCATCGCGCCAGTTTCTTCGAGAACTGAGATAACGCGCGCGATGGTGGACTGCTTCTGGCCGATCGCGACGTAGATGCAGTAGAGCATCCGGTAATCCTTGTCGCCGGCCACTTCAGCGGCTTTATTGAGGCGAGCCTGGCTGATGATCGTGTCGATGCAAATCGTTGTCTTACCGGTTCCACGGTCACCAATAATCAATTCGCGCTGGCCGCGGCCAATCGGAATCATGGCATCAATCGGCATGATTCCGGTTTGCACCGGTTGGGTGACCGAGCGGCGACGGATAATACCGGGCGCGGTCTTTTCCACCGGGTAGGACTTGTCGCTCTTGATCGGGCCTTTACCATCGATGGGTTCGCCAAGCAAGTTCACGACGCGGCCTAGCAGACCTTTGCCCACGGGCACTTGCAAAAGCTTGCCGGTGGTGCGGGCTTCGCCGCCTTCTTTGAGTCCCGTATAGTCGCCGAGAATAACGACACCGACTTCGGTTTCGTCGAGATTCAACGCCAAGCCGGTAATGCCATCGCCGAGGTCGATCATCTCGTTGAGCATGGCGTCGCTCAATCCTTCTATCCTGGCGACGCCGTCGCCAACCTCGCGGATGACGCCGACGTTTTTCATTGCAGCCGTGGTTTTAGCGCCCGCAATTTGATCCTGAATTTCTTTTAGTAGGTCTGTCATAGTCACCTTGGTCAAAAACTTCTCTTCAATGCTTCCAGTCTGGCCCGCACACTGCCGTCATAGACATCGCATCCCACCTGAATGCGCATGCCACCAATCAACTCCGGGCGTTGGACGAACTTGGTGGTTAGGCCGAGTCCGTATCGATGCGCCACGCCCGCTTGCACTGCAGACTGTAGATCGGCCAACAAGGGGGTGACGCTCTCGATAGTGGCCGTGTGTCGGGCACAGTCAAGCTTCAGCAACCGCAGAAAATGCGTGACAATGGAAAGACAATCCCGCTTACCGGTCGCGAGGATTCGCTGCGCGACTTGCCGGGCGCGATTCTCGTCGAGCAAGTCGTTCACCAAGCAAAAGCGGTACAGTTGCTTGGCTTCGCGCTTCGCTTTTTTGGTGATTTTCATAGTTAGACCGCAATCTGCTTGGAAGTTTCCTCGGCCAGACGTCGCTGATCTTCCGCGGTGAGAATCTTTCCGGTGACCGAGGTCGTGGCTTGCACCACGAGATTGCCGACCTCACGTTTGAGTTCAACCAGCATCCGGTCGCGGTCCTGCACAGCGGCTTCGCGCGCCTTGGTCATGATCTGTTCGGCAGCGGCAATAGCCTTCTTGGTTTCGTCTTGCTCCACGCGAGCCGCTGCAGCCCGGGCATCTTCGATAAATTTGGCCCCTTGAATATGGGCCTGCGCCATCACCTCCAGTCGCTGGCTTTCGGTCTTGTCCAACTCCGCTTTGATTTTTTCGGCGTTGGCGATACCTAGTGCAATTTGTTGACGCCGCTGTTCCAGCATCGCGAGGATACGCCGGTAGGCGAACTTGTAGAGGACGGCGCACACGATCGAGAAACTGATGATCTGCGCCAGCAAGTGCGACCAGTCCACGCCGAAGGTACGGGCGATCTGCGCGACCTGGCCATCGCTCTCGGCAGCGGCCAATAAAATAAATACATTCATAGCTCTGCGCCCTTCCAGTCGTTACAGTTTCACTAGGAACAAGGCATAGAACACGATTGCTTCCGCGAAGGCGATGGCCAGAATCGCCTGGACCATAATCTTCGTGGATGCGCCGGGATTACGCCCCACCGCTTCAGAAGCTTTCATGCCGATCAATCCCACGGCGATAGCCGCGCCCAACGCGGCCAAACCAACGTGGATACTTCCGACTAACTCCGCTGCCAACACGAATGCAAACATATGCCGTACCTTCCTTTGCTATCTCGCCGGCTCCCGCGATTGAACACGGTCAAGCTGGCGGAATTCATTGTTAAGTGCTGGGTTCCGTCGCCGGTGCCGCTTCCTCGTGTTGACAGATCAGCAGCGTGAAGACAGCGCACAACAACATGAAAACCAACGCCTGCACCAAGCCCACCAACAACTCCATGAAGTAAAACGGAATGGGCAGCAACCAGCCGAAGCCGGGCTTCAACTGAGCCATGGTGTCGAGCATGGTCTCTCCGGCAAAGACGTTGCCGTAGAGACGAAAACCGAGTGAGATCGGCCGAAACATGATGGAGATGATCTCCAGGCAGCCGGACGCGAAAAACACGACGATCATGAGCACTTTTAGAAACCCGCTTGTCTCTCCCTTTGGCCCAAATAGTTCTTTCACGAATCCGATCGGACCAAGCTCCTGCAGGGCCCAGAAGATCCAGCAAGCGAAAAAGATAATTGCCATGGCGAACGTCAGGTTCAGATCGGCATTCGCGCCGCGGAATAGCGGTTGGTCAACCTCGAACCCGTTCGGAGTCTGATATCCCCATCCAATCGTGCCAACGCCGGGAATCAGGCCAAGCCAATTCGCTGAGAGAATGAAGATGAAGATAGTCGCTAGAAACCAAAACGTCCGCTTGACCAAGTGAGGGCCCATGATGCTCTCCAAAAACCCGTACAGACTTTCGACCAGCCACTCTAGAAGGTTCTGAGCCCCCACAGGAACACCCTTCATGTCCCGCGTCGCGACTCTGGTAAAGATGATCAAGACAATGGCGACGATCCAGCTGACGACCATGGAATTGGTTATGAAGCCGCCCCAATGCTCAATTCTGACGGCGGACTGCGGCAGGCCGTGTTCCGGCTCAGTAGCAAGTACGGCTCCCGCAGGCGACAACATCGCCAACCACAACCAACGTTGGAGCACGGCTCTCATCAATCAGTATCTTTCCTTCACGAACCGACGACCTTCGAGCGACTTATGGTCGTCGTACGCGTGTTTCATCGAGCGCTTTGGCATCTTCACCTTCTCGCGCTTCACTTTCTTGTAAGGGATCAGATTAAGAATGTGGGCGAGACAGTTCAGCCGAGCGCGCTTTTTGTCGTCGGAATGCAGGATGTACCACGGCGCTTCTTTAGTGTCCGTGGCCTTGAGCATCATGTCGCGGGCGCGAGAGTAATTGAACCAGAGCTTACGCGAAAGCAGATCCACCGGGCTGAGTTTCCACTGGCGGAGCGGATCCTCGATGCGCGCTTCGAACCGGCGCTTCTGCTCCTTGTCACTGGACTCAAGCCAGATTTTGATGAGTTGGATGCCGTTGCTCACAATGTATCTCTCCGCGTCTGGGCAGACTTCGAGGAAGTGATCGTGTTGTTCCGGGGTGCAGAAGCCGAGCACGTACTCTACGCCCGCGCGGTTGTACCAACTACGGTCAAAAATCACGACTTCGCCCTTAGCTGGGAAGTGCTGAATGTAGCGCTGTATGTACATTTGCGACTTCTCGCGGTCGGACGGCGCGGGCAACGCTACCACCCGGAAAACACGCGGGCTGAGTCTTTCGGTGAGCGCTTTGATCGCTCCACCTTTGCCGGCAGCGTCTCGCCCCTCAAAAACGATAATGACGCGCAGTCCATTGAACTTCACCCATTCCTGAAGATGGCAAAGCTTCTCTTGGAGTTTGCGCAACTCCTTCATGTAAACTTTGTTCTTTAATTTCTTCGGCTCGCCGTCGCCGTCTTTGAATTCTTTGCTCATAATTAGCTCCATCCATCCATCTGTATTGATTTCAACCAAGCGGGTCTGGTCGACTCGCCCCTGGGCTAATCAAAGCCCACTGAACTAGGCGAAAATAGGTTGATGCCAAGTTGCTCGGCTACAAACGCGATGGTCTCTTGTGCCTTAACACTGTTACCGGCTCCATCGAGCGGCGGGGCGAAAACCGCTATGGCCCCTTTGCCGGGAACCACTGCCATGATGCCGCCGCCTACGCCGCTCTTTGCCGGAACGCCTACGTGCCAGGCCCAACCGCCCGAGCCATCGTACAAGCCCGCCATCATCATCTCTGCCAGGATATGTGGAATATTCTCGCGATCTATAACTTGCTCTCCGGTAAGTGGGTTCCTGCCGTGATTGGCCAGTGTTGCACCCATGGCAGCTAACTGTTCCGCGGTTACCCCCACCGAACACTGCCGAGTATAGATGTCGGTGGACTCCAACGGATCAGCATAAATGCGATCGTACTTTGCAAGGAGCATGGCAATCGCTCGGTTGCCCGTATTGGTGGCTGACTCTGACTTGTATACATCCTCAATCAACGAAAGCTTGGAACCAGCGGCTTTGCTATAGAAAGCCAGAATCTTGTTCCATTTCGAGTCTACGTCGGCGCCCGCGACCAGACTGGTGGTGGCGATAGCTCCGGCATTCACGTAGGGATTGCCAGCGTGGGTCGGCATATCTACGACGGCTGGGATCGAGTTAAATGGACGACCTGTGGGTTCGCCGCCGATTTTCTTGAAGACCTGCTCCGCCCCCTGCTCCTGCATCGCCAGGGCTAGCGTGAAGACCTTGGATATAGACTGTATGGAGAAGGCATAATCCACGTCGCCGATTTTGTAGATCCTTCCATCTGTAGTGACAATTGCGATTCCGTACAGATTCGAATCAACGTGCGCGAGGTAAGGAATGTAATCCGCATTCTTCCCGCCGGTGTCATTCTTGAACTTCGTGTAGGCCTCTCGGAGAGTGTTCTGGAGGGCTTCCTCGGTTGGAGCGACCGGGCTGCGATTCTGGGCCACGGCTCTCCCGGCAAAGTTGCACAGCGCCACAGATGCCAAGAGGATGCGGATACTTTTGCGAAATGCAAGATTTGTCATGCTCATTCTCCTTGTTTCACATTCCGAACAAATCGAAAATTTACGCTAACCGCGTAATCGCTGAGAGGGTGTGTTATTTCTTGTCGCGGTCTATTTTTACGAAGCTGTATTTGGCGCTGAATTGAATGCGGGGAGAGTTACCTTCTTGCCCGTTCTTCAACACCTGCCACCCGTAGAGAAACTCGGCGCCAACATTCAGTGATCCAAACGGATTCCAAATCAAGTTGCCAGCGCCGTAGTCGCTCTTGTGGAAAGCCGATCCAGGCTGAAAGGCAGTGTTATGCGCTTGCACATAGCCATAGACCACGTTTGACCGCAAGTTTTTCGTCCAGTAGTGCTGGTAGGCAACTTCGGTTCCCACTTCACGTGTTGCCTTCAAATGAGGATTCGCGGTGGAAATTACGGCGGCGTCGATTCCCAGACCTGACGTATCTTGGATATACCGCGCGACGCCATGACCGTACGTCCCCTCGGCGATGATATTGTCCCGGCCGAAGATGCGCAGAGCTCCGGAGGCGTTGACGCCCCAACCGAAAACCGAGTCGGTATGGCCATTGGGCAGATATGCTCCAACAGAACGAAACACCGATGCGACCTGCCAGTGGCCGCGACCATACTCCTGGCGCAGCCGAACGGTACCATCGGGACTCGGCGAATACGGTTGCGAGGACACTTGCGTCGTCGTCTTGAAGGCCAGATCCGAAGAGGGCTTTTCGACTGAGAAAAACAGGACCGTTCTCTTCGAGACAGCGAACCCGTAGCGGATCTGCGGACTGCGCACGTAAACTAGTCCGTTTGGTCCCTCAAAATCCAGGGTGTCAGGGCTCGCATCGGGATCCATGAAGTTCGTAAAAGTCTGCCCCAACAGCAAATTCCCCACCTGGGCGTACGCATGACGCAACCGAGGCGTGGTCGAAGTCGTGCCAAAGAAATCTCCTTCGACATAGAAGCGAGCATCGCCCAGCTTGGTAGGGATGCGGAAGTCGAGGCTGAGTCTCGTCGGGCGTATCGAGACATTCGAATTGTGAACTCCCTGGACGCCCGGGACTGGGATAGATGAGGTTACGAATTCGTCGGGATTGCCGGCCTGCTTCGGGTCGTACATGAAATCGGTCTTGAAATACCCGCCGATTTTCAGAATTGTCTGCGTGCCCGGCAAATAAAAGTAGCCGTGGTATTTTGGGTCGAGCGGGACGTTATTGTACCGCGCTGCCGCAACGGAATCCTCGGAGAACGTATCGTAAGTCGCCGTCGCCTCGCCAACGTGCGGAGAGGTTGGACCCTGTGGGATCGCCGCCGGCTGTTGTGATGTGGTGGGTGGAAGCGCTCCGCTGGCACTCTCGGCCGGCTTCTTTGCCTCCACCTCGTCGATGCGCTTCTGTAGCTTGTTCATTTGGGTGCGCATCTCTTCCAACTGCTTCTGCAATTCACTGGCCGTGGGCGCCTGCTCCGGCGTTTGTGCCACGAGTGCGGCCGGAACAAGCAGCGGCACAATGCTAAGTACTGCAATCCTGATTTTGTTTTTCTTCTTCATGACGGGCGCTCCCATAGCTCCTGTTTTCAAATGTCACTTCATTAGCAGCACAATCACGACGCCCCATATGATCAGGAGCGTATTTCCGACCGCGTAGGTAACCGTGTAGCCCAAGGCAGGGGTCTTGCTGCCGGCGGCTTCCTGAATTGCGCCAAGGGCTGCGGTGGTTGTTCGCGCACCGGCGCAAGCGCCGAGCACAATCGCTGGGTGCATCTTGAAGATGTATTTCCCGGCCAGAATTCCCACAATGAAGGGAACGGTGGTTACGAAGATCCCGGCAAGGAAGAGACTCAGGCCGTTTTCGCGGAGCCCTTTGATGAAAACGGGCCCGGTGGTTAATCCGACGACGGCGATGAAGGCGTTAAGACCGATTGTGTTGAATACCCAGAGCGCCGGAGCAGGGATGCGCCCGAACGTGCGGTGCGTGCTTCGCAGCCACCCGCAAATCAATCCGGCGATCAACGCACCGCCGCTAGTGCTTAAGCTCAGCGGAATGCCACCCAGGTGAATGGTTAATGCGCCGAAGAGCGCGCCGGCGACGATGCCAAGACCCAGGAAGAGAACATCGGTCTTTTCCGTCTCCCGATCCGCATAGCCCACGGCATTGGCGGCGGCCTCCACTTCTCGCTTTGCTCCCTGCAGGGTCAGGACGTCGCCCCGGTCCAGTTTGCTGTTGGGACCGTAAGGCATTTCCACGCCTCCGCGCGTGAGCTTGCGGAGAAATACGCCGCGTCCTTTACTGCCGAGCGGAGAATCGAGAACCTGCTTGATGGTCTTCCCTTCCAACTCTTTGTTGGTGACCACTACATCGAGGAGTTCGCCGGGGAAACTGAGGAGTTCGCGGTCGTTCACTTCGGGCCCCAACTGCTGCTCGTGTGAAAGAACAGCTTCTCTGGGCCCAATTACCGCGAGTACGGCTCCTTCCTTCACTACGGTATCGAGGTTCGCGGGCGAGATCGTGCCGCCTTGCCGAATCTGTTCGATAAAAATCCGCTGCTCCTTGACCAGGCCTTCGACCTCGCCAACCGTTTTCCCGATGAGTTTCGGGTTGGTCACTCGATAGGTTCGTGCCAGGAGAGGGGAGTACGCGGACGAGACTCCAGCTTCAGCTTCAGTTGCACCCATTTCTGATTCCAGCTCCTTCGCCACTTTCGGAAGATTGACGCGCAAGAGCTTTGGTCCGATCGTTGCGAGGAACCAAGCCGAGCCGGCGGTTCCAAAAAGATAGGTAACCGCATACGCAACCGGCATGGCGTCGAGCAGCGCTTTCTTCTGATCAGCGGCTAGCCCGAGCTGGTTGATGCTGTCGGTGGCCACACCGAGGACAGCCGAAATCGTGCATGCGCCGGAAAGCAAGCCCGCGGAGAGACCGAGGTTGTAATGCAGAACCTTGGCAACCAGCACCGTGCACAAGAGGCAGGTCACGCACAGCATGACCGCAAAGAGGACCTGTTTTAGTCCGCCGCTGCGCAGGCCGCGAAAAAACTGTGGTCCGACGCTATAACCCACAGCAAAAAGAAACATCAGGAAGAAGACCGATTTCACGTTTGGTGAGAGCACGATATGCAGTTGTCCGACGAGGACTCCTGCCAGCAGGGTGCTGGTCACGACACCCAGTGAAAACCCTTTAAACTTCCACGAGCCCACCAGTGCGCCGATCGCCAGGCATAGGAACAAGGCGATTTCCGGATAGGTATGAAGCGTTTGTACGATCCAGTGCATTTACTCATCTCCTCTCACGACTTTTCGAATTCTCCGAAATTTGTAACTACCCTTTGGTCTGAGGCGTTAGAAAACGTTTCAATAGCGATAGAACAGGTCCTGGACTTCCGCTGTGGACCGCGGCTTGAGAAGTGCGAGCATCAAAAGGATCCTCGCTTTTTGGGGGTTCAACTCGTCCGAGGCCACAAAGCCCATCTCATCGTCGTTGACTTCGACATTCCGGGCGACTTGGCCGGTTACGACACGGCTGCTTCTGACAATCACAATCCCTCTCTCAGCGGCCTTGCGTGCCGCCGACAGGGAAGCTTTATTCATGTTGCCGTCACCAACGCCTGCGATAACGATCCCTTTCGCGCCGTTCGCGACACTGGCGTCGATCAGATCCGGAGACATATCCTCGTAGGCGAAGAGAATGTCGACGCGTGGCAGCTTGTTGACCGTCGTTACGTCAAATTCGCTCGTGGTGGTGTGCAGCCACTTGGGCGAGTTGTAAAAATCGTTTTTGCCGTAGGCCGAAATGCCCACAAGTCCGCGCTGGGGGGACAAGAAGGTTTGAATGGCAGTAGTACTCGTCTTGGTGACGGAGTGGGCCGCGTGGATCCAATCGTTCATCACCACCAACACGCCGCGTCCTCGGGCATTGGGGTCGACAGCCACACCCACTGCGTCGTACAAGTTCAGTGGGCCGTCGGCACTGACAGCTGTCGAGGGTCGCATTGCGCCAACCATCACAACCGGTTTGTCGCTTTTGACCACCAAATTGAGAAAGAACGCAGATTCCTCCATCGTGTCGGTGCCATGTGTGACGACAATGCCGTCGACATCGTCTTGCCGCAGCAACTCATTGATCCGTCTCGAGAGCGTGAGCAAGATGTCCAGAGTCATGTCCTGGGAGCCGACGTTGGAAATCTGTTCGCCCTTGATGTTGGCCAAGTCGTTGATGCCGGGTACAGCGGCCAGCATGGCGTCGATGCTTACGGCGCCCGACGTGTAAGCGGCTTGCGTTCCGGTCGCCCCGACACCAGCGATTGTGCCGCCGGTTGCCAGAATCACGATGTCTGGCTTGCGCTGTTGAGCAGCTAAAGGCAGCGCCAAGGAAAGAATGGCTAGCACCCGAAGCGCGAATCCTGCTTTTGTTCGACCGTTCATCAGATTTCTCTCTTTCGTCACTTTTGTCCGTACCATCCGGTTTCGACTGAAACTTGAGAGGGAAGATCACCCCCTTATTTCTTCCCCTGAGCCTGCCAGGCCTCAAAGGCGCCATGCACAATGGCCGACAACTGCGACCCGATCTCCGCATAGGCTGCGTCAGGCAGGTTCGCGAGAGAAACACGCACCGACCATTCGGGGCCTTCAAAACCGCTTCCGTTCAAGAGCACGGTGGAATATCTCTCCGCGAGAGCGAACAACACGTCGAACGGGTGGTAGTGTTTTTCCAAAAACTGCACGAACTCGGGGCTGTGAGTACGCCTGGCCCAGACCATAAGATCGAGCGTCGTGTAGTAATCGGCGCGGAGCGGATCCACCGGCAGGTCGACGCCCATGCCCCGCCACAGTTCTTGCATACGGTTGCGCACGATTTGCTGGGTCAGATTTTTGTACGCGCCCGCTTCATCGATCAGAGCGAACAGCGAGAACAAGGCCATCTGTACCTGTTGCGGTGTGGAAAGCCCGGCGGTGTGATTCAGGGCAACACAACGGCTGTCAGCCACCATGCGGTCGATGAACTTCAATTTCTCGGGATGCAATGCAAGGGAGCTATACCGTTCGTTTAGGGCCGCCTGGTCTTGCGCCGGCAGTTGTCCGATGCGCCTGTCGAAAACGTTATCCTCGTGAATGGCCACAACTCCCAGGCGCCAGCCGGTGCAGCCAAAATATTTCGAGAACGAATAGACCCCGATGGTGTTTTGCGGCAGCTCTGCCATTAAGGATCGGAATCCCGGCACAAACGTGGCGTAGACGTCGTCTGTGACGATGAGCAGGTCTCGGCGCTTCGAGCGCACCAGGTCGCCGAGGCGATCCATCGTCTGCTGTCGGATGGCAGTTGAAGGGGGATTGCTGGGATTGACGAAGAAAACGACCTTTATATCCGGATCAACCAGCTTGTCGATTTCCGCATCTGGATACTGCCAAGTGTGCCGTCCATTTTCGTCCGCGACCTCCGAGGCCTGGACCTCAACCACGCGAAGCCCGAATTGGTCGAGCTGCGGAATCTCGATATAGGGACTAAATGTCGGGGTGGCCAGCGCGACCTTGTCGCCGCGCTTCACGAACTGATTCGCCACCAGCGAATTGAAGATGTAGCACATCGCGGCTGTGCCGCCTTCGACGGCGAACAGATCGAACTTTCCAGCCGGCCGCGTGCCACCGTTCATCTCTTGAAGCAGATACTCGTGAACGATTTTCTCCGCGTGGACGAGCATGCGGTCCGGGCCGGGGTACTGATCGCCAATGATTCCGTCGACCAACTCATAGAGGAATGCATCGGCGTCAAGTGCGAGTTTCTCGGTCGCATACTTTACGGCTCGCTGCAGGAAATCAACGGCAGGGCTCGGATTCGCCGTGGCGTACTGCTCAAATCGTTTCGTGATGCCATCTCTTTTCGGCATTCCCCCGAGGTCCGGCCGATCCCACACGGATTTCGATTCCTGGAGTGCGAAACTCCCAAGCGCGAAGAAAGCACTGCGCGGCGTCGTGGCAATCCAGTTGGGGTTTCCTCGTCCGGCATTCAGCATCGTCCGTGCTGCTTTGCGCGACGATTCCTCGGCGAGATCGATCAGTTTGTTCTTTAGCTCGAAGGGACTGAGCTTTTCGAATTGCTTTTCCTCTTCGAGAGTCACAGACAGTCTGCGTATTTCGTCAATGCGATTCATGCGTTTGCTCCCAGCCGAACTTTTGTTCGCTGGAGACAGGGCAATCGTCTTGCCAAACCGTGAAACTCGCGCTGCTAGGAAGCACACAGGAGAGAGCAGGAATTTCTGTCGCCTCCCAAGTGCATGATTCGTGAACACTAGTCAGCTGTTTTCAGATACAGAGGCGCCCGTGGGGAACCAACTTCTGGCTTTTCCCGTGCTGGCGTCATCCGCAGATAGGAAGTTTGATGTGTTAAGTGTTTAGCGACAGACGTTACGATTTTGGCGGTGCTGAAGTCGTTCGCCGCCATATGGCTCGTGGAACCGTTCGTAGATCTCTTTTCAGAGTGGGGACCGAGAACGTGAAGCCTTTAACGTATTTTGTCGAGACTTCATCTCGCCCAACGGCCGGCGCTGAGGACAAAACCCACTCCTCGCTCTAAGTGGCGTGCGTTCCATCGATTAAAAGATTTGGCGGTTTGGCGAGGATATTGCGTAAGAGCTATTGAGCAAGCGCGGCGCGAACCTTTTTATCCCTTGCGACAGGACACTTCGTGCGGATGCGAGCTTGGCTATGAGCAAAAAACTTCTACAACAAAGGAGCAGTCGATAATGGCGACAAAAATAATCCCAACAGAGCGGCAAACGGCCTTACCCAACCGCAGCGAGAAGGACACGCCGTACGATCAGTTTAACTTTCCGATTCCCGAGAATTTTCCGGAACAAGGCATGGCGGCACGAGCCGCACAGGCAATCGTGGAGAGTGAATGCTGGACCGACGCAAACCCGATGCTTAACCTTTCTTCCTTTGTTACGACGTTCACGGAGCCGGAGGCTCGCGAGATTTACGCCGCAGGCGCTTTCCGGAACTTCGCGGACCCGGATATGTACCCGCACACAAAGGACACCGAATTCGCCTGTGTTCGCTGGCTGCACAATCTTTGGAACGGGCCCAAGTCGGCGGAACCCTATGGTTCGTCCACTGTTGGCTCCTCCGAGGCGTGCATGTTGGGGGGCTTAGCTCACAAGTGGAACTGGCGGGAAGCGCGGAAGAAGGCGGGCAAAGACGCAAGCCGACCCAATATGGTCACCGGGGGGAACGTTCAAGTTGTTTGGAAAAAATTCCTGCGCTACTTCGATGTGGAGCCACGTATCGTGCCGCTCAAACCTGGGAACTACCGGCTGACGGCAGAGCACTTGGACAAGTACGTCGACGAGAACACCATTTGTGTGGTTGCCATCGCCGGACAGACCTTTACCGGCGAGGACGACGATATCCAGGGAATTCACGACTGGTTGGATCAATACGAGAAAAAGACCGGCATCTCCATTCCCATGCACATCGACGCCGCTTCTGGCGGTTTCGTAAATCCCTTTCTCTATCCGGACTACCAGTGGGATTTCCGGTTGCCAAGGGTCCAGTCCATCAACGCTTCTGGGCACAAGTTCGGCCTCGTGCCGCCTGGCCTCGGCTGGGTGGTTTTCAGGGATCGCAAGGTCTTCAACGAAAACCTGGTGTTCTACGTGAACTATTTGGGAGGCGAAGCTCCCACTGGAACTCTCAATTTCAGCAAGAGCTCCGCGAACGTCTTGGTGCAGTACTACGCCATCCTGCGACTCGGACGTGAAGGATTTACACGAATCATGAAGCACTCCCTGGAAAATGCGCAATACCTTCGCGATCGGCTGACGCAGTCAGGCAAGTTCCAGGTGCTCAACGGAACCCAACGCATCCCGGTCGTACCCTTAACGCTCGATAAGTCGGTGACTCGATACAACGAGTTCGACGTCTCCAACAAGGTGCGCGAACGCGGTTGGATCCTTTCCGCTTACTCCATGCCGGCGGACGCGCAAGAAGTCAACTGCCTGCGGATTGTCGTTCGCCCTCACCTTAACCACGAGGTCGCAAAAATCCTGGCCGATGACATTCTGCGCGCCTGCGACTATCTCGAACAGCACGGGGGCAACGCGACGCCGCCGAAGCTCCACGACCCGCACAAAACGTCGGCTAAGTGCTGACCGCATAGCCAACCAGAGGAGGACAATCGCGTGGCAAGCAGCTCGGGTCGTGGGACCCGGGTCTGCTGCCACGTTGAAAAAGCGAGCTGGATACACGGACAGCGCAACGTGTGCCTGAAGGGTTTGTTATGAAAAATCTAGTACCCGTTCCGAGGACGTTCTTGGGCTACCTGAGGCAAGCGGAAGAGACCGGGATGGGTTATCAGATTGTCGCCGTGAGGCTCAAGGACGGCCGATGGTTTAACCAGGTCACCATCAGTGAGGGCCATATTGTCGAGGTCCGGGGCTACCGGGATATCCCTTTCGCCCCTGAGGATGTGGACTCTATGGTGGTCAATCACAACAGATGGAATTTCAGAAATTGGTCGGACGCACGCAAATAGATGTGGATCGCGAGATTGATCGCCGCGGCTTACAGCGCAACACGGATTTTCAACGCTTTGAGAGACTGCAAGTTTGACAGGAGGGTGAGATGGACAGCAAGGAAGTAGACATCTGCACGAACGGAGCGACGGACTTGAACGAGTGGCGCCTAAAAGTCGGGCTGGCCGGAATGCTCAAGGGCGGCGTCATCATGGACGTAACCAACGCCGAACAGGCGTGCATCGCCGAAAGGGCAGGCGCGTGTGCCGTGATGGCGCTGGAGCGCGTGCCTTCCGATATCCGCAAGGAAGGCGGCGTTGCGCGGATGGCGTCGATCAAGGTAATCCGAGAAATCATGAAAGCCGTGACGATTCCGGTGATGGCGAAGGTCCGTATCGGCCATTTCACCGAAGCTGACGTGCTGCAGGCACTCGAAGTGGATTTCATAGACGAAAGCGAAGTGCTGACGCCGGCGGACGAAGAAAATCACATCTGGAAGCACGACTATCAGGTGCCATTTGTATGCGGTGCCCGCAATCTAGGTGAAGCGCTTCGCCGCGTCGCAGAAGGCGCCGCCATGATCCGCACGAAAGGTGAGGCAGGGTCCGGTAACGTGGTCGAAGCGGTCCGCCACATGCGCACGATCGTCAGCCAAATGCGCAAGCTGACCACGATGCGTGCTGACGAACTCATGCACCAGGCTAAGGAACTAGGCGCCCCGCTCGACTTGATTTGTCAGGTTGCGAAGACGGGTAAGCTGCCTGTGCCGAATTTCTCGGCTGGGGGGATCGCGACACCTGCGGATGCCGCGCTAGTCCGCAGGCTGGGCGCCCAAGCCGTGTTCGTGGGTTCAGGGATTTTCAAGAGCAGCGACCCGGACGCTCGCGCGAAAGCCATCGTCAAGGCGACGACCCACTTTGAAGACCCTAAGGCCGTGCTCGAAGCGCATGAAGAGCTGGGCGAAGCTATGCCGGGCATCGATGTTCGCCAACTGGAGGAGAGGGATTTGCTGTCCACTCGAGGCTGGTAAGCCCTGCAATGCTTGTGAGAGGGGAAAAGGGATCATGAAGATCGGAGTTCTCGCGGTACAGGGAGATGCGGCAGCCCACGCGGAGCAATTGCGTCGACTGCGCGTGGAGACGAGGGAAGTTCGAACGGCAGCACAGTTGGACGTGTGCGATGGGCTTATTCTGCCGGGAGGCGAGAGCACGACCCAATTGCAGTTTCTTCAGCAAGAAGGATTGCTGCAAGCAATCCTTGCGTTTGCCGCAACGGGCAGACCTATCTTCGGCACCTGCGCCGGCGCAATCCTGCTCGCGAAGCGCGTGCAAAACCCCGTTCAACCCTCGCTCGGTCTTCTCGATGTGACCGTCGTTCGCAACGGCTACGGCCGGCAGATGTCCAGCCAGGTTTCCTTCGGGGGGAGCGCACTAAAGAAAGAACCTCTGGAGATGGTTTTTATCCGCGCTCCGATCATCGAAGCGGTTGGGCCGTTGGTGCAGGTGCTCGCCCGCCACGATGGAAAAGTCGCGTTGGTGCAGAGTAAAAACATCCTGGCCGCCACCTTTCATCCGGAACTAACAGGAGATCCGACCGTCCACAGCCATTTTCTTTCGATGATTTCCGCTCCGGTGGCGCACACGCACGAGGTGGGATAACTAGATCGCAACAAGCCGCGGGAGCCTAGAGCAGTTTGCGGTTTTATCGGCTAGGGCATGAGGATCCTGGTTTCCTTCGTCGCAGATTTTTCTTCGACCCTCATCACACACGTAGTCGGTCTAACAGCAGTCCACACTCGCGCTCCGGGCCACCCCGAATGGTTTCGAGTACCGAAATGATCAGCGGTCGCAGAAGATCAAAAACGCCTCCGGGTGCTCGCATTTGTAGTAGAGGAGAGCCATTCCTCCGAGTTCAATCAATATCAAAAGCACCAAAGGCAGGAATTTTATCCATGTCCGGTTGGGCTTCGAATCGATAGTCCTTGATCTCGCTGGGGCGCTCCTTTCGTCGCTGATTACCAGGTTCGTGCTCATATGCCGCATCACTCCCTTAACGAAGGAGGGCACTTTGCGGACCGTTTGGCGTGACAACCTGCTTCGTCAATAAATGCTTGAAAGCAAGACCAATTAGCAAATAGTCGAGGCTTGTACGAACCCACTACGTACTTTTCGCGTTTCCGGATTGACATACGCTGTCGAAGATCTGTCGCGGAACGGACTCCGTGCCGGCGCCTCCGTATCTCGGTTTCGTTGAAAACAAAAACACATAGCTGGTTGCACAGCGAAATCCGCCTTGGGCACACAATTGCTTCGTGAAGGCCAGAGAAATGGAGCTCGCAAGTGACCTACGCATCCCGAACCGCAAGTGTCAGTGGACGCACCAGCGCACCTGAGTCCAGCACGGCTTTGCCCGTCTTAAGGACGCCAAAAAGGAATGTGCGGTCAGTTTCTTGCGGGAGGGCAATCGACCTCACCGATTGCTTTGTGAAGTCTCACGCGGAGGCCCTGCGAAGGCGAGTATTTGAGGAGATGTTTATCGCGTCACGTTCGAGGTTCATAGCGAAGGCATATTCCATTCTGCGAAATAGAGAAGACGCCGAAGACGCTGTCCAGAATGCATTTCTTTCGGGGTACCGAAACTTGCGCACATTCGAGGGCCGATCCGCCCTCAAGACCTGGTTCACGAGCATCGTGTTGAACGCGGCGCTGATGATCCACCGAAAGCGGAGAAACTCCCGGCTCGACTCCGTTCCGGAATCCACCGCAAGCGACGACACTTCGTGGATCGAAAGGATTCCGGCCTCCGAACCCGACCCGGAAACTGTTTATCTCCGAGAACAAACGTTTCAGTATTTTCATGCGCTCGTCGAGAAAATGAGTCCCGTGCTCCGAGAGGCGTTTATGTTGACCTACTACAAGGAATTGTCATGCGTGGAAGCTGCCGCCCAATTGGGAGTCAAGCCCACAACATTCAAAGCGCGCCTCTTCCGGGCCCGACAACATTTGATCAACCAGGTCACTCGTTCCTCAATCGCCTCTAGCCGCGACAAGGCGACACGTTCCTCACGTTTTCCTGCAAACGATGAGATTCAAACTTTCCCGGCAACCCTAACCGAGACCTTGCCCAGCGAAAGCGCGTTTTTCATGACGGAACCGATCCAATCCATCCCTTCTTCTCAAGGCGCCAAATGACCGCACCCCAGAACGACTTGATCGACATGGCAAAGCCCCAATGGCTCACACAGATGGAGACCGTACTGGAAGTTCTGAACGAGGGAGTCATCATCGCAGATGAACATCATCGAATGCTCTTTGCGAACTCCCGCTTTCTCGAAATGACCGGAATTGGCCGACAAGAACTTAGCAAATTTGACCCTTCACGTTTCTATTCTTCGCAAGAACGGGATTTCTTGAAGGAGCAAATAGCCGTTGCGTTCCGAGCCGGGCACAACCGCTATGTTTTTTCCCTCCCTCGAAACGGCGGCGGCCGGATGCCCGTGATCATCAGCTCCCGTACGTTCCAAAATTCCGGCCGCCGATTTGGGATCGTCACATTCACCGACATCTCAGAACAGGTTCGCGCCGAAGAGGAACTCCGGTCTGCCAACGAGAAGCTCCAGGCGCGCCAGTCGGAGATCGAAGAAGACCTGCGACTCGCAGCCTGGGTCCAGAAAAGCCTTACACCGCGATCCATGGTCTCGGACACCCTGAGCGTCGATGTCTTCTATCATCCCGTGCGCTCGATCGGAGGGGACTTCGCTCTTTTGAACACGACCGACCAAAACCAACTCAACTTGCTCGTTTGTGATGTTTCTGGTCACGGTATCGGTGCGGCGCTCATCGCGAATCGAATTTACTCGGAGACCACGGCACATCTGCGAAGTGGAGAACCCTTCACCGATATGTTCGGGAAGCTGAACCGCTTTCTCATCGAAGACATCCCGGGGTCAGGAATGTTTGTGACTGTCGCAGCAGCCCGGATCGATCCGCATCGACGCAGCATGGTTTTTGCCGGGGCGGGCCACCCACCGGCAATGCTCGCACGCCGGGGCCAAGAGCCCATTCTGATCGAGTCCCGCAGCATGATTCTTGGCGCACTGCCCGAGGCCGTCGATGTCACAACCAGTCTAGAGGTGCAGATCGAGCCCGATGATCGGATCGTCCTTTATACCGACGGGATTACCGAAGCGTTTGATTCTAGGGGAGAAATGTTGGGCATCCCAGGCGTTCAGGAAATTGTCCGTCAGTCGTCCTCCCTGCCTGCCAAGGAAATGAAACAGGCGATTCTCGATGGCGTAGCTGCCTGGCGCCACGGGCCTCCGACCGATGATATTTCGCTCATGGTGGTTCACGTCGCTGATAACGATTGAATTTCATTGCCAAGGAGAGGTGGATGACCGCCAAAAGGAGAAAACCGTCTTCGACTGGTCGAGTATCTGACAACGCCCAACAACTGGGGGAAAACATTCGATGCACATTTCGGCTCGACGCCACGACAAAACAACGATCTTTGACCTCTCAGGAGACAGCGATTTTGCAAACTCCCATGAAGTTCGCAACTCGGTGTTGGGCGAGAGACGGGCACACCGCACGGCGCGCGTCGTCGTGAATCTCAGCCAAGTCCGTTACATCTACAGCTCCGGTGTCGGGCCAAGAGGCTTGCGCACTGCTTCGTATTTCCTCTGTGACTTTCAAGGCGCGGCTCTTTCGTGCAAGACGAGAGCTCTGGATCAGGCGCAGCGGGCTCTTCTGGCTCGAATTCGTAAGACGACCCCTTCCGGCGGCCGAATTCTCAAATATCGTTTCGCATATTTGTGGCGTCAATCATGTAACGCACGGCGCTAAACGATTGGCACGTGGACTCGGTCGGTCCCAACCCTAAACACTGCACTATCGGAACCACTTGTACCGTCAGCATCTTGCAAAAATGTCCTTCCACATCGATTGGCAAACCGCTTGCGGTATTAAGCACCGCGGGCAAAGGGGGCTTTGCGCCCAATGCCGCCCAAACTTGCGAGTTCAACACAGGAGCTAGTTGATGTTCACCGTGCAAAGGAGCCTGACGTGCCATACCGCATCGTTAACTCAGTGATGGGAGAAGTACTCAAGACGTTTCCTGAACATACCAACGAGCAGCTGAACGCTAATAGGAACCTCTGCGTTTTGAGAACCCTTGCTACTCAAGGAGTAATTTAATGTCGGCCTCGCCAGTGTCTGCTGGATCCGCCGGACCGGTAGCAAAACCGGTGCAGGCGGAGACCGATGTGGCCCCAACTGCTCATGGCGGTGGCGCCAGCTGGAGAAAGTACGCAAGTCCTGTTCTCGTGGTGATTCTCGCTCTGGTTATTTTGACGACCATAACCCGTAACTGGAACGCGTGGGAGGGTGGCAAGGTCGAACAGGTCACCGATGATGCTTACGTTCGCGGTGACCTTACACCGTTGAGCACCAAGGTGCCCGGCATTGTTAGCACCGTGCACGTCTCTGACTATCAACAGGTGCATAAGGGGGACCTGCTGGTCGAATTGGAGGACAACGATTACCAGGCGCAAGTTGCCCAGGCGAGTGCGGCAGTCGAAGCTGCAAAAGCCGCCATCGAAAACAATCGCCGCCAACGCGAGCTCCAGGATGCGCGCATCGAGCGGGCCCTCGCCGGTATCGACCAGGCGAACGCTCAAATCACAGCGGCCCAGGCGGGCATAGAAGCAGTACAAGCGGACGTGGTGCGGACGCAAGAAGAACGCAAACGACAAGAGGGCCTATTCGAAACACATTCAACAACGCAGCAGAAGGTTGAGCAGGTAGTCGCCGATGAGCGGCGCTTTTCGGCTATGTTGGCCAGCCGGGAAGCTGATCTGAGTGAAGCACAGGCGATGCTTCACAGTAACGAGTCGGCGGCCGAGGCTGAGCGCCGCGCCAAGGTGGTTTTGCAGTCCCAGCAGGTGCAGCTCATTGACGACCTTCATGCCAAACAGGCCGCGCTCACTGTCGCACAAGTGAACCTCGGCTATACCAAGATTTTTGCGCCGGGAGACGGCACCGTTGGTGAGCGCCAGGTTCGCCCCGGACAGCTCGTCTCTCCAGGAACGCAGGTGATTCCTTTTGTCGATGTCACAAAGTGGGTCCAGGCGAACTATCGCGAGACCCAACTAACAAACGTGAAAGTCGGTGACCCCGCTGAGCTTTGCATTGACGAATATCCCGGCCAGGTCATTCATGGCAAAGTCCTCGAGATTGCTCCCGCGAGCGGATCGCAGTTTGCGTTGCTGCCGCCGGACAACGCTACAGGAAATTACACCAAAGTCGTGCAGCGCATTCCGGTAAAGATCGGCCTGGACGATGGCAACTTGGCCAGCAAACTGCGGCCAGGTCTTTCTGTAATTGCCTCAGTCCACACCAGACGGTAACCAACATCATGGCTGCTACTGCGATTACAACTCGTCAACTCACCCCGGCGGAGCTTGCGCGTGTTACGGCTGCGGCAATCCCCTCGGAAGTCTCGACCCGATCGCTGTTGGGGATTATCGGGGTCATCATTGGCGCTGGGCTCGTCACGCTCACCGGTCGCATGCTTACGATGGGGCTCGCAGATCTCAGGGGCCACGTCGGCATTAGTTATGACCAGGGAGCATGGCTCGACAGCGCCTATAATGCGGCCCTCATGTTTATCGGGCCCTTTAGCGTCTACCTCGGAGGTTTGCTCGGGCCACGGCGTGTCCTTCTATTTGCGGCTGGAATATTCACCGCGACATGCATCTATCTGCCGCTTATCCACAGTTATAGTCTGCTGGTTGCAGCATTAATTGTCGCCGGGCTGACCTCAGGCACCTTTTATCCGCTCACCCTGACTACTGCACTTCGCACGAGTCCGCTGCGATACCTACCTATAACCATGGGGGTCTATGCAACTTTTATCGATGGGGCCGTCAATATTGCGCCATCACTCTATGGCTGGTACCGCGA
Source organism: Terriglobales bacterium (assembly GCA_035567135.1). GTDB lineage: Bacteria > Acidobacteriota > Terriglobia > Terriglobales > Acidobacteriaceae > JABDBE01. The sequence continues at coordinate 28,086 of DATMQI010000044.1, forward strand.
CCATCTCTCATGGCACTGGATGTTTTGGAATTCGGCCCTGATTGCGCCGGTGATGATGATCTGTATCTATTTCGGGGTTCCGGCACCGCCCGCCCGAAAGAAGGACGGGACTGTACCCAGCTTCGTCGGGTTCCTGTACCTGAGTGCCGGATTGGCCCTGCTATTTACCGCCCTCCAGCAAGGACAGAGGCTCGATTGGTGGCGCTCCGGCGTATTCAACGGGTTGTTTTGGTCCGGCTCGTTCCTCGTAATTTGCGCGCTGGTACGGCGACTACTCGGTCCCAACGCCCTGGTGGCGCTCCCTTATCTCTGGAAATGGAACACGATACTGTTGGGCAGTCTGCTGTTCTGGTTTCGGTTTACTCTCACTGGAACCATCATCCTGATTCCACAGTCGCTCGCCATTAAGGGCTTCGAAGCCGATCAGATCGGGCCGGCTGTAATTTGGAGCGCTCTTCCCCTCCTGCTGATTGCGGTTGCCGCGGGGCTCCTGATGTTGCGCAAACTAGACCCTCGTCTCTTGCTGGCTGCCGGCTTGACCTGCACAGCGTTCTCCGTCTACTTGAACTCCCAGTACACGACTACCTGGTCGGCGGCGAACTACTATCGCACCGAGCTACTCACGGGCGTTGGACAATCGGTATCTCTCGTAGGCCTGGTGGGATGCATCATCCTGCAGGGCATCTTCACGGGGGGCTTAACGAAACCTCAGTGGATCCTGACGTTTTCCGCGATGTTCCATACCATCCGCCTATTTGGTGGAACCGCTGGGGCCATATACATGGGCCACTTTGTTGCCGACCGCGAGAAGCTGCACTCCAACCTTTTGGGTCTGCACGTCGTCCGGGGAAACTGGATTACCGACGGAAATCTTCAGGCCATGGCCGCTGGCGTTTACGCGAAATCATCCGGCCTGGCTGCCGCGGGCGCCCGTGCTGCTGATCTAATCGCAGCTCGGCTGCGTCTTCAGGCGTACGCCTTGAGCCTCAACGACGGGTTCCTTCTTGTGGCGTGGTCCTGCGTTCTCGGGCTTCTTTTGACTGCGCTGTTGCACAAGTCGCCGCTGAACTACGGCGATCTCAGCACGATGCAGCCGGTTAAGGAGACGAAGCCATGAAGTGGAAATTGCGCCTGTTGCCAATCACCGTGGCGATCTCGGGTTCGCTCGCTCTTGGACAGACAAGCAATACTCCTTCCGCACGCCAAATTACTTTGCACCAGGCCGTGCAGTTGGCGCTGCAGCACAACCACAACGTCCGAATCGCACAATTCGGGGTCGATGAGAAACAACACGCGAAGGAAGCCGCGAGGAGTTCCTATTTCCCATCCATACGCAACGACACCAGTTTCGCGCGCCTGACGGATACGCAGTTGGTTCAGCTCAGGGAAGGCAGCCTGAGCGCACCGGGGGGAACACCGATTCCCGCCGCGAACACCATCATCAACCAAGGCGGACGCAGCCTCACGACCAGCGGAACCCAGATCACGCAACCGTTGACTTCGTTACTAAAGGTCAAGCATGCAAACGAGATCGCGGAAGCGGAGGTAAAAGCCTCGCGCGAGCAAGCAGACCTTACCGAAAATGACGTAGCGCTTGCGGTGCATCAGGTGTACTACAGCATCTTGATTGCACAGGCGCGCCGCAGCGCGACTGAGGCTCGGATAAAGGCGTCTCAGGACCTGGAGAGCGAGCGCATCCAACAGGTGAAATTCGGCAGCGCCTTGGAACGGGAATCCATCGAGAGCCGCGCGCAATCCTTGCAATCGAAGCAAGAACTACTCACGACAGATCTTCAACTGTCAGATCTCAAGTTGAAACTCAATGATTTGATGGGGCTCCCTCTGACCACCGGCTTGGACCTTGATCCCACGGTTTCCGAATTCCAGGAGGCTTGCTCTCACGAAGAATGTGTCAAAGCCGCACTGGATTCGCATCCGGAAATCCGCAAGGCGCGTGCGGAGATGGAGAAAGCCGAAGCTGCAATCCGTTTGGCCAAGACGGATATCTGGGTGCCCGATGTCGAGGCGTTCGCACGCTATAGCCATCAGGATAATGTTCCGTTCCTGGCTAATAACTTTGGCACGTTTGGAGTCCACTTGGGCTATGACCTGTTTGATGGCGGGCGTAAGCGAGCCGTGCTGCATGAGCGCCAATCGCAGTTGTCTCAAGCCAAAGAAAACCTCGCTAGGCTGACGGATGGGGTCGAGCTGGCAGTCGAAACTGCATACAACAAGCTAGAAAGGACACAGGAGATGCTGAAGGTGTCCGAAGAGGTTTTGGCTCTGCGCAGCGAGTCGAGCCGCGTGCTGCAACAAGAACTGTTGCGCGGGGCCGCGCTGAAGTCGCAAGCCGCTATGGCAACCGCCCAGGAATACGATGCGAAGGCGCTCCTTCTGCAATCACAGCTGGATTATTCGGAAGCGCACGACGAGTTCATTCATGCGATGGGCCGCACACCAGAATGACTCGCTTGCGTCGGCCGACCTCATGCTTGCTCGAGCCAATACTTACCCAGTCGGCGCTGTGGCAAGCGGTGTCTAGCAGAGCCAATAACATGAAATCAAGTGTGCGCATTGCAACCTGTTGTGCAATTTTAGCGGCCGCAATGGTTCGCGGACTTTCCGCTGATACCTCACAAAGCTCGTGTCAAGTCCCGTCGGACGCACAAGTTATCGGATACCTCTGGCAATCGGTGAACTGGTACCGCCATGTGTACACCGAACGGCAGGTCGCAAGCGATCCGCGAGACCTGGTGTTTCTCAATGACAATCAAGCCATTGAAGGCCAGATTGTCAAACTCTCGTTCGAATTCGCCAAGGTGGATGCGACTTTGGCAAAGACCGCCACTTCTCCGCACGACGCGCACGCGACACCGGCGGCTCCCGCTTCTGCGGGCCTTGCGCACTTTATCGAGTTGAAGAATCGGAATGACCAGGTAAGCCAAAAAATAAGTGAGGACATCGGAAACCTGAACGAACAAATTGCTTCGGCTCGCAAGGCCGATCGCAAGAAGCTGAAAGCCGCCCTCGACGATGCTCAGAGCCGATTAGAACTTTTGCAGGCTGTGTCGCAGGCCGTTAATGATTTAATTGAGTTCGTACAGACTGCCAGGGCAGCTCAAGCCAACACTGTAACTCTCGATTCGACCATTAACGATCTTACACAATCAATACCCGAGCTGAGCAACCCTGTGACTCCCTTGACGAACTTGCCGGCGGCGGAGACAAATTCCAGAATCAGCAATAGCTGGCGCGAGACCAGCCTCCTCGAACTGGGGTCGGAAGTCTCTGCGCTAAACCGCAAGCTTCGCGTGGTTGACGAAAAGATGCGTCTCACTGATAACTTGTCGCTCTCCGCGAAGGATCTGCGGACCCCAATGAGCGGTTTCATCACTCGGGTTCTTCAGAGCGCCGCCACAAGCAATTTGCAGACCAGCAATCTTTCATTATTGCGTGAACAGAAGTCCCAACTCGATGTGCTTACACTCGAACTCAAGGCCTTTTCTCCCGCCATCGTGGCACTTGATAAGCAAAACGCGTTGCTTGAAGAGTACAAGTCACGCCTGCTGCGCTGGCGAACAGCGGTAGCCAGCCAATACAGGCAAGCATGGAAAAAATTGGTGATCCGCCTACTCATTGTTGCGCTGATTGTCGGTCTGCTATTCGGAATGGGTGAGATTTCGCGTCGGCTGGCACTCCGGGGTGTGCAAGATCCAAATCGGCAGCGACTCATAAGTATGATCCACCGCTTTCTTATTCTATTCGCTATTGCCGTCGTCATATTGTTCGTCCTCGCTTCCGACTTGAAGTCGGTCGCAACCTACTTAGGACTTCTCAGCGCTGGGCTCCTGCTTGCACTGCAAAACGTCATTCTCGCTAGTCTTGGCTCTCTTCTTTTGGTTGGAAAGCGGGGAATCAGAATTGGTGACCGAGTACAGGTTTCAGGCATTACAGGCGAAGTCATTGATATGGGCATGCTGCAATTTCAGTTGAGAGAATTCGATGTGCAGAGAGGACGGTTCACAGGTCACGTGGCAACTTTTTCAAATTCCCTCGTTTTTGTATCCCCAGCCACTGGTCTGCTGAGGTTAAGTTCAGCTCCTGGGAAGGCTGCCGCAGCTGTCGCGAACGACAATGGCACAGAACCGGATCCGGAGATGCACGAGTCGACTGGCGCCGGCCGGAGGTAAGGACTAGGCATCTTTTGCTTCAATTCGGCCACAGAGCGTGAAGACGACTCCACCATTGGCTGACCTCAGAATTTTGAGCATGCAAACTCCCAATGTTTGAAGCGAATTTGATAATTCTGCAGCCACCTCAGCCCGACTCACCTGAAAGATGCACCGACCGCCCGACGCGCAGGTCGCGCAATACCAAGGCGCCTCATCTTGTGAAACAGCGTGGTGCGCTTTAAGCCGAGTCTGGCGGCTGCTCCTTCCGGACCACCGAGCCTCCACTTCGCGCTCTCGCAGGCTGCAATAATTTCTCCACGTATCTTTTCTTCAAGTGTCGGGTTGACGATCTCTGGCTCCGGCGGCTCACAGGTCTCGAGCGGCCCTGGTTCAAAGACGCCACCATTGGAAAGAATGACGCCGCGCTCAATGTAGTTTTGCAACTCTCGAATGTTACCGGGCCAGTAATGGCCAACCAGGGCACGCATGGTTTCCTCAGGGATGGTTTCGATTGTTTTGCCCATGGAGTCCGCGAACTGTTGAACGAAATGTTCCACGAGCTCGGGGATA
>DATMQI010000045.1:0-20060 GCA_035567135.1 Terriglobales bacterium
CAAGCTTCTCGACCTGAACATGATGGTAATGACGGGAGGACGCGAACGTACCAGAGCCGAATTTGCCGCCTTGCTCAACACGGCAGGATACAGCCTTAGCAGGATCATCCCGACGCTGGCGCCTCAGAGCGTGCTGGAAGCCATTCCAAGTTGACCTAGAAGACGGCATTGCGGCTCTGGAGTAACCCACTATTCGATCCAGGAGGAATAAAAGGACCTTAGCCAAGTTTACGTTATCAGTACGGCAAGGCTGATGAACTGGGAGACGCGTATGACTTCAACGGAGATAGCTGTTAGCGAAGAGATGCAGATCCGGCTTGTTCGCGGCGGGGACGCAGGGGCATTTTGCGAACTGATTCGGCCGCACCGGCGCAAGCTCTATCTCAAGACCTTGTCTATTGTGAGCAACGACGCGGATGCGGAGGAAGTTGTCCAAAACGCCCTCCTCAAAGCGTTCAACAAGATTTCTCAGTTTCGACAGGAAGCATCTTTTTACACTTGGCTCTTCAGAATAACGGTCAACGAGGCCCGGATGTGGTTACGGAGTAGCCGAAGGCATATTCACGAATCGCTCGATAATAACAATGAAGATGGAGAAGGCCAGCTCGTGACGGAGATTGGAGACTCGCGAGAAGGCCCATTCGAAGTACTGGAAAAAAAGCAAGTTCGACTTGCGATTCTCAAGGCTCTCAGACGTTTGTCTGCATGTCATCGCGAAGTCGTTGTTCTGCGTGACCTACACCTTTGCAGCATCTCGGAGACAGCAAGAATTCTTGCCATCTCAGAAATCAACGTGAGATCTCGGCTACGGCGGGGGCGTGTGCAGCTTCGGCGAGCGCTCGAGAATCTCCGAACTACCCAGGCTTCCCGAGACAACCGTCTTACCAGGCACGCTGGCATCCAATACGCGTTGCCTGAGCCGATCATCGTGGATTCGTGGGAAAGGACCTCTGAGGGCATGACCGGATGCGCCGGGTGAGCTCTTCTCGCCAGGCATCGCGTGGGTAGTCACGCCATGCGGAGTATCGGCGAGGGGCCAGACACAAACTGGGGACGCAAAAATTTATCGTGGCTGAGGAATATTTTCCTGTCCGTCTAGTTCTACAAGGCGTGAGTGCCAGACTGCGTCGTGCGTTTGCTTGCGCCACGGCGGGCACTAAATTCAAACAAAGAGAAGAACGAGGACTAAAGTTATGTCTAAGATGTTGATCATCTTCGCGCTTACGTGCGCCAGTCTTCAGGCGCAGGTCGCAATAACGTCGAATGAGCCAGACGCGGAATCCTTACCATTCGCATCGGAGTTGCCCAACCCGGTCATAGAATGGAACCGAACTCTTCTCGTGATCGTACGGACGCCTGGCGCTGAGTCACCAACCATTCATTCGACGCGCAACTTCGCCATCCTGCATGTCGCCATGTATGACGCAATCAACAATATCGACGGAAGGTTTAGCCCGTACCTGGTCCGCCTTTCGAATATCTCGCGGAAAGCTTCAGAACCGGCCGCGGCTGACCAGGCTGCTCATGACGTCCTGGTCGCGCTTTATCCGGCTTTTCAGTCAAACCTCGATGAGCAACTTCAGCAAGACCTGGCACAAATTGCAGAGGGTCAGGACAAAACAGATGGCATGGCCGTCGGCGAAACCGTCGCGGCTCAGATTCTGGCTTTCCGGAAGGATGATGGAGCGAACGTCACACCACCACCATTCAAGGCGGGGACCGACGCTGGAGACTATCAACTGACCCCTCCTAATTTCGCGCCTGCAGATTTCACGCAATGGCCGACCGTCACTCCGTTCGCGCTCGCTCGCGCGGATGAGTTTCGACCGAGCCCGCCGCCACGATTAACCAGCGACGCGTATGCCCGAGCCTTTAACGAAGTCAAGAGTCTGGGGATCGTTAACAGCACAACTCGTACCCCGGAGCAGACTTTGATTGGGAAGTTCTGGGCCGGCAACATTCAGGACTTCTGGAATGAGATCGCGCAGACGGCGGTTGTAGGGCACCACCTTAGCTTGACACAGAGCGCGCGACTTTTTGCACTCCTGAACATCAGTCTTGCCGACACGACGATCGGCTTCTTCGAAGCGAAGTACACATACGTATTCTGGCGCCCGGTGACTGCGATTCGACTGGCGAGCGAAGACGGCGATTCCAGAACGAAGCCCGATTCGAATTGGCTGCCGCTGTCAACCAAAACTGCTCCGGACCCTTCCTACCCGGGCGCTCACAGTGCGATCAGTTTTGCTGGCGCCGAAGTGTTGAAGGCCTACTTCGGAGATCGGTTCGCTTTTGATGTCACCTCCGAGTCGTTGCAGGGAGTGAATCGCCACTTCAACAGCTTTTCGGACGCAGCCCAGGAAGCAGGATTGAGCCGAATCTATGCGGGACAGCATTTTCGCACCGACCATATCGCCGGGAAGCGTTTAGGCCAGCAAGTGGCAGAATCGGTCGTGGACACCATGTTGCTCCCTAGGTGAGGCAGCTAGGTAATTCTTCAAGGAACGCAAAGTGAACTCTGGTAATCATCGTGAGGCCCGGCGCGCCCGGAGGCGCGCCGGAAATCCGTGACGTCGGCGTAACTGCAAATGCTCTTGAACGTGATGATGGATGGTCGGAAACATGATCGAATGAAATAGATTGAGCAGGACCAGCGCCGACATCGTCAAGCAAGTTAGAGTCGACAATCTGAAAAGTGAGAGCGCGCGGCACGGGAAGGGATCATGATCGGCCAACCGGTAAACCTGCCAATCAAGAATGCAGCTGGAGACGATTTGCTGCATCTTCCTATGAACAGGGGCATTATTCGCAACGCACTCACCACAACGCTCGCCCTGGAACTCGAATACCATCTAGGTCTTCGCGAGACTGAACCAAAATCCGAACCACCCACAGAACTCAAACTCCGAGCGATTGTCTGAAGATAAAGTCGCTGCCTCCTGAGCGTCATTTGAAAAGGTAAACGCAGTAGGAATAAGACCGACTCGTGCGAGTTATCAACTGGTGAAGGTGAAAAAGCCGACACATCGTTTAGCTCAGCACGATTCAGGTGGAATTGTGAAACTTACACTTGGCGCGGTAATGCTTTTGGGATTGACCGTTGTCTGGTTTCGAGACTCGACAGCGCAGGAACGAACGACGACAGGCCCGACTTTTCAAGTGGTCCCAACTCCAAACGAAAACTTCAACAGCGAACTGTTTGCGGCGTCGGCGTCTTCTCCCAACGATATTTGGGCCGTGGGGCAGTCGACGATCCACTTTGATGGCACGACCTGGACGGCGTTTCCCGCTCCCATGATCAAAGGCGACAACAAGAGCTTTCTGCAGGGGGTGGTCGCTATTTCTCCGACATTGGCATGGGCGGCGGGAAACGTCACCGACGGGGCCCATCGGGGGCAGGTGATCGAACAGTGGAACGGGACCAAGTGGAGCCTGTTTCCAGGCCCCAAGTTCGCGAAGAAAGACCAAGCGAATGTCTTCGCCATGACCGCTAGCTCGGTGAACGACGTTTGGGCGATCGGCAGCCTTGTGAACCTTGGTACCGGGCTGGTCTCGCCGCTTTTCGAGCACTGGAACGGGGCGGCATGGACGGCGACAACTACGGAATCGAACAATAAGTTTCTGTTTGGCGCGTCCGCCGACGCCACGAATGATGCCTGGGCGGTGGGATTCAGCGGTTCAGACAAGATCGAAACCTCTGCGATGCACTGGGACGGCACGAACTGGAAGAGTATGGCAACTCCTAATGTAGGCGAGGGCACAAACAAGTTAAACGCCGTGCTGGCGCTGGCGCCGAACGATGTCTGGGCCGTGGGCTTTTCCACGCCGGTCGCTCCTCCCAAACAGTCTGCCACGCTGACGTTGATTGAGCACTTTGACGGCACGAGTTGGGCAGTGGTGCCGAGTCCGAATGTTGGACCGAATAGCGCGAATCAGTCGAACCGTTTGCTCGGACTGACGGCGAATTCGGCAAGTGATATCTGGGCGTTTGGCTCCTACTTTTCTGCCGACGGATCGGGGCACCAAATGACACTGCTACTGCATTGGGACGGAACCACTTGGAAAGTCGTATCCACTCCCAGCCCAACGAGGGGCGGATTTCCTTGTGATCTGTTGTGGGCTGGAGTTGTCCCATCATCGGGCAACTTGTGGATTCTCGGGTCCGTGCACGACCGGACCTTGGCTATTCATATGACCGCCAGGGCAGATGCTCGTTTGGTTTCTAGTTTCTAGTTTCGGTCCGACGGGTGCTACAAGAAAGACGCAGCTGCTAACCAGATCTTCGCTGTCAGCCCGCCTCATAGCATGTTGCCCGGGCTCGGGCCAGAAAGGTGGTGGAGAAAGTTGAACAACACCCGCTTACAGGCTTCGCACCCTCGCACCAAACGACCCACGATACCGCGGATCCTATACCGGCAGCCGTTCAGAGCGCAATGGAGCCTGCCACCTAGGAACTGTTTGGCCGTGGCTGCTGGGGCCGTTCATTACTGCCTATATAAAGGTGAATGGAGGAAAGGGAGGAGGCCAGGCGCCAAGCGCAAGCCTTGTTGCCTCCTTTAGAGCGTCACCTGACGGAAGCAAAATTGGGTCATGTCTCGGAGATCTTCGAAGGGGATGCGCCTCATCGCCCTTGCGGGTGTATCGCTCAGGCTTGCAGGGTGGCCGAAATTCCACACGTCTATTCTGAAGAATTAAGGGGCCTCTGGCCGAACACGCGGCCATGCGGTCATGCAGCCCAAAGCAAAAACCGGTCAGAGGGCCCCACAATCATCTTCGATGTAGTCGCTCCCCAAGCGATCCTCGTATCGCTCCCAGAGAGCTGCTCGATTATCAAGTTATCTTTCGCGGTACTAGCGCACCTAGTCGGCACCCACTTCAGCCCGTATTGGGACTATCCATTACTAGGTTTATTAAATCTGGTGGATTGCGTCGCTACCAGTTTCCATTCGCCTTTCTGTCTCCGGAGCACTGCTAGAAAACGAACCGTGATCTGTTGCGTTTTTCCCTGCTCATCTCGCCAGCTAGCGTCTATGAGGCCTGATGCGACTGCACAGTCTCCGAACAAGGTTACTGACATTACATCGCCTTTCATTTCGGCATAATCGCGATCTTCTTTTGCAGTGGCGATTTCGTTTGCTTTCGTGCTGACGACTCCGCGGAAGTTGACGGCCTTATAGTCGTCACTCAGCAACCGATCGAGCGCGGCATAATCTTTATCTTTCCATGCGCGGAGATATGCCTTGTATGCACTCTCAATAAGACTCTGCTCTCTGACCGACATCTCGCCTTGCATCGGAGGCGAGTGTAAGTAAGCGGCTGAATATAAAATGCTGCTTCCAACTACAACCGCTGTCGCCAATGTTGCCAACCATCCAAATGCGTTGACCATAAGCAAATCCTCCGGGTTCCCACGCGTCAGGGATTATTTGGTGCAGCAGGCTTTATTGGACGCTGCGCAACAACCAGGGAAGAAATTGTATTCCTCTCAGTGGCTTCTCATTGGTCGTTTTCACTAACTACGATGGCGCCAACCGGCACACGGGACGGAAAATATAAACGTGGCGGAACGGCCGCGAGGAGTGCGTTCTCGACCTCTCCTATATAACGTGCGGAAGGAATCCGACTTCGTCCGGTCGGGTCTCGCCACCCCCGCTTAAGAATGAGAACGACGCCTCGGGGCTCCTGCCGCGGAGAACTCGCGCGAACTCGATCGTGTAATCCACGATTATCCGGCGAAGCTCTGCGTCCGACACTGCGCCTGTATAGACGCCCAGGCAAAAGACAGCGGCATCCTTATCCGAGAGCGCCTCCGCCAGTGCGGAGCAGTCGCCGAAGTCTTCGTGCAGAACCTCTTGCAGCTTGGGGTGCGAGATGCCCAGCCTCTTGCGCCCGACGGCAGTCACAGATCCGATGGCGGGGTGATCGAATGCATAGCGAAGGGCATATCCGCCGACCATCCAGTCGCGCCGACGATCACAACACGTTGCTGTCCTACCGCAGGAGCGTGCGACGGCCCAGAGGCGGTCAGTGATGACACCTGGTTACTCTCTGGCATACGGCTTGTCAATAATTCGAGACGAACCTTCGAACAAACGTGCGGTCACGGCCCCGAAAACAAACCCGCCGACATGCGCCAAATAAGCCACACCGCCCCTTTGTACCTGCGCAACAGCACCTGCATGCACGAGTTGGGTCAGGAACCAAAACCCAATTAAGAACGCGGCCGGAATCACCGTGATTCGCACGAATACAAAAATGAAGAGTACCGCCTTGATCCGATCGCGAGGATAGGTCACGATGAACCCGCCCATCACTGCAGCGATGGCTCCGCTCGCGCCCAAGTTTGGAACCGTAGAATGAGGATCGGCCAGAATCTGCGCGAGCATGGCCACCAGTCCGCCAGCCAGATAAAAGAGGAGATATCGGCCGCGGCCCATCGCGTCTTCGATCTCAGGGCCGAAGGCCCACAGGAAAATCATGTTCCCGATGATGTGCGACCAACTGCCATGCATGAACATCGCAGTGAAGATGGTGATCCAGTGATGGCCGGAAATGATCTGCGCGGGAATCGCGGACCATTCCGTGACGAATGCGTCACCACGCATCAGCTCAAGCAGAAAAACGAATACGTTCACCACGATAATGAACGCAGTGACCACCGGCAATCGCACCGGGCGTCGCGAGGCATCGCTTAGTGGAATCAAGCCTCCCAATTGAGTCTCCCTTCAGCACGAGCCATGCTTATCCGAAAGCACGGAGTCTAGTCTCAATTCGCGCGACCTGTCTTCGCAAGACGTTTCACAAAAGCGCCGGAACTGACTTAGCTAGCGCGTTGCATTTTGAAGCGATATTTGTTGATTTTGAAACGCTTGATTTTCGAATCGAGCGTTCGCGCGGGCAGCCCTAATTTCGTGGCTGCGCCCGACGGGCCCGAGACCTGTCCATAACATTCCTCTAGTGCGGCTTCGATCATTTCCTTCTCCTGCCGCACGAGGACACGATTAAGCGTACTCACTCGGCTACGAGCAACCGGGATTTCGCGCCGAAGCCAGGTCTCGTCCACCGAAAAGGTTTCACCCTCGGACAGGATGACGGCGCGCTCAATTACGTTTTGTAGTTCACGAATGTTCCCAGGCCAGTCATATGCCTGTAATACTCCAAGACTTTTCTTGTCGATTGTTCTGAATTTCTTTCCAGCTTTCTTGCCGAAGCGGTCAATGAAATACTCCACCAGCAGGGGAATGTCAGCTACGCGTTCTCGTAACGGCGGGACATCGATAGGAACTACATTCAATCTATATAAGAGATCTTCCCGGAATTTGCCGTCGGCTACGAGCGCATTCAAATCACGATGAGTCGCCGCAATGATCCTGACGTCGATGGGAATGGCCTTATTACTGCCCACGCGTTCGATTTCACGCTCCTGCAGCACCCGTAACAATGCGACTTGAATCTCGGGAGGCAGATCGCCAACTTCGTCCAGAAAAATTGTCCCGCCGTTTGCCGATTCGAACCGTCCGAGGCGTCGTTGGGTTGCGCCGGTGAAAGCGCCCTTCTCGTGACCGAAAAGCTCCGACGCGACGAGAGATTGTGGGATGGCAGCGCAATTCACGCCGATGAATGCCCGATCCACGCGATTGGATCGCTTGTGGATGCTGCGGGCTATCAACTCCTTTCCGGTACCGGTTTCGCCAAGAATCAACACTGTCGAATCTGAAGAAGCTAGCTTCGTGATTTGGCGTAACACTTTCCGAAGCGCTTCCGAAGAGCCGACGATATCCTCGAACATCGAGTCACGATCGATTTGTTCTCGCAACGCCAGGTTCTCATTGCGGGTTCTTTCCTCCGCTCGGACACGGTCATCGATGTCGGTTCCGGTTGCGTACCAGCGAGTCACTTGCCCCAGATCATTTCGGAAAGGGTTGTAACGAATCAGAAACCAGCGATATTGGCCATCTTTCCGACGAGCTCGCTGTTCAATTTCGAAAGGAACCCCGTGAGCGAGAGCAGCCATGCGCACCTCGCGTAATCTTTCGAGGTCGTCGGGGTGGAAGATTCGTTCCCGAAAAAGCGGGGCAATCACATCTTCGGCTTTCAGACCCGTGTAGTCGAGCGTCGTTTGGTTAGCGTAGATGGGGGCGCCGGATGGATCCTGGACGACAATCGCCTGTGGTATTACGTCGGTGATACGACGGAGTTCGCGTTCCTCTTCTCGGAGCTTCGCTTCCGTTTCCTTTAGGGTTTCGATGTCAGTGCATGTTCCGTACCACTTGACGATTTTGCCAGTCTCGTCCCGTAGTGGCTCAACCCGCATGAGAAACCAGCGAAACAGCCCGTCATAGCGGCGGAGACGCGCCTCCATTTCGCCTGGTTCACCCGATGACAAAAGCCCCCGCCATTTCTCGAGCAATGCGACTCGATCCTCTGGGTGAATGGCAATCTGCCAACCTGAACCATGGGACTCTTCCGGCGAAAGACCGGTGTACTCGTGCCAACGTTTGTTGAGGAACTCGTTCGAACCATCCGGCAGGATGGACCAAGCCAGCGTGGGGATGGTGTCGATCACCTGCCGAAGTTTTCTTTCCGAGTTCTTTAATTCGTCCAGCGCTCTGCTGAGTTTCTCTTGCGATCGCTGTCGTGTCACCGAAGCCATCGGGGGATTATAAGACCGCCGTCGTTTCCTGATCAAAGAGGAAATCCTGAAAAATCAGGACGATTTGCCACTCTAAATCCAACTGCCACAGGCGATTGAAACGGCCTGTGACTTGCACTGCCGTCACTGTCTTCCGGAGCCGGGAGAAAAATGACGCTGCGGATTGAACGGGTCAAAGGCGGGATTAGGCTCAGCGGCGAACTTCGAGTTGGTCACGTGGATCAAGTCAAAACGGAAATCGAGCGCTGCGAATCGCCGGTCGTTTTGGATCTAGAGGAATTGGATCTCATCGATCTCGAAGGCGTTCGTTTTCTCATTGCGTGTGAGTCGGCAGGAGTCTCGATCCTGTACTGTTCGGCTTACATCAGGGAATGGATGCTGCAGGAACGAGGCCAGCCGAAAGAGCAGCCAGAACCGTGGTAACGGTCCCATGTCGCCACGAAACGAGGGTCGGCTAACAAAAGTAGATGCACCGTAATAAGAAATGAAAGGAAAAAAAGGAGAACAACAATGACAGCGAAATCTACGCAAACCAAACCCGGCATCGTTTTCTGCCACGGACTCTGGGCAGACGGCTCGTGTTTTAGCAAGCTGATCGGTCCTCTTCAGGCGGAGGGGTATGAGTGCATTGCAGCGCAGTACGGACTCAACACAACGGCAGAGGACGTCGCCTTGGTGAGGGCAACCATCGGCCGGGTCAGCAGCCCTGTCATTCTCGTCGGCCACTCTTACGGGGGAAGCGTCATCACTGGCGCCGGAACCGACGATCGCGTTGCCGGGCTGGTTTACATCTGCGCGCTCGCTCCGGACGCCGATGAGACATCGCAGACACAGCAATCGAACTTCCCGAAGACCGACGTCTTCTCACAGATCGAAGTCGCGGATGGACGTATCTGGCTTCGTCCCGAAGGTACGAAATATTTCTGCGGAGATCTTTCGGAGCAGGAGCAGAAGCTCGTTTGGGCGACTCAGGGCGTCCCCAAACCCGACTTGTTCGAGGCGAAAGTCGGGGGAACGGCTTGGAAGTCGAAGCCAAGCTGGTACATCGTCGGCAAAAAAGACCTCACAGTGCACCCCGATCTGGAGCGTTTTTTCGCCAAGCGCATGGGTGCAACCGCCTATGAGCTCGACAGCAGCCACGTGCCAATGCTCTCCCAACCGGAACGTGTCACCGACGTGATTCGCACCGCGGCGAAAGCCGTTCAAGCAGCCACGGTAGCAGCGTAAAGTCCCCGGGGACTTTACGCCGGGGCGCGATCAACCTCAGTAACTGTTCAGTTGGGTTGTGATGATCTGTCGTCCAGTCGGGCTGAACAGTTACGACGTTTGAGCCGTGTTTTTTACATCGGGCAAGGCCAGGAAAGAGCTTCGACATGATCAGAAAAATCGAGATTGAGCGATTCAGCCTTACGTCCTCTAAACCGTTCGATCAGGTCGTGCAGGCTGTTCATGCGGGTATCGGTCATCCGGATATGGATGAATTCGGGAGATCAACTCACGAAGCGCGCTCTTTCGCCGAGCTGAAAAGCACAGTTGAGAAAGGCTTGAGCAAAGTAGGACTGATGCTGTTTATGCAACTTGATCAGGGCGCTGTTGTGCGGAAAGAAACTGGTCAGGACACACCTCGAATCATCCGGTTGCTTATCGGCAACCCTCTCATCATGAAGGAAATGGCCAAGCATGTTCCCGACGCGGGCTCTTACGCGCCGGTTACAGTCCTGGTGGATGAGCGCGCCGATGGTGTGCATTTGTCCTATGACAAGATGACGAGCCTTCTCGCTCCCTACGGAAATCGCGACGCGCTAGACGTCGCCCGGGATTTAGATAGCAAAGTCGAGGATCTCCTACGAAATGCTACAGGCTGAGATGCTCAAGTTTCTGAGATGGTCGCGTATTTGTTTCTGTGAAGGATAACGTGAGCTCAGGCTTGTGCTCAATCGTGGTCGAAGCAGGGAGCGAATTATGACTGAATCAGCAGCGCCTCTCCGCCTCATCGAGGAAACGTCTGCGTACTGGAGGGTTGTGTTCGACTATCCTCCGTTCAACATCGTAGATGCCACTATGTTCGAAGTTCTACAGGGTCTGCTCGCGCGAATGGACGACAGCCCGAGCCTGCGGGTCGTCGTATTCGAAAGCGCGAACCCCGACTTTTACATTTCCCACTTTGATTTGACCGGCAAGATAGGGAACATCATGACAGCTGTCGGAGCTTCGGGCCTCCCGATCCTGATGGACACATTCGTGCGTCTCACCAAGTCCTCGGTGGTCAGCATCGCAAAGATCCGAGGTTGTGTCCGGGGCGTGAGCAGCGAGTTCGTCCTCGCCTGCGACATGCGCTTCGCGTCGCGCGAGAATACGCGACTCGGCCAACCTGAAGTCGGCGTCGGATTGCATCCCGGTGGCGGTGGGGCGGAACGCCTCCCACATCTGGTCGGTCGCGGGCGGACGTTCGAAATTGTCCTCGGCGCAAACGACTTCGATGGTGCTACGGCGGAGCGATACGGATACGTCAACCGCGCACTTCCGGACGCCGAACTGGACGGTTTCGTCGACGCGCTCGCGCGCCGGATCGCCTCCTTCGACCGGCGTGCCATCGCCGCTGCGAAGAATCTCGTTAACGAAGTCTCGTTGCCGTCCGCCGACCGGCTCCTTGACGCCATCACCTCTTTTGAGACCGCGCTGGCTTGGCCTGAAGCGCAGCAGCGAATTCATGCTCTGTTGGAGCGCGGACTGCAACGAGACAGCGTCTTCGAAACTCGCTGGCCCGAGGTGCTTGGCTCGCTGCTTGAGACGTAGTCACCGTGTGACGATCCGCACCCTCGCCAGAGCGACCAAACTACTCGTGCCCTCCGACTGTGGATAGGGAACTCCTCTGTGTCAAAACGGATCGCTGCGCTCTTAAAGCAACTTGGAGAAGAGATGGCGGAAGATCGGCACGGGGAGTCTTGGGAGCGTGACTCGCCACAGATCAATTCAGGAGGAGATAAATGTCCCAGACTCTACAAGAAAAGAACAAGGCGCTGCTGCTCGAAGGTTTCGATGTTCTCTTTAACAAACGCGATTTTGTCGGCGCGGAGAAGTACTGGTCGCCGAACTACATCCAACACAGCTCACATATCGATCCGGGCAGAGATGGATTGTTCAATCTAGTGAAATCACTGCCCGCTGATTCCAAATGGGAGCACGGCATCATGATGGCTGAAGGAGACTACGTGATGATTCATAGCCGCTACTCCAACCCGGACGGCTCCGCCATTGTTGTCGTCGACATTATGCGTATCAAGGACGGTGTGTTCGAGGAAGCATTGGGACGTGATCCAGCCTGAAGCAACCAAAGAGGAATCCAAGAGCAAGCTCCCCATGTTTGGAGAGAGCTTTCCACGGTAGATGTTCAAATTCGTAGTCCAGCGAGAGCGACACGTAGTTTATTCGAATCTGCCAGACCCTTAGCCTCACGCGGCTATTCTCACCCGTTACACTTGATCTCCGCAGTTCCCAAACTACAACCGAATGTTCGTTTGAGAGTAGAGCTGAAGGCTGTTTGAAGCCGAGTGAATGTTCCCGGTATTTGTGACACGACCTCGGCAGCATACGATTCCAGATCCCCAACCGTTGCGTTCATCGTAGACCGCGCGCGCCGTCGCAGCCTCCAATTCCAAGAGCGGTTCTGGTTATCTTGGAGCTCTACCGACTAAATCAAGATCGGCAAGCAATTCCGGAGGAATCTGCAGCGACGCGGCCTTCAAATTCTCGCGGAGATGCTTGCGGGAAGATGTCCCCGGAATCAGCAGGATGCTGGGCGAGCGATGGAGAAGCCAGGCAAGCGCAAGCTGCATGGGCGTTACTTTGAGTGATGCTGCGGCTGTGTCGAGTGCCGACGATTGCAATGGAGTGAACCCTCCCAAAGGGAAAAACGGAACATAAGCGATCCCTTGAGAGGCGAGGTCCTCGATGAGGGCGTCATCTTTCCTTTGCGCCACGTTGTAGAAGTTCTGCACGCAAACGATGTCGGTGATCGCCTGCGCCTCAGCTACCTGCTTCGCTGTTACGTTGCTCACACCGATATGCCGGATCAGCCCTTGCCGCTTGAGTTCAGCGAGCACGGTGAGCGGTTCCTCAATCGATCCCTCAGATGGTTCTGTAAATCCACCGACCCGAAGGTTGACGACATCCAGAACGTCGAGGCCGAGGTTCTTCAGGTTGTCGTGAGTGCCGTCAATCAGCTCCTGCCGGGAGAGAGCAGGAATCCAGGAGGCATCTGCACCCCGTCGCGCGCCAAGCTTGGTAACGATGACCAGACCTTTCGGATAAGGATGAAGCGCTTGCCGAATGATCTGATTGGTGACGTGCGGACCGTAGTAGTCGCTGGTGTCGATGTGGTTCACGCCCGACTCCACCGCCTCCCGCAGAACTGCAACGGCCTCGTCGCTATCGCGTGGAGGCCCAAAGACGTGCGGGCCGGCGAGTTGCATGGCGCCGTAGCCCATGCGGTTAACGGTCAACGATGTGCCAGGCAGGGTGAAGCTGCCTGCGAGATCAGTCCGTTCAGTCATTTCTCATCTCCTATCTCTGCTCGCTCACTCACTAGGTTAAAACGACTCTCCGACCAATTCTTCACTCTTCTTCCAGAGCGCCTCAGCGTTTTTCGGATCGAGTGCATATCTGCGTACTCCTTCGCTGATGCCACTGATCGTCACGTTGTCAGGCACGATTTCGCCAACGCGGCAGTTCTCGCAATAGCGACCGCCGATCTCGTCAGCAGGTGCCACCACAGCGGCCCACACCGAAGTTGCGGCTCCCTGAGGAACGGATTTCCACCGGAAGGGCCCCTCACCCTCGGCAGCGAGTTGCTGATTCATTTGTTCGAGCATCGATTCCAGGTGGCTGTGATCCATGTGGCGAGCTAGCTCGGTCTGGATCACTCCCGGGTGCACGGCGGCGGCGCGTACGCCACGGTCTCGGTGCCGCTTGTCGAATGCAACGGTGAACAGAATGTTTGCGGTTTTTGACCTGCCATATGCAACGAAGGGCTCATAAGGCGTCCGTTCGAAGTTCGGATCCTCAAAGTCCACGTTGGAGAAGCGATGACCTGCCGACGACAGGTTAATCAGCCGCCCGCCAGGACCCAGCAGCTTCGCAATTCGGTTGACAAGGACAAAATGCCCCAAGTGATTTGTGCCGAACTGCGTTTCAAGACCATCGGCCGTATGGCCGAGCGGCGTGGCCATAACTCCGGCGTTAGCAATAATCACGTCGAACGGTTCGCCTTTGGCCAGCAGTTGATCGGCGCAGGCACGAACGCTCTTAAGGCTAGCCAGATCGAGTTCGACGAGTTCACAGCGGCCGCCTTTGGCCGCCGCATTTTTTCGGACCTGTTCGGTCGCGACTCTTGCCTTTTCCAGATCACGCGCCGCGCCCACAACCGATGCACCGTGGGCAGCGAGAGATCGCGCGGTTTCGACGCCGATGCCCGCCGAGACGCCGGTAACAAGGATCCGCTTGCCCCGCAGATCGATTCCCGACAAAACATCTTCTGTTGTTGATGTCGATCCAAATATGTTCGTCATCGTGCTTGTCACTTTTTCCTCCTTGTACGCTGAGCTTTTCATACGAACAAATTCGTGAACACCTAACTCTGCAGAGCCGCGGCGATCGTTTCCGTTTTGAAATAGGACCCAGTCTCGAGATCGTCAATCAAGCCGACGTGCGTCGGCCGCCATCCTAATTTTTCCGTTGTTAGCGAGCTTGATACCAAGACACCCATTCCAAAGAACATTCCGATCCACCCAAAATGTTCAGCGGCCTGCTCCTGGGATTTGTTGGCCACCGGCACATCCAGGCGGCGGCCGATCACCTCCGCGATTTCTCGTGTCGGCACTCCTTCGTCTCCGATCCCGTGATATCTGGCTCCCGTGGAACCCTTCTCCAGCACGAGCCTGTAGAGACGGGCAGCATCTAGCCGGTGCACGGCGGGCCAGCGGTTGAGCCCATCACCTATATAGGCTGAAATCCCCTTTTCTCGTGCGACCTGTATCAGCCGCGGAACGAATCCGTGATCGCCGTCACCATGCACCGAGAAAGGCAGGCGCACAACCGACGCCCGCACGCCGCGCGATGCGAACTCCATAGCTGTCTGTTCTGATTTGCGCGGGAAGTCTGGGCTCGGTGCATCCTCTTCTGTGGCGAGCCGCCCCGGAACGAGAAGGGCAAGGCCAGACGTGACAATCATCGGGCGGCCGGACCTTTGAAGCGCTGTACCAATTGTTTCGATGGCACGCTGATCCGCCTCGACCGCAGGTCCATAATTGTTGAACTCGTGTATGAATGCGGTGTGGATAACGCCATCGGTCGCGGCCGCTCCACTCCGAAGGCTCTCAAGATCTTCGAGCGAGCCCGGATGCACCTTGGCTCCTGCCCTGGCGAGAGATGCTGCGGCCTTATCGGAGCGGGGGAGACCGAGCACTTCATAGCCTGCCTCGATAAGTTCCCTAACAATTGCGGAACCGATGAACCCAGTGGCGCCAGTTACGAAAATACGCATGTTTTCCTCCTACGTAGTTGCGAATTCAGTCGTTAGAGACAAGGCGTTCACTCGATTTGCGAGCCATAACGAAGCCTTGGCAGTCAGTCTTTGCCATTCGGGCGTTGAAGCGGGTAGATCATTGGTTGTTTCCAACTCACGCAACCATTCTTCTGCGGAGAGCTCCGCCAGTTCCGATCCAAACAACTCTTTTACGGCTGCGAAGAAGGCCGCCAACTCTCGCTCCGCCACGCTCATCGAGTCGGCGCAATCCGGATTTCTCGGCTGCCTGGGGATTGCGAATTGATTCATCATCTGCCGGTACTCCTTTTCACGGTTGACGAACATCGGAAGTTCTAATAAAACGGAGAGTGTCTCCGAATTACTGATAAGATAACCGGAGACTATCTCCGGTTGCAAATATTTTTGGATGGCTAAAAAGAGCTCAAAACCGGTCGAGCGGAAGCCGCGCACCGACGCGCAGCGCAATCGCCAGCGCATTCTGGGGGTAGCGAAGGAGGCATTCACGCGCCGCGGCGCGAATGCAAGCCTCGACGACATTGCCAAAGAAGCAGGTGTGGGTGCCGGAACCCTATATCGGCACTTTCCCAGCCGCGATGCCTTGATCGAGGCGGTTTATCGAACCGAGGTTGAGAAGTTGGCCGCAGCTCAGCGAAAGTTCACAGAGACAATGTCTCCGATTGGGGCGTTGCGGGCCTGGATGCTTTTGTTCGTTGATTACATTGCGGCGAAACACATCATTGCGCCTGCACTGAATACAATCGTGGGTGGCGCCGCGAAGCTCTACGAAGTTTCCCGCGGTCAGATCCAAGGAGCGATCGATGCGCTGGTAAAGCGCGCCATCAAGAGCGGCGATATACGCGATGACCTTGATCCATTCGACCTGCTCCGAGCGCTCATCGGCGTGTCCAACGTGGCCTCCACACCCGACTGGCAGCAGAGCGCCAGGAGATTGGTAGACATCCTCATCGCCGGTTCTCGGCCTCTGAAATAAAGTTCACAGATTTGGGTTTAGGATTGTCGGCGATCCAGAAGTAGGGGTCGTCAAATGACGAATTGGGAGTCGAACCCCGCCATCTCCTGCGCTCCTGCCACGCGTTTCAGTTCCACAAGCATTCCCCCTTCGCGTAACACGAGAGGACTTTTGGGTACTCGAAGACCTTCCGGTTCTTGTCAGGACTCGGCCACGCGCAGCTCTGGCAATCGAATCCGTTAACATGGTTGATCTTCAGAAACGCCTCTGGAGCCCGCATCACGGCCATATCGCCAATGCCGTAGAGCATTGTGTTCCAGATTCCCGGAATCCCCGCTGCTTCCTCGGATGCCGAGCCTACTCTCACATCGCCTAGCTCTGTTGGATTCTGCGCATGCAGGGCAATCGGTGCATTTGGATCAAGCTTCTGCTCCGTACCATCCTCGCTCACGACCATCTCGAGCAGCTTGTCCTTCACGCGGTAATGCCCGTCTCTGCAGCCCTCATCTCCGTGAACAACGCTGGTGCGGTCGAATATCCCCACGATCTCGTTCCTTTATTCTATGAATTTGATGTGGTGAATTTGATGTGATTCACAATTCTCCCGTTTTGCTTCTCGCCTTTATCGCAACTCCGATTCCGTAACCGCCAGGGTCGAACTCCTCCGATATGATCAAAACCGATACGTAAGACCAACATTGACGAACACGATTTCTTTCGACGGAGGGGATTGGTGCAAGAAGGTCGCCGTAACGAAACCAGCGAGGTTCAACGCTGCAAGGAAATGCTCGCTTATCGCCCAACGAATCTCCGGATTAAGCTGACTGCCGACATAGCGCGCGTCACTAAGATTCGCAGGCCGTAGTTGCACGTTCTCGAAGCTATAAACTGCATCTTTTGTGCTCTCGCGCCAGAACCAGATCCAACAGAATTCTCCGGTCACGTTCTGCAGAGGATGGAACTGAAATTGTGGCTGAATAGCCAGCAGATTTGCCGGCCCCATAAGCGCGAACTTCGGACCGAAATAAGCTCCTCGTGGAAATAGCGCGTTGAAAGTTCCTAGCGTATTCGGCTGGCCGTTATCTCCGCTGATGGCGTCAGCCTGGAGCCCGAAGCGCACCCGCCACATCGGACCCGGAAGCGTCCACCCGATATTCCCTCCAGCGCCCCATGCACGGATCGACCGATTCCCGAAAGAACCCCACTGGACCCCAGTCTCGATGTTGTAATCAAAACCTGCCCTGGGCGGTTCGCCAGGCAGGCGATTGAAATACCGCCCTGCAATCATGCGCCGCTGCTCTCGTGAGGATTGGCTGCCGTATGTTGCCGACTTTGCATCGTAGTCAAGAACGTAGACATCGGACATGAACCGCGGGCTCCAGCGCAGATTCGAAGCGTACAAGCCCCACAAAGTGATTCCCGGGTTAGGTACGTCATCCCAGGCACCGGGGTTGATCTCGACCGGTTTGACAGCGATCAGGTCAACGCGCCCTTTTGGATTGTCATACCCGACGCGGATGCCATCGAAGGCGCTTCTTACGTTCACTCCCTCATTATCGTCAAGAAGGCGCCCTGTGCCGAGCACGACTTCTTGGCGCCCGACAATGACATCCCAACCGGGGTGCGGATCATGTAGATTGCCGCCCAACTCGACGAAAACTTCATGTCCATCGGCGATGTCCTTGTCGATTCCCGGTCGCGGATATCTGCCGGTGAACTCGTTGAATGCCAAAGTGACAAACACACGCGCGTGATCTCCGAGGCGCAGGTCGACATCGGGCATTACCCGTTGAAGAACATAGCCTGTCAGATTTTGCGGCCCTGCGCCCCAATCATTGTTGTTGAGGTACTGAAACTCTGTCCGGCTTTCAAGTCCGAGCGTTAGGTAATTTGTTTCGGAGTCGTTCAGTGGAATGAATTTCAATCTGTCGTACGGATCAACGCGTTGGGATGGATCGCGCAGAAAGCTCCAGTCTTGAAACCTCGGAAAAGGGGTCAGCGGCGGCCGTACCCCCGGTTGTGGTGCCTCCAAGGGCGTTGGGTCTGGCGTCTGCGCCTGGAGCCCGGTCGTGACACAGAGACACAACCCAACAATAACCAAACAGCGCACGGGAACGGCCACAAAAGAATTGCTGCTGGTTTCTGAGTTCCTCATCATCCTTCCAAGAAGCATGATCGAAAAGCGCTCAATCACATTCATGGCGCGAACCACCGAGGCTATTGTCGCTAGGAGCTGAGTCTGCGACTGCGAGTAAAGCGCAATCAGAACAGGGTGCATGCCTCGCTAAAGTCGAGCCGAGGGCCCCGCGGCATGAGCGTCGCTGGGTCGCCGTAACCGATGTTGCAGAGAAAATTGGATTTAACATGTCCTTCAGGGAAGAACTCCTGCTCGCAGGACTCACATTTGCCAGCTGCAAAAAACTCCTCATCGAGTTTTGCGTTATCAAAACCTGACATCGGCCCGCAGTCCAGTCCCAGAGCCCGCGCCGCCAGTATCATGTAGGCTCCTTGCAAGGTAGAGTTCCGTAGCGCAGTTTCCTGGATCAGTTGGGGGTTCTTCACAAACATATCGCGCATGGCGGGGTAGTGTGGAAACAGCCGTGGCAACTTGTCATAGAACTTCAGATCATAGGCGATGATGACCGTGACCGGAGCGGCTATCGTCTTCTCTACATTACCTGGCGCGAGCGATGGACGGAGGCGCTCTTTTGCAGCCGTGGAACGAATGAATACGAACCTCGCGGGACTGTTATTCGCGCTCGTGGGCCCCCATTTCAGCGTGTCGTAGAGCTGCCATAGCAACTCTTCGGGCACTGGCTTGGGAAGCCATGCGTTGTAGGTACGGGCTTTTCGAAACACCAGATCAAGTGCATCGTCACTCACTCTCATTTTCTCGACCCTCTCCATCATTGTCACGGTTTCCTCCTATTCATTCGGTTTCACAAAACCCGATTGACATGCTCGAACTCCGCTGCCATCAGAGGCAATTCGGAGATTCATTCGCTCGACCCGAACCGGCAGCACAACGATCATCGACACGACAGCAGAACGTTTTTCCATATCACTCCGGAAGGCAGGCAAGCGCCGCCACGCCATCTGCAAGCCCGGGGGCTGGCCAAGGGAGGTCCATAGCCTTCCAGTTCCGTCCTGCATCACCTGATCTGAAGAGGCCGCGGTTGTTGGCGGCGTAGATGACGCCTGGTTCGCCAGCATGAGTGGCAAAACGGCTCACCGTCGTGGCCTTCGCCCCGGGTAGGCCGCTCATTGACTGTTCCCATCTCTGAACCCCAGTCTTCCTATACACGTACGCCTCGGCTCCTCGCGGCGAATAGGCGGAGCCGGGTCCGTCTGTTGCGGACACGATCACGGTATCTGGATCAGCAGGATCCACAGCAACAGCCACGAGGTAGCGGTGCTGCAATCCATCCTCGGGCGATCTCCACGAGTCCGCAGCATCGGTGCTTTCAAAGTACCCATCGCCGGCGGCCGAGTAGATCCGCCCGGGCGCAAACGGATGCGTCATCGCTGTGTGCGTGTCGTACGGACCGCCGCGAACGCGATCACGCCAGGTCCGCCCGCCGTCGAACGTGCGCACGAGCGCGCCAGCCTCGATCGCG
This sequence comes from Terriglobales bacterium, assembly GCA_035567135.1. Taxonomy (GTDB): domain Bacteria; phylum Acidobacteriota; class Terriglobia; order Terriglobales; family Acidobacteriaceae; genus JABDBE01. Next base: position 19,785 of record DATMQI010000045.1, read on the forward strand.
ACATACACGCGACCCGCGACGCTTACGTCGGCTTCGATCCACCGAACATGATGCGTGTGGGGGCGTGGGGGAAAACTCCAGGTGTCAGCAGAAGGGAGCGCGCGCAATCCGGCGAGGTCCACCCAGCTATCGCCGCCATTGTCGGAGCGAAACACGGCGCTTGGTTCAGTACCGGCATAGACGATACCGGACCCGTCAGTTTGTCCCGCGTGACCCACATCAACGGCGGTAATCATCGGGTGGTCGATGCCCGGTCTGACTGGTTCCCAATTCCGG
>DATMQI010000046.1:0-5582 GCA_035567135.1 Terriglobales bacterium
GTCGATGCGCGTGAACGTTGGGACGAAACGAAAGTTTGTATTCGAGCTCTCCAAGTCCCAGAGAGCATCCATAAACGCCGCGTCTTCGAGATATCGGTTCGCATAAAAAAGAAAAATATCGGGCCGGGCCTTGTCCACTGCGGCCGAGCAGAGCATGCTCAGAAACGGGGCGATTCCAATTCCTCCGGCCAGAAAAACGGCTGGCTTTGAGGTATTGCGATGCAAGCTAAAGGACCCCATAGGACCACTTAGGTTCACATGAGTGCCCAACGGCAGGATAGAAAGTACCCGCTTGAATGCCGAATCCCGTATGCGCGTGACGATCAATATCTCTTTGACAAAGGGGGAACTCGCGATCGAAAACGTATGGGGGAGGCAGTCCGAACCATCTGGTCTAACCCCAAAGAGAGTCAGATTTATGGACTGGCCCGCCCGGAATAAAAAATTTTCTGCTCTTTCAAACCGAAACGCCACGGTATCTTGCGCAACGTCTGTGCGGCTAAGCAGTCTGCTCGCGTAGCCGAGCAGGGGGAAACCTTCTTGTTGTGATAATTCGACTTGTGAAGACACTTTCCACCTCAATTCGTGTATCGCCAGAACTCCTCGACCATGTACCTCGGCGACTGGACTATGAGGCGCAGAGGCGCAGGTCTCCTCCCTCCAACACTTAGGCGAATGGCTTGCGCCGGCATTGCCTCAGCGCTGTCCTTTTGTCCTCGCGTGGCCGTAGCGCGCCCGATCAGTGACCTTCCGTCCCTTGGCACGAATGCCATTAGGACTGAACGACGATGCTGCCGGTCATCTTCGGATGCATGCGGCAGTAGTATGGGTATTCTCCCGGCTCTGCGAAGCGAAACTCGAACTTCTGGTCCGTGTCCAGCGCCGCCGATTTGAACTTGCCCTGCGTACTATCGACCGTGTGCGGGATGTCATCGTGGTTGATCCAGGTCACTTGCGTTCCACGTTTGATCGTGATGGCTCCCGGCGTGAAGGCAAAATTGTCGATCTTCACTTCAGGTGTTGAATCGGTCGAAGCCCCGCCTGAGGCCATCGCTGCCATGTCTGTGCCGCCGCCATTCCCGGACATTGGCGAGCGCGAGCTGTCGAGTGGCGAGTCGATGATTGCCAAGCTGCTACCGCTGACCAGGTAGTTGACATCTGTAATTCCCAACACCCGTTGTAGCTGGTCGGCGGGCACTTTCATTGGCCCCGCCGAGGGAGCAGTTCCCGGCGCAGGCTGAGGAAACGCAGTGGACATTGCCGTGTGAAATGAAACCTTGCCTTCGATCTTCTGCATCACCTGATGAATGTGACCGTTCAGCACCGTCACAGAACCGAAACGCTTCACATACGACAGAGCTTGTTCACTGTCGTCGGTTCCCCAGCCCCAGTCCGGATAGATGGTCCAGAGCGGAATGTGTGCAAAGAGGACGATCGGAGTGCTGGCAGAGCGGCCCTTGAGATCGTCCTCCAGCCACTCCAACTGCTCGTGACCGAGTGATCCCAGGCCCCCAGCTTTCAAATTGACCACGTTCACCAAACCGACGAAATGGACACCTTTCTGGTCGAAGCTGTACCACCCTGCGCCCTTTGTGTTCTTTCCGTAGCGCTGGAGATATTGCTCGCCGTTGTCGGTCAGCACGTCATGCTCGCCTGGCACGAAGTAGATCTGCTTCGGAGAAGCTCCCCTCAATACCTGGTCGAGGGTGTCGAATTCACTAGGCTTGGAGAGCTGGCTGAGATCGCCCGTGTGAATGAGAAAGTCCGGTTTGTGAGGCATTGCGTTGATCTTGTTAATTGCCGTTTGCAGAGTGGCGGTGACATCTGGATTTGCCGGCTTGTTAAAACCGATGTGGCTGTCACTAATCTGGACAAAGGTAAAGTCGGCTCCCTTGCCGGCAGTGTGACCGGCGCCTTGGGCGAAAGCTCGTGATACCGGAATACCGCCACTCATGGTCCAGACTAGCCCGGTACCTGCCCATGCCATGCACTTGAGAAATCCGCGACGGTCGACACCGTCGTTGTTGAGGTCCTGCAACCTCTGGTCAATGAAATCTTGCTTCTTGTCCGCCATTTGCCCTCCATAGTTTGTCGCGTTCGGAGTTGATAACTGGCGCCAGTTGCTTTTATTCCCGGGTAAGTCGAGGGAGCGTTGCTTCCCCGCTCTAACGCACCGATCTCGCCCCCTAACCGGGCCCGTTGACACCGCTTAGGAAGCCGCCCAAGTGACCGGTAAGGGCCACGATTACGATGCCTAGAAGCTCGATCGGAAGGCGGTAACTGGGTAACGCTTTTGACGTGCGCTGCGCGCGGAAATGCAGCCACCAGGCCAGCCAGATGATCACAGTCGAAACGCATGCAAGCACTAGGTGCAGCAGCAGAATGCCCTTGAGTTTCTGCCCCTCAAGCTGGAACTGCCATGCGAGGATACCCGTCGCCAGAACAGGGATCGTCGCAAGGGCTGCCACTAAGAGGTTGTAATAGGCTGTCTGCTTCAAACCCGCTCCCTTCGTCCAGTGATCAACGAGATCGAAGGCCACTGCAGTAATAAACAACGCGATCGGAAAGTGAATGAGCACTACGTGTTGCGCGTGTTTTGCAAGCAGGACCGTCTTCGGATCAAAGGGATTCAATCCACCCTTCAGGAGCGCGAACGTCATGTGGATGACCTCAAGGGAATAAAACCGGTCCTTCCCGGAAATATTCCCGTGGCCTGGCGTTGAAGGAAAGAGGCCCCTGCCCCGGTGAGTTCGGCTCCCGACATTAAGAAGGGATTCGACCATTTCTGTCTTGGCGCGCTAGGGGAGGCGGCCCCGGGGGGCGCACAGTTTTCGCCGTTTGCCCGGGGCCAAATTTGGGTTTGCCTCGAAGGTCGTTTACCGCCCGGACAGCTCCCAGAAATTATTTGGCATGGAATGGAATAAAGTGACCAGGCCTGCGGTTTACCACATTGACGTGTCAGGAGTGGATCCCCAATCCGGTTCGTTCGAAGAACTGGCGATGCCACTCTTCGATCCCCTGTACAATTTCGCACACTGGCTGACCCGGAATCGTGACCAAGCCGAGGACTTGGTGCAGGAGACCTACCTTAAGGCTTTGAAAGGATTCTCGTCTTTTCAGCTGGGTACTAATTTTCGGGCATGGATGTATCGCATCTTGCGCAACACGTTCCTGACCTCGTGCGCTGGACTAAAAGCGACAACGACACTACCGCTGGATGATGCCGAGGACGACGAGGGGCCCGAACTGGCAGTTGAGTTCGTTACGCCAGAAACGATTCTGATCGACCGCTCGAATGCTGATCTGATCGAGAGAGAGATCGATGAACTACCAGTGCATTTCCGTGAGGTTTTGCTTCTGTGTGAGGTAGAGGAGATGTCATATCAGGAGATTGCGGAAACGCTTTCGGTTCCGATCGGTACGGTGATGTCGCGTCTGTCGCGCGCCAGAAAAAGGTTACGAGATGGTCTGCGGCAAGGGATGAATGAGGGATCGCGATCGGGGGAGACGCCAGTGAAAAACGGAATGATCTATGGTTTGTGAGCTTTGGAAGACCAGACTCGATACCTACCTTGACGGAGAACTGCCGTCAGAAGAGATGCTAGCCTTCGATAGCCATGTGCACAGTTGTTCGACCTGCGGGGCGGATGCGCTTGCGCGCGTCCAGATGAAACGCAGCATTCAGGCTGTTGGAAAACGATTTACTCCCAGGCCTGAGTTCCGCAAAATGGTACAGCGACGAATTGAAGCAAAACCACGCCGGAGCAGCTTCGGCATTGCATGGATGATGGCATCGGCTGTCACGGCTGTTCTGGTGGTTATAGGCTTGGCGACTATCTATCGGGGACGAGATACGGACCGTACGGAACAGGTCTATAGCGAGGTAGCAGACCTGCATGTGGGAATGCTGGCTAGCTCAGCCCCGGTGGATGTCGTTTCTACCGATCGGCACACGGTGAAGCCCTGGTTCCAGGGGAAGATTCCGTTCACCTTCGATTTGCCTGAACTCCAGAATTCCGAGTTTTCGCTGCTCGGAGGTCGCATGACTTACCTCGCTCAAACGCCAGGGGCGCATCTCGTGTACGAGGTACGGAAGCACCGGATTTCTGTGCTCGTATTCCAGGAAGGGTCGCTGCGGGCCAGGTTGGACGAGAACGCTCCTGCGAAAAAAGAGCTATCGTTCAATGTGGAAACCTGGAGTCATGGCGGCCTCCGCTATTTTGTCATCGGTGACGCGAGCGCTATTGATGTCCACAATCTGGCTGAATTGCTGAAGCGTGCCGCCGCATAGGCAACCAGACAAAGAAAGCTTTCCCTTTAGCGGGGACGAGTGGCTTCGTTTAGTGTCCAATTTCGTTATGCGATCCCATCGTTTCAAGTTGATTTTGCGCTCTCTATTCCTGCTCTGCGCACTATTAGGGCTTTCGGGGGTGGTTCACGCCCAGTCCGGCGGCCTTGCGCTCACCCATGTCACCATCATCGATCCAGCTGTTGGCAAGCCACAACAAGACATGCCCTTCCTCGTCCGCGGACACGACATTGCCGCTGTCGGCCGGGCGAAGCGGATCACCATACCTGCCTCCGAAAAGGTGATCGATGGGACCGGCAAGTTTGTGATCCCGGGAGTGAGGGACATGCATTCTCATTTCCGCGATGCACGCCGTGACCTAAAGATCGACAGAGAATCGTTTCAAACAGCGATTAAATACTCCCACCTTGAGATTGTGGACAAGTGTTTCAGCTTGCACATAACACCGCGCGCTGCTTTGTGGGTTGACCTTCCTCTCCAACGAACGCAGTCACAGGAGTGAACGACCTTCGAACAAGCAACGAACGCTGCCTTTCCCAGGCGTGCGTTCTGTGGATGTCTTTGATCGTGTGGTGGAAACAAGCTCGGGACGTCCGCGGCTTTGACCCGTGTCTGTGATCCCGGCTTAGTGTACGTTCTTGCCTTTTCCGTGCACGGTTTTCATCGAAAACCTTCGCTTTGAATGGCACAGGAATTATTTTTGTACTTGGGAATATTCCGCACGTGACGGGAGTTACACATCTTGCACGGAATGTAGTCTCGACAGCAATTCGCAGATGCTCTTGCCGTGCTTGTGACTGACTCACCGTGTTCACTATTCAGTACCGCAACGTGACGGAGGAAAAGGATGTATCTGAAGACAATCTCTAGATTGTGCACAGCGTGCGCTCGCACGCTTGCCACCGTACTTGCTCTCAGCGCGCTGGGTATGGCGCAAGCCTACCAACAAACCAATTTTGTTTCAGATATTCAGGGCCTCGCTCAAAACCCGCCAAATGGCCAGCCCGATCTACAGCTTGTGAACCCTTGGGGGCTTACCTCGAGCGCTACAAGTCCGTGGTGGGTTTCGGACAACAACGCCGGTGTTTCGACTCTCTACAACGGACAAGGACTGAAGCAAGGGCTGATGGTAAACATCCCGTCACCAGTAAATGGTGTCGTGGGTACGCCCACAGGAGTAGTGTTCACGGGTGCCGCGGGATTTACCTTTCAGGCGAAAGGCACTACTGCGGGTGCAGCCTTCACCTTCGTAACCGAAGATGGAACTATCGTC
>DATMQI010000047.1:0-4656 GCA_035567135.1 Terriglobales bacterium
CGTTGATGCCAAGTCATGAAATAGGATAAGCCTTTGATTTCACGCGGCGGTTCGACAACCCATACGTTCGCAAGAGGTGCCATGATCTTGGCCAGCCTTCGCGGCACGGTTATCACCAAGTCGGTGCGTGCGATGCTGAGAATCGTGGGCACGAAGAACGGAATACGTAACACCGCCTGTCTTTTCAAGCCGAGGTCTGCCAGGGGTCTATCGACAGGAGTCTGCTGTCCTTCCCACGTTTCAACGATTGCGTGTGAAAGGTTCAGATACTGTTTCACCGTAAATCGTCGTGGATGCTTCCCTTGGCTCCGAGCTATGAGACAAACGAAGTCTTCCTCATAAAGCACTTCGGACTCGAGGGTGCTCGGCGGGGCCTCTGCACTGACCGCCGTATCAATTCGGCCCGCAACAATGTCTTCATGGACGCGATCGTTCCATGCTGATGCGTGCATGTTTACTTTGGCTCCAGCTCTACGCACACGCTGAACGAGCGGAGGCATAAGCACCATGGCTGCATGGTCAGTCATTGCTACTCGAAATCGCACCTGGCTCTTGGCCGGATCGAAATGCTCTCCTCGCAGCATTGCTTCAAGTCGAGGCATGAGCGATTCAAGTTCCCGCAGCACGCTTTCTCCTCGAAGGGTGCGCTCGTAGCTGCGGCCACTGCGGACGAGAAGCACGTCCCCAAACATTTCACGGAGACGTTCAAGCGCCCGGCTCATGGCCGACTGACTCAAGAAACATCGCTTTGCAGCGCGCGTCACATGGCGTTCTTCGAGTAAGGCATAGAGCGCGTTAAGGAGATTCAGGTCGACATTTCGAAGATGCACGTCACGCATGATAGGCATTCTAACAATTCATGGTCCGATTGATAAGTCAAATCCATCTCACCTCTTGAGGCAGCGGTCAGGGTCTACACATGAAGGTATGCATGCCCACGAAAGGAAAGAAAGACGAACAATGAAAAGTAAAGTGATTGGGAGCGCTATCGTCACAGGCGCCTCCGGCGGTATCGGACGAGCAGTAGCGAAGAGGCTCGCAAGTGATGGTTTTGGTATAGCCGTACACTACGCCGGAAATCCGGCCAAGGCACAAGAGGTGGTGGACGAGATCAAAGCTGCCGGTGGGCAGGCGGTTGCCCTCCAGGCGGATATCGCCAACGCTGAGGCCGTGGAGAATCTCTTCAAGCAAGCTCAAGATATTTTCGGCAGGATCGACGTGGTCGTGAACAATGCAGGCATCATGCCACTCTCTCCGATCGCAAAAAGCGATGTGGAATTGTTCGACAAAGTCATCGCCACCAACCTGCGCGGAACTTTCCTCGTGCTCGCGCAGGCGGCACAACATGTGGCGGAGGGTGGACGTATTATTGCGCTGTCGAGCAGCGTACTAGCCAAGTCGTTTCCGACCTACGGCGCGTACATCGCTTCCAAGGCGGGGGTTGAGGGACTGGTCCACGTGCTCGCCAACGAGTTGCGTGGTCGAAAGGTGACCGCAAATGCCGTCGCTCCCGGACCTGTTGGGACCGACCTGTTTCTCAAAGGCAAGACTCAAGCGCAAATCGATGAACTCAGCAAAGTCCCTCCACTCGAACGGCTGGGTCAGCCGGAGGATATCGCAAACGTGGTGTCATTCCTTGCCGGGCCCGATGGCGGATGGGTTAACGGCCAAATTCTGCGAGCCAATGGGGGATTTGCCTGACGTTATCGCCTTCAAGGAAGAAAGTAGAACTGTCCGGAAGATTTGTGAATAAGAGATTAGTTCTTATTAGATCCAAATTCGATTCGAAAAAGGAGATTGAGCTGTGAAGAACGTAATTGCTGTTACAGGTGCATCGAGTGGTTTTGGCGCTTTGGCAGCACGCGCTTTGGCGCGAGCAGGGCATACAGTTTATGCGAGCATGCGTGAAACCAAGGGGCGGAACGCAGATCAGGTCAAGGAAGTGGAAAAGTATGCGGCCGACCACGGCGTGGATTTGCGCGTCGTCGAACTGGACGTTTCGTCGCAGAAATCTTGTGACACGGGCATCCAGGAAATCATTTCGAAAAACGGCAGTTTGGACGTTGTCGTTCACAACGCGGGCCACATGGTTTTTGGTCCAGCCGAAGCCTTCACCCCCGAACAACTGGGAGAGTTGTATGACATCAATGTGTTGAGCACCCAACGCGTAAACCGTGCAGCCCTGCCCCAGTTGCGTAAGCAAGGCCAAGGTCTTGTCGTTTGGGTTTCGAGCAGCAGCTCAGCGGGAGGAACTCCACCCTATCTCGCGCCATACTTTGCGGCAAAGGCCGGAATGGATGCGCTAGCCGTTGTCTACTCGCGCGAATTAGCGCGCTGGGGTATCGAGACCTCTATCATCGTTCCAGGCGCATTCACTGGCGGCACGAATCACTTCGCTCATGCGGGCTCTCCCGCTGATAAGGCACGGGCTGCGGAATACGAAGCTGGCCCGTACGCCGGTTTTGGAGAGCAGGTGCTCAAGGGTTTCGCGGCCATCGTGCCCGCAGACGCAGATGTCTCGGCCGTCGCGGAGGCCATCGTCAAGGTGGTCGATGCCCCGTTCGGCAAGCGACCTTTCCGAGTACACATCGACCCGACGCAAGACGGCGCAGAAGTCGTGAACGGAGTCTTAGATCGCGTTCGTGCTGAGATGCTTCGCCGGATTGGCCTAGCGGACCTTCTGACACCGCGCCCACGCGTATCTCAATCCCAGAGTGCAGGCTAGTTGGGTTGGAGACAAACAAACGGAGTCGAGAATCACGGCAATTTGCGGATGCTCACAGACAGAACATCGCTGGCGGAAACGAGGAAGCGACGCTCATCGCTGCCGCGAAACGTGGAGAAGGACAGGCATTTGAAATTCTCATCGACCGTCACCAGCGGAGGATTCTAACCATTGCGAGACGCTTCACCCGGATCCGCGAAGACGCGGAGGACATCGCCCAGCGGAGCTTCCATAAAGCCTTCGTGCACTTGCACAAATTCGAAGGAAAGTCTTCCTTCTCCACCTGGTTAACACGAATTGCGATGAACGAAGCTCTTATGTGGCTGCGCACGCGTCGCGGACTGCGCGAGGTACCGATCGACGACTTGTGCGGCAAAGCAGAGAGCGCGGTACGGGTAGAGATGCCCGATTCACACGCAGGTCCGGAGAGTGTCTTCTTACAGAGCGAGCGGAGCCGAATTCTATCCGCGGCTATGGATAAGTTGACGCCAAGAATTCGAACGGCAATCCAGCTGCGAGAGCTTCGTGAGTTATCCACGAAAGAAACCGCTCGGGTGATGGGCGTCTCGGTCGGGGCGGTGAAAGCTCGAGTGTTTCATGGTCGGAAGAAATTGCGCCATCTATTGAGGGGAGTCAGTGACTAATCGGTTGAAAACTCAAAAAGAGGAAACGATATGTCGAACAAGCACAACATCACGCTAGCTTACACGGGAGCAGGCGGCACGATTGTCCACCGGACATTGCTGAAGCTGCTTTCAGGCGACGATCGTGTAGAGCATATCAACGTCGTCGCGTCGCCGAATGGGCATAGGCTACTCCAGATGGAGTGGGGCATCGAGAACCCGGCGGACATGATACCGGAGATCGCCGGCAAGAATGCAAAGAAGGTCAGTGTCCTGAACGATGGGGACTTAAGCTCTCCTGTCACGAGCGGTTCCTATCCAACGACGGCCGTCATCATAGCGCCCCTTGCTGTTGGCGCGCTGTCGCGCATCGCATCGGGTGCTGCAACCGATCTCATAGAGAGGGCTGCTGATGTTGCATTGAAAGAGCGGATTCCATTGGTTCTCTGCGTGCGCGAAGCCCCGCTGAATCTCATTCACATCAAGAACATGGCAGCGGCGACCGAAGCTGGCGCGATCATTTTCCCCATCACACCAACGTTTTACAACGGACAGTCAACGGTGGAGAGTCTCGTCGAAGAGTTTGCTCACAGAGTGCTCAGCCTCATTGGGCTGAAGCAAACAAACAAGTACGAATGGAACGGTGCAAGCAGCGAGGCACGTAAGATCCACACTTCCCAAAATTAACCGCTCGCAACCGAGTTGCCCCTGACATGTGCATTCAGTGCGGCACTAGCAGTTGATAAGGAGTTCTTAGATATGGCTTACAACGGTCTACGCGAATTTCTCAATGCCCTCGAGAAGAATGGACAACTGCTCAGAATCAGTGAGCCCGTTCTGCCCGAGCCAGATATTGCTTCCGCCGCTTGCGCTGGAACCAAACTGGGCGACCAGTCGCCGGCGCTGTTCTTTGAGAACATCAAAGGGTATAAAACGGCGAAGATCGCTATGAACGTGCATGCTTCGTGGCCGAACCATGCACTCGCAATCGGCATGGCCAAGGACACGCCGCTCAAAGAACAATTCTTTGAGTTCGTGAAACGATATCAGACCTATCCGGGAAAGATCGAAAGGCGCGCAGGTGCACCCTGGAAGGAGGTTGTCGTAGATAAAGACATCAACCTGTACGACCTGATGCCTCTTCTCCGGCTCAACCAAGGTGACGGCGGCTTCTATATCGATAAATCCACCGTCGTTTCGCGTGATCTGAACGACTGGGACAACATAGATACACAGAATTGCGGCATGTACCGGCTCGAAGTAAAAGGCCGTAATCGAATCGGGATTCAGCCTATTCCGGAACATGAC
>DATMQI010000048.1:0-13714 GCA_035567135.1 Terriglobales bacterium
CCCTGATTCACCCAATATCAGCACAGTTGAGTCCCGCGGGGCCACTTGCGCTGCGAGATCGAAGAGTTCCTTCATTTTCTTCGAATGCCCGATCAGATTCTCGAATCGTGAAGCTCTTTCCGCATAAGCACGCAAGTTACAGTTCTCGCGTACCAACCTCGTGTGCTGGAAGGCTTTATGGACGACAATCTTCAAAGCATCTTCGTTAATAGGCTTGAGTATATAGTCGAAAGCGCCCATCCTCATCGCAGCGACGGCATCGGAGACAGAACCAAACGCGGTCATCATCAAGACTGGAATCTCCGGCATCTGTTCCTTCGACCAGGCGAGCAGTTCCATGCCGCTTGATCCCGGCATCTTTACATCCGTTAGGATCAAGTCAAATTCCTTTTGCGCGAGCATTTCAATGGCGGTGTCCACCGAGGATGCCGTGCTTACCTCGTGATGCTCTTCGGAAAGCCAGAACGATATGACCTGGCGTTGGCTTTCATTGTCGTCCACAAGTAGGATAGATGCTGGTTCCATACAATCGTCCTTAAAAGGCTGAATTCGCAAGATGTTCCACGGGGAAAACCAGCGCAAAAGTCATGCCACGTTTCGGATTACGCTTCACTTCGATGCGGCCGCCGTGTTGCTCCATAATGCGTTGTGCAATCGAGAGACCGAGGCCTGTACCGTCGTTTCTGGTTGTGTAGAACGGATCGAAGATATGCTGAAGATCTTGTTCGCCGACTCCAACGCCTTGGTCACGGATCGCGATAGTAATTTGGTCCGGCTTACTCGCAAGGAATATTTCGACTTTCCCTCCGTCAGGCATCGCCTCGCAGGCATTCATAACTAGGTTCAGCATAACTTGTTTTATTTGATCGGGGTCCGCATCTATCTTCGGAAACGTCACTTCCGTTTCCGGAAGAATGAGGTCGATCTGTCTGGCTGTGGCCAATTCAGAAAGGAGTTTGCAGACATCGCTCGCAAGATCCTGAATATCTGTCCGCCGGCGTACCGGCGGTCGCGGTTGAGCGAACTCCAGGAACTTGTACAAGAGACTATTCAGGCGCGCAATCTCACGTTTGATTACCTCCGTGAACTCACCGCGACGTTCAGAACTCAGGTGTTGACGCGAGAGGATTTCGATGGCGCCATTCATCGCGCTCAATGGGTTTCGGATTTCGTGTGCCAACGCGGCAGAAAGAGTTCCGACCGCAGACAGCCGCTCGGCGCGACGCAAGCTCTCGAATGACTTCTGCAGTTCGGCATGAGCCTTGCTTAGCCGGTCCGCGGCCTCTTGCAGCTCTGTTCTTTGCTTTCTTTGCTGCTCGGAAAGGACGCCGGTTAGGCCGCCGAACACAAAGAAGAGAGCGACTTCCCAATACTGATTGAATTGATAATTCGGCTGCGACCTCCATGCAGCATGGATGTGGGGAATGTACAAAATAGCAGCTAAACCGGCTGCCAGGAGTCCCCCCGATGAGCCGTACCAGAGTGCCGCGAAGATAATCGGAAGGTAGTAAGCCCTCTGTAATACCTCGTGTAATCGAACATTCTCTGGACTTACGACGTAATGGCTTAGGCTTACCGAACTCAGCCCAAAGCAGATGATCAAGGCTTGAATGACATCCCTCAGCGAATAGTCTTTCTTCAGGAACCCGAGGGAAACGAGCGCAATGCCCATAGCGGCGCCACTCAAATAAGAAGCTTGTTCTGCGCCTTGGCCTGTAAGGTGGCCGGGATGTCCAAAGTAGTGCGGAACTGCCATCATGCAGATGGCAAGACACACGCCGACAAGCTCTAGCAGTTGACGATTGGAAAGCCGATGCATACGCGCAGATCTTAGCACGGGGAATTCCGAAGCTGTTGCCGGCCCTTGCGGCGCATTCTCGGCTCGGTGATCGGGTGCGGCAAAAGCGTGTGACCCAGCCATCATAAGCTACTTTTAGAGCCGCATAGGAGGCACGAGTGAAGCGCAACGGGTAAACGTTTCACACGTTTGCAATCCGGATTGTCGCCCAGAACCATCGTTCGGCTCAGCCTCTTTTCCGAACATCCAGTCCCCCAGAAGGGGCGGTTCTCCGGCCCTCACAGGATTAGTCTACCTGACCGGTACAGCCTATATTGTGCAACCCCACCCGCATGTTCAGCCGCATTTGACGAGTGATCTCCGGTATAACCGGCAAGTGTCCTGCATCACAGTCACGCGGAGGGTGCGACGGTATGCTCACTCTAGAGGTGAGGGTCGATGTATAACGATTTGACACAAACTTGGTGATGGGGAATTCCTTTATATTGCGTCCCGGGACGGGCTCAACCACACCGTACAGTTCGCTGTGGAACTCAAGGTAATTTTACGTACCGATAAGCAACTGACTAGGCTTCGCCAAGACAGGGACGGAAGAAAGTGACTCTGATGTTCGCCTGGAGAATGAATAACTTAGCGGCCACTTTCTTAGAGGGGACTTCTCTGGACTTTGCCACGAATTGCTGCTGTATACTCACTCCGAGACCGCGCAAGACTACTTGGGGATAGTTTTGATCAACCCACAGCTATTCAATGCGTTCGTGATACTGCCACTACCGCTGTTACTAATCGCGTGGTACGAAAGTGAAAAAAAGTCGATCCAATTGTCGATTTTGACCCTCAGTGCTATATTGCTCAATTCAGCGAACGTTCCCGCTGTGAAGTTAGCCCTTCTTGGGGCGGATTATACCTCCCGCCTGTTTGCAACGGTTGAAATCGATATGCTCGTCGCAATCGGTCTCGGGATCTATTTGGCAATCATGCGAAAGTGGATTGCGGCAATTGCTGCGCTATTACTCGGGTTCGCTTGGTTTCTGGCAGCAGTAGGAAATTTTGCCGTCTAGCCCCAAAGCCAACTGGGGTTCTTCTTGGAAAATCCTACAATCCGATAACAGGACATTGCCCTCTTACAAATTGTCTTTTGTCGTGTCAAAAAAAGACACGGGCAATATCCGCAACCAATTTTCCCTGGTAGTGGTGTCATTTAGGCGTTGATTCAAAAATGAAGCCACGGAAACTTATAGCAGATACCGCCGGGAGCGCGAAACCACTGATTGTGTCCCGCTGTGTCTTTATAGACGGCAAAATGTGTACAACTTTGCATCCGGATCACCGCAAGAATTGGAACATAAGAAACGACGATAGAAAAATCGGCGGTCACAACTTGATCGGTTCTAAGCTGCATGAGGTTTTCAAAGGTAAATTTGTACGCATCTCCGGGAGAAAGTACTCTGGTGTCGCAGTCAGGCATGTGTAGCAATGCTCCCTCTGGAGCAAAAACCGCGGAGGGAGCATCAGTGACGATAGCATGCGGCGAACAAAGCATTTTACTTCACAGATCAAATGACACCACTACCTTTTCCCTTCTGATGTAGACACCGTTTGTGGTAAGAAGGTAAGTGATCCTATCTCCCGGGATCCACCCTACCTATGATTCGGGGGAACCCATGCGTAGTAGCTTCATTGACCGGCTGTTGTTACCAGCGATAGTAGGCCTCAGCGCATTCGTTGGTGTACTGATCCTGTGGCAGCGGTTGCTTACAAAGCAGGGCGCCGATATCCAAACTGCAACCAAGGCGCAGGTGTTGTTTGTAAAAAGCAAAATCGAGTCAGATCTGAGCGAACGCACCCTGCCGCTCGAGCTTCTAGGCGAGCGTTGGCAGGTCCACAGCAAGGACGTTAATGCAGATTTGGAATCCGATGCCTCTCTGGTGATGAGCCGATACCCTGTCTACCAGGCAATTTCTTGGATTGACCCGACATTGAATGGAAGGTGGGTGGCGTCTCGGCCAGGAAGTGAAGGAAGCATTGGCACGGATACATGGTCCGGCGAGCGAGTCCGTATGGCGCTTCAGGCCGCTGCGGATAGCGGGCGCGTAACCGTAACACGCACTGCCAATTTGCATCACGGGGAGGCAGGTATGATGGTATGTGTACCTGTATTCCCCGAGGAAAAACTTGACGGCTTTTTAGTCGGTGCTTTGGCCTATCACGAACTCTTTGACTCTATGTTGCGGAACGTAGGGCAGGATTATTGGATAGAGCTATACGACAGCAACCAGCAAATCTACAGTCGCACGGGAGCCAATCCTCGTGGAAACAGCCCCTGGGCCGAGGATGCGGATGTTGGATTTCGACAGCTCACCTGGCGGGTGCGAATCTGGCCGAAGTCTGAAACGCTGGCCTACGCTAGATCCCCGCTTCCCCGTGTAACCTTCGTCGGAGGCATCCTTTTGTCTGCTTTGTTGGCCTTCGCAGTTTTCATGGCTGAGTCGGCGCAGCTTCAGGCTCGCCAAGTGGAAACCACCAATAAAAAGTTAAAGCAGGAGATCGCCAACCGCATGCAAACTGAAGAAACGTTACGTCAAGCGCAGAAAATGGAGGCGGTCGGGCGACTAGCAGGAGGCGTGGCCCATAATTTTAATAATATGCTGATGGTCATTCGTGGGCGTGCGGCGCTTTCGCTGGATCGCGTTCATTCCGACCACCCGTTGCGTCGGGACCTATATGAGATTGTGAAGACGACGGACCGGGCAGCTTCGCTAACTCGTCAACTGTTGGCCTTCAGCCGTAAGCAGATGCTTCAGCTTCGAGTGCTGGATCTCAATACATTGGTTAACCAGATGGCGGAACTGCTGCCTTCCGTGGTTGGCGAAGATATTTACCTGAAATTGGATCTCGATCCCCAGCTTGGACGGGTGAAGATTGACGCCGCGCAGATGGAACAAGTAATCATGAATCTGGTATTCAACGCTCGTGATGCCATGCCAACCGGCGGCGATCTGACAATTTCAACCGCGAACACTCAACTAGACGACGATTGGGTGCGTCTATACCCGGGTGCTCGGCCTGGCCCGCATGTGGTCCTAGCGATCCGGGATACCGGGCACGGAATGGACGCAGATATTCAGGCACGTATGTTCGATCCCTTTTTCACTACAAAGGATAGGGACAAGGGAACCGGATTGGGTCTTTCAACTGTTTATGGAACGATTGACCAGAGCGGAGGCAGTATCACCGTATCGAGCAAGCCCGGCGAGGGAACGACGATACAAATTTTTCTTCCGCGCGTCGAAGAAACCATCCAGACAGTTGAATCGGCTGAAGAATTACCCGGAGCTTCACATGGCGAGGAAACGATTCTGGTGGTCGAAGATGATGATGCGGTGCGTCGCATGACACGCGAATTTCTAACTATAAAAGGTTATACCGTGAGGGAGGCTAGTAGCGGCCTGGAAGCGATCGAATTCCTGGGGAGCCACCCGGAAACCATCGACTTGGTGCTTACCGATGTACTCATGCCGGGGATGAAAGGACGCGAATTGGGTGGGCGCTTGGCAGCCATACGAACCGGCATAAAGATACTTTACATGTCAGCCCACACCGAGGATACCGTCATGGATCTTGACATGATTGTTCCTGGAACGGCATTCATTGAGAAACCATTCAGTCCAGAAGAACTGGCGTCCAAGGTACGAGAAGTCCTGGTAGGAAATAAAGGCGGACTTGGCTCCGGGCCGTTGCGGCACGGATAGCAGAGCGTACTGTCGGAGTCAGGGGGACGATGTTCTATACCTACAATAAATTTACCGATTCTAGCTACTGAGAATCTCACCCTTCCTAGAACGCGAATGCACCACTCGATCACGAAAAACAAACCAAACGCCGAAACAAGAAAACTTATCCCGAGACTGCGAAAGCGACCTTTCGCTTTTTGAAGGCAGACCTTTTTGCTCAATCCTGGTGAGAAATTCGCACTGGGAGTCGTCCTTTTTTTATAGCCGCGGTCGCTTGATGCGCGATCAGCACTTTGTTCTGCCGAGAGCAATCACTGACTCTATGCAGGAGTCATACCAAAGTCGCGGAGCCGGAACGCGTCCAAATTAAACCACTCTCTAATCTCGAATACCGCATTTTAGGCTAAGGGAAAGTCGCATAATCACCCAGGTGTGACCAAATGCGTTCAATCCATGTGCCAATACGTCTCCGAATGGTGACTATCCCTCGTTCTGAGGAGCGGCAACGCCCGACGAAGCTATTTGTCCGGTGCATCGTCCAGTCCGCTGAGAGATGGTTCGAGGACTCTTGGAACTTGACGTGCTCCCGGATTCACTTCAGGAATCTTGTTGGCCGGCCAGTTGAATCATGTATGGTTACATGACAATTGAACGCAAGGTGACAATGAGAAGCCCATCGGCATGATTCTTTTCGCCATTGAACAAACCGCGAGGTTTCACTCCAGAGGCTCGCGTCCACCCTTCACGGAGTGCGGTGCGCTCCGCCTATTCGTTCGCAGAGAGTCCTTCTTCGCCAACTGCCGGGATTCCTTGGCGATTCTCGCGAGCCGAACGGCCATGCCGTCCTCCGTGTCTCCAAATTATTTATTCCGCCGAACGAGCCTAACTCGCATGCGTTTTCCCGGAGGCTCGCTGGGCTTCTCCGCTCTCGTTCATTGTTTATTCCTGGCATTACTGGCTTATTCGTCGCGATTAATGCCCGCTAAGGCTTGGCCCCAGTTTTCGGTGCAACTCCACGAGGAAAGAATCTATTATCGACTTCCCCTGCTGGATCCCGCAAAAATCCCTCGCCTTGCTCCAGCGGGGCCCGGCGACCATCCTGGCTCGGGATCTATCCACTCACCAATTCCGGCTCTGGAAAGTACCGCTATTCACTCCAGCATGACGATTATTTCCAAGCCGATTCATCCAGATAATTCTCGGCAAACCATTTACCAATCTTCTTCGCCGCCGGATCTGAGGATCACGACGGAACAAAAGTTGCCAAATATCGTGTCGCTGACGCCGGTCCAGCCGCCGAAACCAAGATTGAGTCTCGACATCGTCAAACCAGTTCTGAACAGCCGCCAACTCCCTCAAGTTGCCGCTCCGTCCATGGACGCGAACCCGGCCGCTCCGATGACGACGCTGCTCAAGCCTTCGAACGCTCAACCCCGCCTGCCCATTCCGCTTGCTGACGAGGCATGGCGTCTCCAAAGCCCAAAGAACAGGCCGGGAAACGCCTTGGAGACGCCTTCCACGCAACCCGGAGATATCGTAGCTCTCGGAGTTGATCCAAGTGCCTCAACGGATCAAATCTCATTGCCAAGTGGCAACCGTTGGGGCGAGTTCTCAATTGGGCCAGCTGGCAGAGATCCCGGCGCACCTAGTGGAGCCCTGACCGGTACTGTAGGTGGCGGCAACGGCACGGTAGGACTTGGTGGTGACGGAAGCACAGGCCTGGGATCTGGAGGCAGTGGCGGAGGAGGCGGCAGCTCCGGGACTTCCGGCACAATAAGCATCGCTGGAACTGAAGCCGGGAGTAGATCTGGCGTGATGGCGGATCCTATCTCCCCAACCAACATGGTATTTCCCGTGCCGCACGCGGTTAGCGTGCGCAAGAATGCGTTTGTTGTCTCGGCCGGCCCGGTAGGCGGAGGCAGCTTAAATGTTTATGGCGCTTTGCGTTGCGGAACGATCTATTCCATTTTCCTGCCCATGCCGGGAAAGAATTGGTCGCTGCAGTATTGCGAAAAATCCGGTGACACTCAAAAGAGCTTGGAACAAACTCCCGGGACAGTCCTACATCTCGAAAAACCTCTACTCCCGCCGGATGTCGATCTCACCCAACGCTTCGACTTTAAGCGCCTCCCTTTGCCGGTGGACAATTCTCACCGGACTATTATCCTCCGAGGAGTCATCGCGATAGACGGCACTATCCAACACCTGGTTGTTCACCAGGGCGTCTTCGCGGAAATGGATGAGGCAGCACGTATCGCATTTAGTCGCTGGATCTTTAAACCCGCACTCAGAGATGGCAAGCCGGTTGAGGTAGAGATTCTCGTCGGCATTCCCCCATGGACTGAGGAGGACCACGTCAACCGCTGAGGCATGGGCACTTTCGTGCACTCTTTTATGAGCGGGCAGAGTAACCGACAGATGACAACATCGGGAAAAATAGGAAATTATTTTCTACAATAGGGAACAAATTTTCATGCGAAGAGTATTGATGTCCACATTCGGACACAGCTAGGAAATCCTATATCTCTCAAATAAATTCACTTAAGACGTTAATTTAGGTGACTCTCGATTCGACCGCTATTGGAACCTCAGTTGCGCGGTTCAACAAGTCCGCATTCAGCCCAATCCATGTCGTCGGCGGTGTTCGCGGTAGTTCCTGGGCCAAGAACGCTGGCATCGTTGGAGGTGTCAGGGAGGCAACCGGGGGCAGGGGGGGCCTGCTCGACTGGGGGAGAGAGTGCCCGAAGAGAACGTACGGCTGTGTTTTTTAAGTCAAGAATTGGGTTTTGCGGTTCCCTTGTCTCGCACCTTGGGGCCTGAGTTCGTCACTCGGTCCAGCAACGAGGTACACGTCAATCAGTTAGCGGATCTCCTCGAATGGGGGAATGTTGTTTTGCTTGACCTACGGTCGGGGAGCACTCAGGGCCCCTGCGGGTCCGGCGGCCTCCACATCATAGACGAAATTAGCAAAATAACCTCCCATCCCCCGATCGTTGTCCTGTGCGACGAGTGCGATCGGCAGATCACAGTCGATGCCGTCGAGCACGGTGCGTACGACACGATAGCCAGTCCACCAAACATGATGGAGCTGCGCCTTGTGTTGAGGCGCGCCCACAGGTCTCATATGATGGAGCAGGAAGTTGAGCGCCTGAAAGCGAACGCACGAGGGTCGGGAAGGTTGCACGAACTTCTCGGAACGACAAGCGCCATGCGGGAGCTGTTTTCCTTGGCAAAGAAGATCGCCCCCTGCGACGTCAATGTGCTCATCACTGGAGAGACGGGCACGGGCAAGGAATTGCTCGCGCACGCAATTCATCGCATGAGCAGCCGGAGCGAACGTCCGCTCGTTGCTTTCTCTTGTACAAACCTTCCGGACACGCTAATCGACGACGAGTTGTTCGGACATGAAAAGGGTGCGTTCACCGGCGCTCTCACGATGCGACGCGGCCGGATCGAAACCGCGGATCAGTCGACGTTGTTCCTGGACGAAATTGGAGATCTCGGTTTCGGTTTACAGCCCAAGCTGCTGCGCGTTCTTCAAGAACGCACCATCGAGCGGCTTGGAAGCAACAACATGTTGAGCGTCAACATTCGCGTCATCTGCGCAACGCACCGCAATCTTGCCGAAATGGTACAGCAAGGAATGTTTCGCGAGGATTTGTATTACCGCTTGAACGTTGTTCAAATGCATCTGCCGGCACTCCGCGAACGGCGCGACGACATCCCATTGCTGGCGCAACATTTTCTAGAGGGCTCCGCGGTGCAATTCAAGAGAAAAGCGAGGAGATTTTCCCAAGCAGCGCTGCACGCGCTTGAGGAATATTCCTGGCCGGGCAACGTTCGCGAGCTGCAAAACGCAGTGCAACGTGCCGTAGTCTTGTCCGAAGGCCAAACGATAGAACTCTGGCAATTACCAGCCCCGTTGCGCACCAACTGCGACGTGCCGCTGCTCTCTCGCTCCTACGAGGAAGAAATTCGCGACTTCAAGCGCAGACTTGTACTCCGAACGTTGCGGGAGTGCGGATGGCGCAAGGCCAAAAGTGCGCGAGTGCTGGGAGTCGCGCGGGGATACTTGCATCGCCTTATCAACCAACTGGAGATTCAAGAAATAAAAGAGGAGGCGCCGATTGCCGCTCCCGTTCGAGTTCCTCCTTCCACGCGGGTCATGTAGCCGTGGTAGAACGCAGTACGCCATTGATGCATGAGCCGCCAAGCCCCATTGCAATTGATGCTCCCCGGACGCCGTTGTCGAGCCGGCCGGGAAGCCGTCTTCCCGTAGGGCGGGTGCTCCTCGGTCTGATTCTCGGATTCGGCGCATACGCAAAGCTGCACTTCAATGGCGCGTGGCATCTCCGAGATTACTCTTTCTTCCTTGCGATGGACATCGGCTACTATCGAACGCTGCCTCTCGGGGCGGTGGAATGGCTCGCGCGGGTTTTGCCGTGGGTGGAGCTCACACTGGGCGCCCTGCTGATTGCCGGAGTTTGCACGCGTTGGGTATCGTTAGTTACCACTGCCCTCCTTGTGTTCATGGCGTCGCTGCCGCGCTCTATCCTGGGCCTTGTCAACCACACGAATCCGGCGACGGAACTGCTTGTTGACACCGGCTTCTTCCTGGTGGCGCTTACCATAACACTGAGAGCATTTCACTCGCATGGCGCCAGGCAGCATTAAGCTTGATTGCAGAACAATTGCGTTAAAGCCTTGTGGCTACCTTTCGGCCAAGCGAGGCGCTCCGCCTGCCCGCAAGGTGCGCCCAGAATCTGTTAATCGCCAATGGTCGGTTTTTGAGAGCTCCTCTTCTTCGCAGGAAAAGATTCCGTCAGCAAATTAAACGCGACCGATAATCTAAGCGTCCACAACAGGTGACGCTTGGGGCAGGGAGAATGGCACCAAAGCGTGCCAAGTATCATGAAAAAAAGGAGGTTAAGCCTAGGCAGGAGATTTTTTCAAACTGGCTATCGAAATGCTTTGATGGTTAAGGGCGTGTCTTCTAGTCTGGGGTAGGTGCCGTCTGATGCGATCCAGACTTAGCCGACAAAAAGAAAAAGAAAGGAACAAGAGATAATGAAGAACATGATGAAGAGGCTGTGGAAGGAAGAGGAAGGCCAGGACCTGATCGAGTATGCCTTGCTGGTAGCCTTGATTGCGCTGGCTGCAGTCGCTGTTTTTCCAACAATCGGAAAATCGATTAACACCATATTTGTCAATGCCAACGCCTGTCTAAGCGGCGGGACCTGCTTATAGTCCAATGCAGGTCGCATGAAATACAGGAAGGACCGACTGGCTCCTGGCTTTAGCGCGCAGGAGGCAAGGTCCAAACAGGGAAGATTTTGGTGAACTTCACCGAGACAATCTGGGTACTGGCACTCGCTCTGGCGTGTTATGGCGGGTGGATGGATTGGCGAACGCGGCGGATCCCGAACTGGCTGACTGTTCCGGGAGCTCTCGCGGGCCTCGCCGCAAATGCGGCTCTGCAAGGCTGGCATGGCGCATTGATATCGCTGGAAGGGGCGGGATTGGCGCTCGGCCTCTTGCTCCCGCTCGTGCTGCTGCGCGGGTTCGGGGCGGGGGACTGGAAATTGATGGGAGCAATGGGAGCGGTGTTGGGTTGGCGTGAAATGCTGGCCGTGTTGTTCGCAAGCGCCTTGATATCCGGAGTAATGGCTGTATTCCAGATGGTGGCGGCGAGGCGCGTGAAGGAAACATTGTGGAATGTGCTGACGCTTGCCATGGGCTTCGCCACATGCGGACTGCATGCCAATCCGGAAATCTCGCTGGACAACCCGAACCTGATCAAGCAGCCGTTTGGAGCGGCAGTGGCGGCGGCGACCGTGTTGAGTTTCGTGCTGGCCCACTGGCGGCATTGAGTTTGACCGCGATTCGATCGCGCCTGCAGTTCGCAGCGAGGAGACAAAGTCCATGAACCGAAATCGGATGATCACAGGATTGGCAATCGCCGTCACGATTTCATTTCTCTTCAGCGTGTACATGTACCGGACAATTCAGCGCATCACGAATGTGAGGCCTGCGCCAATGAAGCAGATTGTGGTGGCGGACCGTCCAATTCAGCTCGGGACGCGCCTTGAAGCGACCAACCTTCGGGTGATCTCCTGGCCGGCGGATGAGGCAATCGCGGGAAGTTTCACGCGGGTCGAGGATTGCGCCGGGCGCGCACTACTCACTAACTTGGCGGGGAACGAGCCCGTCCTGGAAAGCAAGCTCGCACCCAAAGAAGCGGGGGCAGGCTTGCCGGCAACTATTCCGGAAGGAATGCGGGCAGTTTCAGTCGCCGTGAACGAAGTGAACGGAGTAGCAGGATTCGTGATTCCCGGGACGATGGTGGATATCTTAGTGACAGGACGGCTGTCCGGCAAAAGTGCGGAGCCCGACAACAACATCACGCGAGTGATCCTTGAAAATGTTCGCGTTCTTGCGGCGGGCCAGCAAGTGGAGCAGGACCGCGAAGGCAAACCACAGAAGGTTCCAGTGGTCACCCTGCTGGTGACGCCGGAAGACGCAACCAAGCTGACCATGGCCAGCACCGAGGGTAAAATCCAGTTAGCGCTGCGGAACACAATTGACGCGAAACTGACGAATCCACCTCCGGTCCTTCAGGCGGTTCTGTTCACCGGGCCTGTTGCCGCGCCAATACACCTTAACGTCAGCAAGCCAACTCCCGTAAGTCCCACCCCTTACACCGTGGAAGTGATCATTGGATCAAAGAAGGAAATAAAGACCTTCGACAACCAGTGAGAGGCATGGGAATCCTACCGAACATGACTAAACGGCAGCGAAATCGCTTAGGAATTTTCGCACCCTTCATTATGGCAGGATTACCGTTTTCCGCTTGGGCCGCGCTGGGGCAACGACTGGCGGCTGCAGTTCCACCTCCAGGAGCGCAGGCAGAGGTTCCGGTGACGCTGACGGAGACTCCCCTACCTCAGCCTCTGCAAGCCAACCAGGAGCAGGAGTCAGCGGCTCCGCAAACGCTGCACCTACTTGTGGGCCGTTCGTTGGTGATCACATCACCCAATCGGATCAAACGTGTCTCGCTGGCGGATCCCGCAATCGCCGAAGCTGTGGTGGTGAGTCCCACTCAGTTGGTCATCAACGGCAAAGTCCCCGGCGGCGTCTCCTTGATCTTGTGGGATGAGTCAGGGCAGAGCCAATCGTTCGAGGTCTTAGTGGACATTGACGTCCTCGGGCTGACGCAAAAGATTCACGAAGTGTTTCCAGCCGAGCCGGTGCAGGTGGAATCGTCAAAGGACGTGGTGATGCTGTCCGGCCGTATTTCGTCGGCGGAGGTCGCCAACAAGATCCTGGAAGTGGTAAAGAACAGCACACCGAAAGTGACGAGTCTGATGGAAATTCCTCCGGCATCTTTCGCGGAGATTTCATTGCAGGTTCGGTTTGCGGAAGTCAACCGGCAAGCGGTCCAGCAGCTCGGCGTCAATGTTTTGCGGAACTTCGGCAGTAACATGCCAATGTCTATCGGTACGGGGCAGTTCTCACCAGTTCAACTGGGGACAACGCAAACGGTAACGTCCAACGGAAACACAAGCACCACAAACACATCAGGTAACTTCTTCCTTATCAGCGAATTATTGAATGTGGCGGTTTTCCGGCCTGACATCAATCTTGATGTCTTCATCAAGGCGTTGCAGGAAAACAATGTCCTGGAAATCCTCGCAGAACCGAACCTGCTGACTGAGTCTGGAAAGCAAGCCAGTTTCCTGGCGGGCGGGCAATTCCCGTATCCGGTGGTGCAAGGTTCTGGCGGATCCTCAGGATTCAATAGCGTTACGATTCAATTCAAGGAGTATGGCATCCGCTTGAGTTTTACCCCGACTCTGATGCCCGGGGGGTTGATCCACTTGAAGGTCGAGCCTGAGGTCAGCTCGCTGGACTACACAAATGCCGTGACGCTTCAGGGATTCGTGCTTCCAGGAGTGGCGACCAATCGCGTCGATTCGGAAATGAATTTGAAGGACGGCCAGAGCTTTGTGATTGCGGGTCTGCTCGACAATCGTGTGACCGAGCAGTTCCAAAAGATTCCGGGCATCGGGGATATTCCGATCCTGGGCAAGCTCTTTCAGAGCCGCGCTTTGAATAAATCGGACAACGAGTTGCTGGTCCTCGTGACTCCGCACATTGTTCAGCCCCTTGCGCCGAACGATGT
>DATMQI010000049.1:0-3515 GCA_035567135.1 Terriglobales bacterium
TCCAGAGTTAAACGGGTTACGCCGCTCGCCAGGTCAGAAATGTTCGGCATCCGCGTTGCCCATGAATGCTTGCGATAGAGCAGAAGAGCCGCCCTTGCAATCTTTAATAAGTGAGCAAACGTCGACCGGCGTAGAAGTGGACACTCCGACAATCCCGGTTCCTGCCCGTGAGCAACGCCTTAATGAGGAATAAAAATCATGAAAGCAACCTAGTATGAAAAGCAAGGTGGCCGGTGTTCTGCAGGACAGCGATTTCGCCGGGTGGCCTTCGAAGCTCTGCCACGCATTCACGGTGTCGCCGGTGGTCCGGGTCGCTCAGGCGTCGTGAAATCGTTCTGCGGAGGAGAGCACCGCAATGGCCGTTCAATCCCAAGCTTTTTCATCCGACGAATTAGCGTTGTCCGCTCCAAACCCAGCTTTACGGCTGCCCCGTTTGGTCCTCCGATAACCCAACCGGTGGTTTGCAGAGCATGGAGTACGAGCATGCGCTCGGAGTCTCGGAGCGTCAATTGCGCAGCGGGCGTCATTGGCGCAGTGGGCTCTGTCGTCGTGCCCGGTGAAGGCGAAGAGGCAATCTGCACCACGGAGGAAGACAGCGGGCTTCGAAACACGCCGTCCTGTGACAGAATTACGGCACGTTCCACGAGGTTTTGTAGTTCACGTATGTTGCCAGGCCAGGAGTACGACGAGAACGCTGCAATAGTTTCCGGAGGGATGTCGCTGATGTGCCTTCCCATGCGCCGACTGAAAATTTCGACGAAGTGCTCCACGAGAGCCGGAATATCTACCCGGCGTTCGCGGAGCGGTGGCAGTGAAATCGGAAATACGTTCAGCCGGTAATAGAGGTCCCTGCGGAATTCGTTCCGCGATGCCATTTTCGACAAATCTCGATTAGTAGCAGCTACGAGCCGCACGTCCACCTTATGGGTGTGTCCGCTACCCAGCCGCTCGAATTCCTGTTCTTGCAGGACCCGGAGGAACTTAGGCTGCAAGGCTAAAGGTATATCCCCGACCTCATCCAAAAAGAGGGTTCCCTTGTCGGCCAATTCGAATCGACCGATTTTCTTTGCTATCGCGCCGGTAAAGGCTCCTCGCTCATGACCAAACAGCTCGCTTTCAAGCAGATCCAAGGGAATGGCGGCACAGTTTAGCTTTATGAAAGGTCGTCCGCTGCGGGGGCTGACATTGTGAACAGCGTGCGCGATCAATTCCTTCCCCGTCCCTGTTTCTCCCTGGATCAGCACCGTGGAATCTGTGGGCGCCACCCGCGCCACTTGTTCAAGAACCGCCTTCAGAGCAGGACTTTTGCCTATGATCTGCTCGAATCTTCGTTCACGATGGTCCTCGTAAACCAGCGCGGGAACTGCCATGGGTTACTCCTCGAGATGCTCCACTCAGCCGCCCACTGCGGCTCGAACAGTGTCAAGCAGAACTTTGTTGTCGAAGGGCTTCGTCAAGAACTCCACTGCGCCATCACACATCGCTTGGATCCGCATCTTGGCGTCGCCATGCGCGGTGATGAAGATGATTGGTATTCTGCAATGCTCGGCGTTAAGCTTCGCCTGCAATTCCAGGCCGGACATTCCCGGCATACGAATATCCGCGATTAGGCATGCAGCCTTGTGCCGCTCGTGAGATCGCAGGAAATCTTCCGCCGACCCAAAGCACTGCGCGGGAAGCCCCTCTGCTTCGATCAGATCCCAGAGTGAGCTTTGCACCAATCTGTCGTCGTCCACGATTGCAATCAATTTTGTGTTGTCCTCGATGTTCATGCGCTGATGGTAGTCCCACGCCCAAGCGGGCACAATCACACCTTCGGTATGGCGGAATAACACCTTTGTATGACGTTCATTCGAGCGAAAACGCAGCGCGATCAGTGTCGTCGCCAGGCGAGACTTTCATTTGATCCTTGGAAGCTGGAGTTTATCGGCCATTCTAACCAGCTCCGCGACCGAGCCCACTTGCATCTTTTCCATCATACGACCGCGATGGATTTTGACTGTAACCTCACTCGCTCCGAGTTCCGAGGCAATCTGTTTGTTGAGCATTCCGGAAACCACCAAGGCCATGACGTCGCGTTCTCGTGGGGTCAATGTGCCATAGCGCTTTCGCAAGTTATCAACTTCAATCTGCTGTTCGCGGGTAGCACGATCACGCTGCAGCGCCTGTTGAATTGCGTCCAGCAGGTCCTGGTCCCTGAACGGCTTGGTCAGGAATTCGACCGCGCCCGATTTCATTGCCTTCACCGTCATGGGAATGTCTCCATGGCCTGTGATGAAGATAATCGGAATTTGCACGCCCGCATCGGCCAACTGGCGCTGAAAATCCAAGCCGCTCACGTGCGGCAGTCGTATATCCAGAACCAGGCAACCTGGACCGTCGCCGAGTTTTCGCTTTAGGAACTCTTGCCCTGTCCCGAACGATTCGGCCTGCAAACCCACCGACTGCACTAGATCCTGGATCGACTGACGTACAAGGCGATCGTCATCAACAATGAACACCGTGGGAACATCTTCCGATTTCATGCATGTGCCTCGGCTTCAGCGTGCAAAGTGAAATGGAATGTGGCGCCCGGCCCGTCATTGGCACTAGCCCACAGCCGACCGCCGTGTGCCTCGACAATGGAACGCGTGATGGCTAGCCCCATCCCCGACCCTTGCGGTTTCGTGGTATAGAAGGCATCAAAGATCCGGTCCTTGTTTTCGGCAGGCAGCCCGACACCTGTGTCGGTGACCAAAATCAGGAGTTGACCATCGTCCTTCAGTTGCGACTTAATCGTCAGCGCACCGCCCGTCCCCTTCATCGCTTCAATGGCATTCAGCATCAAGTTCATGAACACCTGCTGCAGTTGTACACGATCTGCCATGACCTTAGGAATTCCGTCCGCGAGTTCGGGACGGACTGATACCGAATAGTGTCCCGCCTCATTGCGCAACAGAACGATCATTTCTCGAATGACCTCGTTTACGTCGACTATCGCGCGTTCAGGCGGTGTACCCTTCTTATAGAAAGACCGCAAACGGCTAATTACGTCATCCGTAAGGCTTCCGGCCTCCTTAATTCTCGCCACCGCCAAGCGTGCCCTTTCCAGATCCGGCGGATTACGCGTAAGCCACCGCAAGCAGGCGTCCGCGCTGGTGATCGCCGCAAGAATGGGTTGCCTAATTTCATGAGCCAGCGATGCAGTCAGTTCTCCCATCATGCTCACACGGTTGATGTGGGCAAGCTCTGCCTCTAACTGGCGGAGTCTCTCGCGCTCTACTTCGGCCCGCTCTCGCTGGATACCATGGGCTATGATGTTGGCGACTGCTTGTAGGAACTGGATGTCATCCTTGGTGAAATCGCGCCGCCGACTGGTGTGCGCGCCCAGCACTCCCCAGGGCTGCTCCCCCCCGCCGATGATGACGCTCATGCCGCTGACCACACCATGGTCGCGTAGCAGAGGTGGCCCAGTGAACCGGGCTTCCCTGCGCAAATCCTCGACAATTACAGGCCCGGCGGAGAGCAGCGTGTAG
>DATMQI010000050.1:0-7199 GCA_035567135.1 Terriglobales bacterium
AAAAAGCATTGCGTACGACATTCGTGATCAATACGTGATCGGGTACAAGTCGTCGAATCCAATGGCCGGCCACGCTTATCACGCGATCGATGTTGAGGCCACTGATATGAGCCGCCACAGGCTTCGAGTGCGAACCAGGACGGGTTACTACAGCGAATCTCCCGCCGCATCCCAATAAATGTGGTCGGGCGCCGCCTTCTCTTTTTGGAGAAGAAGAGTTAGGCCTGCGCTCAGGCAGCCGTCAAATGGTGAAGGGCCACGCACCAAGACTTGTAGCGAGGATCGAAAGGCCCATCCCACACCAGACCTGGACGGACTCCACGGGACCACGCAGTGACATTTTAAGCCTTGAAACTGCAATTGCTCCATACAGAGTTTCCGCCGCCTTTGCCGTTCACTATTTTGGCGGTCGAGCCGCCTTGGCGGAATGCAGTAGCGTGAGATATATCGAGGCCTGTGCAATGTTGACCAGTTTTGCCGGCAACGGATCGTAGATCATTGTCTTTTCGGGTCTCCCGAGGTTTTAGCTATCGGCTGGGCGCTCCGTAACTAAAGTTCAGTGGCTGGCACGTAATCACGACGGAGATGCACAGCTGCGCAGGAAGAAGGTTTTCATCATGGCTACGAATCTCAGCACTTGCCATCTCGGCGATGGCATTGAAGCATTGAATCGATTGCCCGGGTTGGCGGAACCTCTGCTGCGAATCGACTTGGATCGTTAGTTGCAGCAACTCCGGCGAGAAGAGTCCTGGCAGCGGGCAACTGGGCCGAGTTCCAAAACGCTCGCGAAATATCCGGACTTCCGAATCGTTCTGATTCTGATGAAGGGCGGCACACGAATGCGCCAACACAGAGCAGAGCGGAGGGTCTCCATTCAACAGTTGAAGGGGGCAGGTCCGCATACATTTGGCCGACCGGAAAGTGAACGTCGCGGCTGGCCATTTGTTGGTGCTGGACTGCGGCGTTCTGCACGACGTCGAAGCGCTGGAAGAGACTGCGTTGCTGTTGACCATCTCTACTTGGACGAAGAGGCTTTGTCGCGAATGGTTGATGAAGGTGGCGCCCCTGACGCTGCGGTGAACCCGCCCGGCGCCGCAGGGAAGGCCGGTCCTGTCAGCTAGATGTATTTCATGAATTCTTCAGGGAGCGCCTGTTTTAGGAGTTTGCGCCGGTGGTGGTAACCGCTCCCACACTCTGTTTAAGGAGGTAGCCAGGTTACCTGTCCCTCTCCAGAAACATTCTGAGTTCGGCAACATTCGGCTGCATGGTCTCCTCGAGAGTAGAAGATTGTGTGCTCCGACCTTATCGAAAACTTCTCCATGCTCGCAATTTCCTTCCGGTTGTTGGTCCGACGATAAAGACTGGCACCCAGGAAAAACTATCTCTGGGACGCGATTTCATCGAAGGGCACATTCGATGGAATGTTGTTGCGAGACATCACATCCCGCATGCGCTCTTCCATGCTCACGATTTCGTTCCGGTTGTTGGTATGACGATACTCCAGCCAGCGCGAGTAGTAGCTGTCGAACTGTTGTTGGTCCTGGGGCGATAAGCGACCCCGCTCTTGCCCGTAATTGCCGCTATGCCCCCGGTCACCGTTCGACGCGATCTGATCGTAAGGGACATTCGATGGAATGTTGTTGCGAGACATTACATCCCGCATGCGCTTTTCCATGCTCGCAATTTCGTTCCGGTT
The DNA here is from genome assembly GCA_035567135.1 of Terriglobales bacterium. Taxonomy (GTDB): domain Bacteria; phylum Acidobacteriota; class Terriglobia; order Terriglobales; family Acidobacteriaceae; genus JABDBE01. The sequence continues at coordinate 1,697 of DATMQI010000050.1, forward strand.
GTTGGTGCGACGATATTCCAGCCAATGCGAGTAGTAGCTGTCGAACTGTTGTTGTTCCCGGGACGATAAGCGACCCCTCCACTGCCCTTGCCCATAGCCGCGACTGTCCTGCCGGCCTGCTTCGTTGCGATCGCCTTGGCGGTGGTTGTCGTCAGCGTCCTGCGCCAGGACGGGTACGGTAAGGGCTATCAGGACAGCGCAAATTCCTAGAATTCTCTTCATAAAGCCTCCTTAAAGGTTTCGGTGCCTCATCGCACGCCACACCGCTCGTGCAACGACGAGCGCAGTCAAAATAGCACCACGGATTCGATACGGTCTGTTCAAAAGAGCTCACTTGCTGCTCTGGAACTGACCTTTGCGCGCGACATGCGAATTGACCAGGGCTTTGAATATAGTCGCCTTCCATGAGAAGGCCGGTTGGAGCCAACATCAACTACCAGTTCTTGTGTTCGTGGATGATGGCCAGGCGTTTGAGTGTCGTCTGAGGCAAGAGAGAACCACCAACTGCGACCGCGGCTATCGCGTCCATTCCGAAGGGTAGAAGATCGCCGCGAGTCCAATGACGCAAAGCTGGGGAGCCACTTCCATCACCTGTGGAGGCCGTTCCTGGAAGAAGCTAGCGGGCTTTCGTGGGGGACACAGATTCAGTCGAGGATGTGTTGTTCGCCTCTAGCGCAGAGCACAACCACACGCGTAGCGCCACCCAGTCGACGGAATGCTTTCTCATGTACCTCGGCCCAGATGCGCGAACTGGAGCGAAACGTCAGAAAGCGTGCCGCCTTGCGGCTACAGCCGAGCACCATCACGAACAGTCGGGTTGGCTGTTCTCTCCACTGGCCTGCGTCGGACCCGGTGGTCACCTCATTGGCCGGTTTTGCCGACGCCCGCCGTCCCCACGCACCCGGCGGACGCACGCCGACACCGGCCGCTTTCAGATAGGCGCCAGCCGTTTCTCGCCCGCACCCCGGTCTCCTGCTCGATGCGCCGCAACAGCCATCCCAGTCGCCCCAGGGCTATTAGTTGTTGTTGTTTCGCTTCGCTCAAGACGTTGCTCATGCCGACAGAAGCTACAACCCCTCATGTCGGAATCAACGTCCCAGACTCCTACTCTCGTTGGCCGGTTTTCAGGTGACCCTCATCGGCCGCTTTTGGGTGACCCCTGAGGTTTAGACAAACTCGCCTTATTATTTGGGTGTGTATTCCAGCCATTAGAGAAGCCAAGTGTCCCTTTCAGATCTATCCGTACCAACTTCTTCTTTCTCTCCAATAACGGGTGATCGCAGGACGAGAACGTGGCAGGACCTGTTTGCAACTCTGAGGGACTAGGGCAAATGATCCAGGTAGCAAGGCTTGCTTGTGTCCTGGACCTGTGGAGCCGGAGGTGTCATCCAAGGAGGGTTGCTGAAGTCGAAGAACTCCGTCATATCTATCTGCGCCGCATCTCGTGCTGAGAGATTTGAAAGACCAAAACGGGTTTCGATGAACTTTAGTATTGCTGTGTAGTCGCTGGTGGTATGGGAGACGTAATGCCTCTTCGTGAATGGGGAAATGACGATCAGCGGCACGCGCATCCCTGTGTAAGTGAAGTCACACGTTGGCCCGTTCACGATGGTGCACACGTCTCCCGGGATGAGATCCAAAGGCCTTATCCCGTCTGGGCTAACGGTAGGTTGCGGCGGCACATGATCGTAGAAACCGCCATACTCATCCCACGTGAGGATAAATGCTGAGTCCTTCCAGGAGGGACCGGTCATGAGTGCGTTGACCAGGGAAGAAACAAAATGAGCGCCTGCCTGAACACTGCAACAAGGGACTGAGTCGTCGTCCGCGGGGTGCTCGTCCAGACCCACGTTGGAAGGGGGCTCAATCATGGCCACCTGCGGGAGGGTGCCACTCTGAGCGTCGGTAATGAACTGCGAAGTTGGGACTATGTTCTGAGGAAACTGCTGAAGAATCGTATTGCCGTACATAAAATTCTGCACATAGCTCATCGCGTATAAGCAGCTGGCGGTCGCACATCCGGAGGCGTCGGGATGGATGTAGATCTTCCAGCTGATGCCTTTTTGCTGTAGCAACTGGAAAATGACTGGACCACTGAGCTGGGGTTCGGGAATCTGCAGAGGATAGGCATGTCCTTGCGAAGTGCCGCCCAGCAGATACATGCGATTTAGCGAGGTCCGTGACATAACTGGCGAGAACCAGCGGTCTGAGGTCGCGAAATTCGAGGCCATGAAGTAGTAGTAGTTCAAATCGCTACCGTCGTAGTAGCCGATGGCGCGTTCGCCTATCACGTCGTGGACAAATCCGAGATTCCTCCCGTCGTGAGCTGCGGTCCAGACGAATCCGTCCATGGGAGAAGTGCGAGTACTGGTGGTCGGATTGTGGTAGTCCACGTCGACATGCGCCTCGTTCCAGGTGGGACTGGTGTTCTCGAGACACATTGTCTGCAGGTGGTAGGAAGTAACTGGGTGAGTTGGGTCAAACTTGCAATCATTGGGCGGGGGAAGAGTGGGATCGCAACCGGGATTGCTCGGTGCAAGACCCGCGGGGGAGGCAAACTGCGGGAGACCATCGAAAGGTTGGTCTTGGTATCCGTTCTGGGCCCAGTACTCGCGAAGCGCTCCGAAGTAGTGGTCAAATGAGCGGTTCTCCTGCGCCATGAAGATGATGTGATTGATCGACTGGACTCCCCCCTGAGCGGGGTTGAAAATCGCGCTCACCGATTGGTTTGAGTTCATGGTGAGCTGGCATGATCCCGTACCGGAGCAGGGGCCGGTCCAGCCCGCAAAAGCGGAGCCAGTATTTGCCACCGCGGACAGCTGCACCACAGTTCCAAAGCTAAATTCTACTGTGCAGGTCGTGCCGCAATTTATCCCGTTTGGGCTACTGGTGACAATACCAATTCCCGTACCGGTTTCAGCCACCGTGAGGGTTGCTCCGCCGAGACCAAAGCCTGCGGCGACTGATTCGGCCGAATTCATATCAACTTGGCAGGCCCCTGTGCCGGAACAGGCACCCGTCCATCCCGTAAACGTCGAGCCGGGGTCCGCCGCGGCTATCAACTGGACCGTTGTTCCGCTGCCGAAACTTGCGAGGCAGGTAGGGCCGCAATTTATGCCCCCAGGGACGCTTGTCACACTCCCTTTGCCGGAGCCGGTTAGCGACAACGTTAGCTGGTTCGATTGTGGCGGACGCGGGCTTCCTGTCGATGGTGCTCCGCAACCGAGGAGAAACAGTAATTGTAGAAGACTAGCTGTCGAGAGAGATAGTTTGAGTCGGGTTTTCATGGCGGGTCGTAGGATTTGCGTTAGCTCCAGTAGCCTCGGGGGAAAGGCGAATAGCTCGAGAAGTCTGAACGGAATTCGGGGAAGCGGTTCCAGACTTCAAAGCGCTCCTTTGATGAGTATTCTCGAATCGCAGTTGCCTCGTTTTGAGGCGCCAGCATGCATGCACGTCAGACTACCCTTTACAATTGCTGCGAGCTTGGGCTTAGTTTCCCTTGCCCTCGTCGTGTGGGCATACTTTTCCATTTGGGGATATGTTTGGTTCCGGTTGCCTTACGAACCAGGACCACGATCGGCGACTCGGAGTAGTACCGTATACGGAGCAGTTCCGATTAAGAAGGGGTCAAAACCTTTGACGTGTATCCACTTCGGTTTCGGCAAAGTCAGTGTTGGCGTTAAACACAGTACCCAGCTGCGGAGTAATCCCCTGGTGCGATACCAAAGGGTCATTCATTTCAAGCCGTTTGTACTAGATATGGTCGGGGAGAGATGACTTGAACCTCCGACCGATTGAACCAAATTGGACCAAGTTTTTTCCCTCTCACGAATGCTCATAATCAGACAGAGACGCGATGTTTCGTAAACAATCTGTTTCAGGACCGTCGAGAAGTTCGCCTTTGTTGACCTGTGCCATGCCACGAACGTACGATTCAGGTCGCGATCAGCCTTCGCTTGTGGACCGTAATAGTCCCGCTTCGCTGTCCGGCGATGTTCTAAATATGAGGATTGATGCGGGAGCGCGTATAGTTTGAATTGTTCAGCGTTTCGTCCTCTTGGTTCGGGTGTGCTCGGCGCAAACATGGGAGGCGAACTCGTTGTCGCGCTGCTCCTCAAAGTTCTGGATCATTTCACCAAGAGATTTGCCAGTGGGCGGATCAGAAGGGTTGAACACCCAAGCGCATTCGGAGCAACCCCAACCATTAAAGGGGCCTTCTTCGATCCATTTGAGCTGGCGTCCCGCGGCCATTTATAGGAGGAAGATAAAATGTCGGGTCGGGATGTTTCGTACCATTCTCTTCTTCTCCTTATTAGAGTTGCCGAATTTCGTCCAGGATTGCATTTCGGATGCATAGGGCACGCGGCTTCCTGAGAGCCTAACAGCCCGCGGCGGAACTGCCGGAAGTTCGCGGGCGACGACGAGTTAAGCACTTGTCACTCGGGAAGACGGAGTTAACCGTCCTCCCGCGCGACATGTTTACAGACTTCTACGCTGTTACTCCGACGTTGTGGAAGGTCGAACTAACCGCCTCAAATGTCTGAACCTTCGGCGTTCCGTCGATCATTCGTCCAAGTGTTCTCAACACTTCTGGATAGGTGCTGGTGTTGTAGGCTTCTGCATTGGCCTTGCTGTCCCACAGACTGATGGCAATCACGTCAAGGCTGCCGGGATTTGACAACGTGATTTCGTCCTTGAAGCCCTTCTGCTTGCGCAGCAAAGGAAGCGTGTCGTTCTCAAACGTCCGGGTGTAATCAGAAAACATGTTCGATTTCAGATGAAAAGAGACATTGCGTGCAAACATAGAGAAACCTCCTAAAAGGTTTGTTAGCTGCTAAGAGGAGAGAACTTCAGATGAGCTGACTTAGTTCAGGGAACCTGAAAGAGGAGAAGGTGGAAACCAACTCAATTACATTGTATCACAGTGATGAACCGCGACAAGAGCGATCTTTCACCCCTGTCGAGGTCAGTCACTCATGATTTAGAAAAGAAATCTATAACGATGCCAGTTTGATGACTGATCAAAAGTGCACGGGTTTGGAAATAAACTGGACACTCCGCACGCCGTTCGGTGCATCCAGCGTGTGCCCAGGGACCAGGCACTCGGCTTTGACGAAGCCTGTCGCGGAGTATTTCGAAACGGTTTGGCCGGAAACACTGCGCCATGCTTTATTTGATTGAATGCCTCCAGAGATTCTTGGGAGAGAGCGCAGAAAAAATCGTCGGTGCGCAGCTTGCAACTCAAACAGCTTTCAATGCAGGGCAGACCATAAGGCGATTTCAGGGTTGTTCCTCATTTACTGAAAGGCTAGGAAGCGTTGCATGTCCCATAAGCACCGACCTGTTTTCAGGACGAATTCTAGGGAGCCACCTGTACGGACACTAACTCTGGGCTGCACCGGGAGGTGTGGAGAGAGTTCACAGCGTCTTCGGCCATGAATTTGCCCATCACCAGCGCCTTCTTGCGGTTGGTCGTCATGTGGATGGGAGCAGGATCGACCAG
>DATMQI010000051.1:0-2499 GCA_035567135.1 Terriglobales bacterium
ATCCCGCGGAAGGGGCGATCTCCGAAACAATTCCGGGCAGCGGTGTATTCCCCAGGTTGATCGGCTGGTCGACAGGAAGCTCGAGGAAATCGTTGAGGTCGACGCGGACATAAACAACCGGGGCGCCGTGGCCGCGAAACGTTTCGGCCAGCTTTGCCGAATTGGCAACGACCTGTGCGGCAGGATGAGGCGCGGTACTCATGCCGACGATGGCATTCTGGAGGTCAATGAGAACAAGTGCTGTTTTGTTGGAATCAAGCTGAAGTTCCGCCATGGGACTCCTTAGGAAAAGATTTCTTTTCGAAATCGAGGATACCCTCGATTTCTATGGTATATAATATGAGGATGTCCTCGAATTTGTCAAATTCGATAAGGGTCGCACCGCAACAGGAGCGCTCTTCACGCAGGCTCGCCAGTTTCCTGGATGCGGCGGCGGAACTGATTGTCGAGGTTGGCTATGAAGCAACCACGATGACCGCAATCGCGGATCGCAGCGGCTCTTCGATCGGGGCGCTTTACAACTACTTCCCGGACAAACAAGCCGTCGCCCTCACCTTGTTGGGCCAGTACGCCCAGGAGATGGAAGAGCAATGGAGGCCATTGATAGAGCAGGCGAAGAACCTCAGTCATCGAGAGTTCGCAAGTCTCTTTATCGAACGGATCACTGAAATTTTTCAGGTACGTCCGGCTTATCTCAGACTGCTCGCGGCGCCGATTCGGCTACGCCGCGACCCCGCTGCGAAGAGAGTCTTGCGAGCCAACATCGCGAATGCCTTCCGAGCAAAGAACCCATCCCTTTCAGACGAACGAGCAGTGCTGGCTGCGAACGTGACTCTCGAGATGGTTAGAGGCTTGAAGAAGCTCTATGGAGAAGCGGGTGATAAAGCGAAAGACCTAATTGTGGAAGAATTCAAGAAGGTGCTCACCCTATATTTGGGAAGCGTTCTGGGCTCATGAAGTCGCCTATAACAGACGCCTCTCGGATGACGGCGATTCGGAAACTATCTCCCTTTTTTTGATCGTCTGCCGGATTGGAAATCTAAACTGTCAATCCGGATGGTTGCGGGGTTCGCTGAAAAGAAAGAATTTGTTGGTTGCAGAGGCTTAATTTGAACCGACGAACTCCGGTGCCAGCTCATTTTGTCCAAATGCCTGGAGTCCAGACGAACTCCATGTCGCGATCAAGATAAGTAACGAGTCGGCTTGTGGGAAGTAATCCCGATTGCTTCCAGTAGAAGAGTTGACCAGCAAATATTCCAGGCCAGAACTCTAGTTGTGAGAAGTCAGAACAGTTGCTCAGCATTCCACAGTGAAGTGCTCAAATGCTTTACTGTCACGCGATAGAAGGGGACGACGGTTCACCTGACCGTTGCAAGGACATTCGCCCCAGATCTAACAAGGATGATTTGCGATATTGGCCCAGAGTGGTGCCCGGCTGTCGAGCGAAAACACGACGAAGCACCTCGGCGCTGCAGCTTAAATGATTATGCGGCAGCGGCGTGGATTCGCGCTGCCGGCACGACGACCTCAGCAAGTCCAGTCGCTACGTCATAGACGAGGCCTGATATAAGCCACTGGCTCGGCAACGCCGGAATCGCCCGGAGCGCGGCAACGTCGGCGGCAACCGCAGCGCGGGGATCGGTAACCGCTTTTGTCTCGAGTCCCTCTTCCTGTATCTGAAAATAGTGTGCCAGCATGGCGGGGTTGCCCACAAGGCGAGTGATGCCGCAATCGGTGTGCTGAAGCACGATGATGTGAAATTCACCGCCCCCTCCGGGAATCTGCCCGGCAACTTCACCGATTCGCCCGAGTAGTCCCAACTGCTCCAACAACCCCGGCGTGATTCGACCGCCGATGTTACGCATCACGACGGCCTCGCCCGGTTTAATTCCGAGTACGTCAGCAGGATCCACACGCATATCAGCGCAACCAATGATGATCGCCTTCACGCTTGGCAGCGCCTGCGGGAGCGAGGGCATAAGTGTCCCCGCAGCAGACTGCTGAGCTGCAAAGTCTTTGTTACGTTGTAACATAAGGTCAAGACTGTTCATGTTGGTTTCCCCCCGATGAATAGATGTTGCTTGACACTTTGTTGGTATACGCTGAGTGCCAACGTCTTCACCCGCTCTTGGAGACAATGTGACTGAATAGCCGATCGTGATTCGTGATGTTTCGTTGGAGGATTTCATGACACCCGGTACAACTGAGCGTCTAACCCGCTCTCCATTTCTCGCCTCTGTCCTGCTTTACACCTGCTTCGCGAGCGCCCTCAGTTCAAGTGCCATCGCGCAAGCAGACCCGACGCATGTGGTGTCACCTGCGACTTTTCCCGGGACATCGTGGACGCAAATTGCGTCCCATAAGGAGGCCGGCTGGTCCAAGGAGAAACTTGCCGCGGCGCAAGCCTATGCCAATGCGGACTCGATTCACACTTCCGCGGTGATGGTCGTCCAGGGCGGTGAAGTTGTCGATCAGTGGGGAGACATTAACCAGAAGATT
>DATMQI010000052.1:0-4760 GCA_035567135.1 Terriglobales bacterium
ACCGGCGCGAACAACCTGTAGCCCAGAGAGATGGCTCGACTTTCGCTGCCGCCATCTCTCGTCGACTGAAAAAGTGTTCCCATCGCACAGGATCACGGCACGCTCAACTACGTTTTGCAGTTCGCGGATGTTCCCTGGCCACCCTACGCAAATTGCGCCGTGAAACAATAACGTCAGGGAACACGCGGGACGGCACGATCCAGGTTGTGATCAAGCTCTGCCTTGGAAAAGTGCAGGGCCTCGTGGGAATCAGCCGGAGTCAGAGTAATGCGAATGGATTTAAATGCGGGCGTATTGCTCTTGGCGGCAACACTACGGACCGGAATCAAAACATTCGTCTCCGGATAGTACGCGGCCGCGCTTCGACGGGCGATCGCATATGGGACCATGGCGAACCGAGACGCCTTGCGCACTTCTCCTTCGAAGTGACTGTATATATCCACGATCTGACCAGCTTGGAGATTTCTTGCCTCCATATCAAGCGGGTTCAGGAAGAGCACCCGGCGACCACCAAAGACACCGCGATAGCGGTCGTTCAATCCGTAGATTGTGGAATTGAACTGATCGTGGCTGCGAATTGTGGTCAACAGAAACTCGTCAGGCTTGAGATCATGCTTCGGGATTAGGCAAACGCTTAGCTTCGCCTTTCCGGAACTCGTTTTGAAGACGCGATGTTTGACTCCATTCGGCAGATAGAAGAATTTCTCCTTGGCGAGCCGTGCGTTGAAGTTCTCGAATCCAGGAATCACCCTCGAAATCGCATCGCGGATTAAGTTGTAATCCGCCGCGAAGCCGAGCCAATTTGTAGTAGTTCGAGTCCCTAAAGTGACATGCGCCAAATTCGCGATGATCGCTACATCGCTCACCAGGTCCGGTGAAGCAGGTCGAAAGAAGCCTTCAGAAGGATTGATAATTCCCATTGAATCTTCGACCGTGAGGAACTGCTTGCCGGTCGCCTGTATATCTTCCTCGCTCCGCCCCAGACAAGGCAGGATTAAGGCCCGCTCTCCTGTGATCAGGTGGGAGCGATTCAGTTTCGTCGAAACATGAGCGGTAAGCTTGCAGCGCTGCATCGCATGCGCGCTGTAGACCGTGTCAGGCACGTTCGAAAGGAAATTGCCGCTGATCGCAAGAAATACCTTGACGTCCCCATCAAACATCGCGTGCAGAGTTTCGACCGTGTCATACCCCCATTTTTGGGGCGGGGCAAAGTTGAACTCTTTCCCAAGGACCTCCAGAAAAGGCTTTGGCGGCCGTTCCCACACACCCATGGTGCGGTCACCCTGCACATTCGAGTGTCCACGCACGCAGACTGTACCTGCCCCGGGACGCCCGATATTCCCGCCAACGAGCAGGAGATTCACGATCATCGAAACATTGTCGACTCCGTTGCGGTGCTGTGTAACGCCTAAACACCAGGCGATTATCGTCTTCTTTGAGGCCGCATACATATCGGCGGCAACGTGCAATTGATTTCGGGTCAGCCCGCTGTTTTCTTCAATTTCTTGCCAGCTCGTAGCTTCCACGTCGGCCAGCAGCGCTTCGAAACCTTCGGTGTAGGTTCGGATAAACTCGTGGTCAACCGCAGAGGTTTGCCCGGCGCGCTCGCGCTCGAACAGATCCTTCAGAATGCCCTTGATTGCCGCTACATCTCCATTCACGCGCACTGGGAGATACAGGTCGGCAAGGGCCTGGCCTTTACCAAGCAGCGCAAACGGCAGCCGCAAAGGATTTGAATAATCCTGAGGATTAGGATTGATTACCTTCATCAGGCTGACTTCAGGCAGAGGGTTGACCACGATGATCTTGGCACCCTGGTCCTTGGCCTTCTGCAACGAGGTCAACATCCGCGGATGGTTGGTTCCAGGGTTATTTCCAAAGATGAAGATCAACTCGCTGCTCTCCATATCTTCCAGCGTTGCCGCACCCTTGCCGATGCCAAGCGTCTCTACCATCGCAACTCCCGACGACTCGTGGCACATGTTCGAGCAATCCGGAAGATTGTTGGTTCCGAACTGCCGCGCAAACAACTGCAGAAGAAAGGCAGGCTCGTTGGTTGTCTTGCCTGAGGTGTAGAAGCAGGCTTGGTCGGGCGAATCCAGGCCATTCAGCTCGTCCGCGATCATCGCAAAGGCCTCGGGCCAGCTGATTGGCTGATAGTGCGTCGCGCCAGCGTTCCGTACCATCGGCGAAGTCAGACGCCCTTGCTGATTGAGCCAGTAATCGGATTTCGCCGCCAGATCCGCGATTGAATACTGGGCGAAGAACTCCGGTTCAATGCGCTTCTTTGTGGACTCGTCAGAGGCAGCCTTGGCGCCGTTCTCGCAGAATTCAAAAATCTTCCGGTTCTTGTCAGGACTCGGCCAGGCGCAGCTCTGGCAATCGAAACCGGTGACCTGATTGATTTTCAAAAAAGCTTCGGGCGATCGAAGCGGACCCATTTCACCAATGCCGTAGAGCATCGTATTCCAGATGGCGGGAATGCCGGCAGCCTCTTCAGAGGCATGCCCGATCCTGAGCTTGCCCAAATCAGTGGGGTTTTGCGCCTGCAGAGAAGTCGAGTCGTTTGGATCCAGATGCACCGCGGGATCTGCCCCTGTGCTAGTCACAGTTTTCGTTCGCAGGTCCTGCTTGGCGCGATAGTGTCCGTCTCGGGACTGTTCGTCCCCTTGGATCACGTCCCCTTTGTCTGACGTTTTGATGGTCTCCTCCCCTTCTACCTGCGATCGTTGCCTTGGATCGCGAATGTCGATGAGCCGACCAGGTCACGTTGGTTGAATCGCCTCGGCTCCCGTCGCAAAGGCATTCTCAATCCTGACGATGCCCGATATCAAGACGGACGTGCGGAATTGCGAGAAGCCCATTTCATTTCTCGTTCATTCACGAGTTTATACCGTCAAGCCCTCGCAACCTGAACCGTGCAGTTGTGACCGCCAGGACGGTAATCACGAATGGTAGGACCGGAGCATAGATGTGCGCATGAACCGAGAGCAGGCCTCCAGCGGTGGCGCCGACGACTAAAGAGACAAACACGCTTGCAAGCCGCCGCCTCTCTTTTACCGTCGCAGACCAAGTGGCGACGTCGCCCGCAAGGAATATGACGGTTGCGGTCGCAGCAGTTGTATACACAGCTTCTACATGCAGCCTTCGAACCGCAGCGCTCTGCATGCCCATCGCGACACCCCAGAAGCCGAGGAGAAGGGGGACGACGTGGATCGAAGGCTGGCCGTTAATTGCGAACCACACGACGAGGAAGGCTGCATGCGCTATCAGCGACAGACTGAGCGCGACCGTCACCCGTTCAGGCCAAATTCCAGAACCTTCAGGGCTAACGATTCGCGTCCCGACGTAAACCCCCACCATGAAGCAAGCTATCGCGGCGAAGATGTTAGTCCAGTTGGGCCCATTGGCACGTGCGGCCGTCAACCCGAGAAACGCGATGTTCCCGGTCATGAAGGCCGAGAAGACCTTGCCCAGATCGAGGAAGCTGACCGCGTCGATGGCTCCAGAAGAAACCGCCAAAGCGTAGAGCAGCCTGTTGCGAAGCCTGAGCGTAACTGCATTATTGTTGATATTTGTCTCAAGTTCGGGTTGCCTCATTTGAATTGCTCCTTCACCATTGGTTATCGCTCAGACGCTGATGAGCCAGCGGTAACTTGCACAGCAAGGACACGCCCCATCGGTGGAGCCCCCGCCGGGCACTACTGACGCGGTGAACACGCTGACTTTGTAGCCTGGATGGTGAAGGTCAATCCGCGCGACGTTGAAAGTGCGACCGACGTTACTCCAATTGGATGGGCCGATTACGCGTTCATCGCCGAAACTGAGAACTTCGCGGCCCGCCAGAGCATCTACCCAACCTCTCTCGGAAATGCCTACCTGAGAATAGTCCTGCCAAAGCGTCCACTCATCCTCGTATGGATTGGCATTGCCGATGTGGTGATTGAAGAAAATGCGAGCATCCTGCACTTCGCCATAGAAGAGCAGCCAGTCCTTGGGCTGAATGGCAAGATTCACGCGCAAGCGGTCCAATAAATAGAAATCGTTTGTGCTGGTGAACCCGATTCCTGTCGGACCCTCGAGACGGCCACGATACTGCCCACCTATGCGGAACCAGCTAGGCAAAGATCGGTTCAGATAGTCGACGGGAAACAGCCAATCTGGGAAATCATCGGCTCCAGCCGCGCCCGCGGAGCTCGAATTACTACTCGATCCAGAATCCACGTTCAAGTTAGGAACCGTTTGAGCATTGATCCGCTGTTGGGCCATGCACGAACTAAACAAGAGGACTAAGACGATACATCTGCGCATTGCAACCTCTCGTCACATAGTGGGCTTGGGGCGCCGTCATCCGTAGTGCAGCTTCAGTTCCATACGCGCATTGGCAAACAGGCGGATTAGTGGGTATCAGACGCGCAGGAAGTCACGCCCGGTCCCAAAGTTGTGGGTAAGCATGTGTCGACTAAGGCGTCCGACAGATGAAACTTCGTCACGACTGCGAAAGCGCGCAGCAATCAAATAAGCAAATCGGGTTCCACACACACGATTTCTACTCACGTCTAAAGATCCTTTCTCGACGTCAGAGGACGATTTCTTTGCCAGGAGGAATCTGATCGATTAGCTCTCCTTTGCAAGCCGCTCTTAGGGTCGTCGTTCCCGAGCCATCCACTCCTTGATGTATTGCGAGCAGTGCATGATCTTCACTCCCTCGGCCTTACACTCTCCCAAGAAACGAACTACCTCCACATCCACGACCGTTA
>DATMQI010000053.1:0-13301 GCA_035567135.1 Terriglobales bacterium
TGTGTAATTGCCGAAGACCGATGAGGTGCCGCATCCTACAGAGCAACCGCCTGACTGCATGTCGGGTTGTACCCCGTAAAGAAGATTCTTCGACTGAAAAGTGTTGGATGTGGTGCCGTGATAGGCGCAGAAGCCGCCCGCCACACAGCTTGAAGAGCCAATTAGGGTGATGACTTTTCCCGGAGGGAAATAGATCATGTAGAGGGTGTTCACGTTGCCTGCAGCATCGAGAATCGGCCCGGGAAGGTGTCCCGCGCTGATCTGGGCCAGAAGTTCCGCCTGGATTTGCGTATCGTCGATGGTGACACCGTCGTTGCCGGCCGACGGAACAATCTGAAACAATCCGTCGAACGTGCCATTTCCAATCGTTTGACCAGTGCCTCCCGAAGCCGGTGTGTCGTACTGCGTCAGTAAACTGATGTACCCGCTGTTGGTGCCAGCGAGATCACTGAAGAATGTCCCCATGTCGGGCGTGGTGGTGCCCGCCACCTGGGGGAGATAGGAACCCGACCCGTACAGTACCTCGACCACGTGAACGTTCGAAATCACCGGCCCGCCGAAGTAGCTGAGGTGTGCGCCAGCGGGAGCGGCGGCGACCCCTACTGCGGCTCCGGCTTTCGCGTGCGGATCTCGATACGCGACAATGCGCATGGGCACCTTCAAGGGGTTCCCGGCCTGCGCTTTCGTTGGAGTTTGCTCTGTGTTATCGACGCTCTGTGCTTGTGCGAGGATGGTTGTGCTCAAAATCACTAGGAGAAATGCAAGGCCGTGTCTCATTTTTCCAAGGGGAGTCATTCGGTCAACCTCACTTCAAAATTTGTGGACCTTCTGGAGCCGAAGGAGCAGAGCGGCCGTGGGTCACCTCTTCTGCGGCCAACAGTTTTCCCATCGGGTTGTCTCCTTTTCAAAATCGGTATCACACCGGACACATGGCACATCTTCCAGGCCCGCTAGGGTCGCTCGCGCCTACAACTCACAACTTCCAGAAATATTCCTGAGGACGGATCATTAATTGTGAAAACCTTTCGGGCAAGGGCAGGTTCAGTTCAACTTACGATAGAGGAGCGATCTAGGATACCTCTGCGCGTATGCAATGGCAAAGTAATCATGGTTGTGCCAGGAACGCTTCGCTCAGTTGATCTCGAACCCACGACGTAGGGAACACGAACTGGCACGATAACAATCACGGATCAAGCGTTCGTGAGTCCACAACTGATTCACCTGGTTGGCGTTGGAAAGTAATATCAGATCAGGCCCCTGATGGGGGTAGGTCTTAGCGAACACCGTCGAGGTCGGTTCTCGTTGTCCCCATTCGTTCCGGTTCGCATCGGAAAAGTGTATTAGCTTACAGCTGTTATTTGAGTCGAAAACTGGCGCCTCCATTTGGTGCGATTTCGGCTCTGGGATGGATTCTGTGAGGTTTGGGGTGGAATCGCGGGGTCTGACGGCACTATAATCCGGCTATAAACGCCGCTAGAACCGGCTAGGACACGCGTTTGAGGGTGGAACAGGGGTTTGGTAGGGTTTACTTTTGGACGCGTTTATACGTGATTTAACGCGATTGTTTGTATATCTTCATGCAAATATTGGATTTACCGCGACTTCACGCCGTTTTCGGGTAATTTGGCTGATTGCCTTCGTTTTCCAAACCCGGGATCGGGGTTAGAGTGGGGCCGTTGATTCCATCCGGACAATCTCGGTCGTGTACGGCGCCGTCAGAGATCGTTCGATTCACTGTCAATCTCGTCGACCTGAAGCGCGCCTTTCGTCGCATGCTGGCTCGTCTTCCTGATGAGGCTGAAGCCGGTACCGATTGCGTTGCCTTCAACGCAAGAGGCACGGTTTTGGAAATTCTCGCGGGTGATACCTCAGAGTTCACGCAGGCAAACATCGTGCAGCCGGGTCAGGGAAGAGTATCGCTTTCAGTTTTCCGTAGGATCGCACGAACGCTACAGTTTTTTCGGCGTCGGCTGATCGCCGTGACGTTTTCCTCTCGAATGCTCCAAGTGGAACGGACACAATTTCGTCACCCCGAAATCTCCGTTCAAACCTCGACCGAGGACCTATAGTTGTTCGAATGAGGACTTCCGCCACTTCGTTTTTACGAGATCGTCACAACAACTCGCCCGGTTGGACCGGGCGTTCTACCAGTTCGTGAGCCCGGACGAAACCCACTACGAGGTCCCGCAACAGTGAAGATCGCAATTCTTCCTTTTCTCCTCTCCGTTTGCCTGCTTGCTCAGACACCAGCGCCGTCCGACAAGTCCTTGATGGGCTTCACTGCCCCTTCTTCCGCTCACGAGCGCGAAATCGAGCAGAAGCTCAACTCGCTGATCTCGCCCCAACGCGAGCGCGAATTCCACCGCTACTTCACCTCGGAGCCGCATCCAGCCGGGACGGAGCAGAACCACAAGGTTGCCGAATACATCGCCGAGCAATGGACGCAGCAGGGACTGGAGGACGTCGTCATCCGCCAGTACGACGTGCTCAGTTCCCTGCCGAAAGAAGTCTCCCTCGAGATGGTTTCACCTATCTCGTACAAAGCTGGTATGCGCGAGGCCGCCTACGACGTCG
The DNA here is from genome assembly GCA_035567135.1 of Terriglobales bacterium. Taxonomy (GTDB): domain Bacteria; phylum Acidobacteriota; class Terriglobia; order Terriglobales; family Acidobacteriaceae; genus JABDBE01. The sequence continues at coordinate 2,575 of DATMQI010000053.1, forward strand.
ATCCCGACACCAAGAATCCTAACGTCCGATCCGGCTGGTTGAGCATGTCCGCTAACGCCGACGTTACTGCGCCCATCGTCTATGCGCACAGTGGTAATCCCGAGGACTACGAAATCCTGCGCAAGCACGGCATCGACGTGAAGGGCAAGGTCGTTCTCGTCCGCTATTCCAATCCCTATAGCTACCGGGGCTTCAAAGCTCTCACCGCGCAGAACGAAGGCGCTGCCGCTATCCTTATTTATTCCGATCCCGCGGAAGACGGATACAAGAAGGGCAAGGTCTTTCCGGACGGGCCCTGGGGACCGGAGTCGCACATCCAGCGCGGCGCCATTACCTACGATTTCATCGTTCCCGGCGATCCGCTCACTCCCGGCTGGGCCTCTGTTCCCGGAGCGAAGCAGATTCCGCAGGCGGAAGCGCGCTCCCTTCCGCACATAGCGGCCATGGCCCTGTCCTGGCACGACGCCCAACCGCTGCTCGCACACATGGGTGGGCCCAAGTCTCCGAAGAGCTGGGGCGGCGGGCTGCCCATCACCTATCGGCTCGGGGGCGAAGGCCGCGTCCACGTCAAAGTCGATATGGACACGCGTGTCATGCCTTATTACGTCGTCGAGGCGCGCATCCGCGGAGCGAAGCACCCGGAACAGACCGTTGTCCTGGGCAACCATCACGATGCCTGGGAGTTCGGCGGCGTCGACCCCAGCAGCGGCACCGCCTCACTGCTGGAACTAACGCGCTCGTTAGGATCCATGCTCCGTGACGGCGTTCGCCCCGACCGTACGCTCATCTTCTGCTCCTGGGACGGGGAGGAAGTCGGCTTGACCGGTTCCACCGAATGGGGCGAGCAGTTCGAAGACGAACTCAAGAAGAATGCCGTCGCCTACCTGAACGTTGATTCCTCGACCTCCGGTGCCGACTTACAAGGCGACGCCATTGCATCCCTGGCGCCATTCCTGATCGAAACCTCTTCTTCTTTTATCGATCCAGTGACGAAGCTGTCGCTGCGCGATGCGTGGACGAAGTCGGTCGCTACCAAGCGGCACCAAGAAAAGAGCAAACCTCCGGTTCCGGATGCCAGCCCGGTCAACGTCCGCATCGGCAGCGGATCGGACCATACCGTCTTCCTCAACCATGACGGCGTTCCCGTCATCGCGCTGCAGTTTGACGGGCCCTACGGCGTCTATCACTCCATGTACGACGATTTCTACTGGATGAACCGTTTCGGCGATCCCTGCTACCTCTACCACACGCTGATGTCGCAGCTCTGGGGAACGATCGCGTTGCGCCTTGCCGACGCAGATGTCCTGCCCTTTGACTTCGCCGCCTATGCACGCAGCCTGCGTGAGTTTGTGATCGAGGTCCAGAAGAAACCGGGCGCGAAAGACCATCTCGATCTGCAACCCCTGCTGACGAGCGTCGCCGAATTTGAGGCAGCTGGAAAGGCGCTCAACCAGTCGCTGGCATCAACACTGAAGAGCAGCGCCCTCGATCCCGCCGCGCTCGACCGCCTTAACCGCGGTATTCTCAAGGTGGAGCGCACCTGGCTCATTCCCGATGGCATCCCCGGGCGCCCCTGGTTCAAGCACTCTCTCTACGCGGCACGCTACACGTACGCTCACCTCGAATTGCCTGGGCTAACCGAAGCCGTCGAAAAATCCGATTGGGATACGGCAAAGCAGCAAGCTGCGATCCTCAAAGACCAGGTCGTGAGGAATACCACGCATCTGAATGAGCTGATCAGCCCGCGCTAGCGACAGCCAAACTCAGTCGCTCTCATTTTGAAAATTCCTTGTCAAGTCCCAAAAAGTTAGACGTGATGAATGATCTGACCCGTATCTGGCGCAAAACCTCCAAAACCGCAAAACCTGTACACAGGTTGCGGAAAAGCGACTTGAAATCAAGTCCAAAGATCTCGACGTGCAATCAAAATCTGACAATCTGCGCCCGGGCCGCGCCGCGTGAGGTAACCGAGTTGTGCTCAATAAAGTTGAGCCGTGAAGACGACTCGGGCAGGTACATGGATTGCCCGATTTGCGGGGTGGCGCCAGTCACCTAGAGTCAATGCGAGCCGACAATGCCAAGTCACCGTTGCGGCGCCGGCGACATTCGGATTCAAGCTGGAGGTGCTTTGTGAATAAAGTTCTGAGGACACTACTGAGGGCGGGGCTGTATTTTCTAGAGGAATCGGATCGAGCGACTGCAGGTTTACGCGATCGGATGCGAGATAAGGTCGGCAACATAACTAGTCGGACACGAGAAGCGGTCGGCATCGAACCGGACCACACAATGCGCGATGCAGTGAGTTTTATCGCGGGCGTGGGTCTTGGCGTCGGCATAGGGATGCTCTTTGCTCCTGCGAGTGGACAGGAAACTCGGGAATTAATTTCGGAAAAGGTGCAAGAAGTCGGGACTAGAGTGCGAGACCGCTTTTCTGAGGAGATGCAACGCGCGAGTTGAAGACACGGGGCATGCTGAACCCGCATAGCTGTCGCCTTCATGGCGCAGCAAACGGCCGACGGCAGGAACACAGTAATTTGTCCAGCTTCTGGGCGTGAGTTTGATGCAACAAAGGGCGACCGCAGTCGCCCTTGTCATTTATTGGAACAGAGTTTCACCTTGAACAGCCCGCTACAGCGATAACAGGCGCCGAAAGAATGAGCGATAGCGCTGAAAGGCCATGCGCAAATCTTCGGTTGAGATATTGTCGCCGCGATCCCATTGTTGTTCGAGTTTAGAACGCTCCTTCGCAAATGCTTCCGCCAACTGCTGCATAGTAGACGCGACCAGGCTATCGGCGTGCTCCACGGCGCTACGTGGTTCGTCAACAAAGCCGGTTTGAATGTCATCCCAACGTGCCTGCAGATCTTTCAGTTGATCATCGGGGAATAGAGGTGTGCTGTCGGCTGCGGCAGAACCGGGCCTCGACTCTGCCTGGAGGTCGGCATTGCGTTCGGAACGCACAGGCTTTGCGCGACCGGCTTCGACATCGGCTTGAGCAGCATCATTTGCGTTCCTGGTACCGGCCAGATCGGCGGTGGTGAGTTGTTCAGCTTCGGCTTGATCTTTTCGCAATGGCATTGTCATGCGTGCATTTCCTTTCTTTCGGGTAGATTGTCTCGGAGAAGATCGTCAAACAGCGCGCGATAGTGGACCATAGCCTTGCGCAAACTTTCAGTGGTGGCTTGACCGCGCGCGCGGCTGGTGACAATGGTGTGAGCTGCACGATAGTTTTCAACGACGACGGGATGGTCGACAGAAATGATTTCGACTCGCTCGTCGAAATCGGCGACCGGATAGCCGCGAGCTTCCATCACTTCGCTTACGAGACTGTCGGCCTTAGCGACAGAACCCTCGGGATCGTCGACGAACTGGGCTTGTACGTTGTTCCAGCGGTTAGCATAGTCGTTTCGGGCGGAGGCGGAGAGCGGGCGAATCTGGAGCTTCTCGCGTTTTTTTTCGCGGAACTCCAAAACACCTTCACCACGCCGGACGTTGCCTTCCTGGCGGACCACACGGTCATATTCAGGCCCAAATCGCTCGCGCAAGCTCAGGCTTCTACGATGACGGAGATAGAGCCATAGCGAGATCCCGGCCAACAAAGCGACTGCGATTGCGACAAAAACAATTGCCGTAGGTTGGTCCATGATCACATCCTTTCTGGGGGGTGCGCACCCGGAGGTCTGATTCCGTGCACGCGAGCGATGGTTGCACCCGCAAAAACTGGGATTTTCATGGAGCCGAAGGCGGACAAGACCACGCGTCTACAGAAGTTACTTCAGTCTCCCACAAACCATGTAAAGGTCAGAAAGGGTGGATGGCTTTTTTTGTGAGCTCGGCTAGTTTGATTAGGGATATGCTTCGGGGGCGTTCTGTACTATGAACGCAAACTAAATTCCCTGACCTTACAATGAAAGCAGAGAAACCTGACACCCAGAACTGGTGTGTTCAAATCGTCTCTGCCGGGGGTGACACGACTTGCACAATATTATTTCGGACTGCGTAGAGCACAAGCTGGCTCACAGAATGCACGTCCAACTTGCGCATGAGGTTGGAGCGGTGGGTTTCAGCTGTTTTCACGCTCAATCCGAGGGCGACGGCTACTTCCTTCGTGCTCTTCCCTTCAGCGAGCAGCTGGACCACTTCTCGTTCGCGAGAGGTTAAGACATCCTTTGGCGCTGGCTGCTCCGGTCCGCCTTTGAGGTAGGTTTCTAAAACAATTTCCGCAACCTTGGAAGTGAAGAATGTCTTGCGTCCGGCCAATGCCTCAAGCGCAGAGATCAAGTCTCGACCGGCATCCGATTTGAGCAGATAACCACGCGCACCAGCAGCAAGCACTTCGCGCACGATCTGCTCGGATTCGTGCATGGTAAGAATGAGGACTTTTACATTGGAGTTGTCATGAACAATTTGGCGCGTGGCATCCAAACCATTGAGTTGGGGCATACCGATATCGATGATGACGATGTCCGGTCTCAACTGGGCAGCCATTTGCACGGCTTGCCGCCCGTCCGACGCCTCACCACAGATCTCCAGGTTCGAGCACGACTGCACCATCACCCGGATACCATGGCGCACCACTTCGTGATCGTCAGCAATCAAAACTCTCGCCGGTTTCATCGATTTTCTCCTCTAGACAGAGCACTTTGGACTTAGATTCCTGAGTATGGGTTCGCCAGCACCCAAATCCTCAAGACGTCAACTCACTGGGGAATCGCCCGCTTTACGCGAGATTTGCTATTTTTCAACGCTAAGTTTTTACAGATCCCCAGAATTTGCGCCGTTTTGGCAAGAACGGCTCTCTCAATCCTTGAAATCGCCCACAAAATACTAGCGCCAGAAAGTGTGCCACAGCAACTTTCGAGAACTGCAATCCGATCCTGTTGCAGGCAAGAGCATACTTCCACTGACATGATTGGGATCGCAATACAGACTTCACTGTACATGCTTGCGAAGCGCTTAGCAGTGCGCGATCATCTAACGGTATGTGTACACATAAGATCGCAGCGGGCTGCAGGAATCACCTGATGTCGGGGAAGGCGAATTCCGTTTTCTATACGGGTGGGCTGCTGGCGCAATTCAAGATCACTCCAAAGGAATCGCTCTGACGCAAGGCCTCGCAGAGGGGCTACTAACATGAAAAATGTTTGCATTCACGGCCATTTTTATCAGCCGCCACGCGAGAATCCGTCTCTCGAGTACGTGGAATTGCAGGAGTCCGCATATCCTTACCACGACTGGAACGAGCGCGTTACTGCCGAATGTTATGCACCTAACGCGGCATCCCGCATGATGGATGAGGACGGGCGCATCGCCAACATCACAAACAACTACTCGAGAATCAGCTTCGATTTCGGACCCACACTTCTATCCTGGCTTGAGGAGAATGCGGCCGAGGTATACCAATCGATCCTGGAGGCGGATCGCGAGAGCAGCAAGACATTCTCCGGTCACGGATCGGCGATGGCGCAAGCGTACAACCACATGATCATGCCGCTGGCCAACAGTCGTGACAAGCGCAGCCAGGTGATATGGGGATTACGGGATTTCGAACATCGCTTTCGACGGACGGCCGAGGGGATGTGGCTGCCAGAGACGGCAGTGGATATTGAAACACTTGATCTGCTTGCGGAACTCGGCGTCAAGTTCACAATTCTGGCTCCGCGACAGGCGAGCCGGGTTCGGAGGATCGGGGGCCGTTCGTGGAAAGATGTCAGCGGAGAACGCATTGATCCCACCCGCGCGTACCTCGTGCGGTTGCCGTCCAAACGAAAAATTGCCGTGTTCTTCTACGACGGACCAATCTCGAAAGCGGTAGCGTTCGAACGCCTGCTTGACAACGGCCAGCAATTCGCCGAGCGCATGATGAGCGGGTTTTCGGACGAACGCGATTGGCCGGAACTGGTGCACATCGCCACGGATGGCGAAAGTTACGGACATCATCATCATTTTGGCGAGATGGCTTTGTCGTACGCGCTGGACCATATCCAATCCAACAGCCTCGCGAAAGTTACCAATTATGGAGAGTTTCTCGAGCAAAATCCGCCTACGCACGAGGTGGAAATCTTCGAGAACAGCTCCTGGAGTTGCGTACACGGTATTGAGCGTTGGCGCAGCAACTGTGGGTGCAATTCAGGCGGACATTCTGGCTGGAATCAAGAATGGCGCGCTCCACTGCGAAGAGCGCTGGATTGGCTTCGCGATCAGGTTGCGAGTCGTTATGAGGAGAAAGCAAAGACGCTCCTCAAGGATCCATGGCTTGCCCGCAACAATTACATCCGTGTGATTCTGGATCGCTCCGAAGGGAACGTGGACAGCTTTCTCGCCGAACATGCCACGCGGCAATTACAAATCTCAGAGAAAATTACAGTTCTGAAGCTTCTCGAATTGCAGCGCCACGCCATGCTCATGTACACGAGTTGTGGTTGGTTCTTTGACGAATTGTCGGGAATTGAAACTGTTCAAGTCATCCAGTACGCAGGCCGCGTGGTGCAACTGGCGACGGAACTATTCGGCGATTTGGAACTTGAGCCGTCTTTCCTGGCAAGGCTCGCGGAAGCGAAAAGCAACATCACCGAGCACAATAATGGCGCCCGGATTTACGAGAAATTCGTAAAACCGGCGATGGTGGATATCCCGCGGCTGGCAGCCCACTACGCGATCCGATCTGTCTTCGAGGATTATGGCGATCGCGCAAGCATCTATAGTTATGTTGCGGAAAGACAAGAATACCGACGCGCGGATGCGGGAAAGATGAAGCTCGTGACCGGACGAGCCAGATTTACTTCCAGAATCACGCAAGAGTCGGCAGACTTCCAATTCGGAGTACTTCATCTAGGCGACCACAACGTGAGTGGTGGTGTACGCGAATATGATGATGCCGAACAGTTCGGCACCATCACGGAGAGTTTGCATGCAGCGTTCGGACGCGCCGACACTCCGGAAGTGATCGGACTATTGAATCAGAGCTTCGGGAACAATATCTATTCCTTGAAGTCCCTGTTCCGCGACGACCAGCGGAACATTCTGGACATCATTTTGAAATCGAACCTGTCGGAAGCAGAAGCAACGCTACTACATCAGTATGAGCAAGAGGCGCCGCTCATGCGGTTCCTGGCGGATCTGCATGTAGAACAGCCGAAGCTCTTCCGAATGCTCGCGGAATTCGCATTGAACAGTCAACTTCGGGAGGCGCTGGCAAAAGATAGCATCATTCCCGAGCGCGTGCAGAGCCTGCTGGACGAAGCAGCCAGCATGAACGTCACCCTGGATACCGCGACACTCGAATTTGTGGTTCGGCGCCAGACGGAATTGCAGGCTCGTGCGTTTTGGACAAATCCCAAAGAATTAACGGGCTTGGCGCGCCTGGATGCTGCGGTCATCCTGGCACGCAGTATGCCCTTCCACGTAAATCTGTGGCAGGTTCAAAATATGTGTGCGCAGAAACTGAATGGGACATTCAGTGCCATGCGTGCGCAAGCGGAGCAGGGGAATGAAGAAGCGAGATCGTGGGTAGGCCACATGAGTTCCTTGGCGGAGAACCTTGATCTCCGATTAAGCTAGTTTGAGTTTCTTGAATCAGTGCTTCGAGCTACCCGATTTTCCGGAGAGGTGTAGACGGGCTTTTTCCTTCTGCGGCTTGGAATCGTTCCCAGGCATCTCTCTTCCTCCGACAACCTGCGCATGACCAAGAGCGGACACCAGGGTCACACCGCCTACGATGTTCCCCAGCAGTGTGGGAACAAAAAAGCGCAAAAAGTATTCTCCCCAACTGGCAGAGTGAGTCCAGACCATGAAGAACACAGTGGTCGAGCCTGCCACGATGTGATTGAATTCCCCAAGTCCGATAAGGTAAGTGAGAATTATGATGATGCTGACGCGTGCGGAATCTGCTCCCGGAAGCAACCACACCATCAGCGCGATCAGCCAACCTGCAAAAATCGCGCGAACGAAAGCAATACCAAAGGGCAATCCGGTGTGAGCAGCCCCGATTTCAGCAAAAGCCCGCACAACTGCGGGATCAAACAAAGCAATCTTCCCGACGCACGCGGCAAACAAACAGGTGCCTAGAAGATTGGCTGCCAGTACGACCGCCCACAACTGCAGCACTCGCATGAGAGTCTGGCTGTTCCGGCGTTGCATCAGCGGCAAGATGACAGTGAGCGTATTCTCGGTGAAAAGCTGCTGGCGGCCCAGGACGATGACCAGAAATCCTACGGAGTACCCGAAGCAGTAGACGAGGGGCGCCCAAGGTCGATTGGGCAGATGGGCCCTTAATAATGCTTCCGCGATAAAAGAGATGCCCATCGAAAGACCGGCGGAGAGCGCCGACCAAGCCAAGGCGGCATTTGGTCTGGCTAGTTCTTCTTCTCCCTCCCGACGGATGGTCTCGTAAACGACCTGCGCATTAATCGCGACTCGATCCTCTACCCGCCTTTCTTCTCGTTCGGTGGAAATGACGGTTTGTGCAGAGGGATTCGTTTCTTCGTTCGAACCCACACTGCCCTTCGCCCGATCTGCTTTCATGATTTTCCCAAAATATCTTCGCGAATCCGATGCAGAACAACGAAGAGCAGTGAAGTCCCAAGCCGGGTCTGATATTAAAGAAACGGCCAGCCTCAGGCCGTGCGTGCGCCGGTTACAAAGTGAATGATCAGGGAGATCACGGCGAGCACAAGCAAGAGATGAATAAGCCCGCCTGCGACATGAAAGACCGTAAAACCCGAAATCCATGCGAGCAGAAGCACAACGAACAAAATCGTCCAAATCGTCATTTGTCCCTCCGGACGGCTGATCACAGCCTGACAGTCTTATAACGGACGTACTTGGCGTGCCCTATACCGAGCATCGGGTATTAGATCTCGTATTCGGCTTGACAATTGATGCCGCCAAACCTTGAGCAGCGCGGTCAAAGGCGGTCGAGAACGATTTCCACATCGCCTTATACAGGAGTTACCCGATACAAGAGTCCGGCAGTCGGAGCCGACAATCGCGAATGTTAAAGCCCTTGTAGCGGAAGGCTCTATGACTCTCAAGATTGAAGCTGAACGCTGGTGCGACTGTGTAATTGCCCCCGGTCCTGTTCGCGATCAAGCTCTCCGCTGTGGAGAGGTGGCAATTTCGCTATGCGACGGGTGCGGTACGGCATTGTGCGAGTCCCATGAAATCCTCTGCAGCAATTGTCTGGGTGTAACCTGCCTGAACTGCGATCATGTTTGTCCCCATGCCGAAAACCTGGGAATCGAAGCGGCATGATCGATCGTTGCGATTTGCAGTCTCTGAGGAGGGGGAGAGCCCGATGCGACTGACGGATGTGAGAAAGTGGAACCACTGCGCGTGGACGCAGCTGTACGAAGCCGCATTATTCGAGCGGGATCCGGTGAAGTTGTGCGCACTCATCTGGAACGCGCAGCTTGCTATTCTTCGAAGAGAGCAAGAAATTCAGCACCTGTCGCCGGCCCAGGAGAAAGAAACTCTCGCCCTGAAGAAAGCCCTGAGTGTTTTGAGGGAACTGGGGCGACTTTCAGGATTAGACGTGCCGATGGAAAAGGCAATCGGGTTCGCCAGGGCTCGCTCGTCACACACGACCGAGTTGGATTCTCGCGTTCGTTCTAACCGACGTGGCAACCGAAATCTTGCTGCCTGAGAAAATACGATCAGGGTCACAGCCTCCCGTACCTGCCAGTTCGTTTGATGGACGACATAGTTCGTCTGTCTGAATGTATCTCGACCTCAAGAAATCGGGACATGACTTCCTTTGCTTACAGCATGCACCGGATGCGAATTCTCGGAGCTGACAGGCTATTTTTAGGAAAGCGGGTTCGCCGAGCGAGGTTGTTACCTTCTCAGGGCCATCCGGAAAAGCAGGGAAAAAATATTTATGCGAATCGCGCAGGTTGCGCCTTTATACGAAAGTGTCCCCCCTAAACTTTATGGTGGTACCGAACGTATTGTTTCCTATTTAACCGAAGAACTGGTGAAGCGAGGACATGATGTCACTCTTTTTGCAAGTGGTGACTCACTCACCCAGGCAAAGCTTGTTCCCGTCTGCCCGCGCGCGCTCCGACTCGATCCTAAGTGCGTCGACCAGCTTGCGCACCACGTATTGATGCTGGACAAGGTGGTCGCGCAGCGGCATCAGTTTGACATGATCCACTTCCACATCGATTATCTGCATTTTCCTAGTAGCCGAGCACTGGAGTGGACGACGCTGACAACGCTTCACGGCCGCTTGGACATTCCGGATCTGCTCCCACTCTACCGCGCTTTTGGCCACATGCCTGTGTCGTCGATCTCAAATGCACAGCGTGCGCCTTTGCCCTGGTTGAATTGGCAGGGCACCATCTATCACGGTCTGCCGGAAAACCAATATGAGTTCAGTCCGAAGCCGAGCGGCTATCTGGTTTTCCTAGGACGCACATCTCCGGAAAAAGGGCTCGATCAGGCGGTCGCGATTGCTGGTCGGGCGGGAATGCCTTTGAAGGTAGGAGCCAAGGTCGACGCGGCTGATCGGAAGTACTTCGAGACCTGTCTTAAGCCTCTGATGAAGGAACCGGGAGTAGAATTTTTGGGTGAGGTCGGTTTTCCTAAAAAGAATGAATTGCTCGGCGGCGCGGCGGCTTTACTGTTTCCCATCACATGGCCAGAGCCATTTGGCATCGTGATGATCGAAGCGATGGCTTGTGGAACACCCGTTATCGCTTATTCGGCTGGTTCGGTTCCCGAGGTCG
>DATMQI010000054.1:0-11006 GCA_035567135.1 Terriglobales bacterium
CCTTCGTGTATTCGGGCCTCGTACCACAGAGCGAGTTCGACTCGGTTGCTTACGCCAATCTTGTCGTAGATGGCGCTTATGTAGTTCCTGGCGACGTGTGCGCCGATCCCGAGCTTGGTGGCGATTTCTCGATTTTTCAGACCTCGGGCCACCAGCGCGACGACTCGTCGTTGGCATCGGCTGAGCTTCCTGGTGCGATCTAGCAGTCGCTTCGTAGCCGGCAATTTCCACCCCTTGGGCAACCAGGAGAGATGTCAGCTCCTGCGCGGGCTGGTGGGCAACTGCACAAGAACTCCCCTTAGTTGTTGCCGCGAACCAGGCTAATCAGCCCCAATATGAGCGCCAGCACCAAAAGAACGTGAACGAATCCACCCATCGTGCGCCCAGTGGCCAAGCCTAGAACCCACACCAGCAGCAGCACGACCGCAGCGATTCTGATCACAGGAGTCTCTCCGAGTGTCGCCGAGCAAGAAATTTTCTTGGATTTATGTCGGGGCCCGAGATACTGCGAGGCACGTTACCACGTCCAGCGGAAAATAAACTGAAAAGCACAAGGCAGATGCACTTCTGAGTATTCCGGGATGGATCGCGTCCGTGCAACGGTCCTGCGATAGTGGGATATCAGAATTTCTCCGGAAGAGTACTCCCCCCCAAACGGGGCGGGGGGGGCGCAACTCCATCCCGTCATCAACGGCGTGCCGCAACGGACATCGACGCTTATCAATCTAGCTCGGGGGTGCATATTCCATCCCGTCATGTTCTAACCCCGTCAACGCATTCAGGGGGTTAGAACACGACGGGAGCAAATATGAACCCCCAATAAATTGTGTTTACTGGATGGTTAGCCGCAAGGAAGATTAGATCGATTATTCTCTATGCTTGTCATCCGCGCTGCGAACACGGGGCTCGGAAGTACACTGATGAGCGTCGATGTTAAAATAATGCACTCCGTTGAGTGGTGAGAACATGACGGAGTTGTACTTAACCACGTTGATTAACTCGCCCCTAGGAGCTAGAGCCTAGCAGCTTTCTTTTTCTCCAGCACTACCGTCCGGGTCTGGCCCAGAGCGCGATTGAGGGATTCCCTGGGAATCTTGGTGACCAGCGGCTTCAGCAGCCAGCCCAGTCCAAACGGAATGTCGCGTGTCAACGACAGAGCCTCACATTGCATGTAAACGCCGCCGTCTTTCTCCTCAAATCGCCAATAGGTGTTGAGCCGCCAGAGATAGCCTCGGCCCTGGCCGACGGGCCACTCTTCGCCATCTGGATGGCCGGAGTCCTTTACCTCAGCAATCTTAGTGCTGATGGAATGTGAATACATTTTCCGGGGCTCTACTTGGCCCCAGTGGGTTACATATTCTGTATTGAATATCGCTGTTGTAAACCGCTTCTGATACAGGCGCAGAAAAAACCTATAATCATTTCCCTGATGGGAGATCAGATGGGAGGCAGTGACCTCCGGCTTGTAAAGTTCCGCGCGGCGATCGTAGTCCTGCACGATTGGCAAGAGCTGCGCCAGCGTCACACCGGGAATAAAAATGATCCCGATCCAATGATGTACCATTCCGCCAGGTACATCGGCGCTGAGTCCCGGGGCTTCGGTTTCCCGCTTTTCCACCAACACTTCGCCATTCATGAGCTTGTCGTACGAACTTTTCATTGCGTCCGACTGCAGGGCGTCCACATACAGGAATATTCCACCGGGACGCAGCTCACTATTGATTCTGGCCTCCGTGGCTGCGACGTATTTGTCGAAGGCAGTGGTCGTTTCCTGCTGCAGCTCGGCCGCCGTACCTGAGAGACTTAGGCCAACCAGACATGCGATGAGTGCAAAGGTTCGTTTCATATAGCAGTAGTTGCTACTTAATTTAGAGTGACAATCGCAGGATGAAGCTCCCATAGGGTCGCTACATGCCCACGATCGTGCTCAAAATCTTCGAAAGCCATGCCCAAGACGTCGACGGGCAACGCCTGCGGAAGTTCCCCTCCATGTTGCGAGTCGAGAAGAAATCCATGCTGCTTCAGTTGCGCTTGCAGATTTTGCCGAGCAGAACAATATTCGCTATCCACCGGCGTTTCTACGATCATCCGTGGGGCAGTCTTGTCCGCAGTGTGCGAAATCTCCATAGAAACGTCACAGTCTAGCGCGTTCACGCTCGCGTTCTGCAGATATGCGTTCGCAATATGAAAAACCTCCTGCTCGCGTCCAGTTCGTGGCGCGTCGGGAGGTATGACCGGATCTTGTGACCAGGTAAGAATGATCTCGACTGAGACTTCTTGTGCAACGATGTTCGGGATTGGGACATGTTTGGCGAGATGCCGATAGTCAGCGATGTCCGGCTCAATGGGTAGACATTTGCAGAGGTCTTTGGGCGTGGGCTGCAAAAAACCAAAATCTTGCCCGCTGCAACTTACGATAGCCAAAGCTATGAGGATCGTGAACCACGTCAAATAAATCCGTTTACGGTTTTCCAATGGGAGGCTCATCGATGACCTCAGATGCTACTGACGGCTGCCAGGGCTGTATCACACAACGGTTGGCCGATCCAAAAGCGATATTTGGTCTTATACTGCCCGCCTGACAGACGCCCACGGGGTTCGCGATGAGAGCAGTCATTTTGATGTTCGGTTTGGCACTTGCGCCTTCCGTAGATTCAATGGCGCTAAAGGGCCGAGCGCCTTGTTGGCACGTGGAGGGCAGGTCCGACAGGCTTCCTGATCTACACGTGTGACGTTCTGGAGCTCAGGCCTCGTAATTCTGGAAACGCCGGGCACCTCGCAAAAATTCCACAAAAGCTTTTGACTTTAGATCGAAATGGAGGGAAGCTCAAAAATGAAATGTTAAAGGAGTGTTACAGTCCGATTAAAAGATTGTTAAAACCTCTTCCCTCGCTCGCGATTCAGTGGCACCCTCCCCAAACATGGTTTTCTCTTTCCTTCATTCTGTGCAACCTTACAACAGTTACGATTTGTCAGCGCCCTCGCACGCTCACAGCGGAAGGCCCATCCGCTTCACGAGGTCGATATAGCGAGGATCGGAGCGGAAAGGCTCTAACGGCTTGACAACTTTGATGAGCTGCAACGCTCCAGACTTCTCGGAATACGCCTTCTGCAGCCAGAAAAAGACCTGCTCTTTGTCACCGAGGATGGCACTTTGGTAAGCAATGATCGCGGGGTCAAAGTAGCGGCGTTGAGCGAGCTGCTTGCGAAGTTCAACGTGCCGACTCTGCGCAGAGCGGAAGCCGCTTTTTGCATACACTAGCGCCACTTCTTCGTAGATCGACAACTCGTCCGGATCCGGGTCGAGTGTAGCCGCCTTTTTCCATTCTTCCAGCCACAACTCGTACTTGCTCTGTTCACGATATAGACGTGAGAGATTATCGTGGGCCGAAGCGTAATTTGGGTCAATCTCGATAGTCTTTTTGAATTGGTCCAGCGCCCGATCGTACTGGCCCTCGTCCGCGTAGACTCCTGCAAGGCTCGTGTTGAAGGTCAAATTGAGTGGGTCGAGATCAAGTGCGCGCTTGTATTGCGCAATTGCGTCCTCGAACCGTCCCATTCGGTCCAAAAACAGAGCATACCAGTGACGAGCATTGGTATTGTTGGGATCGAGTTCGAGGGCACGCTGATACTCGCGTTCGGCAGCATCCCACTCCCACAAGTCCTGACTGGCACCCGCCAGCACAGCATGTGCTTCGGCCAGACTGTCATCGATAGCCAGAGCCTTGTGTGCCGCCGCACGTACTTTAGGCGACTGAGCGGGGGTAGGGACTAGCGCATAATCGGAGAGCACATAGTAGTAATCGGCCAGTCCGACATAAGCCAGAGCATAATTCGGATCTTTTTCGATGGCCTGATTGAAAAACTCTTTGGACTTTTCGAGAGAATCCTGGGTGCGCTTCTCCCAATAAAACCGACCCTTTAGATAGAGCTGGTAGGCTTCCGGATCATTTGTGCCGCCCATCGATACCAACTGTCTCTTGCTCTCACCAGACAATCTCTCCCGCAACCGGGCGGAAATCGCGCTGGTGATGTCCTGTTGCATTGCTAGTACATCTGAAAGCTTTCGGTCATATTGGTCCCCCCACAGGTTGCGATTGGTCCGGGCATCAATCAGTTCGGAACTGATAATGAGCCGATCATTTCGCTGCACGATGCGGCCTGTGACCACCGCCTGCACTCTCAAATCCTTACCAACAGCTTGAGGATCGACCTCCCGTCCCTTGTAGTGAAAGACTGAAGCACGCGACATGACGGTCAGGTTAGGGAGTTGTGACAGATTATTGATCAGGCTTTCGGTGATGCCGTCACTCAAGTACTCACTGCTCGAATCGTTACTAGCGTTGACGAAGGGCAACACGGCAATTGAAGAAATTTTTGGCTCCCTCGTTCGACCGCGAAACAGATAAGCCGTAGCACCCACAAGCAAAATCGCGACACTGATCGCTAGCCACACGAGGCGGATTCGATTGGAAGGCGGAGGCTCGAGAGTGGTACCCGAAGCGTAAGGCTGCGAGGTCTTCGTACTTACCACTCTCGATGACATCTCTGTGGCGGCTGGCTCCGCAGCGACGATCGCACTACGACTGGAATCGGTGTCCCTTTTCAAACGCTGGAGGTCCGCACGCATGTCCGAGGCGTGCTGGTAGCGTAGGGTTCTGTCTTTTTCCAGAGCCTTGTTGATGATGTCCTCGAGTTTGAGCGGCAAGTCTGGATTGAGCCGAACTGGTGGAGTCGGAGAACGATCCAGAATAGCCTGAAAAACCAACGCGGACGTGTCACCGCGGAAGGGCAACTTGCCTGTGGCCATCTCGTAAAGGACTGCACCGAAGGAAAACAGGTCGGTCCGTGCATCGAGATCTTTTCCTTTGGCCTGCTCGGGCGACATGTAAGCAACGGTTCCGAGTGCAGAGCCGGGACTGGTCAGGTGCTCATCGCTGAGCGCAGTTGCTTGTTCCGGAAGGGCCTCGATTTGCACATCTGTGCCGGAGACAGAGGTCACCTTCGCCAATCCGAAATCCAGAATTTTGGCGTGGCCTCGTTCGGTTACGAATATATTGGCCGGTTTCATGTCGCGGTGAACGATGCCCTTGCTGTGAGCCGCGTCGAGAGCGTCGGCGGTCTCGATGGCAAGGGGCAGCAGCTCTTCCAATGGCATCGGACGGCTGCCGATCATGTGCTTTAGCGTGCGCCCGTCTAGAAACTCCATGGCGATGAAGGCGCGGCCGTTTTCCTCGCCAATGTCGTAGATCGTGCAGATGTTGGGATGGTTCAGGGCAGATGCAGCCTGCGCCTCGCGCTGAAAGCGACTCAATGCCTGGCGGTCGCGAGCGACTTCCTCCGGTAGGAATTTGAGCGCAACGAATCGGTGCAGGCGGGTGTCTTCAGCCTTGTAGACCACTCCCATGCCACCGCCCCCGAGTTTTTCCACGATGCGGTAGTGCGAGATGGTTTGGCCGATCATTGGCGCGAATCTTACGTGCGGGCAAGGATCAAGTCAATTCTGTCCCTCGCGCAGCGCAAGACTCCATGACCCATAATGTGCGCGAGTTCCCCCATCTTTGCACAACGGACAATCTGAGCGGCCTTGTATGTACGCGGAAACGATCTGTCCTACTTGCCTGACTTTCCACCAGAGTGAGCATGCAAAGCCAGCCGAGCGAGAGTAGCGCCCGCAGAAGCGAAAGAGCGCCTAACAAGCCAGCAGCTCGCAGCGTTCAGCGTGGTCGGCGCAGAGCGACGTCCCGCAGTCGGAGCAAAGGGTCGTTGCGGATCGGCCACAGGCTATGCCCATCTGATCGTGCACGCCGTGCATTTCGACTACGCCACAGATCAGGTAGTTCATCACAGGGAAGAACTATATCACCATCGAAATCGTGCGGGGTGCAATGGATAATGAGCCACAGATGCCTCTGTGACAATTAAATTACAACCTACATCGAAGCGTGTCACGATTCCCGGAATCAAACGCACTATGGATTGGAAAGCAGCTTTCCGAGGCTAACCGGCTTCGCCAAGCGGTGACAGGAGTTAGGCAGAGCACATGGGAGCGAACCTGCTCCCTTGTAATGCGGCAGTCCGGTTGCAAGCCCGGGCGACTAGCGCAGATTTCAGAGCGAAGGCGGCACAGTGACTTATGGCAAAGGTAATCAAATTTTACGTACCGACCCGCTTTCGGAGAAAAGTGGCGTGGGTTCCCTCGCGCAGGCGCGGGAAGGTGATCGAGTTTCGCGTGCAGATAAAGAAATCTGCATAGGCTAGTGGGACGACTCCGTGCCGACGATATTCTGCTCGAACAATTGATATCGATATCGAATGATTATTTCTCGACCTGTTCTTGTTCACGCCACACCGAAACTTCTGGCCTTCGCGGAAGATAGCGCACTCGCATCGTGCAGCCTTTCCACGCGTTCACATAGTCCCAAGCCTCTTCTGCAGTTCCGAACCACTCGGTGTGATACCCAGAGTAAGACTGCCCGTCAACAGAGTAGGCGTATCCGAGTTTGGCCGTTGCGTACTCGAAGTTAGTGCTTGTGAGCGAACGTCCGCCCCAAAAGACTTCTCCGGTTTCGATAACTCCGTCCGTTCCCGGCCACGATGACGATCGATGAGACCGCAGCTTCTGCTTTCCCCAAACGAACGGCATCGCTATCAACGACAGAAAAGATCCGGAATCGTCCGACGGATAGTAATCAGACATCACCCTGACCTCTGAAGGGCATCCAGTCAGGCCAGCGCATCAGGCTGTCTTCTGTTGCCTTCGCCATTTCGCCCAGCGTGCTTTCTGCGCGCTCGGATGCGGGCGATTGCAGTTGCTGACAGTCTGCGTTGTTTCGTTACGCTGCGAGCGTTGAGTGCCGATAGCGCGTTTTTCAATTTGCGCCAGCTGAGCAGTGAGGCAAGGCGCGTTCTCGCTCAAGGTTTCGCAGAACCCAATTTAGATTGGCCATTGCGCCAGGATTTTACATCACCCATCGCGAGGAATGAAGCTGGTTGGTCGCAACGGGCGGACAGCTCAGCTTCCACTCAATTAGATCGAGGAGAGTTCTCATTCCGCGCAGATCGCTTGTTCTCAATGTTGGATGTGGCATCGGCTTATCATTCTTGGCAGTCGAACAGCTGCGGAGTTATCAAATACTTACCAAATGCTTATCAGTTTTCGCCGATGCTTTTTGAGTGCGAAGTGCTTGAGGCGATTGAGCCCGACGGTCTACCTGGTCTTTTGCGAATAGTTGAGGAAGTTATCAAATTTGTTCCAACTGCTTTGCGGACCTGGAGTGCAGGTCCAGGATGCGCGATGGCCAATGGAGTTTCAGAGTCGGAGTTCAGGGTACCTGCCAATCCAGGGCATAGATCTCTTGGCTGCTGGTATCGCGTACGAGCAGGAACGAATCGTCCGGGGCCAGACCAGTCCACGATGCGAATTGGCCCCAGAAGCGACGCAGGCCCTTGAGGCTGGCCAGCCGTTCCAGCTTGCGATCGGAAATGCGCACTCGGAAGAGGGCGGGATCATCGGTCAGGGTGGTGTCGAAGTACAGGTAACGGCCATCGTGGGACCAACTGGGATAGCCGATGGGCATGGTGACCAGATCCGTCCATTGTTGGATGGCGCGATCGAACAATACCAGCTTCTGCGAATCGATACTGAGGGCGGCAATAAATTTTCCGTCGGGGGAGCAGCGAGGAGAAAAGAATCGCTCGGCGTGCGGCAATGGCGAGATCTTCTTAGTTTGCACATCGACGATGGCGACTCCGGGGCCCGAGACAATGTCATGCGATTCGCCCGCCTCGTTGAGGGTAAGGACCACAGATCTGCCATCGGGAGACCAGGTGGGATCGAAGCCGACCGTCACGCTGGGGAGCAAGTCATGGGTAGCGCCGCCATCGCTAGCAATCAGATAAGCTCGCCAATTCGTATTCATGGTTTGGCCCATAAATACGATCTGTTTCCCATCCGGCGACCATCGCGGCAGCGCAGCCTGCAACGCAGGCTCGGTAAGCTGGAGGCGCTGACTGCCATCCGCTTTGCTGCGCCACAGAGTTCCTTCGGGAACAGAGATGTAGGCCACAAACTGGCCATCGGAAGAAAATGCCAGATCGGTGGCGGAAATTCCCCCCAGATAGGACGTGAAGACGGATTGGCCATTGTAGCGGACCAGTTCGGTGCGAGGCTGCGATCCAACTGCGAAGATCCTTTTGCCATCCTTGCTGGCAACAGGAAAGCTGAAATCTAATGGGCCGTTGGTCAATTGCTCGGGCTTGGCGGCAGTAAGCGAGTGGGCTTGCTCGGGCAGAATCCAGAGATTGGTTTTGCCGTCGCGGAGGCTCTGGAAAATGTAGTACTTACCATCAGGAGTCCAGTTGCCGCAACACTCGCGTGGTGTTTCGTTCCAACCGGGAAGCAATGGCCGCAGATGGCTGCCGTCGGCATAGATTTCCCAAATGGCGGTGAAACCAGTTTTGGGATCAAGGACGTCGAAGCGAATTCTTCGACCATCAGGAGAAAAACGTAGTCCGCTGACGCTACCAATTACAGTGGCCAACTTCCGCGGCTGGCTCCCGTTCCCATGTGCAGCGTAGATATCAGGGCCATGGGCAAAAACAATTCTGCTGCGGTCGCCGGACCACGCCGCCGCCTCTCCCGACGAATCATTCAGACGCTGAGGAGATCCAGTGGGCAAGGGCACAGACCATAGGGCAGCAGGGCCTTCTGTACCTTTGAAACTGGTAACCAGAAGTGCAGAGCCATCGGAGGCGATATCGGCAGCGAAACTGTTCGCGAAAGGAATCGCTACTGCTGAGCTTTCCCCACCATTCACTGAAACCTGAGAAATACCAAAATGATCTCCCTGCAATTCCTCGATGTAAAGGCGGTCACTGTCCGTGACCATCGAGAGCTTCCGCAGGCCATCGTGGGTGATTTGGGTGTAGCCAAGGATCCGAGGCGGGGGCGTGGGCCGGGTAAACCAGACTAGCGCAGCGATCACAATGAGCAACGCGGGAATTATCCATGCGAGCACTACAAGATTTATCTTCCGAGTCTTTGCGGCGGGCTCGTGAGCGACGACATTTCCTTGCGACGAGGGCGGTAGAACTTGTAGCGGGGCCGCTGATACGGTCGCTGGCTCTTCTACTGCGGGGGCTCCGTTTGTCTGCCCGATGAAGCGGTAGCCGCGGCGGTAGAGGGTCTCGATGAATCGAGGATGTTCGGAATCGTCTCCCAGCGCCTGCCGCAGCTTCTTGACCGCGCTATTCAGGCTGAGATCGAAATCGACGAAGGTATCCTGCGGCCATAGGCGCTTCTGTAATTCCTCCCGGGTGACGATTTCGCTCGGGCGTTCCAGCAGCATGGCCAAAATTTGGAAGGGCTGTTCCTGGAGCTTGATCCTGATTCCGGACTTGCGCAGTTCACCCGTCCGCAGATCGAGCTCAAAGAGCCCAAACCGGACCACGTTTTGGTTGGTTCTCGGATTCAGCGCGGAGCCCGACATACGAGGTCGCTTCTATGGTCGCCTGAGAGTCTACCATCGGTAGCGGCGCGAAACGGTCGCGAATTCGGTTCACACTTTCTCTCTCGGCTCCTGTTTTCAATTGGATAGCTAGCCACAATCGCCCCCCGCAGAAATCATTTTTCAACCATTGTTCAGCTTGTTGCGTGGGACCAAAGTGGCACCCATGCTCGTGCGGCCTGACTGACTTTCAGGACAACGCGGCAAATCGTGCCAGGAGAAAAGCTATGAAAAGACGGATGATTTTTCTCGCAACCCTCGTCGCCTTGATCGCACTCGGTGTGCCAGTCCACGCTCAGACCGGCGTAAAGGTCAGGGTTCCCTTTGACTTCGTCGTTGCCGACAGGACTCTCCCCGAGGGCGAGTACTTGATTTCATCGCTTCAGGACGAAGTGCTCGTCCAGAACGCACAAGGCAAGACGGTCGCAGTGGTGTTGTCGAACGCAGTCAGCGGACGCTCAATTAGCAAAACTGGCCAAGCGGTTTTCCAATGCTACGAGCAGCGTTGCTTTTTGTCGGAACTGTGGAGTCCGACCCAATTCGCCGGACGTCAATTGCTTAAATGTCACTGGGAGAAGGAACTTGCAAAGAAAGAAACCCCAAAATACTTTGCTCTGGGGGCCAAGAATTACAACTAAGGACAGGTCTTGCGAGTTTGGGGCCGTGCTCTCTAACAGCAAGCCCGTTCCCATTCCGGCGTTCCAGATGCGTTCACCACTTAGGAGATCGATTGCGAGCGGTTGGTCGGCTACTCTTACCTTGGGATTCTTCGGGTTTGCCCGTCACTCGCCAAGTGGGGAATTCTTAACGACATAGCTCTGCACTGCGCAAATTCTCACGAGTAATCGCATTCTTGCTCTTACGGGAAGCGTTCCTGCAAGAGAGAGCTAGACGGAGCCGACTGCTTTACCTTTGAGGAATTTGGTGTCGGCAGCGAGGCCGAAGGCTTCCAGCAGCTTGGCTTGGTACCGTTCTCCTTAACGAACCTGCTGGAGGTATCACTCTTCCAGCAAAAGGCTAGTCCAACCGCGTGAGACGCATCACTGTCAGAAAGTGAAGGAATTATGCATCGATTCAACCAGCGAGAGAAAGTGCACATCCCTGGGGGGTGCAGGTTGCGATCTGGAGGTCGACAATAGATGAATATCGTGCCCGGGGTCGTACCAGCAGGAGGTAAACCAAGATTACTGTTGAGGAATCGCGTTGGTGTTGAAAAACTCGGCTCGAAGACGCGTTTTCCCTCAGGGGAGTTTCTTCCGGTTCGTGTTTTTCTTGCGGTAGTCTGTTTCTTACGCGATTGCCATCGCTGGTTGCGCTCTCATCTTGAGGAACCGCACCAGTCGTTTCAGGTTCTGTGCCACGGCAGCTAGGTAGAACTGCTCACGCACGAACTTGATTCTGCGTAGGCGCAAGCGCCGCAATCCAATCAGGTTCTTTAGTTCCGAGAACAGAGCCTCCACTTTCCGTCGCTTGCGTCGGCCAGTTGGTGAAGCATAA
>DATMQI010000055.1:0-4994 GCA_035567135.1 Terriglobales bacterium
TGAGGGTGTTGGAAGAGTAGCCAGCGATCTCGATCATGTAACCGTTAAGCGATTTCGCAATATCAGCAAGATTGGCAAGGTCGCGTATCGCGGTTTCGTCTAGATCAGCCGATCCTTTAGGAAAAAAGACATCAATTTCAAACTCGTTCTTGTAGTCATCCAAGTCCGAGACAAGCCGGTTCAGCATCGCCGCAGCCGCGGCATCTTCAGTCGCCAGATCGTCGGCGGCTCGTGCGTGCAGGCTGGCCTGATCCGCCGAGTCCTCGGCTTGTGCCGCCGAGGCTCGGGCCAGGCTGGCAGCTGAGAGACCCAGGTCCGCAGTCGACTGTGCCTTTTGCGCAGCCTCCTTGTTTGCGACAACTTGTTGCTCTTGAGCTATTTCGACGGCGAATGAGTCGGGAGTGAATACGATCTTGGCCGCATCAAGCTGTCCTTTCGAATTTCCCAGACCTTCTGCTTGGATGGTCAATCCTGGGACCATGGCAGTGACGTCCATGTCGGTATGGCGAAAAAACACAACGTGGTGTTGCTTGCGCTCAACCTTGGTATTGTCGTTGATGTTGACTACAACAATCTCGCTGGACTTCTTATCCAGAACCCAAATCAGGTCTCCATCGCGAGACAGAATCGCTCCCGTGACTCTCGCCTTCTCACCTGCTCCGAGCTGACGTGTTTCGTGGGCTGCTGCGAAGCCTAGTGCAACAAGCAAAAGTGCGGAGCCCGCGCACAAGAGTACATTTCGTTTCCACGTATGGAGTTTAGGCTTCATTGCGATCCCTCCGCGCTAATCAATCTTGACCGCTTAACCACGATGCACGAGTCGTGCCACTCGAGCGAACTGCTCAGGGGTGAAGAGAGTGTTAGGGTTTTGCGGAATAGGAATTGCCCGTGTAGACCGGAGAGACAGAATTAACGTTGCTATTTGGACGCTTCGACGGCCAGTTGTCGCTCGCTTGACGTGGTCGTTAGATGTGGAGCACCAACCAGCGGAAGTCATTGCCTGCTCGAACGCGGGGATGAATCGTGTTTTGGAGGAAATATATTGGGATCAATCATCCGTCAGCCGCGGAGAAACTTCTAATTCCCGTGGAAGTTAGACGCAACGAAATCGCGGAATTTGACCGCACAGGGCGAAAGATATCGATTGTCGATCCATCCTATTCCTAGTGGTCGAATAGGATGCTGCGACAGTTTGATTTCTACAACTCCGCGAAATCGAACGGCTGCGGAAGGGAGGAGCCCTATACCGAGTCCTGCAGCAATCAATCCACGCAGCGTTGCAATATCCATCCCCTCAAATGCGATCTTTGGCAAGAAAGATGCATCAGCACACATCCTGTCGAAGATGATGCGCAGGGTATGTTCTGGGCTGAGAGCGAGGAAGGGCTCGGATGACAACTCCCTAATGTTAAGGGTACGCTTCGCCGCCAATCGATGCGTCTGTGGCATAGCGATCAACAATTCTTCGTCCAGAAGATGGCTCCAGCGGACATCGCTTTGCTCAAACATTCCCGGAACAGACAAGCATAAATCGATACTGCCTGCGACAAGCTCTTCCATCAGCATCTCTCCTGAGCGCTGGACGAGCAGCGTGAATTGAATTCTTGGATGTTTCCGACGAAACTCTTTGATCAGCCGCGGAACCATTTCGATTCCGAGTGAATGCAGAAAACCGAGCGATACGGTTCCGGATTCTTCCCCGGTCTGTTCGTTGAGCACCCGCTTCCCGCTTTCAAGAATACTAAGTGCCCGAGCCACATATTCCAAGAATTCGCGCCCATAGGGCGACAGCACCACAGCGCGCCCTTGGCGATAGAAGAGAGGAACTCCTAGTTCTTCCTCCAATTGAGTAACGGCACGACTGATCGCGGACTGGGAGACAAATAGGTTCTCGGCAGCGCGTGTTACATGCTCCCGCTCGGCCACTTCCCGAAAATACCTCAGCTGTTGCAGTTCCATAAATAGTCTCCGCATCTCACATTCGTTGCGTGTGACGCAACGGTTTGATGAGTTCATTGTATTGGACGCGGCCCATGGATGGGCCCTATTATGGCTCAGTTGAGAACAATTGAAGGAGCTCTAACTGCTCCCCAGAAATTGCAGAAATCGATTCCTTCCTTGAAGCGCGGACAGTTCACCCCCGAGACGAAAGCTGATCGGTTTGGCTGCTCGGCGGAAGTACATGCTCGACTCTGATGTCGATTTCGACGATGTAGCCCCGTGGCGCATAGGTCTGACTTGGAATCACGAAAGGAGAAGGCTCGTCAAAGGTCAAGTGTTTTATGGCTAGTCATGTAGTAACGATTCCGGATAATCGCACGTTCGAACAATTCGAGCGCGAAACCACCGGCCGTGAGATCGATGGTTTTAAGGGAATCGTAGGAAATAGCTCAGGCTTGCTGGAAGCCTTGGAACTGATCCAGACAGTTGCTCCGACGAATTCGACAGTCTTGGTCGAAGGCGAGACAGGTACTGGCAAAGAACTGATCGCCGCGGCCATTCACGCCCGTAGCGGACGCGCGACTCTCCCTTTCATCAAGCTGAACTGCGCCGCGATTCCGGTGGGACTCCTGGAGAGTGAACTCTTCGGTCACGAAAAGGGGGCTTTTACCGGGGCGGTTGTACGCAAGATCGGTCGCTTCGAGGCTGCTCACCAGGGCACGCTCTTTCTCGACGAGATCGGCGATCTTCCTTTGGAAATGCAGGCAAAACTGTTGCGAGTGCTTCAAGACGGATATTTCGAGAGGTTAGGCAGCACGCAGACACAGCACTCGAACGTGCGGCTTGTGGCGGCAACCAACGGGGACCTGTGGAAGCTGATATCAGAGAAGCGTTTTCGCAGCGATCTATACTATCGCCTCAACGTGTTCCCGATACACGTGCCGCCGCTACGTGATCGCACAGAAGACATACCGTTACTGCTCGGACATTTTGTAGCCAAGTATTCCGCGCGCATGGGGAAAATAATCGATAGGATTCCCCCCGGGCTAGTGAATCGCCTCACCTCTCATCCCTGGCCAGGAAACATCCGAGAGCTGGAGAACTTCATCGAATGCAGCGTGATTTTAACATCCGGCCGTACCCTTCGCTGCCCGCTGGCCAGATTAAGATCGGCGGCACAGATTTACTCGTCGAAACCGTCGGGCACTCTTGACGATGTGAACCGAGAGCACATTTTGAGGACGCTGCAGCAGACGCGCGGCGTAATCATGGGTCCGAACGGCGCCGCAGCTCGCTTGGGAATTAAGCGCACTACCCTATATGCCCGCATGCGGAAACTTGGAATATCACGCTCCAAACCTCCCGACCCGGCCGACTAAGACGACCAAATCCCGCACGATCCGTCGACATGCCGACGGTCGGCTCACCCGTCGCCGCTAAGCAAGGCCTAAGTACGCCCAGCCTCATTCTCTTTGTATTCAATTCTCTGTATCAGGCTTCGCAGGTGTTGGCTATCGCCCAATTGACTGGCAAGCGAACTGCTCCACCAGGAGACGACTGTTAGTCAGGCCGATGATCGCGAACCACTTAGAGGCGGGGGCTCATATGCCTGTGCGCCCTTGGAATATCTAACAACTCTGTCGCCCAAACATCAGGTACGGCGATCAAGAACATTTTTACTGGTACACGGAGGCTGGGCAGACAATTCCCGCCGGTGGTTGTTTACGACATCCTTGTCAAGCACGGCTTCAACGTCAGCGTCGTGCGGGCGGCGGAGACTTTCTTTAAAGATGTGGCGGCTGCAAAGGACGTATTTGCCCAATAGGACAACAAAGAACGATGGCCCGGGATTGGTTGATGAAACAGCTTTGCGACCAGTTTCCTTTTAAAAGAGCATTCGATGAAGCAGACTCGTTACTTTCCGTTGTTCGCGTCGCTCGGGGCAACAGCGTTCGTCATTCTTGTCGGGATTCAGTTTATCCGTCCCGAATTGACTGACCCTCCGGTGCAAGCCGAGATACAGGCTCCGGAGGAGGTGAGGACAATTCTCAGGCATTCTTGCTACAACTGTCACTCAAACGAGACGAAGCTGTCATGGTTCGACCGCATTTCGCCAGCCTATTGGTTTGTGACTCAGGATGTACGTCGCGCCAGGCAGCACGTTAACTTCTCAGAGATCGGAGTGCTCTCTCCTCAAACCCAGAAGGCGGTCCTCTTCGACGCCGTCAATCAGATTCAGCTCGGCGCTATGCCTCTGCCGTCCTATCGTGCGGTGCACCGCGACTCCACGATCACTCCCGAGCAGCTTCGCGTCTTGCGCAACTATCTGGAGCCGGGAGGTGAAATCCCGGCCGCCACCAATGCCGACAGCGAGGCAGCCAATCAGGAGTATGTTCACTGGATCCAAAGCCACGGAACGGCGCGAACCGTAGAGGACACTGTGAATGGTGTCCCTTTCCACCCTGAATACAAATTCTGGAAACCGATCAGTAGCACGGAAAGGGTCGAGAACAACACCATTCGTGTTGTTCTCGGAAATGACACAGCGGTGAGAGCGATTGCGGAGAAGCACACCAATCCTTGGCCCAACGGAACCGTGATCGCCAAGATCACGTGGCGCGAAGAGCCACAACCTGATGGAAGAGTGGTCCCCGGAACGTTTGTGCAGGTTGAGCTTATGATTCGAGATCGGGAGAAGTACCACGCCACTGCGGGCTGGGGCTGGGGACGGTGGCTCGGCACTGATCTGAAACCTGATGGTCATACGCCGGACTTCGCTACCCGTCAGTGCCTCGATTGCCACCACGCCGTCCGCGGAAATGACTACGTTTTTACGATGCCGATTGCAAGTTCCAAGGTGGGTGTGGATTGAGACTTCTTGGATTCCTTTCCCTTGCGTTTATTCTCGCGCTCCTCGGTTGCACTCAGCCAAACGCGCGGGTGAAGGCCAGGTTTAACGACGACGCAGCATTGACCGGAAAACTCCCCTACAATCCGTTCTCGTGGCAGCTCATCTCGTCGACCCTCAACCGCAACGGCCACAGCGTCTCTGC
>DATMQI010000056.1:0-7273 GCA_035567135.1 Terriglobales bacterium
GCGATTCCTCAGCTGTAAGCCAACCCCGCAGATTGCAACTGCATGAGCCTGGCCTAGAGAAACAAAGAAAGTGAATAACCAGGAGACTGGCAGGGACAAACAAGTGCGTCGTGAACTGAGATTTTTCAACAGACACGCCTGATTTCAACAGCTAGCGCAAATGGCTGAGGCGAATACGACCTGTGGAGAACGCATCCTGGGGCGATTGCTGGAACTTTGAGGCGTCAAACGACGTACCATTCCCGATCGTAATTGCTGTGCCCGTATCGTCCGGTCTTGCAAAACTTCGCTCCGCGATGCTCCGAATGGGGGTGCTAGCATGCCTTCTTATTCCGTCGCTGTGAATCCTCAACCATCTCCTATCGGCAAGCCAGACCGCATCGGCTCGCTCGACGCTTTGCGCGGGGTAGCGCTCTTGGGCATTTTGCTGGTGAATATCTTTTCTATTGCCCAACCCCACTATAGTAGTCCAAATGCGTATGGCGACCTCCATGGAGCCAACTTCGCGGTTTGGCTCTTCAGCCACACCTTCGCCTACCTAAAGTTTCTTTCGATTTTCTCGATGCTATTTGGTGCGGGCGTCTATTTGTTCACCAGTCGAATCGAAGACACGGGCAGGCGATCGGGGTGGTTGCACTATCGCCGAATGCTGGTGCTCATCATGTTCGGCTTGTTGCACGCCTATTTTCTCTGGTTCGGCGACATCTTGGTTCACTACGGCATCTGCGGATTGCTGTTATACCCGTTCCGCAAACTGCAGCCAAGGCGTCTAATTCTGATCGGTACAGGCATCTTGCTCATCCCTATTCTCACGGGCGTGGTTTACATCAGCACGATGGGCCCGAACGACTTCCGGGAATTCGAGAAAGATCTCCATCCCACTCCCACTGCGGTTGCTAGTGATCTTGCAACGTTTCGTGGCGGTTGGCTCGGGCAGTTATCCACGCGAGCAAACGAGGCATTCGAATTTGAAACCACCGTGTTTGGTTGGGAGTATTTCTGGCGTGAACTGGGACTGATGCTCATTGGGATGGCGCTATTCAAGCTGGGCGTTTTCAATGCAACGCTCCGCCAGGCCGTCTACCTTCGCATGATCGGCGCGGCCATTCTGGTTGGGATTCCGCTTACATTGTACGGCGTGTATGGCAACTATAAGGTCGCCTGGCAATCGCTGCCGATATACTTTCGTGGCGAATTCGTGGACTACGTGGCGAGTCTTTTCCTGGCTTTCGGCTGGGTAGGAGCGGTTATGCTCGCATGCAAGTCGCCTGTTATAACGAAGCTTATTGGTCCTTTGAAAGCCGTTGGTCGAGCTGCTTTCAGCAACTACATACTACAGACCTTGATCTGCACTACGCTCTTCTATGGCCATGGCTTTCGCCTCTATGGCCACATCTCCCGTGTGGGACAGTTTGGCATTGTGCTGGCGATTTGGGCGGTGCAGTTGCTGGTATCGACTCTTTGGTTCCGATTCTTCCGCATGGGTCCGCTCGAGTCGCTGTGGCGTTCCCTTACCTATTGGAAACCGCAACCGCTATGCGAAAGAGGTGGTGTGTCCCTCTTTCGTTGGCAGAGCGCCTGACGGATCTATGACGAGCATCCCTGCGCAAATCTGCGATAGGGGAAACCGTCAGCCGCACGAGCAATCGTGACCTCTTTTGATACGCTTGCGTACTATCCAGATTGTTCGTTGTCTCGTATTCTCCGTATACCCATAAACTGCAAAATCGCAAACAGCAACACGAGTTCTGCCACCACTCCTATCACCCACTTTCCTTCCATGCTGAACGGCAAAACGAATATCAGCACATAACTGGTGAGCACCCATGCTACGTCCATCAAAACTGCGACCCAGGCATCGGATGTCTTTACTCTCTGCCTGCGAGCGTTGACCACTAGAGTAGCGGCGAAAATGATCAGACCAACTCCGAGGACAACAAGGCTGACACGGTTGAAAAGACCCAAAATCCGCAACACTGACTTCTGCGCGAATAAGAGCGTCAAACCGGACAAGGCTGAAAATAGCGCATTGCCAAGGAGCGCCTTGCGTAACAGGCATGTAGGTTCTTCACAAGCGGAATTCATGGTTCTACTTCCTCCTTCGAGGAGTTTTTCGTAAGGTTGGCTGTCGAGAAGCCAAGGCCATGTGAGTGGCTATTGCTCGGCGAGCGTGTGAGAAGGCAGCTTTGTCATTGAAGAGCTTGAACGCCCAATTCGCCTCTTGGACGAATGCGTGAAGTTCAAATGCGAGCTGAACCGGATCCACCGAAGCTCGCATTTCTTTGGACCGTATGGCAAAGGCGATTTCGTTCTGCAGGCCGACCAGCCAAGCTTTCGTGACGCTGGCAATTTCATCTCGAACCGGGCCAGGACGGCTATCAAACTCGGCAGATGTTGCGGCGAAAAAACATCCCCCACGAAATACGATCCTTTCGACGTAGCCAATCCAGGCCTCAAGCATTGCTCGCAAACGGGCTGTACCCCTTGACTGCTCGAGTGCAGGTTGTACGACGTGCTCCAGGAAGACTTGCTTGGCACCATCGACAGTGGCTAATTGAAGCTTTTCCTTGGATCCAAAGTGAGCAAAGATGCCAGTCTTGCTCATCCGCAACTCGGTCGCGAGCCGTCCGATCGAGAGACCTTCAAGGCCCTCGGCCGAGGCGATGTTCATGGAGGTCCGGAGTATCTCTTGGCGAGTCTTCGAGGCTTGCTCGGTGTGATAAAGGACTGTTGGCTTGGTTGCCATAGTACGGACGTACTATATAGAACGATCGTACTATGAGTCAACATTTATCTGGACAATCGTTCAGTATTAACCTGCGAAACGGCCGGCTGCGTCTTGCTCAGAACCGCTGACTCGCATGTCGAAAACCCAGTTCAGGGTGTGTAGTTGGCAACAAGGCTAGCGGCAATCCGGAACCACCTCTGCACATCGAATGGAGTCGCACAAAATGTGACGACAATTGGTGGGTTGGGATGGTGTGTGATGTCTTAGTCCTTTCGGGCGAGCCAGCGGCTCCAGCGAAGGTCCGACACGGCAAAATCGGTACAGCTGTGGATATCTAATGCTTGACAATTCCGCATTCCATGTTATGTTCGACGCCACTTAGTCAAACCACCGTTGCGTTGTTCGAACTCTGGGCTTACGTCCGCGACTGAGCCGGCCCTCTTTTCTCCTCCCCCACGAGAATAGACAAGTTGAGTAGCAGGCGATTTAGCTTCCCCCAAAACAAGGTGTTGTCCCCGCATCAAGCACCGGACGAAGTTCACGGGTGCGATCGGCGACCGCTTCTTTCCGTTGCTTAAACAAGCGCAATTGGCGCAGAAAGGACGAAAGGTCCATGAGCAAGATGGGAGGGTTGGTAATTGCAACTTTGGCGCTGCTGTTCGTATCCGCGGAAGCGCAGCAGAATGTTATTACCGTGTCCGCAGCCGATCTCGCCACAGCAGCAGGTGTCACGACTACAAACTCCAAACACGTTATGCGGGCGGTAACTGCCGCAGGAGCATCGTATAAGGATCCAGCAATAGCGTTTTCGGGAATCCCTCCGACCGTGCTTCTTCCCCCCGGTGGCAACAACCGGTTCCCCGATGATCTTTCCTACCAGGGTGGCGTGACGGTGCAGCGCGGTCAATCGCATGCCATCTACGTGCTGAACTCAGTCAGCGGAGCTGGCTGCAATCTGGCAAACTACGCAGCCTGCTGGGGCAATCCTGAAGATTTCTTGACTCACCTGGGCACGAGTGAGTTCATTCACATCACTGACCAGTACGTTGGGCGCCATAACGGCAACCGCTACACCAACGGCGCAAATGCATTCATCTGTTGTGCCAACCTTTCCAACACTGGTACCAGCTCGTTCACTGATTTGACAATGCAGTTTGTGTTGGTGCTTGCGATTTCGGCTTACGCTTTGCCGACGGGAGAAAACGACATCTACCACATCTTTCTGCCGCCGGGAACCGACGAGTGCTTCAGCGTCCCCGGCATGTTTCCGTGCTACTCACCGGATAACCCGAATACCTTTGCCTATTGCGGATACCACAGCAGCGTGACGATAAATGGACTTGGCCATGTGCTCTATTCGGTCGAGCCTTACACGAATGTCCCGGGATGCAGCGTACCGCCCGGAACTCCGAATGGAATGCTGGCGGACTCGACCGCGAATGTGCTTTCGCATGAGACCTTCGAAACCATTACCGACCCCGAGGGCGATGCATGGTGGAACTTTTTCAATCTTGGGTCCTTTGGAGACGAGATCGGGGATGAGTGCTCCTATCAGATCCTCCTAAACATAGGCGGGTTCTACAACCCGTCGGTGTTCTCGATCTCTGGAAAGAAATTTGCGGTACAACCTGAGTACAGCAATGGGTCGCATTCGTGCGCGACGAGACCTCCTGATGACTAGCGAACCCATCAGATGAGTTATTTTCGGCAGTGAAGTGAAGATATGATAGGTCCAGGGAAGGCAAGGGGCCCTGGACCTTTCTTCTTTAGCGTGGCTCCGACTCGGTTACCCGTCCCTCATAACTGCCGCAACCTCAAGAATGGCAGATCAATTAGTGAAAAATCGCGTCTCTCCGAGTAGAGGAGTCCCGATAGGCTGCAGGTTTTCCTTGGGGTGTCCGCCGTTTCCAGCTTCGTGCCCGTTTAGGTCGACCATGGCACCACCGGGAGATCTCCTCCCTCACAGACCTCACCGTGCAGATTTCCCGCAGCGGGTTCCTCAAGCAGGACTGTCCGGATACGTCCCGACATGGCGAATCCGAGGTGGCAGCAACGGATGACGTCGTAGAAGCTC
The DNA here is from genome assembly GCA_035567135.1 of Terriglobales bacterium. Taxonomy (GTDB): domain Bacteria; phylum Acidobacteriota; class Terriglobia; order Terriglobales; family Acidobacteriaceae; genus JABDBE01. The sequence goes on from DATMQI010000056.1 coordinate 4,803, forward strand.
GGTGTATCGCTCCCACGTCATCCGGTTTCCGCGCGTGCGACGATTCAGCCACCTCCGCCAGATCCTTACGACGCCCCGATAGAACTTCAGAAGGCTCTGAGAGTTTGTCGGGCGGCCGTAGTACTGGTAGTGGCCTCGGAGCTTGGCGTTGAGCGTCTTCTGCTGCTGATCCACCGGTGCATGCCGGTGCTTCTGGCACCATTCGGCGACCGCCGTGTGCTTGCGCATCGTTCGCACATGCACGGTGAACTTCCCTCTCCGGCTGCGTGCGCAGATGTGCGTCAAACCGAGAAAGTCGAAGGTGCCGGGTTTCTTCTTGCCCTGCCTCTTCGCGCGTTCGATCGCCTATGCTCGATGAGAGTGCAATGCAGCGCCTCTATTCGAGTTTCGCCCATGGATGGCCTGGGATGGGACTTTTGTTGCTTCGCGTGATTGCAGCAATCACCGCTTTCCACTTTAGTGGAAGCGTTTTGAGTCTAAGTCGGTCGTCTATGGGGGTGATCGAGGGCGCTCTAGCCTTACTCATATGCGTTCGAGATCGAAACCGGAGGCGATCAGAGTTCTAAGATCGTCCTCTAGCCTCCGCCACTCTTACGATCGTCCTTAACCCGTTTTTGGCTACAGCCAGAACCAAACGCTTCCGCTTATGGAAGATATCTGAATGAACCCAATGCTCAGAAAGTAGCACTGCCGGGAAGTTGTGGAATCAAAGTTTGCGCCGGGCCGTGAGTTCGTCGATGGCAGAGAACGAAGTCCCTACTAGAGAACCATGCGTCTTCTTCCGAACAGGAGGGCATCGATCGACCAAGCACTCAGACTCTCTCTCACTTCCTTCCAATCGAGCCTTCTTGACATCTGGAGAAGAAAACGGGTGTAAAATTCTCCCCCGTTTCGAACCTTGGGGTATCTCGGCTAACAACTAAAGCACCGCAAAAACTCTGCGCGGAAATCCTTGGTCGATAAAGGGGGCGTTATGACCAAAGGGATCAAGATCGCGGGCGCACTTTGCATTCTCTTCCTGTGTAGCCTCCGCCTAACGGGACAGGTTCTTCCTGTACCCCTCCCGGGAGGCGACATTATCCAACCTTTTGGGCTTTTCAATCAGTTCTTTCCCGGTGTCGGGGCTGGCTTCGATGGGTTGAACGCCGACCCGCACGGGATCAACAATTCCCGCACATTTGTCGCGATGGGCTACACCGCTGGCACTGCGACGGATAGCAACGGCAAGACCTACAACGTCATCACGGACATCCGCGTCTATCAGGGTGATTACATTGGAGCCGTGCCAACCTATGGCGCGGGAGGAACAACGTCCGCCAAGGCGCATGGCACATTCGTCGAGATATGAATCGACCTCAACGACCCCAGTTCGGGGTTACAGGTGCATGACTTCAATCCGGGCATCACGCCCAACGGCGTTTTCTGGATCGTGCAAATCCCTGACGACGCTGTGCAGATCACGGGCGACACCCTGACAATCCACTTGCAAAACATCGCCGTTATTGACCAACTGCACTTTCCGGGCGGAACTGGCAACGCGCCAGCGACGGTCTCGTTCGACATCACCTACACGAAATCGGGCATGCCGCGCCGGGTTCGCCCGACATCCAGCGATCCGCTCAGTCCTTTCACTTGGGCGGGCAAAATGTGGATGGCAACGAACACAGGAACTTTCTCAGCAGCATACAACGATGGCAGTTTTGCGGCGACAGGCAGCTTCAGTTCGTCAGGTAATTTCGGTGAGATGGGGACAGAGCGGAACGGTTCTTTTGCTGCCGAGAATGACGACGCAGTAGCAAAATTGCTTCCATCGGAACAGGGTCAGACTGGTGTTGGAGTGAGTCAACTGGTCGGAAACAAGAACGCGGAACTACGGTCGGACTTGCCCCTGCTCAAAGGCCGAGTGCCGATCAAGGGATTCCCACTGCGGACTGCTCCTTAGCATAGGCGCAGCAGCAGCGTGTAATACGCTACGGGTGCATCCGGCATCAACCGTGTGCTCAGCAGGTCACGCCGAGTGGATGGAGGAGCACGCCTCCGATCCACCCTGTGCGTGCGTCCTCATTGACCCTGCCCAACGTTGCGTCATAACATTCACGCCAATGGGTACGTCCACCCAACTTATCGGTCAGACCATCTCCCATTACCACATCGTCGAGAAGCTAGGCGGTGGGGGAATGGGCGTCGTCTACAAAGCTGAAGACACCGAACTCGGGCGTTTCGTCGCCTTGAAGTTTCTACCGGAAGACCTAGCGCAAGACTCGCAGGCGCTAGAACGTTTCCGCCGCGAGGCTCGTGCCGCCTCCGCTCTCAATCACCCCAACATCTGCACGATACATGAGATCGGCAAGCACGATGGGCGGCCGTTCATCGTCATGGAATTTCTGGACGGGATGACGCTTAAGCACCGTATCAGCAATCGCCCGATGGAGACGGACTTCCTTCTCTCCCTTGCCATCGAAATTGCGGAT
>DATMQI010000057.1:0-4254 GCA_035567135.1 Terriglobales bacterium
GTATTTCCGGTTTCTCCGCATGGGTTCTATGGCGGAGCGTTTATCTCCTCAAGTTACCCTCGTGGTCGCGTCGGACAAAAGTGGCCCTCGACTGGTTCTCGGATCTGATCTTTCCTCGCGATCTCGGAACTCTGCGAGTGGACCAACCTCAACCACTGGCAGGCGCCTACTATCGACCAGGCGACTTCATCTACCGTCAAGGCGACCCGGCAAACTTTTTCTACGCGATTGAACAAGGCGAGGTCGAGGTGCTGCGGAACATCAATGGCCCACAAGACGACCGAGCGTTTGCTTTTCTGGGCCCAGGAGATTTTTGCGGCGAAGCAGCCCTGACTCACGATCCCTGCTACCAAGTGAGTGTCCGGGCGCGTACTGTGGTGCGCGTGATGGCGATGAGCCGCGAAGCATTCTCGAAACTGGCCGGCACCATGGCACCCTCGCGGGGCGTCCTCGCGGAATTCATGAGGCGGCGGTCTCAAGCCTTATGGCTCCACTTCCCGGCTTCAAAAGAAGCATTAAGCAAGAAACCGCTCGCTTCGTTCCTCGAGCCCATTCCTGCGCAGACCCTCACACCGGACAGCACTCTTGAGCAGGCACTTGCTACGTTGACCAAGAACGGTCTCGGTTTCTTATTCGTCCTCGATAATGAGCAATGCTTACTCGGTGTCCTGAACGCTACGGACATCGCTAATGCACTTCTGTTGATCGCTTCAACGCCGGCGGAAAGCCGGAGGGATGCCAGCGAAGTGCAAGTGCGCGAGTTGCTGTCCGGAGATCCGATCATGGTTTCGGAGGACGATCCATCTTTGCTTGTCGCCTCGACCATGCTTGAACACGGGTTGAGCTGGATCCCTGTGGTGGTGAGCACGAACGATCACCATTTAAAAGGGTCTGTTCGAGCCGAAAGGATTGGCTACTGGATGTTGCAGGAGTTGGGGAAAGACACGCTCATCGCGGCGCAGACTGCGACTCTAGGTGAAGAGTTACAAGCGCAAAGGCGAACCCTAAGATCAGCATAACAAGAAGGATCGAGCAAGGGCGTTGCTGAGGGCGAACGATAGTGCCTGAAAGTCTCCACAATTCCGGTGCACGAGGTCCTCACCGGAAGGCCTGGTGCGTCTCCATCATGATGGCGGGCTGCTTGCTTGCGGTGCAGCCTGCCTTTGGCAATCTTCCAGATCCTTCGCAGATGCCAAATATGTTCAGGCCGGCGTCAACCCACGCCAATTCTATTGTTCAACTGTCGATCTTCGTGCTGATCATTACGGCCTTAATTTTTGTAGTCGTCTTCTCCCTCCTCACGTATTCCATCGTTAAGTTCCGAAAGCGAGCCGACGACGACGGCCGTGAACCTGCACCCGTCTACGGCAGCAACCAGGTAGAACTCGCCTGGACTGTAATCCCCGGGCTTATCGTATTGGTACTGTTCTTCGCGACCGCTCGCGTGATCCATGCCATCCAGGGTGCTCGCAAGCCCGCAGGGGCGATCGAAGTTATCGCGATAGGTCATCAATTCTGGTGGGAATTTCGGTATCCTTCGCTTGGTGTGGTTACGGCCAACGAGCTGCACGTGCCGAGCAGCGACCCCTCGCATCCGACGCCCACCTTTATTACGTTGCTTTCCGCGGATACGGACCACAGCTTTTGGATCCCACGTCTGGCCGGAAAGACAGACTTGATTCCAAACCGTGTTAACCACATGTGGATCGATCCGAATGAAACAGGCATTTTTGTCGGCCAATGTGCTCAGTATTGCGGCACTCAGCACGCGAAGATGCTTCTCCGTGTTTATGTTGACGCGCCAGATCAGTTCAAACAATGGGTTCAGGGACAAACCAAACCGGCGCACCTGACTAATGAGGTGATTGAAGGGCGTCGGATTTTTGAGACAACCGCCTGCATTAATTGCCATGCTGTGTCTGGAACCGTTGCGGACGGACACTTCGGCCCCGATCTGACTCACTTGATGAGCCGTGACACGATCGCCTCCGGCGCTGCGCCAAATACTACCGAAAACCTTCGGTTGTGGATTCAAGATCCCGATGCTATCAAACCGGGCTCACTCATGCCGGCGATGAAGTTGAACGAACGGGATCTGGACGCGGTGACCACCTACCTCGAAACGCTGCGATGAGGAAGAGGGCATAAACCGTATGGCAGCAAGATCTATCACGCTCACCGCCGAGGTCTCGCAGCCGATTGGCACGACGCTCCACGATTGGGTTGTAACAGTGGATCATAAGAAGCTCGGGATCCTCTATATTCTTTACGCCCTCGTATTTCTTCTTATTGGCGGCATCGAAGCCACCATCGTGCGCGTACAGTTGATGGTTCCGAACAATCATTTTGTTTCGCCGCAGGTCTTCAACCGCCTGTTCACCATGCATGGCACAACTATGATTTTTTTTGTCGCCATGCCGATCCTGTTTGGCTTTGCCAATTATCTGATCCCATTGATGATCGGCACCCGCGATATGGCTTTCCCCCGCCTGAATGCCTGGAGCTTCTGGCTTACCGCCTTCGGCGGGCTGCTCCTCTACTTCAGTTTCATTGGTGGTAGCGGGCTTTATGGAGCGGGGAATGCTCCCGACGTCGGATGGTTTGCTTACGCCCCACTCACAGCCACAACATTCTCACTAGGCCACAGTACCGATTTCTGGACCCTCGGCTTGCTGGTTTCCGGATTTGGAAGCATCGGGACAGCCATCAATATCCTGGCGACAATTATTTGCCTGCGCTGTCCGGGGATGACGCTAGGCAAGATGCCTTTGCTAGCCTGGATGAATTTGGTGACAGCCGCAATGGTGCTCCTCGCCATTTCGCCTCTCACTGCGGCGCAGATCATGCTTTCACTCGATCGTTTCCTGGGGGCGCACTTTTTTGACACTCAGGCGGGCGGTTCCGCCGTACTCTGGATGCATTTCTTCTGGATCTTTGGCCATCCAGAAGTATATGTCTTGGTCCTGCCGGCCTTCGCGTTTGCCTCAGAGATCATCCCGGTGTTCTCTCGCAAGCCCATTTTCGGATACCCCGTGATGGTGGCTGCGACGATTGCCATTGGATTCGTGGGTTTTAGTGTGTGGGCACACCACATGTTCACGGTCGGCATGAACTCATACGCAAATAGTTTTTTCACGATTACCACGATGGTTATCGGTATTCCCACTGGCATCAAGATCTTCAATTGGATTGGAACGATGTGGGGAGGAAAGATCGCTTTTAAGACCCCCATGCTTTTTTGCATCGCGTTCCTATTTCAGTTCCTGATTGCGGGGCTGACGGGAATCATGCTTTCTGCCGCGCCGTTCGACTGGCAACTGGGCAACTCCTACTTCGTGGTTGCGCATTTTCATTATGTCATCGTGGGCGGAATTCTCTTTACACTCTTTGCCGCCTTCTACTATTGGTTCCCCAAGATGAGCGGAAGGATGTATAACGAAACGCTTGGCAAGTGGCACTTCTGGCTCTTCTTAATCGGCTTCCATCTGACATTCGATTTCATGCACATTCCAGGTTTGCTGGGAATGCCGCGGCGAATCTACACCTATGAAGCCGGGCGTGGATGGGATATCTGGAACTTGATCTGCACTATCGGAGTGTTTTTTCAGATCGTCGCGACACTGCTATTTATCGGAAGTCTGCTGTGGTCTTATTTCAATGGCAAGGCCGCCGGAAATGATCCCTGGGACGCGTGGACGCTCGAATGGTCAACGAGTTCTCCTCCAACAGAGTACAACTTTGCCCAGATACCCGTCGTAAAAAGCCGGCGCCCCCTCTGGGACATCAAACACCCTGAAGATCCGGATTGGAAGTATGAATAGTCAAGCAATCCTCCTGAGCAGCAGTTCACCCGAGTTAGTGTGGAAACTCCCCTCGCGTGGACACGTCGGGATGCTCTCTTTGATTGCAGCTGAACTTGCAATCTTCACCATCTTTGTCGTTGCGTATCTCTTCTATATCGGAAAAAGCCTCACTGGTCCGATGCCTAAGGATGTGCTCGAGGTCCCGATCTTCGCCACCATCTGCCTGCTCTCAAGCAGCTGGACGATCCATGTCGCCGTGAAGGCTCTGCAGAATGACAGGTTGCGCACCTTCGGGGCATGGTGGTTCGTAACGATGTCTCTCGGCTTCATTTTTCTGGTAGAAACAGGCCGCGAGTGGCATCACCTGATTTTCGAAAAGGGCTTGACCATCAGCACGAATCTTTTCGGTACAACCTATTACTCGCTCGTGGGACTGCACGCATTCCACGTG
>DATMQI010000058.1:0-6303 GCA_035567135.1 Terriglobales bacterium
CGCGACGTCAGTCTGCGGGTGGGATACGTGGGTTCACGGGGCGTGCACCAAATGTTCCGTGTGGAAGACGGCGACATCGTACTGCCATCGCTCACATCCCAGGGTTATCTGTGGCCTTCCCCTGTTGGGAGTGGGACGCGGCTGAATCCCAACGCCGGTCTGATCAACGAAGGTCTCTGGCAAGGTAATTCGTTCTATGACGCGCTTCAAGTAAAGGTTAAGGCCAAGATCGGGAGTGGCGCAGAGATTGGGGGCTCCTATACCTGGGGCAAAACAATCGATACCTCGTCCGGCAGTCTGGTGGGAGATGAATACTCGAATTCGATCGCGAGCCCATTGTTCTTCGCTACGAAACTGAATCGGGGTCTGGCAGATTTCAACGTGGCTCACAACGTCGAAGTGAATTACACCTGGGAAATTGGCACACCGAAGTGGGCTCACGGAGTATCGGGATGGGCCCTCAGCGGGTGGGAAATAGGCGGAGTTTTCGAAGCAAGCACGGGTGTGCCATTTACTCCGGGATTCGGAGGAGACGCCCTGGGCGTGAAGAGTACCGATCCCAACATCGATGTGCCGAATTTCCTTTCCGGTCCGGGTTGCAGCTCGCCTGTTAATCCCGGCAATCCGACGCACTATATCAAGACGCAGTGCTTCGGCGTGCCGTCGGCGCCAACGCCGGCGTTTTACACCGCGAATTGCGATCCGCATTTTGCGCTTCCGTTCTGCCTGAACCTGCGGGGAAATCTCGGCCGGAACACTGTTATCGGTCCGGGATTGGTGAATTTTGATTTCTCGCTCTTCAAAAACAATCACATCAAAAAAATCTCCGATGTGTTCAACGTACAATTCCGGGCGGAATTTTTTAACGTTGTCAACCACACGAATTTCTCTCCGCCTCTCGACAATCGGAACATCTTTGATTCGTCGGGAAGTCCGATCGGCAATGCCGGGCTGATCACGTCGACCCAGACGCCGTCGCGAGAGGTTCAGTTTGCGATCAAGGTGATCTGGTGAATCGGGACTTCGTTGTAGCCGTAAGCTATGCATCTATACTGTGCAGGACTGAAGGGAGGGGACCTGACTACGATGCATGAAGGAAAAGGCCAGTTGCGCATCCTCGTCGTGGAAGACGAAGCGAAAGTGGCTCAAGCCCTCCGAGAGGGGTTAGAACGCGCGAAATATGAAGTTGTCGTCGCGTCGACCGGAGAGGAGGGATTCTTCCTGGTCAATGCGGAGGAGTTCGACCTCGTCATTTTGGATCTCATGCTTCCCGGACGCGATGGTTTGCAGGTACTGTCCACACTGAGGAAACGTGGAATGCAGACCCCGGTTCTGATCCTGACCGCTCGAGATGCAGTCGAAGATCGTGTATTGGGGCTCGATAAGGGTGCCGACGATTACCTCGTTAAACCCTTCGCGTTCCCGGAGCTTTTAGCGCGCGTTCGAGCCCTCCTCAGACGCGGGCGAAGCGAACAGGCTGTTCCGTTGCGGCTTGCCGATTTGGAAATGGATGTGACGAGTCGCAAGGCGCGAAGAAGCGGACGTTATCTGGAACTGACGGCTCGGGAATTCGAGCTTCTCGAATATCTGCTTCGGCATAGAGAACAGATCGTTTCCCGGGAGATGCTGGCGCGGGATGTCTGGAAGGAAACCCGAGCAACGCCAATCGATAACGTCATCGACGTTCACATCAACCGTCTTCGCCGGAAAGTGGATGAGCCCTTTGACCCCAAGCTGATTCACACCGTGCGAGGTGTCGGGTTTGTGTTGCGGGAAGAGCCATGAAACTGTCCCCTAGCAATGTCCGATCACGACTGACGCTCTGGTATGTGGCTGTGCTAGCCGCATTGCTCGTCGTTTACGGCCTTGGGTCACTCTTTTTTCTCCACCTGAACATGAGGGAAGACCTGGATCATAACCTGCTAGAGGACATGGAGACGGTTGAAGGGCAAATCGCGACGGAACCAGACGGGTCCTTAACTCTACGACTGCACCATGGCGACGAGGGTGATCCCGGCTTGGATAGATTTGTCGAGATCTGGTCGCCGCAAGGCAATGTTCTTTATCGTACTCCTCAACTCGAGGGGCAGGCACTCGGAGGACCACCCTCGGCGGAGGACGCAAGGGAAGACGTCGCCCCGGTCTCGGAGCGTCTTGCGAGCGGATTGCGAGTAAGGGTCGCGAGCAGCCCTCACCATCTCGCCGACCGCACGATCATTTTGCGGGTTGCCCACAACGAAGAAAAAATGTGGCGAGAGCTTCGCGAGTTCGCCACCGTCTTGCTCATTGGACTCCCTCTGGGAGTATTGCTTGCCGGTTTCGGAGGTTACGCGCTGGCTCGCAAAGCACTGGCACCCATTGATGCCATGACCCGGGAAACGCAAAAAATATCTGCCGAGGATTTGGGAGCCCGGCTCTCGATCAAGAATGGGGACGATGAGCTGGGAAGGCTGGGGACCGTATTGAACGCCATGCTTGGAAGGCTGCAAGGAGCTTTCGAGCAGTTGCGGCGCTTCACCGCAGACGCTTCGCATGAATTGCGCACCCCCCTGACCGCCATCCGGAGTGTCGGTGAGGTCGCGCTTCAGGAGCCGAAGGGTCCGGCGGAATACCGAGATGTGATTGGAAGCATGCTGGAGGAAGTGGACCGTCTAACGCGCCTCGTGGAAAGCTTGCTGGTTCTTTCTCGTGCGGATGCCAGTCGCATACAGCTTCATCGTGCGGACTCTTCTCTCCTTTCCGTTGCTGAGGAAGCGGCTTCCGCTCTTGAGGTTTTGGCTGAGGAAAAACGGCAGAAAGTAGACGTGGAAGGAGACGCTGATCTGGTTGTTTCCGCGGATCGCTTGATTCTCCGCCAGGCGATCATCAATCTTCTCGACAACGCCATAAAGTATTCCGCCGCCGACAGTTCCATTTGCCTTCGTGTTTACCGGGGTGAGAACAAAACAGCAATTCTAGATGTCATTGACCATGGGCCGGGGATACCGGCAGAACACCAGCCATACGTTTTTGACCGCTTCTACCGTGTCGATAAAGCGCGTACCCGGGAGTGGGGAGGCGCAGGCCTTGGATTGTCGATCACGCGCTGGGCCGTCGAAGCCCACGGAGGGGAAATCGCCCTAACCAGTAAGGAAGGGCACGGGACCACTTTCCGCGTCTCGCTGCCCGAAGCCCCTCGTTGACCCAAGGGTTGTTATGGCTATAACATATAGTAGAAATGTCTGTATCCGCATCTTTGTCGAAGGCGGGAGTCCCGTGGCTGCTCTTGACCTTCACGCTGCCGGTAAAACGCGCGAGCAAGCGGGTGGAAGTGTGGCGCAACCTGCAACGCTACGGCTCCATACCACTGGGCAACTCCGGCTACTTGCTTCCAAACAGTCCCATCAATCGTGAACGCTTTGAATGGCTGGCACAGGCTATCCGCAAGTATGCCGGCGAAGCTTCTGTCGTCAGCATTCAGTCGATCGACAACCTCTCCACTCCCCAACTCGTGACACGCTTCACCGAGGCGCGCGCGCACGACTACCAGGAACTGATTCGGGAGCTACAGAAGATATCCACCGTGACACCGCACGAGCGCGGATCCGGGCGATTGAATCGCTTGAAAGCACGGTTTCGGGAAATCGTTGAAATTGATTTTTTCAGCAACCCTCTCCGAAAGCGCGTGGAAGACCTGCTGGCGAATGCTGATGCGCCGCCCGCGGCGAAGGAAAGAGGAGGAAAGGTGCGTTCGAAAGACTACGTGTGTAGGCAATGGGTCACGCGGCCGCGTCCCGGAATTGATCGCTCGGCCTCGGCGTGGCTGATCCGGAAGTTCATCGATAAGAAGGCGCGATTTACGTTTGCACAAGGAGAAGTACCGCCTGACGCTGTCCCGTTCGATATGTTCCAGGGCGGATTCGGGCACCACGGAGAAGATTGCACATTTGAAACGCTACGCAGGGAGTTTCGCATTCGCAATGCAGGAGTCACGGCCATCGGGGAGATGGTTCATGACGCGGATCTGGGGGACGGGAAGTTTGGCCGCAAGGAAGCGTTCGGGGTAGATGAAGTGTTGAAAGGGTTCGCGCGGAAAGGCATGACGGACAAGGAACTGCTCGAGCGGGGTATCGAAATGATTGAGGGGTTGTATCACTCCGTTCAGTGAGGGCGGTCCCGAGCAGGACCGCAATTGCGGAAGAGTTCTCAGCCAGTAACAAGAAAAGGAAAGGACCAGTTCTATGGAACGTATCAGAAAGATTGTATTGATGTTGATTGTTGCCTTTGGTGTCTCGGGGGCATTCTCCGGAAGAGTCTTCGCGCAAGATATGCCGGGTGACTACCAGGACGTGTTGAAGTCGCTCGACCGCAAGGGTGACTTCAAAGCAGGCGTTCTCAAGGTAAATATTCCGCGGAACGATCTAAAAATGACAATTCAGGGAGTATCCACGCCCACGCCCTTTGGTTTCGGAGGCTGGATTGCCTTGACCAAAGGGGCGGATGGTTCGGATGTGATGATGGGCGACCTGGTGTTGCTGCAAGACGAAGTGAATCCTGTTCTTTCCGCGCTGCTCGACAACGGAATCGATGTCACTGCGCTTCACAATCATTTCTTCTGGGACGACCCGCACGTCTACTTCATGCATGTGCATGGTATGGGAAAAGCGGCGGACCTCGCCCGCCGCGTAAAACCAGGATTGGACTTGATCGGTCACGTAACGCCCGCGCCTCCCGCCCCGTGGGGCGGAGGAACTGGCACGCCGCTTGATACTGCCAAACTTGCCAAGATCGTCGGTCATGAAGGGGAGCAATCCGGCGCAGTCTACAAGATCACTGTGGGACGCGACGACCTCGCCATGAAGGAGCACGGCGCCGTGATCAACGCTCGAATGGGGCTCAACACATGGGCAGCGTTTGTGGGTACGCAGGAGGACGCTGCGATTGCGGGTGATGTGGCGATGCTCGAAAACGAAATTACGCCGGTACTGAAAGCCCTTCGGAAGAACGGTCTGGACGTGGTCGCGATTCATCATCACATGACCGGAGACCGGCCGCTGGTAATCTTCCTTCATTACTGGGGCCGGGGCCCTGCTGAAAAACTTGCCGCTGGATTCAAGGTCGCTCTCGACGAGCTGGGCAAGGGCACGCCGGGCCACGAGATGGCGCACTAAACGATTCATCACGGTTTGTGAGTCTCTTTGGGAGGATGTGGCGCATATGAAGTTCAGTCCCATGTGTCTTGGGATATGTCCGCTCTTTATCCTCGGGTGTAGTTCCCCGCCTAGCATGTCCGGGCAGACGCTAAAGCAGTCGGCCAAGTTTGACTTGCCGGGGCCAGGTGGCAAGCGTTTCGACTACCTCACGATCGATGAAGACGACAACTACCTGTTCTCCACGCATCTTGCCGCTGGACAGACCTATGTCATCGATCTCGCGACAAACAAAGTCATTGCGACCATCGCGGACACTCCCGGAGCCGAAGGAGTGGAGTACGTCCCGGAATTGAAGAAATTCTATACTTCGAACGCCCACGACAACACGATTGGAGTCGTGGACCTGAAGCAGATGAAGGTGGTGAAGAAATTAAAGACGGAATCGAAGCCGGACGGAAGCACGTATGCCGCGCCCTTTCATAAACTCTATGTTTCGGACGAACGAGGAAAAGCCGAAGCCGTCATAGACGTTCAAAAGGACGAAATCATCCGGACGCTACACTTCGACAGCGAAACGGGAATGCCGCAGTACGATCCGGTTGCACGCAAAGTGTATGTAAACTTGCAGGACAAGAACATTTTTGCGGTTATTGATCCCGCAACGGATGAAGTCGTCGCGCGTTATCCCGTGGGCCGATGCGATGGAAATCACGGAATGGCGCTCGACCCAGAACATCACCGCGCTTTTCTTTCCTGCGAAGGAAACGAATTGATGACGGTGTTCGACCTGGACAAGCACGAGCCTATCGCATTTCTCAAAATGCCCGGCGGGCCTGATGTAATCAAATTTGATCCAGGTTTGGGACGCATTTATGTCGCGTGTTATAGCGGGGCCATCGCCGTGTTCCACCAGGATGACCCGGACCACTATCGCAAGGTCGAAGACTTCCGGGTGCAGCATGCGGTGCACACGCTCGCCGTCGATCTCAAAACCCATCGGGTGTACACGCCGGAGCAACAGGAAGACGGAAAGTCCGTCGCGCGGATGGTGGTTTATGAAGCAGTGACCAATCCATAGCATTCGCATCGAGCCCTCAGCGAATGTCGACGACTCAAATGATGCCGATGGCCCTCAAGGCCCTGACCCGTGACGGGTGGCTTTTGTTTGTCA
>DATMQI010000059.1:0-9325 GCA_035567135.1 Terriglobales bacterium
CCCGGTCACATGCGTGGCGATCGGAAAGTGAGATCCGTAGGAATAAATTGTGGCGCCGGTGAAGTAAAAGCTTCCCGTGCCATTCCTAGCTTCCTCTTGAGTTTTGTGAGCCCAGAGATGTGGAATCTCACGGTTGGGGAATACGTGACGCTGGCGCTTCATGCTGCCTCCTTCTGGGCCTCTAGTTCGGCCCTTCGGGAGGCGGCTTCTAATTGATCAGCCCAAACATCGAGCCGCTGACTGACCTTCTCGGTGAATCTCTTGAGAGGACCTCTCAAGACACCAGCTGTGGGAAGTACACCGTAGATGTAGGCGGCATTTACTAACGTACCGCCCAGGTTGAAGAGAATGGCATGAGCATCCATGCCATGCATCAGGATGTTGAACAGTTCGGTGATGATTAGACAGAGTTGCGGATTCTTCTTTATCCAGGCTTCCATATCAGCCCAGGACACGTAGTCCTTTAGGATCGGGACTCGATCAACATGTCGGGCTGCACTCCACAGAAAGCACCAGAGCACAGCTCCGCTGATCAACGCTGACATCGCTGTTGGTGTAATCACTTCAGTTCTCCTAAAACAGACCGGGTGGGCTCGAAACAACGTGCGTCTCGATGCGCCCGAGTCTGCCTAGGAGCCGATCCGCTTTTTCAAAATTGTCCTCGCGTGTTGCAAATTCGATCGTGGATTGGGGAAGAATTGCCTCGCGTGTTGGCCGCTGAAATTTCGTGATCAATAGGGAAGTGCGTGCGGGAGAGAACGAACAAGCGAGGAAGAACTACGTGATGGCAAACAACATCAAATGCAAGATTTGGGGTGAGAAGAATCCTTTTGGCTCGGTCCTAAGAGCAGTGTTCGCGGACTGCGCATGGTTTCAAGTTCCGGATAGCCACCAGCCCTTCCAGAAGGGATGCCAAGTCGGAGATTCTTCCATACAAGCTGACTTCCGGGGACTAATCCGAACGTTCTCAGCTACGGAATCGCAGGTTCAGGTTGCGGGAGCGTAGTTTCAGCCGGTCCGATTTTATTGACAGTAAATATCGAGCGTGGTATTAAGGCCTCATCTTTTTAACGCATGGAGGCCCCCCGTGCGGACACCTTCTTCCTCAATAAATCGAAGTACCCATGCCGTTTCATCCGGCGATAAAATCACCAGACTGAGGCGATTTCTGCTGCTGCCGCTAGTCGTCCTTGCGCTCGCACTGCTTATTGGTTGCGAGGAAGAATCGTTGCGCGTCCAGCCCGGCGATGTAACGCTCATCGCGAATCAGAGCGTTGCATTCACGGCTGCCCTCTTCGGGGCAAATAGTAAGTCGCGGACGTTACCGAAAGTAAGCTGGCAGGCCAAGAACGTAGCTACAGGCCAAGCCACAGCTATTTCATCCCACGGCGTGTTCACGGCGCACGTTTCTGGCCAGTTCCAAATCACCGCCAGGGCGGCACATGCTGTAGGGCGCGCAACAGTTCGCGTGCTGCCAGATGTCACGCAAGATGCCAAAGAACTGCCTTCGCAAACCATCAGCGTCTCGTCTCGCCCGGATCTAGGACCGCCGCCACCGAGTTCGCAACAAGGACCCTTCGTCGCCAGGGGGTGGAGCGACACTACCTTCCGCCAGGCATTCGAGATTCAAAATCGCCGTGGCCACGATCCAACCAGGCGCCGCCAGAATTTCAAACTGACTTCAAACGAAGACGTTGGAAGCGGCAATTATTTACTTGCGGTGCCGGTCTTAAACCTTCCCGGGCGGGGGATGGGGATATCACTCAATCTTTTCTATAACTCGAAAGTGTGGACGAGAATCGCGGGGCCGGGAAGGCCTGCCTACTACATGGTCTTTGATCAGGACAACGGGTGGCCGGCACCAGGGTGGTCGCTGGGATTTGGCAAAGTCGTTCAAATGGGTTCAACCGCTGGTGGGATCGAAGATGCCGATGGAACACTGCATCAATTTCAGGGAAATTCGTATTACGGTAGGACAAACTTATCTCACACGACCGACGGTACGCTGTTCGACTACACATTCAACTCGGATGGACGGGGGAATCTAAACGCGGGAGCAGTGCACTATCCGAACGGAAAAACTGTCACTTATGGTGCCCCAAATACAGCCTCAGGCGTCAGGGCCATCTATCCGACCACCATCACCGACGCCAACGGAAACTTCATTTCAATCTCATATCGCAACAACCAGGGACCAGCGATCGGATCTATTGTAGATACTCTTGGTCGAGTCATCGAATTTCACTATGACTCGAACAATCTGCTCACCGCCATTACCGCTCCCGGATTAGGCGAGGGAACACGAACGTTGGTGCGGCTCCATTATTCCCAGCAGCAAGCCCAATTTGCGTTTAAATCGACCATTGCCACTCCCATTATGCCCGACCCCGGGAACCCTAGCACTCAGAACGCAATCGATGGGATCTACTTTCCGGGTTCGTCGACGGGCTACTGGTTCGGAGATTCTTACTCGAACTATGGAATGATCCAGAGAGTCAGCCAACGCCGTGGAATGACGCTCCAGGCCAATTCCCTCACCGAGCAAGGCACGCTCACAGCGGGTACTATGACGCGACAGCGCGAGTACAACTATCCGGGGGGGCTGGATTACGCGCTTACCGACGCTCCGACGTATACCCAAATGACGGAAACTTGGGCGGGGATGGATGTTCCGCCCGCGGTTACCACCTATAAGACGCAGATGGACGCAAATCCCCGAGAAATTGATACGGTTGCTCCCGATGGTACACGCGTGACTCAATTGGTGTACAACCACCCGAACCAATACGACGACGGACTGCTTTACCAGACCACAACCTACGACGTGTCTGGCAATCAAAAGCGGCAAGTTACGACGAGTTGGGAGGGAGGAGATTACGATTCACCGCGCATTGCAAGTAGCAAGGCGACAGACCAGTTGGGACAGACCACTACCACGGTGTATGGCTACCGTTCCCGGTGGCAATATCCGGCCGGGATACCAGCGACGAACCAAGTGATCTCGGTGCAACAGCTAGACTACGATGGAAAAACGGTTCTTCGCGAAATTGATACGGACTACGAGTTAGGAACGGGCTACCCGCTTCGCCACATCTTTAATCTGCCGAAAGTTGTAATTACGCGCGGTTCAGGCGGCGCCGTCGCTGCTCGAACGGAATATTCCTATGACCAGCAGCCGCTGAAGGACACGCCCAACGTGATTGGTGCCTTCCAAGACTTCAATCCATACACGGCAGTCGGGCCGCTCCGTGGGAATGTCACCCAGATCACCCGGTACAAGAATGCTGCTGCCGCGGCCGGGCCAATTGTCGAAACTCGCGGCTACGACATTACCGGGAATCTGGTGAGCACTTCCGGCAGTTGCTGCGAACAGACCAGCATTTCGTACGCTCTTGACACCCAGTATGCGTACCCGTTTTCCGTGACACGAGGCGCGGCTGACCCCAACTCGCCGCTTCATGTAACTCAGTCGTTTACCTATGATTTCAACACCGGGCGGGTAACCAGCAGCACGGATCCGAATGGGCTAACGACACGAACGAGCTATGATGCTGCGACCCTTCGTCCGCAAGAAGTTACTTTTCCTACTTCTGCGTTTGTGGACTACACCTATGATGACGCGGGCATGTCAGCGACACAGACCACATACACTCCGCCCTCCGCATCGTGCGTGGTTCAGCACCCAATTCCTGCACGAACAATCGTGGCAACCGTCGGAACGGTGGCCAGTCCGTGTCAGCCAGCTCTCGCGAGCCAGACGGTGACGCGTGTCAATGGATTGGGAGAGGCTCAGCGGGTGGAGACTCTTACCGAAGGCCATATCTGGAACGCGGTATCGGAAAAATATGATGTTTTGGGCAGGGTGTGGCAGCGCTCGCAGCCGTACCAACTTAGTCAGGCAGCACCAACGCTTTGGACTGTTTTTTCCTACGACGCTTTGGGTCGCATGACGTCGGTCCAGAATCCTGACGGTAGTCAAACCAAGTCCTTCTATAACGAACCGAGTCGCCCAAGCTCTGCGTCGAAGGCCGGCGGACAAACCTTGCGAGTTCTCCCTCCGTATGGTGGGGATCGGTGGATTCGCACCAACGCCCTCGGTCAACTTGCCGAGGTCGTGGAGCCTCCGGCCTACGTTGCGGGATCGCTCGGCTCGGTCGCAGTCGATGGCAACGTCGACACCGCTTATTCCTACAATGGTTTGGGTGAACTGGTTCACGTCGATCAAGGACTCGACCATCAGACACGGGATTTCCAATACGATTCTTTGGGAAGGCTGGTTGCGCAACACCTTGCAGAGAAGGAAGCAACCTTAGACACGGCAGGAGCCTATGTGGGAGCGGGAGGCCACTGGAGCGACGTCTTCGCGTATGACGACCGATCTAATCTCGTCTTGCGCACCGATGCTCGCGGCGTCAGGACAGTTTACGAGTATGCGGGCGATCCTCTGGATCGTTTGCAGGGAATTCAATACAAGTCTACTCACCCGGATGCATCTGTTTTGCCGACCTTGCCGGTCACCTATCAATACATGGCTACCGGTGATGTGACCCGCCCGTTTCAGGTCGCAATGTTGCAGGGAACTCAGAAGTGGGGAGTGCAGGAGTTTGGTTACGACTCGTTTGCCCGGCTAGCTTCCAAGAAGCTCACTTATCCAGGGAACCCGACCCTGGAATTGGACTACGACAGTTATGACACTTTGAATCGGCTGCTTGAGATGACCTATCCGGCGGAGTTGGAGATTCCGTCGCAGCCTCGCAAGAAAGTGGACTATTCTTATGGCGTTGGCGGGCAATTGACCGGACTTCAAGTGGACGGCGCCGATTACGCTTCCCAGTTGGCGTACAACCCCGCGGGCCAAACCACTTCGATCACTGTAGGGCCGAGTGGGGCGCAACGGACGACTGAAGCGTACAGCTACGACCCAGCCACTGAATTCCTCGGCTCTCAGCAAGTGCAACGCGGCAGCACCTCACTGTTGAGCATCACCTACCAATACTATGCAAATGGCCAGCTGAAGCAGCTTATGGAGAACGGCAGTCCGTCTCACGAATACGACTATATTTACGATGCCCTCGGCCGTTTGCGGAATATGAAAAAGGCTGCGGGGCCGGACAGCCCAGAGTGGTCTGAATCCTATGCATTTGACTCATACGGCAATCGGACAACGGTTTGCGCGACGGGACAGGTCAGCGGCTCCGCGGTTCCACCGGACGGCCTCCCATCGCTGGCGTATGACACCAAGTCCAATCGTGTCTCAACGGCCGGTTTTTCGTACGATGCTGCCGGGAACCAGACTCGTTCGCAACGCGCAGACGGCTCTTGGTTGCGATACCAGTACGATCAGGTGGGGCGCTTAGCAAACGTGACCGACGACGTGGGAAAACTGCTGGAGTCGTATAAATATGGACCTGACGGCAAGCGGTTGATCTCAGCGAATGCCAGCGAGAGTACGTATTATCTCTGGGACAGGAACAGCGTCATCGCTGAGTACAAACAGAAAGCGACCGATCCGAAACTGGTCTGGTCAAGATCAAAGGTTTATATAGGGAGCCGGATCCTCGCAACTTTCAATCACGGCCAGTCCGGAGATCTTGTTTATTATCATCACCCGGACCGCCTGGGTACGCGCCTAGTCACAAATAGCGCGGACGGTATTGCCAACGAGCAAACAACACTGCCATTCGGCACACTATTCCCGAATCAATCGTCGGACCCTGTCAATCCAATCTTTACCAGCTACGATCGAAGTTCGAAAACGGGCTTAGACTATGCCGTGAATAGGCAGTTCGACCCGCAGCAGCGCTTCACCCAGGTTGATCCGGCCGGAATGAGCGCAGTAAGCACCTCCAATCCACAGAGCCTCAACCTGTATAGTTACGCCGGCAACGATCCTGTGAACAGAACTGATAGCCTCGGGCTAACACTCAAGGATCAGCCTTACATGTATCCCTGCCCGGCTTCGGAGATGTCCTGTCCTGGTGAGGGAGCAGAGGGTACCAGCGGTTGGGGGGCAGGAGGAGGCGGAGGAGGAACATTCGACTCCTTCGTGGGCGTGAGCGGAGAGCGTTGGTACTGGATATGCGGCGATGGTAGCTGTGGACTTTATCCCAGTCATATTCTTGAGAGTGATGCTAAAACCCTATTGGCAATTTACCAGGTTAGTAATTTCTACGCCAATGGTGGAACGTATCCTTCTGCGGCATTAGAATGGCTGAGTTTTGCTTTGTCGCCGGAACAATTAAAGCAAGTAATGTACGGAATATTGGAATCGAATGCGTCGCCGTCACAATTGAACACTAAGGTAGGAATGCTCGCGGGAGACGACTACTATTACGGATGGATGACTTACCCTGTGAAGGCCTTAGGGATGGCTGGTGGGGGGCTTAACGTGCTCAAGTATAGCAAGTACTTAGCGGCTGTAGAGGCAGACCCCGCGCTTGGATATGTTGCTGCGGCTGCGGCAGGGTTAGCCTATGGTTACGCCCTTGACAAGAGTTTCGAATGGGGTTCCGGTGGCTATATGCCTGCCGACTTCATATATTTTGCGATCAACGGGAGACCAAACGCTGGGATCCAATGGCAAGTTACGCCTAGTTGGGGCCTCGACCTCACCGACGTCACGGCAGGTCAAGTTACGCCTACTTGGGGCCTTGACCTCACCAACGTCACGGCAGATCCAGCTAGTGGGGCACCCACTCCCCCCTAACGTAAACCTTGCCACACCCTGAAGGTGGCAATCCATGCAGGAACAGCAGGCCGAGGACCGCTAAACGCGCTTGTGCTAACTGATCCGGCCACGTGGTCGGCCATCCGGAAGTAATTTACATGATCCTGCGCGGAACTTCTGAAGGCCAAATCAACAGTACTCAAATATTAAACAGAAAAGCCCAACTTCCCGTCGGGAGCTGGGCTAAAGTGATGGCTGGTATCCGTTCTTGAACTGAGACCGCGGTACGGCAGTGAAGTGGCGATTTTATCGGACATTTGACAACCCGGCTTTTTGTAGCGTATAAGGGATAACATAGTTCCAATTGGTTGAGTTCGCGCCAATTTCGGCTTGAGTAGAGGCCAGTCCTTTCCAGGGTAAGCCCCTTTTTAGCAATCCAGCATAGTGCAGTTCAATCATTGTGTGTGTCGGCGTGTCTCTCTCTATACGCCGCGGTGCGGAGCATAGGCTGCGCATCGCAGAAGGCAATCGCCTTAGATGAGGTCCCATAGGGACCAGTCGCCGAAAGCAATCGCTTTCGACCCTCCAGGCCAGGAAAAGTCCTCCTTAAAAAAACGTGCGGACGAGCGTTCGCGCAAGACGTGAAGGAGAAGTTTTTGTGAAACCTTGGATTGACTACGACCCAGATTTTCTTGCACCCGATAGAACGAAGGCATTATTCGACTGGCTCAACGCTCTGGCTATGAAGCCAGAGACAGGCGGTTGTACGAAGCCGCCAACACACGACACGATTCAATGGGGGCCGCGGCAAGCGTACCTTGCCTGCGTCCCCGCCGAATACCGCGTCTCGTCTAGCGGTCCTATTCCGAATCGGTTAGCGAAACTACACGCGGAAATTGAAGACCGCTATCAAGCGCCTTTCAATACGATTCAGGTAAACCGCCATTGGAACGAAAAGAGCGCGGTACACCCTCATTCCGACAACATGCACGGCGACATCGTAATGCTCTCGCTCGGCGCGGTGCGACGATTTGTCCTGAGATATAAGCACGCCCACAAAGCGCAAAAGCCTAAATATCAAGCGGGAGAAATCTTCTTTGATAAGCCGCTGCCGTCCGGATCGCTGCTGACGATTTACAAGAACCATCAATTCGATTTGACTCACGAAATGCCAGCACAAAGCGAACCATGTGGAGTGCGTATTTCGCTGATCTGGAGATACCTGACGGCTTCGGTAGTAAGAGGGCCGCTAGGCCAGCAATCCATAATCGCGGGACAAGCGGAGTTCAAAGAGGCAGTTGAGAATTTTAGAGCAAAAGGAAAAGTGGCATGAGCCCTTTGAACATTCCTGGTCTCGAAACGGAAAGGCCCTACGAATACGTAGCGGCCTTTATGTCGAAGCAAATAGCTGATGCGTACTTTGAAAAGGTCATGGCCGAGTTGAAGCCGAAGATGGGGCCAGCGGACACCTACGGGCGCGTGAAAGGAAGCAAGCTGGATTGTTCGAGCGCGTTTCCAGGCTACAGGGAATCGCTCTGGATTGGTCCAGCGATTAACCCCGGCAAGTCTGAGGCGAGGAGATGCAGCCACGGTCCGGAGCAACGCGAGTGGCCTGTCGTGCTGAAAGATATTAAGGAACGGGTAGAGAGTGCTGCGGGGGAACAATTCAATAGTTGCCTCGTCAATCTCTATCCTCACGGCAAAAGCGGGATCGCGCAACATAGGGATCAAGATGATGAGAGCGATTGGACACACCCTATTGCTTCCGTGAGCCTGGGTGCAGATCGCCTATTCAATATCTACGATAATTTCGGGGTGTTACTCAGTAGCGAGATTTTAGAGCACGGTTCGCTCTGCGTAATGCCTGCTGGATTCCAGGAAACACACCTGCACGAACTAGCGAAGCAACCAGGGGTCAAGGAACCGCGCATTAATTTGACGTTCCGTTGGATTGCGGATCGGCAGAAAAAGACTGCTCCAGCGGAGCAAACAAAACAAGCGAAGTATCAGCCGCACGGTGACGCTTTCAAACCGCCATATAAAACGATTGGCGGGTACAACGGCTGGCAGGTTACGTCTGCCTTGCAGAAGTGCATCCGGCGTGGCCTGGAAAAAGACGCGCTATTTTGGGCTACGGAGTTGTGGGGAAGCTGCAATCAAGTAGGCCGCGAATACATCTGGCATCGTCTTCGCGTAATCGCGAGCGAGGATGTTGGATTAGCGGATAACAACGCTTGCGTCCAAGTCTCCGCCCTCTACGCGAACTTTCAACGTCGCCCGAATGAAAAGCTGTTCCTGTGGCACGCGGTTATACTGCTGGCGCGTGCTCCGAAATCTCGAATTGTAGACCACGCGGGTATCGCGGTGACGCGAGGGCCTCGCCCGAGGCGCGAGATTCCAACGTTCGCAGTAGACAATCATGCTGGCGGCCAGATGAATTGGGATGAAAGTTTCAAGCTGGAAAATCGCACGCTGCCGGATGACTACGAAGCCGAAGCGAGGGTCATTTGCGAGGCCGGTATTCGACTGGGAACAGGGGAATGCAGGCCCATCGTGCTGGGACGCAGCTAAGAGTATTCATTAGGGCGGCGGTTTGGAAAACCGCCGCACTGCTACCCTTTAATAAGTTAGAGGTCTGTTGTTACAACGGTCTGTGCA
>DATMQI010000060.1:0-3587 GCA_035567135.1 Terriglobales bacterium
GCCTACCAGCAGGCGGTCACGGTTTCCTTACAGCGCTATTCGGCCGGGCGCGCCAGCTACTTTGAAGTGCTCGATGCTCAACTCCAGTTATACCCTGAGCAAAATGCTCTGGCGCAGACTGAGCTAAATCGGCGGCTGGTAATCGTTCAGCTCTATCTCGCTCTCGGAGGCGGCTGGAATCTCACCGACTCCGACTGGCAGAAACATACGGTTACGGCGGCTAATCCAGCAACTTCACATCCGTAAACATTCGATTCCCATGCAAACTCTTCCCTCTGCTGCCGGTCCAAATCGCTTTCTGCCGGACCCGAGGTCGATGCTCGAGCGCTTCGTCCAGAGCGAGACTTCCAGTTCGGTCCTTCTCTTTGGTGCGACGGTTGTTGCCCTGGTGTGGGCAAATTCTCCTTGGAGCGCTTCCTATTTCGCTCTCTGGAAGCTTCCCGTGCAAATAGGACGCCGCCCGCTTCTCTCGATGGACCTGCATCATTGGATTGATGACGGGTTGATGGTGCTTTTTTTCCTGGTGGTGGGGCTGGAGATCAAGCGTGAGATCGTGAAAGGTGAATTGTCTTCTTTTCGTCAAGCGGCTCTTCCTATCATGGCGGCGCTCGGCGGCATGATCATCCCTGCGAGTCTCTATTTCACGTTGAATCGATCGGGCCCGGGCGCTCGCGGTTGGGGTATTCCCATGGCGACGGATATTGGGTTCGCAATGGGGGTTCTTGCCTTGCTCGGTAAGCGCATCCCTTCGAGCCTGCGTGTGTTCATGCTCGCATTGGCAATCGTCGACGATGTGGGAGCGATCCTCGTGATCGCGTTCTTCTATACGCCCAAGATTTCTCTATCGGCTCTGGCAGTGGCGGGCGGTTTGCTGGCGCTGCTCGTAGTCATTTCAGTGCGTCGGGTTCCAGTCTCCGTCTATGCGGTGGTGGGCTTTTTTTTCTGGGCTGCGGTTCTAAGTTCTGGGGTGCATGCAACGATTGCGGGAGTCATTTTGGGACTCATCGCGCCGATCAAACCAAAATTTCGTCCGGAGGAACTCCCTGAAAGCGCGGAGCCCCTGTTGAGAAACTTCCGAGCACAGATCTCAAGTCAGGAGAAATCGTCAGCGGAGGCAACACTGTCAGCTCTGGATCAACTTCTCCGTGGCACGGATTCGATTGCCGAGCGCCTGGAGAGAAGTGTGCACCCATGGGTCTGTTACCTCGTTCTTCCGTTATTCGCGTTAGCAAGCGCAGGAGTGAACTTGTCCGCCGAAAAGTTGAAATTGGCGATTTCAAGTCCCATCGCTCTGGGGATTCTTTTGGGCCTGGTTTTGGGGAAAGCGGTGGGAATTACCGCGTTTTCTTTTCTGGCCGTGCAGTCGAAAATTGCCGGGATGACGGAAGGTTTGACGTGGTCAGGGATTACCGGGGTCGGCATTCTGGCGGGTGTGGGATTTACTGTCGCTCTGTTTATAAGTGGCCTCTCCTTCGGGGACGAAGCCTTGGTTGCAACGGCAAAAGTCGCGGTTCTCGGAGCGTCCTTGGCGGCGGGCTCGATTGGATACCTCTATCTTCGCTTCACGTTGAAGGATAATTCGTGATGATCTTAAATTTGGAACAGTTAACCAGCTCGCGAGATGTCCTCATTGGTCGGGCAAGCGGCCCACTATCGAGAAGCCGATCGCAAAAACGAGGACGCTGAGGACAATTACCGCGAATATAGCTGGGGCCAGATTCTCCGCTCCCGGAACTCCAAGTTGCATCGGAAGCGTGGACAGCACACCGGCGGCAAGACCGCGAGGTATGGCCGCAGTTAGGAACCAGAACTCCTTCTTCCCTAGTCCCATGCTTCTCGTCGACAGCAGTACAGCTGGGACCCGCATCACTATGAGGAACAGCACAGCGACGGCCGCCAGCACGATCTGCCTCAGGTCCGTCGGGAACATCAAGCCAATGAGAAAAAAGAAGAACGACTTGATAAGGAACGCCATCTGGTCCTGCATGACTCGTGTTGTCTCCGTTGCTGAGAATGCTAGTCCGCGGGCGCCTGGAAACAGGCGCGGCACGATAGCCGAAGCGTTGCCGATCAAGAGCGACGCGACGAGCACCGCCATGGCGCCGTTTCCCTCAAAGAAATCGCTGATGCCATATAACGCAAGCATTGACGCAAGAAATATGGTGTAGCCGTGAGGTTTGTCCCGCATCGCGGGTATTCCGGGGACAAGCAATGCAGCCGCAATCGCACCGAGAGCCACCCCGACACCGAGTTGTCTGGCCAGAGCGACGAATGGGCGAGAGATGTCTGCACTGCCGTTCACAACCAAATCGATTAGTACCATCGTCACAATGACACTGAGCGCGTCAGTTGCGGAGGACTCGACCTCCAGCAGACGCGCTACTCTGGAAGGCACCCGAGCCATGGCCATTGTCGGGATAATCACAACCGAACTGGTACCACCGACTATGGCGCCTACCATCACCCATGCCAATGGCGGCGACGAGCGCACATAACCAAGTTTTGTTGACAGCCAAAAGAACCCGCAGACCGCGATCACGGAAAAAACGAATCCCGACAAACCCAGAAAAATTCCGCGCGGCGCGGCCGCGGCCACATCGGTAAGTTGGAGACGAAACGCTCCACTCGACAGAATGACTGTAAGGGCGATCGCCCCAAAAAACGGGACGCCCGGCTTGAGAAGACCTGAAGGGATAAGACCGGATATGGGGCCAGCAAGAATGCCGGCGGCCACCAGCCAGACCACATCCGGCACGCGGGTCCGCGCAAAGATGAACTCGCCAAGTGCCCCCAGTAGGAGGATACCGGCAATCTCAATTACGACCCGGGCAACAGGATCCATTTGGGGTCTTTCGTTGGGTGGCGCGCCGCACCAGCGACAAGTCTTATAACACGATCTCTGAGGAACGTGCTCAGTCGCGTTATCGGAAACTAGCCTCGCAGACGGGCCCACGCCCACGGTTCGGATAACTCTCGAGAAATCCTCTTCGCACGACCTATCTCGAAATGAGATAGATGGTGATAATCCCTGTTACCAACGGTTATCCGAATACACGAAATGCGGTTCGGCAGATCAAATGGTTCAATCCTCTTGGAACATCCCTAAGGCCTATGGTCGGTTCTCGACCGCTTTCTTACGTTCCGCTTCCCGCTCTGCAGCCAGCTTGTAGGCTACGTAGTATTTGTAAATGTTTCGGACGTAGGTGACGGTTTCCTGCCCGATGTCCTGGGCGGCTATCAGTTCAACGTTTTCGAACCAGACATTAGGATTGAGTCCGCTTTCTGCGGCCTGCTTGCGCAGGCGGGCGACGCGGGTCGGGCCGGCATTGTAGCTGGCAAAGACGAACATCGTGCGGTCGACTGGATTCAGCTTGGGGTCGTTGAAGTAGGTATCGGCGATGTTGCGCAGCATCTTAACCCCGGCGTGGATGTTGGCGTCGGCTACACCCACGTTGGCGATGTTAATGGGTGAGGCGGCGGCATATCTGGGCATGACCTGCATGATGCCCACCGCACCCCGCGGGCTGCGCAGGTTCTGGTTCAGCATGGATTCCTGGTAGCCCTGTGCGGCCAGCATCAGGTAATCA
>DATMQI010000061.1:0-2099 GCA_035567135.1 Terriglobales bacterium
GCGCTGGATTCAAAGAAACGCAATCGATGCTGTTCTCGCGGTGCGTGGTCAAATACGCGACACCGGCGCTCTCGTCGATGCAGAAATCGTCCGCCATGCGTCCCACCGAAACATGTTCGGGCTCACCCAATGCGTCCAGGCTCTCCGGGTCGATCTTCACACGCATGACCAGCTTCTTTGCCGTCGCTGTGTAGTAGAGATACCGAAGCGTCGCGGCGTAGCGTACGCCGTTGATGCCAGGCTGTTCGGGCTTCATTTGTCCTGGATAATTCCGCATGCTCTCGTGGCGCAGCCAGACGCGAGCCACGGGAGTGCTACCATCCTGGGGGAGATCGACTCTCCAAATCACGCCAACTGAGTCAGCCACCAGAATCGTACGCGAACCGATTAGGCAACTGCCGTTCAAAAAGCGCACTTCCGTCGAGAAATCCAAGACTTTCTGCGGTCGGATAGTTTTGCCGGGGCTCCACTTGCGCAAGTCAATCCGGTGAAGACTTGACTTGTGATCCGTGTAAACATTCGACGTGATCAGATAGAAGACATCGGGCTCAACCTCATTGAGGCTAAAGGTCAATTGCTCAAAGGTGTGAAGAAGAATGGGCGTTACTGGTTCAGTGCCTGCGGCCGGCGGGACATACCACAGTTCCTTCTGATTCATTGCTGTAACCAGCGCCGAATTGTCGGCGCGCATCGCTAGGTTTTCCAGGAAGTAATTCGCGGGGAACGAAGCCACTGTGGTAATCGGTGGCGACTTGTCGGCGCGCCGCGTAAAATTCCCCAGGAAGTAATTCGCGGGGAAAGAAGCCGACGCGGGTTCAGCTTGCGACAAAGTTGCTGCAGGCATTGAGGTTCTCCTCATCGAAACATGGAATCATCCATGCACGCGCGTGAGCGACGGCTCACTGTTGGGCCTGCGAGCCGGAGAGCCGGAATTTCAAATGCGTTCAGCAGCGCACAGACGGTATGGTAGATACCGGTGAGATACGTGATCTCGACTAACCCGCGCTGTCCGAAAGCTCGCTCGGCTGCGATGTAAAGATCCGCGTCAACATGATGCGTGGCCGAAAGCTGCCGCGCATAACGTTGCGCGATCTTCTCCTGGTCGCTCAGTTCATCTGGTAGGCCACCGGTCGTCAGCATTCGGATTGCGTCCTCTGAGATGCCGGCCTTTCGGGCTGCCGCCGCATGAGCGTAAAGCTCGTAGTTCGATTTCCATACGGCGCCGACAGCTAGGATCACCACTTGGCGGACTCGCTGGCTCAACGACGTATTTTTTTGCTCGGTTTCCTGTAAGGCTAAAAAACTCGATGAGATGGCAGGGCTGAAGAGTATCGGATTGAACGGACCGATAAGCCTGCCGTCCTCAAGCTTGCTCTGGAAAGGAACGCCGTTCGCCCAAGGAATCCATGTCTTATTTAGGTGCTCGTAAGTTTCCTTTTGCGCGGGCGACAGTGTCGAGGGATCCAACAAAGGCAGACGACCGCCCAACGTTTCGGTTTGTGCAGACATCGTGCGTTCTCCTATTTTGGCGGCGTAAGCGGTGCTAGAGAAGTTGACTTCAACGCTGTAGACCGATGGCACTGGAGGGCACGTCGTAAGCCATAAGGCTGAGCGACACGGAGGTGAAATATCCAAGGAGTACGGTCAAATCCGTCAGGCCCTGGTGACCCAAAAGGCTCACTGCGCGGCGATACAGCCCCATGGGCACGACACGGGGCGCGAGTAAAGCCGACGAGACTTCATAAACGACTTGCTGCCGGGGATCATCAAAGTGGGTCGGCAGTCCGGCGATCAATGCCTCTACCTTCTCCGGCGGCAGGCCACCGTCCTTCTCCGCAATCTTTTCGTGTTCATAATTGGAGTAGGCCGCTAACCACCGACCGTTCGTAAGATTTGTGGCAATCTCGATCTCGGCCTTGGATAGCGATGAGTGACCTTGGTAGTAAGCGCCCAAAGGCACCATTACTTCAATCAGTTTCGGGTTTTGCAGCCAGATCTTGTACGGTCCGGGCACTTGGCCACGGCTTTTCATTGTGAACTCGTAGGCCTTTTTTTGATCGGCGGTCATCTTCTCAACGGGAATCTCGGTATATCGACCC
>DATMQI010000062.1:0-145452 GCA_035567135.1 Terriglobales bacterium
ATGGATTGGGACGTTGCACATTCGACCGGAGAACAATTCATGCCCGTGCGTCGTCACATCAGTTTCGGAGTGACACAACAGTTTCGATTACATCTTTAGGAGAGGAGGAATATGAACCGAAAACACCTTGCACTGTTGCTATTGGCGGGCTGCGTCTTCGTGGTGCCCAAACTCGAAGCCCAGATTAGGCACATCGAGATGCGTGTTGAAGGCATGACCTGAAACTTTTGAGCCTACGGTGTGAAACAACACCTACAGCGCCAGTCTGGCGTTGCAAATGTCGAAGTCAGTTTGATTGATGGAAAGGTTGATGTCACACCAAAGGAGGATGGGCAGATCGAGCCTGCTCAACTTCTGAAGGCGACGTATGACAGTGGTGTCACTGTCGCCGAATTGGACATGACTGCAAGCGGGAAAGTCGTGAAGGACACCTCGGGCAACCTGTCTTTGCAGGTCAAACCGAATCAATCCTTCGTCCTTGCTCCGAATGAATTGTCCAAAGGTCTTGAACCGCTGGTCGATTCAGCGACGGTCGTCACCGTTCGTGGGCAGTTGTACAAGAAGCCCGCAGGGAAGAAGAAAGCAGACGCTTCGGCTCCCCTGAGGCTACTGATTCTCGAAGTGCAGAAGAAGGAATAGATGCTGAGACCATGTCTGTTGTTTCTGATCCTCACGGCTGTTGGACTTGTCGGATGCAATCAGCATTCGGCAAGTCCTCCCCAGCCGAAAGACCCTGTGATCGCCGCAGGTGAAGTTGGTTCACGCTTGCCCGATTTCTCAGTAAAGGATTTGCAAGGACACGCGCTGTCCTCGGCTGACCTTCGCGGCAAGGTCGTGCTTGTCGATTTCTGGGCAACATGGTGCCAGCCCTGCAAGAAAGAGATGCCGGGTTACCAGAAGCTCTTAGACCGATATGGCTCTCGCGGATTCGTAGTGATCGGATTCAAGTTCGACACGATGCGGGACATGGAAGACCCCATTCAATTTGCGAAAGGAATTGCGGTTCACTATCCGCTGGCGGTCGCGACTGAGGACGTGAAGCAGAAGTTTGGGGGCATCGAAGGATTGCCGACAACGATGGTCTATGACCGTCAGGGCGTTCTTCGGACGAAAGTCATTGGGTTCGAGTACACAGATAACATCGAGCAAGCCCTGAAACCACTTCTCTAGGCCTTTCCGAAACACTGCTTTGGCAGGCTCAGAAGGTATACTGGCTGACCATCTTCCGCCGAGGCGAAACAGGGGGCGAAAGGTCGCATAAAAGGGGATCGAAATTCGACCCCTTCCGAACCACCCGATCTACCAACGCCCGCACGTTCGACTTCCCTTCATGGCTCACGTATCCTTTTCGGAATACCGGAGGCTAGGATGAGCCTTTTTCGTGTTACTGCCCTTCTTGTCATGTGTGGCATCGCCCTCTCTGCGGTCGGGAAATCCGGAACGCCACAGAACTCGGCAACCAAGCAAGTTACCAAGCCGGATGACATCGCCAAGTCCATCGCGGAGAGCGTCAGCGGCACGCTCCAGTTCGCGGAAGGGAACTTTCTCGGCGTAGCGGAAGCCATGCCTGAGGATAAGTATTCCTACATCCCCGCAGGCGGCAATTTCGATGGCGTCCGCAGCTTCGGCGAACAGGTGAAGCACGTCGCCTGCGCTCAGTTCGCCTTCTTTAACGAATTTGAAGGCAAGAAGCCGCCCGACGACTGCGAAAAGGGCGGTCACGATCCGGCGAAAACCAAAGCCGAGTTGATTAAGTATCTCAAGGACTCCTTCGACTACTCCAACCGCGTCCTCGCCACGCTCACGGCGAACAATGCGCTCGACCGTGTCGAAGGACGCTATGCCGGACCGAACACCAAACTTGGTATCTCGGTCATTGCGGTCTGGCACATCACCGACCATTACGGACAGCTAGTAGCGTACTTGCGCTTGAACGGTATCGTTCCACCGTTCACACAGAAGTACGGGGTGAAGGTTCGGTGAGTCGTTGTTCGATGCCGACCCGACATCCCCATCCTGAAGCAAGCCAAAGCCGAGCACGCGAAGCTGCAATAGCCTTCTGTCGAGCGTTGGGATTGACCTGCTCTATTGTGCGCCATAGCATTGCGGCTCACACCTAGTTCCAAATCTTTCAGGGAGCGCACTATGAATCGAAGACCTGCGGTGAACGTTCTAAGCGTGGCACTCGCCTGTTGTATGTCGATAGCGTCCGCAGCCAAAGAGCCAAAGAACTCCAAGACTGTGCCTCCAGCCGACGCAAAACAACGGGTGCTAGACCTCGGAAAAGAATGGGTTGCCGCCGAGGTCAAACATGATGCAGCGACACTCCGGCGTATCCTTGATGACCAGTTCGTCGCCAGCTTCGGCGTTAAGAAGCCCTACGATAAAGAAGGATTCATCAAGGCAATCGTCTCTGACGATGTCGATCCCACAGAATCCCAAACCCTGACCGACGAAACCGTGGTGATCGACGACGACACGGCGGTCGTAGTTGGCACCGACACGGTGCGCGGAACAGACAAGGGTGCGGCGTACACGGTGGTCTACCGATATACCGTGACCTACATTCGTCGTCACGGACAATGGGTCGCGTTAGCCGAGCATCTGGTCGAGGTGCCGAATGCAAAATAGCAGCGAGGCTGGAAGTGTACGGGTATGACTAGGAGAAAACACGTCTCTCCAGAACCTCTGGATGCGAGTTTGCTGCCCAAGCAGCGCAAGCCTATTCCACATGCGTTCGTGCTTGATGCGATTTCCACACTATCGCCGTACACGCGTCAGATGTTTGGCTGCCTTGCAATCTATGTAAAGGACAAAATCGTGTTGATCCTGCGGGACAAGCCTAAAAACACTGCGGATAACGGAGTATGGCTCGCCACTACCCAAGAACACCACCAGAGCTTGCGGCGTGAGTTCCCGAACATGCGATCCATTCAAGTATTGGGCAAACGCGTGACGGGTTGGCAGGTCTTACCAGTCGATGTTCCTGACTTTGAATCAGCGGCACTGCGGGCATGCGAGCTTGTGCTGGCTGGAGACCCTCGGATCGGCAAAATTCCGGGCGCACGAACCTCGAAGTCCGGATCAAAAGCGACTGGAAGATCGTTGAAGCAGATCAAAACCTCGAAAAAAGAGGGGAGCACAATCAACTTCGACACTGTGCGGAAGATCGGCTTGGCGTTGCCGCGTGTGGAAGAGAGCACAGCCTACGGGTCACCCGCGCTCAAGATTCACGGAAAACTGCTGGCGTGCGTGCCTACTCATCGCTCGGCTGAGCCGAATTCGCTTGTGGTTCGCGTCGGCTTCGACGACCGTGCCGAACTGCTCTCAGCCGATCCCGACGTTTACTACCTGACTGACCACTATCTCGGCTACACAGCCGTGCTGGTTCGCCTGTCCCGTGTCACACCTGATGTCCTGCGGGACTTGCTAGGTATGGCGCACAAGTTTGTGACCGCGAGGAGGGCACGATGAATCGAGAACGTGCGCTGAAGATTGTGCTGGTAGTGGTAGGACTGCTGTTTACCGCAATGGTCTATCCCTTGGTGCTGTTTGTGAAGCAAGAGCCTGCGCTGGCAATGATGATGAGCCTTTATGTAACACTCGGCATCTTCCTGCTGCTGGCATCCCACAACCCGTCCGCGCACCGCAGCCTGATCGCCTTTGCTGCGTGGTCGAGCTTTGCGCACGCCACTGTCATGAGTGTGCAGGCATACCTAAATTTCATCGCTCGCAGAGAATTGATTGGGTCGGCTGTGTTCATCCTGATTGGCGTAGCGTTGACCGCACTGGCTCCGAGCAAGAAAACGGTCGAGCAGGTATCGGCAGCCGTTGTGTAAAAGTCATCGCTCCTTCTTTGCCAACATCTTGCGGCTACGCCCCACCTTGATCCGCGCCTCTCTCGTTCTACCGTCAACCCCGCCTTTATCCCAAAGCGTTGAGCGGCACTTCTTCGACGGGCAGTTTGGCGGGTTCTCCGTTTCGGGTATCCACCTGTGCCCGCAGACGTCGCATTCCGCGACCCGCATTGTCTTCCAGCCCATGCGCCCATTGTATCGTATTCTGCCCTAAGGACAAAATACCATTGACATCTGAGGCAATAAGCTCGATAATATGCCCTATGGACAGAATGCAGTCGGGTCGCTCAAAAGCAGCCATCTATGTCCGCGTCAGCACCGCCGACCAGCACGTCGAGTCGCAGCTTTATGATCTGCGTGAGCTTGCGACGCAGCGTGGCTTGGAGGTCACCCAAGAATATAGAGACAGCGGCGTCTCAGGCAAAAGAGCGAGACGTCCGGGGCTGGATGCCCTCATCGCGGATGCACGGCAGAAAAAATTCTCTGTGGTGCTCGTCGCTGCGTTCGACCGAGTTGCGAGAAGCGTCAAGCACTTCCTCCAAGTTATGGACGAGTTCGACAGTCTCGGCATCGTTTTCATCTCCCGGCGAGAGAACGTCGATACCAGCGGGCCGATGGGACGGCTCTTTCTAACGCTGATTGGCTCGATTGCCGAATTGGAGTCGGACTTGATCCGCGAACGTGTGTTGGCTGGCATGCGAAGGGCGAAGCTCGACGGAGTGCGTATCGGACGTGCGCCGATGAATATCGACCGTGCCGCCATTGTTCGTGATCGAGTCGGTGGGATGACGTTGACCGCCGTCTCGAAGAAGTGGGGCATATCTCGCAGTTTGGTTTGCAAGCTGGTTAACAGATCACGGGCTGGTGACAAGGGGTCTGTGCTGCCGTTGCCCGGCGTTGTTGATTCAATTCACGTTATCCAGTCGAGTTCAGCCGGGGCGGGCAGGTGAAGAACTTATGGAATCGTCACCTCGGAGGGGCAAGATGACGAACCGCAGGAGCGCCGACCAGATCGGCAAGGTGTTCCTCGTCCGCCGTCACTGCTTGCGGGAATGTTTGGTGTGCGGCGAGCTATTCACCCGACGCACTGCTCCTGCGCACGCCGAGGTGAATTGCTACCCGGCTGTGGAGTTCTGTTTCAACATAAGAGGAAACCATGCAAACCTTCGACAATGGCGGCAAACAGATCGGCAGAATCGACCAGTCATTCTCCAAGGACAAGTCGGTGACGGTGCATGAGATTCGCAATATCACTACCATCACGGTGCGCGACCGCAGTACCGGGGAGGTGACGACCGAGACCCTCATCGGGCAGTCGCCTTTCGGCACCAGCGAATGACCTGCGCAGCAACTCCCCGATAGTTTCCCTCTACTGTTGCACCAACGAGGAGTCTTATGCGATCTCCATCGTCAGAGAAAATTGAATGCCCGCTGTGCTGTGGCGCAGGCGAACTCAGCCGCGCTGAGATTCTCGACCGACTTGGCGTCAAGGACTTCGCCCGCGTAGCGCAGTTGAGTGCCGAAGAAGCCTTCCGATTGCTCCAGAGCAAGCACGACCGGGAGCATCAGTTGTCATGGTCGCGGTTCGAAGCGGAACTCACGAAGCGCACTGTGCAGTTGAGGGAACAGCACAAAGACGAATTGCGTGTGGCGATGTCCGAAAAGGAGACTCTGTCGCGGAGAGTTGAGGATTGCTTGCGTGTACTTGCCGAAGTCCGCGAACGCAATCAGGAACTCGAAGCCGAAATGGCGAAAGTCGCACGGATCGGGCGACGTGAAGAACTCAGCTTTGAGGAAGAAGCGCGGACTTGGGCTGGAATCCACGTCAGTTCGAAATTGCCTAAGAACGGCGACTTTATCCTCGCGTACCGCGCACCGAATGGCGAACCGATTGAGCCGAAGATTCTGATCGACTGCAAGGACAAATCTGCTGTCGCCGAAAGCGACATCGAGAAGCTGGTGCGCGATGCCAAGGAGCGGTCGATACGGGTCGCCACGCTGATCACCCGCGAGGAGAGTCAGCTTCGTCAGGTTGACCGAGAGACGAGGTGGAGACGCACGGACGGCATCTGGCTGCTAAGGACGACTCGGCAGTGGATCGTTCGCGATCTCGACCTGCTACGCCCCATCTTCGAGAGGATGCGAGTTGAAGGCTTCGACCTGCTGGAGCGGAACACGGTGCTCGCTGAGGAATTGCGCCGGACATTCCCAGAAATCGACAGGATCGAGAAGGAACTCGGCAAGGCGTCGAAGGCGATCCAGTCGGTCTCGGCGTTGGTCGTGCGCTACCGGGAGCGGCTGCGCGAACTCTGTGACTCTTCCGCATGTCGAGGATTAGCAACCGCCGCAAAACCGGAAGGCAGTATCCCTGCTGCTCCGCAGTTCCAAACGGAGGGAAATAGACGATGATTAGCGCAATTTTCCGTCATCTGCTTTCGCTTGGGGTTTACACCCTGATTTTCGTTCCCTTGCTGACGGTGTTCCCCATCTTCAGCTTGGCTACGCCTTGCATCATCTGGTTGCACCCCACGAGCTACAACTACCTGTTCGCTGAGGTAGCTTTCTGGGCAGGTCCGTGGGGATGCGCCTTCTGGATGATCTTCGTCAGCCCCGTAGCTCGCAGCAGGCGGGTATGGAAGAAAGCGGGGTATTCAGTCCATGAGTGGCGTGAAGACCACGGTGGTTACTTAAACACGTTTTCAAGTTCAGTCGGCTGGATGTTCTTTGCTCTTTTCTTTTCGATGTTCGCGGAACTTGTGCTGTTCTTCGTGGTTTGGAAATTCGACCTCGGTGGACGTCTGTTCGTCAGTGTTCTCCCTTTCTGCACCTTTTCGCCGATTTTTGTCTCGTGGCTGCGTAGCAGAGAAGCGTAGCGCGGATACCATGCCAGCAGGAGGAAGATGATGGACTACGTTCATATGTTCGTGCTGCGGACGTTGTGTCTTGACGAAGACGGCGAGATCAGGAGCCGAAACGTTGCCGTAACCTTCGACATGTTCGAAGCGGAAGACCACAGAAACAAGGGCGTGGAGAACGGCTACGATACGTTTGTTGTGCCCGGTAACTGGCGCGAGGAGCTATGAGAGAACTCGCTGAAGCATTCCTCGCGGAGGGCAAGACGGTCAGGGCGGCAGCGTTGATGTTGAACCTGATTAAGACGGAACCTACCCCGGAGAATCTCGAACTTCTGGCGGAAATATACGCGCTGCAAGGTCTATACGAGGATGCGGCGGTGCTCTACCTGCGAGTCGTGAAGATGAGCCTGAAAATGGAGCCTTTACACGCGGAGGAGTAGCTGTGAGCATGACAATCTCGAAAGGTAAATACTGCGCCGGGGTTCAATGTTTGAAGCGTTTGTATCTGCTCGTGTACTCGCCAGAACTCGCCGAAGAGCCGGACGCCGCCGCAGACGCCGCCGCAGAGGCAATCATTCAGCAAGGGCACGAGGTCGGGATGCTCGCCCGCACGCTGTTCCCCGGAGGAGTCGAGGTTGATTGCTCCCGTGGACTAGCCGATGCGATCCGCACAACTCGCGAGCTAATTGCAAATCCTGCTGTTCCGGCAATCTTTGAGGGCGTGTTTGAGTACCACAATGTAGTCGTTAAAGTGGACATTTTGCATCGGCGTCGGGACGGTCGCTGGCGACTCATTGAAGTCAAGTCCACAAGCAAGGCAAAAGATCACCATTTAGAAGATGTCGCTATCCAGTACCGCGTCGTTTCGCGTTCTGGCGTGGATGTCGCGAGCGCCTGCTTGGCGCATGTGAATCGCAACTACGTCAGGGGCAAGTCCATTGATACGAAGCGATTCTTCAGGATCAGAAACGTGACGCGCAGAATCCAGCGCTTGCAGCCGAAGCTGACGTTCCAGCTTCGATCCGAGTTCAGCGTGCTCGAAATGCCGCAACCACCGGACGTGAAACCCGGAAAGCATTGTACTGCTCCAGTTACATGCGAGTTTTTCGAACGCTGTAATCCGCCGCGCCCGCACGACCACATTGCATTCCTGCCCCGTGTCCACGCGACCGCGATGGAGGAACTTGAAGAGTTGGGAGTGGAGTTGATCCGCGACATCCCTGAAGATTTCGAGTTGACGGAGATTCAGCGGAGAGCCGCTGCGTGCGTGCAATCTGGGGAGCCGTGGTTTGACCGCGATGGGCTGGCAGAGAAACTGGCGACACTTCGCTATCCCATCGCGTACCTCGACTTTGAGAGTCTCAACCCGGCAATCCCAAGATTTTCGGGAATGCACCCGTTCGATCACATCTGTTTTCAATTCAGCTTGCACATTCAGAGCGAACCCGGATCAGCGCCAGAACACTACGAGTTCCTCGCCACGGACGCAAGCGATCCCCGGCGTGAGTTCATCACCTCGCTGTGCTCAGCGCTTGCACAGAGCGGCACTATCGTCGTGTACTCGTCGTTTGAATCCCAGCGACTTTCAGACCTCAGCAAGTGGGTTCCCGAATTCGCGGATCGAATCACCACGATCCAAGCCCGCTTGTTCGATCTGCTGCCCGTTGTGCGGGAGCACACGTATCATCCAGCATACGCAGGCTCGTATTCCATCAAATCGGTTTTGCCTGCGCTCGTGCCAGAGATGACCTACGATGGTATGGAGGTCGCGAACGGGCAGGCTGCCGGAGTTGCTTGGGAGTCGCTGGTACGTGGCGGTTTGAACTGTGATGAGCGTGACAGGATCAGGAAGATTCTGCTCGATTATTGTGCGCTGGACACGCTCGCGATGCTTAGGCTGCTGGAAAGGCTCACGCGAGAAGCACGCGGGGAGAATAGGCAGTAAAGACCGCGTACCGCCTATTCAAGAACCAATCGAGGCTACAATGAGGCTGATGGCTGGCTCATACGATGTCTGGCTTGATCAGGTCAGGGACTCTCTGCGCTCGATCAACATGTCGATGGACGACTGGCAGCCCTTGTGGCGCTTCGATTTTCCCGGCGAGCATGACAAGGGCACCGATCCGCACGCCGCCGCGATGAAGGCGAACCGCTTCTGGTGGTATCAGCAGAACAAGTCAATGGGACAGGACTGCGAGAAGATTCCCGGCTGTTGGCTTCCACGAGGACACCAAGGCGAATGCCAGCCCACCTTTGAGCGCGGCGACTACATAAAGGTCGAGTTTCCCGACGAGACCACCGGGATCGGCGAATGGATGTGGATGATCGTCGATCATTGCGACGACGAGAAGCGGGTGGTCTACGGAGTGCTCGACAGCGATCCCGTGAACCAGTACGGCCGCAAGGTAAAGTTGGGGTCTCAGCTTGCCGTCAGCTACGACAACATTCGCGAGCACAAAAAACCAACCGAATTCACGAAGCAGTGAGTCTCAGTTCTGTCGTAGTAGCCTTGATATTTGGCTCGCCACTTCAGCGGATGATCTGCGAACCTCGCATTCCCAGACTCGCACGACGCGCCAACCTTGCTCTGTTGCTTTTTTGGCGACCTGCTGATCACGGCAACGAGTAGCCTCAATTTTCCGAGTCCATAGCTGCTCGTTTGGTCCCCGGAATGACAGTTTGCCGTGAGCGGGGCACCCATGCCAGAAACAGCCATCGACAAACACAGCGACTCTCGCCGCAGAGAAAACGATGTCAGCAGTGGCTCGACTAATAATTTTCTGATGGACACGGTAGCGAAAACCTAAACGAAAAAGTGATCGGCGCAATGCCAACTCTGGATTGGTATCCCGGCTGCGCCGACCGCTCAATGCCGTGCTGAAAGGCGTTCTTACCCATTCCACGAGAGGTGACCCTTTTTCATGGCGAAATGTTGTATTCTGCGTCTACTATAATCCACATTCTGGACTCGATTCGCCACGATGAAACTGACGACGGTAGACCTTTTTGCTGGTCTTGGAGGCTTGTCCCAAGGCTTCGTCCAAGCGGGGTTTACTCCCCTATTCACTAATGATTTTGAGGAGGAGCAGCTCGAAACTTACGCTGCCAATCATCCAGCAGCGGAGTTGTCCGACGACGATGTGCAGCAAATCAGTGGGGAATCCATTCTCAAACGGATAGGACTGAAAAGGGGGGAACTGGATGTAGTTTTGGGCGGTCCTCCCTGTCAGGGATTCTCGACATACGGACAGCGGCGCACCGACGATCATCGCAATCGGCTGTTCTTGGAATTCGCACGGATCATTGACGAGCTTCAGCCACGTGCTTTCGTGATGGAGAACGTCGTTGGTTTGTTATCAATGGAAGGCGGCGCTCTCGTCGAGGAGATTCTCAAAACATTTCGAAAGAAACTGCGGTACGCGACCACGATGATGGTGCTGGATGCTGTGAATTTTGGTGTTCCCCAATTCCGTCGCCGTGTCTTCTTTGTCGGTCTGCGGGGAACTCAAACAGCACCGAGCTATCCAATCCCTACCCACTCCTCAGCGCCACAATGTCGTGAGAAAGCCAAAGCGCAGCAGGCGTGGTTCTTCAACGTCGCCGATCTGAATACACCGATTACCAGCCAAGACGACCTTTCGAACTTCCTGACGCGATTCGCTGACGAACTAGAGCCTGCGGTAACTGTGCGTGAGGCAATCTCAGATTTGCCTGAGAGAGTATTTCCACCACGCGAGACCGATTTGACTATGCCCTACCCGGATACGGGAAGGGGAAAGTACGCCACACGGATGAAGGGCGCATCTGCTGAATTGATGAACCACGCGGCGAAACGTCACCTCCTACGTCGGTCGATCAGAACCGCTCTTATCGACCAAGGCGATTACGGAAATATCGTTTTGTCGAGGTTACGTGAAAGGGGCATACCTGAGTCGGTGATGGCTCATATTGTCAGCGGTACCTTCACCGAGGCTGACCTTCACAGTATCCGAGATGTTGATAAGGGGATTGAATCAGAGCTGTTGCAGCAATTACGTAATGGTCAGTTTGAGTTTCATGATGTGCAGGACAAAGTGCAGTCCAGAGGGTTTGCAAACAAGTATCGCAAACTGCACTGGGACGAGCCGTCACACACGCTGGTAGCGCATATGGCGCGTGACTGTAGTGATTTTATCCACCCGGAGTTAAATCGTCCGATAACGGTGCGCGAAGCGGCAAGGTTGCAATCGTTCCCGGACAACTATCACTTCCGATCCTCTCACTTCCGCCAACTACGAGGAATTGGGAATGCAGTTCCTCCACTCCTAGCAGAGGCGATGGCTTGGAATGTCGCTGCTCAATTGGAAAAGACCCATGGAGCTAACTTGGAGCGGCAGCGGGAGCAGCAAAATCAGCCGCTCGCGCTCTAATAGACTTTTCTATCGCGTCCGGTCCTGCTTCGTCTAGGTGGATTGTATAAATGCGTTTGACGACGTCTGCGTCAGGAGGGGTCGGTACCGTTCGATAGTTAAAAGAGGCGCACAGGTCAAAGAACCCATCGCGTTCAACATATAGACGTTTATCGCTAGGCAACTCCCGGGTACCGAGTTCACCCCGGTTTATGTATGCGCGAGCTTCTCTCACGATGGCTGACAGGGGAAACGACTTTACGTCTAGCGTGGCAAGGATAGATAAGTAACCTCGTTCCATCATTGCCCGCGATGCTGGCACATCATCACTGACTCTCTCAGCGAGACTGACTTTCGAATGAATCCCACCGATGATTTCGTCACCGAGCCAGATTGCCAAGTCCAGCTTTGACCCGGTGACAACCGCGTTGATACCCATCGCTGCAAGCGCCCTGCTGGCATCTTCTGCCCCGAAAAGCGGGATAACTCTAACTTTAAAGTCGGCTAGACGTTCGTTATACCGCTGCGCCCAAAACAGTTCGAGCGCATCCCCACTTGCTCGAACCCAGCTTTGACTTGCGCTGTTCATTCGGCGCAATTCCGGACCCGCTTGGAGATACTCGCGGTAGATGATGTGATGCCAAATGTCGCTCGGATTAGCTGATGGCGCACTTTGGGTACCCAGCGCAAATGCTTGGTATATTGCCTGCCTCGGAGGCAGCGTCGGGTTGCTTAGGCTCTTGCGAAGTTGTCCGCGAATTTCATTTGCCTGAGCATCACTCAGGTTTTCGAGTTCTATCGTGACGCCGTTTATGGTCAGGAACATTTTTGATCCGGGTCTGTCCTCTAACGCTCTCGGCAGCTCTGATTAGGCTGCTAAGGCTCACACCGAGTCCCTCCGCGACTTTGCCCGCGACATCCAGCCCAACGCGGACTCGACCGCGTTCTATTGAGCTAACGTAGGTGCGGTGAATTTCTGCACGTTCCGCAAGCTCCTCTTGAGACACGCGTAGCTGGATTCGTTTGCGCCTAATTACAAGCCCGAAAGCCTGAGTCAGCATCGACATGAAGTGTGAAAGGCGATGTTTGCTGGTTGCATTCAGACTGTCTACAGACGAGCGTCTACAAGGGCAACGTCACGTCGGTGAAGCGCCGACCGTGCATTGCGGCAGTGAAAGGTGTACCTTGCAGTGGTGGTGTGACTATGGGACTCGTTGTCTGGAGCTAACCCATTATCAACATGTTTTCCGCGACTGACATTGCGAGCTTTCTTGCTTGTCCGCACACCGCAACTCTC
This sequence comes from Terriglobales bacterium, assembly GCA_035567135.1. Taxonomy (GTDB): domain Bacteria; phylum Acidobacteriota; class Terriglobia; order Terriglobales; family Acidobacteriaceae; genus JABDBE01. Next base: position 12,398 of record DATMQI010000062.1, read on the forward strand.
GCTCGCGCCGAATCGAAAAATCAGATTACGAAGCCTTTCTTCGCGAATCCGTCAGTCGATCTGCTGCAAAAGCTGGGACTGGCGCACGAGCAGCGATACCTACGCGAACTGGTTGAGAAAAACGGTCTCGTGATTGCCCAAATCGAGGTCAACGGTCACTGGGAGGATGCTGCTGCTGAAACTGTGCGAGCGCTTCGCGAGGGCGTCGATGCCGTCTATCAAGCTACATTTCTGGAGGGGCGGTCGGGAGGTAGGTCTGACTTCCTTATTCGGGTAGACAAGCCGAGTGCCCTCGGGCCTTGGTCATACGAGGTCGTGGAGACCAAGCTCGCCCGCTCCACTAAGGCGACCGCGCTGTTACAGCTTTGCTTCTATTCGGACTTGCTGGCGCGGATTCAAGGTGTGGAACCGCAGTGGATGCACGTCGTGCTAGGTGGTGGTACCAACCCAGAACGATTCCAAGTTCAGCGCTACATCGCCTATTTCCGCAAGGTGAGAAGCGAGTTCGAACAGTCGTGGAAGCTCGACGTTAACACCTATCCCGAACCCGTCGAGCACTGTGATGTGTGCTCATGGTTCCCGATCTGCGACGACCGCCGCAGGGCTGACGATCATCCGTCGCTGGTTGCTGGAATCTCACGGAACCAGCGGAAGGCACTGTCTGAACGTGGCGTGACCACCGTAGCTTCTCTTGCGAAGCTGGTGTTGCCCCCAAAACCCAAGATCGAGCGGATCGGTGATGCAGCGCTGCTGCGCATTCGTGAGCAGGCACACCTTCAGGTGCAAGGTCAGGAGGCTGGTCGCCTCATTTACGAGTTGATCGAAGGTGCGGAAGAGGGCAAAGGTCTCGGGATATTGCCCCTGCGATCGCCTGCGGATTTGTTCCTTGATCTCGAAGCGAATCCCTACGTGCTTGACCAAGGATTGGAATACCTCATCGGCATGGTGACGCTTCCCGCGACTGCGGGAAGCGAGCCGATGTACGAGTCCCTGTGGGCATTGACCCGCTCGGAGGAGCGAAATGCCTTCGAAACGTTCATCGGAAAGGTGATCGAGCGGTGGCGCAAGAACCCTGAGATGCACATCTATCACTATGCTTCCTATGAGCCGACCGCCATCAAGAGACTTGCGGGTAAGCACGCGAGATGCGTCGATGAGGTGGACGAACTCCTGCGGGCTGGGGTCTTCGTTGATCTCTACCGTGCCGTCCGTCAAGGCATCCGGGCGTCAGTTGAGAGCTATTCAATCAAACGCATCGAGCCGCTCTACGGCTTTGCCCGCACCGTCCCGCTCGGCGATGCGAATGTCGCGCTCCAGTCCTTCGAGGCAGCGATGGCGCTTGGGGATGATACAGAAGAAATCGCAGACCTTCTCAAAACCATTGAGGGCTACAACCGCGACGACTGCATTTCGGCACTGCGGCTGAGGGACTGGCTGGAGGATCGGCGAAAGGAACTGGAAAGTAGGATCGAGTATTCCCTGCCTAGACCAGCCGCTCAATCTGGCGAGGCAACTGAGAACTTAAGCGCTCGGCTACAGACGATCAGGGCACTGGCGGCTCGCCTGCTCGCCCCGCTTCCGGCAGACGGAACCATGTGGACTGACGAGCAGAGGGCGTGCTGGCTCGCTGCGGAGATGTTGGAATGGCATCGCCGGGAAGAGAAGTCATCTTGGTGGGAATACTTTCGGCTTTGCGAGCTATCGGACGAGGAACTCCAAGAGGACAGAAATGCCATGGGCGGACTGGTGTACGTCGGGGAAATCGCTCACGTCAAGCGGTCGATAGTCCACAGGTACAGCTTTCCCCCACAAGACCACGCTATCGACCGGGCATTGGAAGTTCGCGATCCACGAACGGGGCAGAGCGCTGGGGCGGTGGTTGCCATTGACGATCACAATCGGACGATTGATCTCAAGCGGGGCGCTGCCTCCCATGTTCCGCATCCGACCGCCCTGATCCCTTATGACATCGTGGATTCGGGAGTCTTGAGCGACAGCCTTTTCCGCGTTGCGTCTTGGGTAGCAGGACATGGAATCGCCGGGGCGGGGTGCTTTCAGCCTGCACGGGAACTTCTGCTTCGGCAGCCCCCCAGAGCGCTGAGCGGGTTTGAGGGTACTTTGATCGGAGAGGATGGTCAACTCACAGAAAGCGGAAAGGCTCTCGTTAGTTCGCTCGCTCGCGAAACATCGGTGCTTCCTATCCAAGGTCCGCCGGGTTCGGGCAAGACATTCACCGGGGGCAGGATGATCGTAGAGCTTGTCAGGCAGGGGCGACGGGTCGGAGTCACCGCCGCCAGCCACAAGGTGATCAGCACTCTGCTTCGCGAGGTTTGCAGTGCCGCCAAACAATCGGGTGTTCGTGTGCCGATGATTCAGAAGGCACGAGAGGGCGACGAGTGCGAGGACACATCGGTTATAAAAGCGGAAAGCAACGAGGAGGTTCTGGATGCCCTCCAACGAGGTTCTGCAAAGGTCGGAGCAGGATCGGCATGGCTGTGGGCACGCGAGGAGATGGCGAACTCCGTAGACGTGCTGTTCGTTGATGAGGCTGGTCAAATGTCCCTCGCCAACGTTCTGGCTGCCTCACCATCGGCGACCAGTATCGTGTTGTTGGGTGATCCTCAGCAACTAGACCAGCCGCAGAAAGGTGTACATCCACCCGGCGCAGATGTTTCAGGACTGGGTCATCTGCTAAATGGGCGTGCGACCATCGCCGATGACCAAGGTATTTTCTTGACCGAGACTCGCCGTCTCCATCCAGATGTATGCGCTTTCACGTCGGAGATTTTCTACGAGGGCAGGCTGGTGCCGCGTCCCGAAAACTCCCGGCAGCGCCTCAACGCTGACGATCCGCTCGGTGCGACGGGTCTATGCTTTTTTCCGGTCGAGCATACTGGCAACCAGAACGAATCGCCGGAAGAGGTGGAGCGTGTGGAGGCTTTGGTCGATGGGCTGCTCCGAGCCAAGACTACTTGGACGAACAAAGAAGGCAAGACAAGCATCATCGGGCTTCAGGACATCCTCATAGTCGCTCCCTACAACGCGCAAGTCGCGGCTCTGATCGAAAGACTTCCGGCAGGAGCGAGGGTCGGAACCGTGGACAAATTCCAAGGACAGGAAGCGCCACTTGTCCTGTACTCGATGGCAACATCGACGCCGGAGGATGCCCCACGGGGGATGGAGTTCTTGTACAGCCTGAACCGCCTGAACGTCGCCGTCTCGCGTGCGCGATGCGTGGCTGTGATCGTCGCCAGCCCAGCGCTCTTCCAAGTTCAGTGCAAGACCCCGCGACAGATCGAGCTTGCCAACGCGTTTTGCCGCTTTCTTGAGATGGCTCGTCCAATTTGAGCTTGCGGCGGACTGGAAAACTAGGTTGTACTTCGCATGAAGCTGCATCGCCTTGCCCAGCTCATTGACAGCGCTCATCATGCTTAATAACATAGCGTTTTACATGGCGATTTACGGCGAATTCTAGTGAGAAGGCAACGTTGAGCAAATCAACAGTACGTGCCCTAGTAAAAAAACTGCGTGGGCGACTTCACCTGACGCAGGAGCAATTTGCCCAGAAAATTGGCGTCACCTATAGCACCGTGAACCACTGGGAAAATGGGAAGAGGCTACCTCAACCGTTCCTTCTTCGGCGGCTCCAGCAAATCAGAGAAGAACTTGATTCGGCAGGACAAAAGTCTTCAAAGCGGAGTAGAGGAGGCAATTGAATCAGTGTTGGCTGTTCTCCCATCGTTCTTAAGACGACGAACATTCGTTTGCGGTGGACTGTCCGCCTGTGGACTCTCAGCCGTCGAGTGCGGAAGGCCGTTCCTGCAAGAAGGGAAAGAATAATGTCTCCCCGTAGTGCGGGACGGAGGCAGTCTGCAAAACGAGAATACAAGATGACAGTTGCCGGGCAACTGTTCAAGCATCTTGGTTTGCAGATGTACTCAGGTGCGGTTCCTGCGATCTCTGAACTGATCTCCAATGCCTACGACGCTATGGCAAAAAACGTCTGGATAACACTACCCATCGGGCGTGCGATCCAGACGGAGGATCAGGTCGTCGTTAAGGACGATGGCTACGGGATGAATTTCGAAGAATGCAACTCTCTGTATCTCTCCGTTGGCAGGAATCGCCGATCTGGCGCGAGCGAATGGACGCAACCTTATAACGGTCTAGCGGCGCGGAAAGTGCAAGGGAGAAAGGGAATTGGAAAACTAGCAGGCTTCGGTATTGCTGACCTCATTGATGTTCGAACGGTTAAGGACAAGCAAGTCTCCCATTTCGCATTGGACTTCAACGCTCTCACCAAAAGCCCCAACTTTGCAGACACACAAGGATACACGCCCGAAGTCTCGCCAGACGACGGCTCAAGCACCAAGGAGAAGTCAGGAACGACAGTGACGTTGTCACACCTGAAGATCAGCCGGACGATCAACGGAGATGAGTTCAACCGGGGAATCGCTCGCAGACTGCTTATCTTGGACAAGAACTTCGTCGTTCACGTAAACGGTAAAGCTATCTCCCGGCAAGAAATACCTTTTCAGTTCCGTTTCCCCGAAAAGCCTCGATCATGGGAGACCGCAGATATTGGGAATGGGCGACAGATTCAGTGGTGGGCTGGCTTTAGCAAGGAGACGATCCCTGACGAAGAACAGAGGGGATTCGTTGTATATGTCCGGGGCAAATTGGGTCAGACGCCTTGGTTCTTCGACTTGAGCGGGGGCGTTTGGGGTCAACACGGAATGCAGTACCTCACGGGCGAGATAAAAGCCGATTTTCTGGACGAAGCAGTCGATCTGATCGCCACGGACCGTGGCACCATTCGATGGGAAGACCCCATCGCGGCTCCACTGAGAGACTGGGGTCGCAAGAAAATACGCGAGCTACTAGAGTCGTGGACTGATAAGAGACGTGAAGCGAAATCAAGAAGCCCGAAAATTCTTCGTTATCTTCAGCAAGCTGAAAAGCTACCTGAGAATGAGCGACGAATCTTCAAGACCGTTGTAGAGCGCATCACGGCAATTCCCCAACTCGACAAAGATAGAGAGGGCAGGGACATCGCTGAAGAGCTTGTGGAGTTTGCTTACAACGCACTCACCAACCGAACTTTCTTAGAGGCTATTCGGAGGCTGAATGCCGCGTCTCCTGACGACCTGAATCAGCTTTCCGAAGTCTTGTCTGAGTGGGACATCATCGAGGCTGTAAATACGGCACACCTCGTGAAGGGTCGCGTCGAGATCATCCGAAAGTTCGAGCGAATGATTAAGGACAAAGTTCCTGAAAAGCCTCACATGCAGGACTACGTCAAGGATCATCCGTGGCTGATTGATCCGAAATGGACGATGCTTGTCCATGAGCAGTCGCTCGACAAGCTTATTTTCGACAATTTCAACATCCAACCGGGCGGTGGGAACGAGGCGGCTCGACGAGTAGATTTCTTTTGCCTCGGAGATCGCTACCAAACGGCTCATGTGGTCGAAGCCAAGCGACCGGGGGACTTGGTTGGACGGGTAGAGTTCGATCAAGTTCGCGATTATGTACTGTTCCTGAGGCGGAAGCTACAGGAGGAATCAACCAGTGCTGAGTACCGAAGGTCAGTAATACGCGGCTTGTTGATCGCAGATCGAGTCCGTGCGGGGGATGAGGGGCATGGCAAGGCAGGGCAGGACGCTGGTCTGTTCGATATTCGTACGTGGGGAAACCTTTTATCGACTACGGAAGCCATGCACAAGGAATTCCTCGATGTCGTGAAGATGCGTGCGCCAGCGGACGATCCTAGAATGAAAGATTTGGCTGGCGACGATCATAGTCCCACGAAGAAAAGGTCGAACAAGAAAGCCCCGAAAACGGCGAAGGCTGGCAAGTCATGAGCACCAGACCAATCGCCGTGGATTTGTTCGCAGGCTGCGGAGGGCTTACCAGAGGGTTGCGTCAGGCAGGTTTCCATGTCGCAGCGGCGGTGGAGATTGATCCCATCGCGGCACGAACATACAAATGGAATAACCGCCGCACCGAGCTGATCGAGAAGGACATTCGGGAGGTCTCCGCAAGGGACATTCTGCGTGCAGCGGGGACAAGAAAGATTTCCGTTTTGGCTGGTTGTGCGCCGTGTCAAGGATTTTGCTCGCTGACTTCGAAGCACAAGCGCAGAGATCGACGTAATGAACTGTTGCTTACAATGGGGGATTTAATCGCCGAGATTCGACCGAAGGTCATCATGATGGAAAATGTCCCCGGTCTGCTGACACGCGGAAAGGTGATCTTCAAAAAGTTTCTAAACCTTCTGCTGGTTCACGGTTACAAGTACGACTATCGCATTGAGCAGATGGCGAATTTTGGTGTACCACAATCTAGGCGGCGGCTTGTGCTCTTAGCGGGGCACGGTTTCAAAGTTGCATTCCCCAGACCCGCATACGCACGGCTCTCGAACCCTGAATTGCGCTTAAGGCAGTGGAATACTGTGCGAGACACTATTGGTCACCTTCATGCTCCCGTGACTTTGGCGGCTGCCCTCGCGGCTGGCGGCCCGCAAGCGCGAAATTGGCATGTCGTTCGTACGCTTCAGCCGCAGACGAAAAAGCGGCTTAGACTCGCCCAGCCGGGACAAACGTGGTTGGAGCTTGATGAGATGGTGCGACCAGTGTGCCATCAAAACGGATACAACGGCTTCACGAACGTGTACGGAAGAATGTCTTGGGATCAGATTTCGCCGACTATTACGGGCGGATGTACGACATCATGCAAGGGGCGTTTTGGTCATCCCGACAGACGTAGATACACGATCTCAGTTCGAGAAGCCGCACTCCTTCAGACTTTCCCAGAAGAATATCAGTTCGTGACGGACAAAATTGACGCCGTGAGTGATTTGATCGGGAATGCCGTTCCCCCACGATACGCGAAACTGGTGGGCAGGCAAATCATAAACACACTCGCTTTGCGGAAGAGTAGTCGCTGAAATGAGTCGTTGGTCGGGAAACTCTTGTGAGGAGCGCACAACTTTTGGCGGGTTGTCTCGCGGCAGGCTTATGTCGCGCATACGTAGTACGGGAAATGCGACGACCGAACAGAGGCTCGCGTCCTTGCTGCGTGGAGCAGGGCTAAAGGGATGGCGTCGGCACAAAGAAATGTTCGGGCACCCCGACTTTATTTGGTCGAGGGCTAGGGTTGCCGTTTTCGTTGATGGATGCTTTTGGCACGGTCACAACTGCGGAAGGAATCTCGCCCCGAAGACAAACGCCAGTGCATGGGCTGAGAAGATTTCTAGGAACCAAGCTAGAGATTATGAAGTGACCGCACAGCTACGGAAGCGAGAATGGAAAGTAATTCGCATTTGGGAATGTCGGTTGAGGGAAAACCCTACTGTTTGCGTAGCCAGAATCAAGAAACTGGTTGAAAGACGAGTCGGGTCTTAGCACCACAGGAACGTCTATCCTGACAGCGTCCAGAGCGGACTCCTGCACCCGCGCCCAATCGCCCTTGGCATCCCACCACAGTCCGGCGAGGGCGTGGGTGAGACCCGCTGGCGGTTCGGTCGCGGTGAGCGATTGTCGGAATTCGTCCAAGGTCATATTGCCTCTTGATCTAGCGTCGCTTAGTGTACGTCCCATTGGCGTTGTACTTGATCATGTCGCAATCGGACATCAGGCTAAGAGCCGTCCACAATCGGTCGGGCGTCACTCGAAGGGGTAGAGGAGTTGCAATAAGTGGAGTCAGCCCTTCCTCTTCAATCGTGATGCGAAGTCGCTGAGTGCCGCCATCGAACCGCCTCGCTGCTACCGAGAGATGCTGGCTGATTATGTGTTGCTCAAACACTAGCTGCAAGAACTCGTCAAACGAAAGCGTGGCACATCGCCTCACGAAGTCCCGCCAGTATGCGAGTGATATGCGCTCTGCTCCCCCATGCCGCAGCAGCTTGTTGACAGTCTCCAATGTTTCCAAGGCATCGGTGTATTCCGCGCACAAGAAAAGAATGCGAAAAGCGTGCATCAGGGATTCTTCCGTGCTATCACCGATGGTAACGAGAATTCGATCCATGAGTTCAAATAACGAGAAATCGCCATTGCGCTGAGAGGACGCGATCAAAGCATCAAGCGACATTGGCATCGCGGGAAACATGCGTTTACGCACATCGTTCACCGTGGAGCCGGGAGGAAGGATCGCAGGGTGGAGCGCGTGCACCTCCACAGCCCTCTTGACCATGCTGCCCGTTTCACGATCACGCGCATGGTTGAGTCTTTCTTCAATCCAGAACAAGGTTGCTTCCATCGCGAGCCGATGAGCCTGCCTTACCTGTAGCACGAGCCATTTATGCCAACTTTCTTCGTCCTGCCCATCTCCGATAATTTTGCGCAAACCCGACTTATGAAACATTGCAGACCTGACCTCATCCACAGTCAGGGGATGCGAAGCATGGTCAAGCACTGACAAAATGAGTCTCAGGGTCGAACTGCGCCTTCCTAGAGCTTCTTTGGCATCGCTCGCTCTTTTGTCAAAAAAAGCGAGTTGGAAGGCGTTCTTCTCCTTCTTGCTGGGCGTGAGTATCGACCAACCCGGAAAGAGTTTGTTGGCGTCATTTTCAGTTCCGGTTGCCCGCAATAAGGAGCTAAGCAACTTTCGCGTGTCTCTACCACTCAAGGAACTCTCCAGACCCTCGGCAAGCTGAATCCCATAACCCGTTGTCCGAAACATTCCCCTTGCGTCTGGCGCTGGTTCAATGAATCCAAGACCGTCACTTACTTTTGCCGCCGGGCCGTACTGCACGGCAGCCATTAGGCTGGTGCTCGTGGGAATACGCTTCCAAGTTTCAAAGTCTAGGGACACAGCCCCCGCCCTCGGAGGACGCGAATCGGTGCCCGGTATACCGCGCACGCCATTCAGGATGTGTCCCCATGTAAAAAGGACTTCCGCTTTCTGCTGCCAAACTTGCTGCTGTTTGAGGTCAGGCTCATCAATGTGGGCGGCGGCGGCAAGATCGTGGAACTTCCAGTAAACCCAGCTAATCACGGAAAACGGACGAACGTAGCTGCTTACGTTGTTGAAGCCCGGCAGACACTCGTCCATCAAATCGACGTTGACCTGTCGAAGCCCAAGGAAGTCGGTACCGCCTTGTTCAGGGCGGTACGGAGAAACGAAAACGGGAACTTCAGTTCCGAGGACCGTCATCTTCTCGTCCGAATCGTAAACCAGCCGCAACCGGAGCGGGAGCAGTATGCGATCCGTTGATCCCCCAGTTGGCGTTCCATCTCTGCTGGGTAGTACGTGAAGCAGTTTGCGCAAACTAGTCTGTTGTCCATCTGTTCTTTGAACCGGGGGTTCCGGAGAGTTGATCCAAGCTCTTGCAAGACAGTTCTGCCAGCCTCTCTTTGGAATATGGGTAACGATGCGTCGATCCGGGTGCCGTTCTTTACATCTTCGACTACCTGCGACAGATGTTGTCTGAGCGTCTTGCTGGCGATGACAGATGCGAGGGAATCCGCGAGCGCACGGTCAGGCTCCCTGATTTGCGAGAGCAGAATCCCAAAAGGAACGCCGATAGCTGGCAACAGAGCGCTCTGCGCACGCTTAAAGTCCACCTCGCCGTCATAGTAATTCTCTAGCAATTCGTGCATCACAGTATTCACATCCCTACCGTCGCCTTGAACACCGACCGTCGCAGCACAGGTTACGAAGTGTTGTTCGAGAGCATCCACTTCAGCGACAGCTTTCATCGAACTGCCAACTTTTGCTGACCACTCCCTCATGAATTGTTTTGCCTCGCCTACGTCGCCACGTCTAGCTAAGAGCATGTTCATTTCGACTTCGAACCAGATGACATATAGCCCGCGCACGTCCTTCGGCTCGACATCGGTCGAATCTACGAGGATTCTCATTTGGTGGGCGAAAACGAAAAGTGCATCCTCGAAGCGCTTCACATCTTCGGGAGGATCAGGGTCGCCATTCTCAACTTCTACGCCGCGACGCTTGCCAATGGCTTGAGGCCTTGAGGCTTGGTCGTCTTCTCCATGTCCGAGCAGCCGCTTTCGCAGTTGCGCAAACACTCGATCCAGAGTGAAAAGCTCGACCTGAGACATCGAGTGACCGGAACCGGGTGTGAAAAGTGGAGTTGGAGTCGGGGCTAGATCGGCAAGTGCGACATGAACGGTACCACGCTGCTCACCAGACTTGTGCCCTGAGGGATGGACAGCTTGTGTGATTCGGCGGGAGAACGTTGCTAGGTGCTTATTTGCGTTAACGGCCAAGTATTCAAGCAACGCGATCTCGTCATCCTCCGTGTCTTCCCTAGAAATTAGGCGCAACATTGCCGGAATGTTCAGCCGGGGGAGGCGAGGCATGCGCAAGATGTCTTCGACGTGAACCCATCCTCTGGCAATGGTGGAACCGTGACGCAAACTCAACTGCAAACCTGAGGTCAGGGAGAACTCAGCAACCTGCGGCAACGTCGCTCGGAAGTGCCCATCTGATCGGACTTGCAGTTCGAACGTTCTTGTTTCCCCACTAGGTTTAATCAGGCTTCCGCCCCAAAGTCCCGAAGGAATCTGCGAGCCTAGTATTGTTCCCGAAAGATCACCATCTCCTGCGAGGTGGGCGTACACAAGCAGTTGATCGACTGAGATGGACTCGTACTTCGCAGGTTCAAAGTTCTTGGGAACAGTTGAGGCAACCCAAGAAACCCACTCCCTGTCAACAAGTGACGTTCGTAGCACACCAACTTCGACGTTGCGTGTCGTACAGAGGGCAGCGGTCGTTGCGTTAATGCTTCCGGTCAGAACGGCGGTACCCACATCGCCCCGCGCCTCGATCCATTTAGCATGAAGAGGGCGCTTCAGTGCGCCTGCGTCGGGCCACACCGCTGCAATCTTAGTTTGCTTCCACTTAACAGCTTCTTTGAACGGGAAGTTGCTCTTCTTCTCATTAGGGCGAACCGCGATTCGCACGCTGGTACATCCCAGCGCGTCTGCAAGATTGCGAACAGCACTCCCATCGTTGTCAAAGAATGGCGACATAACCGTCAACTCGGCTGGGTGGAGGTTGGCTACGCGACTGGGCAACTGGCTTATGATGGACGTGTCAACTGTGTGGATCAGTCGCGGGGGTTCTTGCGACGATTCTGGGATTGACTGCGAGAACCGCGACGCGCTGTCCCGAAAAATCTTTATCCACGTGGCGTCAGGACAGCGGAGGTCTTTACCATTGCGATTCTCGATAGATGTCAGAAAACCTGCGAAATCCCCAAATGCTGACGAGGCAGTGGTTGAAAGCAAAACCTCGATAACTTCGAGGTTCCTCCCAAATCCACCGAAGGTCAGGTTGCCGCTCCCGACGAGCAGGACATCGACTTGTTCGCCCACAAGGTAAATGCACTTGGGATGAAAAACTCCTTCCTTGAGCGACACGGGGACGAGCCGGAATTCTTGACCTACGCCTTGTGAGCGACGTTCTATGAGAGAGTCTCTGTATCCCTGAACGTCCGTGATGACCCAAGTTTCCTGACAACCGACCCGGCGTAAAGACCTCAGCAGAATCGACTCAAAGAAACTCAGGCTGAGCGCGTAGGTCGTGAACAACGCCCTTTGCCACTTGCCGCCGTCTATCACATCAAGGACTGAAACACCCATATCTCGTCGTCAGGTCAAAATGATGGAAGAACTCAGCTAAACACCTACGGTGCGATATGTACCAGCGCTGGGAACGAAGCTAGATTCTGCGCTCCGAAATCATGCTGCGCAAGTACCGCGATCACATCGACTGGCATGCTTCGGCTCAAGCCAGCAGCGGGCGCTCTGAAGGAGGAATTCATGCTCGCTATCGTGCTATGGACGTTTTGACCAACAGCGTTCCCTTCAAATCACAATAAATTCGGGCGCTGTGCTTTATCATTTGCGCATGCCACTACTGAGCTTCTGGAAGAGCAGCCGTGATGAAGTGTTGAAGATGACAGTCGAACAAGTTGTGTCCAGTGCCGGAGACGGTCATCTTCGAGATGGCTCCGAGGCTTCAAAGGAATTCCGTGGCTATCTCCGGGTCTGTCCGAGCGAATCGCTATTCAACTATGCAAGGTATTGCCTAGAGAACTCATTTGACAAGGGTGGGGTCGTTCTCCAAGACATCGTGAATGAGTTGGGTCGCAGGTTGGATTTTGATGTCGAGGACGGACTATATCAGGGAAAGAAAACGGTGGTCGGTTTCGACGGCATTTGGCGATCACAGAGCGATCCAAACATTTTGGTTGAAGTGAAGACGACAGATTACGTCGCTGTCTCGCTAGACAGAATTGCGTCATACAAGGAGCGACTATACGCAGAGCACAGAATCGAACCAAACGCTTCCATGCTCGTTGTCGTTGGGCGAGAGGACACTGGGGCACTTGAGGCTCAAGTGCGCGGCTCCCGATACGCTTGGGACATGCGCCTCATCAGCGTGGAACGGCTGATCAAGCTCGTTCAGATTAAGGAGAAGTCGGACGACCCGACCACGCTTTCCCAGATTCGGCAGTTGCTTCGCCCGTTCGAGTACACCAAGATCGACCGGATCATCGACGTCATATTCACCACTGCCGTGGATGTCGAGGAGCAGATTGCCGAGCACCCACCTGTCGAAGAGGGTGACAAGGAACAGGGCACATTCAAGCAGGATCGCACCGACCCCGAACTGCTTAATGCAAAGCGACTGGAGGCAGTTGAAGCCTTTGCACGTTCTCAGGGGCAAGAGCTAGTGCGATACAGCCGAACGCTGTTTTGGAGTGCCGACAAGGCATTCCGAGTCTGCTGCGCCGTTTCCAAACGCTATGAAGGCGACTACCAGCCTTACTGGTATGCGTTCCACCCCAACTGGGATCGTTTTCTTAGCGAAGGAAAGGACTGCTATTTTGTGCTTTCCTGCATGGATCGCGCAGAAGCCTACGCAGTACCATATTCAGTTCTCGACAAGCACAAAAAAAGCCTCAACATGACGGATCGAGGCGACAAATCATACTGGCACGTTGCGCTCAACACGCTGGAGGACGGCTCGCTGGCGATCAACCTTTCTCGAATCGGGAAGAAACTGCCGCTGAAGCCGTTTGCATTTGGCTGGTCTGCTCCGGCGAAGCCTTCATAGGGTGCCGTCGATCAATCTCCTCCATGATCCGCTCTGCCCAGCGGACTCCATCTGCAATGGCAGCTACCGTTGCAGGAACACGCGCTCCGCTATCGTACTGTGCGAGTCTGCGGGCCGCCAAAATCGAGGCGGCGATCAGCAATACGCGCTTCCTGCCCTCATCCACTCCGGCAGTTTAGCAGTTTCGCTTTATATTCGCTATCAGGTTCAGTCCAGCAAGTGCGGGCGCTCTGAGAGAGCGACCCGCAACATCCACGCCGCACGCCAAGTCGCTTTGTAGGTGGTGACAAAGGTCGAAAACAAGGGTTGAGGCAGTCGAGATGACGCTGAACACTATTCGGCAGCCAGACCGCCCCAGAATCGGCTTTCTGAGCGGCACCTTGATAGAATCCCCGGCGAGGAGAATTCAATGAACTTGGCTGGTGTTGTCCAGCAGTTGCGGAAGGAACGGGATCAGGCAGCGAGAACGGTCGAACAACTGGATGCGGCACTCAACGCACTCGATGGCGGCTCATACGGAAGACGAACTGGAACTAGGCGCAAGATTTCAAGAGCAGGAAGGGCGCGGATCGCGGCTGCCCAGCGGGCGCGATGGGCGAAGGTACGCGGGACAGGCAAGCAGAAGCAGAACGTTGTCACCATGCCCAAGAAGAAGACGATGTCGGCTGCGGCCCGCAGGAAGATCGCCGCTGCTCAGCGGGCGCGATGGGCGAAAGTGAAGGCTGCCCAGAAGAAGTCAGCGTAAGAGACGGTTGGTTTGGGATGGGCAAGTTCTTACCGACAAGGCAGCACGGCGATTGCGAGGAGATCGCCAATCCGTCCACCGCCTACGGTCGGCGACGGCGCAACTGGATCGAAGCCCACGGCTCCGTCCTTGCTGGGCAGGTTGTCGATGCGTCGTGCGGCAACCAGCGCTGCATCGCGCTGAAACACGCCTTCCTCCGTCCTCGCATCGAGCAACCGGGCAAGTACCGAAAGATCGCCGACCGCATCAATAGGCTGAAGATCGGTCAGCACTTCGACGTTCAAGGCGTCGGCACTGACGAGCGGAGCCGCAACCGATTTCGCTCCGGCTTGTACGCGGCTGCGCGGCTGGATCGAGTCTCAGTTCGAGGTTGCCGGACGGAAGTGTGCGCGTCACGAAAGTCGGGGAATGGTCGAGCCCGCGAGCCTGAACGGGTGGCTGGGAGTTACATTGATGTGCGAAGCCCTCGACGATGCCGACGCCTGATGATCTTCGTTGGCTGTTGACCAGCCGATATAAGGACGGCTCCTCAGAAACCGAGATTTGGGCGGAGGACAAAGCTAAGGGTGAAGGAATTCCGAATATTTTGCGTACAGGGGCGAAGATATAGGTCACTTATGAACGCTCGAAGCTGCTGCACGAACTGCTGCACAATCGCTTCCCAGAACACCCCGAAACGCACCAGAACGACTCTGAACCACATCATATTTCACAACAACATACGCAAGGTTGGGTCTTTTCGTAATCGGCAGGTCACCAGTTCAACTCTGGTCGTCGGCTCCATCTTTCAAGGCTTACTGCTTCTTCTGACTGCACGCTCAATTCAGCGCCAAGTACCAGACAAGCGTAAATAATTCCTTGCTCGCTGCCTAATTCATCGCAGGCAGTCGATGGCTGACTCCCGCCATCGTACCTTCCGAGATAGCGTGAATATACCGTTCCTCTTGAGGGCTTTCTTCACGTGAATGTTTCAGGGACACTATCCGCGGTGTGCATGAATGAATTGTCATTTGGCAGCAATTCGAAGGTTAGAGCACCGGCGTATGGTTAAAGAAGGTCGCCTGCTTCCAGGTGCATCTTCGGCGGAGGGCATTCAATTAAGGATGAGAATTTGCGGAGTGGCAAGCGCATTTCCAAAGAATTACTACAGCCAGGACGTCATTCGCGAAGCTCTAAAGAGACGCTGGTCTGACAAATTGGAAAGGCCTCAGATTCTGGATCGCCTTCACTCGAACGTTGGAGTTCAAAGAAGGTATCTTGCGCTTCCCATCGCAGCCTACGAAGATCTTTCGACCTGGGGTGAAGCCAACGATGCCTGGATCCAGGCCGCTCAGGAACTCGGCGAGCAAGCTCTCTGCCGTGCCCTCACCCATGCTGGGCTTGCAACCTCCGACCTCGGAGCGATTTTTTTTGTTTCGGTGACTGGGGTCGCCAGTCCTTCGATCGAAGGACGTTTGATCAATCGCATGGGGCTCTCTCCTAATATCAAACGCGTTCCAATCTTCGGGCTAGGATGTGTGGCGGGGGCTGCAGGCATTGCGCGTGCCGCGGATTATGTGCGCGCCTTTCCTAACCAGGCTGCAGCCCTGGTCTCGGTCGAACTGTGCTCTCTCACGTGGCGGGAAGACGATCTCTCAATTGCGAATCTTATTTCCACCGGGCTATTCGGCGATGGCGCCGCTGCCGTTATCCTGGGAGGCCGCGACAAGGTTGATTACGGTCCTCGGGTTCTCGCCACGCGATCGGTTTTTTACCCCGACACCGAGGATGTGATGGGCTGGGAAATTTCCGAGAAGGGTTTTCGCATCGTTCTTTCCCGCAGCGTGCCCGACATGGTCCATCAGCATCTGGCGAGCGACATTGATCAATTCCTTGGCGACCACAATTTGGAACGCAAAGACATCGGCGCTTGGGTAATGCACACGGGTGGCCCCAAAGTTCTTGAAGCGTGTGAGCAAGCGCTTGAACTGCCACCAAAGGCGCTCGACGCTTCGTGGGAGTCTTTAGCAAAGGTGGGCAACCTTTCTTCTGCTTCTGTGCTTCTAGTGTTACAAGACTTCATGAATCAGCGCCGCCCCGAGCCTGGCACCCTCAGCATTCTTGCGGCCATGGGCCCTGGATTCTGTTCCGAACTAGTTCTTCTCGAGTGGTAGAGCACAAAATGACAGGAATTGCAGTTGAAACGGACGTATTTGTCGTTGGCGGAGGTCCCTCCGGTCTAGCCGTCGCCGTTGCGGCACGCCATCGGGGATTTTCTGTCACGGTTGCTGACATCGCTCGACCTCCGATCGATAAAGCTTGCGGTGAAGGGATCATGCCCGATGGGCTGGCAGCGTTAAGGAATTTGGGCGTAAACATTCCTCTGAATGCGGCAGCGCCGTTTCAAGGCATTCGTTTCTTAGATGATGAATCCGCGGTGCAAGCCAGCTTCGCACAGGGTCCTGGACTCGGTCTGCGCCGCACGAAACTACATGAAATTCTCATTGATAAGGCTGCCGAAGCCGGCGTCAACATGCATTGGGGGGCCCACGTCACTGGCTTAACGCCGAACGGTATCGCGATAAACGGGGTCAATGTTCGTTGCCGCTGGGTGGTTGGCGCCGACGGCCAGAATTCCCGAGTCCGTTGCTGGTCGGGACTAGAGTCCGTTCGCTCATCGCCATCTACGCGCTTCGGCTTTCGCCGCCATTATCGCGTTGTGCCATGGTCGGACTTTGTCGAAGTTTATTGGACCAAGCACGGACAACTCTATGTGACGCCGGTCGGTGAGGAGGAAGTCTGCGTCGCTTTCATCAACCGGAATCCGAAACTGAGACTGGAAGACGCGTTCGCCGTATTTCCCCAACTTTATGCTCGGCTGAAGGGCGCTGATCTGATCACTCGCCAGCAAGGCGCAGTCTCCGCTACACGGGCTTTACGATCGGTTTATCGCGGATCTACGGTTCTCGTCGGAGAAGCGTCAGGCTCAGTCGATGCTATTACGGGAGACGGCCTTTCGATGGCTTTCCAGCAGGCGCACGCGTTAGCTGAGGCTTTTGTGAACGATGACCTCGCTCAATACCAACGTGCACACCGCCGGATCGAACGTCTTCCTCGCATGATGGCGAATCTGATGTTGCTCATGGACCGCAGTCGCTGGCTTCGCGCTCGCAGCCTACGTTCTTTGGCAGCAAGTCCAAATCTGTTTACGCGTATGCTCGCCGTTCACACCGGTGAATTGCCGCTATTTCGCATCGGCATAGAGGAAACTCTTTCGTTTGGCTGGCACGTTCTGCGCGCATGAGATTGTTGTGAGGGTTTTACACAAAGGAACCACCGACCCTTTGTCATTCCGAGCGAAGTCGAGGAACCTGGTGTTTGGCCAGGGAAAGCGATCTTCAGCGTTCGTGGATAATCCTGCTGCCCTCGAAATGACAGATTAAAATTGAATGTCAGTATATTTTGCAACACTGGATAGGCTCCAAGTCATGAAGCTTAGACGTCGAATCTTTTTATTGGTTCCCCTCGCCGTTCTTTGTGTCGCGGGGTGTTCGTCCCTGTGGGCGCAGGAGATGACGCTCGAACTGGATCCCGCGAATACCAAGGTCGAATTTACGCTCTCCGACGTGCTTCACACTGTGCATGGAACTTTTGCATTGAAGAGCGGGCTGATTCACTTCAATCCTTCGAGCGGCTCTGCCTCGGGCTTGGTCATTGTGGACGTCAAGAGCGGCCAGAGCGGCAACGGGTCGCGCGACCGGAAGATGCACAAGGAAATCCTGCAAAGCGAACAATACCCCGATGCCACCTTCACGCCAACAAAAATGTCTGGATCTTTTTCACCGCAGGGCGATTCCCAGATTCAAGTTGACGGTACTTTTCGCGTTCACGGCAACGATCATCCCATTACGCTTGCCATACCGCTGCAAATCAGTGGCAACTCGGCGAGTTTCAAAACTCAGCTTGTGCTCCCCTATGTGAAATGGGGCATGAAGAATCCCAGCACTTTTGTTCTGCGGGTAAGCGACAAAGTCGAGTTGGATATTGCTGCGAGTGGACATCTATCGCAGGGTGCGCAATCTGCGGACATCCGCTGAACATTTGCATTACGCAGGCTGAAAGACTCCTATCGGAAGAGACATCGTAATCTGCGCCCCGCCAGAGGGCGCGAGGCCGATCTTCACCGATCCGCCATGAACCTGCACCACGGCATCCACAAAGGCAAGCCCTAAGCCGTGTCCGGGAGATTGCTTCCCTTTTACGAAGCGCTCGAAGGCTCGCTCACGAATTTCTAGCGGGAATCCAGGGCCGTTATCCTGGATGGTAAATTCAGCCGCTCCCTGCTCGGTTCGCAGCCGGATCAGGATTTCGCAGTCGTCTGGCAAATGCATAAGCTCATTTTCCAGCAGATTGCTTACAACGCGCTCCATCAGAGAGGCGTCCGCGTCGATCACCACCTTCGACTCCAGATCGAGAACAAGTCGTTGATTTTTCTCCGCCATCGCCGGGCGGTATATTTCTGCCAACTGCTTCGCCACCTCAGATAAATCCAAGGCCTTGCGATCAAGGTGCAAAGCCCCAGCCTCTGCCTCTGCCAAGTCGAGTGTTATGTTCAAACGCTGAAGCAGCCGGTCCAAACCTTCAATCGCCTCTCCCACAGAGTCTTGCAATCTATCGTTTGTCCCTTGGCACAAGGCGGACTCAAGCGTTCCGCGAATCGAGGTGACTGGGCTCTTGAGATCGTGGGCTACCGCATCCGTGACTGCGCGCAACTGGCTCACCGATGCTTGAATGCGGTCAAGCATGTGGTTGAATGTCTCCGAGAGACGCGCAATTTCGTCGGGGTTCTTCGACTCCGGCAAGCGTTCTTTCAAGTTCTCGCTTCCGATGCGCGCAACGGCTTCTGTTATGCGCTCCACTCTGAGCAGTGTTCGGCGTGCACTGAAATAAGAAATCACGCAGCCCAGCACGAACATCCCGCTCCATACCGCCAGAAAGCTGCGAGTGAGGTTATGCAGCAGGTGGCGCGCGCCACGATCAGAAAGCCCGAGATATACCGCGGAGCCATCGTTATGGACGCGGGCCACCACACGAAAGGGTTGCTTCCATCCCTGAATGCGAATCGATTGTGGTTCCCCAGAGGCCAGGTTCGCCGTTTGAATCGCCTGAAGAAAAGCCTCTTTGGCATTGGGGCCGACCCATAATGGAGTCTCGTGCGTTTTGGGGTCGGTCTCGAGAAAAAAAACGGAATTTTCACGCCTTCCGTGGGTACCGGGCTCTTCCGGAATCTCCTGAGTTGCGAGCTCCGCAACTTCTTCTACGATTCTCTCGTAGAGGCTGTCTCGCGGCGTGTCTTCCGCCACCTGCGCCAGCGTATCCGCCTCGCCAATCAACCATGCGTCACTTCGCTGCCGGACGCTCTTTGCCACCAGCAGATAAACAATGGAGAATGCGATAGCTGTTCCGATGGCGAATGCCGTTGCCGTCCAGATGGAAATTCGCCATGCCGCCGTGGTGCGAAGTCGCTTAGGCATTTTTCAGGACGTACCCTACTCCGCGAATTGTATGAATCAAGGGCCTTGCCGCGGCATGATCCACTTTGCTGCGCAGACGGTAAATGTGGACATCCACGACATTCGTCGCCGGATCAATTCTCATTCGCCACACGTGATCAAGAATCATCGTGCGAGTCACCACGCGTCCCATATTCCGGCACAGATACTCGAGCAAGGAGAACTCCTGAGGAGTTAATTGCAGCAATTCGTTGCCGCGCCTTGCCTCGCGCCGGATCAGGTCGAGTTGTAAATCGGCTGCCTGCAGACGTGTAGATTCGGTCTGAGGAGCGGAGCGCCGCAACAGATTTCTCAATCGAGCCAACAATTCCGGAAGGGCAAATGGTTTGGTCAGGTAATCATCGCCGCCGTGTTCCAGCCCACGCACGCGTTCGTCAACCGAGCGTCGCGCCGACAGAATAAGGACTGGCGCGGAGCTGCCCTGCGCCCGGCAACGCGCAATCAGATCCAGACCATCCATGTCCGGAAGGCCCAGATCAATGATGAATGCGTCGTGAACGCCCTCAAGCGCCAAGGCCTCCGCGGCCTTAGCGTTGACCGCGACATCCACCTGATATCCAGCCTCCACCAATGCGCGCCTTAGAAATTGCTGGATGTGGAGGTCATCCTCCACCAATAGCAACCGCATGCCTTCGGACCTCCCAAAAAATGTATTCTCCGAAGTAAGATGCATGCAATCCCTCAGATGTTGAGTGCCCGTCGGGCCAAGTCCAGCGCGTCGGCCCAAAACGTTGAAGATGAATGGATTAGCTCGACTACCCGCCCCATGGCTCCGACAAATTGGTCGATCTGAGTTTCTTCGACAACCAGCGGCGGAGCGGCTTTGAGGACCATGAAGTTGTTGCCACAAATCTGGGTCAATATTCTTTCGTCTCTGAACATCCGCATAACGACCATCTGGCCGAACAGCCCTGGGTGGATTCGCTGGAAAGCCTCGAAGGGAACGCGGAGGCTGATTTTCGAAGGCGGCTGGAATTCGATGCCGGATAGCAGGCCGATTCCACGGATCTCTTTTACCATCTCGTACCCGGAAAGGGTTTCACGCAACTGGCGGCGAAGCTCGTCTCCCATTAGAATCGCACGCCTGCCCAGACATTCTGTTTCCAATACCTCAAGCGTCGCCAAACCCGCCCGCATGGCAAGCGCATTCTCGCTATAAGTCGATGTATGGACGATGGCCCGTTTCAGCGAGCTGTAAACCGATTTGTAGACCTCGTCGGACATCAGCACAGCGCCAATAGGGATGAGGCCACCGCTCAAAGCTTTCGCCAGCACAACGATGTCCGGGTCAAGGTCATAATGATGCGCCGCCAGGAACGCTCCCGTGCGGAACATCCCCGTCTGCACTTCATCGAGCACAAACAAAGTTCCGTATTTTCTGCAGAGTTCCTGCGCAGCTTGCAGATATTCGCGCTGCGGAATTCGGATTCCACCCTCCGCCTGTACCGGTTCCACGATGAACGCCGCGAATTGCCGGGTCTTGAGTTTCGCGTCCAGCGACTCAGCATTCTCGAACGGAATCTGTTCCGCTCCGGGTAACATCGGCCCGAACCCTTCGCGCCAAAATGAATTGCCCATGAGCGACAGAGCCCCGCATGTCAATCCGTGGAATGCCCCCCCCGTGTATAGCAGACCGGTTCGTCCTGTATGGGCGCGTGCAAACTTGATGGCGCTCTCCACGCCTTCACTTCCAGAACTCGCAAAAAAAACCTTCGACAGCCGCCCGCCGGTCAATTTGCAGAGCTTGGCCGCCAAGTCGCCTGCTGCTTCGGGAACGTGGCTCTGCAGCATGGCAGGACCAAAACGATCCAACTCTTCTTTCAAAGCCGCAACCACCGAAGGATGGTTGTGCCCGACGTTGTGTACGCAATATCCTGAAAGGAAATCCAGAACGCAATTTCCGTCTTCCGTGAAAAGCTCGGCACCGGAACATCGTGTATATCGGACGTTCATCCCTAACAAATCGAGCAGCTTCACCCATTGTGGATTTACGTGGTCACTGTACAGGGCGCTTGCGGACACGACTTCAATTGGCATTGGTTGACCCTTCGGAACTTAACTCCAACAGACTATGGGCAGAACATTACCACTTCGTCTCGGATGAATGACAATTCGTTCATCCCCGGCCGTTCTGGTTCCGGCACAAGTCTTTTTCGATATCATCGTTAGATATCACCGATGAAGAAAACTCCGACCAAGACGGCAGAACCATGAGACTCTTCAGAACCATGATCATTGCTTCCCTTCTTACTTCGACTGTCCTGGCCGTGAGCGATTGGCAGAAGAAGGTGCCAGAGAGCGCTCGTACCCGCCAGAATCCGATTGCCTCTAATCCGGAATCCGTAGCTGCGGGCAAAGAAGTCTATGCAGCAAAATGCGCCAAATGCCATGGCGCCAACGGAGAAGGCAAAGGGCACCATCCTTCACTCCAAACAAAAAGTGTCCATTCTGCCAGCCCGGGCGAACTGGAGTGGCTCATCGCTAACGGCAATCACTGGCATGGGATGCCAGCCTTTAAGAAGTTGTCACAAGAACAGCGATGGCAACTGGTCTCCTACATTCAATCTTTGCCGACAAGTTCCAATTAGGTTTTGTCGAACGCGACCCGATCCCGTTCATTAACGTGCATCGTGGCGAAGATGCGGCACTCCGCGCGGCGGCGCACGAGGGTGTCCGCACCTACGTGTGCTCTGCACAAAAGCGCTTGACATCGAAGAGACCTCGGCTAAGCTTGAACGCGTCTTGCCTTCTTGATTTCGGGCCCCAGGCACGTTCTGAAACACTTATCCGGCGGTGCTCACTATTCGTTTGAGGATACGATCACCAACCCTAAACCAGACCTTCCATGGAGGTGCGAAATGCCAGTGCAAAGAATGACGGGTCCTAACGGACGGCTCTACGCAGACCCCAAGCCCAGCCCCGATGAAACCTCTTTCCGGCAGGACAACAACAGCGCAGCTTACTACAACTCGCCGTATTATCTGCTGCACAAGAATCAGGTTCAGCCCATCCCGCCACCCCGGCCGAACGTCCTGCCTTACCTTAATCTGGCGGACTATCTCCCTACAGAGATTGCGAGCGCCATCGATCAGGCCGGCAAAATCACCTTCCATGCGGTCGGCGATACCGGAGCAGCCAAGGTAACCCGGTCACAGACCGCAGCCACGGCGATCGCGCACGAAGCGGGAGTGGCCGACGCGATGGCGGCAGAAGTGCAGTCACAAGGATTGAACGGCCCGGCGTTTTTTTTCAACCTGGGAGACCTAATCTACAACTTCGGCGAAGGGCAATATTATTACGACCAATTTTATGAGCCCTTCCGCGAATACGACCGGCCGATTTTCGCAATCCCCGGGAACCACGACGGAATGGTTTTCGGCTCGGCATCCAGTGCCCCGCAGGTGCCAACGCTGACTGCATTCCTGACTAATTTCTGCGCCGCCGAGGCCGGCCCTTCACCTGATGCTGGAGGTCTGGTGCGCAGCGTCATGACTCAGCCCGGCGTTTACTTCACCTTGGATGCTCCATTCGTCTCGATCATCGGGCTGTACAGCAACGTGCTGGATAGCGGAGCTGGCGTCATTTCATCGCAGAAGGGCCATTTCCCGCTGGTGGACGATCAACTGACTTTTCTGCAGAACGAACTCAAGCGATTGAAGCCGGATCGCGACGCCGGCAAGCGCGCGGTCCTGATTGCGCTTCATCATCCGCCACTATCGGCCGACGCCCGACATGGTGGGTCGAGCGGAGAATTGGCGGACATCGACGCCTGCTGCAAAGCGGCTGACCTGTGGCCAGACGCCGTGCTTTCCGGGCACGCCCATCTGTATCAGCGATTCACCCGGGTAATCCAAGGAAAGGAAACTCCCCATGTGGTAGCAGGGTCGGGCGGTTATGCGGCAACGCCTCCGCTTGGTGGTTTGCCGAACGCGCCAGTCAAAGTGGGCAACTATACGCTGGTCATCAATCCGATTGTCGAATTTGGCTATCTGACGATCACCTGCGACGCGAAAACCCTGACCATCACGTTCAAGACCGCCGTCCAGAAACAGGTCATGCAGCGAGACTCAGTCACAGTCGATCTCAAGAGCGGTACGATTACGTCCGATCCAAGCGGAGCCGCGTCCCGCACGCTGCCTGCGCCACCGAAAAAAGGACTAGCGAAGCGCAAAACCACTCCCAAGCCGCGCCGCGCTTCGAAAGGCAAGAGATAAACAGTGCTCAGGGAACCAACACTACTTTGCCGAACATCTGACCGGCTCCCATGTACTCGTGGGCTGCGCGAGCATCTTTCAGGGGGAACGTGCGGTCCACAACCGGTTTCACGCGTCCAGCAAACACATGGCTCAGCACGTCGTACAGCTCACCCATCGTGCCCATGTACGACCCCAGGAAATTGAGCTGGCGCGAAAACAGAAAGCGCAGATCGAATGCAGCATTGTGCCCGGTGGTCGCACCGCAGGTAACAATCGTTCCTCCCGGCTTTAGCGATTTCATGCTCTCATCCCAAGTCGCGGTACCGACGTGCTCGACCACAATGTCCACGCCTTCTTTGTCGGTGATCTTCCGCACTTCCTGCGAGATCTTCTGCTGATAGTGATTGATGCCATAATCCGCGCCCAGCGCCCGCCCCTTTTCCAGCTTTTTTTCATCTCCCGCAGTAGTAATCACGCGCGCATGAAACAGCTTGGCAATCTGAATGGCAGCAATGCCGACGCCCGAGCCGGCGCCGAGGACGAGAACAGTCTGACCCAGGCGAAGGCCCGCCCTGCCAACCAGCATGTGCCAAGCCGTGAGAAATACCAAAGGAACGCTCGCGGCTTGAGCGAAATCCAAACTATCAGGAATCGGAATCACATTCACCGCGGGGACGGCAATCAATTCGCAGTATCCGCCGTCGACTCCGTTACCTAGGGCAGTGAACTCGCGGCACTGATTCTGAATTCCTGCCACGCACTTTGCGCAGTGACTACAGAAGTGCATGGGCGCCAAAACCACACGCTGTCCAGGTTTAAATCCGGCAACATATTCGCCGAGAGCGACGATCTCGCCCGCAATGTCGCTGCCCAGAATGTGCGGCAGGTTTACGCCGGGTAGTCCCTTGCGCACCCAGATATCCAAATGATTCATGGCGCAAGCTTTGACCCGAATCAACACCTGATCCTTCCGGGGCTGCGGGTCGGGGATATCTTCGTAGCGGAGAACTTCCGGACCACCGAATTCGTGTATGCGAACAGCTTTCATGACCAGTCTCCCGAGAAATTAGAAACTAACACAAATGCGTAATGCGATTCCCATCTCTGCCTGCCATTGACTTGTTCCAGTCACCCACGAATAATCAATCCAGATGGACATCTACGAGGAAATCGTCAAACTGCGCCAGGAGGGCCGGCGGGGCGCAGTGGCGACTATTGTCAACGTGCGCGGCTCCATTCCTTCGTTCGAGACCGCGAAGATGCTGGTGCGAGACGACGGCTCAATCGCCGGCACCATAGGCGGCGGCTGCGTCGAAGCCGAAGTCTGGCAAGCTGCTCGCCAAGTGATGGAGTCTGAAAAGCCTCGCAGCCTCACCTTCAATCTCAATCAGGATCCTAAGTACGACACCGGTTTGGTCTGCGGCGGCACGCTCGACATTTTCATCGAGCCAGTATTACCTCCAGCATCGCTTTATATTTTCGGCGCAGGTCACATTTCCGTAAACCTTTACAAGACTGCCAAGAACGCCGGGTTTGACGTTAGCGTGATCGACGATCGCGATACCTATGCCAGTCGGGAGCGATTCCCCGAAGCCAAGGAAGTGATCGCAGAGGATTTTGAGCAAGCCACGGCGCGGCTTATGCCGAATGAATCGGCGTACATCGTGATCGTCACTCGCGGGCATCGCGATGATATGCGCGTCCTGCGTTGGGCAGTGCAAACCAGGGCGAAATATATTGGCATGATTGGTTCCAGGCGCAAAACGATTACCATCTTCCGTGAACTCACCAAAGAAGGGATTGCAGCGGATCTATTCGACCGCGTGCACGCCCCCGTTGGCTTGGACATCGGAGCCATTACCCCAGAGGAGATTGCCGTTGCCATTACGGCTGAACTGATCGCCGCCCGCCGTCACGCCGAACGAGCCTTGCCACACATGAGTTGGTTCAAAAGCCGCGGCCATGCAGTTGATACGGACGAAGTCGCAAGCGAGGGGCACAAGGAGGAAAGCCATCGTTGATTACTCCTGCTTCAATCGGAAATTGACGATCGCAAATCCCTTCCCTTCTGCTATCTTCGCCTCATGACACGCTCGCCTGGCCTTTACGCAGTGATCCTTGCCGCAGGCGAGTCCACGCGCATGGGGACCGACAAAGCGCTACTCCCCTGGCCACCGGGTGCCGCTGGCTCACCGCCCACCGGCCAGACTTTTCTTTCCGCCGCCATCCAAGCTCTCCAGCCTTTTAGCGAGACCGTAATTGTGGTGGTTGGCAAGAACGAAAACAATCTGACGCCGGTGATATATGCCAATGGCGCGTCGCTGGTGCGAAATCCCGCGCCCGAGCGAGGGCAGTTCAGTTCCCTTCAAGTAGGTTTGCACGAGGTTCTGAGCCATGGCCGCGACGCCGCCATGGTCACCTTGGTCGATCGGCCCGCAGCCAAGGCCGCGACCTTGGGGGCTCTATGCTCAGCATTCAGCGAGGCTGCAAGTAACGTCTGGGCAGTTGTTCCCGAATACAACGGAAAGCATGGGCATCCTTTTCTACTGGCGAGAGAGATGATCGAAGCCTTCTTAAAAGCTCCGCCGACTGCGACCGCACGGGATATTGAGCACCAGAACCTGCAGCACGTTTCGTATGTTGCCGTAGATGATCCGCGGGTTACTTTGAATGTCGACACGCCCGAGGAGTATGCGGCATTATCTCAGTAGAGCGTGTTTCATAAACGGTTTGGGAGGGCACGGTGCGGGAGGGCACGAGTTCACTCGTGCCGTAAGTGCTCAAAATATTTGCGGGCTTTAGCCCCTGAGGGATCTCGATCTAACAGATGTTTCTGAAACATGGGTCCAGCATCCCCACAACTAAAATTCAATTAGAAATGGAACAACACGAGTGAATCCAACCACAACGGCCAGATCGGTTGAGTTTGTCGAATCGGTTCTGAGTCTTCAACCTCACCTTGCCGCCTTCGATTGCGAC
Source organism: Terriglobales bacterium (assembly GCA_035567135.1). Taxonomy (GTDB): domain Bacteria; phylum Acidobacteriota; class Terriglobia; order Terriglobales; family Acidobacteriaceae; genus JABDBE01. The sequence goes on from DATMQI010000062.1 coordinate 38,959, forward strand.
GGTACTCTCTGGGCCGGGGACGCGGGCGAGCGCTTTTTCGACTGGGAGCTCAAACGAAACCTGCTTCCCGAGGACGTCGAGCAATGGGTGCGAGCCCGCTATGCCGACTACAAAGCTGGCAACGTCAGCGAAGACGACATGTGCGGCGAGATGGTCACGATTCACAGGGGGCTCACTGAATCCAAACTGCACCAGGCTGCCAAACAGTTTTTCGATGAGAACTTCGTTAGTCAAATTTTTCCCGAGATGCAAGACTTGGTCCGCCGCCTGCAGGGTTCGGGATGCGATGTTTGGGCGGTGTCGTCCACCAATGTCTGGGTGATTCGGGCCGCAATGAAACACTTCGCAATCGATGAGAACAAGATTCTGGCTGCCACAGTGAAGATTGAAAATGGACTCGTCACCGATCAGTTGATTCGAGTCCCGTCGGGCGAGGGCAAGCCCCTCGCGATTCGTGAGGTCATCGGCAAGAATCCCGATGCGGCATTTGGTAACTCGCGATGGGACGCCGCCATGCTTGCGATCGCACGGCATGGATTTGCAGTGAATCCAAATCCCGATCTCGAGGAGATGGCCCGCGAACGCGGTTGGACGATCTACCGGCCCTAGAGAAGGCCAAGAACAATTGCGCTGATCCGTGAAATTGGTGGCTAAATTTTAATCTGTTTCAAAGCCGCGGCGAATGCATCCATCGCGAGATAGCTGGCGTGCATAGAAGCGTCGGGCAGGCCCCCGATGGCCTCAACAAGTTCTTCCCTTCGCAATTTGCCAGCTGCTTTCACGCTTTCACCCTTCACCAGTTCGGTGAGCAACGAACCGCAAGCCATGGCGGGAACGCATCCTTTGGCGAGAAAACGGATTTCGGCGATACGGCCGTTAGCAATCTTCAGGCTCAACTTCAAAATGTCGCCGCAAGCTGGATTTTCTAGTTGCACGGTTGCGTCAGCATTAGCAACTTCGCCCGGATTGCGCGGATGCTCGAAGTGATCGAGAAGCTGCGGAGAATACATCTAGAGAATTGTACCGTGCCAGTACCGAGACGTCGCAAGCTACGTCTCTACAATCGTAGAATCATTGCTTGCAACGTTTTCTTAATAGCACAGCGATTCCAAATCCTTGTAAGATTGCTTTATCTTGCCTTTCGATCACACTCCGCAACGAATTGTATCGTTGCAGCCAAGCGCAACCGTGATCCTTGCCGCCATCGGCAAACTCGATCGCATTGTCGCCTGCACGAAATATTGCGCGGACGTTTGTCCCGAGATTGGCAATGGCGGAGCGACCATCGTGGCTGACTCCTGGACTGCAAGCACCAACCAGATCGTCGCCGCCCGTCCTGACCTGGTGATTGCCGCGGTTCCGTACCAAGAAAAAGCAGTAACGGAAATCCTGAAGGCAGGGGCGCGCTTTCTGGGACTCGCTCCGAAGACGCTTGCCGACATCTACACAGACATTGCGACCATCGCGGGAGTGGTGGGCGCGCTCGATCAAGGCGAGCAAGTGATCGGGGAAATGCAGCGGGAAATCGAAACCGTTCGTCGCCAAACCAATGACCCGAAGCCTCCTCGCGTATTCTGCGAGGAATGGGGCAAGCCTTTGATCTCTTCGCAAAGTTGGGTAGCCGAACTGGTCGCGGCAGCCGGCGGTGAATTTGTAGGCACTCCAGGAAAACAAACATCGGCAGAAGCCGTTTTGTCCGAGGATCCTGATGTCATCGTCGCCGCTTGGTGCGGCGCAGGCGACAGGGTTCCTCTGGAGAAAATCATTCGCGATCGGGACTGGGAAGATATGCACGTGGCAAAAGAAAATCGGGTTTACTGCATTCGAGACGAGTTCCTGAATACTCCCGCGCCCACTCTCATTCAAGGTCTGCGCGCTCTGGCCGCCGCCATCCATCCAGACGATTTTCCACAACCTCCGGGTCTAAGATGCATTAGCGGGATACCTCTCTCCAGGAATTTAATAACTCGGTGAACATCTCAGTTCGCTCCACAGAGAATGTTAGAACGTTGGCCTGCCAATGAAGCGAGTGGTTGCGGCGTTGATTTTCAAAGACGGCAAGGTGCTGGTCTGCCAGCGTACCAAGCATCAGACCATGCCCTTGAAGTGGGAGTTTCCTGGAGGCAAGATTGAGGAAGGCGAACAGCCACGCGACGCACTTCGCCGCGAACTGGACGAGGAGCTCGGGATCGGCGCAAAGATTGACGAAGAAGTGTCGCGTATCGTCCACGAGTATCCCGGCGGAGGCTCGGTCGAGTTGCGCTTCTTCGTCGTGCGCGAATACCAGGGAAACATTGAGAACAAAATCTTTCGCGAGATTCGCTGGTCCCCGCGTTCGGAATTATCCCAATACGATTTTCTAGAAGCCGACCTGCCATTGGTCCGGGATTTAACGGAAGGAAAGATCGTCTAGCGACAAATCACGTAGCCCCAGGCGCCTCGTCCGGGGGAGCGAGCGAAGCGAGTCAAGAACGACAAATCCAGCCATTACTGTGAGGAACTGTCCCGGCGCTTAAGCGTGGGCCGCTCATCCGGATCGCCATTATTGCCGGTCTCGCTCGGGTTAGTGCTCGCCGCACGGCGCAGCGTAGGACCATCTCCGCCGTGACTTCTGTCGATCTTATGGCGATTCTGCAGTTGCGCGAGCCTCTCCTTTACATCCTGAAACTCGGAAGTGTCGACCTTATATTCCGCTTCGGAGGGCAGCAAGGTATTAATCTCCGCCTGCGTCTTCGCAATTCGGTCCGGAGTTTGAGGATGAGTATCGAAAGTCTTCGCCAGCGTGCCCGGCTTGTGCTTCTCCAGCGCTTTGACCTTCTCGAAAAACGAAGTTAGCGCCTGCGGATCGTAACCCGCCTTGTACAAGTACTCAACACCCAGAAAATCAGCCTCGGACTCGAAGCTGCGAGTGAACCTCAAGAAACCCATGGGTATGGCGAATCCCGCCAGGCTCTGCGCGGCGTAGCCAATTCCGCCACCCACAAAGATCAACGGGATGGAAGCCAGCTGCATCAATTGTCCGCGCGTGTTTTCGCGAGCCAGATGACAGGCCGCGACATGCGCGATTTCGTGGGACATCACGCCCGCCAATTCGGCCTCGTTATCCGCAGCCAGGATCAAACCGGAATCCACGTAGAAAAAACCTCCGGGCAAAGCGAAAGCATTAATGTCGTCGGTATCAATTACCTTGATGGTGAACGGGACTTGCGCGTCGGAGTTCCGAACCAGGTTTTGACCAATGCGATTTACATACTCCGCGATGACTGGATCGGTAATTAGCTTGGTAGTCGACTCAACCTGCGCGGCATAACCGCGGCCCATTTCAATCTGCTTTTCCAAGCTATACCAGTTGCCGAAGCCGCGGTCGCAGCCCACCTTGCGGTTGCCGATAGCATCGATATCGCGAAGGCTTCCATCGTGATAAGTTCTGGCCGCTTTGGGAAGAGCTGCGACAACTGAGGCAGGCGGAACCGGCGAAGCGACAGAGTCGTGGGCAGATTCATCCTGCGCAGTTGCTAAAGTCCCGAGAAAAAACACGAAACCCGCGGCCATCGCGACAACTGGACGAAGCATAACCCCACACCCACAGCGGATTGTTGCACACTTAGAGGCGAAAAAGTAGGCAAAAGTTGACACTTTCGAGAAGTTTATTTTGACCCCACGAAGGCCGATTTCGCCTGCTACCAGTGCCTCACTGCCCGCCTCGCAGGGTCCAAAACCAGGCGATGCTAAGCGCGGTCATGATTACAGTTGTTGCCCAGGCAGTAATGTTGTAAACGCGCGAGTTGACGTATTCACCCATCAACTCTTTCTTGTTCACCAACAACAACATGAAAATGAGCACAGGCGGCACAGCCACTCCATTCACCACCTGGGACAGAATCGAAATCTTTACCAGCGGCAGGTTGGGAACAAGGATCACGCCCGCCCCGGCGATGATTAAGATGGTATAGAGCCAGTAGAACACCGGCGCCTCCCCAAACTTCTTTCCCACCCCAGATTCAAATCCCAATCCTTCACAAACTGTGTAAGCCGTTGAGAGCGGCAAAATCGAAGCCGCAAACAGCGAAGCATTAAAAAGCCCCATAGCGAATAAGATATAAGCGTAATCCCCGGCGAGGGGGCGGAGAGCTTGGGCAGCGTCTTTGGCGTCTGAGATGTTGTGATAGCCGTGGACGTAGAGAGTGGCGGCGCAGGCTACGATGATGAACCAGGCCACTACGTCGGTGAAAATGCATCCGGCGATTACGTCAATCTGCGAGGCCCGATACTGCCTTTTGGTTACTCCCTTTTCTACGATCGAGGACTGCAGGTAGAACTGCATCCAGGGGGCGATGGTGGTTCCGACAACGCCAATTGTCATGTACAGATATCCAGGCAGCATAAACACGGCTTTCGGCGGCGGTTTTACGGTTGCCACTAAGGCATCGATCCACGCTGGCTTAGCGAAGAAACCTGCCAGGATGTAGGTGACATAAAAGAAGGATGCGGCCAGAAAAACTTTTTCCACGCTCTTGTAATGTCCCTTGACCGGGATCAGCCAGACGATTACGGCGCAGACCGGAACGGTGATGTACTTAGAAAGTCCGAAAAGCTCAAGGCTGCCCGCGATTCCGGCAAACTCACCGACTACGTTGCCGAAGTTGATGATCAGGATTCCGATCATCATGAAAAATGTGATACGGAAGCCGAACTCCTCGCGGATCAGGTCGCTCAAACCCTTGCCGGTGACCGCGCCCATGCGGGCACAGATTTCCTGAACTACGATCAGAGCCAGGGTGATCGGAATTAACGTCCACAGGAGATGGTGCCCGAACTGGGCGCCGGCAGCCGAGTAGGTGTAGATGCCGTTGGCATCGTTGTCGACATTCGCGGTGATAAAACCCGGACCGACTACGGCGAAGAACAGCAGGATCCGGGTCTTCCAGCGTTTCAGGAATTTCATGCGTCAAATTCGCAGACATACGATGAGACATTGTCAAACGATCAGACAGAATAAACGGAGAAGCGAAATCTGAACAGGTGAAAAGTCAGAGGAAGGCGGGATTTCGTGCCTCGCTTGCGCCTCCACGAGTGCAGACACCCTCCGTCCCGCAGGGTGATGTGCGCGTTTGCGGCACGACTGAAGTCGGGCCCAGCCCAAATGCGTTGGTGATCTCGACAGTTTGGTGGAGTCCGTCGGCCAATCCTGAGCGCCCCTGTTGACGAAGAACATTCGACGAGAGCACACTTATTACTGCGGAATAAGCCTTCCGCGCCATTCGTCTCCGGAGTGCAGCCCCCACTCCGAGGTATACCCTTGGTTACTTATTCGTGGATTGATCGGCAAATGGAGGGGAAATAAAATGTCGCTCCGCCGGCCACTATTCTCACACCACGCGCGGCAACATCGTTGTTGCGATAAGCAGTAAGTGCTTTAACCACGGGCGACAAAATTCATAGGAGGATTTATGGCAACGCTGAGAGTCGCGGTGAAACCCCAGGCGGCACCAATGAAGGCCGCACAGATTTCTAAACCGGGGGGAGATTTCGAATTCGTCGAGCGTGAGATTCCTGAGCCGGGTCCGGGGCAGGTGCGCGTCAAGGTACAGGCCTGCGGTGTCTGCCACAGTGACGTGTTTGTGAAAGAAGGCCTTTGGCCGGGAATTCAGTATCCACGCGTTCCCGGACACGAAGTGGCAGGCATCATCGATGAAGTGGGCGACGGTGTTTCCGAGTGGAAGAAGGGGCAGCGCGTCGGCGTGGGCTGGCACGGCGGGCAGGACAACACGTGCGTCGAATGCCGGCGTGGGCGCTTCCTTTACTGCCACAATTCCCGAGTTGCGGGCATCAGCTATGACGGCGGGTATCAGCAATACATGGTCGCTCCTTTGGAGGCGCTCGCGGCGATACCAAATACACTTAGCGATGCCGAAGCAGGCCCGCTGTTGTGCGCGGGAGTCACCACCTTCAATGCATTGCGCCACAGTGGCGCGCGTCCCGGCGATCTGGTCGCTGTGCAGGGCGTCGGCGGACTCGGTCATCTCGGAATCCAGTTTGGAAACAAATTTGGCTACAAGGTTGCCGCCATCGGCCGCGGACCTGACAACGCTATGCTCGCAAAGAAGCTTGGGGCCAGCGTGTACATCGACAGCCAATCGACGAATGCAGCACAGGAATTAAAGAAGCTGGGCGGCGCTCAGGCGATTCTCGCGACGGCGCCCGACTCGAAAGCGATGACCGAGTTGATTGACGGCCTGGGGCCGACTGGGAAGTTCATGGTAGTAGGGATATCAGCTGACCCGATTGCCGTCACACCTTTGCAACTCATTACCGGCGAGCGCGCCATCCAAGGTTCCGCGGTCGGAACACCGACGGATTGCGAAGACACGCTGAACTTTGCCGAGCTAACCGGCGTGCGTCCCATGATTGAAGAGTATCCGCTCGAAAAGGCGTCCGAAGCTTACGCGCGCATGATGAGCGGCAAGGCACAGTTTCGCGTAGTTCTGACGATGTGAAGGTCGCGCCGGTACCCTAGGTTAGCGTCCGTTTTCTGGACGCTAACCTGGGACGGAGAGGGTTCGGGCTCAATACGCGTCGATATTGGGACTTGCCTCACCCAGGTTAACGCCCAACACCGGGGCGTGAACCTGACGCACCAGCAATGCTGTTTTCCGAGCAAAGAAGTCCGTGTGACCGACAAGAAAACAGCCATCGTCACGGGAGCATCGGGGGTATTGGTGCGGGTTTGGTAGACGCCTTTCTGAAGAAGGGTCATAACGTCATCGCAACGTCCCTGAACGTCAGTCAGTCGAGGTCCACGTTCTCGACGCGGGCAATTTCGCATTAGACACGGCAGCAGGCGAGATCGCCGCATTGGTCCGAGCCTTTGTTGGCTCTGAGCTTCTGTCACGGTGCGTCGGCTGACTTAAGTTTCCTTTTCAGGAGGTGGCATATTGAGTTCCATCAGTACGTAGACCATGGCGTGGCCAGACCCTGAGGAGCTCTCTGCCCGCAGATGCGACGCAGCGCATCGGAGTGTAATCGAGGTACAGTCAGTTCTCTACGTCGGAATTTTTCTTCTTGCCGCCCTTGCCTACTAGCTTCTTCCCCAGCTTACCTATTCCTTTGCCAGTTCCTTTTCCGATTTTGGCGGCGCCTTTTCCGGTGCCAACTCCGACGTCCTTGCCCGCGCCTCCGGCGCCCTTGCCGAGATCGGCGGCGGCGTGACCAGGGTGCAAGGTAACGAGATTGCCGGCGGCTTCCCCAGTACCTTTGCCTAGGCTCTCCGCGCCCTTGCCTGCGCCTTTGCCAATGTCCTCACCGCCCTTGCCGACTTCCTTGCCGGGACCGGGTTGGGCCTTCTGGTTCTCGGCCTTTTGCACCGATTGCGCCTGGGCGGTTCCCTGATCCTGAGCCGGGTTCGCAGGGCGCGCGAGTGCAGGCAGACTCAAGAAACCTAGAATGCACGCCGCCACAAAAGTCGAAGCGAACTTACCGCTGATTTTCATTTTGTTTTCTCCTGCTGATAAATATGGATGATTCCGACGGCGAGACGGTTACAAGATCAGGCTCCTAGGGGAGAGGTTGATCCTATGCCCACGCCCAAGCAACGCTGAGCGGGTGAACGTGTCACTGATCGTGCCTACGGTAGATACTGTATTGCCTGTCGCGCGATGCATGCGCTAGCTTGGAAGCGTCCCTCGCATTTGCAGACACTGATTGTCCGGGCTCGATTGCGTCCAGTTTCCGGTGATTCCAATGACATCAGTCCTGTCGACCAAACGTCTTGAAGAAGCGGTGGAGTTGCTGCTATGCGAGCTTACGGCAGCACCGGACATGATTGAATCGCAGGAAGATCTTTTGTCCTGTGGCCGCATTCACGGGATTGGCCCCAAGCTTATGAAGCGAGCTGCGGCCAAGATTGGGATCGTGTTTGAGAGGCAAGCCCATCCCGACATCGGTGGCTTGCGAACTTACTGGAGGATTCCGGCGAAAGCAGCTTAGCGCCGTCACCCCCCTCGTACAAAACGCAAGGAGCGAGGCACCCAAAATCTTTCCTTCACCGCGTCAGGAAAGACATTTATAGCTTGGATCGCAGCAGGCTGATCACGTCGTCCGAAGTGATCACGCCGGTCAGCTTGTTGTGGTCATCGATCACGGGAAGGGTGAGCAGGTTGTACTTGTCGAACAACTGGGCGAACTCCATCTCGCTTGCATCCTCTCGGCACGAGATCAACGGCTCCTGGGTGAGAGAAAGCAACGGAGTGTCTGGCGAGGCCATCACCAGCTTAGCTAGCGGTACTGCGCCTGCGAGCGTGCCATGGGAGTCGATCAGGTAAATCGTGCTTAGAGTTTCGACGCCCCCTTCGAAGCGGCGCAAAGCTTCAATCGCTTCATGAGCAGTGGCCTTGACGTCCAACGCCATGTACTCGGTGTTCATTCGTCCCGCGGCGGTGTTTTCCCGGTGCTCAAGGAGCTCTTGCATTTCTTGCCGCTCCTGTGGGGCCATTTCCTGAAGGATGTCCGCAGAAGTCTCCTCCGGCAGATCGGCCAGCAGGTCCGCAGCTGCGTCGGGATCCATCTCCTCGACGATGTCGGCGGCGCGGTCGGAATCGAGCGACTCTACGATTGCCTTCTGTACCTTAGGGTCAACCTCCTCCAGGGCCTCGGCTGCGACTTCGTCGTCCAGGGTCTCGAACACCGCTTCGCGTTCATCGGGAGCGAGGTCTTCCACGATGTCGGCAATGTCCGCAGGATGCAGACGGGCCAGGCGCTCGTGGGAGATTTTTAGCTTCACCCGGCGGGCGGGATCGGTTTCGATCAGGTCGACAAATTCCCACGGGATTGGTCGCTCGGGAATTTGACGTAGCAGAGCCCGCAAAGCGGCGACTGGGACCAAGCCCTTCAGCAGTCTCCGGACAGCTCCCCGGGCGCCTACGTCCACTGAGCCTACCCTGAGCGAGGGATGCCGGTTGCTGGAGTCCTGCTGCAGTTCGACGTCGTTGACGCGAACTACTTTGCGTCCGTGAACGTCAATGATCTGTTGGTCGAGCAGATCACGTGCCAACAGGAACAGACCCTCCGACCCGTCGGCGACCGGCCAGGTCGAAGCGGCAGTATCGATGCGCAGCCCGCCATTCATTGAGTTGACCGCACTGAATGGCACCACGCGGTCGCCGAATTTCGTGCGCACGATTAAGACCGCGATCCGGGCAGAATCCTCTTGAGGGGCAACCGCCAGTTCGCGCACACTACCGGATTGGCCGCCAGTTGGATCAAAAACCGGCCGACCTAACAATTCGGTAAGTGCTACCGTGGACATTGCTCTGAGAGAATACCCAACTGCGGGGCAGGAAGCCAGAAGGCTTTTACCTGTTTCGCTCTTCAGGGTTAAGTTGTCCTACCGTTTGTCCTCTGCGTTGACATTTCCAGAGGGTCAAGGCAAACTACCCAATCCGCTGATCGGCGGCTTTTTGCACACGCGAACTGAACGCGCGTGGCGCAGCCAACCCGGCTTGGCGGATGTTTCGGGTCTGCGGGCTGGTTTACAAACATTTTGCCATGACCGAACTGCGGGTCTCCTATACGCTCGATTCGACGCTGGAGACCGTCGATAGCGCCGAGCAAACAGCCAGCCGAATCGCGGCTGAAACCGGCTTCGACGAAGATCAGGTCATGCAGATTTCAATGGCGGTCCGCGAAGCCGCCGTAAACGCCGTTCTGCACGGTAATGCTTATGATCCGGACAAGAAGGTCAAGCTCGATTTCGAGCGGACCAGCAATGACCTGGTGATCACCATTCGCGATCAGGGCAAGGGTTTGGATATGGCCAAGATTCCGGATCCCTTGGCTCCGGAGAATCTTTTGAAGACTTCGGGACGGGGAATTTTTCTCATACGCTCGTTCATGGACGAGGTGCAAATTCACCCCTCCCAGACGGGCACCGAAATTAAACTCGTAAAGCACGTCCACGGACCATCCGAGGACGTAAAGGAGGCTTCTCAGTGACCATGAAGACCAGTACGCGTCAGGTGGATGGCGTCAGCATTGTGGATTGCAGTGGCCGTATCACTCTGGGCGAAGGCAGCGTGATCCTGCGGGATACGGTGCGCGAACTCCTTTCAAAGGGACAAAAGAAGATTCTGTTGAACCTTGGAGAAGTAACGTACATAGACAGCTCGGGGATTGGTGAACTGGTTAGCGCCTTTACCACGGTTCGCAATCAGGGTGGCGAACTCAAACTCCTGAACCTGACTAAGAAAGTTCACGACCTGCTGCAGATTACAAAACTCTACACCGTATTCGATGTGAGGGATGACGAGGCCGGAGCGGTGAAGGCGTTCGCCTAAACGTCCTTTTTGGCGAAGAGGGCTGGCTCAATCGAGACTGGCCCTTGGTCCGTCCTTTTCTGTTTCGGGAAACTTGAGTATTTTTTCCAGCCTGTTCCCTTATCCGTCGCACTGCCCGCCATACAATAGTTCTGTCGCTTTCTCCCGGCTCAGGTTTCTGTGCCCCTGTTTACAACGCAATTTCGCCGCGGATTCCGCACCGCGTCCACTCGTGGACTCCTGCCGTTGCTGGTGAGCTTGCTCTTCCCTGCCCTATCCGGCGCTGGCGACTGCCTTCCTATTACGGAGGCTCGTCAACATATAGGCGAAGACCAGTGCGTCACCGGCAAGGTGGTTCGGGTAAAACACGGCAGCCGGGGGGTGACGATCTTCGATTTCTGTAAGGATTCCATGGTATGCCCATTCAGCGTCGTGGTTTTTGCTCACGATCTGAAACGCATCGGGAACGTCAGCCAGTTGCAGAACCAGCTGATCACGATTCACGGCCCGGTGAAAGAGTATGACGGACGGGCTGAGATTGTTCTCGAGCAACTACGCCAACTCGGGGGAGCAGGGCTGCGGATTCCACCTTTACCCAAGAATTACGATGTGGAGAATAGGGGACACTACAGTGCGGGAAAATTCAGTCTTCCCAAACCAGCGTACAAAACCTCAAAGAAAAAGCAAGTGACAAAGATTCCGATGGACATCCCGGCCGACTCTGAATCGGCTGAAGCCCCTGGCGGGCCTCAATAACCCGCTGCAACTTTTCGCTCGCCCCATGCGATTTGAGTTTTCTGTTACACGACTCTTAGACCATTTTTCTTCTTAACTCATCCAGTGAATAGAATGTGCCCCGCCACTCTACTCCACCGCGGATCAAAGTCAGCGTCATCGAGCGCAGCATGATGTAAACAAATAGCGCCGATCCAACGGGATGCAAAACGAAATAATATGCTGGGACGTCGGACTCCTGCGACATTCCCACGTAAATCCCGAATATCGACGCGAGTGCCAGCGAATAGGGCAGGCGCGCCCAGCCGTGGGCAAGCCAGATCCCGAAAAAAGGCATCAGATTGAGGAATGCCAGTGCAAATGCCGAGAGCAGCGTGCGCCACCATTGAAACGACATAATGGCAAAGGAATTCTTGGTGAGATTGTTTACCATGCCCATCGCGCCCTTCGCCCAGCGCAAAGAAATCAGGTTCGCCCCATAAACGTTGCGTTGCGCGTAGCCAGCTTCTTTCACTATTTTGCCCAGCTTCATGTCGTCGAGCACTTCGAAGCGGAGTGCCTGATAGGTGCCGACAGCATCGTAGACGCGGCGGCGAATCAAGTTGAACGCGCCCACGCCCATATGGTCTTTCGTCTTGGGATCGGCGACTTTCCATGGGCGATGCCCAAAGACAAAGAGCGTCTGGAAGAATGCAATCATGATGCGTTCGCCGACGCTTTTCATGATCATGCGGGGAAACAAGACTAAGTGGTCAGCGGATTCGGCTTCCGCGTAGGCGAGAGCTCGGGTTAGCGCGTCGGAACGGAAATGGACGTCGGCGTCAGTAAACAGCAGCCAATCGCCTGACGCCTGATTGGCCGCGCTCCACATGGCATGCGCCTTGCCGAGCCACCCCTGAGCTAATTGGCCAATGTGAATCACTCTCAAACGCCCGCGAGATTTGGGAGAGACGCCGAGTCGATCCATGACCTCGCCGGTACGATCGTTAGAGCGATCATCCACTGCGATCACTTCGTAGTTGTCGTAGTCGAGATTCAGAAGTGTGGTGAGAGCGGGCTCAATGTGCTCTTCTTCATTGCGAGCTGGAACAATGATGCTTACGCGAGGATTTCCAATGGGAGTGGCCGGCTTCCGATTCCACTCGGGGCGCGAGATGTCGCCCACTTTATGCATCCCCAACGCAGCATCAAGCAAGCGCGTAAACCAAACCACTGCGAGGATGCTCCCTGCAATCCAGTGAAAGGTTGCCCAGTGAAAATAAGTCATCCCGGCTGGCCGCCAAGAAACCCCGGTTGGTCGTTGACACGTACGGGAGGAGCGAATCGCATGCCGTAGAACAGTATGGCAGAAGAAACGGCCATCGCAATTACCGGCAGAATGAACGCGGCCTGAAGCGAGCGGCGGTCGGCGACGTATCCCATCAGCGTCGGCGAGGGAACGTCTCCGAGAAGATGAAAGATGAAAATGTTTACCGCGATTGCGGTTGCACGGATGTGCGAGCCGACCGCGTTCACCAGTGCGGTGTTGAGAGGCGAGGTGTTCAACAACAAAAGAAATGCCGCTACGGCGATGGCCGGTAGCATCAGTCGTCCCTTGCTGAACAGACCGACGATCATGATTGGCACGCCAAGTCCCATGCTGACTGCCGACACGAAATAGTAGGAACTCTTCATTCGTGGCAACAGGCGGTCACCGAGCCAGCCTCCAGCTAAAGACGCAACAATGCCATCGACGACCACGATCTTTCCAAACATCAGATTCGCGGACTCGAGACTGTAGCCGCGCACCCGAGATAGAAATGTCGGCATCCACACCTGTATTCCTCCGAGCGAAAACGTGGCCGCGGACATGCCCAGAGTGACCGCCCAGAACGCGGGGTTGTGCGCCAAGCCGCGGAGGGTTGCGCGATCTGGAGTCTCTTTCAACGAGTCGAACTGGCCGCGCGGTGGCTCCGGAACGAACAGCAAAGAAAGCGCAAGCAGAAATCCGGGAAATGCCGCGATATAAAACGGAAACCGCCATCCGAAATGAGGCCCGAGCTTGCCGCCCATCAGATAGCCCGCAGCCGTGCCCACCGGAATCGCAAGATAAAAGATCCCGAAGATACGACCGCGTTTATTCTCTGGAAAAAGATCCGCGACGAAGGTAGGTGCGATGGTAACGAATGTCGCTTCGCCCACGCCGACTAGCGTGTGGCGAACCAGCAACTCCCAATAAGTGTGCGTGACTGCGGTGAGCAGCGTAAGGCCGCTCCAGAAGACCGCTCCCAGAATGATGATCATCTTGCGCGAATAGCGGTCGGCGAGCGGCCCAGCAAAGGGGGCTGCGATCATGTAGAAACCGAGAAAAGCGCTGGTCAGATATCCAATCTGCGTGTTGGTGAGATGGAATTCGCTCTGCACCAGTGGCTGAACCGCAAACAACACCGAGCGGTCGATGTAGTTGAGCAGGTTCAGCGCCGTAAGCAGAATCAGCGCAGTCCAGGGATAAAGTTTCGTTTGGGTCACTTGGCGAAGGAATATATCACGGTGCGTTGACGGCTTTGTGGATTCTTCTACCGCCTCGTAATAACGCTTGACGATATTAACGGATAACGTTATTATTGAGATCGTGATCCGCAGTTTCGCGAACCGCCTCAGCGAGGAGATCTGGCGCACGAGCAAGACTCGAGGCTCTCCGCCCGCCGATGTAGCGAAACGGAAACTAGGAATCCTCGATGTGGCAGTAGAACTGCACGATTTGCGGTGTCCTCCCGGTAACAGGCTCGAGAAATTGCGCGGTGACCGGCGAGGGCAATACAGTGTTCGGATTAATGATCAATACCGGATCTGTTTTGTTTGGCGCGATCACGACGCCTCCGATGTGGAGATCACAGACTATCATTGACTAGGATGAAATCATGAGTGTTGCGAGAAAAGGTACACCAGACTGGAAAATTCATCCCGGAGAGATCTTGCGGGAAGAGTTCCTCAAGCCCATGGCAATATCTGCTTACGCTTTAGCAAAACGCCTTCGTGTCCCGCCGCCCCGCATCAATGACATTGTGCTGGAAAGGCGTGGCATCACGGCGGATACCGCGCTTCGGCTATCCCGGTTTTTCGGAACTACTGAACAGTTTTGGCTAAACCTGCAAGATGCGTATGACATCGGACGCGCGAAGGCCGAACTGGCCTATGAATTGGAACAGATCAAACCTTTGAAAGCTGCTGGGGCACCTACTTAGTCCCAGGGAACAATTACCAAGTAAAAGTTATCGCAAAGGTCGCTAAGAATTACTGCAGAGGCCGCTAAAAAGAACGCTTCTACTTTGCCGTCTTCCCTTTCGGGCGAGGCCAGCGGGCCACGATTATGGTGGAAATCCCGCCCCTCGGACGAAAATCTCCTTTGACCTCTGCCCATATCGGGCGAGCCCAGCGGACTACGTCGTCCAATACCTGGTTCACAATATTTTCCTGAAAGATTCCCAGGTTCCGGTAGGACTGCAAATACTCCTTCAGCGACTTCAATTCCAGGCAGTGCTTGTCCGGCCTGTAGCGAATCGTGAGCACGCCAAAATCAGGCAATCCGGTTTTTGGGCAAACCGAGGTAAACTCGGGATCATCTACCACGATTTCGTACCCCGCGAACTGATTCGGCCAAGTCTCGATCTCTGGAAACTCGGCGTCCAGTCCGGCCTGTGCGTGTTGCGGTGTGTAGCGAGGCGGTTTGCCCATGCCATATTGTAACCAGCAACCGGGCCAGGCTACCAAGTTCCCCAAGGATTTACGGTTCATTCGCCGGAACCGGCGCATCTAATTGGAAAGGTTCCTCCTAGGAGTTTGAGAGGCCGCAGGTGGTACATTTATGCGTCTGGGAATTCGCATGTCCTTAATCACAAAGAATGGCAAACTCTAACCCGAGTTTTGTAACCCGGCATCGCTGGATCACCGCGACCATCGCGATCGTGGCGGCGGTGGTGTTATTCGCGTCCTTGTCGCGAGACCCCGCCGTCCCTGTCCGAGCGGTGACTGCGCAGCGGGGCACGATTCGGAGCGTCGTTTCTACCAACGGCAAAGTCGAGCCGCTACAGAACTTCGAGGCCCATGCGCCAGTCGGCACCACGGTGAAAAATATACTTGTGCGGGAGGGTGACCAGGTCAAGAAGGGTCAACTCCTGGTGGAGTTGAACGACGCCAAAGCCCGCAGCACGGCGGCCCAAGCCAAGGCCCAGGTGCTCGCCGCGGATGCCGATTTCAGCGGTATACAGAGCGGCGGGAACCGCGAGGAGGTGTTGACCCTCGAATCGCAAGTCGTGAAAGCGCGGACCGAGAGCGACATGGCACAGCGCAACCTGGACGCGTTGCGCCGTCTGCGCGAGGAAAATGCTGCTTCGCCGGGTGAGATAAAAAACGCGGAGAATCAGCTCAAACGGGCCGACGCGGATCTCAATCTTTTACTCCAGAAGCAGAAGAACCGTTATTCCCAACCGGAGATTACCCGCGTGGAGGCTCAGAAATCGGAGGCCCAAGCTGCCTACACTGCAGCTGAGGATGTGCTGAGTCAGTTGAACATCCGCGCACCATTTAATGGGGTGGTCTATTCGCTGCCTGTTCTGCAAGGAGCCTACCTCAATCCCGGCGATCTGGTGTTGCAGGAGGCGGACCTCTCGAAAGTCCGCGTGCGCGCCTTTGTGGACGAGCCCGATATCGGACGCCTTACGCCGGGCCAGAGAATCGACGTTACCTGGGACGCAATGCCAGAACGAACCTGGAAAGGCACAGTCAGCGTGATCCCAACTGTCATAAAACTTCACGGGACTCGCAATGTCGGAGAGACGACCTGTATCGTCGACAACAGCGACTTCAAGCTCCTGCCTAACATCAACGTTGGGGTCACAATTATTACCGCGGAACATCGCGACGTCCTCACCGTACCGCGCGAGGCGGTTCGTCAGGAGGACAGCAAGGTTTACGTCTATCAGATCGTCAACAACGAATTGCAACGGCACTACGTGCAAACCTCGATCTCGAATCTCACCCAGGTGGAAGTTACCGCTGGGCTTCCCGAAAATGCTTTCGTCGCACTGGGTCCTATTAATTCAAATTCCAAACCGTTACGCAACGGTGTAGCTGTGAAGGTGGTTCATTAAAATGTTGTCGGTTAAGAACCTGTCGATCGTTGTTCTGCTTGCACTTCTTCCCTCCCTGTCTGTGGCTGACTTGGCGGACAGCAAACTGCTGGCCGCAGGCCGTGTGGATGATGCTATCGCGTCGCTGCAGCACAGAATCGGCAAAGCTCCTGCCGACGCGGAATCTTATAATTTGCTTTGTCGCGCATACTTCACTCTTGGCGATTGGGACAAAGGGATTGCCGCGTGTGAAAAGGCGGTGTCGTTACAGCCGGAAAACTCTCAATATCATCTCTGGCTCGGACGGGTGTACGGAGAGAAGGCGGATCACTCACACTTCTTGTCGGCGGCTGGCCTGGCGAAGAGGGTTCGCAGTGAATTTGAAACCGCCGTGCGTCTGAATCCAAATAGCGCAGAGGCGCGCACCGATCTGGCTGAGTTCTATCTGGAGGCGCCCGGGATCGTCGGCGGTGGACGCGACAAGGCCGAAGCACAAGCTCAGAAACTCGCCGCCATCGACCCGGTTAGAGCGGGCTGGGTGAAGGGACGTCTCGCCGAAAAGAATAAGGATCTGGTGTCGGCTGAGAACGCTTATCGTGGCGCGATCGAAGCCAGCCACGGCGCAGCGCTTGCCTGGTTGAATTTGGCGTTCTTCTTTCGCCATGCCGGACGCCCGGATGCGATGGAGGACGCCATCCGGCATGCGAGTTCAGCGCCGATGGATCAACCAGAGGTGGTGATGGAGTCCGCGGAGATGCTGCTTCGCTCCAAGCGCGATCTTCCACAAGCTATCCAGTTGCTGCGCCGCTATCTGTCGTCCGATTCCGCCGTGGAAGCCGCGCCCGCCTTCAAGGCACACTACCTGCTGGGAACGGCGCTCGAGCAGCAAGGCGACAAAGCGGCGGCGGCGCAGGAATACCGCGCATCGCTTTCACTGGCCAAGAGCTTCGCCCTCGCTCAAACCGCTTTGGACCGACTGAATGGCCAAGTCGCTGACGTCGCCAATCGATGACAGCATTGGCTGATTCATTAGAGCGATTCAATAGAGTTGGTTCAATAGAGTAAGATGATCTGCGGCTGAACTTCGCGGGGTGCGAGTCGGCGCGTCTGCAAGACCTCCAACCAGAGAGCCAACTGAGATCACATCACAATGACTGCAACATTCCGCGTTTTTGCTACCTGCGATATTGGGGAATCCATCGATCTGCTGCGCAAGCGAGGATATGTCGTCGAGGTCTATCCCAAACCGGAAGCGCCGCCTAAGAGTTTGATTATCGAGAAAGTGAAATCTGGCATCGACGGATTGATCACGACGTTGCGCGATCCGATCGACGCCGAGATTTTCGAAGCGGGCAAGGGACGGCTCAAAGTTGTGGCGCAGTATGCTGTCGGCTTTGACAACATCAATCGCCCCGACGCCAATCGTTACAAAATCCCGTTTACCAACACCGCCGACGTACTCACGGAAGCTACGGCGGAGTTCGCATTTTTTATGCTGGGCGTGCTGGCGCGGAAGATGTGGCCGGCCGAACATCTGACGCGGAACAACGAATGGGGGTACTGGCATCCATACTTGCCGTTTTTGGGCGATGAAGCTACGGGCAAGACGATCGCCGTCATCGGCACGGGTCGCATTGGGCTGGCACTGATCAAAAAATGCGCCGGCTTCGATATGAATATTCTTTGCTATGACACCGCCTATCAGAATCACGAATACGTCAAGGCTATTCAGGAGACCATGGATTTGCGCCATGCCCGTGGAATAAGCCAGGAAAAAACCTGGATCAAGTATGCGGAGTTCGAGGAGGCTCTGCGCCAGGCTGACTTTGTCAGTGTGCACGTGCCGCTGCTGCGGGAAGGTGTGAGCTCGACGCCTACTTATCATCTTTTCAATGAGCGCACTCTGCGGATGATGAAGCGGACGGCTTATTTGGTGAACAATTCGCGAGGACCGGTGGTGGAGGAGGCTGCCCTGGCGAAAGCGTTGCGGGAGAATTGGATTGCGGGGGCGGCGCTCGATGTTTATGAAAAAGAACCTCTGCCCGCGGATTCACCGCTGCGGGATCCGGCGATTGAAGATCGTTGCCGGCTGTATCCGCATTTCGCCAGTGCGGCCCGGATTACCCGGCTGTCGACGGATCCAAATAAAGGTATGGCGGGGCGCTGTGTGCAGGGGTTGATCGATGTGTTGGAGCGAAACTATGGCGGCGATTTCACCAAGATGCCTTACGTGGTGAATAAGGAGGCGTTCGGTAAGGTTTAGTAAGGGAGTGCAGCGCTTGGGCCTGCGGCGAACGGTTAACCGCTGCTCCACCCAAAAACTCTTTTTGTTTACTCCGAGATGGTGTGTTCTTCGCTGCTTTGGGCGCGAAGCAGGCGATCGATGGAATAGGGCGCGCGGCGAGTGGGTTCGTGATAGTGACGCACTTGCATTTCGCCCAGCAGGCCGACTGCGAGCAGGTTCAATCCCGCCAGCAGCAGCACTGCAGCGAAGATCATGAGTGGGCCATGCTGGGTCATGACGTCCGCATGATGCAGAAACTTCTCAACTAGCAACCATGTTGCGACGCCACTTCCGCCCAGAATACTGAGCATCCCTAACGTGCCGAAGAAATGCAGGGGGCGGGCCAGGTATCGCAGCAGAAAACGAATCGTGATCAGATCGAAGAACACGCGGAAGGTGCGCGAGATTCCATAATGCGAAGCTCCGCGCTCGCGGTTGACGTTACGAATCGGGACTTCGACGATCGAGGCTCCATACCACGACGCCAGTGCCGGAATAAATCGGTGCAACTCGCCATAGAGCGGCACTTGCTCGAGCACCTCGCGCCGATACGCTTTGAACGTCGTCCCGAAGTCGTGAATACTCACACCGCTGAGCTTGGCCATCAGCCAGTTGGCGCAGCGTGAAGGAATACGCCGTAGCCAGAGGTTGTCGATGCGGCGCTTCCGCCATCCGCTGACGATATCGTAACCCTCGGCAATCTTCTCCAAGAACAGCGGAATGTCTGCGGGATCGTGCTGCAAATCGCCATCCATGGCGATGATGTATTCTCCGCGGGAGTGATCAAAGCCTGCGGCCAGAGCAGACGTCTGGCCAAAGTTACGGCGCAATTTCACCACTGTTACCCGGCTATCGACGGCAGCAATTTCTCGCAACAGATGGAAGGTTCGATCGCGGGAACCATCGTCAACCAGCACAATCTCGAAGCTCTCACCGTGCAACTCCATGACCGCTTTCAGACGATCATAGAGATCGGTGACGTTCTCCTGCTCATTGTGCAGCGGGACGACGATGGAATATCTTGGCACGAAAAACTATTATAACTTGCACCGCGACGATTTTGGGCATCTATCTCCAACTCAAAGGGGCTGGTTACGAAACTAGAATGGCAACAGCGAGGGCAAGCCTTTTGCTGTATCTTTCGGTAGTGTACCTCTGGCTGACGATGTAGGTTTGAAGTAACTGCCGGCGGGACAGGAGCCCGCACCAATGGACATGAAGGTAATCATCATGATGGGCTGTGTTCTTTGTACCACTTCAGGACTTTGTTTCATGGAACTTCGGCGGATACGAAAGCGGATGGAGACGAAAGAACGGGCGTAAAAAGTCCATTCGGGAAAAACAAGTCTTGCCTCTTGGGCGCAATCCCTTGCGTCAGCATTCTTTTTTTGTAGCCTCACTTTCGATGTCATGATTCTCGGACGGACGTAGCGTTGATTTATCGCCAAGGGTCGGCGAATAAGAGCTTCAAGCGCGCGGTGTGACCGGGGCCACTTCCGTGTCATTGCGCCCACCTTCTTCCGTGTGTTAGCTTCAACAAACAGCAGAGGTTAGCTTGCAAGCAACAGTTCCCGCCGGGCTGGACCGCAAAGAAGCGGAAGTTTATCTGCGGCTCGACTCGAAGCGGCTCCCAAAACACATCGCCATCATCATGGACGGCAACGGCCGATGGGCGCGGCGGCGCCACCTGCCGCGCATCGCAGGACACCGCGCCGGAGTCTCGTCCGTGCGCTCGACGGTTGAAACCGCTGCCCGCATCGGCATTCCCGCGCTTACGCTCTACGCTTTCTCCGAGGAGAATTGGAAGAAGCGTCCTGCGAGCGAAGTTGATTTCCTCATGGGCCTGCTCTGCCGCTATTTGAAGGCAGAGGTGCCTACCCTGAACAAGAACAATATCCGTCTCGAATACATCGGACGGCAGCACGAACTGCCGCCGTCGGTGCAGGAAAAAATGCAATGGGCGCGCGAGGCGACAGCGCACAATACCGGGATGGTGCTGACTCTTGCGCTGAACTACAGCGCGCGAACCGAGATCGTTGACGCGCTCCGCTCGATTGTGGACGCGGCTGCGCGCAATGGCGGCCTGGATCACCTGGAAATCGACGAAGATGCTGTGTCCCGTCATCTCTACACGCGCCACTTGCCCGATCCCGACCTGGTGGTTCGCACTAGCGGGGAAATGCGCCTTAGCAACTTTCTGCTGTGGCAACTGGCCTACGCGGAGATCTATGTGACTCCCACGTTGTGGCCTGAGTTCCGCGGCGTACACTTGCTGGAAGGTATTGCGGAATACCAGAAACGTGAGCGGCGCTACGGTGGTTTGGCAGGCGATGCTTCCCAGCTTCATGCGTCGGAACACTCACGAACAAGAGTGTCCGTGCCCCACATTTCCGCGGCACACTCTTCGAAGACGGGCAGGAGCTGAGGCTCTTGCATCTGCTCAAACGAATTCTCACCGCCGTGGTTCTGATTCCCGTTGTTTTGCTACTGGTCCTGCGCGCGCCTGTCCCTTTGCTGGCGCTGGTTGCGGCATTGGTCGCGCTGCTCACGGTGCAGGAATTTCTTAAGCTTGCAGAGGCTTACGGCATCCGGCCTCTGCGCTGGCCGACCTATATCTTCGTCGGACTGTTTTTTCTGTTCCTCGCCATCAATCCCGGGAATGACAAACCTCTGCTGTCAACCGCGATTTTCGTTTACACCGCGGGATTCGCCGCCGCTATTGCTCCATTTATTTTTCTCACGATTGCGATGCGAAGGATTAACCTCAGCACTTCCTTTCCGGCTGCGATGGTTTCCGCGTTTGCATTCGCCTACATCGCTTTGCCGCTGGGGTTCTTAGTGCAATTGCGCGAGCAGTGGTCAGGAGCGTTCTTGCTTCTTTACCTATTGCTTCTGGTGTGGGCAGGAGACATCTTCGCCTACTTCGTTGGACGTTCCCTGGGCCGTCATCTCATGTCGCCGCGCATCAGCCCGAAGAAAACCTGGGAAGGAGCGCTGGCTTCCCTGTTGGCAAGTTTAGTTGTCGGAATGTTGCTCTACAACTATGCCCTACCCATCAGCACCGCTCTGCTGGACGCGCATCTCATCGAACGGCGCGACGGTTTTTTCGCACTGCAGAAGCCGCCAATGGGGCCGACTCTGCTGCTTTCTGCAGCCCTCAACATTGCGGCGCAGTTAGGCGATCTGGTG
This sequence comes from Terriglobales bacterium, assembly GCA_035567135.1. GTDB lineage: Bacteria > Acidobacteriota > Terriglobia > Terriglobales > Acidobacteriaceae > JABDBE01. The sequence continues at coordinate 60,585 of DATMQI010000062.1, forward strand.
GAGTCGTTGATCAAGCGCGGAGCGGGGGTGAAGGATTCGGGAACCATCCTGCCGGGCCATGGAGGCATGCTGGATCGCATCGATGCCCTGCTCTTTGCGGCTCCGGTGCTGTGGTACTATGCGGCTTGGCGCGTCATGCAGTAAGGGCTTTGACCACAGAGGACACGAAGTTACACAAAGGAAAATCACTAATTCTGCAGACTCTTGCGTGCCAATGTGATCCTTCGTGTCCCTTGTGGTTCTCGATTTTGTATTCATGAAACGTATTTCCATCCTGGGTTCGACCGGCTCGATCGGCCGCAGCACGCTCAGCGTGGTTGAATCCTACCCAGAGCGTTTCCAGATTGTTGCCCTAGCCGCAGGCCGCAATCTCGATGCTGCCTTTGAGCAAGCCCAACACTGGAAGCCGCGGCTGGTTTCAGTTGCCGCCGAGGCGGACTCTGAAATTCTTCGCGCTCGTTTAAAAGCTGCGGGAGTAAGTGGAGTCGAAGTCGTTCACGGCCCGGCTGGAACCGTAGAAGTCGCCACCCACCCGGAAGCCGACTTCGTGGTCAGCGCCATCGTGGGCGTAGCCGGACTCGAAGCCACGTACGAAGCCGTACGCGCTGGCAAGACGGTGGGCCTGGCAAACAAAGAATGTTTGGTCGCCGCGGGAGAGTTGATCACCGCCGAAGCCCGCCGTCAAGGCAAGCCGTTATTACCGATCGACAGCGAACACAATGCGATCCACCAGTGTCTGCGCGGCGGACGCATAAACGAAGTCCAGCAGATCTGGCTGACTGCCTCCGGTGGACCTTTCTTACACACACCGAAGTCACAGTTTTCCTCAATCACTGTCGAACAGGCTCTGAACCATCCCACCTGGAAGATGGGCCGCCGCATCACCATTGACTCAGCTACCCTGATGAATAAGGGTTTCGAGGTCATCGAGGCTTGCCGTTTGTTCAAGCTGCCCCCCAGCCGAGTGCAGGTAATCGTGCATCCCCAGTCCACTATCCATTCCATGGTCGAATTCGTGGACGGCAGCATACTTGCTCAGTTTTCTGTCACCGATATGCGGCTGCCAATCCTCTATGCCCTCACTTATCCGGAACGCATTGCTTCCGATATGCGCTTCCCGGTCATGGACTTACGACATCTCGAATTCGAGCCGCCGGACGTGGGAAAATTCCCTTGCCTGGGTTTAGCTTATGAAGCAGCGGAAGCTGGAGGCGCAAAAACGGTCGCCTTGAACGCCGCTGACGAGATCGCAGTGGGCGCATTTCTGGATGGCTCTATCCGTTTCACAGAGATTCCTGCCATAATTAAGATGGTGTTGTCGGAAACTAAAGTCGGGAAATTGGAATCTATAAGAGAAGTGCTTGCTGCGGACGCCGAAGCCCGCCGGATCGCCCAGGAAAAAGTAGAGCAGTTGGGCTATGCCGCACCGTCGCCATCGGCTTCTTCCACTTTTCGAGGGGAATAATCAAATTTTATGTCGGGATTCCTTATAGCTGTGCTCGCGGTTGCGGTGGTTTTGGGATTCATGATTCTGATCCATGAGTTCGGCCACTACGCCGTCGCGAAGTTATTGGGTGTGCGAGTCGAAGTATTTTCTATCGGCTTTGGCAAGCGGCTGCTCGGTTTCCGCCGCGGCGATACCGATTACCGGATCAGCGCCATTCCTCTCGGCGGCTACGTGAAAATGAGCGGCGAGAATCCCATGGATGAGCGCACCGGTGATCCTGGAGAATTTCTTTCGCACCCGCGTTGGCATCGCTTCCTGATCGCTATCGCCGGGCCGTCCATGAATATTCTGCTCGCCATCGGCCTGCTCACCTTCGTTTACATGGTCCACTATGAGTATCCGGCGGTCCTGGACGAGCCCGCAGTCATCGGCTGGGTGCTGCCCGATACTCCAGCGGCAAAAGCTGGCATCCAGATCGGCGATCGTATCGCGCGGCTGGACGGGATTGAAAATCCCACCTGGAAGCAAGTTGACCCGAAAGAAGCTCTGAGCCCCAATCAGCCTCTAGACGTCACTATCGAGCGCGGTGGGAAATCTTTTGATAAGACTATCGTGCCCGAGGCTTATGGCGTAAATCAGATGGGCTACGCGGGATGGGTTCCCAAAGAACCCAGCGTTACCGTGACCGAATTGGAAAAGGGCATGCCAGCGCAGAAGGCTGGAATCAAAATTGGCGATCAAATCCTGACCGTCGATGGCCAACCGATTCCCGCAATCGAGGCGATGATTGAGACCCTGAAGCGTACTCAGCAGAAGGCGATTGAAATTACGGTCCGCCGCGATGGCCAGGAGAAGAGCTTCATCGTGCAGCCGGTATTGGCCGACATCCCTGGCCAAGTGGAAAAGCGTTATCGTGTGGGGATCAGCAGTTTGCAGATGAAGGTAAGCGCACTACCCTTGGCCGCTGCCTTCCACAAGTCCGTCGAGCAAAATAAAGAAGGTTCGCTCCTGATCCTGGAGCTGGTACAGAAAATGATTCAACGTAAGATTTCGATCCGGACCATCGAAGGCCCGATCGGAATCGGCCGCGCCGCCGGAGAAGCAGCCACGGAAAAGGGCTGGACCCCGCTGATGGCTCTTACCGCCGCGATCAGCCTGAATCTCGGCATCTTCAACCTGTTGCCCATTCCGATCCTGGATGGCGGCGTGATCCTGCTGCTGTTCGTCGAAAGCATCATGCGGCGCGACATTAGCCTGCAAATCAAAGAGCGCATCTACCAGGCCGCATTTGTATTCCTGGTGCTGTTCGCGGTCATGGTCATCTACAACGATCTTGCTAAGACCCTGCCGGGAATGATGCAAAGACTGCCGTAAATTAGTGTGAGACGGGCGGCCTCGCCCGCGAGCTTTCAGTCACGACATTGATCGACCAGCCCGAGTTGAGATACAATGTATCTCAGAGGCGTAACATGGCAACCACCGAGATGGTTCACGTCCGCATCGATAAGCGGATCAAGATGAAGGCATCGAAGACTCTAGCCAGCATGGGCCTGTCAGTATCCGACGCGGTCCGCGTGTTGTTGACTCGAGTTGCCGTAGAAAAGGCCCTGCCCTTTGACGTGAAGGTTCCCAACGCCACGACCGCTGCGGCCATGCGGGAGGCTCGTGGTGGCAAGCTTCCATCGTTCAATAGAGTCTCCGACCTGATGGCCGACTTGAATGCGGACGATTGAGCGCACCAACCTTTTCAAGCGCGATTTCAAGAGGGAAAAATCCGGACAGCACAAACGCGATTTGGACGCGCTTGTATCCATGGCGGTTCTGCTTTTGGTTGAGGACAAGCCGCTGCTGGAAAGCACCGCGATCACGCTCTGGGCGGCGAATGGCGAGACCATCGTGAATGCCATCTGAAGCCCGACCTACTCCTGATTTACCAAGCCAAACCCCGACGTACTGCAGCTTATTCGACTGGGTTCACACAGCGAACTCTTTGGCTAGCACAAGTTCCTTACTGCTACGCAAATGATTTAAACTAGATAAACATGGCTAACATCCAGCGCAGAAAAAGCGTCACGTGCTCGATCAATGGTGTCCGCGCAGGCAGCGATGCCCCAGTTGTAGTGCAGTCTATGACGAACACCGATACGGCGGACATCGCCTCCACAGTCCAGCAAGTCGCAGCGCTGGCGCGCGCCGGCTCTGAACTGGTTCGCGTCACGGTCAACAACGATGAGGCGGCTGCCGCCGTCGCGCCCATCGTCGAGCAGTTGGACAAGCAAGGCATCAGCGTCCCGATTGTTGGAGATTTCCATTACAACGGACACCAACTGCTAAAGAAATATCCCGAGTGCGCCCGCGCTTTGGCGAAGTACCGCATCAATCCCGGCAACGTAGGTATCGGACGCAAGGACGATTCCAACTTCCGCACCATGATCGAAGTCGCCGTCGAAAATCAGAAACCGGTTCGCATCGGCGTGAACTGGGGCTCGCTCGATCAGGCTTTGCTAACCCGCATGATGGATGAGAACTCGCGCCTGGCCGAGCCGAAAGATGCCCGCGCGGTCACGATGGAAGCCATGGTGGTGAGTGCGTTGAATTCCGCCGAACTCGCCGAGAAGTACGGATTGCGCGCCGACCAGATCATCCTCAGCGCGAAAGTCAGCGGCGTGCAGGATTTAATCGACGTCTATCGCTCGCTGGCTGCGCGTTGCAATTACCCGCTGCACCTCGGTCTGACCGAAGCGGGCATGGGCGCAAAAGGTGTAGTCGCATCCAGCGCCGCTCTCGGAGTTCTGCTGCAGGAAGGCATCGGCGATACCATCCGCGTTTCACTCACGCCCGCCCCCGGTGGCGATCGCACCGAAGAAGTCCGCGTGGCCCAGCAGATTCTGCAATCCCTGGGAATCCGCAGCTTCACTCCGCAAGTCACGGCCTGCCCCGGATGCGGCCGCACCACCAGCACATTCTTCCAGGAAATGGCTGAGCAAATTCAATCCTACCTGCGCGAACAGATGCCTGCATGGAAAGACCGCTACACGGGCGTGGAGGAGATGAAAGTCGCCGTCATGGGCTGCGTAGTCAACGGCCCCGGCGAATCAAAACACGCCAGCCTGGGAATTTCGCTGCCTGGCACGTTCGAAGAGCCCAAAGCCCCGGTCTACGTCGATGGCCGACTGTTCACCACGCTAAAGGGCGATCACATCGTAGCCGAGTTTATCAAGATCATGGACGAATACGTCGATTCCCACTACGCCACGCGGGCAGAAGAAACCGTGAAAGTATAGGCGCGAGCGTTCCGCTCGTGCGCGTGTGCCATCGTGAATATGGAAATCCGTGCCGTCAAGGTCACTGATCGGCTTTAACGGCCGACACTGATCCCCAGAATTGCTGCCCGGAGCCCAGCATGACTGTACATCTGCGCTGCGTTATTCAATGAACGCCTTCATGCAGAACACGCTGCCTCCGGATTTTTCGAACTCTGAGGTATCGATTAGGACTGGGGTCAAGCCTTCCTGAGCCAGGATCTGTTGCAGGTTCTCGGTTAGCCGAGGCGTAATGAAGCGGCCGTTCACAACAATGCCGTTGCCGATGAATTGTCGGGCCTCGTCTTGTTTTAATTCGTAGATCCTTTTCCAGCCAGCGCGAACGGTGTCCAGCGACTCCCGGGAGAATGCTCCCGGGTAGATCAACGCGGCATCTTCGTTCAGCGGGCAGAGACAAGTGTCGAGGTGGTAGCAGTGTTCGTCGATAAGTTGGAGGGGGATAACGGGGAAGGCTAACTCCAGCATGGCAGCGGCAAACTTCTCTACGCCACCTCGGGTCGAACGGAAACCGTAGGCAGCCCAGATTCGCGAACCGCCGGGATGCCAGAGCAGGTCGCCGTGGCCTTCGAGGTACTCTCCATTAAAATCAAGATCGATGATCTGGTATCCACGATTGTGGAACCAGGTCACGAAAAAGGCCACTTCCTTCTGCCGCGAGGGGTGACGCATGCGGCTAGGGACGATGAACTTGCCTAGCCGCTCGTGGCGCCCGACGAATACCTGGTTGGCGGCAAAAACCATATCTTCGAGGCCTTCGACCGGATCGATTGTTTCCACTTTTACCCCTGCATCTTCGAGTGCGCGCCGTAAATCCCGCCATTGTTCTTGAGCCTTTGCACGATCGATGGGGAGACACATGTAGGGGTTCTTGGGTTCGCGGACATCGAAGAATGTTGCAGGACACATCAAGGCGGTGTTCGGCATGAGGAATCATGATAGCGGCTGGGGACAGTCAATTCCAGGCGTACGCGTCAGCCGAGATTCCGGCAGTGCCGACTGCGGGCGGGCATTTGGCTTATAAGCGTGGCGGGGTTGAGTACTCTGCTGATGGATTCAAAGCAGTTGTAGTGGCCGGCAGATGCGAGGTTTCGGTTATCGGCGTGCACGCTCAATTTTCGCTCTGGCATAGAACAGAAGATTCAGGAGTCATCGCGTGCTTCACAAATGCGCCAACCCAGCCTGTCCTAGTCGCTTCCGCAAGCTAAACCAAGGAAAACTTTTTCTCGTGGATACGCAGCCTCTTGAAAGCTCAGAGGCCAGGCGGACACGATCGAGAGGTCAGTCTCACCGTGTTGAGTACTACTGGCTGTGCGACCAGTGTGCGTTCGCTTTCACTTTGTCGTACGAAAAGGGACGCGGGGTGGTGGCAGTGCCTCGAATCGAAGTTAACAAGAGGATGCCTCCATTGGGGGTCCACGCTCTAGCGCCAGGCGCCAACGGAACCACGGGAAGCAGAAATTCCGCCTAGGAAGGGACTGGACCAACTATGGATAACCCAAGGATGCACGAATGCACCATTTGCGGGGACGAACGATTGCCCGGACATGTGTGGTTCCTGGTTGCCGAAAGTCACTGGGAAGACAAACTGAAGGTTCTGGAATGGCAGGACGTGCTGGCCAGGCGGCCGGGAATCTATGCCGCGTGCAGCGCCGGACACGTGGAGGAATTGGTTGTTCACTGGATGACGGCAGGGAGTCTCGACTACCCGTTCGCCACGGTCGGCCACAAGGCCGGTAGGCGCATGCGAGGAGCGGGGTCATTTCTGCCTACGATCGAGGAGCCCGATACCCGGGGCGCGCGACAGATTGGGGAATTGGCAGTGGACCGGGAGAGTGTGCGGAGGGCGTTGAGAGACGATCCCGGCTGCTTGCGAGTCATTCTGGACGAACTGGTGCATGCGTTAGAGCGGGAGACTACGGGCACCACGGCTCGGCTGGAGTCGGCGGATGCGATGTGCTATGGGTTTCCACGGGAGATATGAAATCAGCATGGAAAAGTTAATCACGAATTGATTGCCTTTCTCCAATCGCGCCAGTCGCGAATGACCGCCTTTTCCATGTCTTTGGCGGCTGTGAATAACCAATTTGCTTTGAGCCGGATGAGATGGCGGCGGATGAATTTTTGTGCTTCGACCGTACCCAGATGAATGTTGGCCGTCTCCCATCCCATGGCGGAAAGAAGTCGCAGTTCATCGCGGTCGGTGGGAAGAACGCTGAGCTCGATCCGGGAACAATGTGGCGACAGGCGACGCACGATCCAGTGGCCGCGCAATTGAACAAACGGATCCTGGCAGCGTACAGCGTGGCTAATGATGGCGTGGTAAAGGATCTCCGACGGCCCCCCGTCTCCCCGGGCCCAGTAAACCGACGAAGGTGCGAGTTCCTTAGCTTCGCGAGCGACTCTGGCGCTGCAGCATAGCGCAAGCGCGACTACGCGAATGTGGCCGAGACTTCCCAGACCCGCGACGCGGCGGAGCGTCCTGTAGGTGAGGCCGCGTTCTGGCATGAGGTGCTCAAGAGCTTCCCGCGCACTGACAGGCACTTCGCCAAGCCTTGGCAAACTCTCCATCTTTTGCCAAAAATGAACCGGATCGCGCAACACTCCAGTCGCGATCTGGCGCAGCCAGGCGTTCTCCTCTTCGAGTACAAACGGGCGACCTTGACGGGCGAGAGATTCTTTATAGCCTTCGAGGATTGCAGCGCATGCCTCTTTTGGCTTCAATTTCAGGTGACCGTCTGCGATGGCGAGCATGGCGCTGGTGGCTAAGCGAACGAGATCGATGGTGTAGGAAAGGACCGCGGCTTCGTCGAAATCATTGATACCCCAAATCAGGCGGCCCTCGATGTCACGCCACGTGCCAAAATTCTCGACGTGGAGATCGCCCACGGCAAGAACCCGGGGAGCCTTGGCCAGCTCAGGGCAGATTTCAGGCCATATCTGCATCCAGCGGTAGAACGTCGCGCGCAGAAAAGGAAACACTGCTTCCGCCATGCGCTGATGTTTCAGGCGAAGATCCGGCTTCACCAGCTTGACGTGGCGGCCGAGCCATTCTTCAAAGCGATGCGTGGCCTTGCCGATATTCATTCTCGTCCGGTGGGCAACGATAGAACCGGCACAGCAAAATGTCAACGCGACAAGAATGCTGACGCGGCGCGACCGCTGGCACCGGAGCAACGCGATCTATCCCCTGCCGCAAAGGTTGCTATTAGTTTGCGAAGTACCGCGTATTCGCCTCGGCAAATGGCTTCAATTCGTCCGGCAGATCCTCGACTGCGAAGATCGAATCCGAGGTGCACACCGGGACGCACGCTCCGCAGTCAATGCAGCCCGCCGGGTCCACATATAATTGACTGGCCACCTCGAAGCCAGCTTCATCTTTCTTGGGATGAATGCAATCGGTCGGACACACGTCGGCACACAAAAGGTCTTTAATGCAAGTGTCAGTAATTACATAGGCCATGAGGCAGCTCCGCAAGAAGAAATTAGACGCATGCCAAAAGTACGACGCATGGGAGTGCCGTCTCCGTGATCTATCTCCTACCAGGATGTGTTCGACATCACAAATGAGAGCGGGGTGGGGGGTGGGTAGAAACCTGGCTGGTACGCCTCTACTGTGCGAAATAGCTTCAGGATAGATTAGGCGGGTCGGCCGATCCACCACAGAATCTTTGCAACGATCCGCCAGCCGTTGGTGGAAACCGCAGTCGATTCATACTCCCGATTTTCCGGGACCAAAACCTCGGTGTGATCGAAGCGCTGCAAGCGGGAAACCATCAGACCATGCTGTTTGTGGGCTGCTACCACGATCTGACCATAGAGCTCGGGATGACTGGTCTGCGAAGTGTCCATCACAACGATATAACCGTCATGAATCAGCGGCATCATGGAGCGACCGCGAACTCGAAGACAGCTGGTGTGCGCTGGATTGGGGCACCACTTGCTGGGTGCGGCTAACATGGTCTCCGGGGGGACCTGATTCAGTTTCTCCACCGAATCTCCCGTTCCTCCGTGGGTAGCCGCGACAATGGGCAGAAGGGGAATCGCCACCAGTACTTCCGCGTGACGGGGGGCCCGGCGCCCTCCCGCGTGAACTACCTCGAGCTTGACCGTACGGTCCTGGCGCATGCGGGAGCGAACGGCAGGCATAACCCGCATCAGATCGTCACTGCTCAACCCTGCCTGCGCCCAAAAAAACCAGCACTCGGGGTCGCCGGTGAGGTTGCCCAACTGGATGTAGACGTTCGCGGGCGGTTCCTGCACGCCACGCTCCCAGCGGGAAACCGCCATCGCGGAAGCGTTCATCCGGTTGCCAAACTCCGATTGGCTCATTTGCAGGCGGCGGCGGAGGGCGAGGATCCGTTTCGCCCACTCCAACTTTGGATCGCTTGTATTGCTCATGTCCCGCCTGTTAGACTCGCATTAACACGATTGATTTAACATTCGTGTTAGGCGGCACCCTTTGTCGCCAGTCATGAGAGGTTGTCATGTACCGTGACAATTCTAACATAAATGTGAATCCCGGAAAACCATCCCCACAAAGTTTGTATCGCGGTCTTTATGTCCGTATCGCACGCAGTCTCGGAGTCGATGCCTCCTATGTGAGCCGCGTTGCCCGCGGCGATCGGCGTTCGAGCGAAATCGAAAGCGCACTGCGCGAAGCGCTCGCGGAAATCGACCAGCAACTCGGACGCGGCTCATCGGCCGCGGACGTGTTCTCGCGTCCGGCAAGCACGGCGAAGAGCCTCAAGATTCTGCTAAAGCAAAATCGCAACCGCATTGGAAAACAATGGCTGGAGCATAGCCATGCGGATCCCAACCTCAAACGGGTAAAAATTGCCCACAAGAAACGCATCGCGCCCATCCTCCTCGTAATTGAGGAGGCCATGAAGATCATGAAGTTTAGCGTGAAGGAGATGAGCGGCATGCCCATGAAAGCTGCTGAACATCACGGTCGATTGCGGCAGGGTCAAGGCTTCACGCCCATGGGATTGATCGAAGAGTACAACCTGGTCAGGCGCTGCGTTTTCGCGCTGGCCCAGGAGCATCTTCACCAAATGGATCCCGAGTTGTTGCTTCAAGATCTGACTCAATTTGGCGAGGCGCTGGACCTTCAAACTCAACGTGCGTTGCAGGATTATCTCGCGATCAATTAGGCCGTTCTCTGCTGCTCCGCGCGCACTCAGCCTGACCTTTCATGACCAACCCTCCCGCGCCCAAGGCATCTAAAGCCGCGGGGGAGCATGGTGTCCAATTCCGATCTGACTTCGATTCTTTTCATACTGTTACTTCTCGTTGGCCTGGCTCAGCTACTCGGCTATGTTTTTGTGAAACTCCGCCAACCTAAGGTGGTGGGAGAAATCCTGGCCGGCGTGGTTCTGGGCCCTGCTCTAGTGGGCCGATTGCCATTCGCTTCAGGGCTCGTGGAAGCCACAAAACAACACGCAAACATTTTAAATTTTGTTTACTGGCTCGGCTTGCTGCTGCTGATGTTCCTCTCGGGCGCGGAAACCCGCCAACTGTTCACCCGCGAAGAGCGCCGCGAAGTAGGCTGGCTCGCGATTGTGGGGACCGGCATACCGTTTGTCCTTGCTCTGGTGTTAGGTCCGTGGCTGGCTGGTCCTGCGCTCGCCGGACCGAACGGCAATCGTGTTTCGTTAATCATCATTCTGGCGGTCGGGGTCGCCGTAACGTCGGTTCCCGTAGTTTCAAAGATTTTCGCTGACTTGAGGATACTCCACACGCGTTTCGCGCGGCTGGTTCTGGGCGTCGCCGTACTGGAGGACATTGTCCTGTGGCTGGCATTGGCGGTAGCAACCGCGATGGCTGGCAAGGCCGCCCTCAACCCGCGGCAAATGTCCTATCACCTGATCGCCACCATCGGATTTTTCGGGCTGGGTCTGACCATCGCTCCTCGGATCGTAAAGCGAATCAACAAATCGCGGTTCAACATTATCGCCAAACACTCGCCGGTGGCTTACGCAATTGCGGTTCTGCTGGGATATTGTGTACTCGCGGGGGCCCTAAACGTCAGCCTGGTATTCGCCGCCTTTCTTGCGGGCTTCGCGGTCGTACACAAGAGGCGCCGACTGTTCTCAGAAGCGTTAGATGCCATAGGAAAAGTATCGTTCGCATTTTTCATTCCGGTTTACTTTGCGCTCGTAGGATTGAAACTCGACCTGGTTCACGGCCTGTCACTGCGGATGCTGGCCGCGTTTATTATCGGAAGTTGTATCGTCAAGGTTCTTTCTGTATCGCTGGCTGGCCGCTGTGCCGGATTTCGTGGTTTGGATCTGCTGAACCTCGCCATTACGACGAATGCACGCGGCGGACCGGGTATCGTGCTCGCCAGCGTCGCGTTTGATGCCGGGATCATCAGCCCGACGTTCTATACCACACTCGTGTTGGCGGCGGTTCTGACGTCGCAGATGGCGGGGGCGTGGCTGGATTATGTGTTGCGCCAGGGCTGGCCGTTGCTGGCGCCAATTCTTTGCGTTGAGTCAGCAATTGTAGCGGAGACGGAGATCTCATCGCCTGCCTGATTGCGACTGCTCACCTCTCAGGAGCAATCGAAAATTCGCGCCCATTATCTTCAGCTCGGCACCTGAATCGTGCCCGCCTTGCACGGGCGTAGACGCCCGCGCCTACATGGACTCGCATCTACATCGACTTTGGTAAGCGGCTGAGCAGAGCGGCTGCTTTGCGGAACCAGGGTCGCTCACGACGGCGCAGGTATCCAGGCATGGTCGGCTTCTTGTCAAGAATGCGTTGCGCCCAGACGCGAGCCTCGGCATTGCGCTGCTGCGCAGCCAGAAAACCAGCGTAGTTGTAATAGGTCTCCGATGAAGTAGAGATTTTCGTGACCTCTTGGAACAGCGCATTGGCTTTGTCCGGCTGACCCGTGTTGGCGTAGGCGTGGGCCAGCAGTGCGGCGGCGCGCTGAAAATCGTATTTCGGATCCTGGGAGACCACGCGTTCAAGATCGGGCACCGCAGCAGAGAAGTCAGCCATGAAGGTCGCTGCCATCCCGCGGCGGTAAAACGGGTCGAGCGAGTCTGTGCGCGAAGAGATTGCCTTGTCGTAACACTGGCGGGCGCGAGCGTAGTTCCCTTCTTCCAGGTACAGATCGGCCAACTCTTCATAATTTCCGGCCGAGGGATTGTCCAGAATGGCGGATTCGAGTTCGTGAATCCTTCTGCGCCGGGGAAAGACTTTAAAAGACTGGCGCATCAGGCCGGCGTCGGGAATGACCTCTGCGGCAATGTAGATCAGAGCCCCAAGCCCGCCGAAAAAAATAATGATCCACAGCCAATAACCGTCGGGCCGCCGGCGGATGAAGTGGACAATCGCCACCGCCTGGAGAATCAAACCCCAGGGAAAGAATAAGAAAATTAGCGATCCCATGCTGTAATCGGACTATAGCATGACGATCGAGGCTGGGCGTCCTGCCCCGAGTCGACGAGCAAGACGCCGGTCTCCGCTCACAAGAATGCTAAAATTATCTGTGGTGAGACCTCCTATCCGTCTGCTGGCCGCCGATATTGACGGTACCCTGCTCAACCCCGAATTTAAAATCTCGGAAGCCGACCTGGCCGCGCTGCGCCGGGCGCATCAAGAGGGCGTCGAAGTCATCCTGGTGACCGGGCGGCGGCACAGATTTGCCCTGCCCATCGCTGAACAACTGGGCTTCGATCTTTGGCTGATCAGCTCAAACGGCGCCATCACCCGATCTCTTTCCGGTGAAACTTTTCATCGCGACATGCTTCCTGTGGAGACTTGCCGCAAACTCTGCAGCACGATGCGGGAGTTTCGAGGAAACACAGTTCTGACTTTCGATATCGAGAGCAAAGGCGCGATCGTGCTCGAGCACATGCGCGATTTAAATGACAGCATTCAGCGCTGGCTGGAGAAGAACCTGCAATATATCGATTTTGTGATCCCCCTGGAGAACTCTCTAACCACCGATCCGGTTCAGGCGATGTTCTGCGGGCGGATCGAGCACATGCATCAGGCGTTGGGCATACTGGCGGCGAGTGGGTTGGAGAAAGACATCACCGTGCTACGGACGGAATATCCAGTCCGCGATCTCTCGATCGTCGATGTGCTGAACCAGGGCTGCTCCAAAGGGCACGCCCTGCACCGATGGGCCAATTACCGAGGTATCCCCCGCGAACAGGTCATGGCCATTGGTGACAACTATAATGATATTGAAATGCTTGCCTTCGCCGGGCTGCCATTTATCATGGGAAATGCATCCGAAGAATTACGGGGAAGAGGCTGGACGGTGACTCTGGGCAATGACCAGAATGGGGTGGCGGCTGCGATCGAGCAGGTGCTCGGGACGCGAGTCGGGGTTTAGCTCAGATTTTGGGTGGAGCAGCGCTTTCAGCGCTGCGTTAGAAGATTGATAAGGAATTCGCGCCGCATGCGTGCATTGCTAGTTTTCGAAAAGTTTCTGCGCCACCGGGCTATATATGATCGATGAGGAGGGCTTCCGACCGCAAGTTCGTCCTGTGTGATCGTTCATTTGTTATGAAGTTATTGGCTCAACTTCTTTTGGGACTTTGCCTGTTGGGAGCATCGTTGTTTGCATCCGCAGCAGATGTCGCTATCCTGCGCAATGGCTTTTCGATTCGGCATGAGCGACGGGAAGTGGTGGGCTCGGTGACCCGTCTTTATTTGAGCGCCGACCGCAACGGATATGTGGATGTTCCCACCGCCGACATCGATCGTTTTGATGAGGACCTGTCAGCTCCAATTGCGGGGCCGGTTGCGCATCCGATGGGCGAGGTGATCAATTCCGTTAGCGGCCGGTACCACCTTGATCCGGATTTGATCAATAGCGTCATCCACGCCGAGAGCGGATTCAACCCGCGAGCGGTGTCGCCCAAGGGCGCGCAAGGCCTGATGCAGCTAATGCCGCAAACCGCCTCCCGCCTGGGAGTTGTCAACTCTTTCGATCCGGGCGACAACCTGGAAGGCGGCACTCGATATCTGCGAGAATTGCTGGAGCGCTACAATTTTGATTTGATCAAAGCTCTTGCTGCGTACAACGCTGGCCCGCAGCGGGTGGAACAGTACCACGGCGTCCCACCGTATTATGAAACCCAGGCATACGTGGCCCGCATCATCCGCGAGTTCAATCGCAAGAAGCTGGCGGAGCGGAAAGCAGCCGCGTTGAAGACGGCCAGCTACAAAAAGAGCGTGGCGCCACATCGACCGACGGGAAAACAATCGGCGGTCCTGGAAACAACGCAGCAAGCCTCCCGCTGAACCTCGAGGCTCCAGTTTTTTTGAAAATTGTCGTGCGAAGCGAAGAATCTGGGTCTTTGGCTGCAAGTCGATATCGCCTTCGCCACCAAACACCTAGATCCCTCGCTTCGCTCAGGATGACGACTGTGTTAGTGATGCGATGTCTGAAAACGATTTGGACTCCGTTGACCCCCGCGCTTATGTCATATACCTTTCAAGAGGATCAACGCTTGAAGCGTTTCTAGCTGCGCTGTCATGTTCGGGATGTCACGAGTAAATGGATAAAAAACGCTATCTGGCGTACGCCGTGGTCGCTGCGATTCTCGCCGGCCTTATTTACATGCAATTTCGAACCTGGAAAGACTTTGATTGGACCACCTTCTGGGATCAATCGAGGCAGGTCAGCCTAGGGCACATTCTGAATGCAGTCGGTCTCGTCTACCTTAGTTATTTCCTGCGCGCTCTGCGTTGGAAAATATTCTTGCGACCGGTGCGGAAGGAAATCTCCGCCGTCGAACTGATTTCGCCAACCTTGGTCGGCTTCACCAGCTTGGCTTTATTAGGACGCGCGGGAGAATTGATTCGTCCCTTTCTAATCGCGCGTCGAACCAACCTCACTTTTTCCTCGCAGATGGCAGTCTGGGCGGTAGAGCGCATTTTTGATATTGGGGCCTTCACGGTTTTGATAGTCCTTGCTATCTTTCTGCCGACAGAACTGCGTTTTCTTCCTAACCCCGAGATCTATCCCCGGCTTCAAGTCGGAGGTTTTCTGCTGGTCGCTCTGGTGACAGGGTTAGCGCTTGTGGTTTTCCTGGTCGCGAAATTTGGAGAAGCTGTGGCCGCCTGGATCGAGGTTCGCTTCTCTCACTTGGCCGCGAACTTCGGGCACCGGGTGGCGCAGAAAGTGCGTGAATTCCACGGAGGACTGGACACCATTCATAGTCCGCTCTGCTTCCTGCAACTGTCCGGCGTGTCGCTTCTGATGTGGTGGTTTATAGCGCTGGCCTATCTCGAGGTCACTCACTCCTATGGAGCGGCTCTTGCGCACATGACAGTCTCCAAAGTTCTGCTGCTGATGGGATCCAGCATGTTGGGCTCGTTGATTCAGTTGCCCGGCGTGGGTGGAGGTTCGCAGTTGGCAACCATTTCCGCGCTCCAACATATTTTCCAAGCGACGCATGAACTGGCAGCCAGTTGCGGAATCTTGCTGTGGGTAACCACGTTCGTCTCCGTGGTGCCCGGCGGCTTGCTGCTGGCGCATCGCGAACGGCTCTCGTTGCGGAAGCTTTCGGAAGAAACTGAACAGGAGGAGGCTCGCGCCGAGCTTTCGCCCACGCCTCCAGCCTGACGCGCGGCCATCCCTGCCACGAAGCTTCCCTGCTACAATCAACCGGACTGATGCAAGCGCCATGAAGTGTCCTTTCTGCGGGTTCGCAAATGACAAAGTGGTGGATTCGCGCGAGAGCAAAGAAGCCGATTCCATCCGTCGCCGCCGTGAGTGTCTGAAGTGCGAGAAGCGCTTCACCACCTACGAGCGCATCGACGAAATCCCTTACATGGTGGTCAAAAAAGATGGACGCCGCGAAAAGTTCGACCGCCAGAAAGTATTAAATGGACTGCTGAGGGCTTGCGAAAAACGCCCTGTTCCCATTGGTAAGTTGGAGCAAATAGTGAATGAGGCGGAAGGCTTTGTAATCGAATCGGCGGAGCGCGAGCGCAAGACGAGTGAACTGGGCGAGCTGATCATGAATCGTCTGCGGCGATACGACAAAGTGGCGTACGTGCGCTTCGCCTCGGTCTATTTGGACTTCAAAGACGTACAGGAATTCATGACTGAGCTAAAAGACCTGCTCAAGACGAAGGAACCGGAAGTTCGTAGCAAGCCCGCGGCAAAGAGTTGAGCACGCTGCAGAAACCTAGCTTTGCTACGGTTCGGGGCTGCTCGAAAACCTACCCTCGTTGTCATTCCGAGGAGCGAAAACGACAAGGAATCTGCAGTTTGCTTGAATGGTAAAGAGTGCAGATCCGCGTTGCTCGGGATGACAAAAAAACAGGGGTTGTCGGCTGGCCGAGACGTTGCGCAGCAACGTCTGTACAGTTTGGAGCGCGTTGGCCGATACTTGCTCAATAGACATGGCACACAAGATTACTCTCATCCCCGGCGACGGCATCGGCCCCGAAGTTACGCAGGCTACCGTCCGCATCCTCGAAGCCACCGGCGTCAAGTTTGAATGGGAAACCTTCATGGCTGGGGCCGAGGCCTTCGAGAAATACAAGGAGTACATTCCGAAGGAGCTGACAGAATCCATCGAGCGGACTCACGTTGGACTCAAAGGGCCGGTCAGCACTCCGATCGGCGGTGGCTTTGCCAGCATCAACGTCGCCTTGCGGCAGAAGTTTGAGCTCTACGCAAACTTCCGTCCGATTCGCAATCTGCCCCACATTCCTACGCGCTATCCCGATGTAGACCTGATCATCGTGCGCGAGAATACGGAAAGCCTGTACTCCGGACTCGAGCACGAAGTTGTTCCAGGCGTAGTCGAGAGCTTGAAAATCATTACCGAGAAGGCCTCTACGCGCATTGCACGTTTCGCCTTCGAGTACGCGCGCAAAAATAAGCGCAAAAAGATTCACGCGATTCACAAAGCCAACATCATGAAGCTTTCAGACGGGCTGTTTCTGCGCTGCGCCCGCACCGTCGCCAAGGATTATCCCGAGATCACCTATGGCGAGCACATCGTCGACAACACCTGCATGCAGTTGGTCATGAATCCGTACCAGTACGACATGCTGGTAATGGAAAATCTTTACGGCGACATTATTTCCGATCTGTGCGCCGCGTTTGTGGGTGGACTGGGATTCGTCCCCAGCGCCAACCTCGGCGATCACTGCGCGATTTTCGAAGCGGTGCATGGTTCGGCTCCGGATATTGCGGGCAAGAACCTGGCGAATCCAACAGCCATCTTGCGTTCTTCACTGCTGATGCTGCGCCATCTCGGGGAGTACGATGCGGCACTGAAGATTCGCAACGCGTTGGAAAAGGTTTACCGTACGCGAGAAAAATTGACCCGAGATGTCGGCGGGAAAGCTGGCACCTCCGAGTTCGCCGACTTCATCATCGAGGCAATGGAGTCCGCCAGCGTAACCGCGGAATCTTCCCATGCGACGACGTGACTTGCACCGAATGCGTCGCTACTGCTGGCTTTCGTGGCCAAAACTGATCCTCACCTGGCTCTTAGTCGCTACTCTCGGTTCTATTGCATTTCCACAAGAGTTCAAAGTCACGCTCCTGGGAACAGGCAACCCGCGCCCGGTTATGTCTCGCTTCGGGCCGAGTATTCTGGTTGAAGCGGGCAAGCAAAAGCTGATCTTCGATTGCGGACGGGGCGCAGCCCAACGGCTCGACCAACTCAAGATTCCGTTTTCCGACATCACTGGCCTGTTCCTGACTCATCTGCACTCGGACCATACCGTCGGAATTCCAGACTTATGGCTCACCGGTTGGGTGATGGGCCGGACCACCCCACTTCCGGTATGGGGTCCGGAGGGTACCAAGGCGATGATGGAGCATCTGCGGGAGGCCTACGCCTTCGATATCCACATCAGGCGTGACGTCGACACAAAATTGCCGGGGGCGGGCGCCGAGACAGTTGCCAAGGACATCGACGAGGGCGCCGTGTACGATAGCGCAGGCGTCAAGGTAACTGCGTTTTTGGTTGATCATGGCGAAATTAAACCAGCGTTCGGATACCGCGTTGATTATGGCGGGCATTCCGTCACATTGTCAGGCGATACTCGTCCTTCGGAAAACCTGATTAAGTTCGCTCAGGGAACCGACGTTCTAATTCACGAAGTGATTGATCCTGATGCGTTCGCAGAAACCGTCAGTACGGACACGCGGGAGCAAAGGACGAAAATAATCGAGCACCACACTACTCCAGAGCAAGCGGGAATCATATTTACGCGGGTAAAGCCCAAGCTGGCGGTCTACTCGCACATTGTGCCACCCGACGTTCCCGACGTCATTCCCCATACTCGAAAGACTTATGCGGGCCCCCTGGAAGTCGGCGAAGACTTAATGAGCATCGAAATCGGCGACAAGATCGCAATACATCGTCCTTCACGTTAAAAAACAGCTAACCGTTGCGGGTTCCGCGTTGACTCCCCGGCGCGGATTGAGTAACATCCTTTTTCACCAAGGAACCCGGGGGAATGGCTTACCCAACACGGCGTATAGGTGTGGTGCTCTTCCAGCTTGGCGGACCTGACACGCTGGAAGCGATCGAGCCATTTCTTTTCAATCTGTTTTGTGACCCCGACATCATTGACTTCCCATTCGCCCGCATCGGCCGAAAACCACTAGCCAAGCTGATTTCCAGCACACGCGCTAGAAAAGTTCAGCATCATTACGAAACCATCGGTGGAGGGTCGCCCATTCGCCGCTTCACCGAGCAGCAGGCTCGGGCATTGCAGTTCAAGCTGGCGGGAGCTGGCCTGAACGCGCGTTGCTTTGTCGCGATGCGGTACTGGCATCCGTTCACTGCGCAGGCGATCGAACAACTACGGGCGGCGCAATGCGACGAGGTTGTGCTGCTACCTCTCTATCCGCATTATTCCAGCACGACGACTGGCAGCAGCCTTAACGAGTGGCGGCGGCTGTTTCGGGAAGACGTTCCAGTGCATAGCGTCGAGCCCTTCTATCGTCACGAACTTTACTTGCAGGCGCTGGTCGAAAAGATAGACGAAGCACTGGCACGATTCTCCGACCCCCGGCGCCCCGAGATCGTTTTCAGCGCGCACAGCGTCCCGGTCGCAGTGATCGAAAAGGGAGACCCGTATCAGCGCCAGATCGAAGCGACAGTTGAACTCGTGATGCAGCGCGGGGCTTGGCCCAATTCCTACCGGCTGTGTTATCAGAGTAAAGTTGGCGCCAGCAAGTGGCTGCAGCCGTCTCTGCACACGGCATTGCGCGAACTCGCTGGGGAAAAAGATCGCGAGGTTTGCATCGTGCCGATTTCCTTTGTCTCGGATCATGTGGAGACACTGGGAGAGATCGATCACGAGGCTCGCGCGGAAGCCGCTAAGCTCGGGATCAGAAAGTTCGAGATGACTTCGGGATTGAACGATTCTCCAACCTTCATCGCGGCATTGGCTGACTTGGTGGGGACCGCGATTGGAGTTGATTTAGGTAGAGAGCGCGGGGCAGAATCGCTCGCTGCCGCTGCAGACTGACATTGGAGAAGTTAAAATAAACGCGAGCCAAGCACAGACATAAGGGGTGAGGTAGGATGGCAGACGAATCCGCCAAAGGTGGGGTTCTGGGGCATCTTCCGGCGTGGCCGCGGAAGGCGCTCAATAATTCGGTAATCGGAATGGAACAGGCCTACCGCCAGCGCAAAGGCCTGCCACTGCTTACTGATGCCGATATCGAAGCACTGAAAGCTGGCCAGCCGATGTCTTGGGAAAGTGGAGATGGGGGTTCAGCGCCCGTCGTTAGTTCCACGCCTCCGGCCGCTGTATCTTCGTCGCCTGTGACAACGGTCGCCGCAACAAAGCCGACAGCCGGCCTTAGTGAAGATGTCGCCAAGTGGGTTGCAGAGGGAAGGAAGTGGAGCAAGTCGACCATCGCGGCAGAACAAGCGCGGCGTGGACGCAAGGGTTTGCCGGCTCTCAACGATGTCGAGATTGCCGCTCTGCTCGGAGAACCCGTTGAGTCGGTCGCCGCTCCTGCCGCATCAACTCCGGCTGCCGTCACAGCCGCATCGCCTGCGGTCGTCTCTGGCGCGCCCATTAGCGCGGAGGTCGCCAAGTGGGTTGCGGAGGGAAGAAAGTGGAGTAAGTCGACCATCGCCGCGGAACAAGCGCGGCGTGGACGCAAGGGTTTGCCGGCTCTCAACGATTCCGAAGTCGCTGCCCTGCTCGGAGAGCCAGTTGCTCCCGCCACGGCTCCGGTAGCCGCAGCAACGGCGGCACCAACGCCTCCTGCTCCTCGGGCTGCCGCAGCCAAAGCCGCGCCTCCTTCGGCCGCCGCTTCCGTAGCCCGCAGCGGCGAATCCACGAGCTACGTGGGAACGCCAGCGGTCGGAACCTCCAGAGCCGCTGCCGCCGGAGGGGTTGCATCGATCGGCCCGGAAGATAGTGAGGTCAATCAGCAGCGCCGGCGACTAGTGTGGAGCGCGGTCGTCGCATTTCTATTGGCCTGGCTGCTGGCATTTTTCCGTTTTTTTCTTCCACGCACCTTGTTCGAGCCCGCGACCAGCTTCAAGATCGGATATCCCGAGGAATATGGTTTGGGAGTGGACACGAAGTTTCAACAGAAGTACCGCATCTGGGTGGACCGAACGCCCGATCGCATCTTCGTAATCTACGCCCGCTGCACTCATCTGGGCTGTACGCCGGACTGGAAGCCCAGTGAGAACAAGTTCAAATGTCCTTGTCACGGCAGCGGCTATGACAGTGAAGGAGTCAATTTCGAGGGCCCGGCACCACGGCCGATGGATCGAGCAAAGGTGGACATCGCCCCTGACGGCCAGATTCTGGTAGATGTTTCAAAGCTGTACCAATGGCCCAAAGGCCAGCCGAGCCAGTTCAACGATCCCGGAGCTTTCTTGCGCGCGTAGTTAGGTTGTGTGGCGCGGGCGGTTTCGCCCGTGTCTGTAGTTTCGAGCAGCATGATAAGAGGAACCAATGCCTGAAGAAAATGGAAAGGGCAAGAACGGCAATCGCGTAGGCCTGCTGGAGCGCGTGAAAGCTGGCGTCAAAGAAGACGTTCAGTCGCTCAAGACCGACATGCCGGCGAAAGCCAAGGAGCAGATCGAAGGCCTGAAAGATCCCACCAAGACTCAGGTCTATACTTCGATCTTCCGTCACAAACATGACGATACACCGCGCAATCGCGCACTGGGCGTGTTGTCAAATGTCTTCCTGCACCTGCACCCGGCCAAGATCAATCGGGACGCGGTGCGCTACAGCTATACCTGGGGCATGGGCGGAATCACGTTTTATTTATTCATCGTCCTGACTTTCACCGGCGTGCTGCTGATGTTCTATTACCATCCCAGTAAAGTGCAGGCCTTCCGCGACGTTCTATATCTCGAGCACGATGTTCCCTTCGGCAAACTGCTGCGCAACATGCATCGCTGGGCGGCTCACTTGATGGTGATCGCGGTCTGGCTGCATATGTTCCGGGTGTTCCTTACCGGCTCATACAAGAAGCCGCGGGAGTTTAACTGGAACATCGGCGTGCTCCTGCTGGTCTTCACCCTACTGCTCTCGTTCACCGGCTACCTGCTTCCTGACGATCAACTGGGATTCTGGGCAGTCACGGTGGGAACGAACATGGCTCGCGCCACGCCCTTGCTGGGCCACGAAGGCCCGTTCGGCAAGATGCTTGGGATGACGCCGTATAACGACGTTCGTTTTGGTTTACTGGGCGGATCGATCGTGGACGCGAATGCTTTGCTTCGCTCCTACATCTGGCATTGCATCGGCATTCCGATCGTGGCTTCGGTTCTGATGATCGTGCATTTCTGGCGGGTAAGAAAAGACGGCGGCATCTCCGGCCCGGCCCCGGTGATGCTGACGGCGGAAGCCGACAAGCCGCGCCGTAGCGCGTAGGCGAAGCCGAGACGAGACGTAGCAAGCTACGTTTCTACAGTGAACGCGTAGTGTGGTAGAGACATTGCTTTGCAATGTCTCCTGGTTCAGGAGTTACTTTATGGATTGGCGACAACTTTGGGAGATCTGTTCCGCGCCCGACAACGTACCCATCGTCGGCTTGATCCCGCTTTTGGTTTTCTACATTTATCTGGCATGGAAGCAAGCCAAAGCCAACGATGAACTGATCGGCGAACTCGAAACCAATCCCGCGATGGCGAAGACTCATCATCGCAAGACGTGGCCCTTCCGTCCCGGCTGGCAAAAAGAAATCCACGTCTGGCCGTTTCTCCTGCGCATTGAATTTCTCGCCGCCATTATTGTCACGATTATTTTGATGATCTGGTCGATCACGCTGAGCGCGCCGCTTGAGGAACCGTCGAATCCCAACTTGACGATGAATCCCGCGAAGGCGCCCTGGTATTTTCTCGGGCTGCAGGAAATGCTGGTGTACTTCGACCCGTGGATCGCCGGCGTCGTCATGCCAACGCTGATCATCATCGGCCTCATGGTGATCCCATACATTGACACGAACCCGATGGGCAGCGGCTACTACACCTGGAAGCAGCGCAAGTTTGCCATTGGCACGTTCCTGTTTGGCTTCGTGATTCTCTGGGTGGCGATGATAATTATCGGCACATTCATTCGCGGACCTGGTTGGCAGTGGTTTTGGCCGGGACAAACCTGGGATCACAATCGGCTTATCTACGAGGTGAACCGCGACTTGCCCGATCTTTTCGGGATCGCTTCGAATTTAGGCAAAGCAATCTTCGGCGCGATTGTAGTTGGAGGCTTCTACTTGGCAGGCGGGTTTCTGGTGCACGCGCTGTTTCGACGCTACAACCCAAAGGATTATCAGCGCATGAGCTTGCTGCAATATTCCATCATGATGTTTTTCTGGCTCACGATGCTGGCGCTGCCATTGAAGATGCTACTGAGGCTCGCATTCAATATCAAATATGTGTGGATAACGCCGTGGTTCAACGTGTGAAATGAAAGAAAAGTTGTCATTCCGAGCGAAGCGAGGAGTCTGCAGTATGCTTGCCGGAAGAACTACAGATCCCTCGTTTCGCTCGGAATGACAATCTGATTTCGCTATTTGTGCAATGCCTGATGGAGGATTTTGGTGCCCGAACAACCGATCCCGGAGCAAGATCCAGTAGTAACAAAGTCGTACGCGCTCTATTACGTCGTCTCGATGGTCCTGCTCATGGCGACGCTGTTCTGGGCCCTCTGGGACGAAGCCTACGGCCAGCGCCCGTGGAAAGCTTTCCAGAACGAATGGAAGCAGCGCTACACCGCCGTGCTGAACAAGACCGAACCGGCGTCCGACAAATCTGTAAAGAGCGTAGAGAACAACCCCGAATACCAACAGTTAGAGCAGGCCTACAAGCAGGCAGACGCAGCCGCCAGGCCCCGCAGGGACGAGCTTCAGAAACACATCACCGATCTCAGCGCACAAATCCTGGCGGTGCAGAATGTTTTCACCGACAAGCGGGCCTACGCCAACGCGCTGACCTACCAGATCGAGACCGAGACCAGTTCCTCAGGCAAACAAAGCAAGAAAACCGAACTTGACGAGTACAAGAAAAAACTTTGGTCTGTAGAGTTCCCCGACGGACACAAGGAAAAATACGACTTCCATCAACTTGAAGAGAAGTACAACCAACTCAAAGACGAGCGTACCAAACTGAACGCGGAACTTGGCGACGTACTCAAGCCGGTAACTGCCGCCAGCACCGCAATGTCCGCTTACGTTTCCGAACATATGGTGGATCTCACGCCCGCTCAAATCGAGGGCCTGCAGAAGAAGACGAACGAGTGGGATCCGAAGATTGTGCAGATCAACGTGGCAGAGGCGAATATCGTTGACCGCTGCGAATCCTGCCACATGGGAATTCGTGAGCCGTTAAAACTCACGCCCGCTATCATGGAAGCGAAGGGCGAGAAGAAGCCGGACGAATATGCGCAAGCATTCGTCAGCCATCCGGAACCGGGCCTGTTGAAGACTCACGATCCCGATAAGTTCGGCTGCTCGCCTTGTCATCAAGGCAATGGCCGCGCCACGACTAGCATCGAAAAAGCCCACGGTAATTATGAGCACTGGCTATGGCCGCTCTTCCCCAAGCAGAATGTCGAAGCTGGATGTCAGACATGCCACTCAGCGGACATGGTTCTGGTCAGTGGCGACGTGGGATGGACGATCAGCGAAGGCAAGGATTTGTTCCGGCAACGTGGCTGCATGGGTTGCCATCGCTATGAGGGATACGACAAAGAACCTGAGGACCTGAATAACGTCAGCCAGCAGATCAAGCAACTCGAGCAGCAGGAGAAAGACAACCTCAAGCAATCGGCCGATATGATGAAGCAGGCCGACGCCGCCCAGAGCAATGAGGAAGCCAACCGCCTGAACGACAATGCCATTGCCCTCAAGGTTGCCAACAGCAAAGCCGACGGCCACATTCAGCAACTCGATTTTCAAGCGCACAGCTTGATGCAGGACATGAAGAAGGTAGGGCCGAACCTGAAAGACGTCCGGCTCAAGCTGAACAAGAATTGGATTCCGGTGTGGCTGAAAAAGCCCACGGACTTCCGTCCCACGACCAAGATGCCGAACTTCCGCCTGAACGATCATCAGATTCAGGCGATTTCCGCCTACCTGTGGCAGTCGGCATTCACCGATCCGTTGCCAAAGCAAAAGCCTGGAAACGCCGAGCATGGCAAAGAGCTATTCGAGACGCGGGGATGCATGGCTTGCCATTCGATGGGCGAAGGCGATCAGATGCAGGGCGGAACCTTTGCTGCGAATCTGACTCGCGTAGGCGAAAAGGATAATTACGATTACCTGGTGCGCTGGATACACAATGCGCGTCAACGCACCCGCCCGTATTGCCCATACGAAAAGAAAGATATTGGTCCGGAAGACTACGCCAAGAAGGGCTTGCCTTATCAGTTCGACTTGCAGCACAGCCAATGCCCGAACGACGGTCACGAGTTGCAGGTGCAGAATATGACTGTAATGCCTAGCCTCCGCTTGTCACCGGAAGACGCGCAGGATATTGCATCCTATCTAACGACGCAGAAAAAGCAAGAGCCATCGTCCTACGCCGATGCGTCCTTCATGGATGATCCTAAGTTGAAAGATGAGGGTAAGAGGTGGATTCGTCATTACGGCTGCGCGGGTTGCCACGAGATTTCCGGCATGGAGGACGAAGGCCGCATCGGCACCGAACTAACCTTTGAAGGCAGCAAGCCCATCGAGCGGCTTGACTTTGCTCTTTTCACCGAAGTCGCTCAACGCGGCGGCAAGCACGCTGAGCCGATCACAAACCCAGAAGATTTGGCGCGACTTCCCGAGGGCCCAGCAAAAGAATCCTGGTACGACCACAAAGGTTTCTTCGAACACAAACTTGCCGAGCCCAATATTTACGATCAGGGAAAAATCAAGTCTGAAACCGAAGCCCTGCGCATGCCCAATGTGCACCTGACTTCGGAGCAGATTCGTGCCCTCACAACATTCTTGCTGGGAAGCGAAGAGAGTTCCCTGCCCTCCGATTATCAATACCGGCCCGGCGATTCCCGCCGCGACATTCAGGAAGGCTGGTGGGTGGTTAAGAAATACAACTGCATGGGATGCCACCAGTTCATCCCCGGGCAGAAGACCATTCTTATGGGCCTGCCCCAGTACCGGGAAAATCAAGAGCAATTACCACCGAAACTCCTGACCGAAGGCGCACGCGTTGATCCTGAATGGCTGCGCCGTTTCCTGTCTAATCCCGCGTTGAACGAAACCGACACGAACAGGAATGGCGTGCGTCCGTACCTGAAAGTGCGCATGCCCACATTCTCCTTCTCGGATAATGAACTGCGCAAACTGGTGCGATTCTTCCAGGCTTTGTCGCAGCAACCCATGCCTTACATTCCGGAGCAGGTTCCGGTGCTGACGGCAAAGGAAAGCGACATGGCTCGCAGCCTGTTCTCGAGCACAGCGGCACCGTGCCTGAAATGCCATGCGACCGGCGACCCCGCGCATGACAAGATTGCCACCGCGCCCAACTTCCTGCTTGCCAAGGAGCGGCTGAAACCGGACTGGGCGGAGCGCTGGGTGCTTGATCCACAAGCAATCAGCCCAGGCACGTCCATGCCATCGGGACTGTTCCGGCGTGAAAATAATCATTGGGTCTTTGCCGGTCCAACTCCAAGTTCGTTCCAGGGCTATGAGAAAGATCATTCCAAACTTCTGGTGGATTACATTTTTCAGCTAACACCGGAAGAGCAAAGACGCGTGGCCGCATCAATGGGACGAACCAGCGCCTCTACCCAGACCCCGGCGAAATCTAAGCAGGCTGCCACGCCCTCGCAACGGGCAAGCATCGGAGGTTCGCGGTAGAATAATAAGTTTTGTAGCGCCGCCGTCCCGGCGGCTGTCGCGAGGTGTCCCGCCTGCGCAACCGGGCAGTATTTCGGGATAATAGGTAAGCCTGAATTCAACTTTCAAATCGCATTCAACTCTTCACGAAAGGGCGACATAATGAAAACGAAAACATCGGTAGCAATGTTTGGCATGCTCTGCCTGCTCGGCCTCTGGCTGCTCGTAGGTTGCAGCAAAAAGCAGGAGACTAACGAAGCTCCGTCCTCCGCACCCTCGTCTGCGGCCCAACCCGCGCCGGCAGCCACTCCCATCGATCCCAGCACCGCAGCTTCTGTCAGCGGAACCGTGAAGTTCGACGGCACAGCCCCCAAGCCCTCCAAAATTGATATGAGTCAGGATGCCGCCTGCAAGGGCACCAATACCGCTGAGACCATCGTTGTCGATGGCGGCAAAGTAGCCAACGTTTTCGTGTATGTGAAAGATGGCCTGGGAGACCGCGCTTTTGACGTTCCGAAGGACTCGGTGAGCATTGACCAGAAGGGATGCCAATACCATCCTCACGTGTTGGGCGCCATGGCAGGTCAGAACATAGAGATCAAGAATGACGACCAGACGACGCACAACATTCATCCAACGCCGCAAGCCAATCGCGAATGGAATGAGTCTCAACCCCCGGCAGCCGCTCCGCTCGAAAAGAGCTTCGCCCGCGAAGAAATCATGTTACCAGTGAAGTGCAACCAGCATCCATGGATGAGGATGTACATCAATGTGGTAAAAACCCCGTTCTATGCAGTCACCGGCCCGGATGGTAAATACGAACTCAAGGGCCTGCCACCGGGCGATTACACCATCGCATTCGTCCAGGAGAAACTTGGAGAACAAACTCAAAAGGTCACGCTAGCTGCGAAGGATAGCAAGACGGTAGACCAAACGTTCAAAGCTCAATAGCTGTGTTCAAATAAGGACAGGCCTCTCCTCCGTCCTTATTTGAATTTGTGGGGACGGGTCTTCGACCCGTCCAGCCGAGCGAAGCTCGGCAGTGGTAGCGCCGCTGTCTCGACGGCTGTCGAGTGCGGAACGCCCTCGGGGACAAACGGCGAGATGCCGGCGCTACAAGGAATAAGTTTGGAGGTAGATCTGAAGTCTCTCCCTGCACCTTACAATCGCGCGCACCATAACTTCGCTGTCTTCACTGCGTGCGCGACTTTTGTTCTGATCGTTGCCGGTGCGCTTGTTACCAGCAACGACGCGGGCCTCTCCATCCCCGACTGGCCCACCTCTTTCGGATCCTTCAGCGTTCCACCATTGCACGGGGGAATCAAGTTCGAGTGGACCCACCGCGCCATCGCCGGATCCATCGTGATACTCACGATTTCTATTGCCGCATGGACGTGGTTTGCAGACCGTCGCCGTTGGATGAAATGGCTGGGCATTGCAGCGCTCGGCACTATCCTTACGCAAGCAATTCTGGGTGGGCTCACGGTTCTGTTATTCCAGCCCCCATGGGTCTCCTCCGCCCACGCCGCAGTGGGGCAGACATTCTTTTGCATCGCGGTTGCTATTGCGGTGTTCACCGGACGCCGATGGGTAGAGGAAGTTCCGCAGATCGAATTCGACAGCCGACGTCCTAGCTTGGTCACGCTCACGTTGCTGTCGATCTTCGTCCTTTACGTTCAACTGATACTGGGGGCAATGTTTCGCCACCACGGCATGAGTTGGTGGCCGCACGTGGTCAACGCCGCCGTCGTAGCTTTCGTGCTGACTTGGACCGCGATTCGTGCCTTGTGGCAATTCTCGAAGATCGAGGCGGTCCGTCGGCCCGCGATCCTTCTTGTGTCACTGATGATCGCGCAACTTTGTCTTGGCTTCGCAGCGTTTCTGACGCGCGTGGCCTGGGGCCGCGATGCAGTTCAGCCCGAACTCCCGATGGTGATCTCGACCGTGGCCCACGTCGCGGTTGGAGCGCTGCTTCTGGCGACCGCCGTCATTCTCGCCATTCAGGTGTGGCGGAATGTGCCCGTGTCATTTGAGGAACCAGTCCCCAGCCGAACCCGAAAACCGGTAGCTGCGTAACCCCGTTGAACCGCTACTCATCGTAGAATAGGCTGTGGCTTCAAAAACCCCATTTGCTGTAGCCGACTCTGAAACCGCTCTCGCTGTGGAGCCCGCTGTGATTTCGGTGCAGGATGTGGTGCATCGGTATGGCGAGCGCACGGCACTGAACGGTGTGTCTTTCGATGTAAGACCCGCCGAACTCTTCGGACTACTGGGGCCGAATGGCAGCGGAAAAACAACGCTGTTTCGCATCCTCTCGACTCTGATGATTCCAGTAGACGGACATGCCACGATCATGGGATTCGACGTCGCTCGGGATGCCAACAATCTGCGCCGCCAGATCGGAGTTGTCTTCCAGGCGCAAAGCATCGACGTGAAGCTCACCGCGGCGGAAAACCTCTGGCATCAGGGGCACCTCTACGGTTTGCACGGAGCGTCACTGAAATCGCGTATTGCAGAAATGCTCGGCCGGGTTGGCCTCGCGGATCGGGCCAACGAAAAGGCAGAAACCTTCTCCGGTGGAATGCAACGGCGACTGGAACTAGCCAAGGGTCTGCTCCATCATCCGTCAGTGCTGTTGCTGGACGAGCCTACGACCGGGCTCGATCCCGGCGCCCGGCGTGATCTCTGGCAGTATCTTGCGATTCTTCGAGATGAAGAACGAGTGACCGTGATCGTCACCACTCATCTTATGGAAGAAGCCGAACGCTGCGATCGGCTCGCCATTCTAAATGAAGGAAAAGTCGTGGCGTTGGGCACGCCCAATGATCTCAAGCACGAAATCGGTGGAGACGTGATTCTACTTGACGCGAAAAATCCCGAGTCGCTCGCAGAAAGAATTCGCGAACGCTTCCATCTCGACGCAAAAATTCTTCACGGACAGGTTCGCATCGAACGCGAAAACGGGCATCGTTTTATTACTGATGTAGTCGAGGCTTTCCCGGGTGAGATTGAAGCGATCTCCGTAAGTAAGCCAACGTTGGAAGATGTGTTCATCCACCGCACCGGCCACCGCTTCTGGACGGAAGGCGCAGAAGAACCAAAGTAGCGCCGCCGTCCCGGCGGCCGTCGTGGGGACGTCTCGCCCCTATGAGTAAGGGCCGATGCCAGCGCTACCAGCAACAGCGCCCATGGCGCAGAAAACGAGTTGAAGTGGTCACACAGAGCAGAGCCTTACCAGCCCAAGCCGCGCCAATCTCCAGCGGAGTGATGCTTCCCGCCTTCACGCTTTGGTGGCGCGAAATCGTACGCTTCTACCGGCAGCGCTCGCGCGTCGTCGGAGTCATCGCTTCGCCGTTATTATTCTGGCTGGTCATCGGCTCCGGTTTCGGCACCTCGTTCCGATCAGGCAACGCGCCGGGACAGCAACACTATTTGGACTACTTCTATCCCGGCGCACTCATTATGATCGTCCTGTTCACATCGATCTTTGCGATGATGTCGCTGATCGAGGATCGGAAGGAGGGATTTCTGTTGTCGGTTATGGTCGCGCCCGTTCCCCGCTCTGCCATCGTGCTCGGCAAGGTCCTGGGCGGAACAACTTTAGCTGCGGTTCAAGGCCTCATTTTTCTGGCCTTCGCCCCCTTTGTTGGCGTGCACATGGGACTCATCGATTTTCTTCTGGTTGTATTTGTAGTGTTCCTGGTTTCGTTCGCGCTTACCTCTCTGGGATTTGCCATCGCCTGGCCAATGGATTCAACGCAGGCTTTCCACGCCATCATCAATCTTTTTCTGATCCCGCTCTGGTTGCTCTCCGGTGCGCTGTTCCCGCTGTCGGGAGCCTCGGGTTGGCTGCGGTTGGTGATGCGGCTAAACCCGTTGACGTACGGCGTCGAGGCCTTGCGCAACCTGCTGTACCCCGAAAGCCCGACCGTATTGCCGCTACCCGCGTCGATCGCAGCGCTGGCGCTGTTCTCGATTCTCATGTTTGGGCTGTGTTTTTTCAGAGTGAACCGCCGTACCACAAGGCCGGCTGCATGATGCAAGTTCCGCCACAATACGCTATTTTCCCGGTGATCGATGCCAGTTTGAACGGAACCAGTGCCGTACTGCTACTGGTGGGACGCAGTTTTATTAAGCGCGGACAGATGGCCGCGCATCGCGCCGTGATGATCGCGGCGCTGGGTTCGTCCAGTATTTTTCTCGCTTGCTATTTGTACTATCACTGGCATGTCGGATCGGTGCATTTCCAGGGGCAAGGCTGGTCGCGGCCGGTGTACTTCAGTATTCTGATTTCGCATACGATTCTGGCCGCGGTAATTGTGCCAATGATAATCATCACACTCAGCCGCGCCTTGCGAGAACGTTTCGACCGCCATCGCGCCATCGCGCGCTGGACGTATCCGCTGTGGATGTATGTCTCGGTCACCGGCGTGATCGTGTACTTCATGCTTTATCATCTGTTTGCTGCATGAAAAATATCACCACAGAGTCACCGAGAAATTCTTTGCGTATTATTGCCTCTGTGACTCCTGTGGTGAAATATTGTTGACATGTCTGTCGTGCGGCTAAAGATTGATGTTTCGGGGACCGTGGGCGACGAGGCTTGGCGCGGCATTCAGCAATTCGATCAGATCCAGAGCGCGGATTTCGGTCCTCAGTTCGGTAGCGGCGGACGTTGCAATCATCCGCTTAACGCACCGCACAACAAAGGAGAGTGGATCGGCGCTGAAATCCGGCTGCAGACGCCGCTCCTGGCCCAATATGCGGTCTCGCACTATCTGGAACAGGATCGCGTGCTCGATGCAGATGTGGTGGAATAATCCAAGAACCTTAAAGGCCGCAGACTTCTGACATTGAAGCAGCCTCGGCTTTTGCTATATTTTCGTCATCCCATGCCCGTCTCCCCTGATGCCATTCCGCAAACTTCGACAGATGCAAGCAAGCGCGCCAAGCCGCGCATGTCCACGCGTAACCGGCTACTTTTTTTCCTCACTGCGTGGCTGATCGTTCTAATGCCGTTCCTGTTCTGGTGGAACACGTGGTTCGGCCGTCAGTTGTCGGACAAGCAACTTGCTGAGTATCTGCAAGACGAAAAGCATCCCCGGCATATGCAGCACGCCCTCGTACAAATTGGCGAGCGCATGACTCGACACGATCCGACCGTCACACGGTGGTATCCGCAAGTTATTCGCTTGGCCTCAGCTCCAGTCGATGAGGTCCGCAACACCGACGCATGGGTGATGGGCCAAGACACATCCGGCACCGGATTCCATGAAGCTCTGCTCAAAATGCTCACGGACTCTTCGCTCATGGTACGGGGAAACGCGGCGCTTTCGCTTGTTCGCTTCGCTGACGCAACTGGAAGACCTCAAATCATCGAACTTCTGCAGCCGGCGACAGTCACTGCCCCGCATGCTGGAAAACTGATCGACACCAGCGCCGTAGGCACCGCTATTCGTCAAGGAGGAATCGTAGCCAAATTGCAGGAAGGCACACGGACTACGGAGATTCGCTCCCCGATTGGCGGTCGTCTCCGCAACCTATCAGCACAAACGGGAGAGACGATTAAAGCCGACGCTGAGATTGCAACCATCGATCCGGGAACGGAACAGGTGTGGGAAGCACTGCGCGCGCTTTACCTGGTAGGCCAGGCAGAAGACATCGCCGCAGTTTTGCTATATGAACGGGAATTGCCTGACATCCCCGATCATGTGCGCAAGCAGGCCATAGAAACAGAAAAAGCGATTCGGGAGAGAACGGTTCGTTAGTCTCCTGCCTGGGATTTAGCTTTCAACAAGACAGAACAAATTATGCCGCAGATCCTGGGACACATGGCTCTGGTCGTTCGGGATTATGACGAAGCATTGACTTTCTTCACTCAGTCGCTCGGCTTCGTCGTGATCGAGGATAGCCTCTCCAAAGATCGCTTGGGAAACGACAAGCGCTGGGTACTCGTCAGTCCGCCGGGCTCCGGCGGCACCAACTTGCTTCTCGCCCGAGCGTCAACGCCTGAAGAGGAGAGCCGCATTGGCAATCAAACCGGCGGACGTGTCTTTTTATTTCTGCACACTGACGATTTCTGGCGCGACTACCGTGAAATGCTCGCGCGGGGCGTGAAGTTCAGAGAGGAACCACGGCATGAAGCCTACGGCACAGTCGCAGTCTTCGAAGACCTATACGGCAACAAATGGGATCTATTAGAACTGAAGCACCAAGCCAAAGGTTAAGGGTTGACTGAGAGCTGACAGTTAGATGGGCATCACGCCGACTTCTTTTTCGACTTCGACGGTATCCACCATCACAATCGCATCCCACGGACAGCCGTCCAGAAAACATCCATCCGGCCCCTTGCTGATGCACTTCTTGCATCCGATACAAAGGATCGGATCGATTTGGATTCTGCCGAACGGCGGATGGTCTTCATCGGGAACCCAAAACATGCAATCTTCCACGGGGCAATATTCCACGCAGGCTGGAGAACCGGCGCACCCGGTGCAGCACTCGGTAATGACCGCCAACTCCTTTGGTTTCTTCTTTCGAGGCGTCAACAGCCCTTTCGATTTGGGCTCGAACTTGAGTTCGTCGGGCACCATTCCGGCGGGTTTCAACGAGTCCGCTTCAGCAGGCATGGCACAGATTATACCGCAAGGTATGAGAGTTTCATGCACACCAAAAGACAACAGGCAGCCGAAATTACGTCCGAAGCTTGAAATGAAATCCTGGAACAACACCTGTGGGCGGATCTTAGGGCTTATCGCTATCTGGCAGGAGAAACACGTTGCGCTCCTTTAGCGACATCTCCCGATGGAAGAGTTCGCGGAAGCGCTCCTCGATTTGTACGACCGTGAGCGAAGTCATCTTGTCCGCCCACTCTTTGTCGTCCAGTTCTGCTCTGGTCATCGGAAGAGTGTACTCTTGAGATCAAGGATTGTCACGAAACGTGTCACGAAGCTCTATCCCAGCCCATGACGCCTGCATTTCCGGACGGCTTGAGACCCATTTCGGCCCGGCCTTTCCGACTTCTTCCACCTCCGAGGTCAAAGGCTCGCTGGTTTCTGATATATTGGCCTTTCAGTCCCAAATTTCGTAGTCCGTGTGCGCGCTCGGCCAGGGGCGGAAGGAGCAGCATTCATGGCAGGAAAAAGCGTCAACAAAGTCATCCTTATCGGAAATCTGGGCAAGGACCCTGAAGTGAAATACACCCAAGGAGGCATGCCGGTCGCCAAGTTTTCGATTGCTACCAACGAACGTTTCAAGGATAAAGACGGCCAATGGCAAGACCGCACTGAGTGGCACAACATCGTGGCCTTTCAACGCTTGGCTGAGATCGTTGGGGAGTATCTGAAAAAGGGTGGCAAGTGCTTCATCGAAGGCAGCCTGCGCACAAGCTCCTGGGACGATAAAGAAACCGGCCAGAAGAAGTACAAAACTGAAATCATCGCCAATGACCTGGTTCTGCTGAGCGGACGCGGCGAGGGCGGTGGGGATGATTCTGGCGGACGCTCTCGGGGCGCCGCCGCCGGCGGAAACAATTTCGATCAGCGCGCGTCAGACCCAGAACACACACCAGCCGCGACTCCCATCAGCGACGAAGATATCCCGTTCTAGCAAGTTCCGGCCTCCAGACAGCAAGCGCTGTCTGGAGCGTGTCCGTATAATCGATCGACATTCACAGGTCAACCAATCGGCCAGCCAAGGCTCGAAAGCCTTGACTGACCGATGGCCCCAGGGCGGAGCGTCTTTGCCCTAAGATCAATCCATCCAAGTGCAGGCCGCCCACTTAGAACGTGTAGATCAAGTCGAACTGCAGGCGGTTTAAATACGGTTCCCGCTGTCCGGCTTTGGTGATTGTGGCGACGCTACTGTAGTTATTGAACAAGGCAACGTTGTTTTCCAGATTGGTGTTCAGAGCGCGTCCACGCCACCAGGTGAAACTGGCAAGAGCGTTGGCACGCAGCTTCCACAAGG
Organism: Terriglobales bacterium; assembly: GCA_035567135.1. GTDB lineage: Bacteria > Acidobacteriota > Terriglobia > Terriglobales > Acidobacteriaceae > JABDBE01. The sequence goes on from DATMQI010000062.1 coordinate 94,597, forward strand.
CGTAAACGCGGTTTTGTAGAACGTTGGTCGGAGCCCTCTGATCGCTTTCGACGAACGATGCAATGGCTGCGTCCTGCTCTTCACGATACCAGGCATAGCCGAGTTGCAAATCGTTTCTGTTTTTCACCTGACCCACGCTGAAGTCAAACCCGTATTCTTTGTTCTGACTTCCCAGCTTGCGGATGACGTTACCCTTCGTGTCGAGAGGATGTGCTTCCGCATCGAGGTTATCCAGGAACTCAAGCAGCAGATTCACCGGTAAACGTGTTAAGCCAGTCTGGATCTGGTTGTTCAGGATGAAATCCGCGTAGTTATATCCGGAATAGAAGTGGGCCAGGCCCGCGGAATCCACGTAAGTAGCGTTGGTCATGCCGTCCGGCGCGAACACGCAGGGTGGAAAAGTGGAAAAGCTTAAGCCCTTGGTGCAGCCCTGTCCTTCGCCCGGTATTGGGATCCCGGTAATTGGGGATGGGGTGGGCCCGCCTTTCGGCGTGGCTGGTTGGAAGCCTGTAGTAGTCGCAGCCACAGCGAATGCGCTCTCCTGCAAAATCGCATCTGGACGATTCCACTTTAGAGTCAGGAATGAGGGCGTGGTGGTCCAAGGCCCGAATTGCAGTCGGCCAGAAACTTGTCCGCCGAGAGCATAAGAGTCCTGGGACGGAAGCCCCAGTTTGCCGTTGGCCTCGCTGTAGAGCAATTCGATGCCTTGAACGGTGAAATTCTGGACCGGTCCGGAGAAATCAAATGAAGCTTTTTCGTTGAAGCCTTCCGGGTTCAGGTCGGGATCGAAGGTCACTGAGGTCCGCTGCCAACTGTAAGCAAACTTTCCCCCGGTCAGGGAGAGCCAATGATGCGCAATGGGATTGTAGGTTACGAATCCACGATCAAGGGCGATAGTCTTACGGTCGAAGACGTTGGTAAGAGTTTCATTGGTGGAGGTTGGGTCGCCCAGACTGCCGGTTGCCAGCGCAAAGCCCGCGATGAAATCTTCGTTCAATTGGCCGTCCAGTCCGAAGCGAACGCGAATGCGCGCCCGGTTGCGGTCCGGAACGCCGCTCTGGTTGTAAGCTTCGCCGCGGACCCGCACATCGCCACTGAAGCGGAAGCGGCCGACCAAGGCTTCGAGAGCGCTCAGTTGCCTGCCTTCGTCCTGGGTTTTGGTATCGACGACGGCGAGCGCTGTCTTGACCTCGGACGCATTGGAGGAAGCCTGATCGGCCAAGCTCTTGGCTTCTGTCGCAGATTGCTGGGCCTGAAGGGCAGTACTCTGAGCCTGGTCGACGCCGGTTGCTGCTTTTTGTGCGGCGGCGTTGGCTTGCTGGGTGGCGTCGAGCAATTGCTGGAGCTGCGACCTCAACTGGTCCACCAACTGGTTTTGCTGTCTGATCTGCTGCTGCTGAGCGGACACGGCCTCTTTCAATTCCTGGACTTCCCTGGCGGTGACAGCTGCGCTAACCGGTGTGCGCTTCTTCGCGGTGGTTGCAGTGGATGCCGAAGCACCGGTTTGGGCCGAGACGAGCCCAGTTAATGGGATTATAACGATCATCATGATCGATATAGTAGAGATAAACCACCACTTCGTTCCTGGTTTCATTGAGTTTCGACGCTCCTATTGTTTTCCCGGCTCCGCGGAGCCGGGTACTTTACACCACAGAGTTTGCTACGGACAAACGAGGCCAACATAATGTAGTGAAAAAGTGGTGGTCGGGCTTGGTCAGCGAAATCACCTGCACGTCCCCACTCTCCTGCGTGTCACCCAACCGCGGCGACGCCACTCGCTTGTGGTGAAAGCCTTTCGGCTTCTGACCCCCCGAATCGCTTCTGACCACCAGGGCAACGCTACCACTCGCTGCACCGGCGCCGACTCGAAGCACCTCCCCGTTGGAGCGCACATAGCCGGTGATAGCTGGATTCGACCCGACGTAGCTCATGTCGATCGCGCCGGGAAACAACGCCTCAATGGCTTTACCGACCATGGCATGCGCGTGCGTGACATTGGGTAAGGCACCTACGCGGACGACTGTCTGACCAAGGCCCGGGAGCGCAAGGATGAGGAAGAGCAATCCCACCACAACGATACAATTCTTACTCATCTTTGCCCCGGCTTGGATTCCCATGGACCACCATGGACAGAACGCTCGACGCCTCGCCCTTTTTCTTGCGCCGCTTGCCAGATTTTGAAGCGCTCGCGGCCTCGCCATTCATGATGTCGGCCAAGGTGGTGTGCTCCAAGATCTTGGCTGCAGCATCGCGCACGGCGAGAAAGACTTGGTAGAGCGCGCGATGTTCGGCATCGCGATCGATCAAAGTCCGCAACTGATCAGCGTCTCCGAAAGGCGCCAACGGTCCATCGATCAGGCGAATGATCTCGCTGAGGTGGATTTCTGACGGGTCGCGACGCAACTGGTATCCGCCCTTGGCGCCACGCACGCTTTCGACCATGCGCGCGTTCTTGAGCTCCAACAGAATCAGTTCCAGAAATTTTTCGGGTAACGTTTCTTCGTAGGCGATGTCGCGAATGCGAATGGCGCCTTGGTTGTAATGCCGGGCCAGCATCATCATCGCTTGCAGAGCGTATAACCCTTTTTGGGAGATTTTCATAACGTTGAAAATTATGCCACAAACTCTATTGTTGTAATAGAGTTTATTGGCGTGACCGACATTAGCAGGTCAGCGGCCATCTCGTGTTCCGTGAGCCGTGCCAGTTAACCGCTTTTATTATTATTTATTTACGGGGCTTGGCGGATGACGAGAGCGAGGACTGGTATGCACCGAATTGCAGTTTGGCAGCAGATCGTTACAACATCGCTGGGACGCAACATAGCGTAAAAGACGGTTCTGCATAGGCCTTACGCAGTAGTCCGGCAAGAATTCCTCACCTGCATTTAGCAACGATCAGGGTCATATCGTCGGATTGCTCACGAGGACTGAATTTCTTGACATCATCAAGAATCGAAGCAACTACTACTAGCGAAGACTGCTCGCGATATCGTCGCAATGAATCGATCAGGCGTGGTTCTCCAAATTCATCGCCTGCAAGGTTGAACGATTCGGTTATGCCGTCGGTGTAAAGCGCAAATATATCTCCACACGAGAGTGAACATTCCGCGGTTGAGCAATCCCAATCTTTAAATAGTCCCAGGACGGTGCAAGTTGAGCAAAGTCGTTCCAGAGTGCCGTCGTCGCGCAACACAAGCGCGGAAAGATGTCCGCAATTTACGTAGCACAACCGCCGGGCTCTGCTGTCGTATTCGGCAAAGAACAGGGTCGCGTAGGCGCTATCAGTCGAATTTTCGTAGAAAGAGCGATTGACCAATTGCAGAAAACGCTGCGGTTGATCTAACGCGATCGCGCACTGGCTGCGCAGATTCGCCTGCAAATTGGCCATTAAAAGCGCAGCTGCGATCCCCTTCCCTGAAATGTCGCCGACCACCAGGCCAAGTCGTTCCTGGCCAAGATCAAGAAAATCGTAATAATCTCCTCCGACTTGGCGAGCCTGGACGCACATCCCGGAATAATCAAGCGTCATACAGGACGGAAGCGATTGAGGAAAGAGCCGGGTCTGCACCTGCTTAGCGATTTCCAATTCTTGGGCTGCGCGGCGTTCGGATTCCAACTTCGCCGCGAGCACGCGCCGCTGCGTTTCGACGGCTCGGCTCTCCTCGTCAAGGCTGACCAGCGCAAAGGAGTTGCCGTCGGGATCTTTGAAGTGCGTGAAAACTCCGCCCCAGAGCGGCGCCTGCTCACCCGGCGGTACCGAATGGTCAGTCGCTCCCGGCCGCTCGTACTTGATGCGCTTCAGGCGTGGCACGTATTGAAACCGAACTCCGCGCTTGCTCCATTCACGAAACGTCGCCAGAACATCTTCGGTAACAAAAACGACCTGCGTTGCGCGGCCGATGAGGGCGCAGTCTTTGGAGTCGGGTTTGGGTGCGATCAGAGAAAGTACGGCACTGCCGTCCGGAGGGGCGACCGCTACCCAGCGCTGGCCGGATCCAAAGCGGACGTCCCCGACCAGATTGAACCCCAACTGGTCCAAGTAAAATCGCAGGCTTTGATCCTGATCTCGAACGAAAATGTTAATGCCTTGGATGCGGAGATAGGGTTGTTGCGAGTCCGGAGGAAGCGCAGACTGGTCTGCGGTGAGACGTGAAGGAGAGCCGTTCATCCGCGTGATTATAAACGTCGAAAACTATTTGGGGTTAGCGTATCCGATCGCTACAGCTCCACTTTCCTCAGCCGCAGCGAATTGGTGATCACGGATACTGAACTGAAGCTCATGGCGGCCGCGGCAAAGATTGGACTCAGCAACAGGCCAAAGAGTGGATAGAGCACACCTGCAGCGATCGGCACACCCAGCAAGTTGTAGACGAAGGCGAAGAAAAGATTCTGGCGGATGTTGCGCATGGTCGCCTGGCTGAGTTTTCTCGCGCGGAGAATGCCCGCCAGATCGCCTTTCACTAAGGTCACGCCGGCGCTTTCCATGGCCACATCGGTTCCTGTTCCCATAGCGATTCCTACATCGGCCTGCGCCAGAGCGGGCGCATCGTTGATGCCATCGCCAGCCATTGCGACGATACGTCCTTCTTTTTGCAGGCGGCGCACTACCTCGGACTTTTTGTCCGGCAAAACCTCCGCTTCGAATTCGTCGATCCCCAGTTTGGCAGCGACGGCTTGAGCAGTGCTGCGGCTGTCGCCAGTGAGCATGACGATCCGCAAGCCGGCCGCTTTGAGATCACGAAGCGCTTGCAGAGCGGATGGCTTGACCGGATCGGCAATGCCAATTAATCCCGCAGGCCGGCCATCGACTGCGACGAAGATGACCGTCTGGCCGTTGCGGCGCAACTCTTCTGCCCCCTGCTTCAGTGGGTCTATGGGTAGGCGCAGTTGCTGGAAAAGCCTTTCATTTCCAGCGGACACACCTTTTTCCTCCACCTTACCGCTAATGCCGACTCCGGTATGCGATTGAATGCTCGTGGCACTGGCCAAAGGAATATTGTTCTGCTTGGCAGCCGCGACGATTGCGGAAGCGAGAGGATGCTCGCTTCCCTGCTCTAAGCTCGCTACCAGCCGCATTAGTTCCTTTTCATCGAGTCCGGACACCGCGACTACGGATTCGACGCTGGGCTTGCCTTCGGTCAGGGTTCCAGTTTTGTCGAACACTAGCGTGTTCACTTTTTCAAGGATTTCCAATGCTTCAGCATTCTTGATGAGGACGCCAGTCCGGGCACCGCGACCAGTGCCGACCATGATCGCCATCGGTGTGGCTAATCCGAGCGCGCACGGACATGCGATGATGAGCACCGCCACGGCATTCACCAACGCATGCGCTAGCCGCGGTTCAGGGCCGACTAAACTCCAAACAATGAAAGTGAGGACGGCGGCGGCGATCACGGTGGGAACAAACCAGGCGGCAACGCGGTCGGCCAACCGCTGAATCGGGGCACGGCTGCGCTGCGCCTGGCTAACCATCTGAACGATGCGTGCCAACAGGGTTTCGCTGCCCACATGCTCAGCTCGCATTACGAATGATCCTGTAGCGTTGACCGTTCCACCTATCACTCGACTGCCCGGCTCTTTCACAACCGGCATGGACTCTCCGGTGATCATGGCTTCGTCAACCGAACTTGTCCCTTCGAGAACTACGCCGTCGACTGGAATCTTTTCGCCCGGACGTACCCGCAACCGGTCGCCGGGCTTTACCTGATCCAGTGGAATGTCTTGCTCGGTGCCATCGCGAAGAATGCGGGCAGTCTTGGGGCTGAGGTTAAGCAGGGCGCGGATCGCAGCGCCGGTCCGGCTGCGGGCCCGGAGTTCGAGCGCCTGCCCCAGAAGGACGAGAGTCACGATCGCGGCCGCCGCTTCGAAATAAACCGGCGGCGTACCGTTCATGTTACGGAATGACGCTGGAAATATTCCAGGAACAACGGTGGCAATCAGGCTGAAAACGTAAGCCACGCCGGTGCCCATGGCGATGAGCGTAAACATGTTGGTGGAGCGATTTACGATGGACGCCCAGCCTCGCTGAAAAAACGGCCACCCTCCCCAGAGAACAACGGGCGTCGCCAGAAGCAACTCGATCCAGGGTAGCCAGCCGGCGGGCACAGCGTGTTCAACCGGCATGCCGGGCAACATATCAGCCATCGCGATTGCCAACAACGGGACGGTAAGAGTCAGGCTGATCCAGAACCGGCGGGCCATGTCGCGCAACTCCGGATTCTCTTCTTCGGTTGCGCTGACGGTGCGAGGCTCAAGTGCCATGCCGCAAATTGGGCATGATCCGGGGTTGGGCCGAACAATTTCCGGATGCATCGGGCATGTATATTCGGTGCGCATGGCGGTTAGCGGAGTCTCGCGCTCAAGCGCCATGCCGCAACTGGGACAGGGTCCTGGCTTACTCGCGCGAACCTGAGGACACATCGGGCAGACGTAGTTTGCTCGATCTGCAGGCTTTCCTAACTCAACGGACGGCGACGTCACCTGCGCAGCAGAGAGACGAACTGCGGGAACGCCGAGGGTAACCAGACTCGACGAAGCTGGACGGGTAGCCTGCGCTAGATATTTTTCAGGGTCGGCTTTGAATTTTTCAGCGCACTGGCTACAACAAAAGTAGTAAGACTTCCCTGCGCGTTCGAACCGGTGCTTCGCTGTGTCACTGTCTACGTTCATGCCGCAAACCGGATCCTTCACCAGTGTTGCGGATTTCGAGCGATCATTCGTCATATGCGCACGTGTCCGGAGAAGCTTCTCCAAACCAAAGCAGCGATCTGTGCTTTATAAACACTTGGATTCTTATCCTCGACACCTGGATTCGTGCTATCCCATTCTCCGACGTACCGATTGTTGTATCTTAAAGGCAGGAGCGAACCAACTGCATGACACAATTGGAAGTCGCCTACCGTTATGGCACCGCCCCCGGAGAAGCGGAAATGCGCGCGTTGGATAGCGTGCGGGAAGTTTACGGCATCCGCCGGATGAGGTTTGATCCGAGGGAGCACATCGTACGCGTGGAGTTCGACGCGTCACGCTTCAAAGAGCCGGTAATTGCCGGATTGCTAAGAGAGGCGGGACTGGACGTCCAAGAGAGGCTGAAGTCGGCGTGAGAGTTCACCGGCCAACGGTGAGCTTTGGGGGAGGTCTGCCGTCGGCCAGATGAAACAGAGCTGAAGGGTAATGCAAGGGGCGTCCAAGAAAACCTCTGGCCGAAGTTTATCTTCAAGGGCGCCCCGTTGCGCGCCACTTCGTCTGCAACTAGGTGTTGCACCCGGTTTGCCAATTCCAACCTCGTGAAAATACAAGGCCAACGGTTGGGTGGCACAGAGTAGGAATTGCGTGCGGTGAGAAAGAATTACGTTGGCGACTTCCGAAAGCATGGTGAGTGACAGAAGTTATTGAAACTACCAGAAAGCAAAATTGGCTTGATCGACGGCTACGGTGGATCCTGTATGCCGAAATGTCGGCGGCGCCTTCATCAACCATAGAGTTTCCGTTATAATCGAAGTCTCCGCTAGCGTATACCGGATCGCGCCCTTAGCTCAGTTGGATAGAGCATCTGGCTACGAACCAGAGGGTCGGGAGTTCGAATCTCTCAGGGCGCACCATCTTTCTCTACAATTTAGGGCATCCTTTGAAGGCCCCCTTTGGCTTTTCTCCGGGATTGTCCGTGAAGCAGAAAATTTCTAAAGGTCTGCAGCCCGTCGCGACCGTTTGTGCCCGGAAACCTGCATCGATGAGCGCTGCGTAGCCCAGACTGTAGAGTTCGTTCCTCGGATCAACTGAGTCACGATAGATTCGGAATGCGGCCGATCATGTCCTCAACTACGGATCGTTCTGGATCGATGAGGAATGCCCAGACGACCGCGCCCGTCAACAGAACACCCGCGGTGATAAAGAAAGGAGTGACCCAGAATCCCCGCTGAACCAGAGCTCCAAAAATAATTGGGGACAGCGACGCGGCCAAACTTCCCGCCATATTCATTACACCCGACACCGTGCCGCTATATTCACCGCCGACATCCATGGGAACCGCCCAAGCGGGGCTGATCACTAATTCCAAGAAAAATAGTGAAGCGGTCAAGCAAAGGATTGCTGTCCACGCGGAATGCGTCATGGCTGCAGGAATCAGGCATGCGCCTGAGACCAGCATGGCCGGCGCAGCCACAATGCGGCGGGCAAACTTGAGCTTGCCTGTCTTTCTGTAAACCCTGTCAGTCAGAGTTCCTCCCACAATGTCGCCCACCATGCCCGCTAACAGAGGAAGAGATGCCAATACACCTACGGATTTTAAAGACAAGTGACGGTATTCAAGAAGGTAGGTGGGAAACCAGGTCATGAAAAAGTAGGTGCCGTAGTAGAAGCAGCAATATCCGGCTGCGATGTACCACATGTTGGCTGAGCGAAAGATGACTCTCCATGGCGGTGAAAGGTGTGAATGGAGATCATCGGGCTTGATTGTGCCATCCGGATCGCGTCCTCGAATCTCGGCTAACTCAGCCCGGTTGACGCTGGGATGTTCTTCCGGAAGGTTACGATATAGGAGATAAAATGCCACTGACCACAGCAAGCCTGCGGCTCCGAAAATATAAAAAATCCAGCGCCAGCCGAATGCGACCATGATGCTCACCGCAATGAAGGGAACGATGGCAACGGCGAACCGGCTAAAACTATGGGTGACACCATGAACGATGCCGCGTTCCGCTTTGGGAAACCAGAGTTGCATCGCTCGTGTTGCCGTGGGGAAGGCGCCAGCTTCCGCCAATCCAAAGACAAAACGTATAACGATGAGGGAAGCGATGCCGCCGGCGATGGCGGTCATCGCCGTCATAACAGACCAGCAGGGCACGATGATAAGCAGTACTAATCGCGGCCCTAAGCGGTCTGCGAGCGATCCTAGCGGGATCTGCCCTAAAGCATAAGCCCATAAGAAGACGCTGAATACAATGCCCAGTGCGGTCTGGCTGAGCCCGAATTCTTTTGCCATGGCCGGCGCAGCTATAGAGATGCCGGTGCGATCCATGTAAGTGATCATGTACATCAGGCTGATTAGTAGAAGAACCAGCCAGCGAGTCTTAGAGGGCGGGGAGGTTGGGTTCTCCAAAGCGACGTTGGTTTCCGGGACGCGCGTGCGATCGAGGCGCAACATTGTTTTTATGGCAGGTTCAGAAATCGCTTAGCTGCGATCAGCCGTGGCGCTTTTAATAGAATCGGCCTGCTGTGGCACTGGCCGTTTGGATGGAAGGTCGCAGGGCAGGATGTCGATCGGCCGTCCCTCTTCCGCCGACTTATCTGCCGCCTGATAAACCTGCATCACCATTCGTGCGTGCTCAGGTGTCACCAGAGGCTGACGGTTCAGGGCAACACACTGCAGAAAATGAATGGTTTCCGCTTCCATCGGCCCCGCATACACGTGGGCCACTTTTTCGCCGGGCATGGTGGAGATGGGAAATTCGATGCCTCGCTTCATCGTATTGAGGCTGACGTCACGATGAGTGTCATCCACCATAATCGCGCCTTCGGTTCCGACCATCTCGATCCAAGTAGAAGAGAAATTGGGGTACGCGGGAGGAAGTACCCAGCCTGCTCCAATGGTAAATGCGCATCCGTCGTCCAGGGTGACAATAATCCATACGCAATCGGGCACGCCGTGTGCGGGCTGCATAATCTTTCGTACCTCCTGCGCATAGACGCGGACGGGCCTTCGAGGAGCAAAACACCAAAGCACAAAATCGATGTCATGCGTGGCTTCCATGGCGGCGGGAGAGAGCTTAATGCGTCCACCGATTTTATTGCCCAGATTGCGAGTGATATGCCGGCTCACTAACGCGCTGACGGGCTGGCCGATGGTGCCGTCATCGATCGAACGCTTCACATAAGCGAACTTGGGATTGAAGCGTTGTGAATATCCAATGGTGAACAGCAAGCTCTTCGAGTGGGCGAGGCCGATCAACTCATCCGCCTCGGAGAGTTCGAGGGCTATGGGTTTTTCCAGAAAAACATGTTTCCCAGCCAGCAAACTTTCCTTCGCCATAGGGTAGTGCGTGGTTTCTGGCGTGGCGGAAATAATGATGGCATCGATATTCTGATTCTCGAGGACGGTTCGGTAATCCGTTGTGACCGTGGCCGGCTTGGTTTTGTCCGCAACTTCTTTGAGTCGCGCCTCCTTGATTTCCGCCAAGTGCAAAGCGCCCACGTAAGGGCTCGCGGCACAGACTTCGGCGCGTATGCCTCCACACCATCCTGTCCCGATGATTCCCACGTTGACCGCGGTCATGAATCCTCCACCGGCCGTTTGTCCATACTGTACTCGAACTACTTGCCGACGAGGAGAACCCCAAGGGTGTTGGGCTTCATCGGAGGCTCATCCTCACCTTTCGGAATCTTTGACTCGAACTCAGCAATCGGGAGAAAAATGTTGTGCGTCTTCAAGTCTATCGCCATAGTGCGAGCATATTTCTTGGTTAGTACGGTGTCGAGCACCGTGTATTTGTCGGCTGAATCCTCGTGGATGACGGTGAGATCTCCCGATTCGCCGTTCGAGCTGAATACCAGTTGGGTGTCAGGATCGAAACCGGCGGCATCCGGATCGTCACCGATTGCAGGGGTCGCGACCACTTTGCCGGTATCCGCATTCACAACCATCATCTTCTTGTTGCCGCAGACGGAGAACAGACGGCGGTTCTTCTGATCGATGGCGAGTCCCGAAGGCTCTTTGCAATCCGCAAGCGGCCAGCGATGAAGCACCGAGAGCTTCTGCGCGTCGATCTCCAGCAGTTGTGACTTGTCTTCAACGTTCACATAGACGTGACCTTGATCATCGCCCACCGCAAATTCAGGCTTGCCGCCCACGGGAATCGTGCCGACAACTTTACCATCTGTGGCGTTGATCGCGACCGCGTTGGCGCTGCGACCATTGAAGGCGAAAACCCGTTTCGATGCCGCGTCGTAGTAAATCGCATCCGGATTCACGCCACCCGACTTGACAGTGCTGATCGGTTTCAGGGTTTTCAGATCGAAAATGGACACTGTGTTGGCTTTTCCGTTGCTGGTAAAGCCGCGGCCCAGGTCGGGCGCGAGTGCGACGCCATGAACGCCTAACGTATCGGGAATGTCACCTACGACGGCGTCGGAGTCCGCATCGAGCACGACCACATGCGTGCTGTGCGAAACATACACACGGCGCGCGGCAGTGTCCACGACGATGTAGTCCCATTTGCCCGGCCCGCCGATGGGAATGGTTTTCACGACGTGATAGCCGGAGGCGCCAGGCGGAACCGCCAGCGCGGAGTCAACCAGGAGAAGACTCGCTACCATACTGAGAATCGCGGCTGCGATCACAACCGTACATTGACGACGCATGATGTTGCTCCTCGTTTTCTGAAACGTGCCCGATCTCTTTGCGGACAGGCAGAGACACCCCATCCGGCCAGTGGATCATCTGGCACCAGCGCACCTTAAGCTACCCTTAACCCATTCGGAACCAGCGGCAGGGAGCGCAGGCGTACACCGCTTGCGTCGAAAATGGCGTTGGCGATGGCAGGCGCAACGCCCACCAGAGAACTCTCGCCAGCACCGGCTGAGGGAATGTCTTTCCGGTCGATCATCACCGTCTCGATCACCGGGACATCGCTGAACCGGGGCAGGCGATAGTCCGAGAAGCGTCCGTTCAGGATCTGGCCGTTCGCAAATTCGATCGCCTCAAAAAGCGTGCCTCCCAGAGCCATGATGTTGGCGCCTTCGAGTTGATTGCGCAAACCATCAGGGTTAACGATGGCGCCACATTCGAATGCTGTGACCAGGCGAACCACCTTGACCTCGCCTGATTTCCGGTCGAAAGAAACTTCGGCGAACGTGGCGACATTGCCGCCCTTCTCGAATCCACCGCCCATGCCGAAACCTTGCCCCGCGCCGGTTTTCGCTCGTCCCCATCCGAACTTCTTTGCGGCGGATTCAAATACTGTGCGGAGGCGTTCGTTCTTCAAGTTCTTGACTCGGAACTCCAACGGATCCATCTTTGCCGTATGTGCCAATTCGTCCATAAACGACTCACGGGCGAAGTGGTTCGCGGTGGCAGCTAGCGCACGGTATGAGCCCTGTCGCAAAGGAGAGTTCGCGGGGTGAAACTGGATTCGCTGATTCTCGATGTCGTAAAAGGTCGGAATGCCAGCTGCACCGGAATTGTAGTTGTGAAACTCCCAGCCTGTAATCTTGCCATCTTTGTTCATCGCGCTGCTGATATCGATGACAGCGGCAGGACGGAAATATGCCCAGGTAAATTCCTCTTCGCGGGTCCACATTATTTTGACTGGCCGTTTCGCGGCACGCGCCAGCCGTGCGGCCTCGATTGCAGTTTCGCCGGTGTGCTTGCCACCATAACCAGATCCCATATCTGGCATCAGGACACGAACTCGTTCCTCGGGCATGTGAAACACGGCAGCGAGTTCCGTGCGCACGCCAAAGGGGCGCTGAGTGCCGGTCCATACGGTTAAATCGTCTCCCGACCATTGTGCCAGCGCTGCCCGCGGTTCCAGGGGAGCGTGAGCAATGTAGTTCGTCGTGTAGGTCTGTTGCAGGCGATGATCGGCGGACGCCAAAGCTTTTTCTATTGAGCCCTTCTCATAGCGGAAAGGCGAATCCAGCGGTCCACCTCCTTCCGCGGAATTCTTCTTTAGATAGTCGAACAGTTCCTTATTTGAAATCTGCGGCTGGGATTTCCATTCAGCACGGATTGCCGAAATAGCGCGGGATGCAATCTCCGTGGTCGGCGCTGCAACCCCGACGAAGTTCCCATCGTGAACGACGATAACCCCGGGGATTTTCTCTGCGTCTTGCGTGTCGAGGGATGAAAGGTTCGCACCAAAAGAAGATGGACGAAGAACTTTGCCGTACAGCATCTCCGGCAGTTTCTGATCGCAGGGATATCGATGCTTGCCGGTCACAAAATCGCGGCCTTCAACCTTCGGCAATGGCTGACCGGCCACCGTCCATTGCGCGGCCGGAATTAGCGGATCTTCGACCGGCAAGGTTTCAGTGAGCTGTTTACCCTTTACCAGCGCGGCATATTCAACGGTACGCTTGTTTTCGGAATCGGTAATCTTGCCGTCGGCGGCGATGAGACGCTTGCGGTCAACCTGCCACTGAGTTGCGGCCAGCTCAATCAGAGTGTCTCGAGCGGCAGACGCCACCTTCCGCAACTGCAAATTCATCTCGGGAGTGGTGCGGCTGCCAAAGGTACCGCGGTCATAAGGAGTAAGCTTGGTATCGCCCATCACCATCTGGATTGAGCTCAGAGGAACGTGCAACTCTTCGGCGACGGCCTGAGTGAGCGATGTCCGGATATTTTGCCCAACCTCCACCTTGCCGGTATAAACCGTGACGTTGCCATCCTCACCAATGTGTAGCCAAGCTGCGATTTCCTTCGGTAGTGATGGTCCTTGTGCCCCTAAACCAGCGCCCGATTCCTGCAGAGCACACGCGTCCTTCAACACGCAAACAATCAAAACGCCCGCACCGAGGAATCTGAAGAATTCACGCCGATCGACATCAAAGTGATACGTGGGCGGCGCAGCGAGTTCAAACCGATCCGGCTCAAGGCCAGCTTCAAAATTGAAATCCTTGCTCATTGCTTGGACTCGTTCATGGCCTTCGCTGCCCTTTGAATAGCCAACACAATGCGTGGCTGGGTTCCACAGCGGCAGATGTTGCCTTCCATCGAACGAGCGATTTCCGCCGCGGACGAATCGCGCCTGGCGTTCAACAACGAAACCGCCGTCATGATCATTCCAGAGGTGCAGTAGGCGCATTGCATGGCGCCCTCATCCAGGAATGCCTGCTGCACCGGATGAAGTCTGTCGCCTTGAGCGAGGCCCTCAATGGTAGTGATTTGCCTCTGGGCGACATCGCCGACGCGCGTGATGCAGGATCGGCGAGACTTGCCATCGATCAATACGGTGCACGCGCCGCACTGGCCTTCTCCGCAGCCGTACTTGCTTCCTGTCAAATCGAGATGGTCGCGCAAAACGAAGAGTAGGCTGGCGTCGGAATCTGCGTCGGTCGTATAGACGCGCCCGTTGACGTTTAACTGCCGGACCGTAGCCATGCGGAAGCCTCCCGGTTGGAGGGTGTGTTGCAAACGCGAATCGAAGCACTATTCCAAACACGCCCTCGCACGAGTTGCGCGCTTTCTGCGAAGACTTTTCAGTTTATGTCACGTCAGAGGTGATGTCCAGCTGTCGCCCAAAATATACGAACATGTTCATTTTCGTCAATTATACTGTGGGACGCCGCTCGGTGCGCGATGCCGTAACCTTAGGATTAACTGGATTGCGGGGCATCTGGCCAGTCAGAACGCGGACAACTTCCTCGGCCGCCTTGGTCTGCAGTTCGACCAGCGACTCTACTGAATAGAAGCTCATATGCGGTGTCAGAATTACATTGTCGCGGCCAAGAAGGGGTGAGCCTGTCGGCGGTTCTTGCGATAGAACATCAAGCGCCGCACCCGTGAGTTGTCCGGCGTCGAGCGCGCACGCGAGTGCCGCTTCATCGACGATAGGGCCACGCGCCGTGTTAATCAAATATGCCGTTGGCTTCATTTGACGAAACACATCGGCGTTGAACAGGTCCTGCGTGTCGGGCATCAACGGGGTGTGGATGGAAACATAATCGGAGACTTTCAACAGTGTGGCGAAATCGACGCTCTCGACACCTGCGCTGGCCGTGATGTCTGCCGGAACAAATGGATCGTAGGTCACAACCTCGAGACCGAAGGCCTTTGCTTTGGGGGCGAGTAACTGGGGAATCCGGCCGAAGCCCACTAAACCGAGAATCCTCCCCCGCAAGCGATGAATGGGAACCGTCGCAGACATTTCCCACCGGCCCGCCTGTACGCTTGAATTTGCAAATGGGATTTTCCGCACCAGAGCAAGCAACAACGCCAGCGTGTGATCGGAAACTTCATCGATGCAGTAATCAGGCACCCTGGTGACGACAATGCCTGCATCGGTTGCGGCTGCAATGTCCACATTGTCCACTCCGATTCCGAAGCGAGCGATGATGCGACACTGAGCCATCTGCCAGATCATGTCGGCTGTGATCTTGGCGTAGGTAACCAGCACGGCATCGGCGCCCCGTGCGACTTTTACGATGGCGTCGGGCGTAGGTTTTTCTGCCAGGCTTAATTCGGCGCCGATCTTCGACAATACTGCACGTGCTGGATCGAGTGTCGGAAATACAGAGTCAGCGACAGCGACCAGGAATTGCCCCATGTTAACGCGCCATCGCTTCTTCCATGTGTTCCATCAGAGTAAAGACCACGGGGCCGTCGCCTGAAACCAGAACATTCTCTTCCAGGCGCGTCGTCTGCTGGAGGCCAGGATGCCCGGCGAAAGTCTCAATTGCGAAGTACATATTTTCTTTTATTTCAGCTGGGAATTTGAGCGAATAGGCCCGGGAAACCCACATCCCTTCATAGAGGGTCAGGCCGATGCTGTGGGCGAACTGCTGCAAGGTAACTGTTCCGTATTTGTCGTCGTCGTACTTGGGGAAGGCTGCAGCGACGTCTGCCGTGGTGTTGCCCGGTCGCAGTTTTTCCAATCCCGCATACATCGAATCGTAGACTTCGCGATACAGATCGATTTCTTTCTGGTTCATTTTTCCTGCACACTTGAAGCAGCGCACGAAATCGATAAAGTAACCAGAAGGTCCCACGGCATTGATGTCCACGATCACCAAGTCGCCTTGCCGAATGATCTTTTCAGTCGCCCAGCGGCGGTACGGACTGGTATTGCCTCCTGAGGCCACGATGATGTCGTAAATGATTTCGCAACCTCGCTCCAGCATGAACCCGTGAACCTTGGCTTCAATCTCACGTTCGCGCACTCCGGGTTTAAGCCATTCATTCTTAATTCGCCACATAGCGGCGTCGCCAATGCTTGCCGATTGCTTGAGCAGTTCGATTTCGTCGCGAGTTTTGACTACGCGTGCGCCCGACATTGCAGGCCACGCATCCACGATGTTCAGACCACATTCCTGAAACGCTTTTAGCGCTGGCATATCGAAGTTGTCGATGCCGATTCGTTCTTTGCGAACTCCGTGAGCCTCGAGAACGTCGACCACACTTTGCGCCATTCTGCCCGCCATGACTGGCACCGCGCCCTCTGCCCATTGCCACGTGATGGCTGGATTGATGCGGCCTTCCATCCAGGGCAAGTCGATCTCGGCGCAGTGCAGGTCGGATCCTGCGGTCTCGAAAAGAACAGGCTCGGCGCCGTTCGGCAACACCACATATCGGATATTGATGTTGTATTTCCAATTGCCCTGATAGGAACCGGTGACGTATCGAATATTCGCGCCCGCGAACAGAACCAGAGCGCCCAGGTCACGCCCAGTCATCTGTTCCTTCACACGTTGCAAACGATCTTTGCGTAGCCGATCGAAATCGACGCGGTATTGCCAGTCGGCGCCCGTCTGGCTGTAGACGCGGCGAGGATCCCACTCATGTGGCTTGCCGATGAAACTCGTATCCATTGCCCAAATCTCCCCAAGGGTGAGCTCAGTTTATTTGATGGCAGCGAAAAAAGAACAAGTTCAGAAATGCAGGGTCACTATACATCGGCGACTGCGCCTCAGTCCAGAAAGAGTGAGTTCAAATCAATTCGAACTCTAGCTCGCCCAGCTTCTCCACGCTGCAGGCGATTCTGTCGCCGGCTTTGAGCCAAATTTGTTTGTCCTTGGGATAGCCTAGAATTACGCCCTCTGGCGTTCCCGTGAAAATTATGTCGCCGGGCCTAAGAGTCATGTGCCGGGAAATATAGCTGACAATGTGTGCGCTAGTGAATATGAAATCTTCAGTGTTGGAGGACTGTCGGGTTTCTCCGTTTACTCGACACTCGATCTTAAGTTGATCCGGATTGACCTGGTCGGCCGTAACCAGATAGGGGCCCAGGGGAGCAAACTGATCAGGAGTTTTTCCCACCATCCATTGTCCGCCGGTGTCGAACTGCAGATCCCTGGCACTGAAGTCGTTGCCCGTGCAATAGCCTGCTACGTACGAAAGGGCATCCACGTCGCTGACGTTCTTTGCGGTTCTGCCAACAACGATCACCAGTTCGGTCTCGTAATCGAATTTCTTCGCAACCTCGACCGGCAGCTTGATCGCGCTACGGTGGGCGCTGAGCGAATTATTGTATTTATTGAACAAGACGGGTTGTGCCGGGATCACCATATTGACTTCTTTGGCGTGCCGCCGATAGTTCAGACCTACGCAGACGATCTTCTCTGGGCGGGTCACGATTGGTCCGTATTCGATGCTCTCCTCGCTGAGAAGCGCGGCGTGAGCCGCAGCGGATTCCAGAGCGGCATTGACCAGCGCATTGAGACTCGGCCCATCTTCGTCCTGAAGCAAATCGTCGATAGTGGCGGGAGCGTGCATGTGCAAAATGTCCGCCGCTCGCGTCACGTCAAGAATGCCTTTTTCAGTCTTGACGCCAAGCCAGTATTCCCCGTTGCGACGTATGGTTAACAGTGTCAGTGCACGCGCAACGCCACGCGCACGATTGTGATCAGGCTTAGATTTGCTGTGCTGGGACTCAGGATTTCCCAATTGTTGAACTCCTTCGCGTGCAGCAGCATTGTACTTTAGCCGTATCTTTGGCGCTGTGCCGAGCTTCGCGTCGAATCGCTCCCGCATCGCTCGTGTGTTCTTCGAGTTGTTGACACGGATTGCGTTTCTCTATACCGTTGGCGGCGTGTCATCCGATAAAACCTCTAGTGCTTCTGTCCCCGGGCTGGTAATCGAGCGTACCGCACAGGTTCTGACATTTACCCTCGACAATGCCGATCAAGGCAACCAGGTCACTGGCGCAATGTTTGATGCGATGTTGGCCACTCTTCGGGAAGAGGCAAATCGTCCAAGCGCACGCGTATTACGCATCCGAGCGGGTGGCAAGGTCTTCTGCACGGGGCGGGAACGCGCGGCCCGGGACGTCGAGTCGCTCCGCAAGGAAGCGTCGCGCATCATCGAGGTCAAACGTTCGCTGCGAACTTCCCCGTTGATCAGCATCGCGGAGGTGCAGGGCGATGCCTTTGGCTTCGGCTTTGGGCTCGCGATTTTGTGTGACTTCGTTCTGGTCGCTGAGCACGCCAGCCTGAAATTTCCAGAAATGCGTTCCGGTCTCCCGCCCGCTGCCATTATGGCCTACCTGGGCGAATACGCGTTGCCACGGTTTACGTTTCCCCTTGTGCTTTTCGGAGATCCGATTACGCCACAGGCTGCTTTGCAAATCGGTCTTATCTCGCAAGTTTGTTCGGCTAATCGTTTGTCTGAGGAGGCCGATGCTTTGACCGCGCGTATTCTTCAACTCGACCCGACGGCGGCGCGACGCTGCAAGGAATTTTTTCAAACCACCCAGCAGAATAACTTTGCCCAGAATTGCCGTCTGGCCATCGACGCTTTGACCGTGAGCAGCCTCACCGTGCTCGCAAGGGAGAAGTGAAGCTGGCTGCCACGGCGAACGCGGGCGCGCGTCTTGATCGCCTTCCAATCTCTTCGTTCCACCGTCGGATTCTGTGGCTCATCGGCATTGGAATGTTTTTCGACGGCTTTGACATCTACGTAGCCGGCGCCGTCCTGGGTGGAACGCTCAAGAGCGGCTTTTCCACCATGAGTCAGAACGCCGAGTTCGTCTCCGTCACATTTATGGGAATGATGTTGGGCGCATTTTTTACGGGCTTCCTCGGCGACCGCTATGGGCGGCGCTTTACGTATCAAGCGAACCTCGCAATCTTCGGTCTCGCTTCCCTCGCGGCCGCGTTCGCGCCATCCATGCTGGTGTTGATCCTGCTTCGCTTCGTCATGGGAGTAGGGCTAGGCGCGGAGAATGTGGTTGGATATGCGACTATGACCGAGTTCGTTCCCCCACAAGCCCGCGGGAAATGGCTAGGCATCGTGTCAGTTTTTGTGGTGAGCGGTTTGCCGGTTACCGGTCTGTTGGGAACCATTCTCATCCCACGTTTCGGTTGGCGCATCATGTTCGTGCTCGGCGGAGTGGGCGCGATGGTCGTGTGGTACTTGAGAAAGGCGCTGCCAGAATCACCGCGTTGGCTGGAATCGGTCGGCCGGGTGGAAGAGGCAGATGCCATTCTTTGCGCGATCGAAAGCGAAGTGTCCCTCCATCACGCTCCCCTGCCGGACCCAGCACCCACTCCATCTGCGATTCATTCGCGCGGATTGGGTTCGCTTCTCGGCCCCGTGCTTTTGCCACGCATGATCGTGGGTGCGAGCACTCTAATCGTCGTCAACACGCTAATCTTCGGATTTGTCACCTGGCTACCGACGTTCTTTGTTCAGGAGGGACTCAGTATTGCGTCGTCGCTCAGCTACTCCCTCATCATTTCCTTGGGAGCGCCACTCGGGACAGCTCTGGGCGCATTCACGGCCGACTCGTGGGGCCGCAAGCCAACCATCATAGGCGCTTCCCTGCTGACAATCGTCATAGGCAGCGTTTATCCCTTTGTCAAAGACCCTGCCATGTTGCTGGTAGTTGGTTTTTTTCTGATGATTCCGATCTATGTCCTGGTCGCGGTCCTTTTTGCAATTTATATCCCTGAGCTGTTTCCAACCGAGGTTCGCATGAGGGCGGCGGGAATCTGTAATACTTTCGGGCGTGGCGCGACGATCTTAACTCCCTTTATTGTCGTCGCTCTGTTCAGATCTTACCGAGTGAAGGGTGTCCTCGGTTTCCTGATCGCGCTGCTGATCGTGCAAATCCTCGTCGTCCTCAGGTTCGGAGTTGAGCCGAAAAAGCGGCGGCTTGAGGAGCTTGATTCTACGGTGATGTCATGACAAGAGCCATGCGGCTTCAGCGAAAATGTTGCGAATATAGAACAAGTTCATTTTTTCTGGTTGCATGACCGGTTTTCTGGTCTATACTTCGATTCCGCAAGGAAAACCACAGATCAGCTTTTCGTAGACCTGGGATTGAATCCCGGAAAAGGTTCAATCCAACTTCTAGCTGGCAAGGCTTCAGGAGGTGGTCGATGGCATCCGAGATCAATTCAACGAAATCTGCAATTTGTTTAGCCGCCGTTCTGGCACTACTAATAACTGTCTTTTTCTCCAGTACTGTACGTGGACAAGTCGTCGGAGGAACCATTTCAGGCCGGGTAACCGACATCTCCGGTGCGGCCATTGCCAGTGCAAAGGTCTCAATCAAGAATATTGCGACGGATGTGTCAACGACGGCGACAACGAACCAACAGGGCATCTTCACTGCCCCCAACTTATTGCCGGGAAATTATGAAGCCAGCGTCTCGGCGATAGGATTCCAGACGTCTATTCAGAAAGGCATAACGCTTACAGTCGGCGCTGAGCAATCCCTGAACTTCACGATGAAGGTGGGAACCATCAACGAAAAGATAGAGGTCACGGCGGTGTCTTCAGATTTGCAGTTGGCATCCTCGACGATCAGTGGGGTCGAGGACTCAAAAACCATCGTCGAATTGCCTCTGAACGGACGGTCCTGGACGGACTTGGCGCAATTGCAGCCGGGCGTTTCCGCCATACGAATAATGGCTCCGGTTTCCAGCACCGACCGTCTGGGCCGTGGATTCGGCGTCGAGTTGTCCATCAGTGGCGGGCGGCCCCAGCAAAACAACTATCTTTTGAATGGGATCAGCATCAACGATTACACCAACCAAGCTCCCGGCAGCATTTTGGGCGGCAACCTTGGAGCAGACGCTGTCGCGGAGTTCAATGTTTTGACGGTCAATCAACCGGCCGAGTATGGGCGCACATCAGGAGGCGTGATCAGCGGCATCAACCGCTCCGGCACTAACCACTTTCACGGAAGCGCCTACGAATTTCTACGCAACAGCGCGCTCGATGCACGCAATTACTTTGACGGCCCCAGCATTGCGCCCTTCCGACGCAACCAATTCGGCATATCGGCAGGCGGCCCCATCCGAAAGGACAAGACATTCATCTTCGGCGACTACGAAGGGTTGCGACAGTCTCTCGGTTTGAGCATGGTCGATCAGGTACCTTCGCTCGCCGCTCGCGCTGGGCAGTTGAGCACCGGCAATGTGACAGTGGATCCATTGGTAAAGCCCTATCTGGCTTTCTATCCGCTGCCCAACGGTCTGGTCTCCGGGGACACGGGAATATACAGCTTTGCTGGATCAGCGATTACTACGGAAAACTACTTTACGACTCGCCTCGACCATAAGATCTCCGACAAAGATAACTTGGCAGGCAGCTACATGTATGACAATTCTCCGTCATCGCAGAACGATGAATTCAACAATAAATTCATCTACACCAAGACCAGGCGGCAGTTGGTTAGCATCGAAGAGAACCACGTCTTCCAGTCCTCCCTGATGAATTCCTTCCGGTTGGGCTATCACCGCGAGTATGCCGCCGCACCGTCCGGCAGCAAGGCGATCAACCCGCTCGCGGCGGACACCAGTCTCGGATACGTTCCGGGAGACACGGTGGGGTTTATCGGAGTACCCGGACTGACGTTTTTCACCGGTGGCCTGAGTACTCAAACACCTGCGGAGTACAACTGGAACTCGTGGCAAATTTACGACAACGTGTTTTACACCAAAGGCATCCACACTTTGAAATTCGGCGCAAACGTGGAGCGAATCATCGACAATCAATCCACACCATCGCAACCTGGCGGAGACTTCGAATTTGATTCGCTGGCGCATTTTCTCACCAACCAACCGTTGTCTCTCATCGCTGACGCGCCCGGCACAGTATCCCGAAGAAGAATGCGAGAGACGCTTTTCGGCGCCTACATGCAGGATGACATGCACCTGCTATCGAATCTAACGCTTAACTTGGGGTTGCGTTATGAGATGGCTACCGTGCCTTCGGAAACTAGCGGAAGGCTGGCCAGCCTGCCGAGTCTGACCGCTCCCGCCGTGGTGGTGCGTTCGCCTTTATTCGCGAACCCCACGCTCCGCGATTTCGAGCCCCGGGTCGGTTTTGCCTGGGATCCCTTCCGCAATGCCAAGACCGCTGTCCGCGGCGGCTTCGGAATGTTCGATGTGCAGATTTTTCCGGCGAACCTGCGGCACACGGTGGACGGAACGGTCCCCTTTTACCAATCAGTGAATGGATCGAATCTCGCGCCCGGTTCTTTTGGTCCTGCTTCATCCCCAAACGCCGCCTACCTAACTCTGTCGGCCGACCCGGCGTCGCAGCGGGCTGCCTTCATCGACCAACATCCGAAACGCAACTATGTAATGCAGTGGAACCTGAATATTCAGCGCTCATTTCCCGCCAACGTTACAGGGATGATCGCCTATGTGGGCTCGCGGGCGGTGCATAACCTCATGCAGACGGATGATTCTTCGATCGTGTTGCCCATGACCAAAACTGCCGAAGGCTATCTTTGGCCTTGCGGACCAGACGGACTCGGCAACGCGTGTGTCGTCGGTTTCTCCCCCGCCGGCACGCAAGCCAATCCCATACCCACTGTCCGGATCAACCCGAACTTTGGACGCGTGCCTGCAACCTTGTGGAATTCCGATGCCGTCTTTCATGCGCTGGAAGTGCAAGTGCAAAAGCGATTCAGCCATGGTCTCTCGGGGCAAGTCTCTTACACTTGGGGAAGGACGATTGATACCGCTTCAGGGTCCACCGACGGTGACCAGTTCCGCAACGGCTTATCGAGCCAGTTCTTTTTTGATTCGCGGATTCGGCGCGGACCTTCCGACTTCAACCAGACACACAACGTAGTCGTCAGCTACACTTGGGAACTCCCGAATCCCCATGGGCTTCCCAGTATCTTGGGCTGGGCGGCGAGCGGATGGGAGTTTGGCGGAATCTTCCAGGCAAGTACCGGCCTGCCCTTTACCGCAACCATCGCGCCGGATCCCCTCGGAGTAAACAGCACCGACCCGTACGACTTTCCGAATATTTTGCATGGATGCAATCCCGTCCACGGCGGTATCAATTACCTGAACCTGAACTGTTTTGCGCTTCCGGTCGCAACTCCAGACATTGCTGCCATGTGTGCACCTTTCATTGGTACAGGAACACCGCAGGCTCCTCAGTTCCCCGGCACTTGCGCGAATCTTCTCGGCAACGGTGGACGCAACAGCCTAGTGGGCCCGGGATTGATCAACCTCGACCTGTCCTTGTTCAAGAACAACCGCATCGAGCGAATCTCCGACGTATTCAACATTCAGTTCCGAGTGGAAGCTTTCAACGTCCTGAATCGCACCAATTTCAATCCGCCGACAGCCAACAACCAGGTATTTAATGCTGACGGAAGTACTGGGGGGCTAACCCCTGGTCTGCTGGATACCACGTCAACTACTTCAAGACAGATTCAGGTTGCGCTGAAGGTGATTTGGTAGACGGGCGGGATGCGAAGTTCGCATGATGCGTCGATAAGTGCGACCCTTTGTCGATCAGCAATTTCTGCAATTAAGTTTGCCTTAACACTAAACGGCGGATGCTTGTTTCCTCGGTATCGTGGCTAACGTGGCTGAATCGAAGAAGGCGAGTCTGAGTCCGCTCGCGTCTTGATAGGGGGAACGATGTTCCGCTTAAGCGGTTGGCAGAATCTGCATCGCATGCTGCTGGTTGCTCTTGTATTGGCGGCAACTTTCGCCCATGCACAGGGCAAATGGGTGAAGCTGGCGCCGTTCCCGCAGCCGGCTGAGGAAATATCAGGCGCGGCTGCAGGAGGCAAGATGTATGTTTTCGCCGGCCTCGCACCCGTGTGGAAGCCTGTCGGCATGGTCTACGAATATGATCCCGCCGCCAATACCTGGACGAAGAAGAAGCCGATGGCCCTGCCGTCGCACCACGTTGCCTTCACCGAATGCCGCGGCAAGATATACGCGTTCGGCGGATTCGTGCCGCCGGAATCAGGACCGCCCGCGTGGGTGCCGATCAACAACACCTGGGAATATGATCCCGGTGTCGACACTTGGAAAGCGTTGGCGCCGATGCCGAGCAAACGAGGTTCTGCACTTGCTGCGGTAGTAAACGACAAGATCTATGTCATCGGCGGCGCTTCCACAATTCCTGGATCAAAAGAAACAGCGGTCTATCCGACGCACCCTCACATGTCAGTAGGAACGGTCGAGGAATACGATCCCGCAGCCAATACCTGGCGCGAGCGCAGCGCGATGCCAACTCCACGCAATCATGCTGCAATTGGTGCGGTCGGCGGAAAGATTTATGTGATCGGCGGACGGGTCGGAGCAGCGTTCATCGGTCTAGCCTCAGACATCTCCGTTGTCGAGGAATACGATCCGGCCACGGATCAGTGGAGTGGCCCGCGCGCCCGTATGCCGATTGCCCGCAGCGCCCTTGGAGCGGGCGTCTACAGAGGGCGTATCTATGTCGCTGGAGGCGAATATCAGGATCCTCACATGATGGCCACCTTCCGCGCCGTGGAAGCCTACGATCCGTCAAGCAACACGTGGACGGAAATGCCTCCCATGCCAGTGTCGCGTCATGGATTGGCCGTGGGCGTGATCGCCAATCGCCTGCACGTTGTGAGCGGAGACGTGCAATCGGCTGGCACTGGAGTGGAAGTTTCCAGTCCAGAGCACGACGCTTTTGAGTTTTCCAGCGGTGATAAATGAGTTTAGATTGGCAGTGTTAATCGAGTCAGGAAAGGCAGGAAGATGACAACGCGACCGGGACTCGGCAGCGAACAAGGAGTTTCACGAAGGCAAGTACTGAAAGCAGGACTGGCGACCGCAGCAACCGTCGCGATAGGGGGGAGCGGCGCCGCGCTCACTCAGAGCCAGTCCCCACACCCCGCGAGCCCCGATGGACGCGTCATCGACATTCACGCCCACTATTTCCCGGAAGCTTACCTGGACCTTGTCGCCGGCGAAGGCAAGCGCTTTGACGCCGAATACCACATGACAGAGAAAGGGTTTTTTATAAAAACACCCGCCGGAAGTAATGGGCCACTTCCCGCAAAGTTCATCGACCTGAAGGCACGCATTGCTGACATGGATCAGCAGGGAGTCGCGTTGCAGGCGATCTCACTCACAGCTCCAATGCTCTATTGGGGCGATGCCGAGTTCTCCACTAAGCTCGCAAAGGCATGGAATGATGCAGCGACTGCAGCACATCAGGCATATCCCACGCGGCTGGTGAGCTTTCTTACCCTTCCGATGCTTTACCCTGACCGCGCTCTCGACGAGCTCAACCGGGCCAGCAAACTCCCCGGCATGCGCGGCGTGTATCTTGGTACCAATATCAGCAGCCGTGATCTCGACGATCCCTTGTTTGAGCCGGTCCTGGCACGCATTGAGGCTCTCGACCTCCCGATCTTTCTGCATCCCGTGGAGACGATAGGCAGCGACCGCCTGAAACCTTTTTTTCTTTCGAATCTGATTGGGAATCCGGTAGACACCGCGATCGCCGCTTGCCATCTTATTTATGGCGGGGTGCTCGATCGCCATCCCAAGCTCCAGATCGGATTGCCCCATGCGGGTGGAGTTCTTCCCATCCTGATTGGCCGGATCGACCAAGGCTGGCGCACGCGCCCGGAGTTAAAGAACCTTCCCGCGGCTCCAAGCACCTATCTCACGCGCTTCACCTATGACACGATTACACACTCGAAAGCGATCATGGAATTCGTGATCAAGCAAGTCGGGGCGGAACGGATCATGCTCGGAAGCGATTATTGCTTCACCATGGGTTACGATCGCCCAGTACAGTTCCTCGAGCAAGTCGACCTCGGGAGTGCGGAACGCAAGATGATCCTCAGCGGTAATGCGGCCCGCTTGCTGAAGCTTTGATCCGTGGTTCGAAGTCGTCCTGTACCACGGTGTTTCCTGCCTAAAGTCCGAGTACCCTCTCAGCGTTTTGATGAAACACTCGCTCCATTATTTCATCGGAATAGCCAAGTTCACTCCATTCGCGCAGCAAGCGGACATGAGGAATGCTTGGATAATCGCTGCCAAACATAATCTTGTCTTTTAATCGCCCCCGAATGTCGGTCTTCAATTGCGGCGGAAAATACTTCGGCGCCCAACCCGATACTTCCCAATAAACATTTCCCTTATGCAGCGCGACCGCGGTCATCTCATCAACCCATGGCCAACCCGGATGTGCGGCGACAATCGTCAAATTCGGAAAGTCAGCAGCCAGTTCATCGATCGCCGACGGGTGGGCATGCCGAAGTTTAGCCCCCATGCCGCCTGGCATTCCGGCTCCCATACCGGTTGTTCCGACATCAATCAACACGGGCACATTCAATTCGTTAATGACTTCAAACAGCGGGTAGATTCGGCGATCATTGACCGCGAAATGCCCAATGATCGGATGGAAGTGAAACCCCAGCATGTGAAGATCCTGAATAGCGTGCGTGGCCTCGCCAATGGCTTGCTGACCCTTGAAAGGATCAACGGCCGCCCAAGCCTGAATGATCTGCTCGGGATGGCGTTTTTGCATTGCTGACACATAATCGTTCGAGCAAGGAGGCGTGCCGACAGTGGTTTCGAGATCCAGCGCCACCAGAATTGCTTCGACGCCGACATCGGTAAAATCCTTGACTACCTCGTTCTCATCTTTGGCCGTCCACGACCGATTCCAATACTTTGCCAGCGCATCGACATAAGGCTGTTGGCAGGCAATCCACTCCTTGGTATTGGGATAACAATGGACGTCAATGATTCTCATTGGGCGTTGAGTCTCACTCAACCGTGACTAGCTGTATATCCGGCTCGCTTCTTTTTCCGCGGCCATCTTCTGGGAAATCATCCCTACCAATTTCTTCTTGGAAACTTTTCCAAACGTTGAGAGTGGTAAGTCGGGCAAAACTTCCAGTCGCTCGGGAAGCTTATATTTCGCGATGTCCCTTCCCATCAAAAATCTTTTTAATTCATCAAAGCTCAAGTCTGCTCCGTCACGCAGCAAGACACAGGCGCACATGCGCTCACCGAGGTCTGGATCTGGCACGGCAATGCAGGCCACATTCTTTACCGAGGGGTGCGATAGGATGAGGTTCTCGATCTCTTCAGCGCTGATTTTTTCCCCGCCTCGGTTGATCAAGTCCTTTTTTCGACCCTCGACGATGTAGTTGCCGGAAGCATGCTGACGCATCAGATCTCCAGATCGGTAAAAGCCGTCAGGGGTGAAAACCCGGGCGTTGTATTCGGGCACGCCAAAGTACCCGCGAAGGGTGTACGGCCCGCGGCAACAGAGTTCGCCAACTTCACCCGCCGGTACCTCATTACCATCATCGTCGAGAATGCGGACTTCATCGTCCGGAGAAATTGGGCGTCCGACCGTTTCCAGGCATACATCCTCGGGGTCATTGAGACCGACAAACATTAACAACCCTTCCGACATGCCGAAATTCTCTTGGACGAAAGCATTCGGAATGAGCTTATTGGCCAGCAACCGCGTCTCGCGCTGCAGACATTGTCCGCCACTTTGGATGACCTTTAACGAAGACAGGTCGTAGTCGTTCATTGCGGGATCATTCAGCAAACGAATCAGGAGGGCAGGAACCACCTTTAGATGGGTGACGCGATGTTTTTCAATCAGAGCACACATGTCCTCCGGCCGGGTGCTGGCGCTGATAACAACTTTGCCCCCATGAAACAAACAGCCCTGAATACCGGGACAAGCCAGAGGCAGGTTATGCGCGATCGGCAGTACGACCAGAATGACTGAGTCATCATTGATGCCGCAAACGCTCGCAGCGGCCTTCGAATTGTATGCGTAGTCGTTATGGGTGCGGGGAATCAGCTTGGGGATTCCGGTAGTGCCGCCGGAGAGCTGAAAGACGGCAGGGTCGGTTGGATCGATATGTATCTCGGACAACCGGGAAGGCGGCAACGCCGAGGGCTTGGCAATCAATTCGAAGAGTGAACTGAACCCTTGGCGTGCAGCACCGAGAATGATCGCGTGCTTCAACGTCGGGACTCCCGCGCGGATACGATTGACCATTTGAGCGTAATCAAAATCACGCTGGTAATCAGGAATCACGCAGGCCGTGGCGCCGGAAAGCTCGACGAACTGTCTGATCTCTGCGTAACGATGGCTCGCCAGAGCCGCAATCGGGATGCAACCAATCTTCTGCAAGGCGAAGTAAAGAACCACAAACTCGGCCACGTTCGGCAGTTGCACCACAACTCGGTCCAGGCTTTCAAGCCCGAGATCCAGAAGATTCAAAGCCAGGTTGTCGGAAAGGCGATCGAGTTCCGCATACGTAACGGATCGCTCACGATCGATCAGCGCTACGCGATCCGCGTTACGTTCGAACACGACCTTAAATTCTTCCGCCAACGATTTGTCCATCCAGTAACCGCGCGCGCGATACCGGCAAGCAAATTCAGGCGGAAACCGAACTACGCCCTCCAACATTCGCCTTCACCTTCCTAAGTAGTTGCCGCGTAACCGCCGTCGACCACCACCACTTCCCCGTTCACCAGACGATTGCTGGTTATCAGGTTCACAATCACCTCCGCAACATCTTCCGCAGTCACACACCGCCGCAGCGGAGTGTTCTTGGCGCGACGAGACATCAGGTCGTCGTATCTATCCTTGAGCATTCGCGCCATCCAGTCACCCTCCATCCAGCCGGGGGCAACCGCGTTGACACGAATCTCCGGGCCTAGGTTGAGCGCCAAAAGTTTGGTAAGACTCACGACCGCAGCTTTGCTCGCGGCATAGGGCAAAGGCTGTGGGCCTGGGCGCAGCCCTACGATGCTTGCAGTATTGACGATGCTTCCCCCGGCCTTCTTCAGCATGGGTACGGCGGCACGCGTGACCTGAAAAACTCCCCGTACATTCACCGCGAAAACGCGGTCCCATTCCTCAGCTGTCAGCGAGTCGAAGTCTTGCGGCTTAACTTCAGTAGTGGTGCCGGCGTTATTTACCACTGCGTCGAGCCGGCCAAATTCCTCCTCAACTGCCGCGAGCATTTTTCGCACCAGCGGATCGTCGCTGACATCGGCGCGGTACAGCAGAGTCTTTGCGCCTTTGTCCTGTGCAAGCTTGGCAGTCTCTCGGGCTGCAGATTCGCTTCGGCTGTAATTGATGACCACGTCAAAACCCGCTTCAGCCAAGGCTACTGCGGTGGCCCGCCCGATTCCAGTGGCAGCGCCGGTAATCAGGGCGACACGCCGGTTCTGCGTCATCCATTCTCCTGCTCGTTATGAGCTGTTTACGGCAGATCCGAGTGCTTATCCACTCCATGCGGGCTCCGACATTCAACCATCAAGTCGGGCTTAGAACGCCGGGGGAGGGCGGCTTTTTTCGCGTTAGAACCAAAAAAGCAAGAATACGTGAACACGTACACTTTGGAACATGTTCAGTTAGATTGTCAAGGGTTGAAGATAGAGTCTCAGTTCTGATCATGCAAGGCAAGGCAAAACAGGTATCATGGTGATCGCATGCGAGACCACAGCAAGATGAACGATACGGACCTTCTGCCTGCCGAGCTTGGACTGCGGGAGCAGAACAAACTGGAGAAACGTCAGCGCATTCGAGAGGCTGCGCGTGAACTTTTCTCCAAGCGCGGATACGATTCTGCGACCCTTCGCCAGATCGCCAGACGTGCCCACGTCGGCCTTGGAACCCTTTTCAATTATGCCCAGGATAAACGCGACTTGGTTTTTCTCATCTTCAACGAGGAACTTGCCGCCGTGACCGATGAAGCCCTGAGGGCGGCGGAATCACATCACTCCCTGCTCGACCAGTTGATGGATATTTACAAGCCCCATTACGAATATTTTAGCAAGCACCCTGCGCTCT
The DNA here is from genome assembly GCA_035567135.1 of Terriglobales bacterium. Taxonomy (GTDB): domain Bacteria; phylum Acidobacteriota; class Terriglobia; order Terriglobales; family Acidobacteriaceae; genus JABDBE01. Next base: position 124,343 of record DATMQI010000062.1, read on the forward strand.
CGCGCATCCTGCTCAAGGAACTGACATTTTACTCCGAGGGGAAGCAGGCAGCCGCGTTCCAGGAAATTCGCGGACGTCTGATCGCCGGAATCGAAAAGGCCGTAGGGACCGCTCAACAACAACGGCGCATCGCATCCAAAGAAAAAGCGGCGATTGTCGCCCGTCAGATTTTCTTCATCTCATCGGGGGCGATTCGCTGGTGGATTGCCAGCTTGAGCCCAGACCCAGAGGAGGGGTTAGCCGAGTTGAAACGGTTGCTCGAACTGCAACTCCAAGGACTTCAACCCGCCCTGAAGTCGCGCAACAACCGATGGGAGTCTGCAAGTAACAGCCGGAAGAATTCCGCGGGAAAAGCGCGTCCAAGAATTAGAATGGCCGCCTCCTGATTCCCATTCAACTCGTCTTGGTATTCTTGATCACTTGCCAACGACCAACACTACGAACGTATTCGGCAGGACCAGTGAGTGCGTCGCGCCGTGGCCGTGCCTTGCGGTAACAAGAAGAACATTGTGAGTTTTCGTATCGAGAGTCATCGTCCGCGCACCCGATTGTGTAGGAACACTGTCCACCACACGGAATTGATCGGGTGAGTCTTCGTGAATAACGGTGAGCGTTGCCGAACCACCCGCTGAAGCGAAGGCATCGCCGGTGTCAGGGTCGAAGAGGCTGGCATCCGTGCCTGCGCCGACGGCCGGTGTCGCGATCACTTTGCCCGTGTCTGCATCCATGACCACCATCATCAAGTTATCGCAAACCGAAAAGAGACGGCGATTCTTCCGGTCGATTGCCAGCCCAGACGGGCCCTCACCCGGAGCAAGCGGCCAGCGATGCAGTATTTCGAGCGTCCGCGCGTCGAACTCGAGAATCTGATTTTTATCCGTAATGTTGACGAAGATTTTGCCCTTGCCATCGGTCACTGCAGCTTCCGGTTGACCGTCAAGAGCAACGGTACCAGCGACCGTTCCATCCGCAGCGTTGATCGCGGTCACATCGCTTCCAGCGCTATTCATAATGAAAACGCGCTTTGTGACATCGTCGTAAACAAACGAGTCAGGATCTTTTCCGGTCTTTACCGTACCGATTTTCTTCAGGGTTTTCAGATCCACGATCGTGGAGATGTTCGCTTCCCCGTCGGAGGTGAATCCGCGGCCAAGGTCGGGCGCGAGCACGATGCCATGAGTGTGCGACAGACCGGTAATCTTGCCGGCGACGGTTCCAGAGTCGACGTCCACCACATCAATGTGATCGTCCCGCCCGATGTAAAGATGCCGAGCGTCGCTATCCATGGTGACGTAGTCCCAGCCTTCCGTCCCACCAACAGCAATGGTTTTTAACAAGTGGTAGCCGGGGGGATCGGAGTGCGTTGAAGTCGCTTGCGCGCCTGCGGCGACTGCTACAGTAACCGCGAGCATAAGACCAGCAACCATTCGAGCTGAAGTGCCCCTGAGATTCATGGCGCTCCTTTTAAGAATTTGTACGAAAAATGAACATGTACACTTTCTGAGTCGTTCAGTGTATTCCTGTGGGGATCGTTGTCAAGCTCAGCCGAGGAAATAATCGCGCCGCGTTCTCGCGGTTCACCGCCTGCAGATCGCTTGCGGAGAGGCCGAAATGATCTAAGCCATTGGCCGTCACGGCAGCCGGTACATACGGAAAATCGCTTCCGAATAGCATCTGCGAGGCCGGAACCAGGTTCATCAATGCGGCCATCGACGAAGGGTTAGTCGAGTTCGCAATGTCGTAATAAAGCTTTTTCAGTTCGTAAGAGACTCCGTTGGGTACCCGGTCGGCAATTTCTTTGTGGCGTTGCACAAACGCGTTGGTGCGGGCAGCCAGCATTGGCATAGTTCCCCCGGCGTGGCAGAAGATAAAGCGAATTTCCGGAAACCGCGAAAATGTTCCGCTCACGAGAAGGCTGGTGATGGCGCGTGTCGTGTCAAACAGAAATTCGATTGTCGACGCGGGAATGCCAGGCATCAGTTGGCCACAGCAGCCGGGCACGGCGGGATGAATGAAAACAACGGTCTTGCGGCGGTTCAGTTCCTCGAACACCGGGGCAAAGGCGTCGTCACCGGGCCATTTATTGTCATAACTACTCACCAACCCCACTCCGTCGGCCTTGAGCACGTCGAGTGCGTGACCTATTTCGCGCAGACTACCTTCTTGATCAGGCAACGGCAGCGCGGCAAAGAAGCCGAATCGTCCTGGATAATCCTTGACCATCTGCGCCGCGTATTCATTGCAGGCTCGCGCGAGATTCCGCGCCTCTTTTGCTCCCTCAAACCAGACACCTGGCAGCCCGAGCGAGGTCATGGCGGTAGCGATACCGCTTTTGTCCATCTCTTCAATGGCTCTTGCCGGCGTCCAATTCAATAGCGCAGAGTGGTCTCGATCGGAAATCGCGAGAATCCGGTCGCGTGCGCGCAACATGTAAGGCGGGGGGAGAATGTGGTGATGAACATCAACGCGGCTCGGTTTGGGGCGGGCGGTGGGCAACGAGGTTTGCGCCATCAATCTGTTTGATAACGCGGTGCTAGCTCCGACTACAGCGACCGCCTTCAGAAAATCCCGCCGCGACGTGCCGGCATTGCTCTCGTGATACACGTCTCCAGCAAAACTGCCATTACCGGCCATGCTCTAGGTCCTCCATCCTTCCCAACTGTCCCAACCGTTCAGCGTCGCACGACATTGATCATGTTCATCGTGTCACCCGCCAGAAATCTGCGGATATTTTCTTCGACCACCGGCAGTGCGCGATCGGCATATCCGTCGTAGAAGCCGCCGAGATGAGGAGTGACAATGACATTCTTCATGGTCCAAAACGGGTGATCATCGGGAAGAGGCTCGTGGTTGAACACATCCAGGGCTGCGCCTGCAATCGACCGGCTTTCCAGTGCCTTGATCAAAGCCTCTTCGTCGACGATGCCGCCGCGCGCCAGGTTGATGAAATAGCCGCCCGGTTTCATGGCGGAGAGTACCGCGGCGTTCACGATGTGGTGCGTTGCAGGCGAATACGCGGTGAGCGCAACCAGATAGTCGACATCGCGAACCGCGATAAGCAACTCGTCTCGTCCAAAAACTCTATCAAAACCGGTAACCGTTCGTTTAGTGGAAGTGATTCCGACGACAGTCATCCCCAGCGCCTTGCACTTTGGAGCCAGCGCCTCGGCAATGACTCCAATTCCGAGGATTCCCAGTTTCTTTCCTTCGAGAAGACTGGCGGGCCAGCGTTCCCAAAGATGACGATCCTGGTTTCGAACCACTCGAGGAAGGTCGCGGCTCAACGCCAGCATCGCCATAATTGCCGCTTCGGACATCGGGGCCCCATGGATACCCTGAAGATTCGTGACCATGACGTCGCTGCGTAGCGATGGCAAATCGACAAGGTTATCAACACCGGTCCCCAGTGCCTGGATCCACTTGAGGTTAGTGGCCTCGCGCACCACCTGATCGTTAATCATCGGACCGAAAGTCATCAGAATATCTGCGCTGCCGATGTAGGGACCGACCTTGCTGTGATGGTCGACCAGATTGATAGTCAACTGTGGAAACGCGGTCCGAAGACGGGAATCGTAGTACGAAGCAATGTCTGGCGGGATTGCCAGAACACTGAGCAAGCTTGTCATCGAGTTACTTTCTCAAATCGGTCTTGCATTGGTGATCTCGCGCCCGAGGTTCCAGAAAGTTGTACCACCTTCAGCGGCAATCCGGCGAGTGGATCGATTTCGTGCCATTCCGACACTGGTCCCGATATCACCGTGGCCCCTCTTATATCCGCTGGTTCACAACACATTCCCCGGTGGTTGGGTGAGAGGCATGTGCGAAAATGCTTGACATTACTCCCCATATAGAGTTCAACTCGTTGGAATTGTGAACAAGTTCATATATCGGTCACAGATGGTTCCATCTCAGACTGGAGGCAGTATGAAGTCAATCACGACAGCGGTCAACCGCTCTGTTCGCGTCAGCATAACGAACGCGATTCAGGTGCTCGGCACTAGCCTCGTCGTCTTACTGCTGTCTCTGCCGCTGTTCGCCCAAGGCAATGCGGGGCGGATCCTGGGAAGCGTCACAGACCAAACCGGAGCAGCCGTTGTGGGTGCCACGGTGACCATCACCGATCTGCAAAGAGGCATCACCCGAACCGTGACCACGGATGAAGCCGGCCAATACTTTGCTCCGAACCTGCTTCCGGGCACCTATAAGGTCCGCGCCGAATCCAGAGGCTTCAAAGCGATCGAGCGCTTGAATATCGGATTGGAGGTCGGCAATGACGTTCGTATCGACCTCGCTCTTCCGGCTGGCCAGATTTCAGAGGTAGTGCAGGTGATGGAAGAGGTCCCGCTGGTAGATACTACCAGCGCCATTCTGGGCGGAACCATCGATAACAAGACCATCAATGATCTGCCCTTGAACGGCCGCGACTACCAAAAGCTCCTTACACTGCGCCCGGGCGTGATGATTTATCCAGGCGGTGGAGGATGGGACCAGAGCGCTAACGGAATTCGTCCCGAGTCCAACGCCTACCTGGTGGACGGCATGACTAACGACGAGCCCTTCTCTGCATTGAGCGTCATCAATGCACCCGGATTGACAGGAGATGCGGTCACGGTCATCCCGATCGATGCCATTCAAGAATTCAACACCCAGATGAATCCGAAAGCCGAATACGGATGGAAGCCAGGAGTCACGGTTACGGTAGGATTGAAATCGGGCACCAATCACATCCATGGCACCGCCTACGCCTTCGGCCGCAGCGACTCCTTCGATGCGCGCAACTACTTCAATCCCGCGCCCCAGGCCAAGACTCCACTGGATTTTCAACAGTTCGGTGCTACGGGGGGCGGACCAATCATCAAAGACAAACTCTTCTACTTCGTAGGATACGAGGGGCAACGCTACACGGTGGGAAACTCGTTCGTCGTGACCGTTCCGACAACCGCGTCCGTGGGAGATCCGAGTGTCAGCATACCGGATGCGAAGGCTGATCTCGCAGCGCACGGTATCACCACGCTGAGCCAGCAGAGCCTGGGCCTGTTACCTTTGTATCCCGCCAACGCCGGGCAATCCGCAAGCGTCACCATTGGTTTTCCGAACACGAACAGCTCTGACAGCGTCCTTGGAAAGATCGATTACCACATCAACGAGCGCCATACTTTAAACGGTATGGTTTTTTGGGGCCGCGACTTCGAGATTGCTCAGGACCAGCCCTTCCTCCAGCCACAATGGTTGTCCACGCAAAGCCAGAAGCCAATCACGGGTGGAGGTAACTGGACTTGGACTCCGAGTTCGCAGTGGGTCAACGAAGCCAGGTTTGGCTACCTCTACGATAACAAGGCCAATCTGGCTCAAGACCACACTGTGCCTGCGACTGCTTACGGCCTCAACACCGGTGTGACCGATCCTTTGCGATTGGGAATGCCACAGGTCAACGTTGCCCCATTTAACTCGCTAGGCGGCGGCGTCAATTGGCCAAAGTTTCAAGGGCCCGACAGTGTATATCAGGCGAGCGACTACGTCTCCTATTTGCGAGGCAAGCACGCCTTCAAGTTCGGTGCCGAAATCCGTCACGGCAGCGTCAACGAAGGCTCGTTTCGCGGAAGCAAAGGGCAGATTTTCTTCAACGGCAACGTCGCCTTCCCCGGTTCTTCGAACTTGGAAGACTTTCTGGCCGGCACCCCGACGTTTGGGAAAATCACCTATGGGAATCCTCAACGGCACGAGACCCAGTGGCTGTACGCAGGTTTTATTCAAGACGACTGGCGTGTCACACCGAATTTGACCTTGAATCTCGGATTGCGCTACGAGTACGAGACACCGATCCGCGAAGATCACAACCTACTCGGCAACTTCGATCCCCAGCTCGGAGGACTGGTGCAGGTGGGCAAGCAAATCAGCTCTCCCTACAACCCGGATCACACTCAATTCGCGCCGCGTTTCGGCCTGGCTTGGGACGTAACCGGCAAAGGGACGACCGTGGTCCGCGCCGGGGGCGGTATTGTGTACGACACAATTTCCATGGAAACGTTGCTGGTTCAAGAGAATGTTCAGAACGCGACAACGATCGGTCTGGCGACGATTCCCACCGGCGCACCCATTGTCGTAAATGGTGTCACGACTCCCGCGTCTGGCACCATCGCTGTCAGTTCAGTGGTAATTCCCAACCTCAACTGGAACAACTCAGCGGTGGGAGGAACTCCTATTTTCCCGGTGGCTCCGATCCAGTGCGGCGATGGTGTCGGCTCAGACCCCGCGCCTTGCAACCTTCTTGGGATTGACCGGAATTTCCGCACGCCTTACATCGCCACCTGGGCCGTCGGAGTGCAGCACACCTTCACCAAAGATCTCGCCCTTGACCTTGCTTACGTCGGCAATCACAGCTCAAATTTGATCGGCATCCGGGACATCAACCAGGGGACTCCAGTGCTGGGAAGCGCAACCGCCAATCCCGGACCGTACACAGCGCAGTTTCCCTACCTTGGATTTATCAACATGATGTCGAACCAGTACCGGTCGAACTACAGCGGACTGCAAGCAACACTAACCCAGAGACTCTCTCACGGGGTGTCCTTCCTTCTGGGCTATACCTATTCCCATGCCCTCGACGATTCCTCCACCAATCAGAATCAATTTCTCCCGCAAGACAGCACGCGTCCGCAATTGGAGTATGCCAGCAGCGACTACGACATCCGGCATCGCTTCACGCTCTCGTTGACGTATGCCATTCCCGGCAGGAAATCGTTCGCTCAGATGCTGGAAGGCTGGCAACTCAACTCCGTCGTAACTCTGCAATCCGCACAACCCTGGACCGTGAACGATACGGTCGATAACATCGACGGGACCAACGAGAACGCTGGCCGCTGGGACTTCTTCGGGAACCCCTCCGATTTTACGTCCGGGCCGAACCCGATTCCTTATTTCAGTTCGAACAGCAATCCGACGTGCGCGGCGAAGGCACTGGCTCTGGACGGAGGAAACCCCAACGGCCCAACCAGCACGTCGCTCGGAAGTTTTGGCTGCTATGCGCAGAAGAATTCGATCATGATTCCTCCCGCTCTGGGATCGTTCGGCACCATGCGACGCAATATGTTCCGGGACTCCGGGTTCCGCGACCTGGACCTGTCAGTGACCAAGGACTGGAGATTTCGTGAGCGCCTCACGGCTCAATTCCGGGCCGAGTTCTTCAACGTCCTCAACCATCCCAGCTTCGCTAATCCCTATGGCGGCACCAGTGGCTATGGTCCCGGTGCCTTTGACGATCCTTCATCCACCAGCATCTTCGGCTGTGGCTGCGCCACGCCCGATCAGGCAGGCGGCAACCCGGTCGTCGGATCAGGCAGCAACCGCGCCATCCAATTTGGTTTGAAGTTGATCTTCTAAATCGCAAGAATAGCGCGCACCAAAAACACAATTGGCTCCCGGGCGAAGCGAGTGATCTTGGTTCTTGCCTTATCGTCGCCGCGAGCAAACATCTAGATCCCTCGCTTCGCTCGGGATGACAAGTTTGTTATGGATAGGAATGACAAGTGTATGGATTGGACGAAACGGTTTCGCTACAGCTCGAAGATCTGTTTCGGCGTCTTGTGGAGGCATTCGCTAACGCCGTTTTCTTCGATGATGTAGTTATCGCAAATATGCGCGAACATGGAGCTTGTCGCGTAGGCGGGATGAACCGACATGTTCATGCCCCTTTCAAGATTCATGGTCTCGTCATCTCTGATCAGCGGGCGTTCGATCAAGTCATATCCCTGCGAATGGGAATAGACCCGCGATTCAGGAGGCACACCCTTCTGCTTCATGAATTCGTTGTGAGCTAGAAATATTTCCCTGCACGATGCCCCGGGCTTGAATTTCCTCAGAGTGTGAGCCTGGGCTTCTTTGACGATCTCGAATCCGTCGAGCAGTTCTTGCGACGCCTTTCCCAGGACGATGGTTCTACTGATTTCCGGATAAAACCCGCTGGGACCGTTGTTCTCGATCAGCAGCGACATGTGGTCGCCAGGTCGGAGGGTCCGTCCCTGAAAGTGTCTTTGAGCGAAAAATGCAGGCTGCCCAAGTTTTGCGGACATACCGAGAAAAATTCCCTGCTCGCTTCCCAGAAGCTGGCCTTCGTATTGCGCAAGCGCAGTCACCTCGATGTCGCGCATACCAGGTTTGATGTGCGAGAGCACTCTGCTGAAGACCATGTCCTGCATCTGCGCTGCCTGCTTGATCAGAGCAATCTCTTCGGGACTCTTAACAGCTTTGACGCGATCGATGAAGTCGGTTTCATTAGAGATCTCAGCCCCAGACTGAGTCTCTTCGAGACAGACAACAAATCCGTGCCGCATTCCTGCGGCTCCAACCAAACCTATCTTGCGATATCCCCTTCGACGTAGGACATCAGAGACGGCTTCCGCGTCATATGTCTGGGTGTAGTTCACGGAAGGAAATGCCGAGGTGGTGAAGATCTCGCCTACCCCGGGGTTCTCTCCATCTTTGCCGTCCAAGCTTCGCCGCCGACCGGCCGCGCCGTGCTCGACGATAGTCATCAAGTCTGAGACATGAAAAATAACTGTTCGAGGATAGTACGCGGGGATGTCGGTGAACCACCTGACATATCCCCCGGTGAAGTCTCTCTCGGTTTGAACGATCAGCGCCTCGAGTCCACGCTCTTTCATGTAATCTCGCACCAGCTTCCACCGACGTTGCAGTTCTTGAGTGGAAATTCTAGTGATTCGCCGGTCGTCAGCGTCCCTCTCGCCATTACTCATTGCGTGAGGGGATTGAGATTTCGATATCACTTTACCACCATCCCGGCGCGTAACTCCGGATGCTCAGACGCACCGCTTAAGAAAAAAGCGGCAGTCGCGGCAACCACCGAAGGCACAGCAATCACATAGAGAATCTGAGTGGTCCCCCACTGCAGCGATAACAAAAATCCGCCGATCAACGGGCCTACGATTTGGCCAATTCTTCCGATACCGAGTGCCCAGCCGATTCCACTGGAGCGCATTGCCGTGGGATAGCGAGTGGCAGCGATGGCATTGGCGGTGTTCTGCGCGCCAAAGGTGAAGAAGCCGGCGAAGAAAGTTGTCGCCATGGCAAACAACGCGACGTTCCTCGATACGCCGATGCCGGCGATGAAGGTTCCGCTCAGAATGTATGCGAAAGCGAGAACCACATAAGGATTGAACCTGTCGCAAAGTGGGGCGATCGCAAGCCCGCCCGCAATGCCGCCGAAATGCAAAAGCGCGGCAATGACGATCGCAAGATGCTGAGGCAATCCGGCCTTGTGTAGAACCGTCGGCAACCAACTGTTCAGGAAGAACAGCGCCAGAAGATTCATGAAGAACATGACCCAAAGCAATAGGGTAATGCGAGCACGCCCCTCACGAAATAGCAGCACCACCGGAAAGCCTTTTTCCTTCTTCTCGGAGTTGATAAAGCGCGCATCCACTGAGAAGACTAAGTGGGGGTTCATCTGGGCAAGCGTCGTGGCGATGCGGCCGCGATCCGCACCACGCTGCGTCAGGCCGTGCACCGATTCCGGCAATCTCCAGATTAATAGCGGCGCAAGTATGACCGGCAGGATGCCTGCGAACAAGAAAACCGCCCGCCAACTGTGCGCCAGGAGTATGTAAGCGGTAACCGGGCCGGCTACTCCCGAGCCAATGGAGAATCCCAACCAAGTCAGCAATACCAACGTGACCCTGAATTTTTTCGGCATGAACTCCGCACTGAGAGCAAGCGCGTTGGGAACGACGCCCCCCAGGCCCAGCCCAATCGCAAACCGCATCCACATCAATTGGGGAACTGTGTTCGCCGTGGATATCAGCAGGGTGCAAACTGCAAAGAAAAGCATAGATCCGACAATGATCGGCTTGCGGCCTACACGATCGGCATACGCCGACAGCCCCAGACCACCCAGGATTGCGCCCAAACCCCCAGCAGCGAAGACCATCCCAAGAGCGGCAGGCTTGACCGCCAACGCTGCACTCAAAGCTGGCGCGACGTAGCCAATCGTCTGGGTATCGAAGCCATCGACAAGCATGGCCGAAGCGCACAGCAGGAGCACACCGATTTGAAAGCGACCGACCGATTGTTGATCGATCAGTTCCGCGACATCCACCAACTGAGCCGTGGACGCCATCTTCACTTCATCGCTCATTCTGGCTCCTGAACGTGCAGCTATTTGGGCATCGCAGCATACCGTGGATGGTGCGGCAGACAAAGCTCGAACCGCCATGATAGCAGTGAGTTCGGCTGTTATTTTAAGACGTCATTCCGAAGCCCTGCGCTTTCTCCAGCGGAGCGAGGAATCTCGCGCCTATCAATTTGAAACGTCTAGTCGAGTGGGTCTGACCCCGTGTATTTCAAAATATAAATGCCTCCGCTTATGCGGTCGGTCGCGTATATCAGCCCCTTCTCATCGACAATTGCGTGGTTGATCTGGATGGTGTGAGTCGGATTGCCGGACGGAGCTGGCGGTACAAAGAAGCCAATTTCCCTAATTCGCGGTGGAGCGTTCGGAACCGGCACATCCATCAGGCGATAGATTCGAACCCCCGCATTGAAGAAACTCCCCACGAACGTGTTCTTAAGCTGTGCAGATGTGGACGTGGGCAAGTTCGGATGCAGATTATGAGCGCCGAACCTGCCGCCTCGAGCGCAAAAATCACCGGCATTCTCCGGAAGGGGCGCCGTCCCGATGATGACAGGGTTTGTTTCCTCGCGGATGTCCACCAGCCAAACCAACTTTGGCGCATCCCCGCATTTATCTTTCACCGCCTCATCAGACACGGTTGCGAGACCACGCCCGAACAGTGGCTGCACGGTGTGAGTCCATGCCGGATAAGGCGGGGAGAACTGGAGCCGGCTGACAAGTCGTGGGGAAAAGCTCTTGGCGCGTCCCGCTCGCACCTCAGCCAGTCCAGCGATGTCCAGGATGATCTGCCCGCCATCCATATAACCCATGTAGGCACGGTCTGGTCGGTCCGGGTAGACCTGCATATTGTGGGCCCGATAACCATCATCAATGGAATGCCGCTTCGGTAAGCAGTCCGGGAGACAGCCATCGTTCTTCTGCGTTCCCGGAAGCCACCATCGGCCCACCTCGTGTGGATGCTGGGGATCACGAAGGTCCACGACAAGATAGAACTGATCGTCTTTTGGATTCGAAGGATTGGAATCTCCAGTCCCACTCGAAAGATGAGCAAACTCTCCATCGACAAACCACAACCAATGCACGCCGCGTGAGTTCGGCCCCGAAGTGTCAAAGAACGAAAGCGCGAGATCCTGCATGCTCCGCGCCTTCTGGATGCGTGCGAGATCCGAAACATCAAGCACCCACATCCCCGCCGGGGATTGGCCAGGCTTCATCGTCTGATCGGCCACAGCCAAAACGTTTCCCGACAGGCCAAGAGAATTACAACGCGTGACCTCCGGCGCCGGAGATGGAAGTTGATTCAGCACTACGGGAGCCTCAGGATGCGTCACATCGACGATACTCAAGCAAGTCTTTTCTCCCTCATGCGCAATATAGAGGATGCGGCGGCCATCTGAGCGCTGCTGGATTACTAGCCCTTCCCCCCCGTCACCGTGGCTATTGAGGTCGTTATGGCCGACAAGAACCATATTCTTTTGTTCAGCCGACTCCTGGGCATCGGAGATCGGGATAAGCATCGTGACAGCAAGCAATACAACGATAAGAGGAAGAAACAATTCACGCATCACGGCTGCTCCCCGGGGATAGAGTTTCAGATGGTCAATCGATCGACTTGAAACCAATGCAGGCAGAACGCGTAGAGTGTCATCCTCTGGTTGGGACAGTCAAGAGCTTTCTCTGAGCGCAGGTAAGAAAAACTAGTGGCGCGACCGAACGTTTCGTTGTCTTTCACCCTACGTGCAAAGGCTGAATTGGAGCTTAGAAAACCGGAACGAGGTTATGTTTTTTCTGGTAGAGCTGGCGGTCGACTGCTCGCAGTACGTCTTCAACCTCACTGCCGGTCACGTAGGCTGCCAGACCCCAACTGAACGAGAGTTGATAGCTCTTACCGCTACTGAGATTCCATTGCTCCAGCGCACGCTGCAGACGCCGGATCGGAGAATCGGATTCTTCCTCGCTGGTATCCGGCATGACAACCAGAAATTCGTCCCCGCCTTGCCGGAAGACGATGTCTCCGCCTCGGAAACTGGTGGTGAGCATTCGGGCAAAATCCCTAAGCAGCAGGTTGCCCTCAATGTTGCCAAACTTCGAATTGATGGCGCGGAAGCCGTCGAGGTCGATGGTGAGGAAAGTCAGATTACTCGACAAACGATTAGCACGTGCCACTTCCCTCGGAATCAGCTCGTTCATCGCCCGCCGGTTCATCAATTGGGTTAAGGGGTCAATGAGAGAGAGGCTTTCCAACCGCTCGTTCAGCACCAATTCGCTGATCAGGGAGCGGCGGGTGTTGTTCAGAGTGATTTTTTGTCCGACCAGATAGATATTGAAGAGCAGAATCAGCGAGATCAATCCGAAGAAAAGTTGCGGCAAGTATGCGTGTTCGACGCGGATGACGCGTTGCGCCCAGATGACGTTCGGCAGGACCAGCGCCAGCATGCCCGCGGTAAGCACGAGGACAACCATGACTACGATTGACCACAACTGGAAGTCGCGTCCCGAGAGTTGGTGAATCTCGCGCTGGATCTGTTCCGCGCGCGCCAACATCGTGGGCGGCGGCGCGGCCTGTTCCTCTTTCGTCTGCATTCCCCCTCCGCATCGGACGGACTTCGCCCGGCGATTCCCGACACTGATAATTCTCCATAGGAATCGCAACGGGAGCGAGGTGGAAGTGTGGTCGTGGGTTACGTTCGTAATCACCGGCAGGCCGCCGACGATTTTGGGCAAGGCTCAAATATCAGGCATTGTTGACGTCTACCAGGACGTTTTTTCCTGCTTCTTTGCGCAAGGTAATCTCGAGAGTCTGGCCAACGGGCAGGGCGTTGCGCATGTCTCCTTCCAGCGCCAGGGTTTGGGAAGAACCGCCACCGTCGGCAAGGGTGACAATGGACTTATTGGGCTGCCCCACGTTGGACTCGAAGAACACGACCTCTTTGACTAATCCACGGGTTTTAATCCGGGATCCGTCGGAGACCGGGCCAGCCGACCGCGTGGGCAGGATACTCCGCTTCGGCGAAAATGCGGCCTTCCCTTTGCGCAACTCGATCAAGACGTTCAAGCCAAGAATGCCCGAGATGGAAAGCAGGATGAGGGACATGAACAGGCCATCCACCGTGGTGAGAGAACCAAATACAACAATGTAAACGATGCCGAGGAGAGGAATCAGCGCCAGAAACAGCGAAATCACCAAGATCATAGATTTCTCGGAGGAGGCCCGGGTTCGGGCCGGACTTACGGGGAACAGACTAGCAGAAAATCGTTTAGTTTTGCAGAGCCGGAATCAAGATCAGGCACATTGGTCGCGCCAATCGCCAATTTCTTTGAGGCCTTCGCGACGAGATTGCTCAAACAGGCGGACACGATGGCGAACGTGCTCGAATTCATGGATATCGGCCCAGACTTCAGCCTGCCAGTGTTCCTCGTGAATGGCGGTTTCGCCGCAGGTGGCGCAGCGGGTGTGAAGCTTGCGGATCACCGGACCGGTTGGCGTCCGATGAGCGCTGGGCAACTCGATGAAAATACAACGCACTTCCTGGATGTTTTCGTTGGCGTCGATGATGTGCTCGTAGCGCAGCAAAAAGCCAAATCCGAGCTTGCGGGCTTCCGCTTCGGCTTCGGCGCGAGTCTGAAAGGGTCCGTATTCCGCTCGTAGCTGTTCGATGGAATCACAGGCCATCCAGAAGCTTTCTTTAGTGGTCATTTCCTACCTCGAATTGCGACTGCATGGCAAGCGACATCGCAAGACCTGAGCGCACCCGCAAGCAAGGCTCAATGCAATTGGAGTGCCGCAGCGCGTCCGTCAAATGCTTGTGAGACTGCTCTTTGCGGGGGAGTTTCAGGGAAGGGATGAGTTTTTATGCAAGCTTTTGCATCGTTTTACCTCAGAACGGTCGCAATGCCTTCCGCCCGCTACTTCGTTTCATCATCTGTCGATTGCACAGGACCTCCCTGCCGGGCCTGAATCAAATTTGTGCTCTTCCAGTGCGGCTGAAGCCGTGCCCTTCACGCGAACCTCATTGGCGGGGCTCTCGCTACACCGACAATCGTGGTGAGCCCCGGCTAGGGCGGAGGAGGCGTCCACCGCTACGTCATCTTGCAACCTGGCTGGCGGACGTGGTGGATGCTTTGCCCGGTCTTCAGCAAATAGGCCATATAAAACACGATGGCTAGATTAACCAGCAGAACGGACACATGGAACAAACTCTGCCGGTGGACCACTTTGTAGATTTCAAAGGGTAGGTACAGGGCGCCGGAAATCAGGGCAATCCACTCTGCCCAGGCCCTGGCATACCAGAGTCCGTAAGCCTCGACGAAGCGCATAACGGAGTAAGAGAGTCCGGCCGCAGCTACCGTCCATATTTTTGCGGTGGTTAATGAGTCCGCCCAGTTGAGGAATACTTGCGCAAAATGGTGATCGGGGCTGATGTGAAGGAGTCTGAGCAAACCGTCGGCAATGTCCCAGGGATCTTCGCGGCGCATCAGCAACAGAACACCGCATGCCGCCAGCAAAGCAATCATGCCCTTCGTCACTTCCAGCGTGGCCACTGCGCGCAGGACCTGGAGGGTGGCCCCCGGGTTTGGCTCCGCCGGTGCGACTTTGCTATGCACGATTGAACTCATTACAACATTATCTCCCTGGCTGCAAACTTAATTGTTGCGCGGCAGTAAAAATGCCGTCCCGAATCAGCAATGTACTCACCAGCGAAGTGAGGCCCGAGGCCGCGAAAATCATCGCCAGGACCACGAATTGATAGATCGCAGCATACACTGGACGAGCACCTGAGAGCAGCATCCCGGCCATCAAGCCGGGAATCCATACGATGCCGAGCGAGCGAATGGAGTCTATGGCGGGAATCAGACTGGCCTCAAAGGAAGCTTGCACGTAAGGCGAGACGCTGTTGGTGGCCTCTGCTCCCAAAGCTAGTGCGGTTTCAATTTCGCCCACGTGGGCCAGTACGTCCGCACGGAAACGGTTGAGCGCCAACCCATTTGTGTTCATCGCATTCGTGATCAGCATGCTGCCTACGGGGACCAACGAAGTGATCGCGGTATCAATGACGCCGAGCCAGGTCATCAATGCAATGACCGATCCGGAGCCAAACGCAATCGACCACGCGGACACGCGAAATGCTCGGGGCATATCTTTGGCGCGGCGCGCGGAGGTTGCTCCCGCGGCGAACATCATTCCTGCGAGGAGAAAAATGCTAGTCCAACGGGGGGCTCGCAGCAACAGTAACAGGATCGATCCCACGGCAGTAATTTGGATGATGCCTCGCAGCATCGCGACCACAGTTTCCTTCTCTAAATGAATGCCGCGCCGGTGAGCGAGCCATACCACCACCATGGCAGCGAGTGCTGCGACGAACGCTTGCGCCAGCACAAGATAGAGCTGATTGCTGAAGAATAACTTAAGCATGCAACACCTCTCGGACTGGGCCATCTCGCACCACTCGTCCCGCTTCCAGCACCAAGGCTCGCTCGGCCAGACGAGCGGCTTGAGCGGTGTCATGAGTAACCAATATGCAGGTCGTTCTCTGGTCACGGACTATTCTCTGAATCGACGATTCCACCTCTAGCTTAGATGTATCGTCGAGCGCGGACGTGGGCTCATCAAGGAGCAGAACCAAAGGGGAATTCGCCAGCGTGCGCGCAAGGGAGACGCGCTGGGCTTCGCCGCCGGAGAGATTTGCGACGTTGCGATTGGCATAGCCCTTCAGGCCGACCAGGCCAAGCAGTTGCTCGATGGCGTCTGGCGATAAAGACTCTCCGCGCTGTTGGGGACCAAACTGCAAGTTCTGTTCCACCGTGCCGGGAAAGAGGTAAGGACGCTGGGTCACCAAGCCCAGCTTGCGGCGCAACTCGCGAGGCGAGGTTTGCCGGTAGTCGATTCCTTCAACGTAGACTGTGCCGCTGGTGGGTTCGTCGAGCCGATTCAGCAGCCTGAGCAGCGAAGTCTTCCCCGAGCCGCTGGGGCCGACGATGGCGAGCACCTCGCCGGTTTGCACTTCGAAGGCGACGTCTTCGACCAGAACTTTCTCCTTGACCTTACGGCCCAGATGCTCGGTTCGCAAGATGGGATCGGACGTGGAAGACAAAGTCACGGCGATACGCCACGCTCTTGGTAACGCTCCAAGTTCACCGACCACAAAGAACACGAAGGTATACAAAGGAGTGAATCCTGGAGAATATCCTTCGGACCTCCTGCTTGATCTCGCGGGGCAAGTTTCAAGTTCATTGTCCCTGGGTGCGGACCGCGGTGCGCAACTCTTCTACGATTTCGCGGGCGGCTTTACGCGCGGCTTCCTGCTGCGTGACTTCGAAAGAAATGGCGCCGACCCGGGCGTGCCCGCCGCCGCCGTAGCGCTCACAGATCTTGGCCAGGTTCACTACTGGCTCCGAGGGCGCCCAGGGATTCGATCCCACGGAAACTTTTACCCGGAAACTGCTCTTGCTAAGACCCACGCTATAGATGGATTCCGGATGCAGATAGTAGGGGACGAATTTGTTGTAGCCTTCGAGTTCGTGGTCGGTGACATCGAAGAAAATCGTGCCATCTTTCGATTCAATTCGTTCTCCGAGAATGGCCATGGATCGTTGATGACGTTCCAGCAGCGGCGGCAGCAGTGACGCGACAAAAGGCTCTTTGATGATCTCGTCTAAAGGCTTGCTCGCGAGAAGCGGGATCAGCCGTGGGACGAAATCGTGGGTCTGATTCGATTCGATCACCATCGTGAGCTTCATCGCCGGGGCTTGCATTTCGACTGCGGTACGCGCATCGGGATACATCGCGCCGTCAATGATGTCGGTCCAGTGAACCAGATCGGCTACTGGTTTGGGATTGAAGCCGAAGCGTTCTTCGGCGATAGTGGCGATGAAACTGGTGCAGGATTTGAAATCCGGGTCGTAGAATTTGCGGTTGCTCTGATCCTGCTCGAAGTGGGCCGCGTCCGCCGGAGACAGAAATGCGCTTTCATGGTGGTCGAACCACCAGGTAATTTTTGGCGAACTGGAATATTTGAAATCCACGATGGCGTTCTCGTCGCCATCAAAATTCTTTTCGTCAAACAAAGAACCGGCACGGTGCAACAGGCCGGAGAAAACGAACTGAACGTCGTTGCGAATCCGCTCGCGAAAGAAACGGGAGAAAAGCGCAGCTGATGAGGCACCATCAAAACATTTATCGTGATAGAACACCCGAACTCGCAATCGTGTCTCCCCTCCCGGCCAGAATCAGACAGACTACCCGAAACTTGGCTGGAATCAAAAACAAAATGGGCGTGTCATTCTGGGGCTGGTTTTAAACGATGGTTAAATAGCAAACAAACCGGTGCGCCGTTCCAACACGGTATATGAAGGGCTTCTTGAAATCTGCGGTCGGCTACGCGTTGGCCTGTTTCTCAGCCATGTCGCCGATTACCGGCAGCTTCCACATTTGTCCCTGATTCGCCTTGAGCAGAAGAACGATCCAGAGTGCAAACATTCCCAGCCAAATCAAGAGGTGAACAGGAAGCAGCATCAGTCCGATGACTGGGATAAACGACAAAACCGAGAGCGCGATCGAAATTGCAATCAGTGCAACGGTAAGGAAGATGCTTTGAAACGCGTGGAAACGGACAAAGCGGCTCTTGTTGTACGGTTCCATCACGAGAAAGATGATCGCCGGAATGAAAGTCACATAAGCGAGCATGCCAGCCACATTGTCTGTCAGGCCGCCGCCGACCGCCGCGACAGGTCGTGCGGCAGCCGGAGCGCCCGTTCGACTGCACGCCGGACAAACAGTTGCACCATCTGGTGTTTGAGCTCCACAAACTGTGCAAAAAGCCATGGCGTTCCCCCCCAAGCTAACGGTTTGACTGACGATATGAAGAACGGGCGCACATTACCAGAAATACATCGGCAAGGCAAACGAAATCGCAAGTTGTTCGCAAGGGCCCGCGCTGGTTTCCGCCGGAGGGGGTCCACCAAAAATTCAGGGATGCTACAGCAACCTCGCTTTTCTCGGGAGAATCAAACATCTCCAGCCAAACCGATTCAGAACTCGAAAGGTGGAACATCATGATGGGCCGCATTAAACCACCGAGTTCCCTTCTCATCTTTCATTCGCGGTTGATGGCGGTACTCGTCTTGACGGTCTTGTTGATGCCGGTGTTAGGTGCTGCGCAAGGGAGCCCATCCGGGACCTACCGCGTCATCCACGATTTCACCGGCGGAAGGGATGGCGGCCTTCCATATGCTGGTTTGATCAGCGATCAAAGGGGAAACCTCTATGGCACTGCATTCCTAGGGGGAAGAGGAGCATGCCCTCCACAGAACATCGGCTGTGGCACTGTTTATAGGCTTAAGCGCTCGGCATCTGGCTGGAATTTTCAAACCCTCTATGCTTTCCAGGGAGGTAATGACGGCGCCGGTCCTTATGCCCCGGTAACGATTGGGCCTAATGGCAGCCTCTACGGAACGACAAATCAAGGAGGCGATCCAGCGTGCCCAAGTGGCTGTGGCGTGGTATTTGAAGTGAAACCCGCAGCTTGCGCAACGCATCTCTGCCCATCGACTGAGGCCGTCCTTTACCGCTTCCAGGGAAACAACGATGGCTTCTACCCATTTAGCAATGTGATCTTCGACAAAGCCGGTAATTTGTATGGCACTACAGAACAGGGCGGATCGCAGGGTCCGGGTACTGTTTTCGAGCTGACCTTGTCGAAGCAGGGTTGGAAAGAGCACATCCTCTACAATTTCCCATCACAAGGTCCTGGCAATCCCTATAGCGGTGTGATCTTCGGCCGTACTGGCGATCTTTACGGCACGGTATCGAGTGGAGGGTGTTGTGGCGCAATCTATCAGTTGAGCCGATCGGACAACGGTTGGACTGAGAACACCATTCACAAGTTTCAGGGAAAGACAGACGGAGGGATTCCGACAGCGGCCCTGACCTTAAGCAAATCAGGTGATCTTATTGGCGCAACCGGCTCCGGCGGTGCTAACGGCGAAGGCACGGTTTACAGTCTCAGGCGCTCGAAAAATGGCTGGGCTTTCACGACGCTTTATACCTTTCCGAATGAAGGAACCGGACCATGGGCTCAACTTACGATGGATGCTTCAGGCAATTTGTACGGTACGACCCAAGGCGATGCTGTTTTCGGAACATGGGGAACCGTTTTTAAGCTCACCCACACCAGCCGCGGTTGGAAGGAAACTGTGCTGCACCGATTCACTGGCGGTAACGACGGCGGCATCCCGCTCAGCAACATCGTGATCGACGCGTATGGAAATCTTTACGGGACTGCGAGCGTGGGAGGAACCTCGAACGTCGGCGTGGTATTCGAGATTAAGCCTTAATTGTGGATTGCGGCCTCCTCGTCACCGTTTCGCAAAAGGTATAACGAAAACGTTGCGCACTCTGCCGATCATTCCTTTCACCGGGTCAGATTCAATTCTTCAGATCAGTTCATACGGCTTCAGACCCTCTCCATGGACACTTCCTGCAAGTGGGTGCAAGATCACGACCATGATTTCTACTCCTTGCGAGTCGAAATCGATTTCATTACTGAGGTGCTTCAATGAACCGATCAGGTATGAGAGCATGCAGAGTGTTGGCATTCATTGCAATGCTATTTGGCGCGATGGTTACGACATTACCGCTCCCGGCCTATGGACAGCAGGAAGTCGATCCGAGTTGGTATAACCCGTGGCCCGCAACCAACACTGCGGTCGTTCACTCCTCTCAGCCACAAGCAGCCATTCGCCGGCATCAACCTGTGGTCAGGCGTGTGTCGACGACGCAGGGCACCCGGAAATTGAACGCAAAGCAACCCACAACCCAGACCGCCGCCGTCATGACGCGCCTCGCAAAATGAGGCGAACTCCATCCGCGGACAGCTACGCCGCGGCAGCCTGGTTTTTGTAGAGACGCGGCTTGGGGCGTCTCGCTGCCGCGATTACCTCTCAGATTTTATTCGGTCTTTGGCCGGAGCATCAGGGGTTCCTCGGGGATTCTCTGGATCCAGCCCGGCCGCGGTCATAATGGCGCGTCCAAAATCTTCGGGAGAAATGATAAACGGTTCAGGTGGCTTCGGGCTACTGAGGTCTTCTTCAGCGGTAGGAGCGACGAAGCGATAGCCTCGGCCGACTACGGTCTGCAGGTAACGCGGCTGGTCAGCATCGTCAGCCAGGGCGCGACGGATCTTGCGGATGGCGGTGTTGATTCCCTGTTCGACGTCAACGAACACGTCTTTGCTGCTCCACAGCTCGGTGGAGATCTGCTCGCGCGTCACCAGTTGCCCTCTCTTTTCGATCAGGAACATGAGCAATTGGAGGGGAAGGCCCTCCAGCCGAACCGGAATACCGCAACGGCAGAGCTGAAAACGAGCGTAATCCAAGTGGAAATCGTCGAACCGAACTTTCTTCTCCGGCACAGAACAACTCCTACGTCACGTGACCGCGCCACCGGACAGGTTTTCTTGCATACCGGATAGTGGCAAGCGACGTCTCTACGTTTCAGGAATTCTGTTCTGTCAGGCTTGCTCTGTCAAGCCCCACATTCTGGACCTTCCTTTGATCCCAGTTCTGCCAGCCATCTTGCGGCGAGACAACTTTAGTGACAGTCGGGCAGGTAGGCACTTTTAATTCCCAAAACCGGGTGTCGCTATTTCATCACAGCGAACTGTGATGCGTGTCATTGCGGCAGCCTATCCATCCCGCGTAGCGTGGGTTTGAACTTTTAAGTTCAAGGAGGCCTTGTGAAACATTCCCCCAGGCCCCGCAAGATAGCCAACCTTTCCGATTCCATCCATCACCAACTCAGCAACTATGCTCTCGCGGCCAGTGCAGCGGGAGTGGGGCTGCTGGCTTTGGCGCAGCCAGTTGAGGCCAAGATCATTTACACACCTGCGCACATCGGAATCGGTCTCGGCAGTGCCTACCTGGATCTCAATCATGATGGAATCAATGATTTCTCTATAAACACCAT
>DATMQI010000063.1:0-17003 GCA_035567135.1 Terriglobales bacterium
GCTGGGCGGACCGTCTGATCGTGCTGTCCAACTGTGCGTGGGTACTCGTGGCTGCGTGGCATGCGATTGCGGTGCGCCGCAAACATTCGGAGAAGGTTAGAAGTGCGGAATACTCAACTGCTCTTGCTCCAACGGAGGACCAATGAAAAGCCTCATCGCGCTGTTGTTAATTTCAAGCGCCACCGCCGTATCCGCACAGTCCAGTGATGTCACAGCCACGGCTTCGGGTACCAAAAGCATTGTTCTGCAACCCATTGCCGATGGCTCGACAGCAACACAGTCGACGGGCGTGAAAGACGGCTCTCGCGACTTCGATTTCATTTACGGCAAGTGGAGAATGCCCAACCACCGCTTGAAAAAGCGCCTGTCAGGGTCCCACGAGTGGGTGGATTTTATCACTTGTGATGAGGGGAGCCCGTAGTGCTGTATTTCGCGGGCTGGAAGCAGCACTATTCTCTGTACCCGGCGGGCAAGTACGTGGTAGCCACCCTGAAGAATCAACTGGCACCCTACAAAGTGAACAAGGGTACGATCCGTTTTGCCCGACTCCGTGACGGTAGTGGCTCATTAAGACTGAGCCAATACCTTTGTGACAAGGGTGTTGCAATTGCCAACTTCATTTCAGCGAAACCCTTCCTGCCAACGAGGCTAGGCAGCCCTCCTTTGCCCGGCCTTCAACTTCGCCCACCTAGCCCGCTGTGCCGCCACGATCTTTCTTCGGGCTGACGCTGACATCGTGCGTTTTGCATGGGCAGGAACCGACCCCGATGTCTTCGCGACCAGTACTGGATGTGATTCCCGAGCCTTTGCCCATCTCGCCTTTTGTGCCCGCACCATTTTGCGCCGTGAAGCAGCCGATATGATTCTGGTTGGTTCGTTTGCCGTTCGGATTGTTGCCGAACCGTTTAAGGACTCGATTACTGAGATCGCTTGATCTAATTTCTTCACCTGTGCCTGTATTTCCTTGCGCTCTTCTCGAAGCTGCAGGAGCACATTAGTTAGGTTTCCCATTGTTTCCCCTCGATTTAGACAGCGGTTCATTGTAGATGGTTGAGTAGGATACTGCCTAACAGAACCGACTCTTCCACCTTACAGTTGGCGCGGACGCCGGAGCCCAACTGCGGTGCTATTCGGTCTTGGGGACGCTGCCTCACTTCATGTGCGAAGCCGGGTCAGTTGCAATGGATGAGATCAACTCGGGCCACTAGTGTTCGCTCTTTAAAGTGCCGCACAATCGTGACGGGTATGGCCATCTTCCTGTCGCCAAACGGCAGGCAGGTCATGGCATATCGTCGAGATTGGTCCAGTCACTGGCGGGCGACGAGACCGTACACCCACTACTAGCCTTGCACACGTAAAACTGCGTGATGGGATGGATTTCCCACACCGTGGAGCGCCAGCAACCGGATTGAGGTGGCGAAAAGTTGCAGTCGTCATTTTTGTTGAAGTGAATGTTATCCACCATCAATTGACCTACAACCTTGACCTGCTGTCCTTGAAGGGCATCGACGCGGCTAAACGACCACTTTGCGTGACGAGTGTAAGGAGTCATTTCAGCGACGACGCTTTGTTTTTCTAGTTTGCTGAAGGCAGCATCACCTGGCTTGGGACGGGTGGAGCGAGCGTTCGCGGCAAGAGCAGAATCGAAGCCGAGGCCAAGATGGTAATCAAAGGTGTTGGGAGCCGTAAGCTTGCAGTTGCAAGTTTCACTGTTGGGAGGGACAGTGGGAGTGCCCTTGCCCGTATCTTCCGCGAAATAGAGGTAACCGACGATGGTGTGGATGTTGCCCTCGCCGAGAATGGCGAACTGCTTTGCGAATTTGGCGTGATTGGTACTTCGGAGCGCGCTCGGCAGCTGGGATTCGAGTTTGGGGAAATCCGAGCCAGCGAGGTCTTTGGTGGAGGGCAGAGTTGGGCCAGGATCCTGATCTTTCAGGAAGTCCAAATAGGCATCGTAGCTGGGGTGTGCAGAGGCGGAACAACCATCGGGAAATTTGTCATGGCACTCTTGCAGAGTCATGCCGGTGTTAGGGCAGCTTGCGGGATGCTGGCTGGCGGCCTTTCCTGCCACGTCGTGGGCACGGTCCTGAGACCCGAGGTAAGGTGGAATGCAGACTACGAGATATGTGAGACAAATTAACTTGCTGAGCCTGTGCATAGTTCCTCCTCCATAGCGGGGCTGGCGTGAGAAAGAGAACAACAGCCCTTACTCGCAATTCTGACAACTTCGAAATTAGCAAACTGCTCGGATGCGAGCACCATACCACCGCTCGGCTGGCCACCCAGGACGGCTTCAGTTTCTTTTCTGCAACGGTTGCATAGGCCGATTGTGGCATGCATACAGACTAGCACCTACTTTCGCCGACGACCGAGATGCAATTCATGACCGCAGTCGGTACACGAGTAGTGATGCCGGTGGCCGTAGTGAGCACGTTCCTGTTCACGCTTGTATTGGGCTAGGCATTCCCCCGAGCAGAAACGGGTACGGCTTCCCGGCAGAGGCTTATGACACAGAACACAACCGCGACTTGGCAAGTCAAGACTTGATTCCATTGTCGTGCACCCAGGCAAACCATATTGACTTTGGTCAAAGGTCGCCGGAGGATTGGATTGTTGGTCTTTCCATTGCGGCATAAAGATCGGTCCAGATACGACGACAGCCCCACGGAACCATGCAGAAGCAATTTTCTCTCCGAAGGGCGTAGGATTGTCGCTTTCTTAACGTTCGTAAATTCAGCAATTTGGAGCGGAAATCTAGTTAACAACCGTTTGGCGCTGCCAATTCCTATCCGAAAAGATAGCTACGGCTATCTTTTTGGCGACGGACAAAGAGTAAGTCTAAGTCCATTGGACCCCTTTTAAGGCTATTCCCCCAAATCCGTTGCGGGGTGGAATTGACCCCGCGTGTAACTTATCAACTATTCCAGAGTTGACCAACGCCTGTGCCTCGCCATAAGCGTTTCCTGCGGCCAGCTCGGTTGCGGTGTTCGGAGCTCGCCTTTATCTCCTCAAGATCCATCTCCGGGAGCTTTGTCGATTTCGCGCACGAGAACTACCGATGACTTCGGCCCGTCGTGGTGCAGTCCCCGGGAACGTAGCGCTCGATGTTCTAGAGTCGCAAGCACGAATGTTATGGAGCGATCTCGAACACGGTGCCGCAGCCCAAGCTACAGTTCGAACCGTAAGCGCCGCCCAAACGAGTTGTGCCGTACAAATTACCGCTCGAATCGAGGATCACCCCTCCCTGAGGATCAGTGCCATCCTTCCCGTCGTTGCTAAAACTATGCAGCACTTGCTCCGTCCACTTACCGCTGCTGCCCGGCGAGAGCTCGAAGACCGTGCCGTTCAGGTATGTGCCGCCATACTGGGTTGTGCCGTACAGGTTTCCTCCAGCATCAAGAATCACATTGGCTGCCGGGTTAGCCCCGTCGTTGCCGTCGAAGCTATGGAGCACCCGTTCTTTCCACTTGCCACGTGCGCCCAGCGATAACTCGAAAACAGTGCCATTACTGTAAGTGCCACCCTGATAGGTTGTGCCGTACAAATTCCCGCTTACGTCGATGATGAGATCCGTATAAGGATAAAATCCGTCTTTGCCATCATTGGTGAAACTATGCAGCACCTTTTCGGTCCACACGCCATTTTTTCCGGGTGATAGTTCGAAAACCGTGCCGCACGAGCAACCAACCCCAGAACCGCCCTGCAAAGTTTCACCATACAGATTCCCGTTGGCGTCTACGATGAGACCGGCAGAAGGTTCGTACCCGTCCTTACCGTTGTTATTGAAGCTACGCAGTAGTCGCTCTGTCCACTTACCATTTGAACTCGGCGACAACTCGAAAACAGTACCAAGGCCATAACGCCCACCCTGGTAGGTTGTGCCGTACAGGTTTCCGGCCTTATCGAAGACCAGTGTGGTGTCGGGGAACATACCGTCTTTACCGTCAGTGAAGTTATGCAAGACTCTCTCTGTCCACTTACCACTTGAACTCGGCGACAACTCGAAAACAGTGCCGCTACTTTTGCCGTTCATGCGTGCTCCGGTGGTACCATACAAATTTCCGCTGCCGTCGAAGACCAACCCTCCAAAAGGATTGTACCCATCCTTGCCGTTGCCGAAACTGTGAAGCAACTTCTCCTTCCATTTCCCGTCAGTACCTGGCGATAACTCGAAGAAGGCACCGTTATCATAAGAACCACCACCAGTTGTTGTGCCGTACAAGTTACCGTTGCCGTCAAAAATTAGAGCAGCATACGGGTAAGCCGCGTCGAAGCAAGTGGAACTGTCGTAGCAGAAGCTATGCAACACCTTCTCCTTGCTGGCTGCAATGGAGGATCTTGCAGCGGTCAGAAAAACAAAAAGCACAAGAACACCTGAGAGTAGGTAGGGAAGCGCCTTCTTCTTGTTAGCCATAAACGCTCCTCAGAATGCTATGAATCGGAGACTCGAGTCCTGCTCGCGGTTCCTGGGGGGAAACCTACTTTCTCGGCGGCACCTAGTATACACTCTGCGAGCAAGAAAAAAGCCCACGACAGAAGTCGCAGGCTGAAAGGTCGACCACCAGAAAATCAGTAGTCGGACGGCAGCAAAATCGTGGTGGATTCCCGTGTGGCCTCAGTGATAAGCCACATTTCGTCTTGCCATCGCTGAGAGTGTACGCGCTGAGGATGCGGAACCCTTCGCGGACGGACAACTCGTTCTCAATGTCCGCTGGTTCCTCTTTAGAGCCCCGTAGAAAGTTCCGCTTTGCTAGCACGTCGCGAAGCGAGAAGCTAAGACAAATCTCGGAAGACACGAGGTAAGTGGGATCGACGTCAGACCCGCCCCGCAGGCCGCCAGAACTTCGGTAAAGTGACCAAGTGCCGGACGTCTGCTCTAAGGGGCGCAGGTCTTTGCTTCAGAAACTGGTTGATGATCGAGGCACATTGCGACCCGCGCCATCCGCGATGCGCCTGCCGGAGATTGGCACTGATAGATCAGAGCCTTTCATCGCATGCGTTCCCCGTTGTCAAGTTCGGTGACAGACAGATGACAAAGCTTGATACGAAAACGGAACAAAGTGGCCCTGCCGGCCCTACACGCGATGACTGTTACCTGAATTTGCTTCGCCAATTGTTAGCCAAGCTTGGCGGTGCTACCTTGAACGACGGTCCAAATTTCATCCCGTTGAACGTACCGACACATCGAAGACCTCTCCTTCGCGCTGGGCGATCCGTTCGAGCAGATAGCCACGGTCAATGAGGGTTTCAGATCGATTTGCGTTCGATACGCGCGCGACGAAAGGAACCGGGCGGCGTAGAACTCGGCGATTAATCTCGGCTGGCGAGATGTCGGGGGAGTCGCATATCGACGCCCTAAAAAGTGTGATCCCCAGCAGATGATCCAAGCGGGGCCCGTTCACCCATTTTGCGTGCTCGTAGCCGCCAAAGCTGGGTATAGAGATCCATTCATTGTCCATGACTTGTCCTGGGGCGGGAACATGTGCACCAAAGGCGACATGAGAAATTGCTGAACAATCTGGGACGCGATTTCAGGGGGCAGGGTGCCCCATTGCGAAAGGATCTGAAAATTCGGCTGTGTGGAAACCGCGGAATAGGCTGCGGCGTAGGCTTGTTCTAACCAGGGATATCGGATCCCCAGGGCCCAACGGGGCTCCTCGCCACTACAGGCGTGCAGGAGTTCTGCCCCTGTTGAGAGAGTTGGGTCCGTGTCGCGGCGAACATGGAAGCCCTTGTCATACACCGCACACAGGATTCAGATTGTTTTCAAGGACATGTTCGCCGTGCGCGCCCGCGTCCTGCGCTAGTCAACACCTTGCTTCGGGACTCGCAGCTAGACTCAAGTTTTCACTCGGATTCACGCAATATGTCACAATCTGCGGGCACCGACGACACGCTGCACTGCCTTCCTGCAGAAACCACCGGCAATCCGGCCTGATGCGGCACGCTGGCAGAGACTCAGTTACGACGGGAATCAATTGAACCAGCCGTGTGGCAAGCCGACAGTCCCTCCCGTCGAAGTGGCAACAAGCCTTTTCTTGGCAAGGGGCTGCGATCCGAAGTACCTGTGTTGGCGGGACAGAACCAGTTAGAGCGAGCAGTTCATCAGTCACTGGCACTGGTTTTTCAATCCACGCCACGCGGGGCTTCCCCGCAGTCCCGCCCACCACCCCGAATGCCATGCTGCCAGCTACTTGCGGCTGGGCACTCGGGCATAACACCGGTCGAGACCTTTTCGGTTCCACGCGCGCACTTACCTTTCAGCTTTTGGCGAATACATCAAGCCGATGATGCGAATCTGCTTCTGAAGCTGAGGCGTGACCTCTTCCGCTGCTGGCCCGCTGGCTCCTACGGAAACGACTTGTTGCGCTACGGATGGTTGCCCGTGCACGCCACCTTCCTTGCCCAACCGTGCGGCCAGCTTGCCGGCAGCTTCCTCGTTGGCAAGAGCGTCGGGAGCGACAAAGCCTACCCACAACTTCTCGATCGGAACAGCTCCGTGCTTTCCAAGGACTTGTTCGACCGCGCTCTGTACCGCAACCGCTAGTTCGTTCAGGGGAATGTGATGGTGGGACATCGAGCTTACCTCCGTCAGACTTAGATATGACACCAGATACTGAGGGTCCGCTAACACTATCTGAAAGGATATCCATCTTATCCGATCAGATAGACCTAGGAACTGGCTTTGTAGTTCGGGAGATGTTCCTCCGACTGATCGCAGCTAGTCCACATTTCAGCCGTAGCCCAGACACACTACGTCTGCCTTCATCGAATGCCAACTGCAAAAGTGTGGCGATTATTGCTATTCAGTGGCTGGGTTTGTTACGGTGGAAGCATTCTAAATCCGGTCTTCACGATAGGATCGCCGTTGTGCAATGAACTCTTTCGGAGTCATGCCGTGTAATCGCTTGAATTCCCGGCTAAAATGACTCCGATCCTTTAGCCCCAGAGCGAATACAACTTCCTTCAGACTCAGCAGTGTTTTCGCGCACAATTCTTCAGCCTGCTGCATTCGCAGTTCCTGTCGATATCTCATCGGCGACTTGGACGTCTCCGTTTTAAAAAGGTGCGCGAAGTAACAGGGAGATAGTCCTACCCCGCGAGCCATGTCGGCGATCGAGAAGTACCGGTGACCATTAGTTTTCATCAGCTGGATTGCTGCCTTTACTCTCCTGTCCATATCAACATCCTCGCGGAGGACAAGACAAACGAAAGGGAACAGTTGCACAGCAAATGGAAGCTGTGTCCAACTTTCGCGGTCTTTTTCCAGAATCCGAGCAATTCGTGTGCTTGTAGGGAGGAGATAGGCAATTTCTGTACCAAAACGGGAATAAGAGAATTAAATCCCAAGAAGAGCGGCTTTGGCCTCAAGAACCGCTTAAGCGTCACGAGTTGCTCTGGTATACCGCGTTCGCTACATCGCCATGCTGCTGGCGAAAACCATCTCTCGCAGGAAGCACATTTTCGGAGCGGTTTGCAGACTGGCTGCAGAGCAAAGTGAAACATCCGAAGCTCGATCAGGAGGGGTTTCGAAAATCAACGAAGGCGTATATTGTCCTGATGGCAGCACTGGATTGCCCTGGCAGAGAAAAGGTTGTAAGCCTTCGTTTCTATCGAATAGGTAAAAAGACACACTTCGATGTACTAGAAAAGCGCGGCCATCTCCATGTTTTACGGCAGCCGAGCCCCTGGTCGCTAACAGCCGGTTTGGGAGAACGAGTCAGAGATGTAATGGAGAGTCTAATTCCGTGAGTTTGGCTGCGGCAGGGCAGAAGAAGCTGAATTCACAATACGGGAGGGTTTGCTTGAAAAATCCAATCGGTTAAAAGCGTTGGGCAATTGCCGAAGGCTGCATTCCTACGTCGAGCCACGGACCGGAGTCGGAAATGACCAGCCATGAAACGGCTTGTCTTCTCGATACGTCGGACCAAGAGGCCCATGTGCATTGGCAGTGGTTGCTGTCGGATCGGAGGGCAGTGCGGATGCCAGCGTAACGATCCCGCTAACGGTGACCAGCCTACCGAAGCTGTTCGAGCGGGTATGAACCGAAAGTGTCGACCTTCCTCACATCCCTGAACCCACGCGGACGGAGATGACGAAGGAACTCGAACTGCGTCTCCGACAGTTGCGGACGTTGTTGCAGACCGTCCAGACTGAATAAAAGCTGGGCAAACAGCCCGATTGATTTTAACTCGACTCAGGCGGCTCAAGTTTCTGGGGACTCAAACCCGCGCGGTGCACACTTGTGAATCTATCCCGTAGCTCTGTAACGATGCTGCAGTCAGCCAAGTCGCGGGAAGGATTTGATCGTGCCCGCGACAAGAACAAATCGCTAATCGGGACTATTTCACTGAGGCCCAAATTCCGCCCCCCACGGGACAGACGTATAGCGCTGGACTGGCATTCGCGCTGGTATTTGAGTAAAGACTTCCCGCTGTGCTTGCATTGCACGGGACCGTAGTCGATGGTGCGCTTGTTCCGGCTACCCAGGTCGCCGCATTGGGGCTGGTGGTGAAACGGGAATAGCCTCCGTTCTTATGTTTCCCTAGAGCGTACATGGCCACGTAGGCGTCCGATAGCCTAGTTGATGTCAAGTCGTCCTGAAAACTATTTGTGCCCGATGGTCCCGCATTATTTACACCCATCGCGCTCAGGTCACTTACGTTTGGCGTGCTATTGGTCATCGCGTTTGATATGTGGATGACGTTAATCGGCGACGACAGGCCGGTGGTGTGCGTGTTCCCGGATATGTTCAGCAGGACGTCACTCTGAGCAGGTGCCTGAGAGCCAACGAGGATACCGTCCCAGAATCCTGCGATATTCACGTCCTCGATGGTAGTATTCGACGAATCCAAGTAGACCGCAACTTGGGCGTCGTTGTTAGTCGAGGAGCAAGTCAGCCCATGGATCCCTAGGGTACCGTTCAGCCCGCTAATATTCGCACAAACCGTGGACGTGGTGGCGGAAGAGTTCCCCACATCAAAGGTAATGTTGGAGTACGGGCCGGAGTTTTGAGCTGTGCCGGAAACTTGCAAGCCGGTGTCCCTTATTTGGTATAGGGTAACGTTGTTCACATAGCTGAGCTGCGCGGAACTGGCGTTCTGGATGCCATTGATAAATTGTCCCTGCCCGTCGAGCATCATGTTTTCGACGGAGATAGCGGTACACGGGTTGACCCCACAAACCGGCGTCGATCCGAACTGAATCATCGGCGTGTTGGTTGTGAAACTGTTAGCCAAGGCCTGGATGGTGGTTCCGCCTGTGGCGTTAGATCCTTCTCCGATCAACTTGGTGTTGTTCGGCAACAGCCATGTCGAAGGAATGACGATCGTCGCGGCGGGTAACAGGATAGTAGATGGTACATTGACATAGCCGGTACTGCCGACCCAGGGGCTAGGATTGGTGGTCGTGCACGTCATGCCCGTATTACCAGAATTAAGACCCCGTGCGTCAATGACCGCGCCACCGGCTGGATAACTTATGCTCGCACCGCTGAGAATGCTATTCAGTACTCCACAAATGTTGGGAGCGGCGCTGACGAAAACGCTGGCGTCAATGAACGCAGAGGAAGGCGTGCAGGGAGAGCAGCTTCCACTTGAATTGTAGACTGCGTTGGCACCGGTTTGTGCCTCCACACGGATCGAGAGAGCTGAAAAACAAGCGACTAGCGTACATAACGCACAGAGGAGGGTAAGAACGGATGTTAAGTTTCTTATACTTTTCATATATCTCTCCCTGAGCCTCATAAGTAGAATCCCCTTTTCACGAGCCATCGTGAGGCTTTCCACCCCTATGGCTCGACCTCAAATACAGTCCCACAGGCACCTTGGCAAGACTGCCCCGTCCCGCCCCATACCGTCGTGCTGTAAAGATTGCCCGTGCCGTCGAAAACTAGACTCGCAGTCGGATGGTTTCCGTCTGTGGAACCTGTGAAATTGTAGAGAATCGCACGAGGCCAGGAGCTTCCGTGTTTGGGAGCCTTAAGACGGAAGATGACGCCCCGGTGAGTCCCTCCCCCGAGAGCCGCGCCATATAAATTACCAGCCGTATCGAAAATAAGGCCAGCCGTCGGATCTCCGCCGTACCGGTCGTCGTTAAAGGCGTATAGTATCGACTCGGTCCAAGAGTTAGACTTTCCGGACGGCGGTGCCAACCGAAAGGCAGTGCCGTACTGACCCGGACCGCCGTTCAGCGTCGTGCCATACAGGTTGTGCTTAGAGTCAAGAATCAGTCCCGCCGAAGGGTTGCCGCCATCGGAGCTACTGCGGGCAAAATGGTGGAACGCCTTCTCCGTCCACGCGCCACCCTGCTTTGCAGGTGGCTCGATCTCGAACGCCGTTCCGCACCCTACGGATGCGTCGGATTTGCACTTCTGGTCGCCCCCCGCGTACGTCGTACCGTAGATTGCGCCTTTGCTATCGATAACCAAGCCGCCGTTGGGGTTGGCTCCGTCTTTGCCGCTCTTGAAGCTGTGCAGCACCTTCTCTTCCCAGTTTCCGTCCTTCTTCTTCGGCGGACTCAGCTCGAACACGGTTCCACAGAATTGAAAGTATGGCGCATTGCAGGTCCCGTACCCACCGCCGTAGACCGTGGCTCCGTAGAGGTTGCCCGCACCGTCGAATACCAGATCTCCACTCGGATACTGACCGTCTTTTCCACCTAGGAAGTTATACACCGCGGAGTATGTCCACTTGCCTCCCTGCTGCGGTGGGGGGGACAGTTCGTAGACAATGCCGCAGCCTACATTGCTCCCTAACAATATGCACGTGCCGCTCCCACCGTAGGCCGTCGTGCCGTACAGATTGCCCTTCGCGTCCACGATTACGCTACCCGCTGGCTGTGAGCCATCGTTTCCACTGAAGCCATAAAGAATCGTCTCCGTCCAAGCTTCGCCCTTTTTCGCTGGCGGAGTTAGTTGGAAAACCGTGCCGCACCCCGGCGACGGGCAAGCAGAACCACCGTCCGTGGTCGCCCCATAGAGATTGCCCTTATTGTCGAAAGCCACTCCACCAGCGGGCGTAGCGGCGTCACTGCCGCCTTGGAAGCTGTAGAGCACTTTCTCCTTCCACTCTGCCGAGGCGGACGAAACCAATGCAACAACGACAATAACCCGTGCCAATGTGTACGTCGCCGACCGGGACCACTGCTTGCGAATCATAACGAGGAAACATCTCCTGACTGGATTTCGAGCGTCCCTGGCGGGAGGGCAGGAACAGCGCGGCTTTGCGCGATATTACACTCGATTTCCGTTCCTGTCCACATAGTTACCTCCGCTTTTTGTCCTCGTTCTAATCCGGTCTTCTACGGTATCGAGTCGGCCAATTCGTGTACTTACTTGATCAGAGACCACGCGCCGTTTGCGCACCCCCAAAGAGTATGGGTAGGCGAGACGCAGTTACCCAACGTACTGTTGCAACTAAAAAGACTGCCCGTGGCGCAAGGATTTATGGGAGGATTCGGGCCAACAATCCAAGTGGGAAAGTTCGCGCTTGTGCTGGTTGTGAATCGCGAGTATCCAACCCCAGAACCACTGGCCTGAACTGCTTGACCAATGAGATACATCCCCACGTTTGCGTCCGTCAGGGGCGTGCTGGCGAGACTGGTTAGCTCGTCCGTGATCGTATTGGTCCCTGAGGAGCGCGCGGTCCCGAGAAAGGTGAGATCGCCAACGTTCGAATTGTTGTTGGGTATGTGGATGACATTCAGGAGGCCATAGCCGCGCACATTGCGGAAAATATTGCTCACCGCCACGGAGTTGTATCCAATGCGAATCCCGTCCTGAGCTGGTCCGCCCTGAAGGATCACATCATCGAAGCTATTATTCTCTGCGTCCACATAGATCAGAGCACCGGAAGACCCGCTTGAAAAACAGGTCAGTCCATGTACTCCACGGGTCTGGGGGCTCCCGCTAATGTTAATGCAGGTTCCGCTCCCAGAGAACGCGAGACGGGAGTAAGGCCCAGAGTTACCGCCACCTCCGGTTATTTCCACGCCAATGCCTGTTATATTGGAGAGAGCCAAGTCGTCGACATAGCTCAACTCCTGCGAACAGCAATTGACAATGCCGTTGATGGTAGCGCTGGTGTTTTGATTAACGAGTGCCAAATGCTCGACAACGACGGCCTGGCAATCAACGGGGTTGCCGCAAATACCGTTCGTCGAGCCCATATCGATGATGTCAGGGTCTGTGCTGGTGGTGAACCCTGTCCCCGCTTGTATGGCGGTAAGAGTGGGACCTTCACCTGTGAGGCGGGTATCGGAAGGCAAAATCCAAGTGTTGTAAATGGTGATAGTACCAGCCGGAAGCAGCACGATACTGGCGAGAGAAGTACCGGACCAAGGATTTGCGTCCCCGGTCGCGCAAGTTAGCGCCGTTCCACTAAGCCCGCGCGCGTCGATCACAATTCGCTTTGAAGAAGCGTAATCAGTGAAGGCGTGAGTGATGGATTGGCAAATGTTAAGGCCATACGGGGTGAGGTCAACAAAAGCGTAGGACGAAACTTGGGACGTTGTCCCTGACATCACTGCATTCTGGCCCTTCTGAGCGTAAACGAGTGAAGGATTCGTGAACCAATACACCAGAATGCTCAAGATCCCCACCAACACCCAATTGATCTTTGAAACCTTCGCAAGGCACATAAGATGTCTCCTTTTCCTCCTCAGGCGTCTCCCTCAAGTCTTACGCTACGGAAAAATCTTCAACCAGTTCCCACCCGAACAGACGTAAATGGAGTTGCTGGTGCTGGTTCCGGCGGTGTTTGAGAACAGGGCGCCGGGCGTAGTGCACATTACGCTCGACAACGGCGCACTTCCCGACCCCCACGTTGGCACGGCCGAGCTGTTAAAGGAGTAGTACACTCCGTTTACCAGGCACCTTTGCGCAGCAACAACAGAACTCGGATCGATCGCGAACCGGGAATAGGGGGGGACGGAGAATCCAGAGACGGGTTCGCCCAGGACATACTTTCCCACCGTCGCCCCAGGCACCGCTACTGTGCCGATGGTTGTTGTTGTGCCCGTCAGGTCGTCCTGCACGGTGGTCGTACATAGTCCACCATTGTCATTTCTAACCTGTAGAATGGTCAGGTCGCTTATCGGCTCGTTCGTGTTCGCGCACTGCCCGATCGCATTTTGAAAGGAAGGGCCGCAAACATGGACAACGGTCGTTATGTTCCCATGGTATTTGTCGCTGGCCCCGTGGACGTTTATAATGGTGTTACCCTTCGCTGCAGCGGAATCTCCAACTTCAATGCCATCCCAGAATCCCTCGAAGTGAACATCCTCGATTGTGTTGTTGCTTGCATCTAGGTAGATCGCGGCATGTCCCGGAGAGCCGGCAACGGTCAGATTCCCAACACAAGTAATTCCGTGGAGTCCTAAGGTCTGTGCCTTGATAATGACGCAGACTGGAGTTCCCGGACTTACTTTGGGGTTGTCGTAGTTGAGTCTTGTGTATGGTCCTGAGCCAGTCGCCCCCGCGCCTATCGTCAACCCAACTAGTCCGAACCCGTAGAGGTTGACATCGTCCACATAGCTCCCATCTTGCGCGCAGTTATTGACGATACCGTTGACCTGATCGGAGTTTGCAAAGAGCTTGAGATGTTCGATGGATATGTTGGAGCCTGCCGTGCAGCCAGAAATTCCCATGTCAATCATATCGCCATTAGCGGCAATGCCGTCGGCTATGAGGATCGTGCTCCTACCCTGACCGATGATCCTTGTGTTATTCGGAATTATCCAAGGTTCTTTTATTTGAATGTTTCCTGCTGGCAACAGGATCGTCGCGGGCGGCCAGCCGCCGCTAGGCGTCAAGGCGGGTGCCCAAGGCTGACTACTGCAAGTCTGCTGTGCGCCGTTGGGGAGCACGATTCCGCGTGCGTCAATTACTGCGCCGGTGGAGGGATATGTGGGGAAACCGGGTGCCGATGATAAAATGTATGTGATCACGGCACAGAGGTCGCCACTGCTAGACCATACGCTTGCATCAATCCAAGCCGCGGAGCCCGTCGGGCCGGAGGAGCCGAAAACGGCATTGTTGCCTGCTTGAGCCAGTATCGGGCTAGGCGCGATCGCCAACCAACTCAGGAGAACAACCACGCTTCCGTAGAACGCCCAAAGATATGTTGATCTTCTTTCCTTGCTCATGAGGTTCCTCCCGCACGTCACTAAGGTTTCGAGGAAAACACGCAATGCTTCGACAACTGGATCGCGATGATTGTTACGTCCTGAACGCCGCACGCCTGCTTCCCACTCCCACCGACAAAGCTCCATGGCAGGCAGCCGGGCCTTCGGACTACCCGGCACCGCCAAGCACTACCGGTTTCCATCTCATGGGATTTCTCCGTTCTAAGTTATTAAGCGTCGTAGCGAGATCTGTATGAATTGCATCAAAATCGATTAGGGCATTTCACCCCATATCACCAGAGTCCTCACACACCAGAAACTCGCGACGACAAGAAGTTGATTCCGCCTACACGTACTCCTTCTAGAGGAGCCTCCTAGTACGAAATCGTATTCCCTGGGAAAATAACTCACTACGGTAAGTAGTAAAAAAAGCAGAGACGGTGCATTTTTGTAACTAAGATGGCGACACACTACTCGGCGCGATTTAAACTGTCAAGAGAAAAATGGAGAATGCAGGAAATGCATTGCTTTGTGTCCAAGAATTGGACACTTCTTCCTGCAACCAACCATGGGATCAAGCTTGTCACAGAACGTTCTATTTCGTTGCGTCAGATACCAGGGCGGCGATCATTTTCCTGTCTGGCACGCACGGAATTGTCTCGCTTCCTTTAGCTTGCAGAGTCCTTTCAAGTGTCGGAATTGCGAGCCGAGCGGACTAACCTAGCAACTCAACTCAAGCACGTAGACGCGGCGCTATCAGTGCTGGGTAAGTTAGACGGCAGAAGTTCCTACACGGAGCCGAGACGAACTCTCTCAGCGACAGCTAGTAAGAAGATGAGTGTTGCGCAGAAAGCCCGATGGGCGAAGAGAGCGTCATCGAATGCCGTAGTCGTAGCGAAACCTAAGCGTACGATGTCGGCGGTTGCTCGCAGGAAGATTGCGGCGGCACAGCGGGCTAGGTGGGCGAAGGTGAGGCGGGAGAAGAAGGCGGCGTAGGGTTGAGCTGTTTAGCCCTTTCGGGAATAATCTTTGACTGTGCGGCGATCATTCTAGGGGCGTCGAATTCTGCTCTCAATGGACAGGGGGTTCCTAAGCGACGATGTCACATCAGCGGAATATTCTTGACAGCAAAGATGAGCAAGAGGGTGAATGCAAGTACAACGGCAGGAACGCTGTGTTTCCAAGCCACGAGGCGTGACGCAATATAGCTTTTGCTTTGTCGTTATACTCGTTAGTGTCGCCTAGCGCCTCCTTGCTTTCCTCGTTAGCGATTTTAGAAACAAGCCCGAAGAATTCGCCAAAATTTAGTTCCTCTGCCGTCACCCCTTCAAACAGTTTGCTCCCGCGATTCATAAATTCCGCAAGTGTTCGCCGCCGAAAAGAGATAGCGCGCCCCCAAGCTGAAAACTGGAGTTGAGTGGTAGCAGCATAGAGATACCAGTTGTGAACCCAACTAAAGACGATGCACAACAACATGAAAATTCAAGCGGCTTTCAGGTATCCGATAGATTGAATTCGCACGTTCTGAACTTCGTGTTTGCTCAGTGAACTTGTTCATCACTGCTGGGAGACTGCCATTTTTGAGGTATCACCAGCCAACGATTCAGACATGAGGCTCCGAATACGCTTCAGCTATTCCGGTAAACTGAAACGAAAGGGTGCCGAAAGTCTGCATGATATGTGCTGCTCCAAGCTCGACGAGAGAGGCGAGGCGACCCATGATCCGTTCGGCGATTGTCTCAAGTCGCTGGTCAGGGAACTCAATGAAAAGAACACGATTTCCGCGATTACGGTCTATTGAAGCCCAGCAACACGGAGTAAGACACTACCGAATGGGGACATAGGACGAATCGGCTCGGGCTGTTACGTGATCGGAGTTTGTGACGTGACTTGTGCCGTAACCCTCGCATCCATGCCCCTGCAAGTGGGTGTAAACGAGTGTTTGTCAGTACTCGTCGCCGATGGTAAAAAGTGGCCCACCCCGTTGCACTCGTGCAACTTGCGCTCACTCCATCTCATTCCTTCTTATTGGGTCTTTGAATTCGGGACCAGGGTGTCAAACGCTCGCATCCTCTCTCCCCGAAGATTTCAAATCATTCGCCACCTTGTCGAAATCGAGGGTTTACAAAAGGGTTTACATTGCCTCAAAGCAGGTGCGCGGTATCGTGGGTTTAGTTCCCACTATTCCGAGTCGCAGAGACATTTTGGGTTAGGTGCCCGCTTGTATACCACGAGCTCCGACTGTGCCCAGCACGGCACATCCGCATTGCCTTTAGGATCACAACGATTTTGAACGCCGTTTGAATCCCACGGGCGAAGAAATGGATCTGCAAAACCCTTAATAAAGTGGACATTCGGAGGCGCCTTGAAAGATTGCGCGGCAAACTGAGCACACTGGGACGCCTTGGGAGTACAAGCCACAAACACCGAAGTCGTGTACGTGGCCTCGACCCCGTTATCTGGATGGCGGCAGGTGTGGATCGCGGGGGCAGGTTCTGCCCGTACCTTTTGACGGGGAGCAAAGGCTATAGCCAACATAACGAACATGATTAACCCAAGCGCCCAGACCGAGCTACCCTTCCTCATACGCATTCTCCTCGCTATGGCAGATAGATTTATCCCCACAAAATGAACATTCCCCGAGTGCCTAACTCAGATGATTCCTGCGGCTTCGAGACGATAGCCGAAAACATACTCATACGCAACGCTCCAGATTGCGCCACCCGTTGCGGCAAACAACAGTTCCTCAATAGGAACGCCGACGACAAAGATTCCGAGAAGGTTCGGTAGATTGTAGTACCGCTGAACAAATTGTGGGTATAAAGCGAGAACGCAAAGGAACAGGACAAAATACAAAACTGTGAACACTACCGTGCCTA
>DATMQI010000064.1:0-2104 GCA_035567135.1 Terriglobales bacterium
GGTTCAGTTTTTGCCTGACGGCAAGCATTTTATCTATTTGGCTCGCACAAGCCTGACCAGTAACGATCCGGGAGCGAAAATCTACGCTCAGTCCCTCGATGGTGGAGATCCGACATTGCTGTTGGCTACCCAAAGTCGTGCCATAGCGGTGCCTGATTACCTGCTGTTCGCCCAGGACCAGAACCTCTTCGCACAACGCATGGACTGGAAAGCTGTGCGAAAGGTCGGTCAACCTTTGTTGCTGGCACCCAATGTCGCGGCCTCTCCGGCATATCTCGGCACTTCCGAATTCACGGCCTCTCAAAATGGTGTGCTTATCTATGGCACCGCAACAGGCTCCTCGTTTGATCAATTCAACTGGTACGCCCGAGACGGCGCTGTGATTGGCAGCTTCGAACCGGTAGTCGATTTTCAGCAATTCACGCTTTCCCCTGATGGGAAGCACTTGGCACTGAATTCGTTTCACCAGCATGCCACCGGCAGTCTGTGGCTCATAGACCTGACGAGCAATACTACGACTCCGCTGACGACTGATCCCCACGCACAGTCGGACCCCGTTTGGTCTCCAGACTCGCGTTATGTTGCATTCAACCTTCTTCCTAACGGTGGGTCCGATCCGCCGTTCCTAGTACAGAAGATTGAAATCGGAACTCAGCAATCACAGCCGATCTATGGGGACCGTGAAAGGCACTGGGTCGAAGACTGGTCCCCGGACGGTGGCTTCCTGCTGACGCACGATACAAAAACATTTTCGATAATACCTGTCACAGGCAATGGCAAGCCTAAGGCACTCTATTCATCAAGCTCCGTGAAAGATGAATTTCACCTGTCTCCCGACGGGCAGGTAATCGCTTACGGGGACAATCGCACCGGCACATGGGAAGTTTTTGTGGCCTCATTTCCGTCGTTTCACGATATCAAACAGGTTTCGTTGGCAGGCGGCGTCCAGCCGCGTTGGCGCGGAGACGGCAAAGAACTCTTCTTCATCGATCCCCAAGGAAAAATGATGTCGACGAGCGTAGAGCGCGGGTCGCCTCCCAAAATAGGCATCCCAAGAAAGCTATTCGACACGGGACTTGTACCAGATCCTACCGTCAATCAGTACGCGGTCACCGAGGACGGACTTAAGTTTCTGGTGCTAGAACCTCGCAAGGGTTTTCTCGAAACTTATTCTGTGGTCCTTAACTGGCCTGCGACCTTCAAGTAGCGCGTTGGAAAATCGGCTACTCGTCTCATTTTCCATCATTGCCGATTCAGGACCACGGGAAACAACTAAGTGCCACTCTTGCATCGACTTACGGTTTCCTCTGAACGTGGGTATACCTCGCTACTGAACCTCCCTCCGTTTGCTTGAATGAACAGGCAAGCGAGCACGCCACGTTAAAATCCGGCCCACGAAGGAGATTGAGCATCCCGGTTTGCGCGCAAGCGTTGAGCCGCAGCGAGATATTGTTCGTGTTCCACCTCCACTTAGTTCGGGCTTTACACGCAATATCGCCTGCAATATCCTGCGGGGAATGAAGGCTTACGTCCTGGACACGGATGTACTCGTGGCGCCTTCCGTAGCGACACTGGCGCGTCTCGCCAGGTGCTGGAGGCGGCGCGAGGTCGCCGGTTCGACTTTGCTCTTGTCAGTACCTTTGATGCTGGAATACGAATCAGTTTCCGACCCGTCCTGAACATCTTGCGGCATCCGGAGCCAGCAGAGAAGATGTGTCCGCAGTGCTAGATGAACTGGCTTCCGTCGGGAAGAAAGTTGAGTTACTGATTCGCACGCGGCCAATGCTACTGGATCCGAATGACGAGATGGTGTTGGAAACAGCCATCAATGGTCGTGCGGATGCGATCGTGACTTTTAACGAGCGGGACTTTAGGCCCGCGGCGGCGCGTTTTCGCTGTTCGGTGGTGCGGCCGGGGCAAGTCATTCTGGGATTGGCAGAAGAAACGGAGTGATTAGACGAGGAGGAGTGAATTCATGAGACGAAGCAATTTTGCATTGCGGGTACCGCCCACCCTATTGGCTGAAGCGCGCAAGGCCGCCGAATCGGAAGGAGTAGCTCTCAATCAGCTGATCACCCTCGCACTCGCAGAAAAGGTTTCCGCT
>DATMQI010000065.1:0-26449 GCA_035567135.1 Terriglobales bacterium
TACAGACCTAGATGGTTGGCATATCCCAGCAACTTTTCAAACAGCAACTGCGCTTTTTCCAACTCTCCGGCGCGGGCCAAGCATTCGACGTACCAGAATGAGCAGGCCGTGAAGCTACCCTCTCCGCCGGGGAGCCCGTCAATGTGCGTGCGTTCGGCCTCATAACGATAGACCAGGGTGTCTTCCACGAGCCGCTTTTCGATCGCTCTCATAGTCGAGAGCCACATCGGATCGACCGGACTGATGAACCTCATCATCGGCATCAGCATTGCTGAGGCATCTAGATCTTTGGTTCCCTTCACTTGCACGAACGACTGCAAATCCTCGTCCCAGAAGTCCCGGAAGATGTTGTTCCGAATCTCGTCTCGCGTGCGCCGCCACAGTTCGAAAGGCGCATCGAAGGACCGCTTCTCTGCAAGCCGCAATGCCCGATCGAACGCCACCCAGCACATCAAACGCGAATGCAGGAACTCCTTCGGCCCGCCACGCACTTCCCATATTCCACTGTCGGGCCGTTTCCAATTTTCTCCCAACCATGCCAGCATCCGCTGAACGTCCAGCCATCCGTCGCGTGTCATGGAATGTCCATATTTGTTGGCGAGGTAAATGGAATCCATCATTTCGCCATAAATGTCGAGCTGCAACTGTTGATACGCCAGGTTTCCTATACGTACCGGGCGAGAATTCTCGTACCCACTGAGATGATCGAGCGTAATCTCATCGAGCAGTTGCCTGCCGTCGATTCCATACATGACTTGCAAGTATCCGCGTTGCGCGTCGTTCCCCAACCGCCCCTTGAGCCACTTAATGAATGCCTCGGCTTCTTCGACAAAGCCCAAGCGAATCAAGGCGTAGAGCGTAAATGCTGCATCTCGCAGCCATGTAAACCGATAATCCCAATTGCGCACACCGCCAATCTCCTCGGGCAGAGAGAATGTGGGCGCCGCAATCAGGGAGCCATGCTTGCGGCTGATCAGCAACTTCAACATCAGAGCCGAACGCTGGACCATTTCCCGCCAGCGGCCCTTGTAGTTCGACTGCGCAATCCATGTCTTCCAGAAGCGGACAGTTTTCTGGAATCGCTGCCCGATGAGTTCCATCTCGGGTTGCTGCCCTTCAGCACGAATTCCGCCCAGTAGAAAGGTGGCCGATTGATTGGGTTGCAAACTGAATTGCGAGGTGATGTCCTGGGACTCTTGTGTGATGTCCACAGTAGAGTACAGCGACATGGGTGAGCAGACATCGTCAGCGGGAAAAAACGTCGCGCAGCGCTCCGAGTGTTCCAGCCGGTGGGCAGATGTTCCGTAATTAAATCGGGGCTGGCAGCGCATCTTGAAATTTACGTTGCCCCTAATCACCGAGACCGTCCTGACGATCTCGTTCGGCGGTTCCCCGTCGTCTTCGATGGGCATGTAATCCGTTAACTCGACGACCCCTTCTTCAGCAAGAAATCGCGTGAGCAGAATGTTTGTGTCAGGCAAATAAAGCTGGCGCACTCGTACGTTCGTGAGCTGTGGTCGGATCTGAAAGGAGCCGCCTTTCTTGTCATCGAGCAGGCACGCGAATACTGTCGGGGAATCAAACTCCGGGTAACAGAGAAAATCGATCGAGCCATCCATGCCGACCAGCGCAACCGATTGCATGTTGCCAATTACGCCGTAATTTTCGATTGGTTGAAAAGCCATACGAAGGAAAAGAGCCAGACTGGGTAATGCTCCAGAATCCGTGGCTTCTTGGCTGAAAAGCCCGCACCTGACCGATTGGACAGGCTGTGCGGCATCCACATCATACTCTGACGGAGGAAGATCCGACTAATCGCTGATAATCAATGGATACGGCCTTGAAGCGCATTTCGGACAGGTGCACCGCACCCCCAGCCTCGAAGAGCCGTCCCGCTGGACCGCCGA
Source organism: Terriglobales bacterium (assembly GCA_035567135.1). Classification (GTDB taxonomy): domain Bacteria; phylum Acidobacteriota; class Terriglobia; order Terriglobales; family Acidobacteriaceae; genus JABDBE01. The sequence goes on from DATMQI010000065.1 coordinate 1,908, forward strand.
CTCTTGCGATAGGCATTCAACGCGTTGGAGACGTCACGAAACGTCCTGTCTAGCTAGCCAGCGAGTAGATCTCCTGCAGTTCATCTCCGTGCACGGCGATGGTCTCAGCGCCGTTCGCCAGTTGCTCCAGTGCTCGAGCGCGCGCGTCCACAATCACCTTCCGCGAGCATCCCAGGAGAATCGAGCAGTCCTGAGACGAATAACCTTCGAGCACAGACATAACAAAGACGAACCGCTCCAGTGCGTCAAGTTTGAGGATTGACCCTAGCCGCGGCTCGATCTCCAGGCCCACTAGCTCTGTGTTAGCGGGTGCGAGCCTCTTTTGCGCCGGCTCCATCATCCGAATAGCCTGCTGGATGACCGTGCGCCGCGCCCAGGAGTACGCCCACTCTTTAAATATCCTGTTGCCGACTACGCTGTCGCCGATGCCTGCAACTAAGCACTGCTCCGCCTTGGCTGCGTCGGCCGTCAAGAGGAGAGCAAGCAAATACAGCCTGTCCATTTTTTCGGAGAAGATGCGGCAGAAATCGCGGTGCGTGGCATACGCGCTGAATCCATTCCGGGGAAACTGGGTGGCTTGCGACACATAGACCTCCGACGTTACTTTTTTAGCCGTTCAACCTGGCCGGGTGCGCCAAACTCTTGTGAGGACCACGACATTTACGCGCCAAGCGTTTCAGCACGTGTTTGACAAGGACTCCACCGCACGAGAAATTCGCACCCTGTAGCATCAGCTCCGACAGGGTGCTTTCGGCTTCACAACCAATGACCGTGACGCCACTGAGATCGATCACCAACTTGCGGCCTTCGAGTGTCTCGATACTGTTGCGGCAGACCTCTCGAAGTTCACCCAGCCACGGTTCTACCAACTTTCCTTCGAGGATCAGTCTGCGTCGGAACCGCGTATCAATGGTCGATATCCTTAACATGTGCGGCCCTTGCCTATCGGATGGGCAATGCGAGGTCCAAAGCAGAAAGCAGGCCAGTGTTTCTTAAGTCGTTGAATCGGCACAGATCGCTTGGCCGCTACAAGCGATTTTGTCGAAAACTGTCGAAACAGATTCGACACTTGTCGAGGCTGATAGCGCGATCAGACGAGCTTGCTACGCGGAACGCTTAACCGCGGAGGCACGTCCGCGAGAAGGGGTGAGAACAATGAGTGTTGGGCTAGTTTTTGCGTGTCGCCGCGCAGGCCGTCGCAAATCCTGCAGAAGACCTCTGAGAAACGTCAGCAGAAATATTATCCCGGCTGCGCATAAAGTCGCGAATGCAATCTGAATCACATTGGAGTGTTCAGCACGGAGCGGGCCAGACTGCAATCGACTATTGCGCGTTGTTTTCAGTGATCGACACGGTTAGATTGCGATAGCCAGATGACGAGACCACGAGCAGGCTTCGTCACGTGTCGACAATTACGACACTTTCCGTGGATCGATCCCAAGCTTCTTCATCCGGGAAATAAGCGTCGTGCGTTTGATCCCCATCCGGGTAGCCGCGCCATTGGGTCCAGCCACACGACCGCGGGTCTCCCTGAGCACACGGAGAATTTCGTCGTGCTCATGCGACTCGCGCGGGATCGGTGGGGAAACGGCCGCACCCGTCCGTCTCAGTTCCGAGACAGGCACTTCAAGTGCGGTGCCGTGCGTTAGGATGACAGCTCGTTCGATAAAGTTCTCCAGTTCGCGAATATTCCCTGGCCAATTCCAATTCGCCAGTTGTTTCAGGGCAGCGGCGGGAATGGATTCAATCTTCTTCTCCATACGCCGCCCATACTTTTGGGCGAAATATCGAACCAGGAGGGGAATGTCTTCGGGACGCTCGCGTAAAGGAGGGATGCGAATCGGAAAGACATTCAAACGATAGTAAAGGTCGCTACGAAACTCGCGGTCCTCAATCATCTTGTCGAGATTGCGGTTGGTGGCTGCCACCAGGCGCACATCGACTTTCTTTGTGCGTGTGCTGCCCAATCGTTCGAACTCCCGTTCCTGCAAGGCGCGCAACAGCTTTGGCTGAATCTCGAGTGGAATGTCGCCCACCTCATCCAGAAACAACGTACCCTGATCGGCCAATTCCAGCCGGCCAAGCTTCTGGGTAATCGCACCGGTAAATGCGCCGCGCTCGTGCCCAAAGAGCTCACTCTCGAGCAATCCGGTTGGGATGGCCGCACAGTTCAGTTTTACAAACGTGCGGTCCTTTCTCCGGCTGCGATCGTGGATCGCACGAGCAATCAATTCCTTTCCGGTGCCGGTTTCTCCCAACAGCAGGACCGTCGAATCGCTGGGTGCAACGGTCTCCACCAGTCTCAACACGTTGCGTAAGGCGGAACTCTGTCCAACGATGCCTTCGAAATCCATTTCGCCGCGGATTTCATCTTCCAGGTAGAGCTTCTCCTGCGCGAGCCTGTCCTTAAGTTCGGCAATCTCACCGTATGCAAGCGCGTTCTCCATGGCGATTGCCACCTGGTGTGCAACCTGTGTCAGAAAAACAACTTCATCGTCATCGAAAGTGTTTTCCTGACGTCTCGCGAGCGCCATCACACCCAGCACACGATTCCGACTCACCAGGCCGATATCGCAGAGTGACTTGATCCCTTCTCCCGACGCCTTGGCATACATCTCGGGAGCTGTCGTCTCCGGGTCCAGGCGATTCAGCACAAAAGGTTCGCCTGTCTGAAGAGTTCGCCCAGGCATACTCCCTTCAATTGGAATCTCGCCACCTTCTTTAAACAGTCCCCAACTGTCGGGAAAATCGAGTGTGTGCACGCGCAGATTCTTGCCTTCCGCATCCGGCAGCATGATGGCGGCGGCGTCACAATGCATAACCCTTCGCACAATGCTAGAGATCGCATGCAACAGGTCGTCAAACTCCAGATTCGAGACAACCTGGTTGGTTAGTTCAAGGATCAATTTCAAGCGTTCCTGCGCTTGCGTTGAGGTGTAGAGGTTGACGGCGGCATCGATGGCCAGCGCAACCTGATCTGCGACCAGGCGGAGAAAGTCCACTTCCTCATTAGGGTATGAATGTGGACGCCTGCGGCCCACGCTGATCACGCCCAGGCGTCGCGACCCTCTGTTCAATGGCAAAGCGCAGGTGGAAGCAATTCCGTGTTGTCCGAGAAATTGTTTATAGGACGAGAACTGCGTCTCTCGACTCCAGTCGTCGACGAGATAAAGTTCTTGGCGCTTGTGCGCGCAAACGAGCGGCGTATCTTGGTCCCGAGGTAGGACGTTTAACCTCTCGCCGTTCACTTCAAGCATCTGCCACTCTACGGCGTCGGTCTGCGCATTAAAGACGACCACCTGTAAGTAGTCGAAGAAAATAATCTCGCGCAAGTGCCTCGAAAGCTCGCTGCCAGCATTTTCGCAATCGTTGCAGGTTGCGATGGATCTGCCAGCCCGCAGAAGAGCCTCGTAGCGCCCCGACAGATCCGCCGGGATAACTCGTGCCACCGTTGCCATGAAGCGTTAGCCCTCAGTTCCGAAGGTTACTCAACACGCTGCAGTAGTCCTGTTGACGTAAAAATGAAGCATCGACACTAGAGATATCTGATGTGGCCGAGCGGCAGAAGGTTCTTAAAATGTCGTAAATGCTCGACACTTGTCGAACCCGGTGTCGATCCTCGACAAACCCTCCCATGCGTGCACTCGAGCCGGCGGCCCAACTAATTTCTGTTCAAGGAGTTTTCATGAGACCGACAGCACCCTCGCATTTGGCAACTGCAGTGCAGTAATCGAAGTGAAACCACGGATGCCATGTCTATCGAGTTCAGGAGGCTGGACCGGGTTTTTATTCGGGACCACGGAGGGATAAAGAGATGAGAAGGTTACTGGTCATCATTGCGCCTGTCATGATGTTGGCGGTTGGGGCCGTTGCTCAGGAAGGTCGTTCAGAGATCAGCCTGCAAGGCACTGGGTTTTTCACAAAGGACTCCAACGGCAATGGAAATTTGCAACGCAGCACGGACACCGGCGGGTTCATGGTGGGATACCGGTATCACATCAATCGTTGGCTCTCTGCGGAAGGAAATTATGGTTACGATCGCAATACGCAACAATATTTTGGCAGCTTCGGAGAATCCCGAGTTCAAGCCAATGCGCATGCGGTTACCGGGGATTTGACAGTAAAACTGCCGTTACCCATCAAAAGAGTGAGCCCATATGCTCTCGCTGGAGGCGGGGGGCTAATCTTTGATCCCACGGGAAATCCTGGCGGATCGGTGCCCGGCGCCAGCACACAGGGAAGAGGCGCATTTCTCTACGGCGCTGGTGCTGACTATGTCTTGACACGACACTTCTCATTACGCGCCGAATACAGAGGGTTCGTGTACAAGAGTCCCGACTTCGGGCTTGCCTCCTTGCACACCGACAACTGGACGCACACTGCGCAACCATCCGCTGGAATCGTCTTCCGATTCTAAGTGCGGACGGGCAGCCGGGCAATCATACCCTGCCTCATCATCCCGGCTGCCCAGTGATCAATGAAGAATCGTAATGTTTGGCGGAAGGTCAGGGACGGAGGTCTTCGAGGAATATGGCTTCCGACCGTATCATGGGCCGTTTCCGTTCTCGTCGTTCCAAGCCTCAGTGCTCATACCTGAGGGACTCTTTGGTCGGCATCGGCGCTCGCTCGGCGAATGCTGTCTGTTTCACCCATTACGATGAGCACCGTGCCCTGTTTAAGCGAAAAGTCGTCGGGCGGGTTCGCGAAGAAAGTAGAGCCTTGATCTTTCACTGCCAGCAACAAGATATTGTATTTTTGCTTAAGTTGCAGTTGGTGAATCTGCTTCCCGACCCAAGAGGAAGTCGCGATTCTGACTTCTTCGATACGGAGCGTGTGAGCGTGTTCTTTCAACATCAAATCGAGAAAGCTCACCGCATTGGGTCGCAGAACTTCACTGGCCAGTCGCAGACCGCCAATTCGGTTGGGTGAAACCGTAGAATCGGCTCCTGCACGCTTCAGCTTGTCGGCGAATTTCAAATCGCTGCAGCGGGCAACGATGCGAATCTGAGAGTTCTTTTGCTTCACAAGAACGGTAACAATGAGGTTGTCTTTGTCGGACCCGAGGGCTGCGATTACTCCGCGCGCGCGGTCAACTCCGGCGCGCAGGAGTGCCTCCTCGTCGGTGGCGTCCGCCAAAACGTAGGGCGTCTCTTTATAGGCCTCGGGATGGTGTTCACGGAAACGCTTGATAGCGTCCTCCGAGTGCTCAATCACAACGAAGGGAGAGTGGGTCTTTAGTAACTCATCGACAACATAACGGCCGGTATCCCCGAGCCCGCAAACGATATAGTGATTGGTCAGGTCTCCGATCCGCTTTTCCATTTTTCGTCTCCCGAAGAAATTGGTAATTTCGCCCTCTACCAGAAAAGCGGTCACCACGGAAAACACGTAGACCGAAATGGTCACTCCGCAGAAAACGACCAACATGTTGAATATGCGCAGGCCTACGTTTTGGCTGGTGTCCACAACCTCGCTGTATCCGACTCCCGCCAGCGTGATGACTGCCATATAGAGGGCCTGCAGAAAGCCAACCGATCGGCCACCCAGCAGCCGGTAGCCAAGCACGCTTAACGCAGTAATGCTTATAAGGAGAAGCAACGCGGTAAGGAGTCTGCGGCGAATGTTCATGGTCGAAGTGACGCGCACCAGTACGAGCGGTGCTTAGCAAAAATATTCTTACGCTGGAGATGCGGAAAGACCGCGCAGGATTGCTGTCCGTCGGGCCGGTCTAATCAGAGTAAAGTACGCCCGCAGCCGAATTGCGTCAACATCGTAGACAACGAGCAGAGAAGCCCCAGGGTGCGACCTTGCAGCAACTATCAAATAGTTCAGAAAAGGCGTATTACGGATCGAGCAGCGTTCCTGTCAATTGCCAGCAAATGAGCGGGCGTGCTTGGCGGAAATTGGATTTGCGCGACCGCTCGTTGTATCGGGAATTATTTTGCGCACCGTGTAAGCAATGACTTCGGGGTTGTTCAGAGCCCGAATAGTGAACCACTGGCCAGTTGCTTCTCTGCCTACCGTGAGCATATTCATGTGCTCGAATTGCTGGTCTTCGGGATAATAGAGGCCGAGTTCCCGGCGGAGCCAGTCTATATCCTGCCTGCGCCCTGTGAGGAATTGCCAACCGGGCTGGACGTGGAACTTCTTGCCATACGCCTTCAGTACAGCCGGCGTATCGTGATCCGGGTCCACACTGATTGAGACTATGTTTACCTTTCGAGGTGATTGCTTCTCCAGTTCCTTCTGCACTTTCACCAGATTGGGAGTAACCATCGGGCAAAGTCTCTCACAATTGGAGAACATGAACTGGATCACTACGATCTTGCCTTTGATTACATCGTCATACAAGCGAACCTTCTTGTTGTCCTGATTGGTCAGAACGATATTGGGAAAGTGTTGCCGCAGCGCACGCGCAGTGTAGGCCTGAAAGTCGGTCTGCGGATTCGGCAGCTTTTCCTTGCCGTCTCCACAGACCGCCAAGCGCACCGTGGCCGCGGCCAAAAGCAAAGTAAGGGTGACTTTCGCGATGTTGGACATAGCTTCCTCGTGCCGTGCCGCACTGTTATGGCACGCATTCCCAAACGATCATCATGGCCATGTCTTCGTGTTCCACGTTGTGGCAGTGCATAACGTACTTGCCCAGTTGTTTGTCGCTGGTCGTGCCACTCGTGTACTTACTGATCAGGCGAATTGTGACATTCTGATCGAGCACGAAGACATCTTTCAGGCCGAGCTGGGTCGGCAGCCGACCAAGGTCTTTACCACTGCCGCTGTCGACGCGGTCGATGATCCGGAACTGGTTGCGGTGAATGTGGACAGGGTGGGCCCATCCTCCGCTTCCGTTGATGAGACGCCAGATTTCTGTTGTGCCGGCCTTACATGTCGCGTCAATACGGGGTTTCTCGGGTGCAGGTGGTGGCGGTCCGGGATCGAACGGCTGGGCCCCTGCCCCGTTGAAGCAGTTGACGAGCCATTCGCCGCCCTGGCCGCGCTCAAACCTCCAATCGTGAGTGGCGCCCGGCTTGGCGCCAGGGACCGGCGGTTCTGCATCGGCTATGTTATAAACCGGAAGATCCGTACGCAATGTCTGGCCGGGAGTAAAACTGCTCCGGTCGGTTACTGAAAATTCGATGTCAAAGGAACACATAGCACCCACGCCGTCTGGCCCGGGCGTTTGTGGAACAGTCGCGCAATTGGCCACCAACCCTGCGGGCTTACGCCCGTCGGTCTGCATCAGGCAATTGTTTAGAAAAACTTTGGTCCCAATGGCAAGTCCCGTGAAGTCCACGATCACTTCCACGCGCTCTGCTGGGGCGATTTGAAAACCGTCTGCCTGTATGGCAGTTTCGTAGAGTCCACCGTCGCTGCCGACGATGTTAAAGGGTATGGGCGCTCCCGTGTTCGTCTGCAGCATCAAATGATAGAAGCGCGCGTTGGAGCCATTGAGGATGCGAAAGCGATATTTACGATTCGCCACGCGGATCTTCGGCTGGATCGCGCCATTCACCAGAAACATGTCGCCCAAAAAGCCTCTCGAGGCGAACGGGTTATAGACCAACTGGAAATTCGCGTCGAAGGCGCGATCCTGGATGACCAGTGGCAGATCGAAAGGCAGCTCCCCCGCAGGCGGCAGATCGTTAAGTGGATCCTGGGGATTATCAAAATTGTTCCGGCCGGGCAAGTTCAAGGCAAGTTCCATGTCGTCGTACAGAAGGAAGAAACCTTCCAATCCCATAAAAACGTTGTGCCCGGTGAAATTAATATTATGGTCGTGATACCAGTGAGTGGCGGAGACGTCGTCATCGTTAGGATAGACAAAGTCTTTGAAAGTGCCATTGTGAATCTGTTGCGACCACAGCGCGCTGCCATCCCAGGCGGAGCCAACATGAGCCCCATGGTGGTGCACGATCGAGTCGTTGTTCGGTCCCAGGTTGTTGTTCATGCGGATCACAACCCTCTCACCGATTTTCGCCACGAACGTGGGGCCCAAGTAGGTCTGTCCTCCGGGTGTGATGGTAGGTACGTTGAAGCCCCACACCATCGTTACCGGCTTGCCAGGATAGATCTGCACTGGCGCCTGACGCTCGAAGACCTGGTAATAACTGGTGGGGACTCCGTCGTTGTAGATGGGAATTCCGGGCAATGCACTCGGAGACACCCTTGTCGGTGCCGGCGGAAGGGGCAAGCCGATCGTGAAAGGCTGCATCGGTGGGCTGCCACCGCCACCGCCGCCACCTTTGTGATGATGATGATGGTGATGGTGGTGCTCCTCTTTGTCGTCATCATCACGGTCGTCTTCATCCAGGGCCCAGGCCCAGGCCCCTGACTTCAGCTGCGTCAGGTGAAGAAGAGCTCCTGATCCACCATATAGGCCCAGTTTGATCAAAGCGCGCCGGTCCAGCATATATCCTCCTGAAGACTTCGCAACCCTAGTTAACTGTGCGGTCAAGAGACCCCGGAGAGTTCGCCAGCACAGTCATTCCCTGGGATAAATCGGAGGGGAGGTTTTAAGCGCCACGCACGGCCGACGCCCAAAGCCCCCCCTTTGTTTAATCGTTCTCCATTGCAGCTTCCTCGCACCCTTCAATAGTGCGCGAGAAGGCTAAACCGTTGCGCGAAAGCTAACAAGTCGGTACCCCTCCCGAAAGTGGGCACACCGGCGGTTGAGGATTCAGTGGTCCTGCGCTCGGATTCCCTCCCTCACCATTCACCAGGAACGGGATGTCGTTAAAGTTGTTCGGAATGCTCGGGAACCCCGGAGGAGCATCTGGAAATTGGAACGTAAACATTGGAGCGTGATACTGGCCAGAAAGAAGTCCGTTTCCACCCGTGAGCTTGGGTGATGGGGCATTTGGGTCGCTGCATATCTGGGGGCTTGCAGGTGGGACAATGGCGCCAGTCTGGTCCGGCAACTGCGCCTGGCCGTGGCGGCTGTAGGCCGCGTAGACCCGGGTCACAGGCTGAAAGTTTCCCTTGCCTATCTCGAACCGGAAGCGCCCTTTGTTGCCCCTCCCTATTCCTCCTGCAAAGACACCAGGCTCCGGAAGAACGGTGCCCAGTAAACGGCATGACTCAGCACCACTGCCGGGATTGATATCGATGGCCATGATATCCACGAGCTCGGTCGAGTCGGTGACGAAACCAACGACCACAATGTTGTTCCTCGGTTCGGGCAGCGGGATATTTCCGCCCACCAGTCCAAGGGTCGCATTGGGCGAAATATTAACACCTTTTATATTGCCACCGGTTCCAATCACCATTCTGGCCAGCTGGATATAAGCGGGCCCCGCGGTTGCCACAGTACCCGCAGCGGTGTAGATGCCCAGTTTGTCGACACCCACGGTGTTAGCGGAGATGTAGGTCTGAGTCTTGAAGTTGGTCACGATGGCGGTCGGGACATTCTTATACAAGGTACCGAAGTAGGTGATGTAGTCGCCGATCATCAGGGGCGCCGTCTTCCAAGGATCGGGGGTCGTGTCACCCGCGGCATTGGGCTTGGGCTTGGGCGACATAATATAAGCCAGCAGGGGGACGCCAGGTGGCAGGAGAGGATCGTGCCCCGTAGCTCCGACCGGCGGATTCAGCGGACGGTTGTAAAGTGGGCACTCCGTGTCAATGGCAGGAGGCGCCACTCGCGGTATGCACATGGGATAGCCGTTGCCGCTGGCAATGGTGGGATTTTCGTTGTCCACCGACCAGCGCGGGTCCGGACTGTGCGCGATGCCGTATCGCCCTGTCGGATCATTGATTTCAATGACCGTGCCGGTGTTCGCCGCGCCTAGGGTCCCGCCCACCTCAAACCGACCTTTCGCATAGTCGATAAAAGTGATGAAGCCCTGCCCGCCATTGCCTAAGTCCTGCCCGATGGGGAGAATCAACCCTACAACGTAGGATCCCTTCGGGGCGACCTTTCCGGCAATATCGATATTGCCCAATACGATCGCGTTGAAGGGTAAATAGGGACTTATTCCCCGAGTCATTGCTGGATTGTCAAGCAATGCGAGCCCTGACTTGCCGGCAGGAATGGTGAAGGTAGGGGACCCGCCGACCGGAGCTGTCATGGCAGGATTGAACAAATCTGCCCAGGCAAAGGTGTTGGCGGGAAACTGCACTACGCTGTTGTTGGGAACGATCATCGGTACGCCGTTCATGGTCAGCGTGCCCCCACCTCCAGCATTCACTGTGGCCGCCTGGATGTAACCGGCTTGGCCGAAGCCCGGTGGCACATTGCTGTTAAGCACAGTCTGAGCATTGACGCCTGTCGTCCACAACAGGCCCGCAGCTAGAACCAAAACGATAGACAGCTTCAATCTCGGGTCCATTTTTCTTCTCTCCTTTTTGTACGCGCAACCAGTTATGGACTCTAAATCTCTCGCAGACTTTCCCACCGCTCCCGGCAATCAGTCGGAGTGCGGATCGAGGTTCAAGAACGTCGGCAGTTCCGTGGATCGACCTTCGGTGCCCACGGCGGGGACCACGACGAAAATATCCCGCTCAGGGTGGCCCGGCGGCGAGCCGTTGGGAACATACAACTGCGGATGATCGAACGGCCCCTGCTCAAAAGCGACCCGGTTATCTTTGAGACCTTCTGCCAGGAAATCCACCAAGCCATTGGCATACTGCAGGGCCACAGGGTCAAATTCCGGGAACATCAACGGCGGAATACCATCAACGTCCACCGTTTTGTCGTGCAAGTTGGTGTTGGGGAAATTGCCGCCGCGGACATAGAACTCCACTACCTCCCGCAGTGTTGCCGAATCTCCCACGTGGAAGTACGGACCGCTGTATTTGATGTTTCTCAGATTGGGGGCCTTGAAGGCTCCGTTGGTGACCCGGCGAGGCAAAATCGGAACGTCCGGGATAAACCTTGCGACATCGGGCGGCAAGCATCCCACATGGGGGATCGTCGCGGCCGCGCAGGTAACCGTATCCTCTCGCAGGGCCGTCAACTCAACCAGGGAAACTGGGAACGGCTTTCCGGCACGTGCAGTCCCACCCGTCGAAGAAACATCGGGAAGCAACGGGCCAGACTGCTTGTACGTGAACTGAGTCGCCGACAACTTGACGCCGATTGGTTGCGGTCCGATGGCAACACCCGCGTTCAGAAACGCGCTGTTGAAACTTGGGTCGGTGACCCCGGCAATAGTGACAAACAAGCCCGGGCCAAAGAACGCAGGAATACTGGTTGCCGTCGTGACCGTAACCAGATTTTTCGTTCTAGAAATCGAAGTGATAGGAACACTGGTTGCGAACAACGGATTTTGGAAATTTGGATTTCCGGGAGCATTCGCTCCCCGGCCCTTGTCTTCTGCCCCGCAGACCGCTTCGCCACAACTGCTGCGACGAAGGCCAATGTTGTACATGCCATGGTCGTAGTTGGCCGTCTCCAGGTTGTCACCCATGATCATGAATTCGATGGCCTCTCCCATAGCCAGCGAAGGCACACCTTGAGCATCCGGTTGATAATCCAGGACGGTATGTCCGGTCGTCACCGGCGGGACGTGACAATCAGCACAGTGTGTGCCGAGATTGGCGTTGTCGTCCAGGAAGACGGTAAGACCTAAACTTTGGGTGGCGGTGAGTGCATTGGGGTTTGGAGGTATTGGAGGACAACCAGCAGCCGGGCAAGGTGATCCGTCGGGCTGTCTTACCGGATTGGGCGCCCCGTTGAACTGGTCAAAGGGAGTGTTATCGGAAACCAGCGTCGCCATGTAGGCCTGCACCGCCAGGCCGAAAAAGAGCGAGAAGTTCGCCTGCATCTGAGTGTATTGGGTGGCTCCGGTCGCCGAGGGCGGCAAGACTTCACTCCCGATGCACGGTCCCTTTGTTGTTGCTGCAGCTACCGCGGCGTTTACTTGCGGCTGTACCCTGGACACTCTAAACTCTGGCATAACCTCAGAGCTGGAGTGCGAACCCTCGGCATCTGCGATGGGGGTCGACTGAGCCCTCGCACTTTGTGAAGCGAGGGGTGTCAGGGCCAGGGGGGCATTGGGATTCCACCACTGATCTTGAAATGCAGCCTGGATCATCTCGCAGTAGGAACGAACGGTGAGGCCGCGTCCGTTCGTGGCTGCGCCAGTGCTGGTCAAGGTAGCCCGGGACAAGGGTCCCAAGTAGCTATCGTGCGGATGCACGAGTTGTCTGGCCAAAGGCCGTATGTTTGTCATCTTCAAGCCGACGTCCTTCATGGTCCGTCCGTTATAGGACATCGCGATGTTGCTGGTTGGGGGGCCAACCGCTACCGAAGCCAAGCTTGAGTTGGTAATGCGCAGGAACACAGGAGTCAGCTTGCCGCCAACATTTTCCATAACCTTGCTGGTTAAGTCGCGGAAACCGGAGTTGTTCACTCCATTGAAGATGAAGCTGGCGCGACCCTCCCACAAGTTGTCGAAATTGAACACCGCGTTGATCATGGTCGGGGAATTTCTTGGCATCGCGCGACGTACGGTACCCCCGTTTACGTTGAAAAGATCGGGCAGAGTCGGTCCCCCTTTGTCGAACGCGCTTCCAGGTGTAATGCCGAGGAACTTGGTAAGGCGCACTCCTTGAGAAGCCACAATGTCGTTGGTGTCCCTGGAAACGTTGCTCATCTCCTCGAAAAGAGTGACTCCGGGTCCCCGGGGAGTGAGTTCCGTCGGACTAAACCAGTCGTTCAGTGGGAAATCGCCGGCGTTCATCTTGTAATTGGGAGCAAACGTCGGGTGCCCTGGTCTGTTCAAGTTGGGGTCGGGCGGTTCCATCGGGACCGGAGCATTCGGATCGTTGGCGGTGTATGGGACAGTCGAGTTGCCGAAGAGGGCGTCACCGCCCAATCCGGAACCAGAGGCTGGAGGTCCAGCGGCATTGAGCTTAAAATTGGCGTCACTTAGATTCGGCGAAATCTGGTTTCTGTTCCGAATATCCGCGCCCGCGCTGAAGTGGCAGGTCCCACAGGACTGGATGCCATCGCTGCCCACTTGCATATCCCAGAACAGCGCCTTCCCCAATCGGATTAGGGCAGTCTGGTCTTTCACAATCTCGGCACTCAAGGGTTGAAAATTTAAATCGACTCCAGGTCCCGGAATCGGTCCTTGGGTTGCCGGGTTCCAAACGACCGCCATGGGTTCCGGCACTGGAACTTCCCTCAGCGACACGACCTGGTCAACCGTCACTGTTGAGGCAGGAGGCGCGGCCGCCAAGCTCGCATTAAAGAACGCGTTCTTTGCATGCAACTTGGGGCGGATCTGCACCTGCTTCTGGGCGGGCTGAGACGCCTTGCCGATCAGAGCGATGGCAACAATCATGAGCAGGGTCAGACATGTGGTGCACACCGCGGCCTTCGATGGGTACAATCTCCGGCCAATCTTCGACGGTGCGGTTGCTCGGTTCGATGCAGTCTCCATAGCGCTTCCTCCGTTAGTTCACCTGGTTCGAGTGCTACAGCCCCACGACTGCTGGGTCTACGGTGCATGCAGCCTGCGGGCCAAACATCCTGTTCATGGATAGTGTTGAAATACTTGTGATCGTTACTGTAATCGGATTGATTCTTGATCTCGACACTATCCGTTGCGTTAGTAGCGTGTAACCGTTCGGATAGAGACCTGCCTTCGCAGTTGTAGCTTGGCAGAGTACACGGACCCAGCAGGTGCGCATTCGCTGCAACAGCGCCGATGCTGATTCAGCCCCATGCCGGCGAAGTGTGTCGAGGTTCACCCTAAACTCCTGAAAACAACTCAACTCGCACCAGCAAAAATTACTGCAGGCGTGAGGACGCGTCAGACCCAGCTTCTTCCAGCTACGCAGGGAGAGCGGCTAGCACGAGTTAACTAAATAAATTTTGAGTCGTATGTTTCTGCGAGGGGCCCGGTCGCCTCGGTGCATCTAGGGGGGGCGAGAACGACTGCCCGGTATTATGCGCATGGCGCGGTACTTGTCAAGTGGAAAACAATCGCTTCTGGCGTCTGTCTTGGGTTTTGGCGGAAAGATAGCCACTCACTGGACGCTGCTTTATCGCCCGGCTTCGCGGGTCGGACACGCAATCTGACGCGATCGCCGACCTTGAAATGACGGTTATCCTACAGAACTCACACTTGTACCCGCTGGGACGAAAGGAATTCCCAGAGAGCGTCGAATATCCGACGGTAGAACCTAAATTTAGCGTTGCCCCTTAAAGCTGCTTAAGAAACTCGATCAAAGCTTGCTGATCTTCCGGACTCAGCTGCCGGAACCGCCGGATAACCTCGCGCGAATCGCTGCGATGCGATATCGAGGTCGCACTCCTGTACGGCGGACAAATTACATCCGCAGGCGATGACCCATATGACACATTGCTGTTCGCCCCTTGTGGCGGCACCGGACATCCCGCGCCTGCGACATCATCCGGTGTTGTACACATCATTGAACAGCTCAACCTGGGACCGAACCAGCTCCGACTTCGTGCTTTATGTTTCTGCGTCGTCAACGGTTGGCATTTTGTACTCTTACAGCTGCTTAAGAAACTCGATCAGCGCCTGCTGATCCCGTGGACTCAAAGCGCGGAACCTCCGGATGACCTCGCGAGAATCACTACGGTTGACCTTCGATACTGCGCTGTCATAAGCGGGACAAATCACGTCCGCCGGTGAAGGACCGTAATCTATATTCGAGCCGGATTGGACGGGAGGTACGGGACATCCTCCACCAGGAGCTTCAGAAGTTTTTTCATCATCTGGAGCCGGCAGATCGTGTAGCTCGATGGCAGCTCGGATCGAGTCATCAAGATTACGAACGACAAGCGGCGCATTGGTGACCTGGCGGTTGGTTGTCACCGTGCCAGCGGGCGTGGTGTCTACAGTCAGCGTACTCAGGTAGACCCGCGCGTCATGCAGGAACGGAGGGCCCATCCTGCCCATCCCCATCAGAGGCGGGGTGCGGAACTCCCGGCCCTCTGCGGAAGCCTTCTGATCCGAGAAGGTGTCGTCGGCATCATTGCGCGGAATATCGAACGTGGTAAAGATACGAGTGTCGTCGTCGCCGGTTTTGGCAAAACGCTGGATGACCAGTGGATCGCGCGGCCGTGGCGTATCGCTCGCATTTGTCTGCCGGAGAACTCGTTCCGCATCGATGACCGGCATTTTGTGAAGCAGCAGATCGGAGAAGATCGGCGCCCAGACGAAGCTCAGATTGTGAGCCCCAACAGTCGCCGGCGATTGTCCTGTTCGATGCACCGGAGTGTGGCAGCCCACGCAATTCAGCTTGCGATCGGCCTGGTTAATCGCATGGGCATCGCGGCGATCTCCGCGCGCCGGCATCTTTCCCGCGATCATGCGGTTAGAAAATGCCACCAGGTCGATGCCAAAGAGTTCAGCTCCTCGTTGAACCTCACGAAGATCGTCTTCCACGTTGCCCGAAGGATCGTTCGCGCTGAGTACGGCTAAGAGCTTGTCTCCAAACTCCGGCGGAGCTACATTGCGAATCCAGTGGCGCTCACTAAAGGGCGCGGAGAGAAACGCATTCGGGTTGGGGAGCGCAGTTTGGGCAGCCACACACGCTGCGGGTTCCGTAGTCGGCCCGGTAGTGGGGAACAACGTGGGGTAATTGATTTTCCTGAGATCGAAGTTGCTGGTGATCCCCAGTTCCCCGCGCAAACCTCCAATGGCAAACTGAATGATTTCCACACCGTTGGCTCGGAGTCCAAAACGGCCCTCGCCGCCCACAAAGCCCCTCACCGAAGTCGGGTTCCCGTTGGCGTCTGTGCTGATGACTGTGAAGTTGCGGGGGATCATGTTGATCTTGCCGGCAACGCAGTCGCCAGTGCATCCCATCGCTGCCGCATAATGGCGCAGCGAGGAATGGCTGCCCTGCGTATCATTCGGATCGGCCCCTGCCGCCAAATCCGCAGTAGGAATGGCTTCCATCAAGCCGCGGCCGATGTAAGGCGGTCCTGCGCGCTCACCGGTGGAGCGGCGGAAACCAGTCACCGAGTCGACTCCGGTAACCGGATCGGGACTGCCCTGCAGCAGAGCGTCGTACTTGGAGGGTGGAATCGGTTTCGGCACGCACTCCGGCACGGAAGGCCGTACATGCTGGACGAATCCGCCGAACGGTTGGGAAATGGTGCTGGTCACAATGTTGGTCGTGGACCCGTCGAGGGGATCCTGAAAACCAATCCCGGTAGGATTATTGCCGGCGTCTGCGTGAGTGGGATTAAAATCGCTGAAAATCGTAAACGCCGCGTCCTTGCCCGGGCCGTTCACCGCGTCCAGGCTAGCATTGGGATCGGGATGTCCATCCGGCGCGGGAAGATTGTTGCCAGGTGCCACACCCCCACCGGTAGCCGGATCGAGCGATGTGAACTTGAAGTTGGTCGGCGTGGCGCGCGCCGCGCGAGAAACGATCGAAGTGCAGGTTGACCCGGCAACGCCACACTCGCTCCCCGACACCAATCCCATATGGGGAGGTGTTTCGGCCGTGCTTTGGTGGCAACCTAGGCAGAAGGGTTGATTGGCCATCGGACCAGCCCCTTCCGCCGCTGTATGCGCCAAGGTGAACAGCGACATCCCCTCCAGCATCTGCTGTCGCTCGGGTACGGTTGTGTCAGGATAAACCAGCGCGTTGAGGTCGGAAAACTGCAACGGAAAAGGACCGACCTCCCCGAATTTATCCCGCGGAACACGCTGCACCGGGCGGAATTGAGTGTCCGACGGCGGAACCGGGATATCGAAAATGCCCGATCCTGCCGTTCCCACTTCCCCTAATCGAATCGCAATAACCTGAGCGTCTGTTGGATTGCCCGTGCCCAACACCGCTGCCATCAAAAACCCAACGGTTGTCAAAACTGCAAACATGACCAGAGCCTTGCGCATGACGACCTCCTCATGTGAACCGCGTTTGTAAGAAACTCTGAGAACGATTGGGATTAGCCCGGGCCCTGTCGTCTCATGGCACGGTCTCGGGAAGTGAGTATCCGAGGCGACGCAGACATTATGGACAGATCGATTTGGAAGTCAAGGAGAAAGTCCTGAGGTACCTGGCCACTTCGCCCGTCTGTCTTGGGTTTTGGCGGAGTCAAACACTCTTTACCGCTGAGAGATTGCAAACGAGAAGTTCGTCAAAGCTTAGTTACAAAATTAACTTGAACGTAATTTGAGCGGCGTTGCGTTTAGGAGCTGCAAGCGATGTTATCGCCGCCACTCATCAATCAGGCTGGCTATTAGTCCAGTCCATCCTGTCTGATGGCTGGCGCCCAGACCTTTTCCAGTGTCCCCGTGATAGTACTCGTTGAAGAGGAGACAGTCTCGCCAGTGGGGGTCTGTTTGGAATTTTGTACTATCTCCGAAACAAGCTCGATGCCCATCCTCGTCGCGCGTAAAAATTCTGATCATGCGTTCTGCAATTTCTCTCGCCATGGTTCGGGCGGTAACCGATTGCCCTCCATCGGAAAGTTTGACGGCGAAGTCAGGACCCAGCGCATCACCGAAACGCAGCAAAGAATGAATCAGAAGGTACGAGGTCGGGAACCAGACAGGCCCTCGCCAATTCGAGTTCCCTCCTTTAAGTTGCGCTTCGGACTCGCCAGGCTCGTAACCCAGTCGGCTTTCGCCAAAGTAGAACGGATGCGACTCGTGATATTTCGACAGACTTCGGATACCGTGATCGGAGAGGAACTCCGCCGGGTCCCAAAGTCGCGTCGCAATCCTGTGAAACTGGCCGGGATCTGCGATGGAGAGCACGTAGCGGGTACACTTCTCATCACAGCCGATGGAGTAACAGGCATTGCCGACAAGATCCGGGCGGTTTCGGATGAACCATTCCACGTTGGCCAGAAAATCAGGGTGCGATTTTAGGTCGGACTTTTCCAGCACCTCAATGGCAAAGAGCGGAATTAATCCAACCAAAGAACGCAAACGAAGCTTGTGAAAGTCTCCGTTAGGAAAACGGAGGACATCGTAGAAGAAGCCGTCGTTTTCGTCCCACAGCTGGTAATTGCGGCCACCCATTTTCTTCATGGCCGCCCCGATGTAGACAAAATGTTCGAAGAACTTGGTAGCCAAGACGTCATAGGTCGGGTTCTGGTTACCCAGCTCCAGAGCGATGCGCATTAAGTAAAGGCAAAAAAATCCCATCCACCCTGTGCCATCCGACTGTTCAAGAACTGCGCCCCCGGGAAGCTTTTGGCCGCGGTCAATCACGGTGATGTTATCTAATCCCAGGAATCCACCTTCGAAGACGTTGTTTCCCTGGCTATCTACCCGGTTCACCCACCATGCGAAGTTAATAAGCAGTTTGTGCAGGCACTTTTCCAGGAAAGCGGTATCTGCTTTTCCAGTGTCTCGCTTTTCGATCTGATAAACGCGCCAGCAGGCCCAGGCCTGCACGGGTGGATTCATATCGGAAAATTCCCACTCGTAGGCAGGGATCTGCCCATTGGGGTGCTGGAACTGTTCGAACAGGAGCAGCCAGAGATTGTGCTTGGCAAAGTGTGGGTCAACCAGCGCCAGCGTAACGCATTGGAAGGCCAGGTCCCACGAGGCAAACCACGGAAACTCCCATTTGTCGGGCATGGAGAGAATCCGCATCGAGTTCAGATGGCGCCAGCGAGTGTTGCGGCCGTGCTTGCGCGAATCGGGAGGCGGCCAATGTGGATCGTCGCCGTCGAGCCAGCTCTGCACGTCAAACATATAAATCTGCTTGCTCCAGAGCATGCCGGCTAAAGCCTGACGTTGAATGAGCCGTTCCTCTTCGGTTGCTTTTGGGGGATGAACAGTCTCGTAGAACTCGTCGGCTTCCCGTTGACGAAGCTGAACGATATCGTCTACGTCGGCCAGGGGATCCGCATTGGGGCGGGACGTCAAACGCAAACGCAGAACTACAGAGTCACCTGAAGCCACATCATAGCTGTAGTGAATGCAAGACTTGGTTCCGCTTTCGTGCTTAACGCATTGCTCTCCCTCGATCACATACCGGTGAAACGCGTCTTTGACGTGGGGCTTGCGACTCCTGGCCCAGGAACCGAATATCCGGGGTGCGTTGGTCTCATTATCGGTGAAAAGAACCTCTCCACCGGCCGGTGCGTAGAGGTAGTACTTGGGCAACGAATATGGAAATTGCAGGTTTGGAATCGGTGGAGCACTTGCGTTGTCCGCGAGCAGGGTTACATAGTCCCTGCCAGGCGTCGCCCGAACAATTGTCGGTTCTGCCCCGGCCGGATTGGTCCAAGCCCAGGTATTACGAAACCAAAGGTGTGGCAAAAGGTGGAGACGTGCTGCTTTCGGACCGCGGTTGAAGGCCTCAATCCGGATGCAGATGTCTTCCGGATCGGCCTTCGCGTATTCAACAAAAATGTCGAAATAGCGATCTTCATCGAAAACTCCGGTATCGAGAAGTTCGAACTCCGGACCGCGACGCTGTGCGTTTTCCGCAACCAGCTGCGCGTATGGGAACTCCTCCTGCGGATACTTGTAGAGCATCCGCATGTAACTGTGCGTGGGCGTATTGTCGAGATAGAACCAGTATTCCTTTGTGTCCTCGCCGTGATTTCCTTCCGGCGACGACAGCCCGAACATTCGCTCTTTCAGGATGGCATCGCGACCATTCCAGAATGCAAGAGCAAATACCAGCAACTGGTAGCGATCACAAATTCCTGCAATGCCGTCTTCCCCCCAACGGTATGCCTTACTGCGAGCCATGTCGTGAGTGAGGAAATCCCATGCTGTGCCATAGGGGCTGTAGTCTTCCCGGACTCCTCCCCAAGAACGCTCACTGACATACGGACCCCATTTGCGCCAGGGTGCAACCGGGCCCTCGAAACTTTCAGTCAGACGTGACTTTTCCCGAGACGGAGCCTTGCCGGAAAATTGCGATGTCGATGGGGTTGCGGAAGCAGTTTTCGATCCCGGAACATCCCGCCCGGTGCTAGGAGCCATGCTCTTTTTTCACGCAATCGCCGCGCGATCATCTGCGGCATTCGCGGCTCCGAGGAAGTCCTGCAGATTGAAGTCGACGAGTTCCCCAACGCGAGAGATGCTGATATCCGCAGCCGGGTAAGTGGCTAGTACCTTGGGATCGGTCGCGTAGTGCCCTTGCCGCGGGAACACGGTGGTGACCCGATCGCCCCAAGCTTTCTTGATAGCTGCCAGGATACGCAATTTGTCATCGATCAGGACGTAATGGTCTGCGGGGTAGCGCTCGAGGATGTCATCCAATTCAATTTCTTTGTGCACATAAATCAACACGTTGCCATCGACGGCGGCAAACAGCGCCGAACGTCTGATCTTTCGAGGCTGAAATACTACGTCGCCATCCGACAGGATTACGGGTACGCCATATTGCTTCACGTGGTCAATAACGTCGAGAGAATTGGGGAAGAGCCGGTTGGCGAAGGGATACTCAACGAGAAATTCAGAAACCGTCAGCAGGTTGGGGTCACGAGGATACTCACTGCGATAGCGTTGTAGAGCGCCCAGATAGTCCGCATACCCAAGCTCGGCGCGCAGTCCTTCGAAAAATTCCCAATAGCGCTGCTGGCGTTCATGCCCGACTTCTTTATCGAGATGCTGTTTGAGATCAGCGGATACTCGATCATTGTCGAGCAAAGTATTGTCCACGTCGAACAGGAAAACCAGCTTGTGACCCATTTCTATCGCCTCGTTCGCAGCAAGGTCTCAGCAATAACTATGCAGCACGAGCCCGCCATTCGTGCGCGCCACCGGGCAGCATTTGCTCCGCTTCCTTCGGGCCCCACGTGCCGGGCGCATAATTGGGGAAGTCGCGGGGCGGCAGAGCCTGCCAGACGTCGAGCACAGGTGTGATCACACTCCAACCAGCTTCCACCATGTCTGCCCTTTGAAAAAGAGTCGCGTCTCCGATCATGCAATCGTAAAGCAGACGTTCGTAGCCAGTGCTGGGAGCCGAGCCGAAATAATCGGCATAATTGAAACACATGTCCACCTTACCCTGCTGCATGATGGGGCCCGGTATCTTCGCGCCAAAACTCAGAGCAATGCTCTCTTCTGGCTGAATGGCGATGACCAGGCGGTTCGTCTGCAACTCCTCGACCGGGGTGTTTCGAAAAAGTTGAAAGGGAGCGCTGCGGAACTGGATGGAAATCTCAGTAACTCTGCGGGCCATATGCTTCCCGGTGCACAAATAAAAGGGAACGCCAGACCATCGCCAGTTATCGATTTGAATTTTCATCGCAGCGTAGGTTTCAGTGGTTGAATCCGGTCTTACGTTATCCTCAGCTCGATAAGCCGGCACTTGCTTTCCGTTAATCGCGCCGGCGCCGTACTGGCCGCGCACGGTCTTGCTCAACACTTCTTCGGGAGAAAGCGGCTGGATCGCATGCAGAACTTTTGCCTGTTCGTCGCGGACGGCATTTGCGTCAAACGAAATCGGCGGCTCCATCGCGGTGAGCGAAACCAACTGGAACAGGTGGTTGGGAACCATGTCGCGCAGAGCGCCGGAGGTATCGTAATAACCGCCACGTTGCTCCACGCCCACCGTCTCCGCAGCGGTAATCCGGATGTGCTCGATATACCTGCGATTCCAGACGGGTTCGAAGATTCCGTTGCCGAAACGAAACATCAGCACGTTTTGTACGGTTTCCTTCCCGAGGTAATGATCGATGCGATAAATCTGACGCTCGTCGAGCACCTGTTTGATTTCCGCGTTCAAAGCACGCGCCGATTGCAAATCTCGACCGAACGGCTTTTCGATCACCACGCGGCGCCAGCAACCGTTCTCTTCTTGCGCCAGGCCAGATGCGCCCAAGCGGCGGACAATCTCTCCAAAAAAACGTGGCGCGACGGCCAGGTAAAAGAAATAGTTCGCCGGCAAATTCTCCTTGCTTGCGACCTCGCCCAAGGTTGCTTTCAGGCGTTCGTAGGTACCCGGGTCGGCAAAATCTCCGCGCACGTAGTAGGTGTGCTCGACCAGCCCCTTGCAGATAGCGGGATCGACAGGGCGCAAGGCGAAGGTCTTGATATCGTCGCTGACCTGTTGGCGGAAGGTGTCAGTCGTAAGGTCGGTGTAAGTAACAGCAATAATCGCAAATTGCTGCGGGAGAAAACCTTGCTCCGCCAGGTTGCACAGGGCAGGAATGAGCTTCCGTTTCGTGAGATCTCCCGCGCCGCCGAAGATCACCATGGTACAGGGATCTCCTTTACGCTTCGCGATTGGATGTTTCACTGTCGTGGTTCTGACATCTGCTTCTGAAAGCAGCTCTGCCTCGCTCATGCGGCTATGCCCTCCATATGCGGAAACCTCCGACAAATGCGTTAGCGTTGGTGCCTAAGCGGGTCCCTGGAGGCAGCTGTTCGAGTTTCTTCACGTTGCCACCACCTAGCACAACTTCCTCTGCGACCAAGGCATCACGAAGTTGGCACACAACCTTGCATACGTGTTGTTGCCACTTCTTTCTTCCCAGACGCTCCAGGCCGCGAAGACCGACATAGTCTTCATAGGTCTTACCGTTCTTGTAGGGCAAGTGGGCCAACTCCATTGGTTCGAGCGAGCCGTCCACAATCATGGCCGAACCCAGTCCAGTACCAAGGCCCAGAAAAAGCATGCGCCCACCCTGGTAACAGCCCAGCGCCTGCATAGCTGCATCGTTCACGATTCTTACCGGTCGGCCAAAAGCTTGTTGAAAATCAAAGTTCACCCATCCCGGCGCAAGATTGTGCGGTTCGCGCAAAGGGCGTCCATGCACAACCGGCCCAGGGTACCCGATCGAAACCACATCGTAATCCCAATCTTTCGCAGTTTTCTTGGCCACGCGCACCATGGTTTCAGGCGCCATCTTAGGACCCGAAGGAAACTTCCGCGCCTCCTTCTGTCCGGTCGCCAACAGCTTTATGCTGGTTCCCCCAACATCGACTACCAAGACCTTGGTGCCATTTCTCATCCGTGGTTTCCAACCATCGTTGCTTCTGGTGTTTCTTTCTTCTCCATGTGTCCGCCGAAAGCAAAGCGCATAGCCGAAAGCAACTTGTCAGCGAAATCGGCTTCGCCTCGCGAACTGAACCGCTGATAAAGAGCCGCGCTGAGCACGGGTGCAGGCGCTCCCTCATCAATGGCCGCGGTAATGGTCCACCGCCCTTCTCCGGAATCAGACACTCGACCCGAAAAATCCGAAAGATCAGTTTCTTTGGCCAGGGCGCTTGCTGTGAGATCCAGCAGCCAGGAAGCAACTACGCTGCCCCGGCGCCAAACCTCCGCCACATCGCCCAGATCGAAGTCATACTGGTAATACTCGGGGTTTCGCAGGGGTGTGGTCTCGGCATCGTGAGACTGGCCTTGCTTTCCTACGTTGGCATGCTTCAGGATGTTCAGGCCTTCGGCGTATGCAGCCATCAGGCCGTACTCGATGCCATTGTGGACCATCTTCACGAAATGTCCTGCTCCTGCCGGGCCACAATGCAAATAGCCGTCTTCGGCGGTGCCACCGCGTCCCTGCCGACCGGGTGTGCGTGGCGCGTCGCCGCGCCCAGGAGCCAGCGTGCGAAAGACCGGGTCGAGTCGTTGGACCACAGCTTTGGGACCACCAATCATCATGCAGTAACCACGTTCCAAACCCCACACGCCACCGCTGGTGCCCACATCTACGTAATCGATTCCCTTTTCCGACATCCTTTGGAAGCGATGAATGTCGTCGATGTAATAGGAATTCCCGCCATCGATGACGACATCACCCTTAGCCAAATGAGGCGCGAGATTATCCAGCGTGCTATCCACGAAGGCGGCGGGAATCATCAACCATGCCGTCCGCGGCGGAGTTAGCTTGGAAGCAAAGTCGCTCAATGACGACGAGGGGATCGCACCCTCTTTTGCCAGCGCTTGCGTGGGTTCCGGAGTCTGGTTATAGACCACGCATTGGTGGCCGCCGCGCAAGAGACGGCGCACCATGTTTCCTCCCATTCGCCCAAGACCAATCATTCCGATTTGCATCCGACCTCTTTTCGATTTGCGTAGCCCGAAACTATGCGAGCACGCGGCTGACTATGGAGTTAAGTGTGGCTAAGTCGGTTTTGACATCAGCGCCGATGTGAACACGGAGCGCACGGCGATTCCGGTCGGCCAGGACCTGGAAATCCCCGCGTGCCTGTGCGGCCTTCACAGTACCGAAGGTGTACTTCTGCCCTGGTACCGGCAAGTCTTTAGCGTCGTCACAAGTAACCTGGAGGAACACGCCGGAATTTGGACCGCCTTTGTAGGCTTGTCCTGTGGAATGCAAAAAGCGCGGGCCGAAGCCCAAACATGTCGCGACCCGCCTGCCGTCGCGTACGGCGTGCCGCATTTGCTGGAGAAGTTCCTCGTGCTCGGCAAACATGGGAACATAAGCAAGCAGAGCAAAGTAGTCGCCGGCTTTTATCCGACCCAGATGAGCGCGAAGATAGCCGACCAGTGATTTGTCGGAACCCGTCGCTTGGGCCAGGGCCGCCGCATTCTTCTCGTCAGTGAATAGCTGAATGCCGCCCTCTTCGAAGATGGGCTTCTCGACGGGCAATGAGCCAGTACGCTCATATTCTGACGTCAGATTGCGAGTGGCAATTTTACTGGCTTCCACATCGGGCTGATTGAAG
>DATMQI010000066.1:0-34745 GCA_035567135.1 Terriglobales bacterium
CATCGACGCTCTCGCAGGTCCTCATGCGCTCTACGGCCGTTCGCTGGAACTTCCGGGAATATCGCTTTCTTCTCTCCACTCGTGTTTCCTCTCCCGGAGAGTGTGCCCATTGCGAGTGTGCCAATTCAAGGGGTCATTCCATCTTCCGACTGCACCCCTCTGATGAGACAGTTTTCGATGGGCACACTTGCAGTGGTGAGCCGACCCCCTTTTCGAGACACTTTCTGAGTTGAATTTGGGAGGCTGTGGCTTAGCCGAGTTTCACTCCGATCATCTCGCCAGAGACGATAATCTCCACGCGGCGGTTTTTTTGCCGTCCATCGTTCGTGCCGTTATCCGCTACGGGTTCGGCCTTACCTAGGCCAACAGCTGTTACCGTGTCTGGCGTTAGCTCCTGCTGAACTAGGAAATTGCGCACTTCTTCCGCGCGCTGCTGGGAGAGCTTCATGTTCGCTTCGTCGCTGCCGATACTGTCCGTATGTCCTTCGATGGCTAGGTGCAGGCCTGGGTGAGCCTGGATGATCCCGGCGAGCTTGGCCAGTTTGATCTTCGCGTCCGGTTTTAGGTCGTATTTGCCAAAGTCAAACAGTACATCGGCCATATTCACCACCAAGCCGCGAGGTGAGTCGCTTGTCTGAAGCACGGTGTTCAGTTGTTGCAACAGTTGCGAACGCAATGCCGCTGTTGCGGCACGCGCCCGCTCCGCTTCCTCAGTGGCCGCCTGTGCCCTGGCCTTCTCAGCAGCTTGTTTCGCCTCCGCCTCTGCCTGAGCCTTATCAGCCTCTGCCTTCATCTGGGCTTCCTTTGCGGCCGTCAATTCCGCCTGACGTTTTGCCTCGGCGGCTGCCTGTTCCTCGGCCTTGGCCTTTGCGGCTGCCGCGGCAGCATCCTTTTCTGCCTGGATCCGTTCCGCTTCCCGGCGTTCCGAGGCAAGCGCACGGGCATCCTCAGCAAACTGGATGGTCTGCCGGGCGTCCGTGACGATCTTGCTTTTGTCCGAATTGGAGGCCAGAGCATTCTCCGCCATCTGAAGACTGCCGCTCGCCTTGCTGAAAATTTCGGGGGCATACTTCTCCGCGCCTTTCGACCTGGCTATATCAACAGCATTCCGAGCCTCGTACATGTCGAGAGGCACGTTCTTCAGATCAAGGGTCAGTGCGAGGGGATTTCCCAGTTTCGCGTATTCGGTGCGCTTTATCAGCCTGTAGCTGTTCTCGGGATAAATCTTACCCTTCGTGTTTTTCGTGGTGTCGTTTACGAGCACTACGATTTCGCTAGGCAGCGACACGGCGAAATAAGGCTCAGCGGTCACGCCCATCGCGAAGGTCTGGGATTGAGCGCTCGTGTTCAGCTTGCCTTCGCCATTTTTATCGATTGGAATTTCACCCAGGTTAGTCGTGGAACCATCTGGGGTGACAGTCCAAAGAACGTAGGTCAGGAATTCAGCTCCCAATGTCGAGGGCTGTGGCAGTCCTTTGACCTTCACTTCAATGTCAGTCCGACCTTTTTTGGCTTCTACTTTTGCCTCACCGCTCGCATTCGGCGCGCCCGGGGTACCGACAAAGATCACCTTCGTCGAGCCTCCGCCAACTTCATACCCAACTGCTTTGATCGACTTCTTGACAACACCTGAATCTGGAACCTGCGGCTTTTCCTGTCCCTGGACGGGCCCAGCACAGGAAAACGCGATCACCAGTGTTAGTACGCTCTGACTAGCGTGTCTCATGTGGTTCCTCCTACTGTCCAATTTCTTGCCTACTCCACAAGGTGCGCACTTTATTTCGCGTGCGCTAGTCAGGCACTCGGCCTGCCATCTGGAAGTCAGTTGTTTCCTTCAACCACGCTGCGGGATGGCTTTGCCCTGCCCCACAGGATGTCGGAGTCCGGCGCTTGATTTGGATAGAACCGCTCCGACTCCGCGTTTGTAGGAATGAGCACGATATCAACGCGGCGATTGTAAGCCAGCCAGGTCGCACGGGAAGCGAGCACACGGGTTTCGGGAGGTGGGTTTGGATTGCGGGTCTGCAGGTCGCTAACCGTGGCTTTGTCCAACTGCTTCTGCTTGCCATAGGCTGCCACATCGATCTTCTCCGGAGCGATTCCCTGGGAAACCAGGAAATTTTTGACGCTTTGTGCACGGAGTTCGGCTAAAGACTGATTGTAATCACCCCCGCCTCGCTCGTCCGTATATCCGGCGAGCGAGAGCTTCGCTTCAGGGTCATACTCCAGATACTGTTTGAATCCGGCAGCCAGGTTTGTCAGTACTTCCTGCTGGCTGTTAACGAGTCCCACCTCCGGGTCGTCCTTGGTGGGATAGTCGGTCGGGAAGAAAATGCTGTGCAGCAGCACGGTTGGGATAGGCTCGATGGAGCCCTTCAGGTGCACCGCCACCGTCTTGGTGTCCGAGCCACCGCATGCGTTCGTCGCCTTCAAGGTGTATTTAAACTCTTCATCCACTGGGCCGATGCCGCTTTGTGTTGGGCTCAGGGGGATGGACTTCGTGCCGCTGGCATCAACGGAGCCAACTGGATCCAGCGAAGCTGCGTCGGAGTTGGATGACGACCAGTTCAACGTGGTGCTCCCTTGTTCGATGATCTTGTCGCCGATGCGGCGGTATCGGACTTCCATCGGTGAAGCGCTCAGCGACGACTGCACCACAGGATTCACTTCCACGGTAGTGCTTGGCTTTGTCACACCACCCGGTCCTGAAGCTGTAAGCTGATACACCGTGGTTTGGCGAGGCGAAATGGTTTTCTCGCCCGACGTCGGAACGGGACTCATGCCGCTCATGTCCGCTTCGACAGTTTCCTTGGACACCCAGGCTAACTGCGTGTTTTGGTTGCAGTCGATTTTTGCCGGATTCGCCGAGACCGACCCGCTGACAGGCGCCACAACGACGGTTGCACTTGCGATGCCGGCCCTAAAGCGTTGCGCCGATACAGGCAGCTCGCATTGGGGCCGATATGTTGGGCACGACGAGCCACGCGGCCAGGGCTTGATTTTTTCTTTTCCATTCGAGATATCAACAATCACGCGTTGGTCCGCCGCGACCGTGAGCGCGCCGGACCACAGTTCCTTGCCATTCCGAGTGACCGTCACTTGGTGCGTTCCAGGTGGCACAACCAATTCCTGGTGCCAAATGATGTCGTGATTGAACTCGTCCACGTGCCCCACGAAGTAGTCGGTCTTTTTGCCATTTAGAAGAACGGCGGCGGCTGTTGCCCCGTGAAGATGCCCTACTTCAATCTGAATTCGTCCCCGCGGGCCTGGCACCGTTTCGCCAACAGGTTCCAGCTTTATGTCCACGGGCACCGTCTTATCCGAATCGATGGACACATTTTGCTCGACAAATTTGTACCCATAGTTGGCGACGATCAAGTGGTGTGAACCGACTTCGAGCTTGATGGTCCGATTGCCGGGACCAATGGCCTTGTCATCGACAAATGTGTAAGCCTGCTTGGGAGTGACTGATATCTTCAACTTTCCGGACTTCGAGCTCTGCGCAAAGGCAACCGAGCCGAGCAAAACCGTGGTGCCGACGCATAGCACCAGGCAATACGTTTTGACTCTCAGAACGCTCATAAAACCTCCTGCACGCCTCTCGCCGGGCCCCAGAACTGCGGGAGAGTTTGGACGTCAGCGGCCGCCCGCGCAAGCTGGCAATTCTGACAGGATGCTCAACTGGAAATTCTCACACCACTAGAACCGCGCCCCCGAACTACTTGCTAATCACCCGCGCGGTTCTGGGAGCTCGACACCATCGGTGACCGTGGAATGCTTGCGTATGGGCAACGACGAGATCGTCGCCGTCCCTAATCGATTGTGTACGTTCCTGGTGATTGCTCTTGCAAGGATGCAGGAAGCACAGGGAAAGCCGGGGCGTGGCGTCAATTTGAAGAGTTCCCTTCAACGATGGGAATCTGCTACCTGCATTTTGTCCAATCTCTTAGGAACGCTTAGGGAATCGTCCAGCAGCTCGGAACGAGATGCTCTCAAAGGATGGGCGTCGCTGATGCGCCCGCATTGAGCCCGGGAACGCTAGTTTGGCCATCGGCAATTTTTGTTGTGCTCATCCCCGTTGAGTTGCCCTCATTGAGGCACCCGCCAGTCGGTGATTCTCATTCCCTATGAAGTATGCGCGTCCGCATAAACAGCGATAGTGTTTCCCGGAGGCTACTGCTTAAATACCAAAGGAGGTCCGCTTACACGCTTGCCTTTGAGGTCGACTATCACTTCGACACGGTCAGCGATCTTGACCAACGGAATGCCTTTATTCATCCCATAATCCTTACGGTCGAAGGCCATCGTCCCCTTAATCTCACCGGAGCCTGACCCCCTTTGACCGGAAAGCGTAAACGTCAGCTTCTCAGGTTTGGTCACTCCGCGGATCGTGAAGTCGCCGAGGTAATCAAATGTATCGGGGCCGGTCTGGACAACCTTCGTCGAGTGAAATGTGATCAACGGATCGTGCTCCGCATCGAAGAAGTCTTTGCTTTTCAGCTTGCCATCTTTCATTCCACTTCCGGTATTCACACTGGCTGCTTGAATCTTGATGTCCAGAACGCCTGTCTCCACGTCGGGAGAGGTCATTGTAGCGGTGGCGTCCCATTTATCGAATGTGCCGTCTATCGCCACCGACGCCTTGACGTGGAACTTAATCGAGCTCCCTTCCTTCATAATCTTGATGACAGGAACCTCAGCAGGAGCCTGTCCTCGTGTCATTGATGGAAGCAGGCCGTAGGCTAACAAGCAGACAACCGCTAGTTTCATAAGGCGCAGTCTGCTTCCTTGCCAGGCTGTTGTCAATCAGGATTTCAGAAGACCCGCTTCCCCTTGCCTCTCGTAAGATCTCCCTTATTCTTGTCTTCTTTCTCACCTCGGGATTTGTTACCCTCTGTGTCATAAGTTCACGAGTATCGTTTCCGCCCGCTTAACTCCAGTGTACCTCGTAGGGAATACGCCTGTGGGTGTACTCGAGACTATTTGGCGACGCGTCGGATTTTCTGAGACCTTTGCGCTCTTATTCTCCGTTTGCCTCAGCGCGCAGAGTACCAGGAACGTGCTGGTCCTCCACGAAGGGAACGCGAACCATCCCGCGAATGTTATCGCTTCTGGGGTATTCCACGAGCGCATTGGTTCGGACCCGCGGAATCAATTCTTTGAAGAATACATCGACGAAGATCGGTTAGGGGCAAGCGACGAACAGTTTGAAGATGCCTTGCGCGAAAAATACGGCGGCAAGAAAATGGATTTAGTAATCGGCGATGGCAGGCCCGGTTTCACATTTCTCCTGCGGCGCGGTGAAGAACTTTGGCCTGGGACACCGAAGCTCTTCTATTTTGTCGATTTCCGTGAGTTGCCTGCAAAGCTACCGCCCAATATGACGGGCGTTGCCAGCAATTTCGATTTCGGAGCGATACTGGACCTGGCCCTGCAGCTTAGGCCGAATACGCGTCGAGTATTTTACGTCGGAGGAGTTAATCCCTGGGAGCAGACTTGGCGCGGCTTCGCTGAACAAGACTTCAAGCGCTTCGCCGGCAGGGTCGACATCACCTACCTTAACAAGCTGCCTTTAGCAGAACTGCTGGACCGGCTCGGCCGGCTACCCGCCAACAGTGCCGTGATCTACTCAGAGCTTCTGCAGGACGCAAGTGGACACGTGTATGTGCCGGCGCGCGTTTGTCCTCTGATCGCATCCGCCTCCAATGCTCCAGTATTCGGCCCCTTCGATACGTACGTTGGTTGCGGTATCGTCGGCGGGCCGGTATTAGACATTAGAGATCTGGCAGCGCAGACCGCCATGTTGGGACTTCGCGTGCTGGAACGAGGTGCTGCTTCGGGTTTACCAGTTGAAACCTCTGGAACCCAGGTCGTGGTCGACTGGCGACAACTGCAGCGCTGGGGAATAAGTGAAGCGAGACTTCCACCCGGCGCGGTTGTCCAGTTCCGCACTCCGTCAGTATGGGAGCAATACAAATGGGTCTTCGTAACCGGCCTGGCGGCGATTGCCGCTCAACTCGCCCTCATCATCGTCCTTCTATTGGAGATGCGCAGGCGCAAGAAATCCGATTTGGTGGTAAAGAACCTGAGCGGCCGCCTTATCAATGCCGGCGAAGAAGAACGGAAACGAATCGCCCGCGAGCTGCATGACGATATCGTGCAGCGGTTGTCGTTACTTTCGGTTGAATGTAGTTTGATGGAGACCAACCTCCCGACGGATGAAGCGACCCGACGCGGTTCTCTGCATGAGCAACTGCAAAGCCTTAACGAAATCATTACGGACGTCCATAATTTGTCATACCGGCTCCACTCCAGCCATTTGGATACGCTCGGTCTCGGAGTGGCCTTGGAGGACCTCTGCCAGCAATTGTCAGAGAAACATGGCGTGGCGGTCGAGCTTACCGCGGACGAGGTCGAAGGATCTCTTGACGAGGATCTCGCGCTTTGCTTCTTTCGCGTCGCGCAGGAGGCCTTGAACAATTCTTTGAAATACAGCGGGTCCTCTCGCGTGGAAGTAAGATTAACCGCGATCGACGGGACGCTGAGAATGACGGTTAAGGATTATGGAACCGGGTTTGATCCCTCGGCCACCGCAAGTGGGCTGGGACTGGCGACGATGCAGGAAAGATTAAGACTCGTGGATGGGAAGCTTGTGATTAACTCAAGGGTGGGTGAAGGGACCGAAGTGACGGCCCAAGCCAGGCTGGCGACTTCCTCCCGTCATGTTCCGATGCGCGAGCATCACAGTTTGGTTCAGGTTTCGGCGGGAGAGGACGAGACTGAACGCGATGAGAACGACGTGGTCTGATTAAATTGCAGGAACTTATATAATTGTTAAACTTTGAGTGGGTTCGCAGGACAATGAGCTTGTTGAGCGTGTCTGTCCCATGTTCAACGATCATCGCGATCGCAGCTTTTTATTTTTGCTCACTGCGATGCTGCTCGTTGCAGCAATCTTGGGCAGTAACGGCTATGCCCAGACATCTTCCACTGGTGGATTGACCGGTGTGACATATGATCCCTCCGCAGCTCTTCTTCGAGGAGCCGCAGTCACTCTCGTCAACCAGGACACTGGCGAAAAGGGATCGACAACTTCCGATGACCAGGGCAGATTCGGTTTCCTCTTATTAACGCCCGGCAGGTATCAGTTGTGTGCCAGCAAAGCAGAATTCGCACAGGCGTGCAGTTCGGGAATCAACATCAATGTAACCGAGACTCGCCGGGTCGAACTCCGCCTCCAACTCGCCTCCGTCGTAAACCAAGTACAAGTGTGGGCAGGGCTGGTGCAGACTGACACTTCCGCACTCGGCCGTGTAGTCAACGAAACAGCGGTCAGCGGTCTTCCGCTTGTTACCAGAAACTTCGCGCAGATTGCCAGCCTATCGCCAGGGGTGGTTACCGGTGCCTCGAATGCCGGAGAGCTTGGCCTCGGCGGAACTGCACTGTCGCAGATAAACGCATCCAGCGATGGGATTTTCGTGCACGGAGCGCGCTCCTATGACAACAACTGGCAACTAGACGGGATCAGCGTGAGCGATGTGCAGGGCAACGGGGCTGGGAGCGGTGGAATTCCAATTCCTAATCCGGACACTATCCAAGAATTTAAGGTACAGACGGGACTCTACGACGCCGCTTATGGACGCTATGCAGGCGCCAATGTCAGCGTGATCACAAAGTCAGGCGGCAATGATTACCATGGAACACTTTTCGAGTTCTTCCGCAATGAGGATCTGAACGCAAACGATTTCTTCCGAAACGAAACCGGTCAGCCACGGCCAGCCCTCAAGGAGAACCAGTTCGGGTTTGTCCTTGGTGGACCGATCAAGAAGGATAAGCTGTTTTTCTTTGGTTCCTATCAGGGCATGCGCCAGGTGAACGGTCTGGCTTCAGGTCAAGCGAGAATTGCCTGCACCGCCAGCTTAAGCGAGCCTCCTCTAACCAACGACAGATCTCCGGCGGCACTCGGGAAGTTGTTCGGCGGCATGATAGGAGCATTGGGAGGCGTGGCCGTCAAACCAGACGGATCTAACATTAATCCCGTGGCACTGACACTCCTGAATTTCAAGCTACCCAATGGAAGTTTCCTGATTCCAACTCCGCAAACTGTCGATCCCTCGAGACCTTTGGCCAGCCAGGGCTTCTCGGTTCTTACTCAACCTTGTCACTTTGATGAAAATCAATTTTCGAGCAACATCGATTATCTCGTTTCGCAGAAGGGCAAAATCACTGAGCGATTTTTCTTTGCCGATGATACTCAGATGGTTGCGTTTCCAGGCAATTTCTTCAACCCCACGGCAAATATTAGCGGATTTTCGAGTCGCGCCAATGCGGGCTACAGAGTCTTCTCTCTAGGATATTCCTATGCGATCAACAGCACGTCGCTCAACGAAGCACGGATTGGGTATGTCCGAACAAGGAACAGTACAAAGAGCCAGGCTCCGTTCAAATGGTCTGATCTTGGCGTTACCGAAGGCGAATTTAGCGGGGCAAACGAACTGCCCAATCTCAATATTCTTGGCTCGGTCGCTTTCGCTTCTGCGTTTCCTTACACCTTTACGCAAAATAGTTTCGCATTTAGTGATGTTTTCAGCAGCGTCCGGGGAGCTCATGCGCTCCGATTTGGGGGATCACTCACGCGATTGCAAGATAACTTCGGCGACCCGGGGATTGGATCATTTGTGCAATTTTTAAGCTGGCCAGATTTCTTGCTCGGCCTCAATGGAGTCGCTAACGGGACCGGAAGTTTCAGCAATCTCTTCGCCTCCGTGGACGATTTCGGCTTGTTCGATCGCGACTACAGAGTATGGGAAGCCTCGGGGTTTGCACAAGATGACTATCGACTCCGCAAGACACTGACCCTGAACATCGGGTTGCGTTACGAGCGCCTGGGACAATTCGGAGATGAGTTCGGTCGAAACTCGAGCTTCGACATCAGCAAAGCCGATCCGAACCCCCCGCCCGGCGGGAGCATCGCCGGTTATGTCGTCGCATCCAATTTTCCAGGTGTTGTTCCGCCCGGTGTTCAACGGGCTGACAACACTTTTGCCAATGATGGTGCGGGCCAAAACACAATCGCTCCCCGAATAGGATTTTCCTGGCAGGTTTTGCCTGCTACCAGTCAATTGGTCCTGAGGGGCGGATATGGCATATATTTTTCGCGTCCAACCGGCCAGGCTTTTTTTCAAAACTCCGCTGGCGCTCCGTTCGCCTCCCTTCGCTTGAATACAGGACCGGAAAACGCCGACGCAACATTTCAATCGCCTTTCCCGGAGCCATTCCCAACGGCGGGCTCCTTTCCTTTCTTCCAGCCATATTCTCCCAATGGCACGATAACGATTTTTACTGTCTCACCGGGTTTTCGCCCTGCGATGATTCAGCAGTTTTCGTTGAACTTACAGTCGGAACTGTCGAAGGGTTGGCTGCTTGAAGCCGGATACGTAGGCACTCATGGCACGCATCTACAACGCCTACGTTCTCTGAACCAAGCGTTGCAGGCATCGCCCGAGAAGCCAATCAGGGGCATAACCACGAACACGGTCGCGAACGTTCCGTTGCGAGTTCCCATTGTAGGGATACAGGCGGATGGCCTCCAGGAAGTTGAATCCGAAGGAAGCTCCTGGTACAACGGACTCGAGGTCAGCCTGACGAAGCGACTGAGCCACGGCCTTCAGTTCCTTGCTTCCTATACTTTCTCCAAGACGTTGGACACGGATGGGGCAGATATCAACGGAACGTCAGCAGGAATTGTGCTGACACTAGGAGATCAAAACTCCTCGAAACAGCGTTGGGGACGGGCCAGTTTCGATCGCACCCATCGTTTCGTCTTCAGCACGACGTGGTCGATTCCCAGCCCAGCTCGGGGTTTGGCACGATCAATCTTGGGCGAGTGGAATTTGGACGCCATATCCATCATTCAGTCCGGCAGCGCTCTCACAATTGCCGACACAAATTCCGCCAATGTTTTTGGAATCAGCGAAGACCGAGCCCAGCTGACTGGCAACTGTACGAAAAGCCAACTCGTGACTGCGGGCTCTGTCCAGTCGAAACTCAACCGCTATTTTAATGCAACCTGTTTTACGTCTCCTCCGGTAATTGGCGCCGACGGAATTGGGACGGCGTTTGGAAACAGTGGTACGGGGATCGTGGACGGCCCGCCTCAGGCGAACCTGGACCTCGCGCTTTCGAAAGCAGTAACCTTCAATTGGCCCCGGGAGAAAAGTAGCCTTACATTGCGTGTAGAATTCTACAACGCCTTCAATCATCCGCAGTTTGCGAATCCCGACTCCAACTTCACGTCACCGACGTTCGGCGTCATCAACGCCACCAGTGTAAATGCCCGCGTTGGACAGCTGGCGCTAAAGTTCGCTTTCTAGCTCGATTAGATTGGCATAACATCGGGTGGCAGCGATGACGTCGATTCCCGTTGCGGATTCCGCCACTGGTATTTTTGACAGTGATGTCGAACGAATTTTTCAGCCATTTCTTACAACGAAATCACAAGGGACGGGATTAGAACTTGCGATTTGCCGATCCATCTTCGCCGCTAATGGCGGGCATCTATCGGCCTCTCGGACTCTTCCATACGGCTCGGTCTTTCGCGTCGGTCTGCTATCAACCGTCGAAGAGAAGAGGGCGTTCATTTTCTAGAGGTCGAGGGAATGCGCTGTCTTGAGCTGCCCTGTCACTCTATGGCACT
The DNA here is from genome assembly GCA_035567135.1 of Terriglobales bacterium. GTDB lineage: Bacteria > Acidobacteriota > Terriglobia > Terriglobales > Acidobacteriaceae > JABDBE01. Next base: position 10,697 of record DATMQI010000066.1, read on the forward strand.
GAGAGCGCCACCGCGTGTACTTCTGGCGGACGATCACGCCGGGGTCCTCTCGGCGTTGCGGCGTTTACTGGGACCATCCTGCGATGTCGTGGGTTGCGTGATGGACGGTGCCGCTCTGCTCGAAGCCGCAGCGAGGCTAAAGCCGGACGTAATCGTGATCGACATTTCCATGCCAAAGGTGAACGGACTAAAGGCGTGTCGACTAATCCGGGAGGCAAGACCAGAGACGAACATTGTGATTCTCACGGGCAGCGACGACCGAAGCACGAGACGAAGGGCTTTTAGCGCCGGAGCATCGGCATTCATCCCCAAACACCGTATGGCGGATGATCTATTAAACGCCATCCACCGAGACCGAACAGACGGCTAGGCTTCACCGCATCCGACGACTGAGGAGAGGTAGGAGGAAAAACGCCTCTCGGGCGTAAGAATGCGGGGTACTATTACTGTTACTTTTACTAGTTCTCGCTTGGTCTGCATCGGTGTCTACTTGTCGGCCTGGGGGTGACCAATGTCGATTCGACCTGGCCTTGCTCCTACCCCGCCTCAAATCGTTCCTTGCCCAAGGCCGCGCATTTTACTCGCAGACGACCACATTCTTTTCAATCAAGCGCTGACAAAGATATTGGAGCCCGAGTTTGACGTCGTGGGCACGGCATCAAACGGACGCCTCTTACTTCAACTGGCGCCGAAACTTTGCCCGGATGTGATACTCCTCGACCTATCGATGCCTCTCATGAACGGGAACGAAGCAGGTCGTCGTCTAAACACAATTCTGCAAAAGGCTAAGATTATAGTGCTCACCGCCTCAGAGGACCCTCTGCTCGCTTCTAAGGTGCTGCGGAGTTGGGCCTCCGGATACCTTTTGAAAAAAGCTGCCGCCGAAGAACTCGTCCAAGCCATCCGTCAGGTGCTACGAGGGACGAAATACCTCACACCCTGTTTGCGATGTGCAGTTCAGGATGAACGCATTCGAAACGATACACGAAACTCCGAAAAACAACTCACGCCGCGTCAGCGCGAAGTGCTTCAATTGTTTGCGGAGGGTTATTCGATGAAGGAAACCGCGGATATTCTCGACGTAGCCACAAGGACGATTGCCTTCCATAAATACAAGATCATGGAAGATCTGAGACTAAAAACCAATGCGGACTTGCTCCGCCTGGCCATTAAAGAACACCTGGTGCGCACGTAGTGGCACAGCAAGGTCGTTTGATAACGAACTAACGCCATTGGGACTCCGAATCGCGCACCTTCTCTTGGCCTCCGTCATCCCAAATAGCCGTGGATTCGCACGAAAGATTGGACTCAGTTTTTCTTTTGAATCTTTAGCTTCTTCATGCGCGATTCGAGAGTGGTCGGCTTAAGACCCAAAAGCGCAGCTGCCCCTTGACGCCCTCTGATTCGCCAAGCAGTGGAGCATAGAATGCGTAGTATGTGTTCACGCTCAACCTCCTGAATGCGGATGCCTGCGATGGGGCTTGGACGCGGGTTGACCTCGGGCAGTTTCGCGCGAAAGAGCGGGCCGGAATTGAGGATTAGATTCCTCTCAATGACGTTGCGAAGCTCACGGATATTACCTGGCCAAGAATAGCTCTGAAAAGCCTTCAGCGTTGACGCCTGGATCCCTTGGATGTTTCTTCCCATCCGCTTACCGAGGTCCTGGAGTATGTGCCACACCAATTCCTGGATATCCTCTCGGCGCTCTCTCAGCGGTGGAATACAGATTGGAAACACGCTAAGTCGATAGAACAAATCTTCACGAAACTTGCCATCGGCAACCGCAGCGGATAGGTCACGATTCGTCGCGGCAATCACGCGCACATCAACATGAATGGTTTTCGGGCTGCCGAGGCGCTCGAATTCGCCTTCCTGAAGAACACGCAGAAGCTTCACTTGGATTTCCATCGGCAATTCACCAATTTCGTCTAAGAAGATCGTGGATTTGTCGGCCAGCTCAAACCGGCCGATTTCCCGGGTGAGTGCGCCGGTATACGCACCCTTCTCGCGCCCGAACAGTTCGCTTTCGATCAATGTGGAGGGTAGCGAGGCGCAATTGATTTTGACCATTGGGCGCGTTTGCCGTGAACTCAAATCGTGAATGGTCCTCGCAAAAAGCTCCTTTCCCGTGCCAGTCTCCCCCAGGATGAGTACAGTTGAATCAGTGGTGGCGACCTGCTCGGCCTGTTTCAGAATGTCGCGCATTACCGTGCTTTGGCCAACTATATTCGCGTGGTTATGTTCGAGTCGAATCTCCTGCCGAAGATAAACATTTTCCTGTTCCAAGTGATCCTTTAGTTCCTGAATCCTGGCGTAGGCGTACTGGAGTTCTTCGTCCGCCCGTTTTCGCGCCAAAACATTGGAAAAAACCCCAGCCACATGCTGCAATTGCGAAAAAACGAGGGAATCCCACGGCCGTTCATTGCGAAAAGTGTTGAAAGACAAGACCCCAATCACTTGAGTCCCGATAAAGAGAGGAATGGCCAGCAACGATTGTTCTCCGCTGAAGAGCATGCATTCGCGGTCTACAGCTGCTTCCGGTGGGAGCTCCGCGGGACTCGATACATACACTGATTTCCCTGCCACTATCTGCTGGGCAAGCCACGGGTAGTGGTCGTTAACAATTTTAGATGTCACATCAGGGACCCCCGGGCGTGCCCAGGCGCTCAGGACTGTGAGTGTGGTCAGCGTCGAATCCAAACTACCCATACAGACACAATCAAAATCCATGATTTCCGCAAGCACTTTGAGCGCATTGTTGATCTTGCCTTCGACCTCTTTCGCGGGGAGATGGACAACGGTTACCGACAATTGCGATATCAATTGCTCTAACTTCTGCAGCGATTGGACCTGGTCTTCCATGCTTTTGCCACGGATGGCTACCGCAAAGACCGTGCCTGTATTCGTCTTTAGCGGGCTCAGACTGATGTCCACCGGAAACTTGCGACCGTCCTTACAGAGGCCGTAGAGGCCAGGACGGATTGGACAAGGGTTCGGCCGCTCAGCCTGGATGAATCGATCTGCCGCATCCATCTTCCGGTGCAGCGGCAGCAGGAGCTCGACCGGTTTGCCAATAAGTTCTCGCCAGTCGTAACCGAAGAAATTCTCGGTCCGCTCGTTTACGTAGAGGATCTTCCCCTTAGCGTCTGAGACGAGCATTGCGTCCTCGGCGTCGTCGAATAGATTCCCAAAACTGAGGCCAGCGTCTCTAGATACGCTGTGCGGAAGACCGAGAGCTACTTCACTGAATTGGACCGCGAGGTTCCCGGGGAAAGGACTGTTCATCTCGCTCATAGGACCGGCCCCCAAATCGTATGCATCGAGCGGAAGAGAAAGACTGGCTGGGCGGAGTCTGCAGGCTAATTCGTCGAAGTCCTGGGCGTCAACCTGTCAGTAATAGCAGGGTAATTGATGGGGTGAGGCAAGCCGTTATGTTTGGTCCCGGCGGGAGCTCAGTTTGGCCTCCCGAGCCACGAGTATTGCCAAGCGACCGAAACCTCGCGGAAGTCTCCGCCAAATTGGATATAGGTTCCGCCGCTGTAGCTGAATTTAAGGGAATGCTGGCTTCTTCCAATAGGAATCGCCACGGTGGCACCGAGTCTCGAGTTCGACTGCACTGTCGTTGGTGAAGGCACGCCATTCAAACTAGTCTCGCCGCCATACCAATAATTGCCATCCAGCGAGACCCATAAGCGAGGCTTCACATCGTAACTGAGGTGCACCTCCACTGCCCCCATGGGTTTTTGGGTCTGAGTATTGGAGCCAGTGGTGCCCGGCGCATTCAAAAAGTAATCGTGATTCGCGGTGAAGAACCAAACCGCCCCGTAACCATCCACGATCCAGTTTCCCCAGCGGCGAGAAATTCCAATTTCCGGTTTGAACGCCCAGCGGTTCGTTCCGATATTGATTAAACGCGCCGGATCGTATTGGCCTGTTCCCGTCGTTACAGTGAGGCTGGTCCCGATGACGGTTTTTTGTTTCCATTTTAGGAATTCCTCTACGGTCATCGCTGGCCCTCCTTTCAGATTGACGGAGAAGCGAATGACAGCAGGCGCCAACCCCGAGCGGGACACTTCTCTCTTTAGCCCGGAAACCGTTCCCCGGAAGTCTCCGAGACTGTAGGGAATCGAGGCATTCAGATTGGCCGAACGTCCAAAGAAGCTCAGCGTGTGAAAGCAAGTCAAAATACCTGTGTTAATTGTGCCTCGGGCGTCCGGCGTGGTAACGATCTGATCAAACACGACCGCGCCGTCCTGAAGGGTGTAGGTCAGCGTGACAGCGTTTGAATGGATCGGAGTGATTACATAAGCTCGCGGGCTCAGTCCCTGCCCGTGACAGACATCGCGTGCAGCGCAGAGACAGAATAGCAACGCGACGGTTCGAATCATCAAGCTCGTAATCATTCGGGAGCAACTGTTCGGATACGGATCCCTGGAATCTCCGCACCGACTATTTTCAGTTTCGGTTCCTGATCAATTGCATGGAGCAATTCTCGCGTGACGCGTTCGTCCATTTCCGTGGCTCTATACAATTCGACAGGATACCGAAGAAAGACCTCAAGACCTGAAGTAGTGAAACGGAACCGAACTCTTGGAGCTAACGGGGCGATCGAGACGGAAGCCAAGTTCATTTCCATCTGGCGTCGCTGTCGCTCGAAACCCTCGTGGTAATCCTTAAAAGCAGCGTCCACCGCGTCCCGCATACGGCGCTCGGCGGAACGATAGTCACTCTCGGCAACGAGCGTCAGCGTGATCTCGTGCCAAAGGAAGTCGGTGCCTGGAACCTGACGGAAAAGACCTGCAGTGGGTTGGAATACAACCGAATTCGAAAACGCTACGACACGGCCAGTGGGCGCTGCATCCGGCCCTGTTCCCTCCAATTCCATAAGATGCAGGCGAATCATGCCGATTTCCACGACCTCGCCCGAGACGCCGGACACCTGTACACGGTCTCCCACATGCACTCCGAATTTCCCAATCAACATGAAATAACCAACCACCGCGAGGATCACATTCTGGAGAGCGACCGCGACGCCCGCTGTCATCAAGCCTGCAAACGTCACGACCGATCCAAGCTGGCTCGCGAATCCGAGAGCAGTGATCAGGGCGATTACACACCACAATACGATGCGGCGCAAAAGCAGGAATTGATACCGCCGCCGCGTGTCCTGAACGTAACGGAATATTGTCCGTCGCCACAGTTCGAACATTGCAAGGACAAACCCGAGGACAATGCCCAAACCCAACAACCGCATGAGTAGACTTTTCATGGCTGCGGAATATTCGCTCTTTGTTGCGACCTGCCACTTGACAAGATTCCTCTTGTATACGTCCAAGAGAATCACTCCTTCACTCAAGGGCAGAGCTGCACCGGCGATCAGCTTGTATCTAGCCGCCAAGTCATCCAATGTGTTTTTTTGCCGGGCGAGCAGCGTTGGATCCTGAGAGTTCGTCTGCGCGAGCATCGTCTCGCTCTCGCGCACCAGCTCGCTTAGCTGGTTTACCAAAGGACTCTGCATCTTCTTCATCATTTGCGTCAACGCGTCGGTCTCGCGGATATTGTTGCCGATCATGTGAAGTTTTGAGGAGAGAGCGGCGAGCTCACGAACGATGCCCCAGATACCGATGGGCCCTGAGCCCCGCGCGGAAGTCACCGACGTCGCCGCGCCTGCTACGCTGCTGGAGTTCGTGCCGGCCTGGATGACATTAGTGACGGCAATTGGTACAGAGCGTTCCAGAGCCTCAATCTGCGAAGAGAGCCCACCCGGCTCAGCGGTTCCTCCCAAGAACTGCAAGATCCTGTGCAGAGTATCCCGTTGGACTTCGATGAGACCGATATTGCTCTGAGTCTCGGCGATCGCCAATTGCACAGCTTTTCGCTGGCTGGGTGGAGCTGTCGTTAGTTTTTGTCGCAGTGACTCCAGCTTGGCACGGGCCTTGTCCTGCTGAGCGTCCAGATTTACGGCGGTCTGTGCCAGTGTCTGATAACGAGAGTCTGTCGAGGAGAGGGTCGTCGAGCTCCCGCCGGAATTGACAAATTTGGCTGCTGCGCGAGCAAAGTCGAAAGAGAGACGCAGAACCTGATCGGCTGTTGAGCGGTCGTCTTCCGCAAAAACAATATCACTGGCAGTCGTCGCCCTCTGCTGCTCTAACGCCAGTTGCTGATGCCAATTGATGGCCTGATTTAGAAATCGAAGGATCTCCGGCTGATCCAGGATTGGCGGTGCATCACTTCCGGGAGGCAGGCCACCGATGGCATTGATCGCGACGAAAAGCAGCAGGAAGCTAAGCTTCGCTCCACCAATAAGGCCGTAGATCCAGCTTCTTCGAGCCGATGGTTGCGGGAACAACATAACGTTCCTTCTCCTCACCCGCTTCTGGATTCTCCGAGCTGGAGGGTGACTCGTTCGGGCAGAAATTCGCCCCGATCGCGGATCGATACACGATCTTGTTGCTGCTCTCCAACCAGGGCCCGTTTCACAGCACTATCTTTGAGGCCGAACAACGGCACCGAATGGAGGGGGCTCAACTTGCATAAACCAGGATTACTCTGGACGAGGGGGTAGAGTCAGCGATTCCGCTAATGTGAACGTCAGAGCCGTTTCCGCAGGGATTTCGATTTGCTTGTTTCCCGTGAACGCGCCTCCGATCAGACCGCCCGCCGCACCGACCAGCGCGCCAATTCCGGCGCCTTTTCCTCCACCCGCCAATCCACCAATCAGTGCACCACCAGCGGCGCCCCCTCCCGTGGTGACGGCGGTCCTCTTACCTTTCCCTTTCACGGTGCTATCGAGAGTGGAGGTCCGGATCGAGTAATTTTGGCCGTGGATGGTGACGCTCTTCAACGCAATGGCCAACTCGCCTTCGCCTTTTATTTTGCCTTTCTGCTTGGCGGTGATCACCGTGCCGATGACACTTGATCCTTTCGGGATCGCGGTCTTCCCTTGGACAGTGACGGGCTGCGCCACTGTGGCCAAGAAGGATTGACCTGGCTGGCTCGTTTTGGAACTCAGCGCTTGGTCCACCGTCACGATTAAATCCATACCTGCAGAAACAACGATAGGTTCGGGTTTAGGCGCCGCGGCCGGAGGAGTGGCATTCGGTGGCGGCGTGTTAGCCGTTGCCTCAGGTCCTATTGGAAGTACGGCGGTCTCATCATTAACACCTCTCGCTCCTGGCTCATCGTGAGCGATCTGCTCTAATCTCTGCTGTGTCGAGGTGTCTTTCACCGTGCCTCGGAGTGTCACTTTGCCATCTTTGGCTGTCACAAAGACCGCGGAGTCCTTAGTGACAGGATCTGCTGCCACTTTGCTTTGGATATCCTTGGCAATCGTGTCATCATTCGCTCCTTTCGAGCATGCGGCCGCGCAAACTACCATGGCTGCGAGCAGGAGACTTGCCAAACATTCCGAAACACAGTCTATTTTCTTGCGCATCTGCTTCTCCTTCCGCTCCCCTTGGACCAACCAAAGCCATTCGTCTATCCACCCACTGAAGGGACAGGTTCGTAAGAACAGAGGCCCCCAGTCTTAGCTGGGGGCCTTTCCCGCAAGTTGCAACAAATCAGATGCCCTACCCGACGCCTGCCCAGAGCAGGATAGAGCTGTCGCCCCTTACGAAACCCAGTTACGGCAGTCGTTTCCTCGCCTCCTCTACAATCTCCAGTCCCTCCCTCCGAGAGACGAAAAAGAATTCTATGAGCGGCTCCTCCAAACTTGTTTCCACTAACTGAAGGAAACTCTTGTACCGATCTGATTGCAAATGTCGAACCAAATCCTCACGTGTTTTCCAGAGTGATTCCACCAACACAGTGCTTGGCCCAGGCCACCCGGTGTAGAGCTCGCAACGCAAGCAGCCGCGCTGGGCCTGTGTAGGTCCCATGAGAGATCTAAACGCGTCGCAGATTTCCTCGACCTTTGCAGGGTCTGCAACCACACTTACCCTTTCCATTGCCATCAGTGCATCGCCGGAGAATTCCATCGTGCGTTCAGCTTCTTTAAGTCGCGGTTCGACCACTTCGCAGTTGAGAGGGAACGGTTTTGCAATACGCGGAGGCAGCTGCAAAGGAGGTACCACACAGATGACTGACCCTAAGCGGCGCGACTGCTTGTATTTGAAAAACGCACCAATCAAAATTCACGAGATTCTGTCCACGAATCCACGAGATTTCGTAGATTCGCACGATATATCGGAGCCAGTCGTTTCGAGTTAGAACGAGCGGGAGCGCTCGTGTGGGTTGGCGGTGCTTTAATCTATTTGAGGCGTCGACGGTCTTAAAGGCACTTCGCCTCCGAAATCTCGGAGGCTCCTTTGTTTGTTCTCTGTCAGCGTGGCCAACTGTTCCCTTCCATGTTCCTTAAGGCTCTGAATTGAAGTACTTGGCAAGTAAAGATCAAAAACCGACAAATGGCAGCGCAGTTGCTGGCAGCTGCCGCGAGGACTAGCGCATCCTCGCAGTACTCGGATTCAATAATCCTTTTGCTAGATGACCTACTTATCTGTACCTCATCTATGCAAGTTCGTTAGCGTGAGGGATCGCGACTTCTCTGAATTAGGTCCCCTTGAGTCACTGAGTCGGGATTGGTCCCCTGAAAGTGGGCGATGTCAAACGCATCAGCAATGAATAGCAAGACACTCTGGTTGGGATCGGTTGGACTCAGCGCGATCCTTGCTTCGATTGTGATTGCCTGTCGTTGCAGCCAACCAACGGTTCCTACTAGCTTGTGGGCCGTCAGTTCCGGCCTGCCCAACAGCATCACCTCGAAAGCGTTCTCGGAAGTTGCCATAACTGCTAAGGACAACGGCCAAGCGCCAGCACTTGAGTTCCAACCTACGAAGGCCAACACCCGGCCGTCACTGGGAGCACCTCCGAAGGGAATGGCACGGATTCCCGGGGGAGAGTTTTCCATGGGAGCAAGCGAGCCCCCAGACAGGGACGACGTTGGCATGAAGGCCGCGCTGGATGCCCGCCCGATTCATCGTGTTTACGTGGACGGGTTTTACATGGACAAGACAGACGTAACCAACAGGCAGTTCGCCCAGTTCGTCGAAGCCACCGGATACCTGACCGCGGCGGAGCGCACGCCTCGTCCCGAGGACTTTCCAGGCGCGCCGCCCGAGAATCTGGTCGCCGGCAGTGTTGTGTTTTCACCTCCGAATCAACCTGTGCGCCTCAACGATCATTTTCAATGGTGGTCCTACGTTCACGGGGCTAATTGGCGTCATCCGAACGGGCCAAATAGCAATATTCGGGGCAAAGACAATCTCCCCGTAGTGCAGATTGCCTACGAAGACGCCGTTGCCTACGCAAAGTGGGCCGGAAAGCGATTGCCGACCGAAGCGGAATGGGAGTTTGCCGCACGCGGCGGGCAGACGGGCAAACCGTTTGTTTGGGGCGCCAAGTTCCGGCCAAATGGCAAATGGATGGCCAATACCCATCAGGGACATTTTCCCGACACTGATACAGGGGAAGACGGCTACATCGGCATTTCGCCCGTAGCGCATTACCCTCCGAATCCTTACGGCTTATACGATATGGCCGGAAACGTCTGGCAGTGGACAAGCGATTGGTACCGTCCCGACTACTACCGCGAGCTTGCCTCGATAGGGGGAATCGCACGCAATCCGCAAGGGCCGACTACTCCCTTTGATCCGGTCGAGCCCAATCAACCGAAAAAGGTTCATCGCGGCGGTTCGTATCTGTGCACGGACCAGTATTGCTCCCGCTACATCGTGGGAACGCGCGGAAAGGGCGAAGTCAGTACAGGCACCAATCACCTCGGCTTTCGCTGCGTGATGACTCGCGAGCAGTGGCACACGGCTCAGCACAAGGCTGGCGCAACGTATGCAGGGAATTTCGTTGTGCCTGTAGGACAGAGCGAGGCGCAATCAGCATCTTTCAAGAGGAGGTAGATATGTATCGAATTCGGTATGTAGTTGTACTGCTTTTAGTCTGCTTGTTATGCGTGTCTTCGTTTGCCCAGGACAAACCTGGGACCAAATCAAAATCGGCAGTAACCAAGGACGTCGATCCTTTGGCACTCGATGTGTTGAAGGCGGTGACGCAACCGATTGAACAGGCTCAGGCCTTCTCCTTCAAAGCGTTGGTAAGCGAGGAGCAACTCGCGACAAACGGACAAATCGTGACGTCCTTCCATACGACCGAAATTATGGTGCAGCGTCCAGACAAGGTTCATTTGATGTTCAAGGGGCGTGGCGAGCGGGTCGACTTTTACGGCACGAATGGCTCAATCACAATGTACGCCCCAGACGTGAAGCTTTACACGACGGTGCCTGCAAAAGCTACGATTGATGACAATCTTGCCGACATCAGCGCGAAGGGCATCGATATGCCCGTGGGTCCGTTCCTGAGCAGCCATCTGTACGAATTAGCGTCAAAGGATCTGATTACAGGCTATGTCATCGGGCGGGTGAAAATTTACGAGCACGATGTTCATCAGTTGGCCTTTACATCACCCGACGTCGACTGGCAGTTGTGGGTCACAGGTGGCGAAACGCCGCGCATCGTGCGCGCCGAGTCCGTGAACAAAAAACTGGAAGGCAAGCCGAGGACAATTGTGCAGTTCCTGGATTGGAACTTAAGTCCGACCATCTCTGCGGATGAATTCACTTTTACGAAACCAGCTGACGCGCAACAAATCGACATGTTGATGCCGAAAGGAGGCAAGTGAAATGAAACTTTACGTGGCTTTAGTGCTGTGTACCTGCCTAATTCCTTCGAGCGCAATGGCACAAGTTGGACGGCGCGGCGGGGGACAGCGAGTCAATGTGCAAAACCGTTCGGCGAATGTAAACCGCAACTACCATGCCAATACGAACGTCAACCGCAATGTGAATGTAAATCAAAACGTTAACGTAAACCGAAATGTGAACGTGAACGTGCATGGGGGTTGTTATAACTGCGGCTACAATAACGACAATAACTGGAACTGGGGTTCTTTCGCCGCTGGCGCGGCGGTGGGCGCAGTAACCACGGCTGCCGTTGCTTCGGCCGCGCACTCTTCTTCCAGCACGACTGTAGTTGTCCAAGCTCCGGCGGTAGGTGTGGTTGTGCCTGCGCTGCCGGGAGGGTGTTCGACAGTCTCTGCCGGCGGAGCAGTCATCTACCACTGCAGCAGCGTCTACTACCGTCCCTACTACCAAGGTACGCAGCTTGTCTATCAGGTTGTTACTTATCCGTAATCGGTCAAGGCTCGAGAGAGATTATTTCGCCTGAATCCCGATCGAGGCATCTGAGTTCCAGCGTCTACCCGTACCAGGTTCTGTACCAAAAAAACCGTGATCGACACGTAGGTATACGATGAGTTTCAAAAAACGACATCGCACGTCGCATCCTTCAATTCGGTACCCAAGTCTGTGCTGTTTGATGTTTGCATTTCTTTTCGTTTCTCCCCGCAGCGAAGCACAGTACAAAGGCGACCACATTCCTGGCTTCGTTGGACTGGAGAGTGGAACACAAGCGCCTCCGGGCCTGTACGTGGGCAATGTGGTCTGGGTCTATCCGACAAGCACAATCAAAGACAACTCCGGCCACGAAATCAACCTGCCAGGTAGTTTGACCTCGACAGCTGACCTAATTCTGGTAAGTGTGGTGACGAACTATAAACTGTTCGGAGCGAATCTCGGTGGGAGTGCCGCCTTTCCCTTCATCAAGAACCGGATCGAGTTGAATTCGCTGAATGTAAACACCGGTTTCGCCTATACCGACATGTTCATCGGTGCTTCTCTTGGTTGGCACCTCAAGCGCGTCGACATCACCGCAGGCTACAACCTGTACATTCCTACCGGGAATTTCTCGCAGGGTGGAACCAATAACACGGGTCTCGGCATTTGGGGCAACGAATTCACGATTGGCAGCACGGTTTATCTGGATCAGAAGAAACTATGGAATGCCGCGGCGAATTTCGGGCTGGAGTTTCACACAGACAAAAGTGGGACCAACATCCAAGTCGGCGACCTGGGGACAGTTGAAGGAGGCTTGGGGAGGACCTTTTACAAAAAGGTTAGCGGCCCGATCCCCATGATCATGAACTTGGGAGTCGCGGGATACGCTCAATTCAAGGTCACCGGCGATAGCGGTTCTGATATTCCTCCAGCCTTACGAGGCTTTAAGGATCGCGTCTTCGCTCTCGGTCCTGAATTCAACATATACATTCCAGGGCCGCGGCTAACGATCCTAGCACGATACGAGCCCGAATTTGGCGCGCGCGTTCGTACAGAAGGCCAGACGATCGTGATCAGCATCGTGTGGGTTGCGAAATCGCTAGCTAAACATCCATGAGTTTTTCTTGGTCGCTTGTCCAATGGGACGAGTCAATGAATCATTTTTGGAAGGGAGATCATCGTGAAGCGTCAGTTACATGCATTCTATTCGTTGATTTGTGCGTTCGTGGGGTCATTCGTGCTAGCCTTCTTCTCCTCTCCCGCGAACGCGCAGAATAAGAAACCCAATTTTGTGATGATCATGACCGACGACGTGGGTTGGGGAGACCTCGGCTCCTACGGCGGCGGTGTTATGCGCGGCGCTCCAACGCCCAATCTGGATCGCATGGCGGCCGAGGGCATGCGCTTCCTCAACTACTACGGACAAGCGAGCTGCACCGCCGGTCGGGCTTCGTTCATCACGGGCCGTATCCCAATTCGCACCTCGCTCTCGTCGGTGCTCACGCCGGGCGATCCAAATGGACTCACGTCCGAAACTCCGACGATAGCCGGAGCCCTTAAGAAGGCCGGGTATTCCACCGTGCAGCTTGGAAAGTGGCATCTGGGCGACAAGCCGGAGAACTTCCCTACTTCCAACGGATTCGACGAGATGTATGACTTTCTCCCCTACTACGCGGGCGTCTATGCCTACGACAACCCAGCTTTGCATCCCAACTTTCCGACCAACGACGTGGAGTTCATGTCGATGTGGTCTAAGGTCAATCTGTCAGAGTGGGAAGCGAGATCGGGTGAAAGGCCCCACACGATCAAACAAAAATTCACGTACGACGATCTGGCGACCGCTGATGACGACATGCGCGCCAAAGCCGTCGAGTACATCAAGGCCCATGCCAAGAGCGACAAGCCGTTCTTCATGTACCTGAACTTCGAAAAGGTCCACAACCCAAACAATCCGTCACCTCGCTGGAAGGGTAAGTCTCCCGGCGGCGGAAACTACCTGGATGCATTGATGGAGATGGACGACAACAGCGGGCAGATCATCCAGGCGATTCGTGACGCTGGCATTGCTGAAAACACGCTCGTCGTATGGTCGACCGACAATGGCGCGTGGGTCGATGCATGGCCCGATGCGGGCTACACTCCGTTTCGCGGCGAAAAAGGCACGATCTTCGAAGGTGGATTTCGCGTCCCTGCCCTCGCCTGGTGGCCCGGTCACATCAAGCCCGGCTCAGTCAATACGGACATGTTCTCCCACATGGATTGGTGGCCGACGTTTGCCGCACTTGCCGGCGCGCCTGTGCCAACGCATGAGTGGAAGAGCAACACTGGAAAACCCATCATCTTCGACGGCATCGACTTAAGCGATTCGCTCCTTGGGAAGGGTCCGGGCAAACGCGATTCCATGATCTACATCGCCGGTCAGTCGTTCGGAGCAATTCGGGTGAAAAACTTTAAATGGGCCCTCACCGCTAAGGATACGTGGCTCGGCCCAACCAAGCCGCTGAAGGCTGGCTCCATCTATGATCTCCGCTGGGATCCCGGAGAGCAATTCGATATCGCCTTCAATGGTGCCATGCCGACGCACGGCAACCAGACCTCTCCGGGCCGTTACAGTGGCTCGGATAACGGTTGGATCGGCATTCTGGTGATGCCGCCGCTGCTGCAGTTCTTTGAGGAACTCAAAACGCACCCTAACCTACCCTACGTGCCGTCCGGTGAAGGAGTGACCGAAATCATTCCTAAAGAGCTGCAATAGCTCCCGCTCCTAAAGGAGGCGTAGTCCATGAAAAAATCGTTTCGGCGATTCGCGACCAGTTTTATTCTGCCCCTGCTTCTCGGCCTGTCAGCGTGCAAGGAAAAGCAAGTGGCTGAACCAGCCGCGAAAACCGCATCAACTCAGACTCCGAGTGAACTCGCCGATCGGACGCTCCGTGGTCGAGCCGTAGAGGCCGTCATCTGGGGCACTCCCGCGGTCAACTACGATGTCATGTACCAAGCGATGGTGCGCGACGCGAAGGCTGGCGACGGGAGCAATAAGGTCGTCTATTGGTCGCGGCTGTTTGATTGGAAGAACCAAACGCTCACCCCGAACCCCGACTCGATCTATTTCATGCCGTTCATTAACACGAAGGATGTCGGACCGGTCGTGCTCGAAGTCCCACCTGCGGACGAAGGCTCAATCACCGGCTCGGTGGATGATTGCTGGCAGACCGCGATCGAGGACGTTGGGCCCGCCGGCGTGGACAAAGGCAAAGGCGGCAAGTACTTGATTCTGCCGCCTGGCTTTAAGGACAAAGTTCCAGCCGGTTATATTTCAATGCCGTCCGACACTTATGAGAACTACGCACTGCTGCGTTCCATTCTCAAGGGTAGCAGCGAGGCCGACGTAGCAAAGGCGGTCGCTTACGGCAAGCGAGTAAAGCTCTACCCGCTATCCCAGGCAGCTCACCCGCCTGAAACCCAATTCGTTGACGCGATAGACGTGGTCTACGACGCAAACATTCCCTGGGACCTGCGTTATTTCCAGTCGCTCGACCGCATCGTTCAAATTGAGCCATGGTTGACGAGGGACAAAGTTATGATCGATCAGCTCAAATCCATCGGCATCGAGAAGGGCAAGCCCTTCAACCCAGACACAAAAATGCAGGCCGCGCTCAAAGACGCGGTCCATGAGGCCCATGCTCGGCTGGCAGACAAGTACGAAAACTCCTATTTCCCTCCATCCTATTATGAAGGTGGTCAGTGGCACCTGCCGGCCTCTCCCGATGTCATAGAAGGCCTGAAAAACTTCTTTGGCAATCCTGATCAGTATCCAGTCGATGACCGCGGCGTCGCCTACACCGTGGGCTTCTTCAGTGCCAAGCATTTTGGCGCGGGCCAGTTTTATCTCATGACATTCAAAGACAAGGACGGCCATGGCTTCGAGGGCAGCAATACGTATCGCCTCACTGTGCCGGCAAACGCTCCTGTCAACCAATACTGGTCTGCAACGGCCTATGACCGCGACACCCACGCTCTCATTCGCAACATGCTACGGGCTAGCCGCTCTTCGCAGAACGCGGAACTCCAAAAGAACGCTGATGGTTCGGCGGACGTTTATTTCGGACCCAGGGCCCCAGCGGGGAAGGAGTCGAACTGGGTTCCCACAAGGGCCGAGGGAAAATTCGAGGTGCTCTTTCGTCTCTACGGCCCGGAGAAACCCCTGTTCGACAAGACCTGGAAGCTGCCCGACATCGAGAAGACGAACTGAATAGGGATCATGTCTGCAAAAGGAGAGCACGCATGAAAAGCACAGTTCTCGGGTGGTTACGCCAACAATTCGAACGAGAGCGAGTACGCCATGGGCAAAACACGAGTCAGTGGAATACATTGGCGCGCGCCGAACAACACGTGACAGCTCGAAACAATCCCAATGGGAAATCCTCGATGCGACGGACCTTTGTGGCCGCTATTGCTGGCTTGGCGCTTACACAAATCGCACCAACGACGAGTCAAGCACAATCTCCCGAGCAGGCGACGCCAACTGCGGAAGCTGCGGGAGACTTGCAGAAAGCTACGCAGAACCCGGTGGCCGGCCTGATCAGCGTTCCAATCCAGAACAATACTAACTTTGGTATAGGCCCTTTTGACCGAAATCAGAACGTGCTCAACATTCAGCCGGTCGTTCCCATTAACTTAAGCCAAAGCTGGAACATGATCATTCGCTGGATCGCGCCGGTGATATGGCAACCAGCTCCCGGTACGGCGAATTTGGAAGTATTCGGTATCGAAGAAAACACACCTGCATTCCTAGCGGCCCAAGATGTGCAAGCACACGCTGGGGTGTTCGGCTTAGGAGACATGACACCGACGTTCTTCTTTTCACCGGCCAAACCGCACAAGGTGATCTGGGGCGCTGGGCCGATGTTCGTTTTGCCTACCGCAACGGGCCGGGTCTTAGGTCAAGGAAAACTTAGCATCGGGCCCTCGATTGTTGCGTTGGTTCAGCCCGGTCATTGGACCGTCGGAGCACTGGTAAACAACGTGTGGTCCATTGCTGGCCAATCGTCACGTGCGGACGTGAATCAAATGACTCTCCAATACTTCGTCAACTACAACTTGAAGAAGGGTTGGTATGTATCGGTATCACCTATCGTCACCGCCAATTGGAAGGCTACAAGCGACAACGTATGGACAGTCCCGGTGGGCGGCGGCATGGGACGGGTTTTCCGTTTGGGATTCCAGCCGGTTAATGTTTCGGCGGGGTTTTACGGAAACGTCGTGCATCCGAGCCAGGGTTCTCCCTGGGGGATGCGGCTACAGATTGCGTTCCTCTTCCCGAAGCGGCCCGAGATGCCGAAGAAAAACTAGGGTCGTAATCGAGACATTATGAGGTCATGCAGAACTGAGATCGGAGACTGAAAGAATCAGAGGTTCCAATGGCCGGGTTTTCACCCAAACCATCAAGACGCCCTTCGGCCACGTCGAGTTTGAAATTGCACAAAGCCACCGTCGAGCTGAAATGAACTGTTCGTCTTGACTGAGTTTCGCCGCCCATGGATTAACCGACTCATGAGACATCGAGGAAGGAGCGACAAAATGAATGCGAAAGTGCTTTGTACCGCAGGTGTGACGGCACTTCTATCCGTTTCTTTGGCGGCAGCTCAAGAAGTCTTGCCTAAGCCAGAGGAGTTGTTCAAGGACGCGAAGATCGGACGTACCTACAAGGACTCGAAGCCGGGGACGATAGCCCTCACCAAAGCTCCTCCCGGCGCCCCTAACGTCCTGATTATTCTGATCGACGACTCAGGTTTCGGACAGTGGGGCACGTTTGGCGGACAAGTTCCCACCCCAAACCTTGACCGCCTGGCGAAGATGGGTCTGCGCTACACCCGCTTCCACACCACGGCGCTATGCTCTCCCACCCGCGCGGCTCTGCTTACGGGCCGTAACCACCATTCCGCAGGCACCGGAGTCATCACGGAGATCGGCGATGCCTACCCAGGATACAGCGGGCAGATTCCCAAGAGCGCGGGGATGTTCGCAGAGGTTCTGCGTCAGGGCGGCTACAGCACGGCATTTATCGGAAAGAACCATAATATTGCCGACTGGGAAACGAGCATCTCCGGGCCATACGACCGCTGGCCAAACCTGCAGGGCTTCGACTACTTCTACGGTTTTCTTGGCGGAGAGATGGACCAGTGGCAGCCGGTGCTCTATCGCGGCACGACGCCCGTGGCGATGCAGATCCCTAAAGGCCGAGAGGGGCACTACACGTTGAACGATTCGCTTGCCGACGACACTATTCGGTACATTCGTCTGGAGAAATCGACAACGCCCGACCGTCCCTTCTTCATTTACTACGCACCTGGGGCAACGCACGCACCTCACCATGTGCCGAAGGAGTGGATCGACAAGTTCAAAGGCCAGTTCAACCAGGGCTGGGACAAGTACCGCGAAGAAACC
Organism: Terriglobales bacterium; assembly: GCA_035567135.1. Taxonomy (GTDB): domain Bacteria; phylum Acidobacteriota; class Terriglobia; order Terriglobales; family Acidobacteriaceae; genus JABDBE01. The sequence goes on from DATMQI010000066.1 coordinate 28,324, forward strand.
TACGAGCGGCAGCTGAAGCTGGGCGTCATACCGCACGATACAAAGCTGACGCCGCGGCCCCCTGAGATTCCTGCGTGGGACTCTCTTTCGCCGGACGAGAAGAGGGTCGCTGAGCGGCTAATGGAGATCTTCGCTGCGTACACGGCGCAGACCGACTATGAGGTTGGACGCATACTCGACGCGCTCGAGGAGATTGGCCAGCTTCACAACACCCTCACCCTTTGGGAAATCGGCGACAACGGCGCTTCCATGGAGGGCACGCTGAGCGGATGCTTCAATGAACTCGCTACGCTTCAAGGTGTCTCGGAAGACGCCTCGTTTCTCATACAGCACATCGACGAATTAGGTAGCGCCAAGGCCTCCAACCACATCCCCGTTGGCTGGGCTTGGGCCGTGAATGCACCCTTCCAGTGGGGGAAGCAGGTGGCTTCGCACCTTGGCGGCACGCGCAACCCGCTCGTGATCGCATGGCCGGACCGGATCAAGGACGGGGGCGGAATACGCACGCAGTTCCATCATGTCATCGACATTTCCCCCACCATTCTGGAGGCAGCGCACCTTCCCCAGCCCGTTGAGGTGAATGGCGTCAAGCAGAAGCCCATCGAAGGCGTGAGCATGATGTACAGCTTCGATGATGCTAAAGCCACGAGCCCACGTCACATCCAATACTTCGAGATGTTCGGAAACCGCGCGCTCTACAAAGATGGCTGGATCGCAACTGCTCGCCACGGACGGCTTCCCTGGGTGACCGCAGGTGGCACCACGGGAGACTTCGACAACGACAAATGGGAGCTCTACAACCTCGCAGAGGACTTCAGCGAAGCGAATGATCTTTCGGCTAATTACCCGGAGAAGTTGAAAGAGCTACAGAATGACTTCTGGATCGAGGCAAAGAAGTACGATGTTCTGCCACTGGACGACCGTTTCTCCGAGCGGGGAGATCCCAGTCTTCGACCCAGTCTGATCGCGGGACGAACCGACTTCACGTATTACCCCGGAGCGACTCGGATTCCGGAACCCTCCGCCGCAAATACCAAGAACGTATCACACACCATTACTGCCACGATTGAAGTGCCACAGGGCGGCGCGGACGGGGTGCTTGTGGCTGAAGGCGGAGCCGCGGGGGGATACACGCTCTATATCAAGGATGGAGTGCCCGTCTACGAATACAACTACTTCGCGCATGAGCGATACAAAGTTACCAGTTCGGAGAGGCTTTCACGCGGTTCCGCGGTCATTCGCGTTGACTTTAAATACGACGGCGGCATCGGAAAAGGGGGCACTGCCACTCTCTTCATCAATGACAAAAAGGTTGGCGAAGGCCGGATTGACAAAACGTGTCCCGGTCGCTTCGGAGCAGAAAGTTTTGATGTTGGCATGGACAATGGTTCCCCGGTGAGTGAGGCCTATGAACCGCCATTCGCATATGGAGGGACTATCAAGAAGGTGGAGATCAATATCGAGCCTTCATCCCTCAGCGCGAGCGACCTGCAGGCGGTCCGCGATGCGGATAGAGCAGCGGCGCTGGCCATCGAATGATCTCTACTGTCCCAACACAGGAAGAAAGGAAGGCGCGTCATGCCCAATGCAAAGCAATCGGAGAGTGAAAGGCTACGTCAGGCGTCGCAAGGCATTGCCCCATGGAAAAAATGGGGGCCGTATTTGAGCGAGCGTCAATGGGGAACGGTTCGAGAGGACTATAGCGCCGACGGTACTGCGTGGGATTACTTCTCGCACGATCAAGCCCGTTCCCGCGCTTACCACTGGGGCGAAGACGGTCTTGCTGGAATCTCAGATGATAAGCAAAAACTCTGCTTTGCCATCGCGTTGTGGAACGGTGCAGATCCAATATTGAAGGAGCGCTTGTTTGGCCTCACAAACAGCGAAGGAAATCACGGGGAGGACGTAAAGGAGTACTACTTTTATTTGGACAGCTCTCCAACTCACTCTTACATGAAGTACCTCTACAAGTATCCGCAGCGGGCCTATCCTTATCTCGACTTGATTACGACGAACAAGAATCGCTCACGTCAGGAACTGGAGTACGAACTTTTGGACACAGGTGTGTTTAACGACGACCGGTATTTTGACGTCTTTGTAGAGTATGCGAAGTGCGGTCCGGAAGACATCCTCATCGAAATCAACGTCTGGAATCGTGGTACGGAAGCGGCATCCTTGGATGTCCTTCCGACACTTTGGTTTCGTAACACCTGGGGTTGGTGGCCGACTGAGTCGAAGCCTAGTCTCGCCGTCGTGAAGTCTGGTAGCGGCATCGTTTCCGTGCTCGCTCGCCACCCTGAACTGGGCGACCGCTATTTGTTGATGGACCGGGACGTGCCGCTCCTTTTCACCGAGAATGAAACCAACACCCAGGGACTCTGGGGTCGTCCAAACACGACGCCATTTGTGAAAGATGGAATCAACGACTACCTGGTACATGGCCAGCAGAACACTATAAATCCACAGCTCGAAGGCACGAAGTGCTCGGCACTATACCATCTCACAATTGAGTCGGGGAAAAGCCGGTCGGTGCGCCTAAGATTGACGGACGACAGGAAGATTGCAGGGTCCGCAAAATCTTCGGAGCGTTCGCAGTTTTTTCAAGTTAATTTCCCGCAAGTCATGACCCAACGCCTGCAGGAGTGCGACGAATTCTATGCCAGTGTTATACCCGCCGCCCTCGACGAAGATCGCAAAAACGTGATGCGTCAGGCTCTCGCTGGCATGCTTTGGAGCAAGCAGTATTATTTTTTTGATCTGCAATTCTGGCTGCGAGAGCACGATGCAGACCCTACTACCGGAGGGAAAAATACTGCAGCCCGGAATCAGCAGTGGGTCCACATGCTGAACGACGACGTGATTTCCATGCCTGACAAATGGGAATACCCGTGGTACGCGGCGTGGGATCTCGCGTTCCACACGATTGCTTTCGCCATACTTGACACCGATTTCGCCAAACGCCAGCTGTTGCTGATGTTTGACGGGTTGTACCTCCATCCCAGTGGCCAGATTCCCGCGTACGAGTGGAATTTTGGCGATGTCAATCCGCCGGTGCATGCGTTCGCGGCCCTCTATCTCTACAACATGGAGAGGGACCAAAAAGGCCAGGGCGACTTGGAGTTCCTTAAGCGCTCGTTCGACAAACTGGTCTTCAATTTCTCCTGGTGGGTGAACCGCAAGGACCCGTCAGGAAAAAATGTTTTTGAAGGCGGTTTTCTCGGCCTCGACAACATCGGAGTGTTCGACCGGAGCGCAAAGCTTCCTCATGGTGGCAGCCTGGAGCAGGCTGACGGTACCGCATGGGTGGCTTTCTTTTGCCAAAACATGATGGAAATGGCCCTGGAGCTAGCTCGGTATGACGGAGCCTACTGTGACGTTGCTGTGAAATTCTGCGAGCACTACCTTTGGGTCGCCAGTGCTATGGATCGCATCGGCGAACATGAAAGCTCCCTGTGGGATGAATCTGACGGGTTTTTCTATGATGTTCTTCGCCTCCCCGACGGCCGCGCGATGCGGATGAAGGTACGCTCCTTGGTCGGCCTGTTACCTTTCTGCGCCACCACCGTTATTTATCCGGACATACTTGAGAAATTCCCTGAGTTCACTAATCGCGTCTGGCGATTCCTCAAACGCAATCCTCGCCTTCTTGCCAACATTTCTCCGCCCAAGCCCGGCTACAAAGGTCGCGCCATTATGTCGGCGCTAAATGAAGACAAGCTGCGCCGGATTCTCCACTGCATGCTGGACGAATCTGAATTCCTTGGCGCCTACGGAATTCGTTCCATTTCCAAATTCCACAGGGAACATCCCTACGTTCTTCAAGCAGAGGGCCGTGAATTCAGCGTCAGCTATCAGCCTGCTGAGTCAGAGACCGGACTCTTTGGCGGAAATTCCAACTGGCGAGGGCCTGTTTGGTTTCCTATAAATGTCCTGATCCTTCGGGGCTTATTGCACTTCTACCTATATTACGGGGATGATTTCAAAGTTGAGTGTCCTACCGGTTCGGGCACAATGCGGACCCTCTACGAGGTCGCTACAGAATTAAGCCGACGCCTTTATTCCACATTCCTAAGAGATCCCGCAAATGACGGACGGCGTCCCGTGTACGGCGGCGAAGGAAAATTTCAATCCGATCCGCATTGGCGGGACCTCATCCTCTTCTACGAATACTTCCATGGCGACAACGGTGCCGGTATTGGGGCAAGCCATCAAACCGGCTGGACCGGCTTAGTCGCCAGATTGATTGGCCTCTCCGTCGGCATTGATCCGAAACAGTTTCTGAATTTTGAACACAGTCCCGTGTTACGGGAAGATTCATCACCTCAGGCAGGCGCCCCCGCAGCGGCTAAGCGCGCTTCGGGGACGATTACCTAGTTGTGATACGGGAGAACACCTGTGAAATCCCCGGTTCGGTGTTCTCAATTTCCGAATTCCTTATGGTCGGTGGCCTCTCATTGTTTTTCTCCTTGTCCGTTCACGCCGCGTCGACAAGGAAAGTGGGAGAAACGTATGCTCATGAACCCAAAAATACTTTGCTTCTGTTTCCTGTTGCTGATTGCTGTGCCTCTCTCCGCACGCGAAAAATCGGACATCCTCGTCATGCGCAATGGCGACCGCCTAACCTGTGAAATCAAGAGCCTCGACTCCGACACTCTCTCCATTGGCCTCGACTACGCCTCTGGTACCATCTCCATCAACTGGGACAAGGTCGATCACATTGAAAGCAAGCAACTCTTTCTTGTCAAAACCCAGGACGGCACTGTGTATTCTGGCAGCCTCTCCACCCCGGCATCACCCGGTTCGCGTCCCGCAAAGATCGAAGTCATCGAAGAGGCAACAAACAAAACCACACTCGCCAAGAACGATGTGATCCATATGGAAGAAACCGATCTCAGTTTCTGGCGCCGCTTTAGCGGCCAGATCGGCCTCAGCTCCATCTACAACAAAGGCAACCAGTCCGTTCAATATGGTTTAAATGCCGATGCAGCCTATTCTCGCGAACGCTGGTCCGCTGCTGTTTCCTATAATTCTTCCCTCTCCTCAACCAGCGGTAGTTCTGCAGTTGTCCGCAATGAAGCTCAATTCACCGCCCAGCACCTTATGCCCTGGAACAATTGGTACTACGCGGGCCTCGCCGACCTCCTGCAAAGTTCCGAGCAGGGTATCCAGCTTCAGTCCACCTTTGGCGCGGGCATCGGCCGGTATTTGAAAAATACCAACAACACCGTGATCTCCATCGGCGCTGGCGTGGCTTGGCAAAATATCGCCTATCAGCAACGTGTCTTGACTGCCCCGAACCAACAGGTGACATCCGCTCTAATCGTTGGGAAAATAAACCTCTTTCGCTTCGACAAGACCAACCTCCAACTAATCGGAACTGTTCTACCTGCACTCTCCGAGCCCGGTCGCGTCCACACCAATCTCAACGTGACCTACTACGTAAAGCTTTGGAGCAAGTTCGCCTGGAATTTCTCTTTCTACGGCAACTGGGACAACCAGCCGCCTCCAGGCTTCTCCAGCAGCGACTATGGATCCAGTTCCGGAATTACTTATACATTTGGCAACCGCTAAGCTGACGTAAACTCTACCCACTGAGTTCCGGCACCTTCCGCAGCAGCAAATGCTACTACGTTTTTATGACAGCGCCTCTAAGACTTGCACACTCTGCCGAGAAGGCCTTTCCCCACAGAAAGTTCCGCTACACGAATCTCCACTTCAATTCCGAGAGCATTCCGGCCATAGCCGAAGGCTCTGCCTAACCGAAGAGTCTCGAGTACCCGGCAGTGTTCGGATCTCTCTAGGACGGCGGTTCCCTACTCAGACCCCTACCTTATTAAGGTAGAGGTCTGGGGGTACCCATCGAAATTGATGGCGAATGATTGTGTAGGGGTACTTGGGCAATAGGACGACGATCAAGCCGGTTGATGCACCTGCTCACGAGGCAGGTGTACTACCGTTTTATGAGCAGCCGCCTTGTGAGCGGTGAAGAGCGATTCTTCTTACTCTTTTCAGTTCAATGAGACGGCGCGCCGCAAGGGACGAGATCAGAACGTTTCTAGGCAAAGTCGTGGCAGCCTTGTCACAGATCGAGTCTCCAGCTGGATTGAGCCTTAGGCTCAGGTGGCAGCGACAGGGCAGATTAAATGATGTAGCCGGCTTATACCAGAACCAAGAGATTTGTACACAGTTGCCAAGCACACTAAAACGCCATAGAATGAGATGGTTGTGAGCAGTTCGCCTCTCGATAGCCGGGCCTGTAGCTCAGGTGGCTAGAGCGCGCCCCTGATAAGGGCGAGGTCGGTGGTTCAAGTCCACCCAGGCCCACCATTTAATTCAACGACTTAGCAATCGGGCTGAAGTTCTCTGCCTCTCCTTGGTGCACGTTTTGGTGCACACCTGCGTCAACAATTGCATCCGTCGCT
>DATMQI010000067.1:0-111342 GCA_035567135.1 Terriglobales bacterium
AAGAGCCATTTCCGAGCAAGGCGCTCTCGAAGGTCAGATCTCAGACGAACGCCGAAAGATAGCAGCATTGGTCAGCGCAGTTTCTGTCTCGCAGGCCAACATTCGCAGCGCCGAGGCTGACGTGGCGAGTTCAGCGCGCGCGGTCAACCGCCAACGTGCGGAATGGACTTACGCGAGCAACAATCTGCATCGTCTTGAGCCTCTGCTCACAAAGCAGTTTGTAACGGTAGATCAAGTAGATCGAGCGAAAACTTCAGAATTGGCAGAGTCCGAAGCTCTGCGGCAGGCCGAGTCCCGCCTGCAGTTTTCACAGGCGGCGTTGAACTCAGCCATCGCACAACATGAGCAAACTCAGCATGCCGTAACAACACTTGAGCCGCTAGTCAACCAACGTGGAGCAAGAGAGGCGGCAGTAAAGAGCGCTCAGTATAACTTGACCAACTGTCGCGTGTACGCGCCGTTCGATGCCTATGTGACGAATCTCACGATTTCTGAGGGCGCCTATGCCCACGTGGGCCAGCAATTGTTCACACTGATTGACGCGCGAACCTGGTGGGCAATCGGGAACTTTCGTGAAGGCCAGCTCAAGCGCATCACAGCTGGAATGCACGCTGATGTCTACGTGCTATCGAGGCCCGACCTGCATTTTTCGGGCGTGGTTGACAGCGTAGGTTTCGGCGTCACACCGGACCCGGATGTTGTTGGCACTTTACAGCCCGGTCTCCCGGACGTGCCGAGAACTCTGAACTGGGTCCATTTGGCTTCTAGATACCCCGTTCGTGTGCGCGTGTCCAACCCGCCTTCTGATTTGTTTCGAATTGGCGAGTCGGCCATCGTCACAATTCGCGGAGACTGAAAATGGCCACTGTTGCTCAAAGCCTACACGAGTCGCCCCGCCCAGTGCCTTGGATCCTCCAATTCCTCAAGGAGGAACTGGCTTCGTATCCGGGGCGAGCAGGAACAGTAACACGGATGGTGCTGGCTGCGACTCTGGTCATGATTATTTGCATGACCTTTCGTATTCCCTACGCGTTCGAGGGCGCGATTTACACATTCATCGTTTCGCGAGAGAGCCCCCGGGCCACGCTGCAATCAGCTGGAGCATCATTCCTTTTTATCGGAATTGGTGCAGCCTACGTCTTGATTTCCGCGGAGTTTGTTATCAGCGTTCCGATCCTGCATTTTCTCTGGATCATTGGTTCGTTTTTTCTGACTTTTTATGCACTCGGCGCGATGACCAATTACAGCGCAGCATCTACATTCGCCATTATGATTGCTGTCGCCGTTCCGATATGGGATCGCCACGTGTCAGCGGAAACTAACGTGGAAGATACGCTTTGGCTAACGCTAGCGGTATCGGTAGGAGCGATGGTGGCGGCCGCAGTAGAGCTCACCTTTGTCCGTGGAAATCCGGGCGACGATATTGTGCTGCCCATCGCCGAACGATTGTCTGCTATAGAAGGTTTGTTAGCCTGTTACGCAGAGGACTGTCCTCCAGATGACGCAAGTAAAAACAAAGTCACCAGGTTCGGCATGCTTGGAACGTCCAGCTTGCGGAGGCTCCTCCGTCGCTCTGAGTATTCGGCTCAATACAAGATGCAAATGAGTTGTGTTGTTGCACTGGTTGGAAGGCTCGTCGACATCACCGCGGCCTTGAGCGAACTTAGCTTTGAGCCCACCGACAGTGATACGAAACTATTGCGTTCTTTGGGATCGACCATAGCAATCATTCGCACCGATCTAACGAACCGACGACTTTCAAGCCCCATTCACTTTGATTCTGACCACGCCTTCTCCCATGTTCCGCTATTGACCGAAATGCAGAGTATCGTTTCCCTCCTTCCCCAAGCGTTCACGGAGTCTGAGTCAATGAAAGTGCAACTGTCGCTTTCACGCGACATGCCGCAATCGAGACTTATGCATCAGGACGCGTTCGTCAATCCCGAGCATCTTAAGTTCGCTGTGAAAGGGTGTTTGGCAGCTAGTGGCTGTTACATCATTTACAACGCCATTGCCTGGCCGGCCATCGGCGCGCCCGCGATGGCCACATGCCTGCTGACGGCTGTTTCCACGGTCGGAGCGTCTCGACAAAGGCAGATCGTGCGCTTCGCTGCGTTCGTGGTCGGCGGGTTTCTTATCGGGATAGGCTCGGAGATGTTCATTCTGCCGCACCTCGATTCAATTGCTGGATTCACTATTTTCTTCATATTTGTCATAGCGCTCGCCTCTTGGTTCATGACATCAAGTCCGCGATTGTCATATTTCGGATTTCAGATCGTTGTGGTCTTCTGCCTCATCAACCTGCAGGAGTTCACGAGGCAGACATCGCTTGCTGCGGCTAGGGACCGAGTCGCTGGGGTTGGCCTCGGACTATGCATGATGTGGCTTGCATTTGATCAGCTTTGGAGTACACCCGTGGCTGCGGAGATGACGGGGACATTCATTTCCACCCTGCGATTATTGGCCCAATTCGCACGAGAGCCACTTTCGAAAGATCTGAGAGTTGCCGCCGAACGCACCTTTTCACTGCGCGAGACGATTAACAGCAATTTTGACGAAGTCAGAGCGCTCGCCGATGCAGTGCTATTAGAAACTGGCCCTTCGCGTCGGCAGGACCTTGCTTTGCGCAGCCAAATCCTGCGCTGGCAGCCGCGGTTGCGGATGCTTTTCATAACGCGAGTTGCTTTGTGGAGATACCGGATCTGGATCCCCGGTTTTGAACTGCCCGCGCCGGTGGCAGCCGCGCAACAAAAATTCGACAAACATCTCGCTGACGTGCTGGATGGTATGGCCGATCGGATGTCGGGGAAAACCTCGGATAGACGCAACGGTTTCAGAAGCTCCGTCGCAGGTCTAGAAAAGACAATTTGTACCTACGATTCGGGAAACTCGCAAAGGGCGCTTCCGGCACAGCTTGGCGGATTTCTTTCGTTGTCCCGGAAAATAGCAAGTCTGACGATTTCGCTCGATAACGAGATGTCAGTACACTGACAGACTTTGTAGTCTGAAATGGTCGACTGTCCAGAATCCTCGTCGTTATTTCCCACACGCCGTTTGATCGCCATAGGGGCGGCAGTCACCCGCCGACCCCTGCCACACCACCGTGCGTACGGGTCCCGTACACGGCGGTTCGAGTTAGTTGCGCTAACAGCCATGGATCAACATCGGAAGTCGATGCGATTTGAAGTAAGCATTCTTGGCAAGCGGTCGGTTTTCGTCATCCAAAAACCCAGCTGGCCACATGTCACCCAGTGGACAGAGCGGCTTGAGCGAACTTTGTTTTTGAAAGAGCTGCTTCCTTTGCCTCGGTGCTTGCCACTAGAGTCACGTCGCGCATTCCAAACTCGATGCCAATTTTCCTGAGGAAGTCATTGGGCGGAGTGCCACCGGCGAAGATCCAGACGAAGTCGTTGGGGACTTCCAGCGAGATGCCGTTGACGGTAAGAATGACGGCATCTTGTTTGAATTCCACCGGATTCGACTTAAGTAAGACTTTGACCTTTCCTGTACGCATACAGTCTTCAATGCGCTTTGCATTCCTTTCCTTGATGCGACTGAAGCGTTCTTGCCGATAAGAGAGTGTGACTTTGTTGCCGCTTTGATTGGCCAGACCCATCGCGGCTTCGATCGCACTATCCCCGCCCCCCACGACGAGAATGTTCTTGTTCACGTAGTGGTCAGCTTCGATCAGTCGGTACATCACTTTTGGCAACTCTTCTCCTTTCACCCCGAGCTTCCGCGGTTCGCCGGCACGGCCGAGTGCCAGGACTACCGCGTGGGCGCGGTATAGGTTCGTTGCGGTCGTCACCGTGAAGATGCCATCCTCTCCTTTCTTTATGTCTTCCACCTTCGCGCTCGTACAGACATTAAAATCGGCGCGATTCAGAATCATGTCCCAAAAGGCAAGCAGATTTTCTTTGGAGAGCTCCGTCTTCTTGAACTTGCCGTACATGGGGAATTCCACAGGGCTAGTCATCACCAGTTTCTGGCGTGGGTACTTTGCCACTGTTCCGCCTATTTCGTCGCGCTCAATGGTAATGTAGTTTAGCTTGTTCTCGATGGCGCGCAGCGAGGCACTGATGCCTGCGGGTCCGGCTCCAACAATGAGTGCGTCGTAAATTTCCGAGCGATTTCCGCTCGTCCTGGCTTTCATCCGATTGACAATCGTATCGATGCAGGCGCGACCCTGGTTCACAGCGTTCTTGATCAAAGCCAGACCCCCAAGTTCTCCGACGATGAACAGATTCTGGATACTGGTCTCGTACTCCGGCGTCAGGCGCGGCATGTCTGCGCTCATACTCGGGCTTGCCATCACCATCGTGATCGCTCCGACAGGACAGGCCTCGGCGCATAGACTATGGCCGATACATTTGTAGCCGTTCACGATAACTGCCTTGCCTCCCAGCATGGCCAGTACATCGCCCTCGGGACAAACCGTGGTGCAAGTGTGGCAGCCGATGCAGTATGTGGTATCGATATGCGGATGCTGGGCCTTTGGTCCTTCGGAAAACACTTTCCCCTTCTCGGCAGCTTCGCGTGCTTGTTCCTCTCTCTTCTTGAGCTTGCTCAAATAGCCGCGGACGAAGATCAGAGTGACCACTGTAGCGATCACGAATGTGATGAGGTTGTCCATGCTGTTTTCCCTAGAAGTAGCCCATCATTATTACTGTGACAATATGGATCAGGGCGAGGACTGCAAACGAGTAACTGAACGGCTTATGGATCACGTGCCACAGATGGAAAACCTGTTGTGAGCGCGATAGAAATAGAACGCGCTTGGCGAGGGCTGCTTCCTCTCTCGCATGGGAGATCGCCCTTTCAAGAGCTGGATGTCGAGTCGGCAAAAGACCCCCCAGAGCTTGCAGTTTTTCGGTGAATAGCAACGTGCGGCGCCTGAGCTTGGCGATACGGAAGCAGCGAGCCCCGTCGAGGACGACCATGTAAACCAAGGCCACAGCGATCGGCAACTTCTTTACGCGTTCTGGACTGGGCAAACGCATTAGCGACTGCAGGTCAGCCTGAGGCAAAAGTTTCTGGTCCTGAAGTTGCTGCGCCAGCCGAGCCTGGACTTCCTGGAGCTCTTTCATCGACAATTCCGCCGCGTTCAGGCTGCGGGGAATCTGCGAGTACAAGTAGCGTCCGATGATCCCGCTGAGGGAGACGGCCAGCATGATCCAGAACGCGATACCGGCGAATCCGCCGAACTTGAACGATGCATGGAACGCGATGACAAACGGCGCGGCTAGTCCGAGCAGAACATGGAAGTCGAGCCAGTGCCTGGAGATCCCCTGCTGGGAAAGCCATTTCCAGCGTTTGCGCAGCGGATAAAGGAATATGACCAGGAACATGCCAAAGCCGAGGAAGCCAAGCTTTAATCCAATCGCGCCGCTAGGCTTCAACATGGCATGCTTCGGGGAAAACGGGCGACCGGCGGAGGCGAGGGTGTAGTAGCTGAAACCGTAGATCGCCAGAGCGGTGATCAGGACAATGGCGACCACGTAGCCCGACACGAGAAGGCCATCGTGACGGCGGTCTTTAGTTGGAACGGATATGGCGGCAGTTGCGATTGCGGCGTTGGCACTCATTTGCTTGAGACTTGCTCCTCCGTGGTTACTGAAAATCGTTTGTAGTCCGTAAAGCGATGGGTGTTTCGCCAGCGTTGGCGTGGCGTCTCCACCTCGACGATGGCCACGACCGGGAACCAGTGGGGCTCTTTCAGGTCGTGAAAAGGATCTGGCGCGAATGTCACTTCCGATTGCAGGGACTTGAGACCGACATCCTCCAAGGTGTTCGCAATTCCGGCCACAATCTTCGCGATCGCGCCGGTTTGCGTGTCAATCCAAGCCGTGCCGGAGAGTTCCAGCGGGTATTCACGGCCGCGCAAGGCCAGGGCTGCGGGAGATCGGGTCCCGGGAATGTGCTCAAAGCTGATTTTGGAGAACCGCCGCCCATCGAGCGTTTCATCCGGAAGCAGGGCAAACTTGAAACTCTGCGCATAATAAGGATGAAAGACCAGAAACAGGGTTGCGAACCCATTGCTCACGAGCAACGGTCTGTTTTTCTTATCCTGTTTGGCTTCGTGCACCGGCAGGCGTGACTCGGCCAGAGTCAATTCACCGCCGGGATTGGTCAGGATTACGAGATAGTCGTAGGTGGATTCTTCCTTCAACTCGACCTTGCCATCCTTACCTATTTTTTCCTGCTCGACCTGCTCCGTGCACTTCACATCCGAGAACTGATCGAGAAAGCCGGCCACCTGAGTATTGGTGCGAGCTAATAAGTCATCCAGATTGCTGCCGGGCGTGACGGGTGCGCTGGAAAAGCAGACCCCGCATAGCGCGAAGAAGACAACAGTGCTGCGCCAAATCACGACATTTGTCCGAACTATCATTCGTGACGCCTTTCCTTCGAATCAAAGCGGTAGCCAATGGTGAACATCCACTGGTCATAGCTCAACTGCCCGCGATTGGCGGTGTAGCCTCCCTGAACAAAGTAATGAGACCCTAGATTGCTCTCGACGTTGCCGGTGATAAAACGGTATTGGTTGGTACTCGTAAATGCAGAGGCAAAGTTCTGATCTCCTGCCAGGACCTCGAGCCGCAGACCGTCAAGAAAGTTTCGCGACAGCGAAAATGCGCGGTAGGAACCGTTCCCAAATGAGCTGTTGAATCGCGCATAATGCGCATCGGCCCGCAAGCCGAGCCAAGGCAGGCGTCCAAACGTGATTCCGTACATCTGATTCAGCGAGCTGGTCGTATCGCCTGTCCGGTTGCTGCGTCCTACATCGGTGTAAACGGAAATCTGCTTCCACACTTCAACCCGTCCGCCCACGCTGAAGCCCTGGAACAGATACTTGTCCAGCAGTCCGGTGCCAATCAGAGTCGGGTCGAAGGTTGGAATGTCCCGAAAATAGTTGTAGTTGAAATCGAGTTCCAGCCGAGGATGCGGCTGAACGCGCACCGTAAGAAAATTGACGCTCAAACCCGGACCGGGTGCTGGCACGGCTGGGTTGCCGCTCGGATTATCGGCCTGCAAGGAATCGTAGATCGACAGATATCGCTTGTAAGAAACGGTGTTCTCAAAGAAGACGAACGGCCGGTCCTGCTGCCAGTTCACCATGCTGATTCCGGCGCCCGACGTGCTGCTGTAGTGGACGCCATCGAAGCTGCCGCCATCAAAATTGATGAAGGCACCGGAGATGACACGACCTGGGCTGTAATTCCATGAGGTTGGATCGGGAGTCGAACCGCCGAAAATCCCAAGCGTCGTTCCCTTCGCGAGCCTCTTTCCGAAGTAACCGCCGTCGATGGTGTTGAGGCTCGGTGCCCATGGCAAATACAGGCGCCCGAATCCCGCGACCAGAGATGAATTCGGGTTGTCGTAGGTCATGCTGAGGTGATACGTGCGGTTGATTAAGTCCTGCAAAGTCTGCTGGCCTGCAGGCGCCTGCGATGTGAATCGGCCGCGCCAGTAGCCGCTCAAGTTCCAATAAGTTCCGTTGATGCGGGTGATGTCTCCGCGGAAAATCATGCCCGCATCTGAGCTTGTAATCGCAGAAGTGCCGTGGCTTATCGTGCTCAAGTAGTCGACGCCGATGCGACCGCGCGCGCGGTTCACAGAGGGCATCGGCGGCCGCGGTATTTCGTCGCGTACTTCTTCGTCGAGAGGATCGCCCTCTGTGAAGGTGATGACGGCAGGGTACTTTCGCGTAGCGCTCAGAGCTCGCTGCTGTACCAGCGCCTCTGAGTCCCCAGAAGAGAGATAAGCGAGATCGCCGGGCTTAACCGAACGCTTCGGCGCATGAATGTCGGTGACAGCGGAAGTTTCAGCGACCGCGGTTACTACCAGTTCGGCGACGACTCCAGCATCCTCGGGCTCGACGGCAACGCCTTCGCGAGGAACGTGGTCGGATTCCTGAACCTCCAGCTTCATGCCATCAGTCAGGCCCGAAGTGCGGCCCCCGTCGAGGTAGGCAACGCCTTCGGCTACGTACTTTACTTTGAAAACGGTCCGCAAGCTGGGATCTGCCGCGCGAACCGTCAGGATTGCCTGCGTGCTTTCGGAAGTTGCTGCCACCGGAGTGCTGACAGTCTGCCTAGAGGTGCCGCTACTGCCATCGTCCGTCGCATGCGACGAAGACTGCACAACCTGAGCCGGATCAAATGCGGGCTGCTCCACGTGGGGTGGTGAAGATGCAATCGCCGGCGGGGGCTGCGGCGTTGAAGTGAACTGAGGCGATGCAGAAGAGTCTACGGTCGCAGGCCGAGAAACACTGTTCGACACAGCCGGAGAAGTCTGCATTCGCGAGGGCTCCTCTACCGTAGCAGTTAGATCGCTGTCGTCTTGTGCTTGTGGATTTCCGTGACGCCGAAAGATGCCGGTCACCTTTCCCGAGGCACCCGCTCCCGGCGCGCCTTGAGACGAACCGGTTCGCAGCTTCACGGTGGCATGGATATCCAAAACGATCCGCGTTTTTTCCTGTCTCATGGTGTATTGATGGGGCTGGTCAAGATCCACCACGATGCGGACGACCGGGGGGTTGTCGCTGTACTGCGCCGTCCGCACTTTCTGTACACCATTGAAGTTGATGTTCACGCTTCCCGGCTTGGTTTCACATTTGGCGCTGACTAATTCCAAGACGATTCGGTCGGGATGACTTACGGTCCGCACCGAGGCTTTCGCTGGCAAACTCAGCGTTACTTCAATTCGCACGCCAGATCCCTGCTTTTCTGTAGCAACGTCGTGCACAACTCCAATTCTGTTTTGCGCGTTCGCACAAGACGCTAACAGCATCACCATTCCGAGTCGTTTCTGTACTGCCCTCATGGCCTGTTCACTCGCTGGCGTCCAGTTGCCGCCGAAAGGTGTCCAACTCTCTTATCCGCCACCCTTTCCATTGGGATGGCACTGATAGCAGTTCGGGCTGTTATAGACATAACCAGAGACACCCTGGTGCTGCTGGTCGGTTTGCGTCTTCCCGTGACAAATCGTGCAGGAGAAAATCGCGTAGTTCGATGGATTCGTGTGGCAGTTGCTGCACGTACTCGCTCCTCCATGCTTCATAGGGAACCAGGTGTGGTTAAATACGGCGCCCTGCCATGAATTGGTAGAGTGGCAGATCTGACAAGTGGTCGGGAATCCAGCCGCCTTATGGTTCGGGTCCGTGGTGCCGTCGTAGTCCTTCTTGTGGCAGGAGTAACAGTCCGTGGGAACGTTTATGTAGTTGTTGTTTACGTGGCACTGGTTGCAGGGTACGGTCTTGTGCGCACCAGTGAGGGGAAAAATCGTTTTACTGTGATCGAAGGTTGCGGGAATCCACGCCGCCGTGTTGTGGCACACTTCACATTGCTGAGGGAAGCCTACTTGCGCATGATTCGGGTTGTTAGTTTTGTTGTAGTCCGTCAAGTGACAGGCAACGCAAGCCGTGTTCGTGAGTTTGTAGTTTCCGTTGATGTGACACTGCGAACATTGCAGCGTGGTATGGGCGCCGGTCAACGGAAAGCCGGTACTGCTGTGGTTAAACTGTGCGCCAGACCAGGATGACGTGCTATGGCAGGTGTCGCAGGTCGTGGGAAATCCTGCCTGAGCGTGATTGGGATCGGTGGTGTTGTTGTAATCCTTCATGTGACACGTGGAGCACGCGCCACTAGTCAGCTTGTAGTTCCCATTCACGTGGCATTGCGCGCACGGCAGAGTAGTGTGCGCTCCGGTTAGAGCAAAGCCCGTGCTGGCGTGATTGAAACTAGCATTTCCCCAGCTCACGGTGCTGTGGCAAACCTGACAGGTCTGAGGTATCCCGGCCTGCACATGGTTCGGATCAGTAGTGCCCTGGTAATCCTTCAAATGGCAGGACACACAGGACGTATCGGTGAGGTGGTAATTGCTGTTGACATGGCACTGCGAGCAGGCCGTAGTGGCGTGCGCCCCTGTAAGCGGAAACCCGGTGTTGGCATGGTTGAAACTGGCCTTGGCCCACGAGTTCGTGTTGTGGCAAGTTGCGCAGGTAGTCGGGATGCCCGCCGTTTTGTGGTTTGGATTGGTCGTGCCGTTGTAATCCTTCATGTGGCACGAGGCGCAGTCTGTATTGGTCAGCTTGAAGTTTCCGTTAATGTGGCATTGCGAGCATTGCAAGGTGGCGTGTGCACCCGTCAGCGGAAATCCCACCAGGCCGTGATCGAACGTTGCAGGCTGCCACGCGCTCGTAGTGTGGCAAGTCTGACAGGTCTGTGGGAGATTCAAAGTCACATGGTTCGGGTTCGTGGTGCGACGGAAATCCGGCAAGTGGCAGCCGACACAATCCGCAGGCGTGCCTTTGAATTTTCCCCCAATGTGGCAAGCCGTGCACCCGAGCGTGGCGTGCATTCCGGTCAGCGCAAACCCGGTGAATTTCAAGTGATCAAATTTCACTCCAAACCAATTGTCCATGCCGTGGCACTGTTCGCACGTAGTAGGGAAGCTTGCGGTCACGTGGCTGGGACCGGTGGTGTTCTGATAGTCGGTTGCATGGCAGGAGTAGCACTGCGTTGCCAGCCCCTGGAACTGCCCAGTCGCTGCGCCTTTGTGGCAGGAGTCACATTCCAAGGCGGCATGTGCGCCGAGCAGCGGGAAGCGATTCTGGTGCTGCTGGATTTGTTGTATTGCCACTTGCCATCCCTTGACCGAGTGGCACTGTGCACAATTGGCTCCAAACTGGCGCTGATGAATGTCGGCGTGGCAGTCGGCGCATTTTTGACTCACGTTGGTAAAGACCGGCTTGATGTGGCACTGGGTACAAGCCACGTTCTGGTGCATGCCGCGAAGCGGGTATCGTGTCTGATTGTGATCAAATTCCGGAACGTTGCGGATCGGTTTCCAGCCACTAAGGGTGTGGCAATTTTGGCAAGGGATATTCAAAGGGCCATGCGGGCTGCGCGTGCTGGCAGAAGCCTGCCACTGCGCGACTCCGGGAACTGCGGAGGCGAACAGCAGCAACGACACGATCAGATTGATCAGAGTCCCTGAACCCAACATGCCCATCCACTTTTGAAAACCAGAAAGCCGCAAGAAACAGAAACGAAGATGAATTGAAGACGACTTAAGCAATTCGACGCCCAGTCAGGGTAGATGGTTGTGTACGTCGCGGAAAGTTACGCAAGTCGGTGTTCATCACGCCATTTCATGACGTGTCCAAATTTCTGTCCAGGGAATGCTTGCATAGTTGCGAAATGTAAGTTCGTCGCAGTTGCCGCATTTTTTACGCAGAGCAAGAGAGTGTTCAAAAAACTCGACTTGTACAAAAATTTGTTCATCGTCTGCGATCGCTGCTGGAAAAGATGGATTACCTCCGTAACCTGAGCCAGGATGGGCGGTCAGTTCGCGGACTTCGGCGGAATGTTGGATCCGTGGCACGCGGCACAGTCTTTGGGAGTGGGCCTATAGAACAGGACAGTCTTGTCACCCGTGACGTGCGTTAGTTTGTGGCAGCCTTCGCAGCGCACATTGCGATGCGCGCCTTTGAGAGAGAAAGCGGTTCCGGTGTCGTGATCGAACAAGGAAGGTTTCCACTTAACGCTGTTGTGACAGTCGGCACAAGGTGTTTTCTCACCTTTGGCAAATTGCCGGCCATGAATATCCTGGTGACATTCTTCGCAGCTCGTCGGCGCTGTTTTGAAATCCGCATCAATCAGTTTAGTGCTCATGTTCTGCGGTTTGTGGCAGTCGATACAAGCCGTGGCGCGGTGAGTTCCCAACAGAGGGAACGAAGTCTTGGAGTGATTGAAGCTGGAGAGTTCTTTCCATGACTTGGTCGAGTGACAAGCTTCACAACCAATCGGGCTTCCGCCGGCTCGCACCTGCAACATGCGCTGCTTAAATTGGCCTTTGTGCGGATCGGCATGGCAACTGGTGCAAGAAAGATCCTGCCAGTGATAGATCACGGCTGGTCTTGGCTTGAACTCCGCGGACTCTTTGTGGCAGTCACTGCATGGGACCGCGATGTGCCCTCCAGTCAGGATGAAATGCGTCTGTTTGTGGCGAGCCAGGGTGAAGGTAGAGGGCTTGTAACCTTCAAGATTGTGGCACTGGTCGCAAGCGTTGAGATACGGTGCCGCCGCGAACTGCCCGGCATGCTGATCGCTGTGGCAGTCGGTGCAGCGCTGGAACTTGACTTTGAACAAAGTATCTTTGCCCTTGGGAATGTGGCACTGATCACACTGCACCCGCGCATGTCCTCCTTGCAACGGATAGGCAGAGGTCGCATGGTCCTTCGCTGTGAACTTCGACGGTTTCCATCCATCCACGGTATGACACGAGGAACACTCGGGGCCGGAAGGCCGCTCGGCGAATTGGCCCTTGTGTGGGTCGGGTTTGTGGCAGTTCATGCATTGCTGAAAAGCCAGCGGCTTTTTGAAATCCCCACTGCCGTGACACTGAATGCAGTCGACCGTGATGTGCTTTCCGAGCAGCGGGTATTTCGTCTTTGAGTGGTCGAAGCGCTCGCTGACCGCCTCCGAAGAAACCTTCTTCCACCCGTTGGTGTTATGACAAGTCTGGCAGCCTTGCGCGAAGCTTCCACGGTGAGGGTCGGAATGACAGTCGGAACACAGTGAGAAGGGTATTCCGATGTAGCGGGGTTTGTTGTCAGGCCCGGGCGTGTGGCATTTCTGACAGGATACCTTCGCATGGGAACCAGTAAGAGGATAGCGCGTTTTCGTATGATCGAATTGTTCAACCTTGATCGTCTTCCAGTCTTGATCGTTATGGCACTGCAGGCAATTTATCCCAAGCCGGCCTTTGTGTTCGTCCTGGTGGCACGTGACGCAGGCGGGCGAAACGCCGAGGAACGTCCGGTTCAGGTCTTTAACCTTGATGGTCGCGCGCTCAGAGGAAGACACTTTGTCGGCTGAGTGACATTTTTCACAGGTCAAACCCACGTGCTTCCCTTCGAGAATATATCCTGTTTGCTTATGATCGAATGTCTTCGCATCCCACTTGACGATGGGGAAGTTCTCACCGTTGTGCTCCGAGTGGCAACTGACGCACTCTTTGCTCGAGCCCGGGTTGAGGTGATAAGTAGCGTGCAGTCCCTTTCGATTGATCAGGCGGGTAGCGATCTCTGCATGACAATCGAGACACTTGAAGTTGGCTTCACCTGCACCCAGCCGGTGGCAAGTGGTGCAGTTAGTGGTGCCGTTCAGAGATTGATGCGCACGGGAAAGAGGGCCAGGAGAGATCTGAGCTGTTGCTGAGCAAATGAAAAGAAGTGCACCCGCAACGACCTCGAGGATCAGGCAACATTTACTTGGTTTTGCCATTTGAGATCAGCTGCAATCCCTGCTGGAACTGCAATCGTTACCAGTTTCTTTGAGTGTGCGCAAGGTGCAAGAAGTCTCAAGTCGCACGTTAGTCACCTTTCAGCCCCGCGCCGTTTATCACCGGGGTGGGTAAACTTGCTCCGTTGTCCAGATGTTTCGGCCGGAGCGAAATCAGGCCCTGCACGATTTCCGTACAAAATTCTGAACTTAGCCGCAAGAATTCTTGACAGTTGTGATCCGCATCACACGACCCTGTGCGCTGGCTCCCCGAAGACAAAGCCAGAGCTGGGTACACTGTAAAGGGAACGATCTCCTTCAAGAAATGTGACTCCGATAGTCGATGTTTGCCTTTGGGGAGGTGTGGACATCCTCATGCTCGCCGTCGATGCGGTGGAGCTCGGCGGCTAGTAAGAGGCGTGCGACGGAAGGAAACCCGTCTGGCCGACAACGTGCTTGAGCGGGGATGGGCTGAGGGCGTTTCTTCAAGAAGAGAGGTTGGGGCGGTGGGTCGTTTGCTCGGCGCGATTGCACACGAGATTGGTGTCGCTGCCTCGAAACAGCTGCCCGGAAGGGGAACGCGATGTCCGGACCGCGTCGGCTGAGGCCACGAGATTAGTCATGCTGACCAGCGAGTTCGTCGCTGGTTCTGGCTACATGCGAGAGTATTGCGAAACATCAAAACGGGAATAGATACAAATGGGACGAATTCTTCTGGTTGACGACGAACCGAGTATGCGGCGTATCTTGGCGTCGAATCTCCGCCAGGACCAACACGAGATCTGGGAGGCGACGGGCGTACAAGAGGCGCAGTTTAGCCTGGCAGCAAACGATTTCGATGTCGTCGTTACCGATCAGAAGATGCCGGACGGCGAAGGCTTGGCGGTGATGGCGTCGGCCCAGGAAATCGACTACACGATTTCTGTCGTTTTTCTGACGGCGGTGGCCAGTATCGAACTGGCCGTCGAAAGCATGCGTCATGGCGCCTTTGACTTTCTCACCAAGCCATTCCAACCGGAGGTCGTCCGCGCCACCGTGCGTCGCGCGTGTGAACGTACCCGGCTCCTGCGCGAGAACGTTCTGCTGAAGGATAGGGTGGTCCGTCTGGAGGGAGAATCTGAAATCTACGGCGAAAGCGAAGCCATACGCGACGTTCGCGACCGCATCGCTCGCGTGGCGCCGACGCCTGCCACCGTTTTGATCACGGGAGAAACTGGCACGGGCAAGGAACTGGTGGCAAGGGCGATTCAGCGAAACAGCGCTAGAGCGCACAAGCCGTTTGTGGCCGTGAATTGTGCCTCATTCACCGAAACTCTGCTCGAAAGCGAACTCTTTGGCCACGAAAAAGGCGCGTTCACGGGAGCAGATCGTAGCCGCCAGGGACTGTTTGAGGCTGCGCATGAGGGTACATTGTTCCTCGATGAAGCTGGAGAAATGTCCCTTGCGGCGCAAGCCAAACTGTTGCGCATTCTGACTGACGGTCAACTGCTCCGAGTTGGGTCGACTCGTCCACGCAAGGTGGACGTCCGCGTTCTGGTCGCAACCCATCGGAATCTCGAGCAGCGCGTCCGCGAAGGTTTTTTTCGGGAGGACCTTTTCTATCGTCTTGCCGTGGTGCCAATCCACCTGCCACCTCTGCGCGATCGACGTGCAGACATTCCGGGCCTCAGCGAAATGTTCTGCCGGCAGGTTGCGACCGAACTTAAGATGCCTCCGCGACACATCAGTCCCCAAGCGTTAGAGCATCTGCAGCAATATCTGTTTCCCGGAAATCTGCGGGAACTGAAGAACCTGATCGAGCGTGCTTACATCCTGACCAGCAGTCTCGAGATTGGAATTGAGGACCTTCCCGTGGTCCGCGGTGCAGAAACGACGCCCACGAACGGCAAAGAGGGGGAACATTCCCTTCAGCACCCGACCTTGTCCGCGTCGGTCCCGTTTGATCTCACGGAACTGCTGGAGCGAACTGAAAAAGAGTTGATTCTCCAGACACTTTCGGCCACCGGAGGGGCGCAGGCCGAAGCCGCGCGCCGGATGGGACTATCCCGCAGCGCTTTGGCTTACAAACTCAACAAATATGAAATAAGAATAGCCGCAGAATAGCGTTATTTACTGGGCACAAAGATTAGTCCGGATTTAGTTCACCCGCGTTTGCGATGCAGTGAAATCGTTGGCGAGGAGTTCTCCGTGGCAGGAACCGTCCAGAACATCAACCGAACCGTTGGCTTCGTCATTGGAGTTCTAAGGCGGCCGCTCGCCTGGACGGTTAACCAGATCGTCTTCTCCGAAGCTCTTGCTTCCACCGTTAGCGATGCTCGTTTGCTGTCACTTCAGCCAGTTTTCATGGTTAGTTGCGCCGTCGTGGCCCGGCGGAGTTATCAATGACAATCAATGTTGTTTGCGTGATCCGCAAATCGTTGCCGGTACGAAGTACGAAATCGTCCAAAGTGACTTCCATCACAGCCCACGGACGTGTCCGCGGGATAAGCTTGTTAGCAGCTACCGGCCTTCGCAGGCAATTCCTGGATCTATTGAGGAATAAGCCGGAGGTGGGAAGTGTTCGGCACAAGAGTGATAAAGCGGAAAAATTCACGCCTTAGCATTTGGGTAAAGGGCGCTGCGTTATCCCTGCTTCTCCTGGTTCTGGTTGCCCTCCTCTCACTTATTCCAGTGGTTCGTGATTCAGAGATGCGGTTGACTGATACTTTCTTTCGTCTGGCTCCGCCTCTTCCGCAACGATCCGTAGCAGTGCTGGTCTTGATCGACGAGGAGAGCCTGCGGCAGTACGGTCGCTGGCCTTGGTCGCGTGAGGTTCTCGGCCGATTGATAAACAATCTCACACGGGCCGAAGCGCGCGTGATTGGCCTCGACATCCTCTTGTCCGAGCCGCAGTCAACCGAGGCCGATGCAAGTTTACAGACATCGCTGCAAGCAAGCGAGCGGGTGGTGATTGTCGACAAGATTGGTGCCTTTGCTGACGGGCCGCATTGGGTAGAACCCTTGCCGGAATTTTTACGAGCTGCAGTCGCAATAGGACACGTCCAAGCTGTTCTTGACGCGGACAGTGTTTGTCGGCGCTTTCCGCCGAGCGAACTGACCATCGATGGCCAACGGCTGGCTTTTGCCGTAGAGGTCGCGCGGCAAATCGACCCGCATCGAACGTCTGAATTTCTAGACTCATATGGCGTTTCCTCTGACGATTCTGTCAACGTCAATTTGGCTGCGCCGATCTTGGTCCGTATTCCTTTCCGTCGTAATGCGTTCGAAACCATTTCAGCCTCCACTGTGCTCAATGGAGGTAATCTAGCCGCAAGATTCGCCGGACGCCCGGTCCTGGTCGGATTCGGCGCGACCGAGATCAGCGACCGTTTGAATACACCTTTATCCACGGAAATTCCGGCGCCGGGAATCGAACTGCATGCCCAGATTCTCGATGCCATCCTGACCAGGCGTTCCATCCGCGAAGTGCCGCCTGCGTTTGGTGCCGTAGCGTTAGCGTTCAGTTGCCTCGTCGCCGTGGTCGTGTTTCGCACATGGCACAGTTGGGCTGCGGTTGGCCTGCTTGCGGTGCTCGCCATTGCTGTGTATGCAATCGGGTTTCTGACATTCGTGTCGGTTTCACAGATCCTGCCCACTGGAGCAATGCTGTTAGCGGTGATCATGGGACCTTTGGTGGTGTTCACGGCGGATTTCGTCGTGGTGGAGCGCAGTCTGACGCAGCAATTGCTGGAACTGCGCTTTTGGCTAAGCAAGCAGGGGAAACAGACGGCTTTTCCGAAGAAGGCTGACCTTTCGTGGAAGCTCGATTTGCTGGAGACGCTTGAGACAGAACTCGGTTCGCTTTATGAACTGCATAAGACTCTGCTGGAATCGACGCAGGATCTGGTCGCAATCTTCGACCAAAGAGGCAGCCTCATCTTGAACAATCAAGCCTTCGCGGCTGTTCTGCCGTCTACGACCTCTGGCCTGACTCTCTCTCAACTATCTGAGCGATGGATTTCAAAAGACGACGCGCCGTTTGTGAGCGTCGGCCTTGGCCGGGAAGGAGAGGTCTATCTTGGCGATCAGCTGTACTCAGTTCGACTCGTGCCCTTACCTCCAACTCGACTTTCACCAGGCGGAGGAACCATCGTAACGCTCTCTAACTTGCAAACTCGTGTTGAACGAGATCGGGCTCGTGCCGAAACATTGGCATTTATTACCCACGAACTCCGAACTCCGTTGGCCTCGATCCAGGGTTTTGCGGACCTCATGATTCGCTACCCTGGCTCGGCTGATTGTGAAGGTGCGGCCGAAACCATCCTGTGGGAGTCGAAACGCTTGCTGGCGCTCATCAATAGTTATCTCGACGTTCTCCGCTTGGATGCCGGAGCGAAGCCGGTCAGAGCCGACGCACTGGAGCTCCATGACATCGTCCGGCAGGTTTTCGACATCCTGCGGCCATTGGCCACCGCGGCGAATATGCATTTAGCTTTGGAGACGAGTGCCGCGGTCGTCACCGTCGGAGACGCTCCCTTGATCAGCGGTGCTGTCCTCAACCTGGTGAGCAATGCCATCAAGTACGGTAAGCCTGGCGGTGACATAACAGTTCGTTGCTCCAGCCGCGAAGAGAGCGTGGTCATATCCGTGCAGAATCAGTGCGAGCCCATCTTAAAGGAAGATATCCCCCATCTGTTCGATGCTTATTACCGAGGAAAAAACGGGGAGAATCGCAAGCCGGGGTGGGGCCTTGGTCTTGCGTTCGTAAAACGCGTTGCTGAGAAACATGGTGGTTCAGTACGTGCTGAAAGTGGACGGACGGGAATGACATTCGAGATTTACTTGCCTTCGAGAACGAACGAAGAGATTCCATTTGCGGTGACACCATGACATGTTCCCAATGTACTCGTATTGCCTTGATGACGGTCGTCGTACTTATGCTCGCGGCAGCACAAACCGCCCCGCTTCAGCCGACAGTTCTCCCCATCGGCTCGGCGGAAATCAGCGAGGTCAAAGGCACGGTCGTACTCCATTCTCCACAGGGCTCACTGCTAACTGCCCAACGGGGCACAACCCTGGATTCTGGAAGCACTATTGAAACCACCAAGGGGAGCCTTCTGCTGGACTTGCAGGATGGTTCACAGGTGTTAGTGAAGGCTCATAGTAATGTCGTGCTGAGGGCTCCCAATGAAGGAAAAGGCTACTCACTCGAGCTTTTTATCGGAAATGTTCTGGTAAAGGTACGCCAGCGCTTGGGAAATAATCCTTCCTTTCGAATGGGAACCCCCACCGCCGTCATTACAGTCCGCGGTACGCGTTTTTCCGTGAAGGTGAACAAGCGCGCTACGAGGGTCGAGGTGTTCGAGGGTCTCGTTGAAGTCGCAGGATTAATGCAAGGCTCTCCCCATGTACTGATCAGGCCCGGATTTTCAACTGGAGTGGAACGTGATCGAGGTCCGGAGCAGCCGCGTGAGATAGGCCCGGGGGAGCTACCTGACAGCGGACCCGGGGGCGAGGGTTCCCGGAACCCAGGGATGGGCCAAGAGCGGGAAGACCAACCCCAGAACCAACAGAAGCAGGAACACCCGAGCCAGAATTCCTCCGAAAGAAAACCGGACTGATCAGTCTTCTGTCGGCATATCGACGCAGATTCTTTCCGCGATGCCAGTCGCTTCACCGGAGGTCGAGGTTGCAAAGCTTACCGTCGTCGGGGGCCGACACAAAGGATACCTTTGCTTGGTAAAACTATATTTAGTTCTATGTTCACAACCGGGCAGATCTGATCAGAACGAAGCAACTCAAGTAACTGGCCGGCAACGGGCGGAATTGCCATCTTCTATGTGATCCAATTTGTGCTGGGATTCTTCGGCGTTCGGTTCTCCGTCATCAACGGCTCGGGCATGATCGGGATCGGCTTCAATGTAGTGGTGGTGGTCGTCGCCGCGCTCAACCATACTGGACTTCGATCTTATCGAGAAGTGGAGCCGTGCTGGTGCCCAAAATACATGGAGTGGTACGGCGGTTTTCCTTGATGGTCACTCTGATTTGGCTGTACTTTGAAATGCTGCGACTTCTCTCGTAAATCCGCAGCCGAGTGTCGAAGCTGCGAGAACTTTTGTCGGTTTCAGATTCCTACGATTGGGCTCAAGAGTCAGTGGTTTTTTCGAAGTTTGAAACCGTGCTGTGATAAGAACGTGATAGTTCGACGTTCAGAACGGGCCAAAACCGATCAGAACGGATCATAGGTGTCGACCGGTAAGAAGTTGAAGAAATCATATAGAGTAACGGGTCAGAACACACTAGGTGATAGAAGGCGGCAAGCCCGATGCAAGCCCAAAGCTACAGGTACTTTCCCACTAACGCGGAGCATCTCTCCACGAACTCACGCTCTTCTTGGTCAAAGGTGTCCTTGAAATAACTATTGATGGTGAGCGCGGCGACGACACGATTCAGAAGTGGACTCTGGACCGGCAGGCTCTGCGCCCAAGGATTCTGGACGAACACCGGCACAACGACTTCTGATTTAGTGTGCTCCGAGCCCATGAGATATCGAGGGTCGGCGGACACATCGTTTACCACAATGGTCCTGCCAGTCGTCGCCGCCGCTCCACACAATCCCTGGCTCAGCGGAATCCGCGTGTGCAGCGTGTCCGCACCAGAGAAGGGGCCGAGAACAAGAACCTTCGGGTCCTTCTTGTCGATCAGGTAAAACCCCACCCAGTTGTAGCGGACCAACTGCTCGTGTAAACGGTCCGAGATGTGTTGCATCAGCGCCTCCGCCGTGGGTCGGGACCGGGCAAAGCCTTCGAAGTCCACCAGTAGTTGCTGGTGCTGACTCGGGCGCGCGTTGGATGGCAAGGGCTTGGGCATGCACGAGATAAGAATAGAGTCTCGGAGTGCAGGTGTATTGATGCCATTGGTTCAGGGCGCGGGCAGCACCCCAATCACTCGTCACGACTGCCGTTTAATGGGCAGATCGAATTATACGGAAGATTGATACGCGTTCGAAAAAGGAATGTCAAACCGGCGTGGCGCGGAAGAGTCAATCTTCGAACAAGTAAGGCCTCTCTTGATACGATCTGCCCCGAAATGCGGGGAAAGTGATTTCACCTGCCGAAGTTCGCCCGATCGCCTTCGAGCGGATGGCACTTCATGGTCTAAAGGTGCTGAGGACTCGATTCACGGAAAGCCGCACTACGGCTGGGCACGGCTCAACGTCAGGTCCGACTCAGGGGCCCGTTCGCCGCTCCATCACTTGTAGACCGCCTTGAATCCCTCCGCCAACCCATTGCGACTGGTCAGGAAAAGTCCAACCACCAGACGGTGATCGTTGATGCCCTCGGCATCGGTTCCGCGGGTTCCCTTCGGATCATCGAACTTGTAGAAGGTACCCCCGACAACACGCAGCGCCCCATGAAAATTACCCGCAGCGTCCGTCCAGGAGAAAACCACGTCGCCTGCCGAATCGATGCCCTGCGGATAGCTGCTTATCGACCCCGGAACATCGATCATTGTGTAGGTCCTGCCGTCGTATATGGCTCCATCTATATGGTTAGCGTGTTCGTTTTCCGTTTGCACCGTTACCAAACCAGCGTTATTGATCCCGACTGCCTCCGTTAGTCTGGCCCCCGGCACGTCCAATTGTTGGTATTGCTTGCCCTTCCGCACGAATCCATGTGCGACATTCTTCGCATCCACGAAAAAGCCAGCGATATTCCCTTTATCATTAATGCCGAACGCCACGGAGCTAGTCGCGCCCGCCGGCCCAACATCAGAGAACTTTCCCCCACGACGCAAGAACCCGTGAATCACGCCACTCGAATCTTGGTAATAGCCGACGATGTCGCCGGACAGATTAACTCCCTTGCAGTACGTGACAACGCCTTTGGGATCTTCGATCGTCGTAGCCTTACCACTTTTCAGCATCAACCCGTGAATCACGCCACCGCTATCCACCCATGTCCCCACCATGACGCCGGCATTATTGACGCCCACCACCTGCGTGGCCATCTCACCCTTGAGATGGATAGTGCTGAACTTGAAAGTAATGTTAGGTGTTTCCGCAGCGCGAGCCAACAGACTAATAATCAGACTGATCACCGCAGCACGCATCACTAAGGCAAGCACTTTCATAACACCCCCGTCAGAGAACTGGCATTTTATCCAAATCCACACCTCCCGCAAAGATGCCCTATGAGGAGGCAGACCCCCGAAATCGAGCCACCAAACTATATACGAATCCTTCACATTGTCCAGTCCCACCATGCCGTGTTCCAACATTCAAACCGGTGGGCCAGTCCGTTGGTTGTCTTAAGTCCTGTCGCTAATTGGTCCGGATCTCCGCGGCATCCCCGATCCACAACTCAGACTGCAACTCTCCGAGCAGCCTTTCAAAACCAACGGGCGTGTCCGCTGGCCTCCATTCACCCACGCACCTTCTGAGCCAGCACAGCTGCAAGGATTTTTCCCTTATCATGCTTCTGCTGCCTCCCAGCTGCTGAAAGTTTTTACAATTTGGAGACATTCCCTTGACATAAGGGCTTGCCAGATCGCGGAGAATTTTTCCGATCCGGGATGAGTGGAAGGTCCCACTCGAGTCTACATACCAGCGCATCAGCCATTCCCGTCAACTCTAGATGATTAAAGGAGGAGAATTATGGTGTCTCAGAATCGGTCACGCCGCACACTCGTATTACTCGCCTCACTCGTGATCTTGGTGGGGTTGATTCCAAGCCCCGTCTCCGCTCAATACGCGATCACCAATTTGGTATCAAACCAAGCAGGAAAGGCCAAGCACCAGGACAAGGTTCTGGTCAATGCCTGGGGAATGTCTTTCTTCCCAGGGGGGCCGTTTTGGATCAGCGACAATGGTACCGGGGTTTCCACTTTCTATGATGGTAAGGGTGTGAAGGTGGGACAAGTCACGGTCCCTCCGGCTTGCAACACAGTCCCGGATTGCGTCACGGGGCAGGTCGCGAACAGCACTAAGGATTTCGTAGTGTCACAAGGGGGAAACTCCGGACCCGCCGCATTCATTTTTGCTACCTTCGAGCCCGGCACAATCAGCGGCTGGAATCCGTCCGTCAACGCGAGCTCGTCCGTGGTCGTGGTCAATGCAAATGCCTGGTATACGGGCCTTGCCATAGGTGT
Organism: Terriglobales bacterium; assembly: GCA_035567135.1. Classification (GTDB taxonomy): domain Bacteria; phylum Acidobacteriota; class Terriglobia; order Terriglobales; family Acidobacteriaceae; genus JABDBE01. The sequence goes on from DATMQI010000067.1 coordinate 22,419, forward strand.
AAACAACGGTGCCAACTTCCTGTTTGGCGCCGACAATCTCGGCAATAAGGTTGACATCTATGATGGCAAATTCAAACTGGTGGGCCATTTCTCTGACTCGAAGCTTACCGGCTTGATCGTTTACAACGTTCAGAACATCAATGGCAAACTGTACGTAACCTTCTCGGACAGTAATTTCAGCAAGGGCGCTGTGGACATATTTACCACTAGTGGGAAACTGATCAAGCGCCTTACCAAGGATGCCCACCTCAAGGCACCCTGGGGCGTGGCGTTGGCCCCGAAGAACTTTGGTTCGGCGAGCAACGCCTTGCTGGTGGGCAACGTGGGCGACGGCCGCATCAATGTGTTCAATGCCAAGACCGGAAAGTTCATGAGTCAGCTTAAGGGTACGAACAACAAAGTGCTCAGCATCAGCGGACTTTGGTCGCTGGCCTTTGGCCAAGGCGGAGGAATGAACGGCAAACCCAATCAACTGTTCTTCACCGCGGGCCCGAACGGATATGCGAACGGCCTCTTCGGCGTGATCAACTTTAAGTAGTAGTGTTAGGCATTTGCAACATCCGGGCTCTGGCGGCGTGACGCTAAATCGCGTGAGGGAATCAGCGAAACGCGAGCCAGGGCCCGTATTTTTAATCCTGTCTTTGCTTGAAACGAAATTGCCGGCGACAGATATTAGAATAAGTTTGAAGCCATGTTTGGTCGTCGGTCTCGCCCTGTGCCTTCTCCGCTTAGAAATGTTTACAAGTTATTGACAAAAACTTGACAACATTTTTCTCCACATTCGTAAGCATAGCTTGGGTGTTGAGGGTTTCATCGAATCGACTTGCACCTCCGGGGGCCTGAAGCTGGTCGACAAGTCTGCGCTGCTATGAGCACTGGCGATTTTCTTTGCAAGGACGCTGCGACACAACTCTGTGAAAATTACACCGCAGCCGGCGCCGTCTGCAGTTTTTCCACCAACTGCGAGGCTCTTCTCGAGGCAGCGCGTGAGAGCTTTCTACCAGTCGAAGCATCGCAAGTTTCCCCGGACTTCTCCGTCCGATTCTGGGTGGATCCAGCCAATTCGACGCAACCACCTTGGCCAAAGCCATACGTCAGAGGGCTCAACCATCTCGTCTTTGCGGGATTTGACTCCGGAAGTTCGATGCTGGCAGATCTTCGCACACGACGCGTCATCGGGCGATTTTCGTCGGGAATGGCTGCTCATCTCAACTACTGGAAGACGGTTATTTTCCCGATTCTCCTCACCATTGTAGGCGCTTCTGTTGGAGTTGCTGAGTTGCACTGCTCGTGCGTAGCTAAGAAGCAGAACGGACTGTTATTGGTGGGTCCAGGGCGCTCAGGAAAGTCGACTCTGGCGGTAGCGTTGGCGCAAGCGGGTTTTGGGTTTCTTGCGGACGATCGTACGTTCTGTTCATGGCGAAGAGGCAAGCTGTTGGCTTGGGGATTGGCCACGACGGCTAAATTACGCGGTGATGCTGGATCGTATTTCGGGGTGTTGCAAGGTCGAGAGCCGACTGATCTCCAGAACGGAGAACCGAGCTTTCGACTCGATCCAGAATTTGGACTCGGCCTTGAGCGCGTGAGAAGTTGCGAACCACGAATGCTGGTCTTTCTGGAACGAAGTGAGACTCCGGGGTTCTGCCTGACCCCGATGTCAGCGGAGGAGGCAGCCACTCGTCTTGAGGAAGACCTAATCGCAGAGATGCCCGATGCGACTGCTCGGCAGACGGAAGTTATCGAGGAGTTGGCTAAACGGCCGTGTTACCTCCTGCGATATGGTGGGCTGCCCCAGAATGTGGCCGAGGAACTGGCTATTCATTTTGAGCAGCTTTGATCGTAATGGACCGGTGAACCAGCGGACCGGGAGGAGACGAGTGGAGCTGTCAGTCAAAAGCACAAAGTATTCGGACGGCACCGCAATACGCTGGCAAATTCCCGCCGACAACAGGCGCAGGGATCTGCTGCACCGCTACACGCCGACACCGTATGGCATGGATTTGCTTGTGATGGCAAAAACCGTGCGATTGGAAACCAATTGCCTAAGGCTGCTTGAGAGTGCATTGGGATTTTTTGCACGACACCAGGGGTGCCCGCCTGGCCATCCGGAGTTTCTATGGCGAATCGTGAGCCAAGAAGATCACCAGACGGACGAGGCAGGGGTGGCCCTGGCGGCATTCTCGGATCATGGCCTTCGTTTCGCTAACATTGGACAGAGAAGTTTCTTGGCTGTTGATCTGGAGGAGCGCGAGGGGATCGGTTTTGTCGCTGAAAGATTGATCGAGGGCGAACCCAAGCTGCACTGCCGGTCTGTTTTCGACACTCTCTTCTGCATGAGCGCAGGAAGTCTGGGTATGGTGCCGCTGGCGGCGGCATGCGTTGGCATTGGGGAAAAAGGGCTTCTGGTCTTCGGCCCACCCAACAGCGGTAAAACGACGGCGAGCTATCTTGCGGCGAAGCTCGGTTTCGAGTTTCATGCTGACCAAGCAGTATTCTCGGAGATCGAAGGCGGCAAATTGCGGGTATGGGGTGATCTCTTACCGGCGATCTTCCGCCCTGAATCGCTTCAGTTTCTTCCCGAACTTCAAACCTCGACTCGTCGGTTCTCCTACCCTGAACTGACCGTTCATTACTTGCCAAAGCGTCCGTTTCAGGCCAGCAAAGCACAACCAGTTAGTCCGATTTGTTCGGTATTCCTAAACCGAGGAAGTAGTTTAACAACGCAGCTAAGACCAATCGAGCCGGCGGAGCTTTCGCGTCGATTTACAGCGAACATCCTGTTTAGGGATGACGATTGTTTTCAACAACAAACTTCGAGCGTTCTTGGGGTTCTGGAGGGAGTTCCAGCTTATGAGCTGAGCTACGGCAACAACCCCGCGAAGGCTGCTGAACTGTTTCCGGGTTTGCTTAGGACGCTGGCGTAACGGCGATATGGCGGAACAGGCCCGCCGAAGGCTTGGAGTTTTGGCTCATTTTCGAATCGTGATCGTAGTGCGAAATCAGTTCGTAGGATGGTCTTCGATGTACTTTGCCACTGCTTGCGCTGCTAATTCATTACCGCGAGGTCCTAGATGGCCCTCGTCGATGTAGAGCGGGTCCGGAACGGAATCAAATATGTCCCCGAGGAAAATGAAACCGCCGTTGGCGGCAGCGCGCCTTGCGGCTTCTTGATAAACGGCGGTTGTGATCAATGACCACGAATCCCTTGTAGCAATTTCAGGTAGCTGCCTTTCAAATGGAACGAGTGGTTTTTTGCCGTAATAAAGTGAAGGCTGCCAGAAACAATAGATTCGGAAGTTGTAGGCCTTGCCAAGCGCCTTCGCGACGCTAAGATTCGCTTCGTAGTTGTCCAGTGCCGCCACGCCCTTGGTGTGCAATTCGTCAAGAACAAACCGAGACGAGTGTCGTCCGAACAGGAATCCCCGGATCGTTCCCGCCAACCGGAAGGTATACGCCTCGCGAAGGAAATCGAGGCGACTTGAGATCGAGCCCTCAATCCGGGGTTTGATCGTTTCAATGGAGAAGTGTGCTTTGGGCGGTCCCGACGACGGCCCCGCGGCGCCTGCGTCATTGAGTCCATCGTAGAAAATTACAATATCGGGATGGCCGCCCGCTTTGAGCTGCTCCGTCAGCAGAATCAGCTCTTGGTTACTGACGTAGCCTTCGACGCCGAAGTTGGACACTACTACGCAATCTGAACCGGCGGTGTTCAAGTCATGAGACAGGTACGATGGTAAGGTTGCCCAGTCCGGCACACCGGTTCCGTACATCGTTGATCCGCCGAAGGTCCAAACAGTAACCTGGCGCTTGTGGCATTCGTCTCGTGCTGGATTGATCGTTCTGCGCCACACTCCTGTCTTGTCGGAATCGTTGTTCACATACTTGCCATGCCAATTACTCACGCCCCAGAGTAGGAATGGCACATAGCCGTGTCGCGATTTTTGTCGCATGTGTTCTTCTTGCCAAAACTCCTGCGCCCACGCAGTCTCTGCATAGACCGGACTTGCAGCCTGATTCTCAGGGCCTTCGAGATGCTTCGCGTGGTATGCGGACCAGATCGCCCATGAGGCGAGCTCCAGCAAGACCGCAAGCAGTACCAGGCTGAAAACTGTGTATCCGAAAACGGCAAATATTTTCGGTAAGGGGCGGCCAGTAGAACGCTGCGTTCGATCGCCTATCGTGTCGTTGTGCGCAGGCTGAGTGCAGTCAGTCATGAGTGATTCCGACATCTGCTCACCGCGGCAGAACTACCCGCGCAATCGCGCTGAGTCCGACGCCCCGGCCGCAATCAGTCGCATACAGCAATGTCCGAGCATTTTCCCATGAGGGCGAGATGGCGTTGCACGACGCGTGAGTCAGTTGCTGCTCGTACCCAGTTGCGAGTTCGTGCACAACTAAATGCCAGGAGCCCTGGTCGCGCCGGCTGAAGGCCAGTTGCTGGCCATCAGGGGAGATAGATGGATATCTCGCAGGATGCGGAAGCGCGGGCTGAGCGGTCAGCGCTTGCGTCTCATGCCTCACGAGGAATAAATGTGGATCGCTCACATCGCCCACCGCCGCGATCACATCCCCTTCGGACGTGACACTCACATCGATGGGATTGTAAGTGCTTGGCAAGACCATCTGTGGGCCATCTTTAGAATCGATCGCAGACAGCCACACTGCGTTTCTCCCTTGTTCTTCTCTGATGAAGGCGAGCCACTTGGCGTTGGGTGAGAGCGCAGGCTCCTGGCCTCCTGTCAGGGTTTCGGGAGCGGATCCCGGCCGATCCATCGGAAGTCGCACGATGATTGATTGACGCTGCGTAAGTTCTAAATAGAGTGCCGAACTGGTTGCCGCACCAGCCACTGCCAGCACATTACCCGACACTGGAATGTCGCGGAACGCTCCATCTGCAAACCTCACTGCGTCATAGTTCTTCTGCTGCATTTCAGTAAAAACCACTCCGCCTGACGTCATCACCGGATTGGCGGCTCGGTATCCATTCGGTGGACTTGGCAGGCGCCTGTTGAAGTCTTCCGCCCGGTTCCGAACAGCGTGGAGATTGTAGAAGGTCAAAACCATCATTGACATCACGCCAGCAGCCAGCCACCGTCGCCCGAAATGTATCCTGCGGCTCACGCCCGCCGCGGACAGCAAGAGTAGGTAAATCCCTGTCGTGGCCACAAGACGGGACAATGGGAACCAGTTTGAGATCCTCTGTGGCACCGGTGCGCAAGCAGCAACATACAAGAGCAAAAGAATGAGCGCTTTGCTCGGGTTACCAGCTGCGACCAACGCATCGATGCCGACGATCACGGTAAAGATCAACAGGCATGGGTAATCGGCACCCGTTGTTGTGGAGAGCAGAAGAAGCAAAGGAATGAGAGTTGCCCATTGTACTGCCGCGCCGCGCCGTCCTTCATTCCCTCTGGCCGATAGCAGGAAGGAGAAAATCAGAAGGGTGACAGTAGACGCCTGTGCAAGCGCGTACAGGGTGGGCGAGTTGATCAAGGGGAAAGGATTTAATTCTGGCTCAATGAGGAATAAATGGCTCCACAGAGTGATGAACGAATTCTGCGAAAGAACGTAAGGGCCAAGCCAATCCCCGCGCGAAGCTTGGCTCAGAACTTCATAGAGAAAAACCCGGTGGACTTCTATACCGAACAGGAAGAGGGAAACTGCCGCAAATGCTATGGCGCCAAGCGCGAATCCAGCGACTGCCCGCCAATTGCGCTTCCAGATAAACAGAATCAAAAAAAGAGCAGGAAACAACTTCAGTGCTGCCGCCGCGGCCAACATAACTCCAGAGGTTCTTTGGTGGCCTAAGCAGGAAGCGTAGTAAGCGCCGCAGAGAAGCAGCAGAATTAGGACATAGTGGCGACCGAACAAGAAATCAATATGGAGGGGAACGACGCACAACAACGATAAAAGGCCGAGCCGACGCGAACTTAATGATGTCACACGATGCAACAGCCACAAGGCGAGAGCAAGAAACCCCAAATTCAAGACCAACCAGGCACGCTTGGCGGCGAGCGGCTGCAGGTTCGTAAATGGCAGCATCGAAAGTATAAAGGTGGGAGGGTTGGGCGCAAAACTCACCAGGCCGACCCGTGCTCCCAAGTGATCGTTCTGGCGTTGAAACCAGGTCCACTCGTAGATGCGGTCGAGCGGAATGCGGCGATGGAAAAGTGCGGCCGCCAGATAGTAATTGGGGAACTCGCTGTTCAGGTTTTGCCATCCCGGCACAAAACTACCGCCGACAAATGCCGCCAGTAGAAGGGCGAGCACAATCCACTCCGCCGTTGGCAGCCGGCGATGGTTGAGCAGGCCGAGCTTGGGGGGCAGGCCCAAGTCGTTCTTCTCTGGTACCTCCGCCGAATCCGTAGTTGTACTCGGATGGTTCATGGACAATATCTCTTTGCCTACCTCTTTTCGACCAGGAAGTTCTCGAGTACGAGACTATCCATCTCACTTTTGGAAAATGTGTTAAACGCATCCCCCGGCGAATTTACGATCGGTTCACCTTTGAGATTGAAGGAAGTGTTGAGCAAGACTGGAACGCCCGTGGCTTGCCCAAAGCGCTCGATCAAACGGTAATACCGCGGGCTCTGATCGAGAAAAACCGTCTGCACCCGGCCACTACCGTCAACGTGAGTAATTGCCGGCAGCGTGCTGCGCTGGCTCTCCTTGACCGGTACTACGTACAGCATGTACCGAGCAGGATACTGACATCGCGCTCGCGACAGATCAAAGTACTTTTCCGCACATTCCGCGAGAACCGACGGGGCGAATGGCCGATAAGGCTCGCGAAACTTGATCTTCGCATTGATGATGTCTTTCATTTCGGAATTACGTGGATCGGCGAGAATGCTTCGATTCCCAAGTGCCCGCGGTCCCCATTCGAAGCGGCCTTGCGACCAGCCTATTACTTTTCCCTCCGTAAGGCGCTCGACTACGCAGTCGAGCAACTTGTCATCATCTTCGAAATGCCGAAAAGGAATGCCGTTCTGGCGAAGAAAATCGCTGATTTCCGCACCGGAGTTATTATGGCCCCAATAGGCATGTTGCATCGTGAACTGGCGAGCTTTTCCGAGCAAGCAATTGTAGACCCACAAGGCAGCCCCTAAAGCGCCTCCGCCATCGCCCGCCGCGGGCTGGATAAATAACTGCTCGAAGGGAGTCTCCTTGAGAATGCGCGCATTTGCCGCGCTGTTCAGGCCAACTCCACCGGCAATGCAAAGCCGCTTGAGTCCTGTCTCACGGTATAAGTTATTTGCCATGCCCAAAACCAGGTCCTCGGTCACCCGCTGAATGCTAGCCGCGATATCGGCATAATGCTGGTTCAAGGCGCATAGTTCGTCGTAGTTTCCTGGGGGCGCACCGAAGTACTTCGGGAATCCGGTCTGCTTGGTGAAGAATCGCAGCGCAGAAGGCCGGGGCTCGCCGAAGAGCGCCACGAATCTCTGGTTGTAGGTCCGGTCTGTTGAATAGTGGAAGCAAAAATAATCCATGTCGAGTGAAAAGGACCCATCCGTGTTCTGCCGTACCAGCTTCCAGACCTTGTCCAAATAGCGGGGCACCCCGTATGGGGCCATGCCCATCACCTTGTATTCGCCCTCGTTGACTTCGAAACCCAGAAACGCAGTGAACGCGCTGTACAGTAGTCCGATCGAATGCGGGAACTCCATCTGCTTCCACAAGCGGATGTCACTACCACGGCCGACGCCGTAAGTGGCTGTCACCCATTCACCAACACCATCGACGGTGAGAATAGCGGCTTCATCGAAGGGCGAACACAAATAGGCGCTTGCGGCGTGCGAAAGGTGATGCTCACAAAACAGCACTTTTTCTTTGCTCACACCTAGTTCAGTCTGGAGTGTGGTACCGATCCAAAGTTTGTCGACCATCCATGAGATCATCGATTCGCGAAACACTTTCCAGGACTGCGGATAAGTCTGCAGGGTCGTCATCAAGATCCGGTCGAACTTGCGGAACGGCTTCTCGAAGAAGACAACGTAATCGAGATCTCTCCCTTGGATCCCGGCCTGCCCCAGGCAGAACCGAATGGCGTTCCTGGGGAAGCCATAGTCATGCTTCACCCGCGAGAACCGCTCTTCTTCGGCTGCCGCGACGAGCACACCATCGTGTAGCAACGCCGCCGCGGCATCGTGGTAGTAGCAAGAGACACCGAGTATGTACACGTTTCACTGCCTCTTAGCCCAGCGTAGGTCCTGATTCTCCTCAGCGCGATCGAGCCACTGGGTGGGGGAGTGCTTAATCCGCAAAGGATCTGAAAACAAGCGAGCGAAAATACCGAACGGAAAAACGATGACGCCGTAGAAGACGGTCAACAATATTCGTGCCTGGAAGTTTCCTATCGCGTGGCCTACACGTTTCCATGTTCGCTTCGCGCGTTTCCACATCGCGGTGCTCCTAGAAAAGCGTGTAGATAAAGGGTCCAATAGCCGAACTCTGAGCCAGAACGATAGCCACGCCCAGAAGAAAAAGAGTAACCAACATCGGTACCAGCCACCATCTCTTATTAGTCCAAAAGAATGAGAACAGCTCCCCGATTATTCCAAAACGGCCGACTGCGGTTCTTGCGACACTCACAACACCCATGATGATCCTCTCGACTGTGAATTCTGGTTGTAGCCTAAGACCTGAGTTAAGGCGTTCCAGGAGCTAACGTTCACCGGTCTCAGAGCGAGCAGGGTCAAACAAAACGTTGCGCAATAGATCGCACCTCCGCAGGTAACCTCAAGCGACAGGCCACTAAAGCTTTGAACCGGAAATTCGTGCTGCAGGAACGCAAGCAGGGCTGTCATCGGAATACAAAGCCCCAGCGGCAGCAGATAAGTCTGTTTTAGAAACGCTCCAATTGGTATCTGCAGCTGGCGACAAATATGCCGGGGAAGGAAAAACAAGCTGGTGCAGGTCAACGGTATTGCCGTGCCCACAGCGACACCGACAATTCCGAAGCGGCGCACCAGCAGCGTGCTTAGAATCACGTTGACTCCACCTTCGAGCAATAAGACAAAAGCCAGCATCCGATGCCGCCCCATACCGAGAAGGATTCTGGTCGAAGTCGATTGAGCAAGGTAGATGGCTCTGGGCACGGCCAACACTGCGAGCACCGAATAGCTCGAAACGTACTTGGCGCCGACCCAAGCCGCGATAATCGGTTTACCCAAAATTAACAGGATGACTGTGAGAGGAAGAATGATGAGTGCGCAGGCGCGATTGCCGGCTATTAACGTCTGCCGTAAGCGAGCGAAATCACCAGTCGCAGCGAATTGGCTCGACATTGGAGTAAATATTTGAGCCATGCTGCGCACCGCGTAAGTTGAATATTCCACCAGTCTCGCTCCGATCGAAAAATAGGTAATCGCGGTGGAAGAAAGGAAGGCGCCGATCACGATTGGATCCGAATGGAATCGAAGCTTTTCGGCAACAAGGATCAAAAAAGCGAAACTGCCGTATCCGAGCAGTTTACGAAATGCCCGACCGTCGACCTGCCGCAAAGAAAAGTGGAGAGGGAACGCTCGAAATGCCATCCATGCAAGAACAAGGTAGCTGACGAGGTTTATGACAACTGTAATGACTCCAACGGCCAGCAGTCGTCCATCGTAGCTAACCGCGATGAAAATGAGAGCGCCGCGGAGAAGCGTGATTCCGATTTGGCTCAACTGAACCCACGAAAACTTCTGCATGCCCTCAAGCAAGGCGGCGAACACGCCTAAGGGGAATGACAATGCGACCCCCACACCACCCAACAAAAACAGTACTTGCGCTATTCCCAGAAGATTGCGAGGGATATGGAACAAAACCGACAAGTAGAAGAATCCCACCGCAGTGAGCAGCAAGATCACGAGGCCGACCACTACGTAAAATGCCAGGCTCGTCGTGAGAAACCTGGCCAGTTGCTCTTCGTCCCCAGTGGCTGCAAACTTAGCGACGTACCGAACAATGGAGGTGCGGACACCCAGATCGAGGAGACCGTAATAACCCGTCAGGGAAAACACCAGCACCCACAGGCTGAACGCGTCATCGCCCAACCGGTGAAGGATAAACGGAGACAAGAAAAAGCCCACAACCGCGTGAACGGCGAGGCTGAGCCAGGTCGCGCTGACGTTTTTGGCGGCTTGTAGCTTCAAGCTCATGCGGGTTCAACAAGGTGGTGCAACAGCGCAGAATTGTTAGATGCTGATCGCTATTTAGTTATCCGCCACCCAGACTTGAGACGGGCCCCGACATCGGGACGCGAGCGGTCACGTACCAAGAGAAGCCGACGCTACCTTCCCCCGGTTCAACCACCGCCAGCGCGGGATCTCGCACAAATAGCGGAATCCCGACAGCGCGTGGAATAGAGTCCGCCGAAGAAGGCGCCGGCGTTTCCGCCAGCCGGTTCGCAGAACTTTCGACGGGTCCCCATTTGTCGATTGCCCCCTGTGTAAAATCTGTGAAGGGGGAAGTAGCCGACTCCGCGCAAACAGTTTCTGAGCGCTGGCATCACCTACGTATTGTTGCTGGAGGAACAGAACCAGCTTAGCTCTCGGAAACAACCGGAACTGATAGCCAGGTACCTCACCGAATACCCACTGGTGCGCATAGTTGTCAATCCACACGCGAGAGGGCGGGCGAATGTTCTCACCCCAAGCTCTAACTGTAGGTGGAATCGGCGCCCCGAAAAGCTTCGCCACCAGTTCGATCACGACCACGACAAACTCTTGAAGCACGGTGGTCCCTTGCACTCGCTGCTCAATCCCGTTCCAGAACAACGCGTCATCTGCACGCCGAGTCAGAAAGTAGCCGATCTCCCAGAGCCAGGAGATCCGAATCCAGTAGGTGAAAAGATGGTTGCATGCATGCAAAACTTGAACCAGAAATGCGTCCTCGTCCGGAAGAACAGGAAACGTCAATTCGTGCCATTGACGAATCTTTGCGTTGTCCAGATGGGGAAGTGGCCACGGCACAGGCACCTTGTGCAAATCGGAATCCCAAATGTCTAGATGCAACTCAACCGCGTAAGGCGCTTGTGCCTGGTATTGGTCGTCGCCAAGTTGAGGCTTAACCATCTCAGGCATGACGAAAACGAATTCCTTATCGGAGATGGACAACTTCATAAGGTACCCAGTTTCCTCCAGGACCCGTTGAGCCGTTGGCTGCGACTGATCGTCGATCAAGTAGTCAAAGTCTCCCTGATGCCGGAGATTCGCGTCGGGACAGTATTGTGGAACCAGGGAAAGACCTTTCACAACTGCGTACCGCACCCCTCTGTCGCGGAACCTTGCGTTGAGAAAATCGAACTGGCGCGCCATATGAGCCACACGTTCCTGGTTGGTGGTGAGCCTCTTCTCAAGGCCAGATAGCACCAGCGCGGGAACGACGTTGGCTACATCTGTATCTTTGAGCTTTTGCAGGAAATATAGAGCGAGGCCGGTGTCGTCCAGCCATCCGAGTGTCCGATCCCAGTCACGTTCGCTGAATTTACTAAGTTGCGAAACCCGATTACATGCTTCGCCGGAGAAGCTTAAGAACCCAACAATTGCTTCGGCCAGTGCTGGCTTCATGACTCCGCCTCGGGCGTGGCATAAAAGTGCAAGGGCAGTCCCGATTAACTTTCCGGATGTCTTAGTCTGAAGTGGCAGACGAGCACCGCAGGTAACTGAACTCTTTCGGCAAACCATTCACCCTTGCCCGCCTCAGCAAACATAGGCTGTTCTGGTTCGCCAAGACAAAGGGGCACGTGCGTCAAGCACTCAAAACCAGCTGAATAGAACACTGAGACAATTTCTTCAGCCGCGCGGGGCAACGCTTCGATTTTGCAGGTGCCGCGACCATCGCGGAAACCGGTGCGCCATCCGCGAGCATGGGCTTCGGGATGGAGATCGCTTACGAACACGTCGGAGTTGGACTTCATCACTCGCGCCAGCTCGCACGCCATTTGCTTCAAATCTTGGATGTGACTGAGGGCGAACGAACACACCGAAAAATCAAAGACCGATGCGCGAAATGGAAGTCGCAGGCAGTCAGCTCTCGCTAGTCGTCCCGTCAGCGCGATTTTTCTTCGCGCTATGCTTAGCATCGGGGCCGAGAAATCTATGCCGACCCCCAATTGCGTGCCCCGAGCTAATAGCCTTTCGAGCCAACGCCCGGTGCCACATGCCACATCGAGAACATGCTTGTCGTGCAGGTCAGGGAGCAAAGGTAGGAGATAACGCTCTTCGCGAGCGAGGAGAGGATTTGGGGTGCGGTCATAACTCGGAGCCCACCGTTCATACCCTTCCGCCACGGAAACAGGATCCAGAACGCCTGAAGCCAGGTCAGGTAATTCAGGACCCTCCCCAATCGGCATTTTCGCTTGGGACACAACGCTCACAAGCTTTCCTCCTTTGGCTTGCGAAGGGCAATGAACTGCTGCGTCCACCTCAGTTCCAGCGGCGCCGTGTAAACACCCAGCTTGTAGCGCCAACTGCTTAAAACCTTGAGCGCCCAGCGTCCCCAATTAGGCAGTCGTAAATCCTGCACAGTCGGCCAGCGAGAGGACACGACTAACTCAAAGTTGTCGATCAATTGCTTGGTGCGAGGCCTGATCCAAGGTGAACTGGGATCCTTCTGAGTGGCGAATCGTTGCCAGCGTTCTGTGGCCCACTCATCCGGCGTGGTCGGAAACTGAATCTGATCCTCGACGCCGCCATACATTCGCGCTCGCTGCGGCACCGGCGTGTAGTGCTCGACGATGATCTCGGCGGCCGGATTCAGCCGCTTCAACCGCCGGATGAATTGGATGCAGTCGCGTGTGTCACCCTCCGGATCTTTGGGATTTCCGAAAATGATTGAGAATTCGGGAATAATGCCAAACCGACGTATCCTGGAGGCCAGCGCAAGCGTATCTTCCGCGCAAAGATCTTTTTGCATTTCCTTCAGAACTTCGTTCGAGCCGGACTCGGCGCCAAAGAAAATCATGGCGCACCCAGCACGGCGAATGGCTTCGAAGGTGGCGTCCGAATATCTCATCATGATGTCGGTTCGGCCTTCGCACCACCAGCGCAGGCTGAGCGGCGCAATGCGGTCCGCCAGGTCGCGGGTGTGCTCTTCGCGCAAGAAAAAATTGTTGTCGTAGAACTGGACCGCGTCGACGCCGTAAGTTTGGACCAGGTGACGCAGAATGTCCGACGTTCTGGCCGGCGATTCCATTTTTTCGCGACTGCCCGAAAAATTGACCACGCCGCAAAAGTTGCAGCGGAAAGGGCAGCCTATGCTTGCCTGGTGGACTGCGGTCCGGCGGCCCAGAAAAGTAGGCAGCAGGTACTTTTCGATCGGAACACGATGGTACGGATACCATGCAAAGTCGTCCGGACTCCGCATCGGACGTTCGGGATTGTGCCGGTGAACTCCGTCGGCATCTTTGTACGAGAGCCCGGCAATACTTTTTAGTTCGCGATGCCCGCGAATCGCCTCCAGCAGCTCCAGAAGGGTTAGTTCTCCCTGACCACGGACGGCATAATCGACGTAGCCAGCATTCAGAGCGGCTTCGGTGTAGTTCGTGGCAAAGTAGCCTCCCCAGACGATGGGAAGCTGCGGAAAGCGTGCTCGAATTTCACGACAGCTCGCGACGGCTCCGACCGTCTGCGGCCCGGGCATGACTGTGACGGCCAGCAACTCCACGTTACGTTCTTGAATCAGCGCGATCAGGCTTTCGGTGGGATGGGGATCGAGGTTGCCATCGACAATTGCGTACTCCTCCTTTCCTTCCACAACCGCCGCGATTGCCAGTATCGAAAGCGGCAGACGCCGGTTGCGGAACCTCGTCGCTTTCGGGTTGTAGAAAAGGATCATGCGTCTGGTCTTGAACCCACTCGTGAGTAACTCACCGTCTCGAGGCTTCAGGTCCTCACGTGCAACTCGGCGCCTCCTCCGGACCCATCATCTTTGCGTCCACGCTGGGCTTGGGCAGTGTCACGATGTTCTTCAATGTCCGGTTCAACCACAGTTCGATGGGGAAGCTATAGAAGTCGTGGTCTAATCTCCAGCGCGCGGGATATGCCGTCAAATGTTGAACGGCCTTTGCGAACGTACCAGGGCCCTTTAGGGCGATGGGATCGCGATCAAATGCGATTCGCAAATAATCGCGCATGGTTTGAACTCGCTGATGATCCCGGCCTTTGAGCCAGGGCAACACGGTGTATCTCGGAAAATAATCGACCCAGCCTTCGAGCGAAGTGGGCACCTCAATCCCAAGCTTCTCGGCCTGATTAAAGATCGGAGAGCCCGGGTATGGAGTAAAGATGTTGGTCCAGAATTCAGCGCCAGGAAAGCGACGGCAAACGTCCATCATAAAATTCACCGTCTCGCGCCGCTCTTTTGTGCCTTCACCCGGATAGCCAAAAATTATGTTGAACGAAGGGATGACATCCGCCTTGAGGCAGCGCTCGGTCGACTCATAAATATCTTCCAGGACTTGGAAGTCTTTGTTCATTAACTTCATCACCGTGGGAGACGCGGTCTCGATTCCCTGACATATTTGGTGTAACCCGGATCTTCTGAGTAGCGACAACTCCTCGACGCTGAGGCGGGCAGTCAGGTTGGTAGTCGCCTGGACGCTCCATTTGAAGGTGGCGCCGGCGCGGACCAATCCCTCCGCGATCTCCAACGACCGCTTGAGATCCACAAGAAAGTTGTCGTCAGCCATCCACAGCAGGTCGAGGTTATAACGTCGCGTTAGCTCAATAGTTTCTTCCACGACCTGCTCGACCGGCAGGGCGTTCCATTTGCGTCCGTAGACACCGGCATTGGTGCAATAAAAACAATTGAATGGGCAAGCAAGGCTCGAAACATACATCGCCCAGCGGCGGCCGCATACCTTCTCATAGCCATCAAAATCGGCCAGTTGATAGGCTTTCGCCGGCATTCTGTCGAGGGTCTTGAGAGGACGCTCGGGAGTGAGTTCAAGTTTGCCGTCACGCTTGAAACCGATCCCTAGAACATCGTCGAGAGGGGCATCATCCCTGAGACGCTCGGCAACTTCAAGCATGCTCTCTTCGCCCTGGGCGCGAACAATAATGTCGACGTATCCGGCTTCTAGAGTTTGCTTGGGGAGCAGGGACGGGTGCCAACCTCCAAGAATTACGGGGAATTCTGGATCCCATTTCTTAACTGCTTTGGCCACCTCCACGGTTTCCCGGATCATCGGTCCGGTCACGACGGAGATGCCCAGGCAAAGCGCGTCCTTTACTTCGTGCAAAACACGTTTCTTGTAATCAGGAGTGATCGTGGAATCGATAATGCGAACATCGTAGCCGGCCTGCAGCAACGGCGTGGAAATGGCAAGAATTCCCAGCGGCGCTGTGGCCTCGATACTGGAAAAAGAGGCGACAAAAAAAACGATTTTCTTCGATGACCTCACGTGAGTCAACTCCTAATACCTGATCTGGATTCCAAACTGCGAAATGGCGGATACGCCCTGCCGCACTTCATGGCTTTCCGTGATTGGAAACTTGAAAATTATCAGTCTGGGCTGTAGCGAATTGTCTCGAAATTGTAACGTTTATGTAAATTCCCGAGCAGGGCCAGCCTAGGATTGCACAGCGCATACTTCGCGCACAGCGAAAGTTGACAGAAATTTGACAAGTTGTTGACAATCCGCCGATAGCTTACGCGCCACAATTTGGAACACCGCTCGCTTACGCCTGCAGGCACGTAGAGCTATTGGCTCTTGCGGAATAGTGGCGGCTGTCGGAGTCGTGCGCAACACTCTGTGGACGTAGACTTCGGTATTTTCTCCTGGTGCCGCCGCGCAAAGTGACCTCGAAGCGCAAAGTCGTGCTGTTCTACCCCCCGTATGACGGGCCTCCGCTGGGCGCCCCTCTTTCCCTGCTGTGTCTGGCGTCTCCCTTGTTGCAAGCCGGATTTGAGGTCAAGCTAGTGGATAACCTGATTGCTCCGGACTACGAGCAAACTATTCTGCGAGAAATACAGGACGCTCTATGCCTAGGCATCTCCGTGCTGACCGGTCCTCACATCGGAGCGGCCATCCGCGTGGCACGAGCGGTGAAGCATCTACGCCCGGAACTGCCGATCGTGTTTGGAGGCTGGCACGCCAGCCTGGCCACGGAACAGACACTGCGCGAGCCTTTTGTGAACGCAATTGTGAGAGGCCAGGGTGAACTGACCCTGCTCGAACTCGTGCAACGAATCGCCGATGGAAAACACTGGCATGGGGTTAAGGGATTATCGTTCAACGATGGCGGGAAGGTTCATCACGAGCCGGAGCGCCCGGTAGCAAACATCAATGAGTTGCCTGCCCCCGCATATCACCTGGCCGACCCGGGTATCTATGCGGCCGCGTCCGGTGTTCGGCAACTGGCCTACACCAGCAGCGTGGGCTGCCCTTACCAATGTAATTACTGCACGGACCAGGTGTTTTATAAACGACGTTTCAATGCCTATCGTGTCGAACGGGTGGTTAACGATCTGGCCGAACTCGTGCCCCGCTACAACATTGAGCATGTACCTTTTTTCGATTCCAATTTCCTTGTAGATCGAAAACGTGCAGTGGCAATCGCGCGAGGAATCATCGATAGCCGGACCAAGTTTCAGTGGGACTTTCAGACGTCCACGGATTTCCTGGCGACCATGAGCGAAGAGGACGTACGCATGCTCGCGGAAAGCGGCGTGCACCACATCGGCTTTGGAACCGAGTCGGCTTCGCAGGAAGTATTGAACCTGATGAACAAGCGTTTCCAGCATGTAGAACAAATGGTGGAGACCGCCCGCAAGACTGACCTCGCAGGTATTCACGTGGTGTTCAACATAATTCTCGGGTATCCCGGAGAAACTGAGGCGCATCGCCAGCAGACCTTTCGCATTATGAGCGACATCGCCAGAGAATATTCGAACGTCAGCTTCTCACCCAATATTTTCACCCCTTATCCCGGCATTCCGATCTGGCCGCAACTGAAGGAGCTGGGGGTCCGCGAGCCGCAGTCTCTGGCTGAGTGGGAAACCCTGGCGCTGGGCACCAATGTCCTTCCCTGGCTACGGGAAGAAGAACTGCGGCGATTACGACGAAGTCTTGAGTACTTCCTGCTGAACAACCAAATTAGAAAAGTGACGAAGAGGGTGCCATGGCTCCGAAGAGGCTTCCGGCGGATGCTCGGGGCGCCCATACGCTGGCGCATTGGCAAAAACCGCTACTCCTTTCCGTGGGAGCTTTGGATCTCGCGCACAGTGGAGAGGGTGGTTACCCGCAGATCTCTTTTGACCGGCCAGGCTCTTACTGAGGGTACGCAGCAAGTGTGCTGATGTTCATATTTCCAACAAGTGAGGAACTCGAGTGACCGACGTTCTGCTGACTCATTCCTATCACCTTTACTACGACCGCAAGCAGACCCGGAAGATGCAGCCCTATGCTCCGCTGGGCACGCTCTATGCTGCGTCTCTGCTACGAAGCGCAGGCCTTTCCGTTGCGCTGTTCGACACCATGCTCAACGACCCCGAAGTTGGGTTCGAATCCGCTCTGGCGGAGCATTGTCCCCGGGTAGTCGTGGTCTACGAGGACAACTTCAATTTTCTGACAAAAATGTGCCTCACGCGGATGCGGGAAGTGGCTTACCACATTCTTGACCTTTCACAGAGCGCGGGAGCCGCGGTTTTGGTAAATGGCTCTGATGCTTCCGATCACGCCGAGGATTATCTGCACAAAGGCTTCCGTTGCGTCTTGTTGGGCGAAGCCGAATGCACGTTGTTGGAAGTCGTTCGCCATCTCTTAAACGGGAAAGGTCACGCATTGCAACAGATTCCAGGTGTCGCATTCCTGAATGAAACCGGAGATTTCATTCGCACCGCCCGTCGGCCTCCGATGCATAGTCTCGACATGTTGCCATTTCCAGCCCGCGATCTGATCGATGTTGAACAATACCGTTCCGCCTGGAAAACCGCTCACGGCTACTTCTCGATGAATATTGTCGCCAGCCGCGGCTGTCCCTACCGTTGCAATTGGTGCGCGAAGCCAATCTATGGCAACTCATTTGCCGTGCGATCAGAGAGCAGCGTGGCAGAGGAAATGCGTCGGCTCAAGTACGACTTCGGTGCCGAGCACCTGTGGTTTGCCGACGACATATTCGGCCTTCGGGCAAGATGGGTCCGCGATCTTGCGGTCGAGGTAGAAAAGTTAGACGCGGCTGTACCGTTCAAAATGCAGTCCCGAGTGGATCTGATGACTGTGGAAAATGTGCGGGCTTTGCGCCGCACCGGCTGTGTTGAGGTTTGGATGGGCGCAGAGTCCGGATCGCAAAAGATTTTGGACGCAATGGATAAGGGAACGCGCGTGGACCAAATCGCCAAAGCGCGCGAAAACCTGCGCCAGGAAGGCATTCGGGCGTGCTATTTCCTGCAGTTCGGATATCCAGGGGAGACCTGGCAGGACATTCAGAAGACGGTGGAACTGGTTCGAGACACACGGCCCGATGACATTGGCGTCTCTGTCTCCTACCCGCTGCCCGGAACTGAATTCTTCGAGCGAGTGCAGGCACAGTTGGGCGAAAAAACCAATTGGTCGGACAGCGAAGACCTTGCCATGATGTTCCAGGGTGCGTACACAAATGAATTCTATCGCGCCTTGCACGACGCATTGCATGCGCAAGTGGATTCCTGGAGCTCGCGCAAGGCACAGACTGTCCAGGAAAAGGATGCGGTTCACGATCCAGATGAACTGTGGAAGCATGTGATGCGTCTGGAACAGACGTGCCGCAATTCACGTCCTACCCTTCTGGGCGGACTTGCAGGCGAGGAGTTAGTGCAATTGCAAGCACCCAGTAGGGCGGCGAGTTTTGACGAGATTCTGAATGTTCTCCGAAGCTGATTGCATCCATGGACATACTTCTCACTCACGGTTACTTCCTTTACGAGGACCCGAAGGAACTTCAGATCATGAAGCCGTATCCGCCGTTGGGGATCCTTTATATCTGCGCTCATCTGCGAAACATGGGTTTTGAGGTTGAGGTGTTTGACTCGACGTTCTCGTCGCGTCAGCAGCTATTTGAATTGCTTCGGCAAGGTCCGCCGTCCGTGATCGGCATCTACGCAAATCTGATGACGCGCCCTAACGTCGTTGAAATTTTGCAGGTCGCAAAAGAGGCTGGATGGCGCACGGTCGTGGGCGGGCCGGAGCCCGGAGCCTATATTGGCGAGTACCTTGATGCCGGGGCGGATGTCGTCGTAATCGGAGAGGGAGAGATCACGTTGGAGGAATTGGTGCCAGTCCTGCGTTCGAATTCCATCGACGCGCTGGAGCGGGTGAAAGGCATCGCGTTCCGGGCCGCCGACGGCAGCACTATCCGTACTCCACCGCGGGATCAGATTCGCGATATCGATACCCAGCCTTGGCCCGCACGCGAAGCAATCGACTCAGCCCGCTATCTGGAGGTCTGGCGCGAGCACCATGGCATGGGCTCGGTGTCTCTCATCACGGCTCGCGGATGCCCTTACCATTGTCGCTGGTGCAGCCACGAAGTGTTCGGTAAAACCCACCGTCGCAGAAAACCGGCATCGGTTGCCGAGGAACTTGAATGGTTAATCAATCGATACCAACCGGAAATGGCGTGGATGGCCGACGATGTCTTCACCATCCACCACGGTTGGCTTTTTCAATACGCCGGCGAACTCAAGCGGCGCGGGATTAAGCTGCCCTTCGAGTGCATCTCCCGCGCCGACCGGCTGAATCCGCGAGTTGTTGAAACACTCGCCGAAATGGGCTGCTTTCGTGTCTGGATCGGCTCCGAGAGCGGCTCCCAGCGCATCCTCGACGCCATGGAGCGAGGAGTAACCGCTGAAGAAGTGCGTTCTGCGGTCGCGATGTGCAAGTCGCACGGCATCAAAACCGGAATGTTTTTGATGTGGGGATATGAAGGCGAGGAACTCAGCGACATTGAAGCAACCATCAAGCATGTGAAGAACACTGCCCCCGATATCTTTTTTACGACCGTTGCCTACCCGATCAAGGGCACGCCATACTTCACCCAAGTTGCGGATCGTGTGGAGAGCTCCAAGGCATGGGCCGTTGGATCAGACCGCGAAGTGCGCATCCGCGGACGCCATTCCCGCCAGTTTTACAGTTTTGCCGATAAACTGCTTCGCAGCGAAGTTGAGCTGGAACGCCTGCGCAACGAACCGCTAGTTGATGCACCCGCCATTGCGGACTTGCAAACCAAAGTCTCTGATTTTCGCGCTGGCCTGACCGCGACCGCTCAAGAAGTGGAGGCCTGAGCCGATGGCGATCGCTCCAGCCCAATTCTGCGCCTCCCCATTCGACGCTATCGCCGACCGCTACGACGAGACATTCACCCGCTCCAAGATCGGACAAGCCCAACGGGCATCGGTGTGGAAGGAACTTGAGACGGCATTTCGACCCGGGGATTACGTTCTTGAGCTTGGCTGCGGAACTGGAGTCGATGCGTGCTTCCTGGCGGATCGTGGGGTTAAGGTTGTTGCCTGCGACAATTCGCCTCGGATGATCAACGTTGCCACTCGCCGAGTTGCTGAATGTCAAAAAGACAGCTTGGTACGGACGTATTTATTGGCCGCCGAGGATATCGCCAACTTGCGAGGCGGTGAAGTCTTCGACGGCGCGTTCTCCAACTTCGGCGCACTCAATTGCGTCGAAGATCTTCCGCTCCTCGCCCGGAACTTGGCGGTCTTGCTCAAACCCGGTTCGACGGCTCTGCTGTGCTGGATGGGCCCGCACTGCTTGTGGGAAGTTGTCTGGTACCTCGGTCGCGGAGATCCGCGCAAAGCTTTTCGACGCTTTCGGCGTGGAGGCGTAACTGCACGCCTGGCAGAAGGAACCTCCATCCGCGTGCATTACCCTTCGGTACGTTTCCTCGCACGCACGTTCTCCCCAGAGTTTCAGCTTAAGTCCATCAAAGGGATTGGTGTTTCTGTACCACCGAGCTATCTCGAACCTTGGGCAAGCCGGTTTCCACACCTGTTCGGCTTATCCGTTCGAACGGATTTGGTCTTGGGGCGCTGCTTCGGTTTTCGCTCGCTGGCCGATCATGTCTTGCTGGAATTCCGACGGAACGATCTAAGAGCTTGTCACTGATGAGCGCCCTCGTATCCATTTCGACGCCCCGCGAATCGGCCGATATTGATGCTGCCGCACACCAGATCCGCACCATGCCCGTTGTTGTGATTTCACCTCATAACCAGTGCAACTGCCGTTGCGTGATGTGCGACATCTGGCGGATTCGCGAGCCGCAGGAAATCAAGCCCGCCGATCTCGAGCGGCAACTGGTTTCGTTCCGCCAGCTCGGCGCCCGCTGGGTAGTGTTCACAGGCGGTGAACCCCAATTGAATGATCAGCTGGGTGCCATGGCGCTCATGCTTCGCGCCGAGGGCATCCGCGTCACTATGCTTACCGCGGGATTGTTACTAGAGCGCCACGCGGAATCCATTGCCGCGACCATTGACGATGTAATCGTCTCTCTGGATGGCCCGCCTGCAGTACACAACCGCATACGCCGGGTCCCTGGTGCCTTTGAACAACTCGCCGCTGGCATCAAAGCGTTACGACAGATCCGTCCAGAGATCGCGGTTCGAGGCCGCTGCACTGTCCAAAAAGCGAACCACAATTCGATCCGCGCGGTGGTTCAGTCAGCGAAAGAGATAGGCTTAAACTCGATTTCTTTTCTCGCGGCTGATCTCACTTCCGCTGCCTTCAATCGTCCCCAAGGCTGGCAACCTGATCGCCAGGAGCGGGTAGCTCTGAATGTAGACGAAATCGAAGCACTGGAGGCAGAGCTCGAGCGCCTGATCCGGGAGCACAGCCTCGACCTGGACTATGGTTTTGTAGTTGAATCAGCGGGCAAACTACGACGACTCGCGCTTCACTTCCGCGCTCACCTTGGTCTGGCACCGCACATTGCGCCGCGCTGTAATGCACCATGGGTTTCGGCAGTGATTGAAGCGTCCGGTGACGTCCGCCCCTGCTTTTTCCATCCCGCGTTGGGCAATATCCATCGCCAGACCTTACACCATATCGTAAACAGTCCTGAAGCGGTGCAGTTTCGGGCAAACCTCGACATTGCTGCCAATCCTGTTTGCCGCAGATGCGTTTGCTCTCTTCACATTCAACCTCAAGAGCAGTAAGCGATGAAGCTCAAGAGCCTGCCTTAAACACGAATTCCACCGTCTTGCTTTCACCCGTGCCGACTGTAATTTTTTGGCTCTGAGTACCCAGCTTTTCCTGCCATGCCTTGATTGTATAAGTACCTGGCGGAAGATCTTTCAGGTCGAAGTTTCCGTCTTTGTCGGTCACCGCGAAATAAGGATGTTTGAATACTGCGATGTAGCCGTGCATCCACGGATGTATGTTGCACTTGACTGGAATAGCGATCTCTTCCCGCGCGAAACTTTCTTCGATGGGCAAGCCGTGCGGCTGCGTCCTATTCCACTCCCGATTGTTGGTCGGCAAGGGATGGATGTTGTGCGTGGTCGCGTCGCTGTTCACCACGTCCAGCTTCTGATTTGCCTGCAGAGCAAGCACGTGCGGCTTGTACTGGCAACCCTTCTGCTCGATCACTGCGGGCTGCGTTGGCGGTTCAAATGTGTGATCGCCCAAACCATCTGCAACATAGATGATGACATTTGCCAGACCATTGTTGGCCCCGATCACCACATCCTCCGTGGTTGCGGGCGAGGAATGTGCTTTGGCACAGTTGGGATCTGACGACATGTCGATGCGACTTGGCTTGAGTGTTGAGCCCTCAATCTTCGCAGTGCCTTTCAACGATCCAGCAGCACCCGCATCTGCGGCGCCTGCCGGAACATAAGTGACCAACGTTAGGACGAGTGCAGCGGCTATCACACCTAAAATATATTTCGGTTGCATTGAATACCTGCTTTCTTTCGCTTGTTGTTGGCGAGCAAAGTCCTTGCAGAAGGCCCGAAAGATCGGTGCTGGATTTCGCAATGCTATTACTCCGGCTTGGGCTCGGCCTGCGGTTGGCTGCGTTGACTCTTGTTGCTTGCGCGAAGCGTGTGTATGTAATGCACGACGTCCCAGATCTGATCCGGCTTCAAAGCGTCGGCAAACGCAGGCATCGGAGTACCATCGATACCAGTCGTCAAATCGCGGAACAACCCTTGATCTGATTCGCCGCACTTGAACCGCGATCCACTGCTCAAGTCAAAGGGCGTAATCGGATTGCCTTTACTGTCCGTGAGCGAAGAGGCAGACGGACCATTTCCCCGCCCTTCTTTCCCATGGCAGAGCCAGCAGTTCATGCTTTGGAAGAGTTCTGCTCCACGTTTCACACTCTCCGGTGAGGTGGATGGCTCAGGGGGTATCACCACCGGAGCACCCGGCTTCTCCTCCTGAAATCGCAAAGAGAAGCCTTTAATGTATGCCACCAAATCAACTCGGTCCTGGCGCGTCAATGGCTTCCAGGAAGGCATTCCGCTGGCGTGAACGCCGCGGCTTATGGTGTCGTAGAGGTCGCTATCCAACGGCAGAGTTCCGCTCGGCGTTGATCGGCATTTGAATGTAGCTTTCGTAAAGTCACGAGGTTTGGGATCAAGATAGGGCGCGCTGTCTCCTCTTCCATCGCCGTACTCGCCATGGCAGAAAATGCAGTAGCGTTGATAAAGAGCCTTCCCTTTCTTAGCATTTCCCACCAGGTTTCCGACGTGGCTTTCTTGGGCCAGACTGGTCAGACTAAGTAAGAGGAATACGATGGTCATCGCGAAACTGATTCTCAATCGCATGAAAAGTGCTCTCCTTTTTCCTCAAAAGTCGAAGTCCAATCCCATCAGAAAACTATTGCTAATGTCGTCTTTGCCGGAAACCGGCGCAGTTCCCGCATTCACGATACGGGAAAACTCCTGCACCCAGGCAAGGCCAGCTCGGGGGTTCATGATCGGATACCAGCGATAGCCAATGGTCCAAGTGTCGAGATTCCCTGAGTTGCTGCGAATACTGGGATTCGCCTGGCGTGACATTCGGATCAACTCATATCTTCCGATCCCGATGAGGCGTGGATTGTAGGTGTAATGGGCTTCCACAAAGCCGCCATTCCACGTCGGAGCGGCAGCCCCAGCGGGTAACAGGGACGGTTGATTTGCAGGCACCGCATTACCCAGAAAAACATTGTCGTATCCGTGCAGGTAAAATGTTTGAAAATCGAACTTACCCACATACCACTGTCCGTACGCACCCGCGCGATAAAAGCTGCGATTGCCAATGCCGGCGCCCGGGATCGGGTGGCCTCCATTGGTTTGAAAGAACGTGGGAGATTGGCCGAAATAACCGTAGACGCCCACCCGCTGCAGCCCGAGTTTCGGAATTTCAACGGCCTGCGCGAAGTTAGCGTAAACGTCATAGGTATTGCCCGCAGGTAATCCAGTCTGTCCGTCGTTGCTGCTAAGCACGGAAACTGAATACCGGGTGTAATCGTTATCGGAGTGACCCGATACCTCTACACCAAGCTGCGTATTGCCGATGCCTCTAAAAATGTTGCTATCGCCGGGCGGAGTAAAGAAATAGTTGAAGTACGCGGCCCCTGTATTATTAAGCGTGAGAATGCGTTCCTGCGAAATCATCTCATCCAATTCGAACTTGCCCATCTTAACGTTCAGCCATTGCGATCCGAACAGATTATCCAGACGCACCCACGTTTGCGAGATGCTCGTGCCGCCGGAAGCGCCGATAAATGGCTGCACAAAAAATGAGATGTTCTTGGACAGTGTACCGGCTGTGATGATATCGAGCCCGGACAGGTCGAATCCCGACGGGCTGATTGTTGTCTCCAGCAGGCCGCTGCTCACCTGGCCGGAAACTTTGTCTACCGCTACGCGGTCGTTGCTTTCCCGATGCCAGTTTGGAGTCGTGCGAAACATGATTGGCCAGTAGGCCGGCTGCTGATAGATCGGCGCGTCGCGGTCGTTGCCCAATTGATATCCGTTATCCTTAAAGGTCTGCCCGAAGTTGTTCAGCATGGGCCACGCCTGGTGACATGCGGAACAAGGAAGACCATATTTGCGGGCAAACGCAGGAATCGCATACGCTGGCCGGACCACCGCCAAAAGCGTCGCGAGCAAAAGCAACTGCGTGCCAACCCTGTTGACCGTCGCATTTCCCATTTCTTTCTCCTTGACGTTTCGGGCGCACAACGACCGCTGTCAATACCGAAAAGCAACGCTCCGACGTCGGGCCCCGCAACCGCAGCTAAATCCCTAAGCGTGCTGTTTCGTTGACAAATTGAAGATAAAAACGTAACGCGTCGGCGATTGTCACGGACTCGTCAAATTTGCGTCATTTATTTGTCACAGCGCACACTCCGTATCAGGTGCCGCCGTGAGTGGGGGTCGTCAAAACCCAGGGCAAATGCACCCCACACGCCTCGGGAATTTGGATATTCCTGTTCATGGACCGAAAGCAACCGGTGAGACGTTAACCCAGGACATAACGAAGCTAATTCACTTGTTCTGTTCCTGTTCTTAAGGACGGGAGTGCACTGCTGACAACTGAGAAGTAAGCGCACTAGACTGCAATCGGGCGTTGGAGGAGCTAGCTCGTACTTGGCAACGGCTCACGCGAACCACAGTTAAGGCACAAATTTATAGCCCAAGCTATGTACGGTAAGAAAGTGTGACGGATGGGAAGGGTCGCGCTCCAATTTGTGTCTTAGCCTCAGAATGTGGTTGTCCACCGTTCGGGTAGACGGATAGTTCTGGTACCCCCAAACTCTACTGAGAAGTTCATCGCGCGAGATTACGCGCTCGGAGTTTTTGGTGAAGAACTCCAGTGTCTTGAATTCCTTTGGGGTGACCGTGATCTTCTCGCTGCCACGAGTGATCTCCGCCTTGGAAAAATCTACCATCACATCCTCAAAGACATACACATCTACCGGACTGACTCGCGTCGCACGTCTGATTAGCGCGCGCAGGCGCGCAACCAACTCCATGGGGCTAAATGGTATGGTCACGTAGTCGTCGGCTCCCATTTCGAGGAAAAGAACCTTTTCCGCAACATCTGAGCGGGCACTAAGAATTACAAGGGGCAGACCAGGAATCGAATTCGCTATTCGCCTGCAAAGGTCACAGCCCGAAGATCCTGCGTGCTGGAGATCCAGGATCACCGCTGTTGGTGCGCCTTGGCGAAGCGTCTCCAGACCACCAATACCATCTGGGACGAGATCGACCTCATATCCTTCCGAGGAGAAAAGCTGCCGCAAAATCTTCCTCAGGGCACCATCGGCCTCGATGACCAAAATACGCTCTATTAGAGCCGGTCGCAGTTCGGATATTGGAGGGTTCAAGGTTGGTGGCAAGGTAGCGGTTGCCATAATCTTTTCCTCTTTCTGCAGGATTGCCGCTTGATTCACACGTCATCTAGGTCTGGATGAGGTAACCCCGACGGCGGTTGCAGGCCGGCTGGATATTTTGCAAGCCGTTCGAGTTCTACGGTCGCATCGGCCCAGTTCACGGCTCGTTTGGTCATTGCGACTCTGCGGTCCCCAGGGCAGGAGATTCTGCAAAGGCCAGCATGACAACACCCTGTGCGAACAGATAAGAGTCCGATTTGACGCTTGACATCGAACTCTTCCCGGACGACGGAACATGCTGAGAGGAAAATCTTCTCCGCTTCCGGCGTAACACCCCATCCTTGTGCTTGTTATCAATCGTCAAACCCTCCTGTGCCAAGCAGTCTGCCACCCGGCGCAGTTCCAGTCGTGCCCGGTGCAAACGGGTCTTGACAGTTGAGACCGACAAGTTCAGGGTCTGAGCCGTCGCGTTCGTTGAAGGCTGACTAAGACACGACTGCGGGGTGCTTCGATGTTGTGTACGTCCCGATAAAAACAGTCTGGCGGCAGTAATGTTGGCTTACCTGATCTATCCGGATGCCGGCATCACGGCGCGGCATCCGCTCGGGGACCAGCCCCGAACGATTGTTTCCAGTAGTCCCGCACACCCGGGGGCAGCGTTTGTATGCGGGCAAGAAATGCCGTGACTTTCCAAATGTCCTGGTCGCTCAGAGCTTTGTTCCAGGCTGGCATGGCCGTGTAGCGAACTCCACTGCGGACAGCATAATAGATACGCGATTCGGACTCATCCAGCGGATCAAGGATCAGCTGTGGCGCAGGCGGGTAGAATGACCTCTCCAGCGGGCTAGGCTGGTTGTCAAGGGTTCCGTGACACATAGAACAATTCATGGTGAAGACCTTCATACCCTCGATTAAATTCTCATCTGTTGGTGGAATCGGGCTGCTGACTCGCGGTGCGCGCCGCTCCATGGAAGCGTCCAGCGCATTCATGGCAACACGGCGTTCCAGTCGAGGGGGAGTCGCATCCGCATTGGTTGGCACGAGGCCCAGGGTTGCCACCATCAGCCCAAACAGGCCGAGTACGAATAACGTAACAATGATTCCGAGAATGAAATTGCGCATTTGGCCCTCCGCGCTCTCTTCCGATCTCAATAAACTACTCACGCGAGGTAGCGCCTAAACCAACCGCGGAACACGGGTTGATAAGGCACTACCTGCAGCGTAGAGAATTCGGCCTACCGGCGCGATGCGACGGCTGACGGACCAGCGCCGATGCTTGCAATTTTGAGCTGGTTGTTTTCCAGTGTGCCGACGACACGCACCTCCTGGCCTGCGAACGCCGCAGCCTTTGCTTGGTCGTCGAGCTTATAGACCGTCCCTTTGGACGCGTCTAGTAAGACGTACTTGGCACCCATCTGCACGCACCTCTGTGCACATGTCTGTTTGTCACGTCCCATAGTTTTATTTTCATTCATCATTTCTTCGTGCGATTTGTTCTTGGCACAAAATGTGTCGGTGACTTCCCCAGTAAACACCTGCTGACCACTTTGGTTGAGTTGTCCTGCCCAAAGCTGTAGAGCAAGCAGTCCAGTGGAAAGAAGGAGTGAAACACGTACGCAACGGCTTCTCATAATTTATGTCTCCAGGATTAAAATTTGTTGCCTTCCTGAAGAGCTTAAGAAACAAAGGAGCACGCTTTGTCACGTGATGGTCAAGGGTTCGCATTTTTTTGTATACGCGACTGACTTGTTGGCCCAACACTCACATTTCCAACGCAAGCAAAGTCAAAACCTGAAGTTTTGCTAGAGCAGTGTAAGACTGCCTTCCTTCTTACGAAACTTGACAGAGAGTTAACAATCAAATGACATACAGCCCGAATCTCACCCTTTCTCCGTGTCATCAGAAAAAGGATAATCGAGATGGAAAGCCGCGCAAATACAACGGCCACATCAGCCCAACCACGTTTTCACCAACGGGTGGGCCAGATTCAGCCGTATGGAACCCGTCAACCATGCTCTTCCCCTCGAACTCGAGAGCCTACGCCTGGAGATGACAGAACAATTAAACCAATTGCTGGCGGACACGATTACTCTTCGTCATCAGTACAAGAAGTCTCACTGGCTGGTTGCTGGCGCTACCAGTTGGATTTGCTCTTCGATAAGCACCATAGCGAGCAAAGCGAACTAATCGATTCAATTGCCGAAAGGGTTCAGGCGCATGGAGGTGTGAGTTTGGCGATCGTCTCGTGAACGTGCCCTTGGTTAAGGCAGAAGAGCCGGCTGCGGGTACGGTGCCGTATAACCATGAACTTTAGCGCAGCAGTAGGCTTCGTGAGAATGGGGGCGTCAACGAGTACCAGAGCCTAGTGCAACTCTATCGCGCATTTGGAGGCGCTTGGCAACAATAAGCACTGAATGGTTCTGCCGACGCATTGGCGAACGTCAGCGACAGAGTTGCCCAATCAATCGGCCATCTTGACAATCTGCCTCGAATTGAATCCTCCGACAGTCTGCCACCATCCTAGATAAACGTGCCTATGGACCAAAATGCAGGGAAAATCTTGGTCGTGGAGTCTGATGAGAGTCTCAGGCAACAGATCGTTGCGGCTCTGAGCGATGCGGGATATGACGTCTCGACCGACTATCAGGGGGGAATGAAGGCAGTCCTTGCCTTCAGCCCGGACACCGTGATCCTGGGTGCCGATCCACCGCAGCTCGATTGTTGCGATCTTCTTTCCGAGATCAAGGGCTCCGACAACACTCAGAACATCAGGGTTGTGATGTTATCTGCTGGGGGATCAGCCGAGCGCGCTCGTGGGCTCGATCTCGGGGCCGACGACGCGCTGTCCCTGCCTTTCGACCCACAGGAATTGCGTTCACGGGTGCGTTCGCAACTACGAAATAAATCCATGGCGGACCAGTTTCGAGAGCGGTTGCGTCTTGCGGAGAAAAATCGCAACGCTACCCAGCAGGTGGTAGCCGCAGTTAACGAAGAACGGCGGACACTTCGGATTGGTGGGCTGGTGGCCATTGCCTTGCTCGCCGTTGCTATTCTGGTTTTCTCCTTTTTCTACCGTCGTACCCAGGCACAGAATACCCGGGTCTATGCTGCGATCACTCGATTGCAGACAGGCGTCCTGACCGAACAGCAGTTGATGGAAAGGTCGCGTCGTGCCCTCGAAGACCGCGGCCGCGGGAGCTCGCAGGCGAGCGATCCACAAAAGCTCGAACTGCAGAAGAAGAGCGAAAACCTGAAGTCCCAGATTGCAATTAGCAAGGCAGAAAACGCGTCTGCCTTGCAGGCCCAGCTAGCCACAGTAGAAAACCGTCTGGAGAGGATTGAGACCGAAGGCAAGTTTGCCGAGAAAATTATCCAGAATTACGAGCCCAGCGTCTGCCTCATTCATGTCGTGCTCGCCTTCCGGGACCACACGACAGGATTGAGACTGCGGTATGCCGGGGTGACGAGCAGCGGCGAGCCTGCAACCGACGAACACAACAACCCGCTCGTGAGCCTTACCGGAAGTGGTGCGGAAGTACATCTGGACGTTTTCGGCACCGGCTTTCTCGTCTCCGATACCGGACGAATTCTGACCAATCATCACGTCGCCGAACCATGGTGGCAGAATGACGATCTCAAGGAAATGCTCGATCAGGGTGTTGAACCGGTCATTGCTGAGATGACGGCGTACTTCCCGGGCATTCCGAACGGGATTCCCGTCAACACGGAAAAAATTTCATCTGCGGCGGACGTCGCAGTCGTGAAGGCGAATGTTTCGGGGTTGAAAATCAGACAGATCGCCCTTGCCGATGGCCGGCGGGCCGTGATCAGTGGGGGCCCCGTCGTGCTCCTCGGCTATCCGACTGCCCTTGATGCCATTCTGGCGCGGGCCGGCACAGATACGCTCCAGTCTATCGCGACTACAACCAAGGGCGATCCCAAGCAGGTAATGGAAGAACTCGCGCGCCGTAACCTGATCCGGCCTACCACCACTCAAGGGCACATCGGCGCCGTGTTGCCCGACAAAATTGTCTACGACGCCCAAACCACTTCGGGAGGCTCGGGAGGTCCGCTTTTCAATAACGAGGGCACAGTTATAGGAATCAACTTTGCCGTGCTTCGCGAATTTGGCGGATCGAATTTCGCGATTCCTGTGTCGTACGGGCAGTCACTCCTGAGACCGTGAGCCGTGGCGCTCGAAATGGAAGGCGCTCAGGGGCATAACTGACGAAACCAAACTTGCCGATCACATTACCAGGCCATCACCCGGCTTGGAACTTTTCCCCTCGCTAGTACAAGCCGTGCGCGTTTCTGGGTTCATTCTTGGATGTCTCTTGCAATGTCGGTCCCGCCGGGTGCTACTTGAGGCCGTGTCGAAGCGAGGCAAATCTCGGATCCCGATCCTCAGGACTATTGTTGCCAGCCCCCTCCCAGTGCCCTATAAAGCTGCACGAGGCTCTGATACTCGCTGCCGCGCGCCTGCGCGAGCGTCAACTCTGCTGAATATAGCGAGCGCTGGCCATCTAACACTTCGAGATAGGTGGTGATGCCGCCGCGATAGCGTACCAGGGACGTACTGACTGTATCCTGGAGGTCCTTGACCGTTGTCTCCTGCGCGACCCGGACCTGGTGGAGTTTCTGATAACCGATTAATGCATCGGAAACATCTCCGAAAGCCTGCTGAATGGTTTGCCGGTAAACGATGAGAGCCTGCCGGTTCTGCGATTCAGCCAGATGCAGGTTGCCCTTCAACGCACCACCCGTGAAAATTGGCTGGCTCACCTGAGCCCCATAAGACCAGATTCCGACCTGCGAGCTCATCAAGCTTGAGAACACGCTACTGCGCCCGAAGGCTCCGGCGCCGGAGCCGGTCAGCGCGATTTGTGGAAAGAACTGAGCCTTGGCAACTCCAATTTCGGCGTTTGCGGCAATCAAGCTCTGTTCGGCCTCGCGAATGTCGGGCCGGCGCTCGATGATTGTGGAAGGCAATCCGGGCGGCACTTCTGGCGGGAGTGGTTGCTCGATCAACGGAAGGCCCCGTGGCACATCCTGCGGATAATTGCCCAGCAGAATACTGATGGCATTTTCCTCTTGAGCGATTTGCCGCTCCAGGTCAGGGACCTGGGCATTCGCAGTGTCGAGGACTTGCTGAGCCTGGAGAACATCCAGCTTCGTTGCCACACCGTGCTGTAGACGCAGCGTGGTCAGCTTGACCGAATCGATTTGGGTTTTGACCGTCTCATTCGTGATCTGGAGTTGTAAGTCAAGTTCCAAGAGTGCGAAGTAGTCGCTTGCGACGTCGCTGACCAGAGTTAAGATAACGGTTTGCCTTGCGGCATCGGTAGCGAGGAGCTCTGCGCGTGCGGCCTCCGTCGCGCGACGCAGGCGGCCAAACAAATCCACCTGGAAGGTGGCATCAGCCGCCAGCGTCAGGAAGTTGAACTTGCTTTGAAAGTTGGACTCTTTCCCCCCAGAGAAATTGCCGTTGCCTTGGACCTGCGGAAACAAGTTCGAGCGTGTGATCGCGAGCTGAGCTCGAGCTGCGTTGATGCGCTCGGTTGCAAGTTGCAAATCGTAGTTTTGCTTGAGTGCGGTACGTATAAGCTCTTGCAACTTCGGATCCTGGAAGACCTGCCACCAAGGCAAATCCGCATAAGAAGCGGCCTGAGCCTGAAGCTGAGGAGTGGCCTGCAGATCACGATACGTGGGCGGAGTCTGAACCAATGGCCGATGGTAATTGGGGCCGACCTTGCAACCGGCGAACATGCCACAGATCAAAACCACAATCAGCAATCTTGTGAGCTTCATGTTGCGCAGCTCCACCTGTTTTTTCCACCTGTCGTGCTAGCGCACATCTCAATCTCCGGGCTGCGGGCTGGGCGTTCCGGGCAACATTCCGGGAGCGGGTTCCTTGCCGGCGCCGGACCATTTCTCTACCACATAGAAAATGGCAGGCACGAAGAAGATTCCAATCGCGCTGGCGGCCATCATTCCACCGATGACTGTGGTTCCCATGATTTGTCGAGCGACCGAACCAGCACCGCTTGCAATCCATAGCGGGACGCAGCCAAGAATGAACGCAAAAGAAGTCATCAAGATAGGCCGAAGCCGAAGCTTGGCTCCTTCAAGCGCGGCCTCGGTGAGCGACTTCCCATGCTCATACTGATCCTTGGCGA
Organism: Terriglobales bacterium; assembly: GCA_035567135.1. Classification (GTDB taxonomy): domain Bacteria; phylum Acidobacteriota; class Terriglobia; order Terriglobales; family Acidobacteriaceae; genus JABDBE01. The sequence goes on from DATMQI010000067.1 coordinate 54,901, forward strand.
ATTCCACGATCAGAATCGCGTTTTTGGCCGCGAGCCCGATCAGCATGATTAATCCGATCTGCGAGTAAATATCGCCCTCGATTTGAACCATGAAAGGAGGCAAGAACGCACTTAGGATTACGCGGCGAAGCCACAGAATGAAAAACGCTCCAAAGATCGCTACAGGCGTACTGAGCAGCACACTGAAAGGCAACGACCAGCTTTCGTAGAGCGCGGCTAGAATCAAAAAGACAAAAAGCAACGAAAGCCCGAAGATTACGAAGGGTGGCACACCCTGCCGCGCCTTCTGCTCCTGGAACGACATCCCGGAATAGTCGAAGCCCATCTCACGCGGCATCGTCTGTCTGAAGACCTCTTCCAGAGCGGCGCTAGCCTGGTCGGCGCTATAGCCGGGCGCTGCGCTGCCGTTGATCTGCGCCGAACGGAATTCATTGAAACGCATGGTAAATTCCGGGCCCAGGCGCGGCTTGATGGTGGTGAGCGTGGAGACGGGGACGTTTTCACCCTTGTTGTTGCGGACATAGAATTGTCCGACATTCTCTGCCTTCGCTCGGTCTTCCCCTTCCGCTTCGATGTACACCTGCCACTGGCGTCCAAAGCGATTGAAGTAATTAATGAAATAGCCGCCCATGAACGCTTGGACGGTGCGATAGACATCGTTGAGGTTCACACCTTGCTTGAGTACTTTGTCGCGGTCAACATCGACAAACTTTTGCGGGACGCTGGGCAGAAAGGTCGTGCTCAAACCGGCTATCTCAGGACGCTTGCGAGCGGCGTCCATGAAAATCGCCAGATTTTTTGCCAGGAATTCAACGTCCTTGCCGGCGCGATCCTCGAGCACAAATGTGAATCCGCCCGCAGTGCCAACCCCCGGAATGGCAGGCGGCGAGAAACTGAAGGCAATTGCCGCCGGCAACTTACTCAGTTGCTGGTTGAGATGCGCCTTGATCGCTTGAAATTGTTCGACTCTTGTCTTACGGTCATCCCAGGGTTTGAAGGTCACAAAGAAGAATGCGTTGTAACTGGTACGAACAAAACTGAGCAAACTAAAGCCTGGGACGCTGGTCGAATATTGAATCCCGGGAGTATTGCTCAGAATTTTTTCGACTTCCGCCACGACTTGCGTAGTACGTTCCAGGGAAGCTGCGTTTGGCAGTTGCAGGTTGATGTAGCAATAGCCTTGATCTTCGTCTGGCAGAAAGCTCGAGGGCACGCGATTGGCGAAGAATCCCGCCGCGATGCTGAAGGCCAGCAGCAATACAGCGACCACAACCGTTTTTTGGAGTAGCACTCCGCTCCACCGGACATATCCATCAGTAGCCCGATCGAAAACTCGGTTGAACCAGTCGAAGAATCTTCTTAAGAGCCCGCGGCTGGGCTGCTTGGGGCGAAGGAGTAGGGCGGCCAGCGCGGGACTCAGGGTAAGAGCATTGAACGCCGAAAGCAGCACGGAAATCGCAATTGTCACCGCGAACTGTTGATATAGCCTGCCAGTGATGCCCGGGATAAAGGCCGTGGGCACGAAAACCGCGGAGAGAACCAAAGCAATTCCGACGACCGGGCCGGAGAGTTCTTCCATCGCTTTCAGAGCCGCGCTCTTCGGCGTCATACCCTCCTCGATGTGCCGTTCGACGCCTTCGACTACGACGATGGCGTCGTCCACAACCAGACCGATCGCCAACACCAGGCCAAACAGAGAAAGCGTATTGATAGAAAAACCGAACAGCGGAAACAGTACGAATGTTCCTACCAACGAAACCGGCACGGCAAGGAGCGGAATCAGCGTTGCGCGCCACCCTTGTAAGAAGAGAAAGACAACAAGAATCACGAGCGCGAGCGCGATCAGCAGGGTTTCGACAATTTCCTTCATTCCCTGGGTGACCGAACGTGTCGTATCCAGCGCAACGGCGTAATCGACATCTTCGGGAAAGCTCTGCTTCATCTGCGCCATCAACTTCTTGATGCCGTCAGCCGCATCAACCGCGTTCGAGCCCGGCAACTGGTAAGCGGCAATGATGGCGCTCGGCTTTCCATTGAAACGGCCTGTGACGCTGTAGTCCTGGGATCCGAGTTCGATTCGTGCGACATCGTGAACTCGGACGATCCCGCCATCGGGGGTTTCACGAACCACAATGTTGCCGAATTCTTCGGGGGACAGGAGGCGGCCCTGGGCGAGAACCGCATAAGTAAATTCCTGTCCCTTTGGGGCAGGCTCGCCACCCGCCTTGCCCGCCGGGTTTACCGTGTTTTGCGCTTGAATGGCGCTGATGATTTCCGGAACGGTGATCCCGAGCTTGGCTAACGTATCCGGTCTTACCCACAGCCGCATCGCGTATTGCCCCGCGCCAAAGACCTGCACGTTACCAATGCCCTGCGAACGCGTGATCGGATCGACAAGGTTGATGTACGCAAAATTCGCCAGGAAGTTGGCATCGTAGGTTCCATGAGGGGAGTAGAGCGCGAACAGCATGAGCGGAGCCGTAACCGACTTTCGAACCGTGATTCCGTAGTTGGTGACGTCCACTGGGAGCTGCGAAGCCGCCTGCGTTTCGCGTGATTGCGCGAGAATCAGGTCCGTATTCGGATCGGTCTTGACGTCGAAGTCCACAATCAGCGTGGTGTTCGAGTTCCCTGTCGCGTTCAGGGAGTACATATAGTTCATGTTGTCCACGCCGTTCATCTGCTGCTCGATGGGCGTGGCAACGGCTTGCTCCAGGGTTTGCGCGTCCGCTCCGACGTAGGTAGCCAGGATTTGAATCTCGGGTGGAGTGATGTTGGGAAATTGCGCCACCGGCAAAGTCAGGATAGTGAGCGTGCCCACCATCACCATGATGATGGAGATCACTATCGCCACGATGGGACGGTTGATGAAGAACTTTGACATCGGACTATTTGTCCTTGTTTTCCGTGCCGAACGGCTTGGGATTCACGAGTGCGCCAGTGCGCACTTTTTGCACGCCTTCCGCGACGATTCGTTCTCCGCGATTCAGCCCGTCCGCAATAATCCACTGCGTGCCGACACGGTCGCCGACCGTTACCGTTCGAATGCCGACTTTATTGTCGCTATCCACCACTACAACCTGGTAGCCGCCTTGGAGCTCTGAAACCGCACGTTGTGGAACAAGGAGGGCGCCATGTTCGGTCGAGATGACCGCGCGAACCTTGGCGTAGCCACCGGGCCGCAGCACGCTTCCCGGATTGGGGAACAGTCCGGCGAGCCGAATGGCGCCGGTACTCTCGTTGACTTGGCGATCGGCAAAGTAGAACGTGCCCTCGTGCGGATAGGTCGAGCCGTCCGCCAAAATCAGTTGCAGGTGCAGAGCTTTGCCCGCTGTTTCGCTGCTGATCTCGGTCGGAAAGCGCTTTCGCCATGCCAGATATTGTGGCTCGCTGGCGGTGAAATAAACTTTGATCGGATCAACGGTGGAAACCGACGTTACAACCCCGCTAGCTGGGGTGACGAGTGCCCCGACTTGAAGTTGGGCTTGTCCCGCGATGCCGTCGATCGGAGCGACGAGGCGCGTGAACTCTAGATTAATCTTGGCGGTTTCAACGGCGGCCTCATAGGTCTTGATTTGCGCCTTCGCCGTTTCCACAGTAGCGATTGCCGCAAGGTTGTTCTGCACGGCGTTGTCGAGATCCTGCTGGCTGGCCGCCTGCTCCTTTGCGAGAGGGGTGTAGCGTGTGACATCAAGTTGAGTTCGGCCTTGCACCGCCTGGGCATTGGCCAGTGATGCCTTGGCTTGTGCCAGTTGGCCTTGGGCTTGGTCAAGCGCAGCCTGAAACGGACGTGGGTCAATCTGAAAAAGAAGCTGACCTTGCTTGACGAACGCGCCCTCCTGGTAACCTTGTTTGGATAGGTATCCCGTGACCTGCGCCCTAACGTCGGCGTTTACTAGTCCGTCGAGAGTGCCGATCCATTCCCCGTAAATTGGGACATCTTCTTGCTGGACCTTGACCACTTCGACATCCGGCGTTGCGCCCGGCGCTCCGAGAGCACGCTGTGTCGGACGTATAGCTCCGATGATGAGAGCCACCACGATCACGGAAAGTATTCCGCCAATTAGAAGGTAGTGTTTCGGAAACTTGATCATCTTCATCTCCGGCAGCTTGCTGTCACTTTAGCGGCGAATCCTTACTCCGCTTGACGCGGACAACACTTCATTTGCTAGTCGGTTCTGGAGGCTGCCATCGCTCGAGACGAGTCGAAAGCTGATGTGACACCGTTCTATCCTTGGACGACCCAGTTGTGGTGAATTAGTGTCCTTAATCAGACGATAAGGACACATCACGAGATGCAGTGTTTTTTTGCTACCCCGGAAGGCTGGTCTTCGAATACCCCGTTTGTGGTACCCGCACTCAGTACACGCGAGAGGCCTTACACGAAAAGTGCGATCAACCAGTGGTGGGACTTCTGGGCGAGTACCTTCGTTAGAATCCACAAGAACGAACTGGTAAGTAATAAGAAGATAGTGGATGAACTGGAAAAGCCCTTTTCGGCGAGTGGAGCTACCGCCATAAGATTCATCAACAAGAAGGCTGGGTAGACGGTTCTACTCTGTCCGTGGCCACCACATTTCAAAGCACTTATTCGGGATCCCTCGATTTCAGCTAGCTCACAATGCGCCCACAAAACCAGGGGTGTGCGCTAAACGGATTACGTGGTCGCCGCAGATCCTCCAGCATAGTGCGGCGTTCGGTTTGGCCGCCCCGGCTCCACTCCAACGATCCGGCAAATGGCCACCTCTGGCCGGGTGCTGGGAGAGCACCAAAGATACGACCGCATCGACGGCATGATTCAAGTCGAAGAGCCTCAGTGCCGACTATCTCAATGACGGCAGACTGGCGCGCGGTAAAAATAGACCGTCGTTCACAAGCCCCGTCTTCCAGACTGTTGTCGCAACGGGCCAGCCCGCTTCTAGCCGAGGAGTGAGAGTGAATTCCACCAAGCTTACACCAGAGCTTGTGACCACAAGCATCGGGTCGGCGGAGGGATTGCCAGGATATGCATCCCTTTCCCGATCTATCGTCGAGTGTTCTGCCATAGCCATCCAGGTTCTGAACGCTGACGGCCAGTGTGTCTGGGTCAACCGAGCCTTCTGCGATCTGATTGGTTACACCGCCGAAGAAATACTGGCCACCAGTTCTTTAGATATCACGCATCCGGATGACGTCGCGGCCAGTGCGCATCAACTGCAACGGCTAGTCTCCGGAGAAGCCACGAGCTGCCAGATAGAAAAGCGATATATCCATAAGAGTGGGCGACCGGTCTGGGTGCTGCTGACGGCGACCTTGATCGCGCCGACCGATCCCCTACAGCCTGTCTCGGCAGTAGTGCTGATCCAGGACATCGGCGTCCGAAAGGCTGCGGAAGAAGCTCTACAGCGAAGCGAGAGCCTATTCCGGACCATCGCAGAAAATGCGCGTGACCTGATTCTGATCGTCGAGTACCCGGGGAGGAAGACGCTCTACGTGAGCCCCGCGTACCAGAAGCTTCTGGGCTATTCAGTCGAGGAACTTCAAGATCACGACTCCCTGGCCGTGGTGCACCCTGACGATCTTCCACTCATTCGCCAGGCGACCGAAGATATGGTCCGGAAGGGAACAAACGGAGTCATCGTAGAACTGCGTTACCGTCACAAGAATGGCAATTGGCATTATGTGGAGGCTCATGGCTGTGCCGTGCGAAACAATTGTGGCGACCTCGAACGCATCGTCGTGACCTCCCGCATCATTGACGATCGAATCCTTGCCCAGCAGACGCTAAGAGACCGGGAAGAGAAACTTCAACTCGTGCTCGATTCCACCGCGGAGCCCATCTACGGCCTCGATCTGAGCGGCAATTGTACGTTCTGCAACCGTGCTTTCTTGCGGACTCTGGGTTACCGCGATGCCAGCGACTTGCTGGGAAAAAGTATGCACCAGACGATTCACCACAGCCGTGCCGACGGATCCCGGTATCCGGCGGAAGAATGCCACATCTTCAAAGCGTTCCAGAAGGGCACCGAGACTCACGTTGACGACGAAGTTGTGTGGCGTTCCGACGGCACCTGCCTTCCCGTCGAATACTGGTCTTACCCGGTAAAGGATGAGGGGAAGATTGTGGGTTGTGTGGTGACATTCGTCGATATCACGGAACGAAAAGCGGCTCAGGAGGCATTGCGGCGGGCACATGAAGAGGCGGAGCTATTCATCAACTCGGTGCCGTCGATTCTTATCGGAATCAGCCGGGATTCACGGATTAAGCGCTGGAATCTGGCAGCCACGAAGGTCTTTGGGCTTGCCAAGGTCGAGGTCGTCGGAAAGCCCTTGGCAAAGTGTGGCATTCATTGGGTGCGCTCGGATATCCAAGTTGAAATTGGTTCCTGGTGCGCTGGCCGGGAATCGCGGCGCGTCGAGGCGCTCTCGTTTGTAAGCGATGGCGAGACCCGATTTTTGGGCCTTACCCTGAATTGGATCAGTGCACCCGAGGAGCGAATCGATGAATTGCTGATTATCGGCTCGGATGTGACCGAGCGCGAGATTCTGGGACAACAACTGCGGCAGGCGCAGAAATTAGAGGCGATTGGCCAGCTGGCCGCTGGAATTGCGCATGAAATAAATACTCCCACTCAGTACGTTGGCGACAACACGCGATTCTTGCAGGAATCATGGCCGTCGTTCAAGGAACTCATCTCGATTACCCGGGAAATGAGACAAGAAGCCTCAGTCGGGCCAATTTCGTCCCAGACGCTGCAGCGATTTGACGCCCTGGCGCAAGCCGCGGACTTCGAATACCTGCAGACGGAAATTCCGCGCGCCATCGAACAGTCCCTGGAAGGCACCCAGAGGGTGGGCAAGATTGTACGCGCTATGAAGGAATTCTCTCATCCCGGATCGGAAGAGAAGCGGTCGATTGACATCAACAAGGCGATCGAGACAACCATCACGGTAGCGCACAATGAATGGAAGTACGTTGCTGACGTCGAAACCCACTTTGCCCCCGACTTGCCTTTGGTGCTTTGCCACGCCGGAGAGTTCAACCAGGTGATTCTCAACTTATTGATCAACGCGGCGCAGGCCATTGCGGAGGCCCTGGGAGACGGCTCTCAAGGAAAAGGAAAGATTGGAGTCTGCACCACGAGCGACCAGGACTGGGCCGAGATCGCTATTTCAGATACCGGATCTGGAATACCGGAGGCCGTGCGCTCGCGAGTGTTTGAGCCCTTCTTCACTACCAAACCCGTGGGTAAGGGAACAGGACAAGGATTGGCCCTGGCCCACACGGCCATCGTCCGGCGGCACGGCGGAAAAATATGGTTCGACTCTGAAGTGGGGAAAGGAACCACATTCTACATTCGAATGCCCTTGCAATCGGAAGCGTAATCATGGCCAAACGAATTCTATTTGTCGATGACGAGCCCATGGTGCTGAGCGGGTTGCAGCGCAGCCTACGCCTCATGCGCTCGGAATGGGAAATGGTTTTTGCGCCGGGGGGCAATGAAGCCCTGGCCGCGATGGACCTCCAGCCGTTCGACATCATCGTCACCGACATGCGAATGCCGGGAATGGACGGAGCGCAGTTGCTGGAAGAAGTGCAGAAACGCTCACCTCAAACCTTGCGCATGGTGCTATCCGGGCAATCGGACCGGGAGACCATTCTGCGCTCGGTCAATCCGGCTCATCAGTTTATTTCCAAGCCTTGCGAAGCAGAAGAGCTGAAGTCCCGGCTCATCCGCGCCTTTGCCCTCAAAGATCTTTTGCAGAATCCTGGTCTGCGCGAGTTGGTCACCAAGCTCGATAATCTGCCGAGTCTGCCGCACGTCTATCTGCAGCTGAACCAGGAGTTGCGCCGTCCGGAACCTGAACTGCACAAGATCGACGAACTGATTGGCGGCGACATGGCCATGACCGCGAAGGTCCTGAAGCTGGTGAATTCAGCTTTCTTTTGCTTGCCCTGCGAAATCTCCCGGGCCTCGCACGCGGTCAAACTGCTGGGTCTGGACACACTGCGGGCCCTGGTACTGACGGCGCATGTCTTCGAGCAATTTGAAAGCCGCGTGCTGAGCGCGGAGGATGTACAGCAGATTTCCGACCATTCTCTTGCGGTCAGCAATAGTGCCAGAAAGATTGCGCTCTTCGAACGCGCCGATCAACGCACGCAAGACGAGTCTTTTACCGCGGGCCTGTTGCACGATGCAGGGAAGCTCATTCTGGCTTCCACCCTGGGAGAGCAGTACGGAAAAGTGCTGGAGTACAGCGGGAAGGCCGACGTCGGGCTGTATGCGGCAGAGCGCGAAGTGCTGGGCTGCAGCCACGGCCAGATAGCAGCTTACTTATTCGGCGCATGGGGGCTGCCGGGCACCATTGTTGAAGCCGTTGCCTGGCACCACGAGCCTGCCGAGAGCTTGAGCGTGAAGTTTTCGCCACTAGCCGCAGTCCATGTGGCAAGCGCATATCACGACGAAAAAAGCAGCTCGCGGCTGCGCGACCGCACTCCGATCGACTCCGCCTTCCTGGCCGGAATCGGTTGCGCGCAACGAGAGCTGGATTGGCGCAGCAAGCTCGATGCCGATGGGCAAAACGGGAAATAATCATGAGTGAAAAAATTCTTTTCGTAGACGATGAGCCTGGAGTTCTCGAAGGCTTCCGCCGCCTCCTGCATAAGGAATTTTCGCTGGACACTGCGGTAAGCGCCCGAGACGGGCTTGCGGCGATCGCCGCCGCCGGCAAAGACGCTTACGGCGTGATTGTCTCCGATATGCGCATGCCGGAAATGGACGGAGTGCAGTTTCTGTCTCGGGTGCGGACAATTTCTGGGGACTCGGTGAGAATCGCGTTGACCGGGCACGCTGATATCCAGACCGCCAGCAATGCCGTGAACGAAGGCGCCATCTTTCGCTTTCTTACCAAACCCTGTGAGAAGGAAGTTCTGGCCAGGGCGTTAACTGCGGGACTGGTACAACACAGGCTGGTGGTTGCGGAAAAGGAGCTATTGGAAAAAACGCTGAGGGGCAGCGTGAAGGTGTTAACCGAAGTGCTCAGCCTGGTAAATCCGGCAGCTTTCAGTCGCGGAGCGCGGGTAGGGAAATACGTGCAACACATCGTGAAAGAACTTCAGTTGACTACGCCTTGGCAATTTGAAGTCGCCGCCATGATGTCCCAGCTGGGATGCGTCACCCTTGACACGGAAACTTTGGAAGCGGTTTACGCCGGCAAACGACTCTCGGCCGAGGAACAGGCCCGGTATGACACTCATGCCAGCGTTGCCGGGGAGCTGTTGTCGAATATCCCCAGACTGGAAGCGGTCGCTCACATGATCGCGAATCAGGATTCGGCTCCGCCATCGTCCCCTGCGGGGGTCGATCTCAAGCAGGATCCGGTTGCTCTGGGAGCACAAATCCTTAAAGTGGCAATTGCCTACGATCAATTATCGAGTGGCGGGACTGGCCATGAGAATTCCCTGCGCCGGCTCCTATCTCGTCCCGAACAATTCGCCCGCCTGGTGGTGGACGCCCTGGCCAATCTGGAACTCGAAACCCCAGGCATGGACGCCAGGACGCTTACGATTTCTGAACTTGAATGCGGCATGGTTCTTCAGCAGGACGTCCGCACAGCCACTGGCATTCTACTGGTGGCGAAAGGCACACGCATCAGTTATGCCCTGGTGGCTCGGCTGCGAAACTTTTTGCGGCGTGAGCCGATTTCGGGAGCCGTGTTGGTGCACGTCCCTCGCCAGAGGATGGGGGCCGGCCCAGGTGAGTTCTGCTCTGCCAATGAGGCCGTGGCCCGAGCTTCATTGGGCAAGTCTTAAAAGCGTCGACCAGGAGTTGCCGGCGGCCTGGGCCGCAAGTTCGGCTGCTCTCAGGCGCAAATGATGTCAGGAAATCGATGAGAAAAGAGAAAGAGCATGGCTGAAAAGATTCTTCTGGTGGACGACGACAACAGCGTCCTTGAGGGGTATCGCCGCAGTCTCAGCCGCGAGTTTTCGGTGGAGACTGCCATGGGCGCTGAGCAAGCCCTGAAACTCGCCGCTGATAACGGACCGTACGCAGTCGTGGTTTCTGACATGCGAATGCCCGGCATGGATGGCATCCGGCTTTTGAGCAGAATCAAGGCTCTGTCGCCCGATACCATCCGCATCATGCTTACCGGCAACGCCGACATGGAAACTGCCATCAACGCCATCAACGAAGGAAGCATTTTCCGTTTCCTCAACAAGCCCTGCAGCAAGGAAGTCATGGCGAAAACTTTGACTGCGGCGCTGGTGCAATACCGCCTGGTCAACTCCGAAAAGCAACTCCTGGAACAAACTTTGAGCGGCAGCATGCAGGTTCTCACGGAAGTACTCAGCCTGGTCAACCCCGCCGCCTTCAGCCGCGCCGAGCGCGCACGCCGCTACATCCACCACATCGTAGTCGCGATGAACCTGGGAAACCCCTGGCAATACGAGGTCGCCGCCATGATGTCCCAACTGGGTTGCGTCACCCTGGCCTCGGAAACGGTTGAGGCCGTGTTCAACGGTGAGCAACTCTCACCGGCCGAGCAGGCGCAATACGATGCTCATCCACGTGTGGCCTATGATCTGCTATCGAAGATCCCGCGCCTGGAACCCATCGCGTGGATGATCGAACATCAAAGCAAGCCACTTCCCGAGCTCGGACCCGGCGACTTCGAAACCCCCGAGATGCGGAAAGGAGCGGGAATCCTCCGGCTGATCTTGGCTTATGAAAAACTCATCCACAAGGGGGTTTCGCGAAACGAGGCGGCACACACTCTGGCGCTCCAAAACAAAAACTTCAGTCCAGAGTTCTTTCGCGTCCTGGTGGAGTTGGATCCGAACGCCGAAGAAGGCGAAATACGAAAGTGCCGAATCGAACTACTTACGCCCGGCATGATTGTGCAGCAAGAAATCCGCACCAGCGACGGAGTGCTTCTGATTTCCAAGGGTCAGGAGGCTACTCCACCCCTTATCCTCAAGCTCAAGAACCTGCACGCACGGCACGTAATCCCCGCGGACGTGACCATCTCTATGCCTAAAAGCTCAGTTGCTTTCGCGCGAGGGGCTTCGTAGTCGACCGTTGCCTGATCGCGAAAGCGCCGAGACTTGGAACTCGGAGTCGCCTCATATACAGTCTTGCCTCCTGATGCAACTTACGCGGGCCTCGCGCATCCACTAGCAAGAACAAGAAAAACCACTTAAGATGTCCACTCCTTCTGTTCCCGTGCAAACTGGCAAGACATCCATTGGATAGGAGGTTCACGATGATGACGAATGCAAGCCCCAGGCAAAATATAGCCAGCGAAATGTCCGCGGCAAATGGGCTGGCAATAGTTCGTGTCACGATCGGCACAATGCTTGTGTGGGTTTTTTTCGAAAATCTGGGGAAGGGCCTTTACACTCCAGCGGGCTACGCAGGCCTGATCAACTATTACATCAAGAACAGTCATTCGCCGGCTATATGGAAGTCGGTCATGGCCTTGGCGGCGAGCCATGCGGCGATGGCCGCTCCGATGCAAGCGCTGACCGAGATCTCTCTCGGGATCGTGCTCGTCATCGGTCTGTTTACGCGCCCGGCCGCTTTTGTGGCGTTTCTATACCTGGGCAGCCTGTGGGTGTCGGAGTGGGGCACGGCGTGGATTTGGGAGCTGCTGGTTCCGGTGATGGCTTCGCTTGGGCTCGCGGTGGGGCGGGCGGGGCGAGCGTGGGGCGTCGACGCGTGGTTGGCTAAGCGATGGCCTTCATCCCCATGGTGGTAATTTGAGCCAGGGTCCAGTACGAGTATCGGTCGTCATTCCTACTCACAACGAAGCGCAGTCCATCGGCCGCGTCTTAGCTGACCTCCCGGCTGATATTGTCACTGAGGTCTGGGTTGTTGATAGCAATTCAACCGACGGGACCCCCGAGATCGCCGCGAAGATGGGAGCCCGCGTCCTGCACGAACCTCTTCGTGGATACGGTCGCGCTTGTTTAACCGGACTGGCTGCTGCAAACAGCCCTGACGTTGTCGTATTCCTCGACGGCGATTACAGCGATCGGCCAGATGAGCTGCCGCTTCTCTTGGCTCCAATCATTGAGAAGCGTGCGGACATCACGCTCGGTTCCCGCCTGCAGGCGCAGCATTCTGCTGATGCGTTGCCTTGGCATCAGGCATTTGGTAATCGTCTAGCTGCCGGCCTGATCAGGCTTCTGTTTGGAGTCAAGATCACTGACCTCGGTCCGTTTCGCGCCGCCCGCGCAGACGTATTGCGCGCGCTCGCGCTCGAAGAAACCACCTATGGCTGGGCGGTTGAGATAATTCTCAGAGGTACGCTTGGGGGATTTCGCATTGTTGAGGTGCCGGTCAGTTATTATCCGCGGATTGGAAAATCAAAGATCAGCGGTACGCTTAAGGGCACGCTAGGCGCAGCCTGGTTCATTCTCAGTTTGATAGTGCGCTATTATTTCCGAAACCGCAGAGTAGGGAGACGACGGTCAGTATAGGTCCCCGTTGAGGACCGCCGCCCATTGTGGTGGACGGGATTTCCGTCCCCAATTGGAATTAGTATTACAATTTCTCGTCTACTGAGGGCGGGAGCTTAGTCGTTGGGTCATAGGTGTATCTCTGATGGCTGATGTCAACATCCCGCAGGCTGAAGCGGATTTATTAATTGCCATGGAGAAGCATCGCCTCGATGACCAGGTTTGGCTTTTCCCTGGTCCCGGCCAGCGAGTTTCGATTCCTTTGATATCCCATGACAAACGAGAAAACTTTATGCTGGACGTGACGCGATCACAGATTAAGCTAACGAAAGCCACCTATCAAAACAGGGTAAGGCAGGCGATTATCCTCATGAGATTAGACATTGACGGCCCGCCACATCGTAACCCTGATGAATCTGAAATCCCGTGCCCTCATCTACACATCTACCGTGAAGGCTACGGCGATAAATGGGCAGTTATTGCACCTTCTGGGATTTACAAGACCTCGATGAACCTCTTTTCGCTCTTCCAGGCGTTCATTGGGCACTGTAATATCACGTTGCCGCCTGACTTTCAGATGGGATTGTTTTCATGAGTGTGACCGAAATCGAGAAACTCTTAAGCGACTACCGCCAGTGGCTCAAAGACAAAACCACGCTCCGCGAGGTAGATGACACTTGGGTTGAAATTACGACTCCTTATCTAGACCGGCACAACGACTCCTTGCAAATCTATGCCAGGCAGGAAAACGACGGCTTCCTCCTAAGTGACGATAGTTACACGATCCACGATTTGGAAGCGTCGGGTTGCAACCTCCATACGGAAAAGCGTCAAGATTTGTTACGCATGACTCTGAATGGGTTCGGTGTGAAGCTGAACCAGGAAGCTTTGCAAATTCATGCCACGTCGGTCACATTCCCTTTGCGGAAACACAACCTCATACAAGCTATGCTTGCTGTGAATGATCTTTTTTACTTGGCCAAGCCGATTGTTGAGAGCCTGTTTTTTGAGGACGTAGTTGCGTGGCTCGATGGAAATGACGTTCGGTACACTCCGAAGGTGAAATTCAGTGGTACCAGCGGATTTGACCATCTTTTCGATTTTGTCATCCCAAAATCACGAAAGCAATCAGAGCGAATCGTACAAGCCATCAATCGCCCCACGCGTGACAGCGCGGAATCTTTTATCCACGCCTGGAGTGACACGCGCGAAGTGCGGCCCCCGGACTCCAAGGCGTATGCGCTCCTGAATGATACCGATCAAACTATTTCAGGCAGTGTGATGGATGCATTCCGAAATTATCAAATACGACCTGTTCCTTGGACCCAGCGCGTCGATGTCGTCGCGGAACTTGCCGCCTGACAAGGTAAGATAGCCTCAATTTAGAGGACGGTGGCGCACTCAGGCCCGAGGCTTGAATGGTGCAGTCCATCGTATATTATTGCCCCAACAATCTATGAATCTTCAAGGGAGACGGTGGTGCGCTCGTCAGGCAGAGACCGCGTTCTCGTAATCATGGCGAAAGCGCCGAGGCCGGGTGCGGTGAAGACCCGGCTCGCTCCCAGCCTTTCTCCGGAAGCTGTCATTGCTTTCTATTGCTGTCTTCTCGACGACACGCTGGCGCTGGCGCGGTCATTGGGCGATGTGGAAGTTGCCGTCATGTGCCCGGATTCGGACGTAAACGAGCTGGCGCGGTTGGCAGGCCCGCAGTTGACAAACAACGAAGCGAGCGTAGTTGCGCAGAAAGGCGAAGGCCTTGCCGCAGGCCTCACTTCGGTGTTTGCGCACTTCGCAGAAGGGCGTCGAACGAACGCACCTCAGCGACGCATTATTGCCTTCAACAGCGACAGCCCGCACCTGCCGCGTTCTGTTCTCGAGGACGCGTTCGAAACGCTGGTGGCACATGACGTCGTCGTTGGACCGACGCACGACGGAGGCTACTATCTCGTCGGGGCAAAGGCTTCTCATCCTACGCTTTTCGCGGGCGACGGAATGGGCACCAGCAGTGCGCTGGAGAGACTCCTATCGTGCGCACGAACTCTTGAGCTATCCGTAGGTTTCGCAGCTCCTTTTTACGATATTGATGTAGCTGACGACCTGATTCGGTTGGCAGAGGAGTTGCGGCTGGCTCCGGCAAGGGCGCCACAAACGGCGGCGTGGCTGAAGGAGTGGGATTCAACCGCTCGTTGACCCGGACGGTCAGTCGGCCAATTCAATTAGCCCTACGCCTGATTAACGCCAATTACCCCAAACCTGCGGTAGGATTGTTGTTGTCAGGAACGAATGATGGACACTTCCGAACTGCTGAGAACGCCACTAAACGTCTTCTTGCTCGCATTGATATTGGTGCTGACGTTCCTCGCAGCATATCGGATCAGAAAAAAGTGGTTGCGGATTCCGGTTCGGATTGCTTGCTCGATAGGGGCCGTCCTCAGCGGCCTGCTGCTTGCGTTCATGCTCTTTGCGAGGGGCAAACCCAACGAAACGGTTACCGAGGCTAGAAATGGACCCTTTAAAGTTCTCGTCCGTTCGCAGGAGTTTCATCATTCAGGGTCCATCAACGTCGATGTTTGCGTGACCGATAGCTCCAGCCTTGCTTTCCCTAAGAGCAAGCAGCAATGTTTTCTTCGCGGCTACGACTTTTCTGGGCTATCTGTTAAATGGCTGTCGCAGCAGAACATCGAGATTGCATTTAGTTGCGGACGAGTGACGACCTTCACGAACACTGCATCCGTGTACCCGAATGGCCCCGTCCCCGTTGAGTTCCATGCCATCCTGCGTGATGGATGCGCGAATCAAGTTCCGCAGTTGGACTAATAGTGAAAACCACCCCCGAGCGGAGAGTGTACATACTCGGCGCCACGTTGTGCGTGGCGCTAACCATCTGCTCACGCAACCTCACCGATCGGGGTGGGCCATCCTTCATGGCCTCTTTGGCGCTTGCGGGTATCGTGTACCTCTTGGCGATCCGTGAGTTTTTCGCTACGCCAACACTTTCCCGGCACGTTGTCGTCGTTGGGCTCGTCCTGGCTGCTGTGTGGCACACTGCATTTCTTGCGGTGCCCGCGGGCGCCGATGATGATATCCATCGCTATGTTTGGGATGGCCGCGTCCAGCGGCTTGGCTATAACCCTTATATTGTGGTTCCCAGCGACCCTGCGCTGGCCGGGTTGCACACACCTGAGACCCGCACGCTGAACAATGCGTATCTGCCAAGCCCATATCCGGCGGGCGCTGAGCTTTTCTTCCGCGCCGTAGCCGCGATTCATGAGTCTGTCTTTACTTTGAAAGTAGCATTCGTAGTTTGCGATTTCGCGATTGTTTTTATCTTGCTCGATATCTTGCGACGCAGCGGGCAAGGAGCACACTGGGTTCTTGCTTATGCCTGGAACCCACTGCTGGCAGTCGAAGTGGCGGGCAGCGGTCACGTCGACATTGTCGGTGTGCTGTTGCTCACGGTATCAGTCGCCGCGCTTTTACGGCGATGGCGAACGGTTGCAGCCGTGGCATTTGGACTCGCGGTTGCCGTGAAATTCCTTCCGATTGTCTTGCTGCCACTCTACTGGAAGCGTGTTCGCATTCGTGATGCCGCGCTGGCAGCGATCATAGTTGGACTTTTGTATGTGCCTTTTTCCGATCACGGGCGGATTTTAACTGGCTCGCTCGGCACTTACGTACACAGCTTCCGCTTTAACGCTCCCGTGTTTGCGATGCTCGAGCGAGTGGCGACTCCGGAGCTGGTAGCAGGCTTCGCAGTACTCGTGGGCTTTTTAACCGCCATCTGGATGAGAGCAAAATCCGCGGCCTTGTCTTCAGGCGCTTTCGCCTGGCCCATGGCGGCATCGCTTTTATTCGCGCCGGTCGTATATCCGTGGTACCTGCTCTGGATGGTGCCGTTTGTGCGGTCGGTCTCGACGCTGCCAATCATCATCTGGACAGTCAGCATCATTCCGACTTACTATGTTTGGCATTTGCGCACGCTCGGTCGTCCCTGGGTGCTTCCCGGCTGGATTATGCTGCTGGAATACGGATGCGTCGCAATGGCCGTTGCAATTATCGGCTTGAGCCGAAAAGAGAGCCTAAATGAAGGTCGGTGACAAAGTTCGCCTGATCGCACTCCCGCCCGATCTCCCTGTCGGCGATGCCGACCCCACAAAGGCCGTCTTCAATAGATGTCTACGCCACGACTTTGCAGTAGCCGGTTTCAATGAGATCGGGTGGGCTGAATTGCTGGTGGAATCTGTGACTGGCAGCATTGGGGAAACGATTTGGGTCGAGCCAGAATTTCTTGAACCAATTCTAAAGTAGACCAACTCCCATGAGCACGCGACAACACAATCACCCGACCTCTGCTGTATAATTTCGCGGCCAGCCGACGAAACGCTGCAATTGGCTGGCGTGGGTACGGAGCCGAAGTGCGATTCCTGTATCCCAAAGCTTGTGCCCGTCATCCAAGGTTTCATCCGTTCAATTCACCGAGGAGCGAATTCCATGACAAATATGAGACGTGTGCCGATGATTCGTCTTCTGGCTTTCGTAGTGCTGGTTCTTGCCACAACCTCTTGGGCACAAAACCGCCCGCCCATTCTCGAACAGATCGCCAAGACCTATGGTCTCGATTCGTTTGGGCAAATTGATGCAATCCGCTACACCTGGAACGGGGAAATCACCGGACTCTTCAAAGCTTCCCGCAAGTGGGAGTGGGAGCCGAAGACCGGCAAGGTGTCCTTTGAGGGGAAGGATAAAGACGGCAAACCGGTTAAGGTTAGCTACATGCGCTCCGAGATCAACGACGACACGAAGAAGCAAACTGATGCCGGTTTCACCAACGATAATTATTGGCTCCTGTTCCCCTTACATGCTTACTGGGACACGAGCGCCACTGTGACCGATGAAGGTATGAAGAAACTACCGGCGGGCGCCGGTTCAGCGACACTGGTCTCGGTGAAGTATGGATCGGAACTCGGCGGCTACACGCCCGGCGACACCTGGAATCTTTATGTCGGCAAAGACAACCGCGTCGAGTACCTTGTGTTCCAGCACGGCGGGGACAAAAAGCCAAGCCTCGTCAAGGCCACCTGGACAGGCTACAAGAAGGCGGGACCGCTCCTTATCTCGACCGAGCACCGTGGTACCGCCGATGGCAAGCCCCTGCACATCTTTATTTCGGATGTGGCGGTGAAGGTGACGGGATCGGACAAGTGGACGGACGCGAAATAAAATACGGACGGGCCGGTTCGGGCAATTGATGTCGTTGTTCGCGAATCAGCCCGTGGCGATCACTACGGTAGTGCAGGAACTACTCAGTTTTGGCAGATCGCGGGTGGCGGACATGCGAATCCGCAGCCTTGGGCGTTCCCCGCGAATGATTGGACAATAATAGTCAGGCTCCAGCAGTGCGCCTTGCAGGCGTCGTCGTCCGGCACAGCCTCCGTGGCACGAGTCGCGGAACTCGCAAGGCTGACAGGCGTCGGGAATGGTGCGGGCTTGATGGAATGGTGCGGACTCTAGAATGTCGAGGCCCGTTGAGATCAGGTCCGACAGCGGCTCTCCCGATCCTGGCCAATAAACGCAGGGCTGTGTGGTGGCGCGCGGCGTGACCCTCACGGTGCTCACGCCGCATCCTCCTTGACGCGGCGGAAACCCGGCTATCGCTCGAACCAGCGGCTCGCCAATCGCGACCACATCGGTCTCCGCGAAGAGACGCCGAAACCCTTCCCAGTACTCCTCATAGGACAGGGCATAGATATCGGATCGCACCGCCTGATACACATTTACACGCAAAGGAGCGTTAAACTGTCTGGCTACTCGCGCGACTTCCGCCAGACGCAGGTAGTTCGCCTTCATCATGACCGCGATGATGGTTACGGGTACGCCAAGCCTCACGCAACGTTCTGCCTGCTGGTGGATCAGCTCCCAATTGCCGTTTCCACGCTGTGCATCCTGTTCGGCTTGCGTCGGGTAATCCAGAGAGAACTCAATATCATGGAAGGCGCGCAATTCGTTGTCTTCCAACACAGCAACGCTGTGGCCGTTGGAAGTGATCGTGAGTTGAATAGGCCGCGTTCTCAGATATCCCAGTATTTGCTTGAAGTCCGGATGCATTCCGTTCTCACCAGTGCCGAGATTCACTGAGCGGACGGGCAGACGTTCCATGACGGATTTCACTTGTTCAAGTGAGAGACGGTCCGTGCGAGCCGGATCGCGGTAGCAGAAGGAACAGGAAAGATTACACTCGTTGGTAAGCCCGAGCCCGAGCGAAATCGCGGCAGAAGTCCCGTCTCCGCCGGATGAGATCGATGAGGATTCGCCGGCGACGTTATTCATGGAACATTCTCCATCCTTAAGGCAACCGTGCGAAGCATTGTGTGTAGCGCGCGACTGCGGCATACTCAGGCCGGCTGCCCAGCTTCTGCTCCAGTTCAAAAATCTGTTCGTAGTCTGCGCTGCGAGAAACCTGTGGCGGCAAATAGTCCGCAAGGACGCGTACACCTCGCTCGGCAATCGCCGCCAGCGACGCCTCCGTCAGCATGGCTCGCAAGCTTTCCGGCGTAAATAGTCGCACCCTGCCCCCGTAGAGGGATTCTTGTCCCCACTCCGTGGCGAGGCCATTGTTCGCTGCAATCAAATCGCCAGCTTGGAGAGCGGCCTTGAATACTTCGCCTGCCTGGTTACGTACGAGAATGGACAATATCGCCGATGAATCCCGCAAGGCGCGTGCCGCACCGCGCAACACAGCACCAGGGTCGTCGCAATATTCCAGGATGTTGTGGCAAAGAATTACGTCGAACGATCTAGTGTGGAACAAGTTCGCCAATTGGGTAGCGTCGCCGTGTTGCAGCACGACCTTTTCCGCAACCCCTGCTTCCCGTGCCGCGCGCTTCGCGATATCCAGCATCGCTGGAGAGGAATCCAGCAGGGTGACGTGAATTCCAAGTCGCGCCAAGCGAACGGCAGCCGCTCCCGTCCCGCACCCGAGATCAAGCGCAGACAACGAAGGTTTGGCCTGCAGGGGAAGAAAATCCTGCAGGTTGGCAAATGCCAAGTCGGAGCGCAACCGGCCCTCAGGCGTCGCGAGGTAAGCGGCATACTTGTCTGAGCCGTTCTGAAAGCGTTCGCTGTCGACATTGGCGGTTATCTTCATGCAACACTCAGACCAAGTTGTTTCCGCAAACCAATCATTGATAAGAGAGTCTTGATTTGGGTATACCGCCGTCAGTTGGCTGCCGACCCTGCACAAACCTCTCTGACTCTCAACCTCGAAAATGATTTGGAGCTCGACAGGGGTGCCAAGCGGAAGGCTTGCGACGCCGTACACCAGGCGGCAAGGGGATATCGATCGCTTTGGGACACGCTATCTCCTGGTATTTGGGTGCTTTGCATCGGGCTCCTCACACTCCGCCACACATTGTAATCCTTGTCCATCTAGAACTCTTGTTCGAGATTTGATCAGGGACACTAGCGGTTATGCGGCTAAGCATTTGCGGCCAGACGATCCGTGAATTTTCATACTGAATTAGGGAAACAAAACTTCTTCTGGCCATCTGGAGTTCCCTCAATCCTCTGAAGTCTGCATTGTGTTTTGCCCGCGATAGGACTGATAGCTTCGGAGTTGGGGATCGATCCATACACACTCTAGCGGCCGCGACGGATTCCCCGTCTTGATCCAGACGCAATAGAGTGGTTGAGGGCTCAAGGTTGGAATGAAAGTGTTCGTCATTGTTCCTCCTCTGGAGACACGTATCCTGGTTGAACGTCGCACGGTTTCCGGCGTCCGAATCACGGTCTCGATAAAAATGAATTAGGAGGAGTGAGTCAGGCCGAGTATCTTCGGCGGATTCGCTCGCTCACGTCACAGGTCAAATACTGTGAGGAGCGAGGAGGAGGCGCCTACAAAAGGCTGGGTGGTTCTTCCAGAACGCTCTTCAGCAGCACATGTCGAACCCTCGGCTACTCGGAGGGTCTTGCGCAGATCCTATGTTCATAGTCCTTCTATAATTCTCCGTTGAGTCCCCATTGGGAATCTCGACTCAACTTTTATATCATATCCCCCTAGGGTATAGGCAAGGAAAAATGTCGCATCTTGAAAGAGAAAAGCAGAAGCTGATCGCTCGCATTAAGAGGATTCGTGGGCAGGTGGACTCCATCGAACGTTCCCTAACTACGGACGATGACTGCGCCGACGTCTTGATGCTCTTGGCGAATGTGCGCGGCGGGATCAACAGCCTCATGGCTGAAGTTCTCGAAGATCACATTCGTCTACACATGTTAACCAACGAAAAAACGGCAATGCCGCCTGCAGAGCTGGCAGAAGATCTGATTGGTCTGGTGCGTGCCTATCTGAAATAATTCGCGCACGTTTCTACTTCGCGTCAGCGGGCGACAGTGCCCGTTCTAGACGGACTACTTTCTCTTCTCGATTTTGGCCCACGTATCTTTCAGCGCGACGGTGCGGTTAAATACTGGCTTTCCTGGCCTTGAATCGGGATCGACGCAAAAATATCCCAGCCGCTCGAACTGATAGCGACTGCCGGGCGAGGGGTTGGCCAGGGATGGTTCGAGTTTCGCGTCAGCAAGTACTTCGAGCGAATTCGGATTGAGATTCGAGGTAAAATCCTGGCCTGCTTCGGTTTGATTGGGGTCTCCCCGGTTGAAGAGGTTCTCGTAAATCCGCACCTCGGCGTCGACTGCATGGGCAGCCGAGACCCAGTGAATCGTAGATTTCACCTTGCGCCCGTCCGGAGGAGCGTTTCCACCTCGGGTCGCGGGATCGTAAGTGCAGTGCACTTCGACCACTTCCCCCTTGTCATTCTTTACGACGCTCTTGCAGGTGATGAAGTAGCCGTAGCGCAAGCGAACCTCGCGCCCCGGGGACAGCCGGAAATATTTCGGCGGGGGGACCTCGCGGAAGTCGTCCTGCTCGATGTAGAGTACGCCGGAGAACGGCACTTTACGAGAGCCTGCACTTGGATCTTCGGGATTATTCACCGCGTCCATTTCTTCGGTCTGGTTCTCCGGGTAATTGTCGATCACAACCTTCAACGGGCGCAGCACGGCCATGGCACGTGGAGCGCGCTTGTTCAAGTCCTCGCGAACGAAGTGCTCCAGCATTGCCAGTTCGATCGAGCCGGTAGTCTTCGACACGCCGATGGCGCCGCTGAAGTTGCGAATGGCTTCAGGGGTGTATCCGCGGCGCCGAATCCCGGAAAGCGTGGGCATCCGCGGATCGTCCCAACCGCTCACCCGGCCTTCGCGTACCAACTGCAGCAGCTTGCGCTTGCTCAACAGCGTATAAGTCAGGTTGAGGCGGTCAAATTCGATCTGTTGCGAGGGAAAGATGCCCAACTCTTTTATGAACCAGTTGTAAAGCGGACGATGGTCTTCGAACTCCAGCGTACACATGGAATGCGTGACCCGCTCAAGCGAATCCGATTGTCCATGAGCAAAATCGTACATAGGATAAATGCACCACTTGCTGCCGGTACGATGGTGATCGGCGTGAAGAATGCGGTACATCACGGGATCGCGCAGATTGAAATTGGGCGAAGCCATGTCGATTTTCGCCCGCAGAGTTCGCGAGCCGTCGGGAAACTCCCCGGAGCGCATGCGCTCAAACAGCGCCAGATTTTCTTCAACTGATCGATTGCGGAATGGGCTGTCCTTCCCGGCTTCGGTCAGAGTACCGCGGTACTTGCGGATCTCGTCCGCGCTTAAATCATCGACATACGCCTTCCCTGCCTTAACGAGTTGCACCGCCCACGCATATAGCTGGTCGAAGTAGTCGGAGGCATAGAAGAGACCGTCCCATTCAAAGCCGAGCCACTTGACGTCCGCCATGATGGAGTCGACATACTCGACGTCTTCCTTCTCGGGATTTGTGTCGTCGAAACGCAGATTGGTATGCCCGCCGAACTCGGCGGCCAGGCCGAAATCGAGGCAGATTGCCTTAGCATGCCCGATGTGTAAATAGCCGTTGGGCTCAGGAGGGAAACGGGTCTGCACCCGTCCGCCATATCTATTGGTCTTCAGGTCGTCGAGAATAATGTCGCGAATAAAGTTCGAAGGCCGGGGTTCGGCGGGGACATTCGCGGCAGCTTCGGTCTCGGGATTCAAGGTACTCATAGGTTATTATGGCGCTGTGTGACACCCGTCGCGTGAAGTGCCCAGACGTCGGTTATTTGGACCGACCCACTTGAGGGCAGAATCTTGTGGAACCGATAATATTAACTCATCTGAGAAAGAGCCCGCACGAGGCAGCAACCCAAAGAACCCGAGGAACGCACCGTGCTAAGCCTGGGCTTCCCGAGCTCGCTGCTGAAACGATTTAGTGATTCCTAAAGGAAAGCTGCCCTCTGGGCAGGACGCGTCAAGTATCGCAGGTAACCATCGGAAGGTTACTCTTGGGGCGATTCCAGACCGCCCCTGCTCATCTAAAGACTATTGTTTTGTCTAAGATGGTGTGAAAACATTGGGATGCTAAAACGTCTTAAATATAAGCGATTGTAGTCGACGGAAAAAGGATCTGTTCCGGCACTATGGAAAGCATTCTCATCACCGTGGTCATGGGGCCAGGGCTGGTTGCCCTGTTGCTCTTCTTGCTGTTTACCTACCTCTACGAACAAAGCCGGCACCAATACTTTCGCGCCTGGCAACTGGGCTGGGCCGCGTACACGCTGCACTACGCGCTGGACGCCTGGGTAGTGTTTCGTGAGCCGTCGGCACTGGTTTCATTTTTCAGTTCCCTGCTGCTGATCGCCATGGCACTGTGCATCTTCGTCTCGACGCGACTGATGGGACGGCAGAAGTTCCGCTTGCGCTGGTATGACGTGGCCGTGGGCGTCGGGGGCATGGTGCTGGCGGGATGGAATTTGCGCGCGCAGATCGCGGGCGGCGTATTTCCTCCGGGAACCCGGCCCAATCCACACCTGCCGTTGGACGTTGGCTTAGGCGTGGTGCTTCTGTACTGCTCCTTTTATTTCTATCGTTACGCGCACCGCAAGAATTCTCTCGCGTTTACATTTCTCGCAATTTCGCTGGCGCTGTGGGCTGTCCTGATGGTTTTCGGAGAAGTCCCCAACCCCTCTCTGGCTATGTTCGGAACTGCGGGACATTTCCTGGGCCCGATCCCGCAGATGCTGCTCGGCATCGCCATGGTGATGGTGCTGTTTGAGAACGAGCGCAATGCGGTGCAGGAAAATGCGCTGGCGTTCTCCACGCTGGGTGTGGATCCGATGCGGCTGCTTTCAGCGGAAGACCTCGTACCTAGTCTGCAGAGCATCCTGGACCGGCTGGTGGCGCCTTTACCCAAAGGCCGGGCGATGATCTACATTTCCGAGCGCTGGCGTGCCATTCTTCCTTCGGTGCAACGCGGATTTTCACCGGAACTGGTCAGCAAGATGGAAAAGAGCGGTGCCGGCGAATATATTGCCGAACTGGCATACCGGCGCGGCGGATTTGTGACTTTCCACAACTTCGCAGAGATGTCGGAACCGCTGCCGGCCTTTCCAGGCGCCCGCTTTGAGCAGTTTCGCCAGGTGGTGGCGGAAGAAAAAATCCGCAACATTACTGCCGTCAGCCTGCAGACTCGAGAGCACAACTTCGGCGTAATCATTTTTCCTCACGCCGAGCGCCGCATGTTTGGTTCCTCGAACCTGCGCCTGTTGATCGGTTTGGCGTTGCAGATTGGGCTGACCCTCGAGAACTACATGGTCATGCACGATGCCCAGCGCCGCACCAAGGAATACGAACTCCTGACTCAGATTGGGCAAGCCATCAGCTCCCGTCTCGATCAGGACGAGATCCTGCGCACGGTCTACAAAGAGCTGGGACAAATTTTTGACACTGGCGACTTTTACGTGGCCTTTCAGGAAGGCGAGCATATCCGCTTCGAGTTCGAAGTGGAAAAGGGCCAGGTTCGCCCGAAACGTTCTCGCAAAGTTGACAACGGTCTGACCGAGTACATCCTCCGCACCGGGCAACCGCTGCTGATTCGATCCGATTTGGAGAAGGCTCGCGAACGTCTGGGCACGACCTACATTCCGACGCGTCCATCCAAATGCTTCTGCGGCGCGCCCATCGTGCAGGGCGGCAAACCCGCGGGAGTCATGGCCATTATGAGCACCGACCGCGAATACGTCTTCGAGCAACGCGACCTCGAAGTACTGCAGACGGTGGCGGGCCAAATGTCAGTCGCGGTAGAGAATGCGCGCCTGTTTGCGGAGGAACAGCGCCGTGCGCGCCAATTCGCGTTTCTCAACAGCATCTCTAAAACTGCCATTTCCAGTGAAGACGCTGAGCAGATGCTCCTGGAAATTGTCGGCCACATCCAAAAGAATTTCCGCTTCGATCATATCGGTATTGGCATTTTTGACTACGTGCGCAAGGACATTGAGATCAAGGCGGAAGCTGGCATTACAGCCAAAGCTCTCGGCATGCGCATTCCGCTCGGCCAGGGAATTCTTGGACGAGTAGCGCGAACCGGAGAGAGTGCGCTTGTGCAGACCACGGGCGAAGCCAACCTGCAAGGCGTGCTGTCCGATTCGCGGGCTGTGCTGTGCATCCCGATTACCTACGGCGAGACCTTGCTGGGTGTGCTTAACGTGGAGAGCCGGCAAGAGGATGCGTTCTCACCTGAAGATGTGTTGATCATGAATACGCTCGCCGACCTGCTGGCGACGGCGTTGCACAATTCATTTGTATTTCAAAAGCTGCAACAAACAGCGATTACCGATGGCCTTACCGGAATCAAGACGCGCCGTTTTTTCTGGGAAGCGCTCAGTTCGGAATGGAAGCGGGCTTCCCGCTCCGGCCGGCCTTTCTCCGTAGTTCTGATTGACCTCGACAAGTTCAAGGAAGTTAATGACACGCTGGGGCATCTTGAGGGCGACTTGGTGCTCGCTCGCGTGGGGCGCTTACTGGAGCAGAAGTGCCGGCAGTCCAATGTGGTGGCGCGCTACGGAGGCGATGAATTTATCATTCTGATGCCGGAAACCGGCGTGGAACAGGCCCAGGTGCTGGCCGAGCGTCTCCGCCTTTGGCTCTCGACTGATCCCATGTTGCAAGAGCATTTCATCACCGGGAGTTTCGGCGTGGCCAGCTTTCCGGTGCACGGCTTCACGGCGGAAGAAATCATTCGAGTGGCCGACGCCGGGATGTACGTTTCCAAGCACGCGGGTGGCGATCGTGTTTCCACCGCCGATCAATCGGAAGACAGCGAAAGTGCCGCTTTGCAGCGGCAACTGATCTCCGGTTACATCGAAGGCTTCCTGCACCGCGAGCACACCGGACCCGAGCATCTCGAGGAACTCCTCACCACCCTGAAGAAACTGGTTCAGGAAAGCCAGAACGAGGAAGGCAGCGTCGAGATACTGCGGGAAGCGATTGAGGCGCTGTCTCGTGCCGCCGAATCACGCGAACTGAACGGCGCCGGACACGGCGAAGCAGTGGCCCGCTACGCTGATCTCGTGGCCCGCGCGCTCGGTCTCTCCGCCGAAGAAATCGATGACCTGGGCTATGCCGCGCGGGTTCACGACGTGGGCAAGATCTTTGTTCCCGAGAGGATTCTCAACAAGTCCGGACCGCTGACTGATGATGAATTTCATCTGGTAAAAGTGCATGCGCGGGTGGGAGGCGAAATTGTCGCTACCCAGCCTGCCGGCGAGTTTCTGCAAAAAGCGGTCGAGCATCATCATGAATCCTTCGACGGCACGGGTTATCCGGCAGGCCTTCGGGGTGAGGAGATTCCCCTTTGGTCGCGTATTCTGGCTGTCGCTGACGCTTACGTCAACATGACCACCGAACGCTCGTTCGCTCCTGCCAAAAGCAGTGCCCAGGCGTTAGCAGAGTTGGAGCGCTTGAGTGGCATCCGCTACGACGGCATGCTGGTGCGAGTTCTTCTGCGGCAAATGAAAACCGAGAGGGCTTCGTCGAACTTGGGGAGTTGAACGCAAGCTCGGACCCGTGTTCAGAGTATTCAATCTTGGACGAGGAGAGTCGAACCCCGCGGCTAAAGCCGGAATCTTTTCTTGCCAGTAGCGTTATGCCTGACGGCATACCCTGATACGAAGCGGGAATTTTTCACAGCGTTTCCACGCGTGTCGGAAGGATTCGCCTTTCAACAACTCAATAAAAGTTCCGGACACCTCTAATGATTGATACCAGAGCTCGCTTTAAGCGAGCCACAAGCGTGAGTTTCAACAAACCCTTAGGCACTGAGAGTTTTTCGACAGCATCTTTAAGCCGGCCGAATACAGCATGCTAACTTGCAAGTTAGAATCTGAATCCCGAGACTAGGACACATGAATCTATCGCTCTCTGCCAAGGTCGCTCTCATCACCGGCGGTTCGCGGGGCATCGGCGCAGCAACAGTGCGGATGTTCGTAGCCGCGGGTGCGCGAGTCTTGTTCAATTATGAGAAGTCCAAACAACAGGCTGATCGGCTGGTCAAAGAAGTCGGCGCGGACAATTGTGCCGCCGTCGCCTGCAATCTTTCCGGGACGGAGACGGCGCAGGGCCTGGTGGCCAGCGCAGTCGACCACTTCGGACGGCTCGATATTCTCGTGGCCAATCACGGCGTCTGGCCCGCCGAAGATGTCCCCATTGATCAGATGGCTGACTCGCAGTGGCGCAGCACAGTCGCTATCAACCTGGACAGTGTCTTCGCACTGATCAAGCATTCCGTCGCGCAGATGAAGAAGCAAAATAAGTCTGCTGCCGCGGCGGGTCACATCGTGTTGGTAAGCTCAACCGCAGGACAGCGCGGCGAGGCCTTTCACTGCGACTACGCCGCGACCAAGGGCGCGCTGATCAGCATGGTCAAGGGACTCTCGACTGAACTGGCTCGGGAGGGCATTTATGTGAATTGCGTGGCGCCTGGTTGGGTCGATACCGATATGTCCGCGTCTGCATTGAATAATCCACAAAGCCGGGAAGCGATTTTCGCAACCATTCCATTGGGACGGGTAGCTAAGCCCGAAGAAGTCGCAGCTCCTATCCTGTTTCTGTGTACACCAGAGGCCGGCTTTATCACGGGCGAGGTGTTCAACGTAAACGGCGGCGCAGTACTCCTTGGATAATGTAGAGTGGACACTGCTGTCCGCTGCCTTTGATGTTGATGTAGCGAGATCAAACAAATCAGAGTCAAAAGCAGCGGACAAGACTGTCCGCCCTGCACTCGGGCAGCTACAATGAGTGTTTCGGCGTCTAATTCAGCGGGAAGTATGAAACATCTCATATCCGCTTTCTTCTTGTTGGCACTGGCCTTCGGGCAAGCAAGCCCCCCTGCGCCTTCAACCTCGACGCAAGTCGTACCAATTGATCAGGAAAACGCCCGCAAAGCCAAAACCCTACTCGATCAGGCGATTCAAGCCCTGGGCGGAAACACCTACTTGAATATTCAAGACGTCAGCCAGGAAGGCCGTACCTACGGTTTTCATCTGGGACAATCCGAGGGCGTCGGCGTCTTGTTCTGGCGTTTCTATAAATTTCCTGACAAAGAGCGAATCGAGATCACCAAGAAACGCGACGTAGCGTACGTATACCGTGGCGATAAGGGTTTCGAGATCACATACAAAGGCACCCGCTCCGACGACCCCAAGGCGGTCAGCGACTATCTGCGCCGCCGCGAATATTCTCTGGATTGGGTACTGCGCAAATGGCTGCCGCAACCGGGCATCGCATTATTTTACGAAGGCCATACCGTCGCCGCGCAAAAGGACGCAGAACAAATCACGATCATGGACACCGACAATCGAAGCGTGACCCTGTACATCGATAGCGGCACGCATCTCCCAGTGAAAAAGACTTACTCGTGGCGCGACCCAACCGACAAGGAGCGCAACATCGAAGACGAGGTCTACGACAACTATCGTCCAGTACAGGGAGTCATGACTCCGTTCAGCGTGACCCGTTTCTATAATGGGGATATGTCCAACCAGCGATTCCTGAACTCAGTCAGCTATAACAAGGGGCTGAGCGACTCCATGTTCGCCGCTGACGCAACCTACGATCCTTATAAAGCGACACCCAAGTAGTGACCTGCAGCTTCTTTTCGAGTAACCACTACCTGCGCATTGGGCGCAAGTGCCGCAACTGCCGCACAGCGCACGCCAAAATACCCACAAACCGTGGCTGAATTGCCACAGCCACGGGAAGGGTCGCAGGCCCTAATATGTTCATCTAACAATAGATAAGAGAATCGAAGGCTGAGACACGAACAAACAATTCGTGGGGCCGTAGAGTGCGCCGGAGTCGGTCTGCATAGCGGCGCTCCTGTCCATTTGCGAATCCTGCCCGCTCCGGCGGGAGCAGGCATCGTATTTCACCGTGTCGATCTCGACGGTTTCGCGGTTGAGGCCATTAGCCGCAACGTGGCCCGTGTCAGCTACGCGACCAGCCTGATGAAAAAGGGCGTGCTGATTTCTACGACCGAGCACTTGCTTTCGGCATTCATCGGGACCGGCATTGATAACGCCATCGTCGAACTGGATAACCTGGAACTGCCCATCCTCGACGGGAGCGCGCGGCCTTTTGTGGAATTGATCCAACAGGCGGGAATTCGCAAGCAGCGCCGGCCGCGAACCTACCTCCGCATCCGCCACGCGCTTGAGCTCCACGAGGGCAACAAGTTCATCGCCGTGTATCCTGCAGAAACTTATTCTGTGTCGTACACCATCAACTTTCCTCATCCGCTGATCGGCAAAGAAACTTTCAGCGTGGAACTCGCGAACGGCAATTACTTTCGCGAGATTGCGTCAGCCCGCACCTTCGGCTCCCGTCAGGACGAACAGGCAATGCGTAATATGGGCTTGATCCGCGGGGCTTCAAGAGATAACTGCGTCGTACTCACCAAAGACGATGTGGAGAATCCACCCTTGCGTTTTGCCGATGAATTCGTGCGCCACAAGGTACTCGACCTCATTGGCGACCTCGCGCTTTTAGGGAAACAGATTCTCGGCAACGTCGTAGCCGATCGCGCCGGCCATGCCATGCATACGGCTCTAGTCTCGCGCTTACTGCGTGATCAGACGCTATGGGAGGAAACCACCGTCGACGACCAGCAAGATGCCGCAATGCCGCCAAGCCACGCCATGGCTGGACAGATGGCCTGATAAATCAGTCAGCGGCTTGCGGAGTGGGATCGTTCGAGTCCCAGAAAGATCCTTCCTCGATCAAGTTCTCAAGCTCGGCTCGGGCATGAGCCTTCAAACGGTCGGCGTAGTCTTTCGCGGACTGCTGCCGCTCCGGCGTCAATGGAGCAACCCGGGCCGCCAGCAGCGGAGCATCCTCCTCCAGCATCCGAAGCAGCCGCTGCGTCCGGTCAATCCTGGCATGAATCGAAAGCATAGTAGCTCTGCACCTCACGTGATGTCGCGCGGGCGTCATCGCCCGTGCTTTATTCGCAAGAACTCGAACCAATGTGTATTCTCTAAAGCGTGCCGGAGAAGCGGACACGCGGCAAGTCCTAATCTGGATACCTGTTTCAATATTTGTCTGGAAACTTAGGACGGGAAACCGCAAACTCTATTGAGTGCCCGAACGCGTCTATCTTTCGCTCGGCTCCAATGTCGGTGAGCGTGCGGCTAATTTGAATACCGCCATCGACCGCCTGCGCGCCTTCGGCAAGGTACTGGCAGTCTCCTCTTTCTACGAAACCGAACCAGTCGAATTTACCACCCAACCTTGGTTTCTAAACTGTGCGATCACACTGAATACCGATAAGACGCCGAAACAACTGCTCGCAGGCATCCTCGAGATCGAGCAGCAATTGGGCCGCCGGCGAGCACAGAAAAAAGGTCCACGCATAATCGATATCGATATTCTGCTATTTGGTAGCCAAATCGTCGACGATCCAGGGCTGACCATCCCTCATCCGGCTTTGCCCCAGCGCCGTTTCGTCCTGGAACCGCTGGCTGAGATCGCACCCGACGCACCCCATCCAGTAACCAACCAAACGATTAGAGAACTCCGTGATGCGCTGCCCCCAGGACAGGCGGTGCGCAGGTTGCCTAAAACCGAAGCTATGGATCGCACGAATGAACACGAATAAGACCTCTCTCTTCTTTCCATGCCAATCCGTGAGATCCGTGGCCAGTTTTCTAAGGAATAATGATCCGGCTACCGGCATCTTCGGGTGCAGCAATGACCGAATCCTGCTTTGAAAATTGCGCCAGGACAAAATCCACGAAAGCACGCGACTTCGGCCTCCCAGAAGTGCGAGCGTGTCCCATGCGTACAAGGAAGACAAGCGCACCCAGCACATCAGAATCGCGGAGCCTGCCGTAACCGAGCTGCTTTTGTTCCACCTCCCGATACCCCTTCAGCAGTTCATGCAACTCGGCGACAACCGCTTGCCGGCTCAGGCTCGAGATCGGAGTCTCATAGTGCAGACCGGAGTTCACCAGCGTTTCTTGCGTCCTGGCCATCGATGTGAGCGCGGCAATCAGATCCGCGTCGGTGATTGCACGATCCGCCTGAGCACTTTTCGCCAAGGCATAGCTCAGACCCAGGATCAGATGCTCATGCTGGTAGAGGAACTGCTCGCCGATTTCCACCTGCGGAAACAAGTCTGCCTGATCCAACTCCCGCAAGGGACGCGGCCTTTCATGCTCCCGCGCCTGCTGTAGATAGACACAGGTGCTGGGACAATCCAGCGTCACTTCGCGTTGCTCGCCACAACACTGCGGGCAAATACGTCCATGGACAGCGGGGCAAAAACGTTTTTCTTTTCGCTTTTCGCAAATCGCACAAGCCACGAATTAAGCTCCTGCAAACATTATCCCATGCAGACCGATTCGCTCTCGATGGCCCCGTCAGCAGTCGCGAGGCGGGCGCAAACTGCATGGGAGCGCCCGTTGCGAGGGCTGATGCGCGAAAAAACGTGATATTTATAGGCTTTTGAGGTTCCTAAACGAGAAAAACCGCATAAAATGCGGCTGAAACGCTATTTTTCCACAGCAACTTGAGATAAGATGGCTTTCATCGCAGCAAAATCTACGTTCCCTTTAGAGGAGGATTCATGGCTTCAGGCATGACCAAAACCCAACTCGTTCGCCATCTGGCCGAGAAACTTGAGAGCAACAACAAACACGCAGCCGCATTTCTTGAACATCTGACCGACGTCGCCGTAAAAGAAACCAAGAAGAATGGCGTGTTCGTCATCCCCGGCCTGGGCCGTCTGGTGAAGGCTCATCGCAAGGCCCGGATGGGACGCAACCCGCAAACCGGCGAACCCATCCAGATCAAAGCCAAGACCGTAGTAAAGTTCCGCGTAGCAAAAGCCACCAAAGACGCGATCGCCCCTCCCGCCAAAAAGTAGTTATCAGGCGTGCTCCATCCAAAGGCCGGCCCGAAAAGTCGGCCTTTCGTATTTGCCGGAACCTGCTCGGATCAGCTCTTTCTACTCCCATTAAAACAAAGGGTGCCCCATCCTTGCGTTCTTTTGCAAGGGTGGGAGGCGATGCCGTTAATACAACCTGCTCGTCACGCCGGCAGCCTTGTGAAGACGACCATCCAATCCCCACTCCCGCCCAGCGTCAGAAACGAAAAATATGATGAAGAGAAAAAGTAGCGGGAGTTTGTCGAGCTCGGCGCCGAAATAGCGCCATAGCGGAACACCGTGGCCGGGCTCCCACCAGGTGGCCAACGCCAGGTTCAACATGAACAGCCCGCCCAGCACCGAGGCCGGACGAACCCATATCCCCAAAACCAGCGACACTCCTATAAACATCTCGACTGCCCCAACCCCATATCCGAGAAACACCGCGTGAGGGAGCACCATGCGGGCAAGAATCGGACGGTAGAAACCGACCGCGCCACCCGCGATGTAGCCATGGAGGTATTCTTGAAATCCGCCATGCGCAAAGCCAGGACCAGAAAGTTTGTACTCCCCGAACAGGATGAAAAAGACCCCTGCGGCAATGCGCACTATGGCAATGGTTTTGGATAGGCCTGAGGATGGTGTCGCCATTGTAGGCTTGATATATTCACCACGAATCGCTCTTCTCTCGAATGCGTGGAGTTCTTGCCGCGCCCCGCACGAGCGCGGACGCTCGCGCCTACATTAGTCTCCGCCGGGCGCGTCGTTGCTGACGTACTGTTCGAGCGAGCCCACTTCGCGGCTTAAATCGTCAATCCGCCATTCCAGTACGTTTCGGATCGAAAGCATACCCAGCAGCTTGCCGTTGTTATCCACCACGGGCAGATGCCGGAAATGGCGTTCGACCATGGTGACCAGGGCTTCGCCCGGGCCGGTTTGCGAGGTAGCCAACTCGACCGGCGTCGTCATCAGCTCGCGAACCGGAGTCTGCGCGGGATCACGTCCGCTCAAAGAAAACTTGCGCAACACGTCTCGTTCGGTGAAGATGCCAGCGACTCGCCTCTCGCTGTCAATAATTGCGACCGCACCCACATGAAAGTCCAGCATCTTTTGAATCGCGTCCGCTACAGTGGCTTCTACCGGCACCGCTGCTGATTCGGGATCACACAGATTAAGCACATTCATACTCACCTCCGCTGCAAAACCGGAACGTACCCGCGCTATCCCGGCGGGCGATCGAAAACGATTCGGGCATTATGACGCATGCCGAATAACTGTCAAGTGGATTAATTAACAGTGCCGGTTGGAAATGGCTACTTGATTTCGTTCCTGAAGACCTTGCCGTCCTTCATGACGAACTGGACACTTTGCAGGATCTTGATGTCGCGCACCGGATCACCGCTTACCGCAGTGATGTCCGCATAAGCACCAGGAGCGATCACGCCAATTTGCCCTTGCATATCGAGCATCTCAGCGGCACGCGAAGTGGCGCTCCGGATCGCATCCATCGGCGACATGCCAAGCTCGACCATGTGAGGAAATTCCTGGGCGATGGGCTCGCTCCATGGAATGCCCCCGATGTCAGTGCCGAAGACAATCTTTACGCCCGCGTGTAGCGCCTTGGGGAACGATACCTCATGCACCGAGGCGCGCTTGCGATCGCGCTGACCTTCGGGAGTATCTGCCGGAGCCCAATCGTGGTAATACGCGCTCAGAGTCGCACAGTACCAGGTTCCCTGTTTGACCATCTGGGTAATGGTTGCATCGTCAAGATCGAGTCCATGTTCAATCGAGTCGCACCCGCCATCGAGAGCGCGATGCAAGCCGATACCGCCATATGCATGGCAGGCAACTTTCTTTCCCCAACCATGGGTTTCGTCGACGATCGCCTTCAGCTCCTCGACTGTCAGCGTCGGTTGAGAAACCAATTCGCCCTTCTTCCCTACCCACGAGCGATGGGTCATATAAACCTTGATCCAGTCGGCGCCATGCGACAGTTGCTCGCGAGCGGCTTTCCGAGCCTCGACCGGACCATCGACGAGCTGCGCACCCGTGGGCATGTCAAGCTCAGGAGCGTAGTCTTCGAGCGGATAGCCTCCGGTCGTAGAAATGGCGCGAGTTGAGATGAACAGCCGCGGCCCCGGAATGTATCCGCCCTCGATGGCCTCTTTGATGCCGACGTCGCCGTAGCCCGCGCCCTCCGTCTCCAGGTCGCGCAGCGTGGTAAACCCCTGCTCCAACGCGCGCCGCACCGAGACCGTCGCTCGAGCCGCGCGCAATGCCAGCGGATATTTCAGGATGTTGACGTCGTATCCGCCCTGCGCAGGCTCCTCCCCTTGCAGGAAGATGTGGGTATGGGAATCGATCAGGCCGGGCAGCACGGTGGCATGGGAGAGATCGATGACGTCTGCTCCCGCTGGTATCTTCGCGGCGTCAGCGTCGGAGATGCTCTCGATGCGGTTGCCGCGGATGATAATGATCTGGTTGTGACGAGGAGAATCGGACTTGCCGTCAATCAGTGTGCCGGCGCGTATGACGGTGAACGGATGCAGAACCGGAATGCCGTTGTTTTCCTGAGCGCTACTGTAAATTACACCCGCAAGGAGAAAGATCCACCAACAGTTTTTCATGCACACGCTCCATGCAACGCGGTCAAATGCTTTGCAATGCCCAGCGCATTCTACTCTAGGAGGCGTCAATCACAGCATCGACTTCAATTTCTACCAGCATCTCCGGAGAAATCAGTGCGCTGACCTGTATCATCGTCGTCGCCGGACGAATGTCGCGGAAGTATTCCCCGTGCGCCTTGCCGATCTTCTCCCAATCGGCAATGTTGATGACAAACATCCGCGTTCGAACTACATCTTTCAAGGTAGCTCCGGCTTTCTTTAGAGCCGCCTCGATATTCCTTAAGATCTGCACCGTCTGGGCATAAGGGTCGCCCACGCCCACGACTTTGCCGTCAGCGCCCGTGGCGGTTGTTCCAGCCACATGCACGTAAGACCCAACTTTAACCGCACGAGAGTAACCGACGACCGGTTCCCAAGGAGCGCCACTGGAAATGTTTTGCCGTTCCATAAAAACCAAATTTCCTCCTACCAGTGATTGTAACTTGAGGCTAACGTGCAGCCATCAGCAGTCGATCTCCACGGCTGCCAGAAACTCCGGGAAACCTTTTGCCCAACTTTCGCACCATAAGAAAAGTAGATAGCTGTGACTTACAAAAGTCACTTGTGTTTTGGTTGAAGACGCGATAAAAATCGCGCAGCAGAAGGAACCCGCTGGGGAAGCGGGGTTCGGGGGCCCTGAAGAATGATTCCGGAATCGCATCCGTTGCAACAGCTGTTTACCGAGCTCATAGGCCGGCACTATGCCGAGGAGATTGGGATTCGCGACCCTCAGATCGTGGCTTACGTATCACATCTGATGGCGGAGTTCTGCGAAGTCGAGCAATTGTTCAAGATTCGCAACAGCGCTGACCAGCCTGTGACCGATGTCGGCGAGATGTTGGCTGAATCCAACCCTGTATACGGGCCTGCGCCTTCCTTCGATCGCGAGCGCCAGGTTCGTAAGCACATTGGAGATTACACACTGTTCTTTGCTGGCATGTTTCCGGAGAGCATCAATCACTTCCGATTGCGGCGTAGCCGGACAGAGAATTTCGTCGACTGGATCAAAGCTGGCAAAGAGAGCTACTACATCGTTTCCAAATTTGAGCATTTCGAATACACGAATGTGGCGCCATTGTTTGGCCGCTTATCGAATCATTTCGAGCAGTGCGTTTACGGGCTTAACCAGGTGAAGAACGATCTGCAAGAGATGCAGCACCCGATTGTCCGTCGCACCAATGAAATTCTGATGTGAACGCACTCACAGGCCTCGGGGGCGTTCCGGACGAACATCAGGTCGAGGGAGCCAGACGATAAAAGCTCAGTGCCGCATCGCCCTGTAACAGCTTTCGATGGCGACGTAGCGATCCAAACACATCTCCAGGCTCAAACTTTTTCTGGTGTTCAGCGATGACGAGGCTCTCGCGCTTTAGCAGACGCGATTTTGCCAGTGTCTCCAAGGTTTGCCGGTAGGCTTCCTCCATGTCGTATGGAGGATCAAGAAAAATAAAGTCTGCGACTGGGCCGCCAGACTCGAATCCGCGCAGGGTGCGATTCGAATCCTGCTTCAAGATCTGAAAGCCTGTTCCTATTCCGAGCGACGCCAGGTTTTGTTTTATCAGCTGCGCCGCGCGCTCCGATGATTCCACAAAGTGAACCATGGCTGCGCCGCGGCTCATCGCTTCAATGCCTACCGCACCCGTGCCCGCGTAAAGATCGAACCAAACCGTACCCTCAAGGGCCGCCGGATTTCCTGCCGTGAGCACGTTGAACAAGGTCTCACGCAAGCGATCGGCGCTAGGACGAAGTTCAAAGCCGGGGAGCGATTGCAGCCGCCGGCTACGAAATTTTCCTGCAATTACTCTCATGGTCGATCACACATGGGGGCCGTCCCACGCAGTCAACTTCAGCCGCAGCACCTTCGATTACCGTGGGGGATCTCCTGACCCCAACGCGGCGTCTAAACTATATAGAATAGAGAGAGGGAAGGCATTGCTGTTTTCGAGATGAGAAACTGGTCCATTCCGGCGGGGCGCATATTCGGAGTCGAACTCCGGATTCATCTGACATTCTTCTTTCTGCTCATTTTTGTGTGGTTGACGGAATCGACGACACATGGTGCAGGCAACCCTGGCCGCGGCCTGGCTTTGGTGGCAATCATCTTCGGCAGTGTCGTATTACACGAATTGGGTCATGCCATGGTAAGCATGCGTGCCGGCATTCCTGCCAAAGCTATCATCCTGCTGCCCATCGGCGGAGTTACGCTGCTGGATGAAACGCAGCATCCTATCGAGCCGGGCCTGCTCACGTGGAAGCGGGATATCCGCATCGCCGTCGCCGGGCCTTTGGTCAATATCATTATTGCTGTGGTCGCGGCCAGTGTTCTGCTGGCTGTGGCGCCTCAGGTTCATCTTTGGACGAAGCCGTACGTTTACTCTGGAAACCTTCCCCGCAGCCTGGTGTGGTCGAACCTGGGACTTGCATTATTCAATCTGCTGCCCGCTTATCCGATGGACGGAGGCCGAGTGCTGCGAGCTTTGTTCAGTCGCAGCATGGATCCTGTCCGGGCCACGCGGCGCGCGGTTTCGATTGGCCAAGCCTTCGCGACCCTGTTCATGCTGGTGGGCATGCTGTGGAATATCTGGCTCACCATGATTGGATTTTTCCTCTTCATTGCCGCGCAATTGGAAGA
Source organism: Terriglobales bacterium (assembly GCA_035567135.1). Taxonomy (GTDB): domain Bacteria; phylum Acidobacteriota; class Terriglobia; order Terriglobales; family Acidobacteriaceae; genus JABDBE01. The sequence continues at coordinate 91,959 of DATMQI010000067.1, forward strand.
GCGTTCGGCCGTATTCCAGTCGGTGCTTGAAACCGTGCGCCTGGAAGATATTATGCTGACCGACTTTGCTACGCTTTCTCCCGCCGACACTTTGGAAGATGCGTTGGAGAAGGCGGTGCATTCTCTGCAAGACGACTTCCCCGTCATTCGTGGCAGCGATATGGTTGGCGTCATCTCAAAACAGAAGATCCTGCAGGCACTGCGAGCCGAGGGGAACGGATATGTGCAGGCGGTAATGAACCGTATTTTCGAAGTCGCACAGAAGAAGGAATCGCTGGCCTCGGCATTCCGCAAACTGACTGCCCGCAATCTCAGCATTATCCCCGTGGTTGAGGACGAACACCTGATTGGCATTGTGACCCTGCAAAACCTGATGCACTCGATGGCATTGCTGGCGGAAAGCCGCAAGCTGCGCAAGGCAGCGCTGAACTCCTAAGATCAGCCACGGATTTCACGGATCAGAATGGTGATCCGCGCAGATCCGTGGCTCAAAACCTGAATACCAGGCCGATCGAGGGCTCGGCCATGTGGGCTTTGCTTCCCGTCGAGAAATTCACAGCGCTTCCCGAAAGCGCGTTCACTTTAAAATCAGGGGCATTGTAAATAAGTCCGCGATACTGCAGCCGGAGCGCGAATCGCCAAGGTAAGCGGTAGTCCACTCCACCGCCATAGAAATACGCGAGGTTGTTCTGCTTGGCTGCATTCAGATTGATCTGCACACGGTTGGGAACGCCGGCGACAAAATCAGGCAAAACCAGCCACGTGCTCTGAGGAGAGAACTTGAGCGCTCCGGCGCCCACGAGTACAAATGGCTCGAATTTGCCCTTTTCGAATAGGTTGTAGACATAGGCGCCGCTGTACTCCGTAATGGACGTCGCGACATGGTAGTCGAAGTTGGTCTGATACACCTGAGAATTCTTGGCGCGACCGTAATTAAATGTCAGCGAGTGTTTGGGCTTGAACCTGAACCGGAAAGTGCCGAAATAATCCGATCCAATGGTTGCAGTTTGTTGAACGCCGTTCCCGCTCGATGCTTTGGTGAAAACGCCCGCCCCGTTAACGCTCGCGTCGAAATGACCGTAGTCCTGGCTGACGCCCACTGAAGTAAATAGAAACCATACCGCCGCAAGAAGTCCTGCTTTTTTGAGCATCCAGTGCCCTTTCATTTTGTTTGATGCCGAATATGGCCATATTAATGGGCTTGGTTGGTTACTAGTAAAGCCAGTCTCCCGCATCCGAATGATTGCGGATTGCAGGATCGCTTTGTCAAAAAGCAAAAGGCTGTGTCCTCCCTGGCTTCAGTGCTGCTTGGAAAGTGAATGGTTCGGCCCTCAAGTTTACAATTTTCTGACAATTACGTGACACAAATGAAAGATTCCTCGCGTAATTTCGTGTGGCCGGAATTTCCGGAACGCCATTCTACGCGGAGATGAAATGCGAAATATAAGCAAGGAATCGTCACCCTTGACTCCAGAAATTAAACCCACAGCGGCGGAGGTCGGCTTTCGCCGCTATTTGTCGGCTCCCGCCCACTCATTCATCTGTCTAATCGTACTGTTCTCCGGCATCGCTGTATTCGCACAGACAAACGAATTCCAGCCAGAATCCTCTGCAGGGGCTGGCCAGATTCTAGTCCACAGCAAGTTTGGCGGTCAGATTTTTGGATTCGACATCGATCAGAACGGCACCGAAGGCGTGTTGAGCGAGGCTGGTGGCAGTGTCAACGCCGCGGTAGAAACTTTTGACCAGAGGACCGGAAAAATTCTGAAGGTCGTGATAAAAACCGAAACTCAAGACGACTTCATCACCATGGGTGTTGTTGGCAACAGCGTGGGCCTGGTCGAGCGTGAGCACGTCGCAGGAGGCTTTGTAGTCAAGCGCATATTTAGAACTTTGAATCCCCTCGATTCCAACAAATTCACGGGTCTATGGACTCCGCCCATTGGATCCCAGCACATCATCATGCCAGCCAGCGTGAGCCGTAGCCAGGGAGTTCCGAGCGTCGCCGTATTTGCCTACGACAACAGCGGAAACTTCATCCCGTATGTATTCAGCTCTAACGTGGCCGCGAATACCTTCGGACCAGTAGTCAAAATTAAGGACTCCAACAATTTTGGCAGCGTACCTCCGCCCATCGCATACGACAGCAAAACCAATGTGGCTGTAATGGGTGGCGGCAATGGATGCTTCGGCTGCCGTCCCGTCATCGGTGTGGTCGATCTCACCAAAGGCACATTCAAAGAGTTTACCGGCATCGGATTCGGCTTCGTCAATGGCATCGCGATCGACGCAGCAGACGGCATTGCGGTTACCACGACAGAAGATGACGCCACCGTGGAATTTTATGATCTCAAGACTGAGACCGGCTTCACGGTGGTGTTACCAAATTCAGGGGAGCAACAATTTTTTAGCGGGCAGGATGTCGAATTCGATCCCATCCACAAGCTGTTCCTGATCGCCCAGGAGAATTCGAGTTCGGCGTCCAGCGGCAGTACGATTTACGTTTATGACACCAAGGGCGATCTGAAAGAAACCCTTAACGGATTCAATTTCAACAATACTTTCAACGTGATTGCAGTGCACATCGCGCTGAATCCGAGCAAGCGCAGCGGATTCGTCGATGGACCGGACTCGGGCGTGACCGACATTCAGTCCTTTACGTACTAGCTTCGGGACAGTGATTTGGCGGGTGCGTCGTCAGGCCCCTCAAAGTTTCCTCACACTATTCCGAAGAACTCCTCAACGACGGCCAAGTCAGTTGTCTTACGGTAATTTGGCAGGCTCTCAATAAATGTCCTTCCATAGGCTTTCTTCAAGATGCGATTGTCCAGCAGCGCCAGCAAGCCACGATCGTGCAGCGAGCGGATCAGCCGTCCAAAACCTTGCTTCAACGTGATTACCGCAGCCGGCACCTGATATTGAAAGAAAGCGTTGCCGCCTTCGGCGTCGATGGACTTCACGCGCGCTGCGACCACCGGGTCGCTGGGCACGGCGAATGGCAGACGATCGATGATCACACAACTAAGCTGCTCTCCTTGCACGTCGACGCCTTGCCAGAACGAAGAAGTTGCGAACAGGACGGCGTTCGGCGTCAGACGGAACTCCTCCAGCAGCGTGCTTTTGGGCGCATCACCTTGCAAGAGCATCGGGAAATCGAGCTCACCGAGTAAACGTTGATATACGTCATTCATCTGCGCGTAGCTGGTGAACAATACGAAGGCTCGGCCGCGCGTGATCTCGAGCAACCGCCGGACGCAATCTGCCGCCTTGGCTGCGAACTGCGGCGTGCGCGGATCGGGAAGATCGGGGGGTACATAGAATAGCGCCTGATTTTCGTAGTCGAAATGAGAGGGTAGAACGGATTCTCTGGCGTGCTCCAGACCGAGCCGGCGCCGCATGTACTCGAAGCCACCACCCACCGCGAGCGTGGCCGAAGTCAGCACGGCACATTCTAGTTGGTCGAAAAGACAGGTCTTCAAGATTGGCGCCACATCGATCGGTGTGGCTTGCAAGTAAACATTGAATTTGTCCCGGCCACCGCGGCGCCGCTCGATCCAGAAGACAGTGTTCGGGTCTTCCGATTCCATCAGAAAACCGAATTGGACTTGCAGTTCCTGCGCTCGTCTTGCAAAGTTTAGAACTTCCTCCGGCTTGGACGGCAGGTTTTCCAGTTCCGAGCCGAGCCGGGTGAACGACTGTTGCAATCCCGTGAACTCGTCTCCGTTTTCTTCCAGAAAATCGCGTCGGTTCTCGAAAGAGAAGCGGCCTTCGCCCTGGGGCAGCAAGGCGAAAAAAAACATCGAGCGTTCTCGCAGGCTTTTCACCGCGCCCGAAATCGCCGACGAAAGCATATGGTTGCGCTGCAACGACGCTTCAACATCTCGGCACAGCTCTTCAACCCGTCCATTGCTCACCGATACGCCGAAGTAGCTGCCAGCCACATCTTCCAGTTCGTGCGCTTCGTCGAAGATGACTGCGCCCACCTCCGGCAGAATGCCCGCATCCGGGGCGTATTCGGTCTGCTGCTTGATCGAAAGGTCGGCGAAAAACAGATGATGGTTGACGATGATGATGTCGCTCTCCATTGCGCGGCGGTGCATCTCCGTGATGAAGCACTTGTCCCACGAGCTGCATTTCTGGCCCAGGCAAGTGTCCGCGCGCGCGTCGATCTTATGCCACAGCGCGCTGGCCTCGGGCAGTTCCGCGAGTTCCGCCCGGTCTCCGGTCTGCGTCGTCTTCTCCCACGCAGCGATGGCGCGGTAGTGTTCGATCTCTTCCAGGCCACTCAGCACGGGCTGGTCAGTGAGGTCATAAAGTTTTTTACGGCACAGATAGTTGCTGCGCCCTTTCATGTAGCAAACGTTCAGCCGGCCTTCGCCGTCAGGAAATAACGCTTGTTCAAGAAAAGGGATATCCTTGTGAAAGAGCTGCTCCTGCAGGTTCTTGGTGCCGGTCGAAATGATCACGCGCTTGCCTGAGCGAATCACGGGGACGAGATACGCTAGCGTCTTACCCGTTCCGGTGCCGGCTTCGACGATGAGATGACGTTTTTCTGCGAGGGCCTGCTCGACAGATTGCGCCATCTGAAGCTGTCCGCGGCGAAACTCATAGGCGGGGTGGGTGCGCGAGAGCACGCCTCCGGGCGCAAAGAATTGGTAGAGCGAGACGTCCTGTTTCTTAAGACCAGCGACAACGGAGGAAGCGGATTGAGGGGTCGGAGCCACAGAGTCTCTATAATAAGCCCCGGGCCTGCAGGGCAGAAACGTTGCAAGCAACGTTTCTACATTGATTCACCTGTAGAGACGTAGCTGGCTACGTCTCCTGGCGTGCGAACCCTGCACGCAATCTTGGTAGACCTTGACGCGAATCAATTCCAACTCGATGAGCGCGCCGGCTACGGTTGGCGTTCCCACTATTGCCATTGTCGGCCGGCCCAACGTTGGAAAATCCACGCTATTCAATCGGATCGTCGGCTCACGGCGCGCCATTGTAGGCGATGAGCCCGGGATCACCCGCGACCGCCTCTACGGCGAAGCTCACTTCCGCGGACACCGCCTGCGCATCGTCGACACCGGCGGAATCGAACCTGACGAAAAAGAGTTCATCCCGGCAGAAATTTTTCGCCAGGCCAAAGTCGCGCTGCAGGAGGCTGACGCCATAATTCTGGTAGTCGACGGACGCAGTGAACTCACAGCACCCGATCTCGACCTCGCCCGTTTGCTGCTGCGCGGCGGCAAGCCGCTGTTTCTTGCGGTCAATAAGATTGACAGCGACAAACAACAATCGCTCACCGACGAATTCCATCGCCTGGGAATTAGAAAGTTGTTTCCGATCTCCGCCGAACATGGGCGCGGGGTGGACGACGTTCTCGAAGCAGTCTTTGAAGCTCTCGGACTGGAAACTGCAGACATCGAAACAACTGAAGCGGAGACCTCTGAACCTGGTGTGGAGGCGGAGGATGTACCGGAAACCGAAGTTGCCCCCGAGCCCAAGGAAGTCAAAGTTGCGATTATCGGGCATCCCAACGTGGGGAAGTCGACGCTACTGAACCGGCTCACGGGAACTTCTCGCTCCATCGTTTCGCCGATCCCCGGCACAACTCGCGATGCCGTTGATGAAGTTGTCGAAATTAATGGCAAGAGTTTTCGCTTCATTGACACCGCCGGAATCCGGCGCAAGGGCAAAACGCATCTGATGGCGGAAAAGCTTTCCGTGGTGATGGCGCGCAAGCACCTCGATGCCGCCGACATCGCGCTGCTTGTAATTGACGCCACTGAGGGCGTGAACGCGCTCGACGCCACTATTGCCGGGTACGCGCATGAAAGCGGCCGCTCCGTCATCGTCATCGTGAACAAGTGGGACCTGGTCACGAGCGGCCAGAAGAAAGCTGGGCGAGAGTCAAAAGCGACCCGCATTCGCGAAAGCAAGAGTCCGGCTGATCGCGAGGCGTACGAACAAAGAGTGCGGTACGACCTCAAATTCCTGAGCTACGCGCCAGTGCTGTTTGTGTCAGCAGCCACAGGCCAAGGCACCGATAAAATCTTGCACACGTTGGAAGAAGTTGCGTCGGAGCGGAGAAAGCGCATTCCGACCGCCGAAATGAACCGTTTCCTTAAGTATGTCGATTTCGAGCGAGCTTCAGTCCCGGCACGCCAGCAGGTCAAAATCTATTACATGACGCAAGCGGGAGTCTCCCCGCCAACGTTTGTCCTCTTCACCAACCGCAAGGTGAAGCTGCATTTTTCCTATCAGCGCTTTCTTGAAAACCAACTCCGCAAGGCGTTCGGATTCGTTGGTTCCCCGATTTGGATCAAGAACCGGGCGCGGGATTGAATCGGCCGTCCGCGTACTGGAGTAGAATTGCACCCGCCATGATAAGTTCTGCAAAGTGGCTGGCCCTCGGCCTCGTGCTGCTGTTTACAGTGCCCGCAAGTGCTGGGCTCACCTACCGTGCGCACATGGATAAGTTTGGGAAAGAATCGAGCTTCCAAGTGTGGGCCACGGATGACAAAGCAAAGTTCGTGATTGAAAGCAGTGACGATCCTAGTATGCCACCGGGCTTCACGATTATCGCTGCTGACAGTGGTGAACAGCTGATGTTGATTGTGGATCAGAAGGAGGCATACTTTCAGTTCATTCGCGAAGAGTACAGGAAGCTGCTAAAAGGGAAAGCTGCACAAAAGCAGCTGCGTATCGAGAACTCCAAGCTGGAAGAATTAGCAGTTGATGAAGACGGCGGAACGATCGCAGGTTATCCCACTCGCCACTACAAAATTAAAATCTCATTCACTGACCACGAAGGCGATCAAACCTCGAATTTTGTTGCAATTGAGGAATTCTGGACCGCGCCCTCCATTCCTAATCCGGCTTCTTATTTGAATATGCTCACGCAGCAAACAAGCGGCATTGATGAATTGGATGATCTAATGGACTACAAGAAACTTAAAGGGCTTCCGCTGAAACGTATTGTGGAGATCTACTCAAATGGAGAGTTCGGGGGGCGTAGTCTGGTGGAGATTACCGAGGTTGTCCAATCCAGTGTGCCAGAATCCGTATTCCAAATCCCCGTGGGCTATCAGAAGGTAGAAGTCCCCGGTCAGGCTCCGCCTTCTTCCGAACCAGGTGCGCAGCATTGAACCAAGTAGCCTAGCCGATTACATCGGCAGCCACTGTTCTTAGAACACTCAGTTTTCCGCAGTTAAATCAGCGGTTCGCTTCTGCCCTCGCCAGCACGATAGCCGAATGTCCTGCCGCAGCTTCGTAATATCCGACGAACCGCTGCGGCTCCATCGCTTGGTACGGTGCGAGATTATGCGCCCAGCGGAAACCGATAGGCTGATACCAGAGTTCCGCTTCCACGTGGAAAGGTCCCACTGCATTACCCGTCTTGATCACATAGCGAGTAAGCGCGCCTTTATCGTTGAAGTCGGGATCATCGGCGGCCTCGCCGACAACGGAGATGTCGGGTTCGGCCGTTTTCTTATCGAATCCGCTGGGCAGGATGCGGCTGTCTTTCAGATATCCGATCGCCGACAAAAGTCCCGTGGTCACTCTTCCCTGCCCGTCCTTCAGAATCGGCTCAAAAATCTGCACCTGCTCCGGACTATTGATCTCGCGATAATGCGGCTCAAATCGCAATGGGTCCGCATCGTTGTCATTGCCGACGATGGAACCATCCGGATTGAGCGCACCCGATTCGAAAACGGTTCGTCCTCCACTGTCGCGCAGCACTACGTGCAGCCACGCTCGGCGCGACGGATAGGCCGTCGGAAGTTTATGTCCGGTGAGGTTCTCGACCAGCACGTCCATCGACAACCCTTCGGCTGTGGTCTGCAAGTTGCGAATGCTCACCCGCGCGGATTGCGTCTGCAGAAAGCTGACCGTCCGGTCGGCGGCGACCGAAAGTTCCGGCGGCAGCGCGGTCACGCCGAGGTCATCCCGGTGGCCGTTCAAAATTCGCTGCAAAAAGAAGTTTCCGCCAATAAATTCGTGACGATGCATGCCCACACGCGGCGGCCCATACAAAGCCGTGATCGGCACCGCTTCCTGTACTTCGGGCATGTGGCACGATTGGCACGTTTGTTTGCCAGGATAGTCGCTGTGCAGCCATTCCTGGTACGGCATCTGCTCGGGCAGGCTGCCAATTTCTTTTCCTTCCGGTCCCAATGCTTTCGTTTTCAAAGTGTGACAACTGCCGCACAGTGCCGACTCGCGAATCTGATCGCCCTCTTCCGGCACAAAGCCGCCGGTCGACGACTGCATCACGCGCCGATGCCCCGCATCGATCACAAATGGTCCGTACTCGGGCCGCTGGTCTTTATTCTGCGCACTTGCGATCACAACATTCCCATTGTCTGCTTCGTTCGTGCCCAATCTCTCCTTCTCAATCTGATGACAAACAGCACACGAGACTCCGTCCGCCGCACCGCGATGCTCCTGGTCCGTCGAAGATATTGGAAGATTCGCAGAAATCTTTGCCTTCCGCCCCTCCGACTTCGCCGTCAAGTGGATGATGGGCATATGGCAGATCGAACATTCATCTTCGATGTTCGCCTGCGATTCAGGATGATCAATCGATTCCCGGCGCACACTCCCCTGCCAATAGGGGTCGCGCGCGGAATTAGCCATGATGCTCGCCCGCCACTGAAATCCAATAGAAATATCTTCGCCGGAACTCGTCTTCAAATCGTTATGACAGGCCACGCAACGGTCCGATGTGCGAAACTCCGTTTTCAGATTCTTGTCCTTCGAAGCGGCTTGCGCCATCGTCGAGAACGCGAGCAGTGCGGCTGAAAGCGTCAGTAAATCTGGCCAGCGCAACGTCATTTCCAGCCCTCCCACAGCTTTCCATCCGCCCAATCCCAAAGCAGGTAGAACACCAGTTGTTTGTCGCGCCCCGCAGTGTTCGTCACCGGGTTGCGGACTCCGAGGTCGAAGCGCACATGCTGGCGGGCACTAATCGTGACTTGGATCTCCGGCAGGACGTCCCAATTCGTTTTCGCGCCATCTTTAAGGTCGCGAACGGCGAGAAACTCAACCATAGGCGACCACAATCGTCCTAAACGATGGTCCCCTGCGAGCGTCTGCCCGATTGCCGCCCGCCAGAACAGGCTTTGCGGCGCGATATCCGTACGATGAGGCAAATCGGCCCCCAACTGAAATTGCAGGAATGTATTCGTGGGAAAGAGCTGGTCGAATGCGGCAAAGGGTTCGAATGTTGTGGTGCCGTTGCCAAATCCACGTTGGTTATTGCCAGTGGGAGCGAGTACTCCGCCCTGCAAAGCCAAAATGGATCCGGTACGCAGACTCGAGAACATGACTCGCTTCACTGCGAACGTAATGTCCCCCAAGCCGCTATTCCAGGCGTGGTTCTGATCCTGGGAGTTGACCGGCACGTCAATTTCGATCTGATTGTTGATGCCGAATCGTTGCTCATGGATGATGTCGGTGGTTAGACCCGGCGCCCCGGTGACGTTCATTGCGGTCGAAATCACGACCTCGTCTTCCGGATACGCCTTCTCCGTCACCAAGGCCCGCGGCAGGTTTAGTTCTCCGCGTGGCCAGCGTTTGTCGGTGCAGAACTCGCGCATGTATGCGATTACGTCGTCTATCTGTTCCGATGTCAGCAAATCGCCAAATGCCGGCATGATCTGGGACAATCCGCGTGCCGGCCCCCCATGGACGACCACGTCTTTGTATGCCAAATTCGTTTCGGCCGTCGTCTGATCGCATCGCGTGAAATCAGGAAAGGTGTCGGGCAACACGAATTCGATGCTGGTCTGTGGCGCCCCCTTCCCGGTGCTGCCATGGCACGCGATGCAGCCGTTCTTATAAATGACTTCGCCCTTCTTTGCGTCGGGAGGTTTTGCGTACTTCAGGGTCTGTGAGAGCAACAGTGAAGCACATGCGGGAACAAACACGGCCACGCAGACCAGGAACGTTCGAGCCCAGATAGTCATTCCTCGCGTATTACAATCACCACGTCGCAAAATAGAAAATGGGAAGGCTGCCGCTGGTTTATTTTTTACCCCGGAGGAACATGAACAATGCCCATGCTTCATCGTGCTTTCCTGAGTTGCGTAAGCAGTTTGACGGGCCGATGACCCGATTTCAAGCGCATCATGGGTGATGCTTCTCTATGGATGCACGATCGTGGCAAACAGTAACATTAGCATCTGAGTACTTTTCATTAAGAAGCTGTCATCTTTTGTTTATCAAGCTGTCATCTTTTATTCATTAGACTGTCATCCCGAAGCAACGCGAGGGATCTAAGTCTCTGCCTGTGACGGCAATACTGATGAGTGCAGGCAAGAACCTGGATCCCTCGCGTTGCTTCGGGATGACATTGGATATTCTTCGGAGTGACAAGTTGATTCGTGGGATGACCGCATGTTTCAACGTAGGCTCTATCCAACCGGCTCTGGTGGTGGCAACGGCATCACTGCTGGAACCGGCGGAGTCACGGGTAGTGGCGGACGCAGGAGCGCGTCCAGCGCCGGATAGCGCGATGCGAAGAAGTAGATAGAATACGCCGGAAAGAACACGATCGCAGGTACCGAGATCAGAGATATCACGTACAGAAGCACCGCGAGCACCATGCATCCCACGACGATCGCCAGTGTAATCGTGTACAAATTCCAAGTTAGACCGGCAGTCTTTCCCAACACTACCGCGACAAAACCAAAACCGCCAACCGGGATCAGGAAAATAAGGAGCACAATAAACGTGACAATCCCAATTACCACTGAAGCTCCAATCGCCATGACGATCTTCATGCCGATATAGCCGGCATAGCTGCCCTTTTCCGCCTGCAACATGGGCAACAGGCGCCGCCATCCTTCGATAGCGCTGATGTTCTCGAGGGCCATCTCTGGCACCACGAAGTCCTTGGTAAAAACGTGAACCACCAGCGAGAGTAAAACGAAGCCCATCACCACAAAGAACAAAAGCATGCCGCCAAGGATAAGTGGAACCATGTGCTGTTTGGGAGCCTGAAGCCAACCCGCAGCCAACGCAAGTGCAGCCGGAATTCCAACCAGTACAGTTAGGCCGACACCCATCGCCAACGCAAAAAGAATTTGCCACACGAAGTAGCGTAACCCAACCCCGTGCCGACGAACCCAGCTGCGCCGGATTTCGCATTGCTTGGCGACTACGCTATCAAACAGAATGAAGCGCATTACGCTGCTCACGTAGAGGAACAGTATCCAGAATACGATTCCGAGAACGATGAGCAGCGCGATTAGCACCGCAAACAGCACGGGATCAATGTTAGGCAAACCCATATCCGCAATACGACGGCCACCGTCCGGATGGGACGGCAACCGGAAGCTGCCCCCATTGCATCCCCCGGAGCTGAGTTCACCCGAAAGAAAACCCACCAGCGCAAGCTTCGCCCACTGCGCCGCGCGGAACGGCTGAAAAAGCTGCTGTTTGGTGTGCTGGAAGGCGGGACCAATAGCATCGATTGCAGAAATCGGCAAGCACGCACCTCGCAAAGTCCTTCGGGAACTGGCAGCAAGGTACCGCTAACCAGCAGTCGGGTCAAATGATATTTGTCGATCGAGGCCAAACCGAAAACAGCCGTCCGCTCTTGATAGCATTGAGCGCAACAATGTTTCCAGATGGCCAGAGAGAGCGGATGAGAAAAACCAAAGCTGCCGTGGGAAACAGGAGCGGGCCAACGATTGGCGCTTGACAGGGCGTCCAACCAGGCGCAGACTTGCCCTCGACACACGCGGTTTTCATCTGCGGCTTTCCCTGGAAAGCAGCAAGACCGCGAAATTGGGTTCCCATACCCTGAAACGAAGAACCTGACCCAGCAATCGGCTGACTTTCCCCGGGAACGAAGATCGCTGAATTGTGGAGTATCTTATGCTCACACCGAGCTTGCGTATTTCAATTGCATCGGCAGTAATAGCCCTGGGACTGCCGATGTGTTGCGTTGCGGCAAGCAACATCGTGCAAGTGAACGCAAATGGTAAGAGTTGTCTGCATAAAAAGGTGCCGGTGTACACCACAATCCAGGAGGCCGTGAACGCCGTGGCCTCCGGCGGCACGGTGCTGGTTTGCCCGGGAAGTTATCCCGAGCAGGTCACCATCACCCAACCGCTCACCCTGCGTGGGGTGCAGAGCGGAAACCGGGACGCAGCCGTAGTGATACCACCTGCGACGGGGCTCAAGGTGCTACAAGGAACCTTCACAGCTCCCCAAGTTTTTGTGAATTCGATCACCGCCGGTCCGGTGACCATTGAGAATCTGACCGTTGACGCCAGCCATAACCTGCTCGGCTGTGGAACTTTGTTTGAAGGCGTTTATTTCAGAGATGCCAGCGGGAGCGTGAATCATGTGGCGACTCGCAATCAGATAGCAACGGTCGGGGGCAAAGATTGTAACACCGGCTTTGGCATTCGAGTCAATGGCGGCACCAATGTCAGTGTCGTAGTTGAGAACAGCAGTGCTCGATCCTACGACCAGGTGGGTATTTTGGCGCAACTTGCCTTTGCCACGATTACGATCAAGAACAATTCCGTTTCTGGCCCCGGCCCAATTAAAGACGTGGCCACTATTGGCATCTGGATGCTCGATGGCGCCACTGGCCTGGTTTCCAGAAACTCGATTGTAAACAACTCCGGACTGTCTGCGGGGGGCTCAGCAGGAATTCTCGTACAAGGTACGCATGGGGCTCAGATTACTGGAAATACTCTGGGGAACAATGCTTACGGAATCAAGTTCATACCTAATCCCAATTTCGATGCCGACAACGGCTCGGCCACACAGAACACGATGCTAGGAAGCAGGATTGACGGCATTTACCTTTGTAGCAACAACAATATGGTGCAGGGCAACACCATCAGTGCGAGTGCCGAGAGCGGAGTCAACCTGGCCTGCGGCGCAAATAACAATACCGTCACCAAGAACACAGTGAACGAAGCCTGTGCTGGAATTCTGGTAGACCCTAGCGTTAGCGGAAACGTGACCACTTCGAATTCGATTTTCAATGCGACGACCGTGCAGTTGACGGGCAGAAGCTGCTCCGCTGCCGGGCAAAGACGCGGCAACGATAGGAAAGGGCCGGTGCTGAAGCAATCGGGGTCTGGCGTGCCTTTTCCAGATTAGCGACGCGGATGATTTTCTCTAGACTCTGTAGATCGGTTTAATCCGTGGCTCGTCGCCTATTCGTACCTTAACGCCTCCACCGGATCCAGTTTCGACGCGCGCAGCGCCGGCACCAATCCGCTAATCACACCAACGACAAGCAACACCAAGGTGGAAAGCGTCACCGTCATTAACGAGATTTGCAGATGGATGTCGCCCTTGCCGGATTCGTCTTCAAATAGCGGTCCCATCAGCGGCAAGGTGCCAACGGCGGCAGCGATGGCATATGACAGCAATACGCCGATCGCGCCGCCCAACATCATAATCAGCAGCGTCTCAGCCAGAAACTGGAACTTGATGTGACGTTTCCTCGCCCCCAGAGCGCGGCGCAGGCCAATCTCACGGATGCGCTCATCGACAGAAACCAGCATGATGTTCATCACACCCACGCCGCCAATGCCCAGAGTTAGGGTTCCGACAAACGTAAGCAGTACTTGCAATCCAATGGTCAGGGCGTCAATGACCGGACGGAACTCGTCGCGCCCGAACATCTGAATTGCCTTCGGATCGGTCGGAGAGAACTGCTGTCGTGTTGCGACCGCCGCGAGCACCTGCGCCATCGCTTTCTTTTCAAACTGCGGCGCCACGGGCGCAAAAATGAGAACGGCCGCGTCTCGCGTATTCCAAAGATCACCCGCCGCCGAATAAGGAATCCAGACCGACTCGTCATCGCTGCTGAAGTAATTGCTCAGCTGAATCTTCCGCGCCATGATGCCAATCACTGTAAAACGCACGCCGCCGATCGTAACTGTCTCGCCCACGGCTGGGCGTCCACTAAACAATTGCTCCCGAATGCGTCCCCCGAGAAAAGCCACGCGCCGCCGCTCCAGTTGGTCACTGGCATTAATCCAGCGCCCCTCGGCTGGAACCTCGTTGCGCATTTCTCCATATTCCGGGCAGACGCCGCGAACTGCCGCTGTTCCCACCATCCGATCACCGTAGGCGATACCGGGGCGATGCACAGTCTCGAGGCAGACGTGTTTCACCAGAGGCGCGGTTTCCTTCACCATATCGACATCGGCTTGCTGGAACACGACTTTCTTACCTGCCCGCTGTCCACCGGGTTGTTCGCTGGTTTGCTGCGGCCAGCAGATGACGGCGCTTTTGCCAAATGCATCGAACCCGCCGACCAGGATTCTGCGGAAGCTGCTGCCATAAGCGATGAGCAGCGTCACCGTCGTGATGCCCCAAACGATGCCCAGCATGGTTAGCAGGCTGCGCGTGGTGTTGCGCTTCAGTGCAATCCAAGCTTCGCGGATGATCTCAATCAGCATAGCTCCCGTTGCGTGGGGCACAAGGTTTCCTTCGTGCACCTTCGTGACCTCTGTGGTTAATGCTCGTTCTATCCCCCCGCTTCAAATCTCAACGCTTCGATCGGATCCACCGATGCTGCTTTCCGCGCGGGGTATAAGGCGGAAAGCACTGCTGTAGCCCCCAGGAGCCCACAAGCCATCAACCCTGACTTCCACGTCGGCAGCAGTCCCGCGAAGAAGTCGGGCATCGGCAGCAAATCGACCAGCGAGCAGATTCCATAGGCCACCCCCAACCCAATCCCGCCACTGAGAACGGCGATCAGCAGCGCCTCGAGGAAGAATTGCCTCAAAATAGTATGAGCCGGCGCCCCCAGAGCTTTGCGGACGCCAATCTCGCGCGTGCGCTCGCGCACCGCGACCATCATCACGTTCATCACTCCCAACCCACCCAGAAGCAGGGTCACTACGCCGACAGCGCCCAGAAAGTACTTCATGCCATCCGTCATCTGCCGGAACGCTTGCGCCTCCTGCACCGTGTCCCAGATGGGGCAAGCTTCTTTGTCCCGAGGATCGAAATTGTGCATGTGCCCTAGCGCCGCCCGGACTTCGTGTTTGCAACTCTCGTGCTGCTCCACGGATTTCGGCGTTACCAGCAGCTCATCGAAGGTCGTCGGAGTACCTGGAGGCTTGTCCGGAAAATCGCGTCGCATGGCGCCAAAAGGAATGAAAATCTTGTTCACGTCCCAACCATCGTAGCTGGAATCCTGTTTCTTCTTCGCCATCACTCCGATTACGACGTAAGGGAAGGCGTTCAGATAGACGTTCTCGCCCACCGGATTTCGCCCAGGAAATAGTTGCTTGGAGGCATCACTACCGAGGAATGCCACGCGGCGGCCTTCGCGAGTGTCTTCCCAATCATAAAAACGCCCCTGTCCGACCGTGAGGCTACGAATCTCCTGAAACGGCGGCAGCGAACCAGTCACCAGGAAGGCTGCATTGTTGAAGTTGCTGTGCGCCCGGACATCTTCCTGCTCCAGTTCCGGAATGGCGTATTGGCAATCCGGCGCGTCGGCCTGTACCGCCGCCACGTCCGGATCTTCCCAGTGCACAGTCCGCCCCGCCCGCGTCCCGCCAACCTGCAAGCTGGTGCGGCCGTGAAAAACGATCATCACATCCTTGCCCAGAGTTCTGGCTTGGTCCTCCTGACCCTTTCGCAACCCCTCCCCGGCTGCCACCATGAGGACAATCGAAACGATCCCCCAGGCAATGCCGAACATGGTCAGGAACGTGCGTAGCTTGTGTGACCAAAGCGTGCGCAGCACATCGCCAATGAGATCGCTGAGGACCATCCGGGTATTTGGACGCGCCTGTCCGCTGAACGTAAGCGGAGCCAGGTAACGTCCTTCTTGTGATACGGGAAAAGCGCGGACTTTGTTGCAGAAATTAGACGGGCTTTCTTTGTCTACCTTCGTGTCCTTTGTGGTTTAGAGCCTTTGCTCTGCAGCCCATAGGTCGGTTGCCACTTTTTCCATCCAACCTTCGAATTCTTTTAGCGCTAACTCGCATTGCCTGCGATGCCGCTCCTGGCGGTCCCGAACCTTCCGATCCAGCGGCGGCAGAAGATCAAATGTTATATTGGCCGGCTGAAATTTCTTGGGGTCGGCATGGGTGATGTAATGCGTCAGCGAGCCAAACGCGCTGGCCCGTGGCGGTGGAACGGGATCCTCGCTCATAGCCAGGGCTGCCGCTTGAATCCCCGCCATAAGCCCAGTTGCGATCGATTCCACATATCCTTCAACCCCACAAATTTGCCCGGCAAACAAAACTCGCGGATGCTCCTTCATCTGCAACGTCTCCGAAAGCAGCGTCGGCGCATTGATGTAGGTATTGCGATGGATCTGCCCAAAGCGCAGAAAGCGTGCGTTTTCAAGCCCAGGAATCAAACGCAAGACGCGGGCCTGCTCGCCGAATTTCAAATGGTTCTGGAATCCGACCAGGTTGTAAGAATCCGCCCGCAGATTTTCCTGCCGCAACTGTACCGCTGCATAAGGAATGCGCCCGGTGCGCGGATCTTTCAGTCCGACCGGCTTCATGGGGCCGAAGCGAAGCGTGTCGCGGCCGCGCCGTCCGATCTCCTCAATCGGGAGACAACTTTCAAAATAATTCAGCTTCTCCCACTCGCGTTCTTCGACCGACTGCGCCGCCAGCAACGCATCGTAGAAGCGGTCGTATTCTTCTTTCGACATGGGGCAATTGATGTAGTCAGCCGAGCCTTTGTAATAGCGTGCCGCCAGATAAACCTTCGCCATATCGATGGAGTCAGCTTCGACAATCGGGCTGATGGAATCGTAGAAAAAAAGGTGGGAAGCCCCGCTCAGCCGTCCGATCTCCCGCGAAAATGCGTCTGACGTCAGCGGCCCAGTAGCTACAATCGTGATTTCGTGCTCGTCGATCTGTGCAACTTCTTCGCGCCGGATCGTGATCAACGGCTCACGCGCAATGGCTTCGGTAACGCGGGCGGCAAACGCCGTACGATCCACAGCCAGCGCGTGCCCGGCGGGAACAGCGCATTCCCGCGCAATTCCCAACAGCAAGGATCCCGCTCGGCGCATTTCTTCTTTCAATAACCAGGGCGCGGTATTTTCGCTATCGGACTTCAACGAATTCGAGCAGACGAGTTCAGCGAAATCCCCGGTCTGATGCGCCGCAGTCGAGCGCACGGGACGCATCTCGCAAAGTTCCACACCAACGCCCCGCCGCGCGCACTGCCACGCCGCTTCCGATCCCGCCAGCCCCGCGCCGATGATTTTCACCCGCAGCTTCACGGATTGACCATTCCTGATCTCATGGAACTCGCCCCTCCTTACACACACACCTGGCCCGATGCGGTCCGCTCGACTGTTGCCTTATTATACGGACTGCGCAATCTATCTTTCTGCGAGGTTTCATGGCACGCATTTCTTTAATCGAACCTGAAAACGCCGCTCCCGAAGTAAAAGAGATTTACGAAAAAGCTCTGCGCGGTAAACCGGGCAACGCGCAAAAGGCGCTAGCCCATCGGCCCGAAATGCTGAAGAATTTTCTGCCGTTCTACGCCAGCATAGGCAGATCGCTCGACCGCAAACTTTACGAGATGATTTACCTGCGCGTCTCCTTCATCAACGGCTGCCATTACTGCCAGCAGCATCACGTAGCGTCGTCGAAGCGAGTCGGATTGACAGCAGACGACTGGAAGACGCTCAAAGACGGCAATTGCGCGCGCTTTACCGAGAAAGAACAGACAGCCCTGGCCTACGCGGAGAAGCTAACCCGCACCCCGCACGACATCACGGACGCCGATGTCGAAAAGTTGAAGAAGCATTTCTCCCACGCGGAGATCGTCGACTTGCATCTGCTGGTCGGACTAGCCAACCTGACCAACCGCTTCACCGATCCGCTGGGCCTGGAGCTGGAGTTCCCGGAGGAAAAGATCTAGGGCTGTTTCATAAGCGCTGTTTGACAAGGGCCGTTTTATTAGGGCTCTTTCGGGACGGGAGGGCACGGCTTCAGCCGTGCCGATCGAGCCGCAAAAGACGCGGCTTTAGCCCCTGAGGGACGCTTGCCTAGTCCTAATCGCCACGTGGGATCAGCTCCGGACTCTTCCGCACCGATCAATCCGAAGCCATAGCGCAATCGGCATTTCTTTGAACCAGCATCCTAGTACTTATAAAACCCCCGCCCGCTCTTCCTCCCCAGCCAGCCCGCGTCCACCATCTTGATCAGCAGCGGGCACGGACGGTACTTGGGATCGCCCAAACCATCCTGCAGCACGCGCATAATGTCGAGGCAGACGTCGAGCCCGATGAAATCCGCCAGGGTCAGCGGCCCCATAGGATGGGCCATCCCCAGCTTGAAAACCTCGTCCACCGCCTCCGCCGTAGCCACACCTTCCATCACCGCATACATGGCTTCGTTCAGCAGCGGCATCAGCACCCGGTTCGAGACAAATCCCGGGGCATCGTTCACCTCGACCGGCGTCTTCTCCAGCTTCAACGCCAGATCGCGCACCGTATGGAAAGTATCATTCGAGGTAGCCAGCCCGCGGATGACTTCCACAAGTTTCATCACTGGCACGGGATTGAAGAAGTGCATCCCGATAACTTTGTCCGGCCGCTTGGTCACAGCTGCAAGTTTGGTAATGGAAATGGACGAAGTATTCGAGGCAAGAATGATTTCAGGCCGGCAAAGCCGGTCGAGGTCGCGAAAGATTTCTGACTTGATCTCGAACTTCTCCGTAGCTGCTTCCACCACAAAATCGCAGTCACCAAGCTTCGCGCGCTCGATAACTGGCTCGATACGCTTGAGTGCGGCCGCCTTGTCTTCGGCGGAGATTTTGTTCTTTGCCACTTCCCGTTCAAGGTTCTTGCCGATGGCCTCAAGCCCCCGATCCAGAAAACGCTGCTCCACATCGCACAGAACCACACCGTAGCCACCGCGCGCCAAGACATGCGCAATCCCATTGCCCATCGTCCCCGCCCCGACAACTCCTACCCGCTGAATGTTCATGAGACCTTCTTCCCGCAAGCGCTAAGAAAACCTAAAAGTCTAACACCTTACAGATAGGATGGAATCCCAGACGGGTGCGTGTTGCTCAACTCGTGTAACTCAACTATCACTCAACTATCGATGAACGGTGCGGCGCCCCCAACAGCCGCGAAGCGGCGGCAGAATGCAGCCCACGGCGCAAGCCGTGGGTAGAAGTGGGAAACGACCGAGCCCCAGCGGGGCGAAAGGTCAGTCGCGACCCCGATTCCTGAGCGAGCCGCCACATCATTGACAGTCCGCGAAAGGCCCCGCCGCATTCTCCGTGACACCAGCGCCAGACGGAGGTACTATCGCTCGAAGCCGCGCTCCTCGTGCCCGTAGCGCCGGCTATCCCGTTCCGAGGTGGTTCCTGGATGACTCGCAAGAGATATTCCCAGTCGGCGGTTGGC